>JAZKAP010000001.1:0-654226 GCA_040389085.1 Pseudomonadota bacterium
GAGCGCAGCGAGTTCGAGCCCGGCCCCGGCTGGACCGAGCACCGCAGGTTGCCCCGAAGCGCAGCGCAGGGGTCGCAGACAGCAGGGTCGCCTTTTCTTTGCTTACTTTCTTTTGGCGACGCAAAAGAAAGTGAGTTGCCGCCGGGCAACCCCCGGCTTGCTGGCCCACCTCCAACGCAGGAGGTGAAGACAGCTTGTACAAGTTCAGCCCGAACCACGGAGGGCTGACGCGCCCCGCGTGCAGGGGTGTGCGTGCTGGTCAACATAAAGCCAACGCCTCCAGACATTGCCGTTTGTGCGCCTCGCCACTGGACGGCTTGATCTCCAGCCCCGGCAGGCGCAGGCCGTAGCGCAGGCCCAGCTTGTCGGCCTGCAGCACCCAGGCGCACAGCCGCGACAGCCGCGCTTCGGTGCCGAGCGAGCCGGCTTGCAGGAAATCGAGCCAGAGTTCGTGGCGCTGGGCCTGTTGGGTGTCGCGCACCACCAGGCCGTTGCCCTGGTCGTCGGCCTTGGCTGCTTTTTTCCACATGACGAGTTTGAGCGGGTCGCCGCGGCGGTAGCCGCGCACGCCGTCGAACTCACCGGCGCTCTGCCAGCGGGCCGAGGCGTCGGCGCCGCCGGAGCGTGGTTCGCCGGGTGGCAGGGGCGGCGGGCGCAACTCCGGCGCCGGGTAGACCAGCATCTGCGCGGCGGGGCGCCAGATGGTCCAGACGCGAAAGGTGCCGAGCGGGAAGCGGGTTTCGGCGGTCAGCGTGGGCAGGCGGTGCAGGCCGCGGTGCTGCGGGGTGAAAGCGACCTGCACCGTGGCGCTGTTCTGCGCCGGTACGTCGGTCCAGGCCCAGTGCGGCTGGCCAGTCCCGCCGGGTGCGGCCAGCACGCTGATGCCGATGCCGTGCCGCACAGAGCGCCGGCTGTTCGTGAGTTTGACGTCAAAAATGGCTGCAGTGCCCGCGAAATGGGCGGGAGGTGCTATCAAATTCATGGCAAGCCCGCGTAATGTGCCATGGCACACATGCATGCCGGTGAGGGCGCTGCCGGCCAGCAGAAAGGTCAGCAGGTAGCCCAGGTTGAGCTGGTAGTTGATGGAGGCAACCAGCAACACCATCAGCGTGAGCGCCAGCATCAACCCGGGCCGCGTCGGCAGGATGTAGACATTGCGCTGGGTCAGCAGCACGCTGTCGGTCAGCGGCAGGCGGCTTTGCCACCATTGCTGAAAGCGGCCGCGCACGAAGGTCAGGGGGTTGAGGGTGGTCGCGTTCATGGACGGGTGGCCCTGCCATGCAGCACGTCGCAAGCCCTTGCCGCCGTGGATTGCGGATCAGGTCCGCAAGGAGAGGGCTGCCTCATGGCAAAGGCACGGCCTCGATCATGGCGCGCACCTGCTCGACCGAGCCGCGCCCGGCGTCGCTGACGGGGATCAGCCGGTGCGCCACGGTTTGCGGCAACACGGCCACGATGTCGTCCGGCGCCACGTAGTCGCGCCCGCTCAGGAAGGCCTGGGCGCGTGCGGCGCGCACCAGGGCGATGCCGGCGCGCGGGCTCAGGCCCTGCAAAAACCAGCGGCCCGACCGGGTGGCCGCGACCAGGTCCTGCAGGTAATTGAGCAGCGGCTCCGACGCATACACCTGCTGCACCTGCTGCTGCAGGTCCAGCAGGTCATGGGGCGCGAGCACGGTGGCCAGCTTGTCCACCATGTCGCGGCGGTCGCCGCCGGCCAGCAGTTCGCGTTCGGCGGCGCGGTCCGGGTAACCCAGCGAGATGCGCATGTGAAAACGGTCCAGCTGTGACTCGGGCAGGGCGTAGGTGCCCAGCTGGTCGTGCGGGTTCTGGGTGGCAATCACAAAAAACGGCACGGGCAGGGGCCGGGTTTCGCCCTCGACGGTGACCTGCTTTTCTTCCATGGCTTCGAGCAGGGCACTTTGCGTGCGGGGGCTGGCGCGGTTGATCTCGTCGGCCAGCAGCACCTGGGCAAAAATCGGCCCGGGGTGGAACACGAAACTTTCCTTCTGGCGCTCGTAGATCGACACCCCCGTCAGGTCGCTGGGCATCAGGTCGGCGGTGAACTGCACCCGTGAAAACTGCAGCCCGAAGGAACGCGACAACGCATGCGCCAGCGTGGTCTTGCCGACGCCCGGCACGTCTTCGATCAGCAGGTGCCCGCCGGCCAGCAGGCAGGCGACGCAGTCCTGCACCTGGGCCGGCTTGCCCACAATGACCGTGTTAAGCTGATTCAAGAGCGTTTGAATTTTTTGTTTCGCGTTCATGCCATCAACCTTACCGCAAAATTTCTCTTATGAACGGCACCGCGTACTTCACCCATAAAGACTGCTGGAAACACGAGATGGGTGCCGGCCACCCGGAGTGTCCGGAGCGGCTCGACGCGATTGAAGACCGTCTCTTGATCACCGGCGTCGGCGATGCGCTGGACCGGCGTGAGGCGCCCTTGGCGTCGATCAGCGACCTGGAGCTGGCGCATGGCCGCATGCTGATCGCCTCGCTGCGCGGCCTGAGCGACCAGCTCGCCGACGAGATCCTGGCGGGCGGCCCGACCCACGCGCAGATCGACCCTGACACCTCGATGAACGTGCACACCTGGACGGCGGCCCTGCGTGCGGCCGGCGCCACCCTGGCCGCCACCGACGCGGTGATGGCGGGCGAGGTTGAAAACGCCTTTTGCGCGGTGCGTCCGCCCGGCCACCATGCCTGCCGCGACAAGGCCATGGGCTTCTGTTATTTCAACAACATTGCAGTGGCGGCCAAATACGCGCTGGAGCGGCACGGCCTCAAACGCGTGGCGATTGTCGATTTCGACGTGCACCACGGCAACGGCACGGAAGACATCATCCGCGGCGACGACCGCATCCTGATGGTGAGTTTTTTCCAGCACCCGTATTACCCCTATACCGGTGCCGACACGCAGGCCACCAACATGGTCAACCTGCCGGTGCCGGCCTACACCAAGGGCATGGACATCCGCGAGCTGATCGAGATGATGTGGATTCCGCGCCTGGAGGAGTTCAAGCCGGAGATGATTTTCATCAGCGCCGGTTTTGACGCCCACCGCGAAGACGACCTGGGCCAGATGGGCCTGACCGAGCAGGACTACGCCTGGATCACCATGCGCATGAAGGACGTGGCCAAACGTTACGCCAAGGGCCGCATCGTCTCGTCGCTCGAAGGCGGCTACAACCTGGGTGCGCTGGCTCGCAGCGTGGAGGCGCACATTCGCGTGCTTGCCGATTTATAGACCTGTAGAGTCCTGCCATGAATGATTCTTCGGCCCCCGTGCTGCATACCCGCGATGACCGCGGTGTGAACTGGCTGACGCTGAACCGTCCCGCCGCCTTCAATACCCTGAGCGAAGAGATGCTGGCCGCCCTGCAGGCCGCGCTGGACGCCGTGGCCGCCGACCCTGGTGCACGCATCGTGGTGCTGGCCGCCGAGGGCAAGGCTTTCTGCGCGGGACACAACCTCAAGGAAATGCGCGCGCAACCCGAACTGGCCTACTACCAGAAGCTGTTTGCGCAATGCACCCGCATGATGCTGAGCATCCAGGCCCTGCCGGTGCCGGTGCTGGCCCGGGTGCAGGGGGTGGCTACGGCCGCCGGCTGCCAGCTGGTGGCGCAATGCGACTTGGCGGTGGCCGCCAGCCAAGCCAGTTTTGGTGTCAACGGCATTGACGTGGGCCTGTTCTGCGCCACACCGAGCGTGCCGCTGGTGCGCAACATTCCCGCCAAGCAGGCCATGGAGATGTTGTTGACCGGCGGCTTCATCAGTGCCGAAGAAGCGCGCGTGCGCGGCCTGGTCAACCGTGTGGTGGCGCCCGAGGCGCTGGACGCAGAAATCGAGCAGATGTTGCAGGCCATTCTGGCGAAACCGCGCGAGGCGATTGCCATGGGCAAGGCCCTGTTTTACCAGCAGCGCGAAACCGGCATCGCGGCCGCCTACCAGCTCGCCGGCCAGACCATGGCCTGCAACATGGTTCACCCGGTGGCGCAGGAGGGCGTGCAGGCCTTCATCGACAAAAGGAAGCCCCAATGGCCGGCCCTGTGAGCTCCCGCGCGGCGTCAGCCCGCATCGATACGCTCGACGAATGGTTTGCGGCGCTGGCTCAGCCCACCGCGTTGACCGAGCTCGCGGCACTGGTCGCCTGTGTGTTGCTGGCCTGGCTGCTGGTGCGGGTGGCCAGCCGCGCGCACCTGGTGGCCGACGGCAACTCCATCCTGTTTGGCCGGCGCGTGATTGACGGCGTGTTGTTTCCGCTGCTATTGCTCACGTTTGCCTACGCGGCCCAGACCCTGCTGGCGCGGCTGTTTCCCGTGGCCGTGTTCAAGGTGGCGGTTCCTGTGCTGCTGGCGCTGGCGGTGATTCGTCTGGGCGTCAAGGTATTGCAGGTGGCCTTCAAGGAAGCCCCGTTTGTGCGGGCCCTGGAGCGCACGATTTCATGGCTGGCCTGGCTGGCGATGGTGCTCTGGGTCAGCGGCCTGTTGCCGGTGGTACTCGAGGAGCTGGACGACATCAAGTGGAAGGTCGGCAACTCGACCCTGTCGGTGCGCACCATGCTCGAGGGCGCGGTGACGGCCGGGGTGGTGCTGCTGATCACGCTGTGGATTTCCGCGGCGATTGAAACACGCCTGCTGCGCTCGGCCACCGGCAACGAGCTGTCGTTGCGCAAGGCCGTCAGCAACGCCACCCGCGCGGTGCTGATGTTTGTGGGCCTGCTGATGGCGCTGTCGGCGGTGGGCATCGACCTGACGGCCCTGTCGGTGCTGGGTGGAGCGATCGGCGTGGGCATAGGCTTCGGCCTGCAGAAACTGGCCGCCAACTACGTCAGCGGCTTTGTGATGCTGGCCGAACGCAGCGTGCGCATCGGCGACAACGTGCGGGTCGACAACTTCGAGGGCCGCATCACCGACATCAACGCGCGTTACACGGTGGTGCGCTCGCTGGGCGGGCGCGAGTCCATCGTGCCCAACGAGATGTTCATCAGCAACCGGATTGAAAACCTCTCCCTGGCCGATTCGCGCGTGCTGCAGTCCACCGTGGTGTCGGTGGGCTACGACAGCGACGTCGAGCTGGTGATGCGTTTGCTGACCGAGGCGGCGCTTGCACAGGACCGTGTGCTGCGCGACCCCGGCCCGGGGGTCAACCTGACCAATTTCGGGGCCGACGGCCTGGAGTTCACGCTGAACTACTGGATGACGGACCCCGAGAACGGCCAGCAGAACCTGCGCTCGCGCATCAACCTCGCCATCCTGCAGTCCCTGCGCGAGAACGGCATCGAGATCCCATACCCGCAGCGGGTGATTCACACGCGGGCCCTGCCGGCGCAGGACGTCAAGGCCTCGACCTCCTGAGGTCTGCCGTGCCGTGCCTGTCCCGGGGCGGCGCTTGCCTTTACTTCATGAAAGAGGGCAGCCAGAGGCTGAGCCCGGGGAAGGCCAGCAGGATGCCCAGCGCCACCACCTGCATGACCACAAAGGGCCAGACGCCGCGGAAGATGGCGCCCAGCCCGACCTTGGGCAGCAGGGTGTTGAGCACAAACAGGTTCATGCCCACGGGCGGCGAGATCAGGCCGATCTGGATCACCATCACGATCAGCACACCGAACCAGACTGGGTCAAAACCCAATGACACCACGATCGGGAAAAACAGCGGAATGGTCAGCAGCACCATGGTGAGCTCTTCCATCACGGTGCCGAGGATCACGTAGATCAGCATCATCGCGGCGACGATCATCACCGGTGACAGGCCCAGGTGGGTGATCCACTCCTTGAGGTCATTGGGCATGGAGGTGAAGTTCACGAAGTTGGCAAAAATGGTCGCAGCGATCAGCAGCGTGAACAACATGGCCGTGGTGCGCGCCGATTCGACCAGCACCTCGAACGTGGCTTTGACCGTCAACCGGCGCCGCGCCAGTGCAAACAGGAAGGAACCGGCCGCACCGATGCCCGCGCCCTCGGTGGCGGTGAACACGCCGCCGTAAATGCCACCCAGCACCAGCACCACCAGCAGCAACACGCCCCAGATGCCGCGCAAGGCCTTCCAGCGCTCGGACCAGCTCGACTTTTCTCCGGCCGGCGCATGCTCCGGGTCCATGAAGGTCATGAACACCACAGCCACCATCAGCAGCAGGGCGATCAGGATGCCCGGAATCACGCCGGCCGCGAACAGCTTGCCGATGTTGGTTTCGGTCACGATGCCGTAGATCACCATGATGGTCGAAGGCGGAATCATGATGCCCAGCGTGCCGCCCGCGGCAATCACGCCGGTCGAGAGCGAGTCGCTGTAGCCCAGCCGTTTCATCGACGGGTAGGCGACCTTGCTCATGGTGGCGGCGGTTGCGATCGACGAGCCGCAGATGGCACCAAAACCGGCGCAGGCCGCGATGGTGGCATGCGCCAGGCCGCCGCGCAGGTGGCCGATGAAGGCGTAGGCGGCATGAAACAGCTCATGGGCCAGCCCGGCGCGCGCCACAAAATTGCCCATCAGGATGAACAGAGGGATCACTGACAGCGTGTAGGCAAAACCGGTTTCGTGCACCACCTGCGCCGTGCTGGCGAGCGCCGGGTACCAGCCGCGTGTCAGGCCCATGCCGACAATGCCGACCAGCCCCATCGCAAAAGCCAGCGGCAGGCGCAGCAGCGCCAGCACAAAAATGGCTCCAAAACCAAGCAGGGCTTCGGTCACAGCGTGACTCCTTCACCGGTGTCGGCATCGGAGGCCGGGCGAAACGCCATGCCCAGGTGGATCACGCCGGCCACGGCACACAGCAAGGCCATGCCGTAGATAAACGGAGCCTTGAGGATTTTCAGCTGGGCAGTGGTCTCGCCTGTTTCCAGGTACTGGCCGCCGGTTTGCCACATCAGCCAGCCCAGGGCCAGCAACACGGCCCCGCAGATCAGCTGCATCAGGGCGCGCTGCACTTTGCGCACAGCCTCGGGCAGGTAGTGGTCCAGCGAATCGAACACCACATGTTCGCCGCGCAGCGAGACCAGCGGCAGGGCCGCAAAAATCACCACCACCATCAGCAGCTCGGTGAGCTCCAGGGAGCCGGTGATGGAGTTGGAGAGCAGCTTGCGGCCCCCCACGTCAAAAAAAGTCAGCGCCATGATGGCAAACAGGGCAAGGGCGGCCAGCAGGCCGCAGACCCTCTCGATGAGCTTGTTCAATCTATGTGCCTCAATCCATGAAAAAAAGCGCGGCCCTCATTGTCCATGAGGCCGCGCCGGGGCTGGCGTTCGGACGTCAGCCGGTTATTTTTCCTGGCGGGCGATTTCCGCGCGGAACTCGGCCAGCACCTTGGCCGCGTCCTTCAGGCCCTTGGCTTCGGCGTCCTTGACCCACTTCTGTTCCAGCGGGGCGGTTTTGGCCTTGACGTCGGCGACAAAAGCCGCATCGGCCTTGACGATCTGCACGTTGTTGGCCTGCATCAGGCCCATGGCGCGGCGATCCACGCGGTCCCAGCCGCGGCCGTAAATACGCGCAGCCACTTCGCCGGAGATGGCGTCAACGGCTTTTTTCTCGTCGGCCGACAGCTTGTCGTATTTGGCCTGGTTCATCATGAAAACAAAGCTGGTGTTGTACAGGCCGCCGGGAAAGGTGGTGGCGTGTTTGATGATCTTGTCGATCTTGAACGACTCGGTGGACTCGGCCGGGAACAGCGTGCCGTCCATGACGCCGCCGGACAGCAGCTCGTACGAGTCGGGTGCCGGCTTGAGCGTCACGTTCATGCCCAGCGTTTTTGCGATCTCGTTGACCATGCCGCCGCCGACGCGCCACTTCAGGCCGCCGAGTTCCGCCACGTTGGTCACGGGCCGCTTGGTGTTGAACACAATCCCGGGGCCGTGGGTGAAGAAGGAGATGACCTTCACGCCCTGGTGTTCTGCCTGGAACTGCGGGTTCTTCATGGCCACCTTGTTGAAGGCCACGGAGATGGGTTCGGCCGTGTTGCCGAGGAAGGAAAACTCGGCCATCTGGGTGTAGAGGAAACGGCCCGGGGTGTAGCCGTGCACGGTGTAGGACACGTCGGCCAGGCCGTTCTTGACGGCGTCCATGGTGCCGGGCGCTGCGGTGACGCCGCGCGGCAGGATGTTGCACTTCATCTTGCCGGCGGTGTTTTTCTCCAGCAGGTCGCACCATTCCTTCTGGGCCATGCTCAGGCTGTGGGTTGGTGGCAGCCAGCTCGAAACGGTCAGCACGGTCTGGGCAGAGGCAAGGCCGCTGCAGACGGTGAGCAGGGCGGCGGCAATCGGTTTGATTTTCATAAACACTCCGGATGGTCAGAGGGCTGACCGGATGACTTTGTTGAGGGCTGATTCAGTGGCGGTGCTGCCCTGATTCATTCGGAACGCTCACTTTAAGTCAGTGATGGGCACCAGTCTGTCCATGCTTACCCCAATTAACCGACCCAACGGTCTGTTAATTTGGCGCGCAATTGTCGCCCGGGCAACAGTGCTTTGGGTCGGCGGCTCTAATTCGGGTGCAAGGGGTCTTTATAATGAAATAGAACGATCGTTCTTTTTTATTCTGTCCTGTCGGTGCGCCTCACTCCCCAAAGCCTGTGCTTCAGGAAGGCCGGCAGCCGCAGCATAGAATCGAGTGCTTTACGTACACGTCAATTCAATCAACTCTGGAGTCCTGCATGAAGGTCTTGGTACCCGTCAAACGCGTTGTGGATTACAACGTCAAAGTCCGCGTCAAATCCGATGGCACCGGTGTCGATATCGCCAACGTCAAGATGAGCATGAACCCGTTTGACGAGATTGCCGTCGAAGAGGCCACCCGGCTGAAGGAAAAGGGTGTGGTGACCGAGGTGATTGCGGTGAGCTGCGGCGTGGCGCAATGCCAGGAAACCCTGCGCACGGCCATGGCGATTGGCGCCGACCGCGCCATCCTGGTGGAAACCGCTGAAGAGCTGCAGCCGCTGGCGGTGGCCAAGCTGCTCAAGGCCCTGGTGGACAAGGAGCAACCGCAACTGGTGATCCTGGGCAAGCAGGCGATTGACGATGACTGCAACCAGACCGGCCAGATGCTGGCGGCCCTGCTGGGCTGGCCGCAGGCGACGTTTGCCTCCAAGGTCGATGTGGCCGACGGCAAGGCCGTGGTCATGCGCGAGGTCGACGGCGGCATGGAAACCCTGAGCCTGAGCCTGCCGGCCATCATCACGACCGACCTGCGCCTGAACGAGCCGCGCTACGTGACCTTGCCCAACATCATGAAGGCCAAGAAAAAGCAGCTCGACAACGTCAAGCCGGAAGACCTCGGTGTCGACGTCAAGCCGCGCATCAAGACGCTCAAGGTCAGCGAGCCGCCCAAGCGCAGCGCCGGCATCAAGGTGCCCGACGTCGCCACGCTGGTGGACAAGCTCCGCAACGAAGCAAAAGTCATTTGATTCGTCCCGGACGAGGGGCCCCGCGCAGCGGGGATCGAACGGTCGGCGAATCAAATTGGAAGCGCCGGCACAACGTAGACATCAACAGTTTTCCAGGAGTCACACCATGACCGCACTCGTCATCGCAGAACACGACAACGCCAGCATCCGTCCCGCCACCCTCAACACCGTCACCGCGGCCGCCCAGTGCGGTGGCGAGGTGCATGTGCTGGTGGCCGGCCTGAATGCCGGTGCCGCCGCCCAGGCCGCCAGCCAGATTGCTGGCGTGGCCAAGGTCATCCACGTGGACGGCGCCCACTTCGAACACGGCCTGGCCGAGAACATGGCCGCCCAGGTCATCGCGCTGGCCGGCAGCTACTCGCACATCCTGTTGCCCGCCACGGCCTCGGGCAAGAACATTGCGCCGCGTGTGGCGGCCTTGCTGGACGTCGGCCAGATCTCCGACATCACCAAGGTCGATGCGGTCGATACCTTCGAGCGCCCGATCTACGCCGGCAATGCGATTGCCATCGTGCAAAGCTCGGACGCCACCAAGGTCATCACCGTGCGCACCACGGGTTTTGACGCGGCAGCAGCCACCGGCGGCTCTGCCGCTGTGGAAACCGTGACCGGTGTGGCCGACAGCGGCAAGTCGACCTTTGTCGGCAGCGAAATCGCCAAGAGCGACCGGCCCGAACTGACGGCGGCCAAGATCATCGTCAGCGGCGGCCGCGCCCTGGGCAGTGCCGAAAAATTCAACGAGGTCATGACCCCGCTGGCCGACAAGCTCGGTGCCGCGCTCGGTGCCTCGCGCGCCGCGGTCGATGCCGGTTATGCACCGAACGACTGGCAGGTTGGCCAGACCGGCAAGATCGTCGCGCCCCAGCTCTACATCGCGGCCGGCATCAGCGGCGCGATCCAGCACCTGGCCGGCATGAAGGACAGCAAGGTCATCGTGGCGATCAACAAGGACGCCGAGGCGCCGATTTTCAGCGTGGCCGATTACGGCCTGGAGGCCGACCTGTTCACGGCGGTCCCCGAGTTGGTTGCCGCCCTGTAATCGGGTGGAAGGAACAGGGCATCGCTGGCGGTGCCCTTTTTTTGCGCCGGATGACCGGACTATGGATTGATACCTGGATACTGGAGACACGACATGAGCTACAAAGCCCCCCTCAAGGACATGCTGTTTGACATCAAACACCTGGCCAACATCGATGCGGTGGCGCAGATTCCGGGCTTTGAAGAAGCCGGCTTTGACACCGCGCAGGCTGTGCTCGAAGAATGTGCCAAGTTCAACGAGGGCGTGTTGTCTCCGCTGAACTGGGAGGGCGACAAGAATCCGTCGAGCTGGAAAGACGGCGTGGTCACCACAACGCCCGGCTTCAAGGAGGCCTACAAACAATATGCCGAGGGGGGCTGGCAGGGCTTGCAGCACCCGCTGGATTTCGGCGGCCAGGGCCTGCCCAAGACCATAGGCGCCGCCTGCGGCGAGATGCTCAACTCGGCCAACATGAGTTTTGCGCTGTGCCCCCTGCTCAGCGATGGCGCGATCGAGGCCTTGCTGACGGCCGGCTCGGATGATCTCAAGGCGATCTACCTGGAAAAGCTGGTGAGCGGCCAGTGGACCGGCACCATGAACCTGACCGAGCCGCAGGCCGGCTCGGACCTGGCCATGGTGCGCAGCCGTGCCGAGCCGCAGCCCGACGGCACCTACAAGGTCTTCGGCACCAAGATTTTCATCACCTACGGTGAACACGACATGGCCGAGAACATCGTGCACCTGGTGCTTGCACGTGTGACCGGCGCGCCCGAAGGCGTCAAGGGCATCAGCCTGTTTGTCGTGCCCAAGTTCATGGTCGGCAAAGACGGCGCCCTCGGCGCGCGCAACGACGTGCACTGCGTGAGCATCGAACACAAACTCGGCATCAAGGCCAGCCCGACGGCCGTGCTGCAGTACGGCGACCACGGCGGCGCCGTCGGGTACATCGTCGGCCAGGAAAACCGCGGCCTCGAGTACATGTTCATCATGATGAATTCGGCGCGTTACGCCGTCGGCATGCAGGGCATTGCGATCGCCGAGCGCGCTTACCAGAAGGCCGTGACCTTTGCGAAAGACCGCGTGCAGAGCCGTCCGGTCGATGGCTCGATCAATGCGAGCGCGCCCATCATCCACCACCCCGACGTCAAGCGCATGCTGATGACCATGCGCGCCTACACCGAAGGCTGCCGCGCCATGGCCTCGGTGGCTGCGGCGGCTTATGACGCCTCGCACCACCACCCGGACGCCGAGGTGCGCAAGCAGAATCAGGCCTTCTACGAATACATGGTGCCTCTCGTCAAGGGCTACAGCACCGAGATGAGCCTGGAGGTGACCTCGCTGGGCGTGCAGGTGCACGGCGGCATGGGCTTCATCGAGGAAACCGGTGCAGCGCAGTATTACCGCGACGCCAAGATTTTGACGATTTACGAAGGCACGACCGCCATCCAGGCCAACGACCTGGTCGGCCGCAAGACCGCGCGTGACGGCGGCCAGACGGCCAAGGGCATTGCTGCGCAGATCGAAACCACCGAGGCCGCGCTGCTCAAGCAGGGCGGCGCTGCAGCGAAGACCGTCGCCAGGCGCCTCAAGGCCGCGCGCGAAGCTTTTGTGGATGTGGTGAACTTTGTCGCCGGCAACACGAAAGCGTCGCCTAATGCCGTGTTTGCAGGCAGCGTGCCTTACCTGATGCTGGCCGGCAACGTGGTCGCCGGCTGGCAGATGGCGCGTTCGCTGCTGGTGGCCGAAGAACATCTTGCCCGCGGTGAAGACACCGCCTTCATGCAGGCCAAGATCACCACCGCGGTGTTCTACGCCGACCACCTGCTGAGCAAGGCGCCCGGCATCCGCGACAGCATTGTCGAAGGGGCCGACAGCGTGACCGCGCTGGCGCTTGAGGCCTTCTGATTCATTTGTATTGCTATAAATTCGATAGCGGCTGTCGCCCGATAAACAAGGGCCAGGCCCACTTTTCTCTCAGAATCCCACAAGAACCATCACCGGAGACACCATGTCCAGACTTCCCGCCCCGCTGAACGCGTTGCCCTTGCCCATCATCGGCTCGCCGCTGTTCATCATCAGCAACCCCAAGCTGGTGATTGCCCAGTGCATCGCCGGTGTGGTCGGCGCCATGCCCTCGCTCAATGCGCGTCCGGCGTCGCAGCTCGACGAGTGGCTGGCCGAGATCACCGAAACGCTGGCGGCCTACAACAAGGCCCATCCCGACAAGCCGGCCGCGCCGTTTGCGATCAACCAGATCGTGCACAAGTCCAACGAGCGGCTCGAGCACGACATGGAAATGTGCGTGAAGTACAAGGTGCCCATCTACATCACCTCGCTGGGCGCACGCGAGGACATCAACGCCGCGGCACACAGCTACGGCGGCGTCGTGCTGCACGACATCATCAACAACAAGTTTGCCCACAAGGCGATTGAAAAGGGCGCCGACGGCCTGGTGGCGGTGGCGGCCGGCGCCGGCGGCCATGCGGGCGTCAAAAGCCCGTTTGCGCTGATCCAGGAAATCCGCCAGTGGTTCGACGGCCCGGTCGCGCTGTCGGGTGCCATCTCCACCGGTGGTGCCGTGCTGGCGGCCCAGGCCATGGGTGCCGACTTCGCCTACATCGGCTCGGCCTTCATTGCCACCGAAGAGGCCCGCGCCTCGGACGCCTACAAGCAGGCCATCGTGGACAGCAATTCCGACGACATCGTCTACAGCAGCCTGTTCACCGGCGTGCACGGCAACTACCTGGCCCCGTCGATACGCGCGGCCGGCATGGAC
The DNA here is from genome assembly GCA_040389085.1 of Pseudomonadota bacterium. Classification (GTDB taxonomy): domain Bacteria; phylum Pseudomonadota; class Gammaproteobacteria; order Burkholderiales; family Burkholderiaceae_C; genus Polaromonas. The sequence continues at coordinate 13,189 of JAZKAP010000001.1, forward strand.
CCCGACAACCTGCCCGAGAGCGACCCGAGCAAGATGAACTTCGGTGGCGACAAGTCCAAGGCCTGGAAAGACATCTGGGGCTGCGGCCAGGGCATTGGCGCGATCAGCAAGGTGCAGAGCACGGCCGACTTTGTCGCGCAACTCAAGCGCGAGTACCAGGAAGCGCGCCAGAAGGTCTGCGCTTAAGCTTTTTGCTGCATGACGTCGCCGGTTGCTGCTCCGACACCTTCCGCGCAGCGCCTGCCCGGCATTGATGCCCTGAAGGCGCTGGGCTGCGTGTTGATCGTCTGGCACCACCTGGCGTTTTACGGCCCCATGAGCGACGTGGTCCACACGGCGGCGCAGGGGCTGATGAACTGGCTTTACGACTACGCGCGCATGGCGGTGCAGGTGTTTCTGGTGGTCGGCGGTTTTCTGGCCGCCAGCGTGCTGGCGCCCCAGGGCGTTGCGGTGTTCCGGCAACCGGGCCGCCTGATCCTGCGCCGCTACCAGCGGCTGGCGCTGCCCCTCTTCGTGGCCCTGGCCGTCACCACGCTGGTCGCGGCGCTGGTGCGGCCGTGGTCGCCGCATCCCTCGGTGCCCGACATGCCGACTGTCTGGCAGGTGCTGGCCCATGTGTTTTTGCTGCAGGACATCGTGGGGCAGGAAGCGCTGTCGGCCGGCATCTGGTACGTGGCGATTGATTTCCAGCTGTTCGTGATGACAGTGCTGCTTTTCACGCTGTCCAGCCACGCTCACAGGCGCTGGCCCGGCCTGCCGGCGCGGGTCGGGGTCATGGGGGTGGCGCTGCTTGCAGCCGCGTCGATGGCGGTGTTCAACCGGCGCACGACGCTGGACATGACGGGGCTGTACTTCTTTGGTGCTTACGCCCTGGGCATGCTGGCCTGGTGGGCATCGCACAGCCCCCGGCCGGCGCGCTGGCTGGCGGTCATCGCGATGCTGGGTGTGCTGGCGCTGGTGCTCGACTTCCGTGGCCGGCTGCTGGTGGCGCTGGTGGTGGCTTTGGGGCTGGTGGTGCTGCAGCGCCGCCGACCGCTGGCGCGCTGGCTGGAGGCGCCGTGGCTTCTGCAGCTCGGCCAGATGTCCTACTCGGTGTTCCTGATTCACTTTGCCGTGTGTCTGGCAGTCAATGCCGTGGTCAGCCAGCTCTGGCCCACGCAGGTGCTGGCCAATGCGCTGGGCATGCTGGCGGCCTTCGGCCTGTCGCTGCTGGCAGGCCACGCGCTGTACCTGGGCGTGGAGTCGCGGCGCCGGCCGGCGCGTGTGCCGCCCGGGGCGGGTGCCAGCGCTCTCTGAAGCCTTGATTTCTAACGAAAAGTGCTTCCGGCCCTTGAGGGACGGGCGCAAGCTGCTATTGAATAAGTAGCGCTTCAGCCTGCAATGGGTGACGGGCGGCAGGATGGCGGCGGAGTGACTATACTGTTTGTTTGTACAGTATTTTCTGTGCGTACTCATGACCGAAGTCACTCTTCCCCTGCACGCCATCAAGGGCCGCGGTACGGCCACGCGCCTGGCCCACCGGTTCGAGAAGGACGCGCGCGCCGCTTATGACGACGGCTGGGGCACGCTGGAGGACGCAGCTGGAAATCAGGCGCCGATCCCGACCGAGGTGGTGTTCGAGGACGCACGCAGTGCCATCTGCCGCAATGATTCGCCCGACATCTACTTCGACTATTCGGTCAACCCCTACCGCGGTTGCGAACACGGCTGCATCTACTGTTACGCGCGGCCGACGCACAGCTACCTCAACCTCTCGCCGGGCCTGGACTTTGAAACAAAAATCATCGCCAAGCGCAACATCGCCGCCATGCTGCGCGCCGACCTGGGCAAACGCAGCTACGTGCCCAAGCTGATCAACATCGGTTCGGCCACCGATTGTTACCAGCCGGTCGAGCGTGAGCTGCGCCTGACACGCGGCCTGATCGAGCTGATGCAGGAAGTGGGGCACCCACTCGCAGTGGTCACCAAGTCCAGCGGCGTCGAGCGCGACCTGGACCTGCTGGCGCCCATGGCGGCCGACCGTCTGGCGGCGGTCTATGTGACCATCACCACGCTGGACGGCGAACTCGCGCGCAAGCTGGAGCCGCGCGCGGCCGCGCCGCACCGTCGCCTGCGCACCATCCGGGCGCTGGCCGACGCGGGTGTTCCCGTGGGTGTGAGTGTGGCCCCGCAGATTCCGTTTGTGAACGACGACATGGAGCGGGTGTTGCAGGCCGCTTTTGAGGCCGGCGCGCGCACCGCGTTTTACACCGTGGTCCGCCTGCCCTGGGAAGTGGCGCCGCTGTTCAGGCAGTGGCTGGAACTGCACTACCCGCAACGCGCGGCGCGCATCATGGCGCGCATCCAGGAGATGCGCGGCGGTAAGGACTATGACAGCGACTTTGCCTCACGCATGAAAGGCAGCGGCCTGTGGGCCGACCTGATCAAACAGCGTTTTGAAAAAACCTGCCACCGGCTGGGCCTGAACCGGCAGCGCACCGAGTTGGACTTCAGTCAGTTCAAGCCGCCGGTGCGGCCCTCTGCGCAGGGCAGCCTTTTTTAGGCATTCACTCTGATAGCTGACGGGCGTGGTGGTTGAGGTGGTCGGCCATGAAGGTGGCGACGAAGTAATAGCCGTGGTCGTAGCCCGCATGCCGGCGCAGCTGCAAGGCCTGGCCGGCCTGGGCACAGGCGGCTTCAAAGAGATGCGGGTGCAGTTGTTCCGACAAAAACTTGTCGGCCAGGCCTTGGTCGATCAGGATGCCGCCCGGGTAGGGCGCCGAGCGCATGTTGGTCATCAGGGCCGTGGCGTCGTGCGCCGACCAGGTGGCGGTGTCGGCGCCCAGGTAGCCGGTGAAGGCCTTGTGGCCCCAGGGGCACTGGCTGGGCGCGCAGATCGGTGCGAAAGCCGAGACCGACTTGAACAGGCCGGGGTGGCGCAGCGCCAGCGTCAGCGCGCCATGGCCGCCCATCGAGTGGCCGAAGATGCCGATGCGGCTGGCCTTCAGGGGCAGGGTGCTGGTCAGCAGCGGCAGCAACTCGGTGGTGATGTAGCTTTCCATGCGGTAGTGCCGCGACCACGGGGCCTGCGTGGCATCGAGGTAAAAACCGGCACCGACGCCGAAGTCCCAGCTGTCGGTGTCGCCGGGCAGGTTGGCGCCGCGCGGGCTGGTGTCGGGCGCGATCAGCGCCAGGCCGAGGCTGGCGGCCAGGCGTTGCGCGCCGGCCTTGACCATGAAGGTTTCCTCGTTGCAGGTCAGTCCCGCCAGGTAGACCAGCGCGGGCACGGAGCCGCCGGCTGCATCTATCGCGGCCTGCGGCGGCAGGAACACCGAAAACTTCATCGGCAGGCCGATGGTGGTGGAGGCGTGCTGGTAAAAACGCTGCACACCACCGAAGCAGGCGTGCTCACTGAGGAGTTCGGGGGGCGTGTTCATGCGGCAAGGCCTTGTTGGACCAGTTCAAACACGGCGTCGGCAAACAGCTGCGGCTTTTCCTGCGGCAGGTTGTGGCCGGCGCCCGGCACGATGCGGTGTGAACGCGGCCCGGTGAAGAGGCGTGCGTGTTGTGCGGCGGCAGCGGGTGGGCGCACCCCGTCGTCGCTGCCGTCGAAGGTGATGCTGGGCACAGTGATGGCTGGCTGCGCCGCCAGGCGCCGCTCGATGTCGGCCAGCGCCGGATCACCGGCCACCAGGCCGAAGCGGTGGCGGTAGGACTGAATGACAACCTCGACAAAGTCCGGGTTGTCGAATGCGGCGGCGCTGCGCTCGAAGGTGGCGTCATCAAAGGCCCAGGTCGGCGACCACAGTTTCCAGAGCAGCCGGCAGAAGGCGCGCCGGTCGGCTGCCAGGCCAGCGCGGCCGCGCTCGCTGTGGAAGTAATACTGGTACCAGAGGCTGTGCTCGTTGTCCGGCGTGTCCGGCACCATGGCCTTGGCGATGTTCTGGATGTTGTAGCTGTTCAGCGAGACCAGGCCGGCGCAGCGTTCGGGCCAGAGGGCCGCCACCACGCAGGCGGCGCGGCCGCCCCAGTCGTAACCCGCGAGCACCGCGCGTGGCACGGCCAGTGCATCCAGAAGTGCCAGCAGGTCGGCGCCCAGCGCGGCCTGCTCGCCCGATCGCGGCGTGGCATCGCTCAGGAAACGCGTGGCGCCATAGCCGCGCAGGGAAGGCACATACACCCGGCAGCCTTGCGCCGCCAGCAGGGGCGCCACCTCGGCGTAGGCATGGATGTCGTAGGGAAAGCCGTGCATCAGGAACACGGGCGGGCCGTCCGCCGGCCCGGTCTCGTACAGGGCCACGTCCAGCACACCGGCTGTGACCTGGCGCAGGGGCTGGAACGTGTTGATGGGCATGGCGTCCTGCTTAGTAGAGGACCACGCCGCGGATCGACTCGCCGCTTTTCATCAGCTCGAAGCCCTTGTTGATGTCTTCGAGCGGCATGGTGTGCGTGATCAGGTCGTCGATGTTGATTTTGCCTTCCATGTACCAGTCGACGATTTTCGGCACGTCGGTGCGGCCGCGCGCGCCGCCGAAGGCCGAGCCTTCCCACTTGCGGCCGGTGACGAGCTGGAACGGGCGCGTGGAAATTTCGGCGCCGGCCTCGGCCACACCGATGATGATGCTGCGGCCCCAGCCCTTGTGCGTGCACTCCAGCGCCTGGCGCATCACGGTCGTGTTGCCTATGCACTCGAAGCTGTAGTCGGCGCCGCCGTCGGTCAGCTGCACGATGGCATCCACCACGTTGTCCACTTCCTTGGGGTTGATGAAGTGCGTCATGCCGAACTTGCGCGCCATTTCCTGGCGCGCGGGATTGATGTCCACACCGATGATCTTGTCGGCGCCCACCATCTTCGCGCCCTGGATCACGTTCAGGCCGATGCCACCCAGGCCGAACACCACGACATTGGCCCCGGCTTCGACCTTGGCGGTGAACAGCACCGCGCCGATGCCGGTGGTCACGCCGCAGCCGATGTAGCAGACCTTGTCGAAAGGAGCGTCCTCGCGGATCTTGGCCAGCGAGATCTCCGGCGCGACCGTGTAGTTGCTGAAGGTCGAGGTGCCCATGTAGTGGAAGATGGGCTGGTCGTCCAGGCTGAAACGGCTGGTGGCGTCAGGCATCAGGCCCTTGCCCTGGGTGCCGCGTATCAGCTGGCACAAATTGGTTTTGCGCGACAGGCAGAACTTGCACTGGCGGCATTCCGGCGTGTACAGGGGAATGACGTGGTCGCCTTTTTTGAGCGTGGTCACGCCGGGGCCGACATCGACCACGATGCCCGCGCCTTCGTGGCCGAGGATGGCCGGGAAGATGCCTTCCGGGTCGGCGCCCGACAACGTGTAGTAGTCTGTGTGGCAGATGCCGGTGGCCTTGATCTCGACCAGCACCTCGCCGAACTTCGGTCCCTCGAGGTCCACGGTTTCAATGGTCAGGGCTTGGCCTGCTTTCCAGGCGACGGCTGCTTTTGTTTTCATGGGGATGGGAAGAAGGTTGGTTGGAAAATCAGGCTACTTTATCGCGGATGGGCAGGGAAGGCGCGCCGTGCAGATGCAGCTTTCGCACCAGCATCAGGCTGAGCACCGTGGCCACCACGCCGACCAGGGCGTTGCCCCAGTAGTGCTGCACCAGGCCCTGCGCGTCCCGGCTGATGATGAGGCCGCCCACAAAGGCCGCAGCCCCCATGGCGGCCGATTGCACCGAGGAATTGAGTGCCATGAAGGTACCGCGCAGTTGCGGGTTGGCGGCGCTGGCCACCAGCGCCATGCCCGGCACCATGCGGCCGTTCATGCCGATAAACAAAGCCGTGGTGACCGCCAGAATGCCCCACACGCCGAAACCGGCGCTCTGGCTCAGCAGGAGCATGGGGGCGAGGGCGAGGACCGCCATGATGCTGAACATCCTGGCCTTGCCCACCGAGTCCGTCAGGCGGCCGATGAAGCGCGCGGTGACCAGCGTGGCCGCACCGCCGCACAGGTAGAGATACGGCACCTGCCCGGCGGTGAAGCCGCCGTTGGCCGTGATGAAAATGGTGATGTAGGGAATGATGGCGAAGCCGCCGAACATCAGCAAGGCGGTGAATACGAAGGCCTTCAGGTGGTTGGTGTCCCGCAGAACCTGCACGATGCCGTCGATGGGCGAGCTGCGCGGGTGCTCCAGGTGGCCCGCGAGCGCCGGCAAGGTCAGCCAGGCGCCGAGCGCCAGCACGCCGCATGTCGCGGCAATCGCAAAAAACGGCGCATGCCAGCCGAACTGCGCCGCCAGGAAAAGACTCAGGGGGACACCGGCGACGGTCGCCACGGAAAACGAGGACATCACGATGCCCATCGCGCGGCCGCGCCGCTCGAAGGGAATCACATCGGCAATGATGGTTTGCGACATGGCGACCAACACGCCGCCGAAGGTGCCGGCGGCCACACGTGCCAGCAGCAGGCTGTCATAGCTGGGCGCGATGCCGCAGGCCAGCGTGGCCAGCGCAAACAGCAGGTACAGCACCAGCAGCAGGTTTTTCCGGCCGAAGCGGTCCACGTAGAGGGACGCGAGCAGGCCGGAGGCACCCGCGGCAAAGGTGTAGGCCGAGATCAGCAGGCCGAACCTGGCGTCGCTGATGTTGAAGATCTGCGTGAACTGCGGACCCAGCGGCATCATGACCATGAAGTCCACAATGTGTGTGAACTGGATACCGGCCAGCGTGATGAGGAGCCAGAGCTCGCGTTTGGGGGAAAGGGGAGTGGACATCAAAGAAAGCGGGAGGGGCAGCCCCCGACTTTATCGGAGCCCGGCGCCTTGCGCCGCGCCGGTGTGCAACAACCCTGAGGCAAATCGACGCCGCACGCCCGGACAAGTATCAAATAGGCCTGCAGCCCAGGTGGTACGGGCGCACCCAGCTATCAAATCAATAGCCAGGTGGCCGTGGCCTCAGGCGCTGAATCAGGCGCTGAAAAAGCCCTTGAGCTTGTCGGTCCAGCTTTCTTCGGTCGGCGAATGTTTGGCACCGCCTTTTTTCAGGGACTCGTCGAGTTCCTTGAACAGCTTGCGCTGGTGCTCGGTCAGCTTGACCGGCGTTTCCACCGTGATGTGGCAGTACAGGTCGCCGGGGTAGCTGGATCGCACACCTTTGATGCCCTTGCCGCGCAGGCGGAACTGCTTGCCGGTCTGCGTGCCTTCGGGGATGTCGATGGCGGCCTTGCCGGCCAGCGTCGGCACCTCGATCTCGCCGCCCAGTGCCGCCGTTGCCATGCCGATGGGCACCACGCAGTGCAGGTCGTCGCCGTCGCGCTCGAAGATGTCGTGTTTCTTCAGGCGGATCTCGATGTAGAGGTCACCCGGCGGGCCGCCGTTGGTGCCCGGCTCGCCATTGCCGGTGGAGCGGATGCGCATGCCGTCGTCGATGCCGGCCGGAATCTTGACTTCCAGCGTCTTGGTGGTTTTGGTCTTGCCGACGCCGTGGCAGGCGACGCAGGGCTCGGGGATCAGCTTGCCGGTGCCCTTGCACTGCGGGCAGGTCTGTTGCACGCTGAAAAAGCCCTGGCGCATCTGCACCACGCCGTGGCCGTGGCAGGTGGTGCAGGTGACCACCTTGGTGCCGGGCTTGGCACCGGTGCCGTGGCAGGTGCTGCAGTCGTCCCAGCTCGGGATGCGGATCTGCGCGTCCTTGCCGGTGGCCGCTTCTTCCAGCGTGACTTCCATCGCGTAGCTGAGGTCGCCGCCGCGGTAGACCTGGCGGCCGCCGCGCTGTCCGCCGCGTTGCTGGCCACCAAAGACATCGCCAAAAATGTCGCCGAAGGCTTCGGCAAAACCGCCAAACCCTTCCGCACCGGGACCGCCACCGCGGTTCGGATCAACACCGGCGTGGCCATACTGGTCGTAGGCCGCGCGTTTTTGCGCATCGGAAAGCATCTCGTAGGCTTCCTTGGCTTCCTTGAATTTCTCCTCGGAGGCCTTGCTGGCGCTGCCCTGGTTGCGGTCAGGGTGGTGCTTCATCGCCAGCTTGCGATAGGCTTTCTTGATGTCTTCATCGCTGGCGTTTTTCGGAACGCCCAGCGTGTCGTAGTAGTCTTTTTTGATGGCCATGGCAATTGCGTGTTCAGTGGAAAGGATTCCTGTGCCCCGGATGCGGCAAAGCGGAATGCGGGGAAAGCCCCCGATTCCGCTTCGCTGCCCGGAGGCTGTGCATCAAAAAGGGGATCAGCCCTTCTTGACTTCCTTGACTTCGGCGTCCACCACATTGTCGTCGGCCGGTTTGGCAGCAGCTTCTTCGCCGCCTGCCGCGCCGCCGGCCTGTGCGGCCTGCGATGCCTGCATGTCGGCGTACATCTTTTCACCGAGCTTCTGGCTGGCTTCCATCAGGGCGGCGTTCTTCGCGTCGATGGCGTCCTTGCTCTCGCCCTTGAGCGCTTCTTCCATGTCCTTGATGGCAGCCTCGATTTTTTCCTTCTCGCCGGCGTCGAGCTTGTCGCCGTACTCGGTCAACGATTTTTTCACGCTGTGCACCATGGCTTCGGCATTGTTCTTGGCCTGCACGAACTCGACCCGCTCCTTGTCCTCGGCGGCGTGGAGTTCGGCGTCCTTGACCATCTGCTGGATCTCGGATTCCGACAGACCCGAATTTGCCTTGATGGTGATCTTGTTTTCCTTGCCGGTGCCCTTGTCCTTGGCGCCCACGTGCAGGATGCCGTTGGCGTCGATGTCGAAGGACACTTCGATCTGCGGCGTGCCGCGTGCGGCAGGCGGAATGCCCTCGAGGTTGAACTCGCCGAGTGCCTTGTTGCCCGAAGCAATTTCACGCTCGCCCTGGAACACCTTGATCGTCACGGCCGGCTGGTTGTCCTCAGCGGTCGAGAAGGTCTGCGCAAACTTGGTCGGGATGGTCGTGTTCTTCTTGATCATCTTGGTCATCACGCCGCCCATGGTTTCAATGCCCAGGGACAGCGGTGTCACGTCGAGCAGCAGCACGTCGGAGCGGTCGCCCGACAGCACCTGGCCCTGGATCGCGGCACCGACGGCCACGGCCTCGTCGGGGTTCACGTCCTTGCGCGGCTCCTTGCCGAAGAATTCCTTGACCTTCTCCTGCACCTTGGGCATGCGGGTCTGGCCACCGACCAGGATCACGTCATGGATGTCGCCGCTGGCGACGCCGGCGTCCTTGACCGCCACGCGGCTCGGGGCGATGGTGCGCTCGACCAGCTCTTCGACGAGCTGCTCCAGTTTGGAGCGCGTCATCTTGATGTTCAGGTGTTTCGGACCCGACGCATCGGCCGTGATGTAAGGCAGGTTGATGTCGGTCTGCGCGCTGGAAGACAGCTCGATCTTGGCCTTCTCGGCGGCTTCCTTCAGACGTTGCAGGGCCAGCACGTCGTTCTTGAGATTGACGCCGGATTCCTTCTTGAACTCGTCGATGATGAAGTCGATGATGCGCTGGTCGAAGTCCTCGCCGCCCAGGAAGGTGTCGCCGTTGGTCGACAGCACCTCGAACTGCTTCTCGCCGTCCACATCGGCAATTTCGATGATGGAGATGTCGAAGGTGCCGCCGCCCAGGTCATAGACCGAGATCTTGCGGTCGCCTTTTTCCTGCTTGTCCATGCCGAAGGCCAGCGCCGCGGCGGTGGGTTCGTTGATGATGCGCTTGACGTCCAGGCCCGCAATGCGGCCAGCGTCTTTCGTCGCCTGGCGCTGTGCGTCGTTGAAGTAGGCAGGCACCGTGATCACGGCTTCGGTGACCGGCTCGCCGAGGTAGTCTTCGGCGGTCTTTTTCATCTTGCGCAGGATGTCGGCAGACACTTGCTGCGGCGACATCTTCTTGCCGTGCACTTCAACCCAGGCGTCGCCGTTGTCGGCGGCCACGATCTTGTAGGGCATCAGGTCGATGTCCTTCTGCACTTCTTTTTCGGTGAACTTGCGGCCGATCAGGCGCTTGACCGCGTAGAGCGTGTTCTTGGGATTGGTCACGGCCTGGCGTTTGGCCGAGGCACCGACCAGCACTTCACCGTTTTCGAGGTAAGCCACGACCGACGGCGTGGTGCGCGCACCTTCCGAGTTTTCGATGACGCGGGGGACGTTGCCCTCCATCACAGCCACGCAGCTGTTGGTGGTGCCCAGATCGATACCGATGATTCTGCCCATGATTTACTCCTAGATTTTCTTGGTTAAGTTGGTTGAAGACGGGAGGCCAAGGATTTCAGCCGCTGGTCACAGGACCATGTTGATGACTTGTGGATAACTTTCGACGTTTCAAGTGCAACATCGCAAATCAGCTCATTTATTTCGGTGCCGCCACGGTGACCAGCGCGGGCCGCAACACGCGGTCGGCAATCAGGTAGCCTTTTTGCAGCACGCCCACCACGGTGTTGGCTTCCTGCTCGGCCGGCACCATGCTGATGGCCTGGTGCTGGTGCGGATCGAAGCGGGTGCCGGCAACCGGGTTGATCTCGATCACCTTGTTGCGCTCAAGCGCGCTCTTGAGCTGCTTGAGCGTGGCTTCGGTACCTTCGCGGATCTGGGCGGCCGTGGCGTCGGGCTGCTGCAGGCCGGCTTCCAGGCTGTCTGTGACCGGCAGCAGGCTTTCGGCAAAACTCTCGACGGCGAACTTGCGCGCCTTGGCGATTTCGTCGTCGGCGCGGCGGCGGGCGTTTTCAGCCTCGGCCTTGGCGCGCAGGAAGTTGTCGGCCAGTTCGGTGTTTTTCGCCTGCAACACGGCCAGTTCGGCCTGGGCCGCGCTCAGTGCATCGGCTTCGTTGGCGGCCTGGGCAGCTTCCAGCTCTTCCGGGCTGGGGGCTCCGCTCAGGTCTTGATTTTGTTCGGGTTGTTTGTGGTCGGACATGGTCGAAGGCTTTGTTCAGAGGACAAGAGGGCAGCTTGGGGCAGCAAAGCCCTTTTCAAGACAAGGAATTGCAGCCTGGTGCAGCGCGGGTGGGCGTCGTTTGCCGGCTGCCTGTGCTATCAAATAAATAGCTGACTGCGCAAGCTGTAAAAGGGCTGCAGCCCGATTTTATGCCTTAAATTCGGCGTTGAAAGGGCCCGCCCCAAATAAAAAGACAGGCGCAGGGCCTGTCTCTGTGGGAGCGGCAGCGCCTTATTTCTTCTTGACGGCCGTGACCTTGGTCTGGCTGGCCGACCATTTGGCGGCGAAGGCCTGCACGTCGTTCAGGCGTTTGAGCAGGTCGGCACCGAGGGCGGTGACGATGTAGCCGTCGTTGCCGTGACCCATCAGGCCGGCGGCGCGCAGTTCCTTGATGCGGGTGTTCAGGGTGTTCGGAGTGATGCTGCCCACGCTGTCCTGCAGCAGCCGGAAAGTCTGCGGATGACCGTCTTTGAGCGCCCACAACACACGCAGGGCGTAACGCGACTCAAGCAGTTCAAACAGCTGTCCGACGGCGGCATTTTCTTTGGCACTCATGGGGGGCATCTCCTGGTCACGGTTTTTGTCAGAGTTGATCGGCAAGCACGGGCTTGGAAGGCGAATATAGCGCAAATTCCGGACTGCTACTAGTTTTATAGCTGCCTGCGCCCGCAGGGTGTAGCTTCACAGCCAAAAGGGCTTGAAAAGTTGGAACGAATGCGTTAGGGGTGGGAACAGCCGGTCGTTACAGGTAGATCTTTTGCAGCAGCCGCAGCAGGGTTTTCGTCTCACTGGCCGTGAGCCGGGCGGCGACGTCGGCTTCCAGCGTTGCCGCGGTGTGTTCGGCGTCGCGCATCAGCTTGCTGCCGCTGGCGGTGAGGTGCAGGCCCATGGCCCGGCCGTCGCGCGGGTGCGGCTTGCGCGCGATCAGCTCGCGTTTTTCCAGGCTGTTGACCATGGCCACCAGGTTGGGCGGCAGGATGCCCAGCGCCGTGCAGAGCTGGCGCGAGGTGATGCCGGGGTTGTGCGTGACCAGTGACAGCACCGAAAAATCCACGACCCGCAGGTCATAGGGCGCCATGCGCTCCATGAACACCTCGATGACCGCCAGCGCCGCACGCCTGGCGTTGTAGCCGATCAGGCTTTGCAGGTAACTGGTGTCGACCTGGTCCACCGTGGCCGTGGCGGCCGGGTCGGGAGGTTTGGGAAGATCGCGGGCGCTCATGGTGTGGGATCTTGTTCTGTGCCTGGGGTGGGGTGGAATGGGGTGACTTTATCAGCGGGCCGCGCAGGCGAAGCTGGCGGCGCTTTCCGTGTCGCCGCGTCCTGTGTAGCGCGGCACTTGCGGGTAAGGGCAGAGCAGCCGGGTGCGTGCCGGGCTCCAGCTCGCCGGGACCTCGGGGTTGGGCACGGCCGACCCCGGCCCGCGCGCGCGGGCCACCACGGCCTCGGGTGCCTGGCCGCGCTCGACCCAGGCCACCAGGGCATCGACCAGGTCCATCTGGTCGGTGGCCGGCCCGCCGCGGCTGTGGTTCATGCCGGGCACGAGGAAGAGCCGGGCGTGGCGCTCGGCCGCCGCGCCGTGGGTGCGGCGGAAGGCATCGTGCCAGGCGATCGTGTCGAGCGCGGAAAACACCGGGTCGGCCGTGCCGTGGAACACGATCATCTTGCCGCCGTGTGCGACAAACTCGTGCATCGTCGGGTCGGGCGGTGTCATGAAGGCCATGGCCGAGGCGCGGTAGGCGCCGCTGGTCGCCGTGAGTTTGGGCAGGTCGGTGTCCAGGCTGAAATTCAGGGCGTAGTCGATCAGCGTGTTGCCTTGCCCGGTCAGTACGGCGGGGGATGCCGGTGGCGTGACAAACACAAAGCCCAGCGCAATCGCGTCGCGCGGTCCCACGCTGTTGACGAACTTCCAGGCGGCCCAGTCGCTGCCCGCGATGCCCGGGTCGGCCGGCAGGCTGGCGTACACCGCTGCGCCTGACTTGTTCTTGGGCCCCGCCAGGACTTTGGCGAGCACGTCTTTTTGTCCCTGGCTCAGGCAGGTGCCCGTGGCGACGCCGGCCGCGCAAACGGGAATGTCACGGTCAACGCGAAACGCTGTCTGGCAGGCCTGCAGGTCGGCCACGATGCCGTCGGCCAGGCCATCCAGCGCATCGCAGCGCGCCAGGATGCTGCGCGATACCAGGGCCATGTCGGCCGGCGTGAATGCGGTGCGCAGGTCCGGCCGGCCGATGGCCGGGTTGGGCTGTGCGATCGACGCGAATTGCTGCGCCCCCCACACCTGCGCCACCGCCGCGAGCGGCAGCCGGTAGCCCGGGGTGCTGACCAGAATGCCGTCATAGTCGCGCGGCAGGCGCGAGGCCGTCACAAAGCCGTGCCGGCCGCCGTTGGAGCTGCCGACCAGGTAAGAGGTGTCAGGCCGCTTGCCGTAATAAGTGTGGATCAGCGCCTTGGCCATGGGTGTGAGCTGCGCCACCGCGTTGTAGCCATAGTCGAGTCGCGCCTGCGGGTCCAGGCCGAAGGTGGCGCCGCCTATCGGGGAGCTGCGGTCAAAGGCATGGCCGGCGTCCGAACTGATCACGGCGAAGCCCTTGAGCAGGCCGTTGCTGGCCGGTCCGCCGCCCAGGATGTCGCCATAGGCCGGTGTCTGGAAACCGTCGAGTCCGCCGTTGGCCTGGTAGAAAAAGCGGCCGTTCCAGGCGGTGGGCAGGCGCATCTCGAAGCCGATGGCGTAAGGCTTGCCGTCGACAGGCCCAGTGCGTTCGTTCATGAGTCCCTTGACCACGCAGTGTTCGGGCAGGGGCTGGGTGATGCCCGGCAGCTTGAGCTGGCCGGCTTCCAAGCGCTGGGCCGACAACACGCGGGTGGCGGCCAGGTTCAGGCGCGCCGCCAACGCATCGCAGGCCACAACCGGCGCCTGGCCTGTGGCGGCAGGGCGGGTGGGAGCGAGCGGCGGGCTGCTGCAGGCGGAAAGTATCAGCGCACAGGCGGAGGCGCCCAGCAGACGCAGGCTGGCCGCGCCTGCGGCCGGGTAGAGGGAGGGGTGGGGGGAAGCTTGGGGGGAAAGGTGGGTCATGGCCGGTCTCCTCGGGTGCATGGGTTGAACCTGTCGATGCTATGAATTCAGTAGCTTCTTGCGCAGATGGGACGGGGGCTGCAGCCTGTTTTTATGCCAATACCGCGGGCGCCGGTGTGCACTGACCCCGCATGATGGCGAGACGCATGTCGAATTCGGGCAACACGCGCAAGTGCAGCGCGGCGCTGGCCTGGTGCCAGCGCGGGGCATTCTGCGCGACCCGGTCGATGCGGCTCCAGGCCCAGGCCAGCAGGGCGAGGGCGACCGCGCGCAGGTAGTCGTCGGCGGCTTCGTAGGCCAGCACCGGGTCGGTCTGGCTGGCCTTGGCCAGCCCGGCTGTGAGGTCGCGCAGCTCGGCAAAGCGGCGCAACACGTCGGCGTCGCGCGGGCGGCCGGCATCCAGGCCGGTCTGCAGGTCCTGCAGCAGCGCGGCCATGCCGGCGCCGCCGTCGGCCAGCACCTTGCGCACCAGCAGGTCGATGGCCTGGATCTCGTTGGTGCCTTCGTAAATCATGGGCACACGCGCGTCGCGCACGATTTGCTCGATGCCCCATTCGCGCACGTAGCCGTGGCCGCCGAAAACCTGCAGGCACTCGCTGGCGCCATAAAAAGCCTGGTGGGTGAAGGCGGCCTTGAGCACCGGGGTGACCAGGCTGCACCAGCGCTGCGCGCTGTCCTGCCGGTTGGCGTCGGGGTGGTGTTTTGCGATGTCCAGCTCCATCGCCGTGCGGTAGGCGAGCACACGGCCGCCGTCTATCCAGGCACGCTGCGTGTCCAGCAGGCGGCGCATGGCGGGGTGGCCGCTGATGGCGTCCGCTGCCTGGGTGTTGTCGCGCGGGCCGGGCACGCGCATCTGCCGGCGTTCGCCGGCATAGGCATCGGCCTTTTGCCACGCGGCCTCGAGCAGGCCAATCCCCTGCAGGGCCACATGCAGGCGCGCCGCATTCATCATCACGAACATCGCGGCCAGGCCGCGGCCCGGCTCGCCGACGATCCAGCCGGTGGCCTCGTCAAAACGCATCACGCAGGTCGGGCTGCCGTGCAGGCCCATTTTTTCCTCGATGCGATCGCAATGAACGGTGTTGCGCTGGCCGTCGGGCAGGACCTTGGGTGCCAGGAACAGCGACAGGCCCTTGGGACCGGGCGGCGCATCAGGCAGCCGCGCGAGCACGAGGTGAACAATGTTGTCCGTCAGGTCGTGTTCGCCGCCGGAGATGAAAATCTTGGTGCCGCTGAGGCGGTAGCTGCCATCGGCCTGGCCCACGGCCCGGGTGCGCGCCAGGCCCAGGTCGCTGCCGGCGTGTGGCTCGGTCAGGCACATGGTGGCCAGCCACTCGCCGGTCGCCACTTTTTCAAGGTAGCTCGCCTTCAGGGCGTCGCTGGCATGGTGGCGTATGCATTCATAAGCACCGTGCAACAGGCCGGGCGCCATGGTCCAGCCATGGTTGGCGGCGCTGAGCATCTCGTACAGAATCGCCTCCAGCACCGCGGGCAGGCCCTGGCCGCCGTCCTCCGTCGCGCAGGCCAGCGCCGGCCAGCCGCCTTGCCAGAAGGCGGCATACGCGGCCTTGAAACCCGGCGGGGTGGTGACCCGCCCCTGGTCCCACGTGCAGCCGATCTCGTCGCCGCCGCGTTGCAGCGGTGCGATCTGTCCGGCCACGAATTTGCCGGCTTCACCGAGGACCTGCTCCATGAGCTCGGCATCAGCATCAGCAAAAGGCGCGAGCGCCTGCAATTGCGCCGGTGCGTCCAGCACCTCATGCAGGATGAAGCGGATGTCGTCGAGGCGAGGCTGGTAGTCCATGGCCTCAGGCGGTGGCTGCAGGCTTGCGCGATGCGCCCAGGTAGGTGTCCACCACGCGCGGGTCTTTCGCGAGGTCGGCGGCCGGGCCGCTCAGGCCGATCTCGCCCATCTCCAGCACGTAGCCGTGGTCGGCTGCTTCGAGGGCAGCGCGCGCGTTCTGCTCCACCAGCAGGGTGGTCACGCCGGTCTGGCGCAGCGCCTCGATGGTGCGAAAAATTTCCCGCACGATCAGCGGCGCCAGGCCCAGGCTGGGTTCGTCGAGCATCAGCAAGGTGGGGCGCGACATCAGCGCCCGGCCCAGGGCCAGCATCTGCCGCTCGCCGCCAGAGAGTGTTCCGGCCTCCTGCGCGCGGCGCTCCTTCAGGCGCGGAAACAGCTCGAACACCACCTCCATCTGGTCGCGCCAGGCCTTGTTGTGCAGGCGCACCTGGCGAAAGGCGCCGAGCACGAGGTTGTCTTCCACCGACATGCTGCCGAACAGCTCACGTTTTTCAGGCACCAGGGCGATGCCGAGCATGACGCGTTCTTCCAGCGGCAGGCCGATGATGGAGCGGCCGGCGTATTCGATGCTGCCGGTGGCCGGCAACACACCCATGAGCGCATTGAGCAGGGTGGACTTGCCGGCGCCGTTGGGGCCGATGACGGTAATGATGCTGCCGGCTTCGGCCTGCAGGGCGATGCCGCGCAGGACTTCGGCCTTGCCGTAGCCGGCGTGGAGGTTCTTGACCTGGAGAAGAGGGGTGCTCATGCTGGAAAACCTAGTGTTCTGTGCCGAGGTAGGCGGCGCGTACCGCCGGGCTGGCCTGGATCTCTTCGGGGGTGCCTTCGATCAGGCGGGTGCCGAACTCCATGACCACGATGCGGTCGGTGACCTGCATCACCAGGTCCATGTCGTGCTCGACCAGCAGGATGCTCATGCCTTCGGCCTTGAGCTGGCGCAGCACGTCGATCAGCGCCTGCTTTTCCAGGTAGCGCAGACCGGCGGCGGGTTCGTCGAGCAGCAGCAGGGCCGGGTCGTTGCACAGGGCGCGCGCAATCTCCAGCAGCCGCTGCTGGCCCATGGCCAGGTTGCCGGCCAGTTCATGCAGGTGGTTGCCCATGCCGACGCGGCGCAACTGCTGCTCGGCTTCGCGCAGCAGGCGCTGTTCTTCCGTGCGGTCCAGCCGCAGCATGGCCGACGGTGCTCCCTTGCTGCCGCGCAGGTGCGCGCCCAGCGCCACGTTTTCGAGCACCGTCATGTCGGCAATCATCTTGACGTGCTGGAAGGTGCGTGAAATGCCGCGTTTGGCGATCTCGCGCGAGGGCAGGCTGCTGATGATTTCGCCGCGGAAGGTCACGCTGCCGCGCGTCAGGCTCAGCACGCCGGTGATCAGGTTGAAGGTGGTGGACTTGCCGGCGCCGTTGGGGCCGATCAGTCCGACGATCTGGCCCGAGGCCACCGAGAAGTTGATGTCGTTGACCGCCACCAGGCCGCCGAACTCCTTGCGGATGTTGCTGGCCTGCAGCACGATCTCGCCGGCGGCCGGCTTGGCGCGGTGCGGCAGCGGGGCGGCATCCTGCCAGTCCACCTTGCGCGGGGCCTTGGGCAGCTTGCGGTCCACAAAGGCCCAGATGCCGTCAGGCGCGTACTTGAGCGTGAGCACCAGCAGCACGCCGAACACGATGGTCTCGTAGCTGCCGCTGGTGCCTATGAGCATGGGCAGCAGCACCTGCAGCTGGTCGGCCATGAGTTTGGTGATCGCCACGCCGGTGATGGCGCCCCAGACATGGCCGGCACCGCCTAGCACGGCCATGAACAGGTACTCGATGCCCACATGCACGCCGAAGGGCGAGGGGTTGACCGAACGCTGGAAGTGCGCAAACAGCCAGCCGGACACCGAGGCAAACAGCGCGGCAATCAGGAAGATGCCGATCTTGAAGCGCAGGGTGTCTATGCCCATGGATTCGGCCATCTGCGAGCCGGTCTTGAGCGAGCGGATGGCGCGGCCCACGCGTGAATCGAGCAGGTGAATCAGCGCCAGCGTGCCGAGCAGCACCAACGACCAGGTCAGCAACAGGTAGACCCGCCCCTGGCCCAGCTCCCAGCCGAACAGCGACAGGCCGGTGACACCGAGAATGCCGTCGTATTTGCCCAGCGCTTCCAGGTTGCCCATGGTGTAGTACAGCGACAGGCCCCAGGCCAGCGTGGCCAGTGGCAGGTAGTGACCCGACATGCGCAGCGTGATCCAGCCCAGCACCACGGCGCAGGCCGCGGTCAGGCCCAGGCCGACGAGCAAGGTGACCCAGGGCGAGAG
Organism: Pseudomonadota bacterium; assembly: GCA_040389085.1. Lineage (GTDB taxonomy): Bacteria > Pseudomonadota > Gammaproteobacteria > Burkholderiales > Burkholderiaceae_C > Polaromonas. The sequence continues at coordinate 31,173 of JAZKAP010000001.1, forward strand.
CCCGGCGTTCACCGTCAGGTAGGCGCTGGTGTAGGCGCCGATGCCGACAAAGGCCGCCTGCCCGAAGGAGGTCAGGCCGCCGACGCCGGTCAGCAGGATCAGGCCCAGCACGGTCAGGCTGGAGATGCCGATGTAGTTGAGCTGGGTGATCCAGAACTCCGGCACGGGCAGGATGCAGACCAGCAGCAGCGCAGCGACCAGGACCCAGGGGCCCCATTTACGGATGGTCATGTCAGTGCTCCTCATCCGAGTGCCCGCCCTTGAGCGAGCGCCAGAGCAGCACCGGCAGGATCAGCGTGAAGACGATGACTTCCTTGAACGCGCTGGCCCAGAAGGAGCCGAAGGCTTCGATGATGCCGACGGCCAGCGCGCCTATGGCCGCGCCCGGGTAGCTGGCCAGGCCGCCGATGACGGCCGCCACGAAACCCTTGAGGCCGATGAGAAAACCCGAGTCGTAAAACACGGTGGTGGTGGGGCCGATCAGCAGGCCCGACAGTGCGCCTATCAGCGCCGCCATGGCCAGGGTCAGCTGGCCCGCGGTTTGCGAGGAGATGCCCATGAGGCGCGCGCCCAGCCGGTTCACCGCGGTCGCACGCAGGGCCTTGCCATACAGCGTGCGCTCGAAAAACAGCCACAACATCACGATCAGCGCCATCGACGCCAGCGCAATGATCACCGCCTGGCCGGACAGGTTGACCGCCCCCAGGCTGAAGCGAGCGTCCCAGAAGGGCGGGTTGCGGAAACCCTCGGCGCCGAAAAACAGCAGGCCCAGGCCGGTCAGCGCAAAATGCACGCCCACCGACACAATCAGCAACACCAGCGAACTGGCATCGGCCAGCGACTGATAGGCGAGGCGATAGACCAGCGGCCCGAAACAGGTGACGATGCAGACCGAGAGCAGCGCCTGCACCAGCAGCGAAAACTGCTGCGGTGCGGCCCACAGCGTGACCAGCGACACCACGACAGGGGCGACCAGCACCTTCAGACCGGCCAGCAGCGCGGTGCCTGCAAGCCGGTAACGCTTCCAGGTTTGCCAGGCCTCGGCCAGTGCGGCCAGGCCGGCCAGCAGCATCAGCAGCCAGATCGTGCCCGGCACCTTGCCGGTCTGCAGGATGGCCAGCGTCAGCGCACCATAGGTGACGAACTCGCCCTGCGGAATGAAGATGACGCGGGTCACCGCAAACACCAGAACGGTGGCCAGTCCCAGCAGCGCATAAATCGCGCCATTGGTCAGGCCATCGACCAGCAGGATGCTGGCAATTGAAAAATCCATAAATACCTTCAGGGAGCCCGTGAAATGCTGGGCGCCGGACAGGGCGGCTGCTGGCCGCTCTGCCCGGTTGCCCGCGGGAATGCCGGCTTATTTGGCCTGCAGCTTCCAGTCGCCATTGACGATCTGCATGATCACGCCGGTGTCGTCGGTGTAACCCGCATGGTTGGTCGCGGTGTAGTTCACGGTGCCGTGAAACAGCGCGATCGGGCCGGCGTTTTCAAGGGCGGCCTTGAGCGCGCCGCGGAACTCCTTGGTGCCCGGCTTGGCGGTCTTGAGAGCGATGGGAATGATTTTCTGCAGGATCACGGACGCGTCATAGGCGTGGCCGGCAAACGGGTTGCGGCTGTTTGGGCCGTAAAGCTTTTCCCAGGCCGTCACGTGGGTCATGGCCACCTGTTTGCTCGGGTGGTTGGCCGGCAACTGCTCGGCCACGACGCCCGGACCGGCCACGACAAACGCACCTTCCACGTCCTTGCCGCCGACACGCATCAGGTCACGCGAGGCCGCGCCGTGGGTCTGGTAGATCTTGCCCTTGTAGCCGCGCTCGATCAGCGCCTTGTGCGGCATGGCTGCACCGCTGCCCGAAGCGACGATCAGGATGGCGTCAGGATTGCCGGCCGTGACCTTCAGGGCCTGGCCGGTGACGCTGGTGTCGGTGCGGGCAAAACGCTCTTCGGACACAAACTTCATGTCGGTTCCGGCCATCTTGACCTTCATGTCGCGCAGGAAGAGTTCGCCGTAGGCGTCGGCGTAGCCTAGGAAGCCGACCGTCTTGACGCCGGTTTTTTTCATGTGGGCCGCGATGGCGTGCGACATCACCAGGGTGGACTGCGGGGTGTTGTAGGACCAGGGGGCCTTGCCGGTGGACACGTCAATCGGCGCGAAGGTCAGGTGCATGGTGCCGGTTTCGGCGGCAACGGCGGCGACCGCGTTGGCCGGCGGCGTGGCGGCCGAGCCCATCAGGATGTCGACCTTGTCGTCCGTCACGAAGCGGCGCGCGTTTTTCGTGGCATTGGTGGGGTCGGTGGCATCGTCAAGAATGATGACGTTGAGTTTTTGCCCGCCAATGCTGGTGGGCCACAGGGCAATGGAGTTCTTGATCGGAATGCCCAGTGCCGAGGTCGGCCCGGTCAGCGGCAGGCTGACGCCAATGTTGATGTCGGCCAGGGCGGCGCCTGCTGCCGAACCAGCCAGGGCGAGGACGAGTAGGGATTTGGTAAAAGTCATGCTAGGTCTCCTGTTGTAAAAGTGGACACGAAAATCAAGGTAAGAACGAGGTCAGCAAGGTCCGGCAGGCGTGTTTCGCCTGTGCCTGTTTCAGCGCGGCGCCATGCGCAGGGCGCCGTCGAGCCGTATCACTTCGCCGTTGAGGTGGGTATTTGTGACGATATGGCATGCGAGCTGCGCGAACTCTTCGGGTTTTCCCAGGCGCGGCGGAAACGGGATCGATGCGGCGAGCGACTGTTGCACCGGTTCGGGCAGCTGCTTCATCAGCGGTGTGGCAAACAGGCCGGGCGCGATGGTGCAGACACGGATGCCGTGTTGCGCCAGGTCGCGCGCCATCGGCAGGGTCATGCCGACCAGGCCGCCCTTGGACGCGCTGTAGGCCTGCTGGCCCACCTGGCCGTCGAAAGCGGCGACCGAGGCGGTGAACATCATGACGCCGCGTTCGCCATCTTCCAGCGGATCCAGCTTCACGCAGTCGGCCGCAAACAGCCGGCTCATGTTGTAGCTGCCGATCAGGTTGACGGTGATGACTTTCGCAAAATCTTCCAGCGGCGCGGCCTGGCCGTCCTTGCCGACCACGCGTTTGGCCGAGCCGATGCCCGCGATGTTCATCAGGATGCGCGCCGGGCCATGGACGGCTGTGGCCTTTTTCAGCGCTGCAGCCACGCTGTCGCTGCTGGTGATGTCGCACTGGCAGGCCACGCCGCCGATATCGGCCGCCACTTTTTCGGCCAGTGCGAGGTTGACGTCGAGCACCGCGACCTTGGCGCCCAGCCGCGCGAGTTCTCGCGCAGTGGCTTCGCCCAGACCCGAAGCTCCACCGGTGACGAGTGCGGCGTGTCCGTCGATATTCATGGCTTGTCCTGTTGTGGCTGGATCGTGAAAGGCAGCGTGCCGCCGTGCATCGCGTCGGCGAGCGCTGCGCGGTGTTTGAGCACGGCGCGCTGGTTGATGGAACCCTTGTCGGTGACCTCGCCCTTGTCGATGGACGGCGGCGCGGCCATCAGGTGCAACCGGGCCACGCGGCTGGAGCTGCCGGTGGCACTGGCGGCCAGCGTGTTGGCCACCTTCTGGAAATGTGCCTGCACCGCCTCGCTTTCCAGCACCTGCTGCAGGGGCGCATCGTCCGGCAGACCGGCCAGCTTGCGCACGGCGGGGGTCGGGAAAATCAGCGCACCGACTTCATTGAGGTTGATGCCGGTGATCACGGCGTCCTGCACATAGGGTGCGCCGGCGGCGATGATCTTGGCGCGCAGCGGCCCCACGCTGACAAAGGTGCCCGTCGCGAGCTTGAAGTCTTCGGCAATGCGGCCATCAAAACGCAGGCCCAGGTGCGGGTCGTTTTCGTCGATCCACAGCACGGCGTCCCCCGTCGAGAAAAAGCCTTCCTCGTCGAAACTCTCGCGGGTGGCTTCGTCATTGCGCCAGTAGCCCGGCGTGATGTTCGGGCCTTTGTAGCGCACCTCGGTCTTGCCGTCGACAGGCACCAGCTTGAGCTCCAGCCCGGGTGTGGGAACGCCGAGGTGGCCGGCCTTGACGTTGGGGTTGGTGACGAACACCGCAAAAGGCGAGGACTCGGTCATGCCCAGACCGGTGCCCATCACGATGCGTTCGCCGATCTCGCGTTCCTGGGTCTCGTGCAGCGCATCCCACACGGGCTGGGCCAGTGCCGCGCCGGAGTAGAAAAACATCTTGACGCGCGACAGCAGGTTTTTGCGCAGAACGTCGTCGGTCTTCATGGCGTTGGCGATGGCCTCGAAGCCGGTCGGCACATTGAAGTACAGCGTGGGTGCGATTTCACGCAGGTTGCGCAGGGTTTCACCCATGAGCGCCGGCGTCGGCTTGCCGTCGTCGATGTAAAGCGTGCCGCCGTTGTACAGGGTCAGCCCGACGTTGTGGTTGCCGCCGAAGGTGTGGTTCCAGGGCAGCCAGTCCACCAGCACCGGCGGCTCGTCGGCCAGCACCGGCATCGACTGGCGCATCTGCTGCTGGTTGGCACACCACATGCGGTGTGTGTTGACCACGGCCTTGGGCATCTTGGTCGAGCCCGAGGTGAACAGGAACTTGCTGATCGTGTCGGGCCCGGTGGCCTGCATCGCGGCGTCCACCTGCGCGGTCGGCGCGGTGGCCAGCAGCGATGCCAGTGACGTCGTCGGCCGGCTATCGAGCGAACCCTCGTGCAGCACCACTTCCACGTCGGCACCGACGGCCGCCTGGATCGCCTTGCCGTACCGCGCCGCGTCCGTGGCAAACACCAGTCCAGGGGTCAGCGTGTCAAGAATGTGGCGCAGCTTGTCATAGTCCTGGCTGACCAGGCAATACGCCGGCGAGGCCGGGCAGTAGGGAATGCCGGCATACAGGCAGCCTAACGCCAGTTGCGCATGTTCCAGCCCGTTTTCGCTGAGGATCACCACGGGGCGGTCGACGCTCAGGCCGCGATCCAGCAGCGCCTGCCCGAGGGCCCGTGCGCTGGCCAGGGCCTGGCCGTAGCTCAGATGCTGCCAGTCGCCTGTGCTGCCGTCGGCCTGGCGGGTCCGGCGCGCCAGAAAACTGCGCTCCGGCACGGTTTGTGCCCAGTGGAGAAAGCGGTCCGTGATGCGCGCCGCGTAGTCGCCCAGGGGCTGGTCGGCCTTGATGTAACGGGTTCCGCCATCGCCCTCGCGAGCGGCGATACGTGTCACGCCGAAGGTCAGGGGCCGGTAGCGGGGGGCGGAAGGGGTTTTTGTCTCGCTCATGTCTTTTCTTGTCGGGGCTGGGGAGGGGATCAGTCCTTGCTGACCTTGTTGGCCTTGCCATCGAGGAAGGCCTTGACCCGGGCCTTGGCTTCGGGCGCGCTTTGCGCAATGGCGGCCATCAGCGACTCGGTGAAAAAGCCCTGGTCGGCCGGTTGCTCGGCGATGCGGGGCAGGGCGTGCATCAGCGCGTAATTGGTCAGCGGCGCATTGGCGGCCACCCGCTGTGCCAGCTCCAGCGCCTTGTCGAAGGCCTCGCCTTCGGGCACCAGGTACTGCGCAAAACCCGCGCGTTCACCGTCCTCGGCGTTGTAGACCCGGCCGGTCAGCATCATGTCGGTCATGCGGGCGACACCTACCAGCTTGGGGATACGCACAGATCCGCCGCCGCCGACAAAAATGCCGCGCGAGCCTTCTGGCAGCGCATAAAACGCGGACGCATCGGCCACGCGGATGTGGCAGGCGCTGGCCAGCTCCAGTCCGCCGCCGACTACCGCGCCGTGGAGCGCGGCAATCACCGGCACCGGGCCGTACTGGACCCGTTCCAGTGCTGCGTGCCACATGCGGGAGTGGTGCATGCCCTGGCCGGCGTCGCGTTCCTGCAGCTCGCCGAGGTCCAGGCCGGCGCAGAAATGGGCGCCTTCACCGTGGATCACGGCCGCGCGCACGGTGGCCGGCAGGTTGTCAAACATGTCGCGCAGCGCCAGAATCAGTTCGTCGTTGAGGGCGTTGCGTTTGGCGGGGCGGCTCAGGCGGATCACGGCGATCTCCTGGTGGTCGCCGCGGAGTTCAAGCTGGAGGTCGGTGGGGGATTTTTTGGTGCTCATGGGAGGTTTGCAAGTTGCATCGATTATTGTTATAAACAATAACCAATTCAATTGACTTTGCAGCCTCATTTCTCAGTGTTAACCCGCATGAGGTGTGAAACAAGTCGAACCACCAGGAGACAGCATGGACTACGAAAACCTCATTGCGATTGACATTCACACCCACGCGGAGGTCAGCTGCTGGAACCCGTTCGACAACTACGGCGAGGAATACGACCGCGCCGCCGACAAGTACTTCAAGAACAGCCGCCGGCCGACGATAGAAGAAACTGTTGCCTATTACCGCGAGCGCAAGATCGGGCTGATCATGTTCACGGTAGATGCCGAGACGCAGATGGGCCGGCGCCGCATTCCCAATGAGGAAATCGCTGAAGCCGCAAAGAAAAACAGCGACATGATGATGGCGTTTGCCAGCATCGACCCGCACAAGGGAAAAATGGGTGCCCGCGAGGCACGCCGGCTGATCGAGGAACACGGCATCAAGGGTTTCAAGTTCCATCCCACAGTGCAGGGCTGCTATCCCCAGGACAAGATGGCCTGGCCGATTTACGAGGTGATTGCCGAATACAAGATGCCGGCCATCTTTCACACCGGCCACAGCGGCATCGGCAGCGGCATGCGTTGCGGCGGCGGGCTGCGGCTTGAATACTCCAACCCCATGCACCTCGACGACGTGGCCATCGATTTCCCGGACATGCAGATCGTCATGGCGCACCCCAGCTTCCCCTGGCAGGACGAGGCGCTCAGCGTGGCGACCCACAAGCCCAACGTCTGGATCGACCTGTCGGGCTGGAGCCCCAAGTATTTCCCCAAGCAGCTGGTGCAATACGCCAACACGCTGCTCAAGGACCGCATCCTGTTCGGCAGCGACTACCCGCTGATCACGCCGGACCGCTGGATGAAGGATTTTGAAGACGCCGGTTTCAAGCCGGAAGTGATGCCCGGCATTCTGAAAGGCAACGCCATGCGGCTGCTGGGCCTGGGGCAAACTGCCGCCGCATGACCACGACCGCCTTCCGGGGGCTGGCCGACATCGAGGCGCTGGAGCGCTCGCCTTATGACCAGGTGATCCCGGCGCGCACCACCTATGGCCTGATCGCCCATGCGGCGCAGCGTTTTGCCGGCCGTGATGCGTTTCGCTACCTGCCCAGCGGCGACCTGCAGCAGCCGGCCGTGGCCGTGAGTTACGCCGCGTTGCTGGCGCAGATCCACCGGGCGGCCAACCTGTTTCGCTCGCTGGGTGTCGGGCCTGACGATGCCGTGGCCATTCTGGCGCCGAATATTCCCGAGACGCAGTTCGCGCTGTGGGGCGCGCAACTGGCGGGCAAGGCCTGTCCGATCAACTACCTGCTGCAGCCCGAGCACATTGCGGCGCTGCTTGAAGCGTCCGGTGCCAAGGTGATTGTTGCGCTCGGTCCCAACGACGAACTCCCGCTCTGGCCCATGGTCGAAAAAGTGCTGGCGATCCGGTGCCTGCCGGTGCTGCAGATCCGCGTCGGAAACAGCGTGGCGCCAGGCGTGCCGGTGTTCCAGGATCTGCTGGCGCAGGCCGGCGACGTGCTGGCGTTTGACCCACAACTCACGCCCGACCGCATCGCCGCCTGCTTCCACACCGGCGGCACGACCGGCTCCCCCAAACTTGCGCAGCACACGCACGGCAACGAGGCTCACACCGGCTGGTTTGCCCATCAGTTTTACGGCTTCGACGAACACACGGTGGAGCTCAATGGGTTTCCGCTGTTCCATGTCGCCGGGGCTTTTGTGTATGGCCTGTCCATGCTCGCCATCGGCGCGACCCAGGTCCTGCCCACACTCAGCGGCATGCGCAACCCTGCGTTCACCAGGAACTACTGGAAGTTCTGCGAGCGCGAACGAGTGACCGCGCTGGCCTGCGTGCCGACCATTCTCGCGACGCTGGCCAACCTGCCGGTCGATGCAGACATTTCGTCGATCAAGGTCGCCTACACCGGTGGCTCGCCGCTGCCCACGGAACTGGCGGCGCAGTTCGAGCGCAAGCCGGGCATCGCGGTGCGCAACATCCTGGGCATGACCGAGTGCGCGGGCCTGGTGTCCATCGAGCCGCTGGCGGCGCCGCGTGTGCCCGGCTCGACCGGCCTGCGCCTGCCCTACACCGAGGTGCGTGCCGTGCCCTGGCAGGGCGGCGTGGCGCAATTGGGCGAGACCTGTGCGGCCGGTGAAACCGGCGTCATCGTGGTGCGCGGCCCGCATGTGAGCCCGGGCTACACCGAGGCTGCGCGCAATGCCGGCATGTTCGAGGGCCCGTGGCTGGTCTCCGGTGATCTTGGCCATATCGATGCGCAGGGCTACATCCACCTGACCGGCCGCGCCAAGGACGTGATCATTCGCGGCTCGCACAACATCGACCCCGGCCTCGTCGAAGATGCTTTTCTGGCGCACCCGGCGGTGGCCCTGTGCGCCGTGGTCAGCGAGCCCGACGCCTATGCCGGCGAGTTGCCGGTGGCCTTTGTCACGCTCAAGCCAGGCATGTTCTGCGACCCGGCCACGCTGCTGGCCGAGGTGGTGCCGCATGTGTACGAGCGGCCCGCGGCGCCCAAACGCGTCACCATCATCGAGGTGATGCCGGTCACGGCAATCGGCAAGATCTACAAGCCGGCGCTGCGCCTGCGCGCCATCGAGGTCAAGCTGGCCGAGATGCTGGCAGACATAGCCGGCGCCAGCGTGCGCGGCGAGGAGCGCGGCGGCAGCCTGTCTGCCGTGGTGGCCATCGCGTCGGCGCGTGATGAGGCGCTGGAGCGCCGGCTGCGCGAGCGTCTGGCTGCGATTGCGGTTCCGGTGAACTTTGTTTTTTCTGAAGCCTGATTACCAGCCGCCGCTGGCCAGCCACTGGTCCACCAGCCCCAGGTTTTCCACCCCCCAGAAGGGCTCGCCGTCCACCACCACGGTGGGCGAGCCGAAAATGCCGGCTTGCAGCGAGGCTTCGACGGCGTTGCGCAGCAGCTGCCTGGCGTCCTCGCTGTCGATGCCTTCGCGCAAGCCCTGCGCGTCCAGACCCGCAGGCAGGGCTATGGCCGCCACCGCCTCCGCGCTGGACAGATCCCGGCCTTCTGCCCAGTAGGCGTGGTAGATCGCGTGGGCCAGCGGCGCGGCGAGCTCGGGGTGGTGCTGCTTGACCCAGTAGAAGGCGCGGCCCGCAGCGCGCGGGTCCATCACCGGGGCGTCCAGATCACGGTGGATCTGCAGGCCGTGGCGGCGCATGTAGCGTTTGGCATCGCGACGGATGTAGTCGCCCTTGAGCGGCGTGTCGAGCAGGGGCTTGAGTCCCATCACCTTCAGCACCGAGACCCCCAGCAGCATCGCGTGCCATTCGACGGTGCGACCGTGCCGCGCCGCCAGCGGCTCGATGCGCAGTGACGCGAAGTAGCCGAAGGGCGAGATGAAGTCGAAGTAGAAGTGCAGCGGTGCGGGCGTGGAGGAGGGCGAGGGGTTCATGGTCCCAAGCGTAGCCGAAAGACCGCGGTCAGGCCGTGAGGGACACCGCGGCGGCGCTGCCGGAGGACGCCATCATGGCCGCAATCAGCCGGTGCACCTGCAGGGCCGAGCGTCCGGTGACGGCCGGCTCGGCCTGGGTCCGGATGGCCGTTACAAAATCCTGCAGCACGGCGCGGTGAGCCTGGTGGTCGAAGGCCATCATGTTCGCGCCGGAACCCGACGCCTGTGGGCTGCCGGCATGGAATGTCTGGCCGTCCATCCGTTCGGCGTGAAACTCTCCGGCTTCCAGCGTGGCCGAGCCCCCGGTGAAATTGAGGCTTATCCGTTCAGGAAATCCCGGGTAAGCCGCTGTGGTCGCGTCTATGCTGCCGATGGCGCCGTTCGGGTAGTGCAGCACGGCGGCAACCGTGTCTTCGCATTCCATGCGGTGTATGGCGCTGGTGTTGGCCATGGCGCTCACCCTGTCAGGCATGCCGGTCAGGCACAGCAGCAGGTCCAGCGTGTGGATGGCCTGCGTCATCAGCACGCCGCCGCCGTCGCGCGCCAGCGTGCCGCGGCCGGGTTCGTCGTAATAACCCTGCGGGCGCCACCAGCGCACGCTGGCCGACGCGCTGACCAGGCTTCCCAGCGTGCCGCTGGCAACCAGCTGCGCCAGCACGCGGGCGGCCTCGCGCATCCTGTGCTGCAGCATCACGGCCAGCTTCACGCCTTCGCGCTCGCACACCTCCACCAGCTGCTGCGCCTTGTCCAGGCTGACTTCCAGCGGTTTTTCCACCAGCACATGTTTGCCGGCCCCGGCCACACGCCGAACGATGTCCAGGTGGGTGTTGGGTGGTGTCAGCACCAGCACCGCCTGTACGGTCGGGTCTTCCAGCAGGTCTTCCAGGCGCGTGCTGGCCCGGGTGCCCGCCGGAAGCTCCAGCGCGGCCAGGCGCCCCGCGTCGCGGCCTATGACCCAGGCCAGCTCCAGCTCAGCCTGCAGGTCCTGCAGGCTGCGGAAATGCGGCGCGCAGGCCTGACCGGCGCCAACCACCGCCACCCGCATTCTGGAAGGGGCGTCCTTACTCAAGCTTGATGCCGGCGGCCTTGATGACTTGCGCCCATTTCTCGACTTCGGCCTTCTGGAAGGCCGCCACCTGATCGGGCGTCATGCTGGAAGGCTGCATGCCCAGGCTTTTGAGCCGGTCCTGCATTTCAGGGGTCTGCAGGATCTTCATGATTTCCGCGTGCAACCTGTCGATGATGGGCTTTGGTACACCGGCCGGCACAAAAATGCCCTGCCAGGACACCACCTCAAAGCCGGGCACGCCCGACTCGGCAATGGTTGGCACATTGGGCAGCGACTCCAGGCGTTTGGCCGAACTCACGGCGATGGCGCGTACCTTGCCGCTCTGGATGTGCGGGCCGGCCACCACCGTGGTGTCGAACATCATGTCGACCTGGCCGCCGATCACATCCTGGATGGCCGGGCCGCTGCCCTTGTACGGCACATGGACGAACTGCGTGCCCGACTTGAAGCCCAGCAGTTCCAGCGTCATGTGCTGCGAGGTGCCGTTTCCGGCCGATGCCGAGGAGATGGTTTTCGGTTTGGCCTTGGCCGCGTTGAGCACGTCCTGCAGGGTCTTGTACGGACTGTCCGCCTTGACGATCAGCACCACCGGGTTCGAGCCGATCAGCACCACGGGTGAAAAGGACTTGATCGGGTCGTAGCCGAGCTTGGGGTACAGGCTCACATTGATGGCGTGCGAACTGATGGTGCCGCCCAGCAGGGTGTAGCCGTCGGCCGGTGCGCGCGCGGCAACTTCCGACCCGACACTGCCGCCGGCACCGCCCTTGTTCTCGATCACGATGGTGGTGCCCAACGCCGTGCCGAGTTTCTGGCCGATCAGCCGCCCGAGGATGTCGGTCGTGCCGCCGGCCGGGAAGGGCACGATGTAGCTGATGGGTTTGGACGGCCATTTGTCCTGGGCCCAGGCGGCGGCGGAGCCGAGAAGCGGGAGAAGTGCGGCCGAGGCCAGGGCGGTTTGAATCAATGAGCGGCGTTTCATGTTTGTCTCCTTCTTGTGGTGATGAAAATCAGTGCGGAACTCAGAGCGGAAAATTACCGGACCATGCAGGGCATCTTGGGGTTGAAGGTCCAGTTGGGCAGCAGGTACTGCATGGCGATGGCATCGTCGCGCGCGCCCAGGCCGTGCTGCAGGTAAAGCTGGTGGGCCTTTTCAACTTCTGCCATGTCGAGCTCCACGCCCAGGCCGGGGATTTTGGGAACAGTCACGCTGCCGTCCACGATCTGCAAGGGCTGTTTGGTCAGGCGCTGGCCGTCCTGCCAGATCCAGTGGGTGTCGATCGCGGTGACCTTGCCTGGCGCCGCCGCCGCCACATGGGTGAACATGGCCAGCGACACATCGAAATGGTTGTTTGAATGCGAGCCCCAGGTCAGGCCCCAGGTCTGGCACATCTGCGCCACCCGCACCGAGCCCTGCATGGTCCAAAAGTGCGGGTCGGCCAGCGGAATATCGACAGCCTGCAAGGTGACGGCGTGCGCGAGTTCGCGCCAGTCGGTCGCCACCATGTTGGTCGCCGTTTTCAGGCCGGTGGCGCGGCGAAACTCCGCCATCACTTCACGGCCCGAGAAAACACCTTCGGCGCCGCAGGGGTCTTCGGCATAGGCGAGTTCGCGGTGCCGGTCGCGGCACAAACGAACCGCGTCTTTCAGCAGCCAGCCGCCGTTCGGGTCCAGCGTGATGCGCGCGTCGGGGAAACGCTCCGACAGCGCGATGATGGCCTCGATTTCTTCCTCGCCGCGCAGCACGCCACCCTTGAGTTTGAAGTCCTTGAAGCCATAACGCTGGTGCGCCGCTTCGGCCAGCCTGACCACGGCCCGGGCATCCATCGCGGGCTCATGACGCAGCCGCAGCCAGTCGTCGTCTGCGTCCGGCTCGCTCCGGTAGGCCAGGCCGGTTTGCCGGCGGTCGGCAATGTAAAACAGGTAGCCCAGCATGGCGACGGAATCGCGTTGCTGGCCTTCGCCCAGCAGGGCGGCGACCGGCACACCGAGAAACTGGCCCAGCAGGTCGAGCAGGGCGCTTTCCACCGCGGTCACTGCGTGGATGGCCACGCGCAGGTCAAAGGTCTGGTTGCCGCGGCCACCGCTGTCGCGCCCCGCAAATTGTGTACGCAGGCTGTCGAGGACCTGGTTCCAGTGGCCCAGCGACTGGCCTTCGACCAGTGCACGGGCGTCCTCCAGCGTGCTGCGGATTTTCTCGCCGCCCGGCACTTCGCCGACGCCGGTGCGGCCCGAGCTGTCGGTCAGCAGCAGCAGGTTGCGCGTGAAAAACGGGCCGTGCGCGCCACTCAGGTTGAGCAACATGCTGTCATGGCCGGCGACCGGAATGACTTGCAGGCGGGTGATGTGCGGCGTTTGCGAAGCTGCCAGGGAGGGAGAGCGGGCGTCAGGCATAAAAGCAGGTAAAAGGACAAACTGACCGGTTTAAAGATCAGTCATCGTACAACATGAGGCGATTTATGCCCTCGGGGAATTCCCTGATTCAGCCCCCGCTGGCGTCCCAGCTCAGCGCAGGTCAGCTCGCCGCAGGAGGGCTTGCAGGCTCGCCGGCCTGGCCCTTGCGCAGCCGCTCCCGGCTGTTGGAGAGGTGGGTGCGCATGGCGGCGCGGGCGGCTTCGGCATCCTGGCTGCGAATGGCGTTGTAGATGCTTTCATGTTCGCCGTTGACGCGCTGCAGATAACTCAAGCGGCCTTCGGGTGCGCTCTGCGGCGTGTTCACGCGGGTGCGCGGAATGATCATGGTGCCCAGGTAGGTCATGAGGTCCGCAAAGTGGCGGTTGCCGGTGGCGCGGGCCACCTCCATGTGAAACTGGAAGTCGGGCGGGACGGCGTCGGAGTCCGCGTGGATAGAGTCCTGGAAAGCCCGCAGGGCCGTGGCCATCGCTTCGAGATTTTCTGTGGTTCTCCTCTGGGCGGCCAGGCCGGCGGCCTCGGTTTCCAGGCTGATGCGCAACTCCAGCACCGAAATGACATCGGCCACCGTGGCGAAGTCGGCCGCGGCAATCTTGAAGTTGCCGGCGTCGCGGTTCTCGATCACAAAGGTGCCGATGCCGTGGCGTGTCTCCACCAGACCGGAGGCCTGCAGTTTGGAAATCGACTCGCGTACCACCGTCCGGCTCACGTCGAAGCGGGCCATGATTTCGGCCTCGGTGGGCAACTTGTCGCCGGGTTGCAGCTGCCCCGCGCGGATGCTGGCCGCCAGGCTTTCAACAATTTCGGTGACCAGGCCGCGAGGGCGGCGCACACGCGGTGCGTCGTCAAGAGGTGTGGCCGTTACGTTCGATTCCATCGGGTTTGCTCGGGTAGGGGTTTGCCTTGATCTGACCAGAAAACACTTGACAGGGGATGCTGTCTCATTAAAAATTCTTGGTCATCAGACAACGTATAACTGATATCTTATTGAATTGAAGCTACTTTAGCAAACCTGATGCAAAAGTCCAGCGTTTGCCACCCTCCCATTTTCAACCAGAGACACGCATGACCATTCGGGCTCACGAAAAACTGTTGTTGACCGGCGCCGCCGGTGGCTTGGGCCAGGCCCTGCGTGGTCGCCTGAAAGTCAACTGCAGCGTGCTGCGCCTGTCGGACCGGGTCGCCTTCGGCGCGGCCGGCGCGGGTGAAGAGATGGTGCTTGCCGATCTGGCCGATGCCGCAGCCGTCGACGCCATGGTCCAGGGCGTGCAGGCCATCGTGCATCTGGGCGGCGTGTCGGTCGAAGGGCCGTTTGGTCCCATCCTGCAGGCCAACATCCTGGGCCTCTACAACCTGTACGAAGCTGCGCGCAAACACGGTGTCCAACGCGTGGTGTTTGCCAGCTCCAACCATGTCACCGGCTTTTATCGCCAGAGCGAAACCATTGATGCCGATGCGCCCGCCCGCCCGGACGGCCTGTACGGCGTCAGCAAGGCTTTTGGCGAAGACCTGTCGCGTTTTTACTTTGACCGCTACGGCATTGAAACCGCCTGTGTGCGCATCGGCTCCTCCTTTCCCGAGCCGAAAGACCGGCGCATGCTGGCGACCTGGCTGAGTTTTGACGACCTGCACCGCCTGATCACCGCTTGCCTGACCACCCCGGTGCTCGGGCACAGCATTGTGTTCGGCATGTCCGACAACGCCGTCACCTGGTGGGACAACAGCCGCGCGCGCCACATCGGCTACGCGCCGCAGGACAGCTCGGACATCTTCCGCGAGGCTGTCTACGCCCGCACGCCGCCGCCCGATCTCAGCGACCCGGCGGTGCAGTTCCAGGGCGGCGGTTTTGTCAAAGCCGGCCCGTTCTCCGATTGATGCCATGAACACCCGCGCCGAAGTCCTGGTGGATTGCCGCAATGCAACCGGCGATAGCCCGGTCTGGCTCGTGGCCGGGCAGGCCGCTGCACCGGGTCGACATCCCGGCATGCGTGGACTGCCCGAAGCCGCGCGTTTGTAGTTTGTATTGAACAAGTTTCCCAACCACCACCCGAGAGGATGACATGAAGATCACAAAAACAATGCTCGCCGTCGCTGCCATATGGGCAGTTTCACCATTGGCGGCGCAAGCCATTGAGTTCCGCTCGTCGGACATTCACAACAGCGACGATTACCCCACGGTTGTTGCCGTGAAATACATGAGTGAGTTGCTGAACAAGGCCAGTAACGGCAAGCACTCGATCAAGGTTTTCAACAAGGGCGCACTGGGCACAGAGAAGGAAACCATTGACCAGGCCAAGATTGGCGCACTCGATTTCACGCGCGTCAACATCAGCCCGATGAACGCCATTTGCGTCAAGACCCAGGTGCCCACCATGCCTTTCCTGTTCAGCTCGGTAGCGCACATGCGCAAGGTGCTGGATGGTCCGGTCGGTGAAGAGATACTGAAAGACTGCGAGCAGGCCGGCTTTGTTGGTCTGGCTTTCTATGACAGCGGTGCCCGCTCGATTTATGCCAAAAAGCCGCTGAAGACTGTGGCTGACGTCAAGGGCATGAAAATCCGCGTTCAGCAGTCCGACCTGTGGGTGGCGTTGATCGGCGCCATGGGTGGGAATGCCACCCCCATGCCCTACGGCGAGGTCTACACCGCACTGAAGACCGGCATCATTGATGCGGCGGAGAACAACATTCCGTCGTACGACACATCCAAACATTTCGAGGCGGTCAAGTATTACAGCCGCACCGAGCACTCGATGGCGCCGGAAGTCCTGCTGATGAGCAAAATTTCCTACGACAAGTTGTCCAAGGCGGAGCAGGACATGGTCCGCAAGGCGGCGAAGGACTCCGTCCCATTCCAGCGCAAGAAGTGGGATGAGCAGGAGATGAAGTCCCTGGCTGTCGTGAAAGCAGGGGGTGCCGAGATTGTTGAAGTGGACAAGGCATCGTTTCAGAAAGCCATGGGCCCCGTGTACGAAAAGTTCATGGTCACGCCGGACCTGAAGCGCCTGGTCAAAGCCGTTCAGGACACGAAGTAATGTCGCTTGGCGACACGGCGGTGGAGAGGGGGCTCGCCCCTTCTTCCCGTCCTTCCCATTCTTTGTTCACGCGTGTTTGCGCTCTGCTTTCCAAGCTGAGCCTGATGCTGGCCGTGGTCTTGCTGCTGGGCATCATCATCTCGGTCCAGTGGCAGGTGGTGGGTCGCTACGTGTTCAATGACACGCCCACCTGGGCCGAGGCCCTGGCCATGCTGCTGGTGTTGTACATGACGGCCCTGGGTGTGGCCGTCGGCGTGCGCGACGCGGGGCACATCGGGCTGGACTCGATGGCGATTCTGCTCCCCGAAAAAATGCGACTCAAGCTGGAGATCGTGATTCACCTTCTGGTGGGATTGTTTGGCGTGCTGATGGCCAAGAGCGGCTGGCTCTGGGCAAGCGCGAAATGGACAGAAAAGAAACCGCTTCTGAGCGTTCCCGAGGGGGCCGACTATGTGCCCCTGGTCATTGCCGGCGTGCTCATCGTGCTGTTTTCCATTGAACATATTGTGGCTCTCCTCAAAGGGCAAGAGGTCGAACCTTCATGGAACTAACTGTCCTTGCCCTGACTTTCATGGGGCTGCTCATTCTGGGCGTGCCGGTCGCATTTGCGATTGGTCTGTCCTCGGTCTGCACCATTCTTGTGGCCGGTCTTCCGGTGGCCGTTGTCTTCCAGAAGATGGTGGGCGGCATGCAGGTGTTTTCCTTTCTTGCCATTCCGTTTTTCATTTTTGCCGGTGAACTCATGCTTTATGGCGGCATCGCCGACCGCATCGTGCGTTTTGCCAACAGCCTGGTGGGCCATGTCCGCGGCGGCCTGGGCATGAGCAACGTGGTCGGCTGCACCCTGTTTGGCGGGGTGGCCGGTTCGCCGCTGGCTGACGTTTCGGCCATGGGCTCGGTCATGATTCCCCTGATGAAAAAGGAGGGGTATCACGCCGACTATGCGGTCAACGTCACCACCCATGCGGCGCTTGTGGGGGCGCTGATGCCGACCTCGCACAACATCATCATCTTCACCCTCGCCACCGCCGGCATTGCCTCGGTCAGTGTGCTCGGCCTGATTGTTGCCTGCCTGATTCCCGCTGTCATCCTGACGCTGTGCAATCTGGCGGCGGCCTACGGTGTTGCCGTCAAACGGGGTTACCCCACACGCGGCGACTTTGTGGGCTGGCATGAGGTGGCGCGCAGTCTGGCGGCGGCCATTCCGGGGCTGCTCATCATCGTCATCATTCTGGTGGGCATTCTTTCGGGTGTGTTCACGGCCACCGAGTCGGCGGCCACGGCGGTTTTGTGGGCCTTGATAGTGACGGTGTTGGTTTACCGCTCGTTGTCCTGGACGCATTTCCTCAAAGCCTGTGCGAAGGCCTGCAAGACCACCGGTGTGGTGCTTTTGCTGATCGGCATATCTGCTGCTTTTGGCTATTTCCTGGCACTGTACGAGGTGCCGCAGAAAACGGGCGAACTGATGAGCTCCATCACCCAGACGCCGTGGGTGATCTTCCTGATGGTGAACGTGTTGCTGTTCGTGTTGGGGACTTTTCTCGACATGGCTGCCACCATTTTGATCTGCACGCCTATTTTCCTGCCGATCTGCCAGCGCTATGGCATGGACCCCACGCAGTTTGGCGTCATGATGCTGATCAACTGCGCGCTGGGGTTGAACACCCCGCCAGTCGGGTCAACGCAGTTCGTCGGCTGTGCGATCGGGGGTATCTCGATCGCCGAGGTCATGCGGTCCATCTGGCCGTTTTACGGCGCGCTGATCGCGGCGTTGATGCTGGTGACCTACGTGCCTGCGTTCTCGCTGTGGTTGCCCGGCGTGTTGCTGACGGTGGGCAAGTAGGCACTTTCCCCAACAACAAAGGAAGATTTTCATGACCCAAGGAACATCGATTCGCCAAGGCGTGACGCTCGCGGCTTTTGCGGCGGCAACGGCGGCGACGGGCGCCAGCAGTGCGGCCACCTGGGTGTACGTCTCCAACGCCGACAGCCAGGACATCTCGGTGCTGCAGCTCGACCGCGCGGCCGGCCAGCTCAAGCCGGTGGCCACCGTGCCGGTGGGCGGCGTCGCCATGCCGATGGTGGTTAGCAAAGACAGGAAATTCCTCTACGTGGCGAGCCGCTCGCAGCCGTTTCGCGTGATCACCTTCGCGATCGACGCAGCGACGGGCTCGCTCAAAAAGCTGGGTGAGTCGGCGCTGGCCGACAGCATGGCCAACATCGACCTGGATCCGACGGGCAAGTGGCTGTTCGCGGCGTCCTACGGCGGCAACAAGATCACCGTGAACAGTGTCGGCAACGACGGCCTGGTGGGTGCGGTGCAGCAGCTTGTCCGCACGGCACCCAATGCGCATGCCATCCATGCCGACGCGTCCGGCCGTTATGTGTTTGCCACCAGCCTGGGCGGCGACAACCTGTCGAGCTGGCGTTTTGATGCGGCCAGCGGCATGTTGAGCGCCAATGATCCGCCGCTGGTGAACGTGTCTCCGGCCAAAACCGGCCCGCGCCATTTCCTGTGGGACAAGGCGCAAAAACACGCCTACCTGATCAACGAGCTCGACGGCGGGGTGGATGTGTTCGCCTACGACGCGGCAAAAGGCGCCATGAGCCACCTGCAGCGCAGCACGGTGGTGCCGCCGGGCTTTGCCGGCAAGGTCTGGGCGGCCGACCTGCAGATGGCGCCTGGCGGCAACTACCTCTATGGCTCGGAGCGCACCTCCAGCACGCTGACCACCTTCAAGGTCGATGCCGCCAGCGGGCGGTTGCAGGTCGTGGGCCAGACGCCGACCGAAAAGACGCCGCGCGGCTTTGCCGTCGATTCAACGGGGCGCTTCCTGGTCGCCGCCGGCCAGGACTCGCACAGCGTTTCGCTGCATGCCATCGACAGCGCCACCGGCCTGCCCGGGGCGGGCAAGAGCCAGCCGGTCGGCAAGAACCCGAACTGGGTGGAAATTGTTGACTTCTGATGCGCGCTGACCCGCTCCAACCCCTCTGCATCCGCATGCACGATGCGGACAACGTCGCCATCGTGGCCAACGACGGTGGCCTGCCGCCGGGCGCCGTGCTGGCCGACGGCCTGGTGCTACGGGACAAAGTGCCGCAGGGTCACAAGGTGGCCCTGGTGGATCTGCCGCAGGGTACGGCGGTACTGCGCTACAACGTGCCCATCGGTTTTGCGCTCAAGGACATTCCTGCCGGCAGCTGGGTGCACGAGCGCCTGCTGGAGATGCCCGCCGCGCGCGGGCTCGAAGGCCTGCCCATCGCCACCATCAAGCCGCCGGCACCGGCGCCGCTGGAAGACTACACCTTCGAGGGTTACCGCAATGCCGACGGTTCGGTCGGCACCCGCAACATCCTGGCCATCACCACCACCGTGCAGTGTGTCGCCGGTGTGGTGGACTTTGCCGTCCAGCGCATCAAGGCCGAGCTGCTGCCGAAATACCCCAACGTCGATGACGTGGTGGGACTGGAGCACACCTACGGCTGCGGTGTCGCCATCGACGCACCCGACGCCATCATCCCGATACGCACGCTGCGCAACATCAGCCTGAACCCCAACTTTGGCGGCGAGGTGATGGTGGTGAGCCTGGGCTGCGAAAAGCTGCAGCCCGAGCGCCTGCTGCCGCCCGGCACCATCCAGATCGTCGACGAGCGCAGCGTGGCCGATGTCGGTCTCAATGCCGAAGCTCCGCTCGATGTGGTCTGCCTGCAGTCCGAGAACCATGTGGGCTTCATGTCCATGATCGACTCCATCATGCAGGCCGCTGTGCTGCACCTGGAAAAGCTCAATGCGCGCCGCCGGGAGACCGTGCCGGCCAGCGAACTGGTGGTCGGTGTGCAGTGCGGCGGCAGCGACGCGTTTTCCGGCGTCACCGCGAATCCGGCGGTGGGCTTTTGCACCGACCTGCTGGTGCGCGCCGGTGCCACCGTGATGTTTTCCGAAACCACCGAGGTGCGCGACGGCATTGATCAATTGACTTCACGCGCGACTACCCCTGAAGTTGCGCAGGCCATGATCCGCGAGATGGCCTGGTACGACGCCTACCTGCAAAAAGGCCAGGTGGACCGCAGCGCCAACACCACGCCCGGCAACAAGAAGGGCGGCCTGTCCAACATTGTCGAAAAAGCCATGGGCTCCATCGTCAAGTCGGGCAGTGCGCCCATCAGCGGCGTGCTGGCGCCCGGTGAAAAGCTCAAGCAAAAGGGTTTGATCTACGCCGCCACCCCGGCCAGCGACTTCATCTGCGGCACGCTGCAGCTCGCCGCCGGCATGAACCTGCATGTGTTTACCACCGGTCGTGGCACGCCTTACGGCCTGGCCGAGTGCCCGGTGATCAAGGTCGCCACGCGCAGCGACCTGGCCCGGCGCTGGCACGACCTGATGGACGTCAACGCCGGCCGCATTGCCGACGGGCAGGCCAGCATCGAAGACATCGGCTGGGAGCTGTTTCACCTGATGCTCGAAGTCGCCAGCGGCCGCAAGAAAACCTGGGCCGAACACTGGAAGCTGCACAACGCGCTGGTGCTGTTCAACCCGGCGCCGGTGACCTGATCCTCACATTCCCCACATTCCACCTCCTTTAAAAGCAAGCGCCTCATGACACAAGTTATTCCCTATCAGTCCTTTCCCAACAGCTTCAAGCGCGACCTGCGCGCCGGCAAGAAGCTGATCGGCTGCTGGTCGTCCCTCTCCAACGCCATCACCACCGAGGTGCTGGGCGTGGCCGGCTTCGACTGGATCCTGCTCGACGGCGAACATTCGCCCAACGATGTGGCCACCTTCATCCCGCAGCTGATGGCGCTGAAAGACAGCGCCAGTGCACCCGTGGTGCGGCCGTCCTCCAACAACGAGGTGGAGATCAAGCGCCTGCTCGACGCGGGCTTCTACAATTTCCTCGTGCCCTTTGTCGAAAGTGTGGACGAGGCTAAACGCGCGGTGTCCGCCACGCGTTACCCGCCCCAGGGCATACGCGGCGTGTCGGTGTCCCAGCGCAGCAACCGCTACGGCACTGTGCCCGACTACTTCAAGTCGATCAACGAGCACATCTGCGTGATGGTGCAGATCGAAAGCCGCGCCGGCGTGGCGGCTGCGCGCGACATTGCGGCGCTGGACGGCGTGGACTGCATTTTTGTCGGCCCGTCCGACCTGGCCGCCGGCCTGGGCCACCTGGGCAACGCCGGCCACCCCGAGGTGCAGGCTGCCATTGCCGCGGTGTTTGCCGATGCGAAAGCCTGCGGCAAACCCACCGGCATCCTCGCGCCGGTGGAGGCCGATGCACGCCGCTACATGGCCATGGGCGCCACCTTTGTGGCCGTCGGCAGCGACCTGGGCGTATTCCGCTCGGCCACGCAGGCCCTGCACGACAAGTACCGCGACTAGTTTTTTCCGGATCTCATCCCGGACCCGCTCCGGGATCCATGCATCCGCCTTCTGAACCGCGGCTCATGGGCCGCAAATTTTCTTAACGATCAACTGGAGTATTTGAAATGAGCAAGCTGGGTTTTATCGGTCTCGGCATCATGGGCGCGCCCATGGCCGCACATCTGGTCAAGGCCGGCCACGAGGTCTTCCTGGCTACCCGCAGCAAGGTGCCCGCCGACCTGCTGACCGGCCAGGCCGTGGCCTGCGCCTCGGCACAGGAAGTCGCCGAGAAGGCCGACATCATTTTCATGATGCTGCCCGACACGCCCGATGTGGCCAAGGTGCTGTTCGGTGACAGGGGCGTAGCTGCCGGCCTGAAGAGCAATGGCAAGGGCAAGACCGTCGTCGACATGAGCTCGATCTCGCCCATGGACACCAAGGAGTTCGCGAAGAAGATCAACGAACTCGGCGCCGACTACCTCGACGCGCCGGTCTCCGGTGGTGAAGTCGGCGCCAAGGCCGCCAGCCTGACCATCATGGTCGGCGGGCCGGACGCCGCCTTCGAGCGCGTCAAGCCGCTGTTCGAACTCATGGGCAAGAACATCACCCTGGTCGGCGGCAATGGGGACGGCCAGACCTGCAAGGTGGCCAACCAGATCATCGTGGCGCTCAACATCGCCGCCGTCGGCGAAGCCCTGCTGTTTGCCAGCAAGGCCGGCGCCGACCCGGCCAAGGTGCGCCAGGCGCTGATGGGCGGTTTTGCCGCGTCGCGCATTCTGGAAGTGCATGGCGAACGCATGATCAAGCGCACCTTCAATCCGGGCTTTCGCATCGGCCTGCACCAGAAAGACCTGGGCCTGGCCCTGGCCGGCGCGCGCACGCTGGGCGTGGCCCTGCCGCAAACCGCCGGTGCCGCGCAGCTCATGCAGGTCTGCAGCGCCAACGGCATGCAGGATCTCGACCATTCGGCCCTGGTGCGCGCACTGGAGCTGATGGCCAACCACGAAGTCGCCAAGGCCTGAGCCGGCGGCACCCCCCCACCAAAAAGTACAGGAGACAAGACATGACTATCAATCGCCGCAAGGTTCTCGCTTCATCCGTGGCCCTGGGCCTGGCCGCCTCGGGCGTTCAGGCGCAAGCCCAGGCCTGGCCCGCCAAGCCGATCCGCCTGATCGTGCCTTACCCGCCGGGCGGCTCGTCCGACATCATTGCCCGCGCCATCGCCCAGCCGCTGTCCGAAGCGCTCAAGCAGCCGGTGATTGTGGAAAACAAGCCGGGTGCGAATGGCAACCTCGGCGCCGACTTCGTCGCCAAGTCAGCCCCCGACGGCTACACCCTGCTGCTGTGCGACACCGGCGCGCTGGCCATCAGCCCGTCGGTGTACACCCGGCTCCAGTTCGACCCGAGCAAGGACTTGCGCGGCGTCACCATGCTGGCCTATTCGCCGCACCTGCTGGTGGTGCATCCGTCGGTGCCGGCCAACAATCTGAAAGAACTGGTGGCGCTGTCGCAAAAGACGCAGCTCAACTTCGCCGTCACCGCCATGGGCAGTGCGCCGCACCTCGCCGGCGTCGCGGTCGAGCGCGCCAGCAATGCCAAGTGGCAATACATCCCCTACAAGGGCGGCTCGCAGGCCATCACCGACACGGTAGGCGGCCAGACCCAGGTGCTGATGAACGGCATGCTGGCCACGCTGCCTTTTGTGCAGAACGGCCAGCTCAAGATCCTCGGTGTGTCCAAAGCCACACGCATGCCGCTGATCGGCAATGTGCCGACGCTGCAGGAGCAGGGCATTACCGGCTTCGAGTCCGGCACCTGGCAGGGCATTCTGGTGGCGAAGAACACGCCGGCGGCCGTCGTGACGCGGCTCAACACCGAACTCATCAAGGTCATCCGCAGCCCCGAGATCCGCGCCAGGCTCAGCGGGCAGGGCGCCGAGGTGGCGACCATGTCGCCGGCCGAGCAGGACGCTTTCTTCAACCAGGAGCGCAAGCGCTGGGCTGCCGTGGTGGCGGCGGCTGGCATCAAGCTGGATTGAAAACCGCTATTGATTTAGTAGCTGCTTTCGCCCGTCAATAAAGGGCTGAAGGCCGATTTGGCTGCAAGAAAACGCCAGAACGGGCTTTTCAGCCCCGGCGCCGCCGCATCAGCCAATCCACGCCTTCAAACAGCGCCTCGCCCAGCAGCGCCAGCAAGGTGGCGGGCAGGGCGCCGGCCAGCAGCAGCTGCCCGTCGTTCAGCGCCAGGCCGGTGACGATACGCTCGCCATACCCGCCCGCACCGATGAAAGCCGCAATCGTCGCCGTGCCAATCGCAATCGCGGTGGCCGTGCGCACGCCGGCCACAATCGTCGGCAACGCCAGCGGCAGCTCGATATGGCGCATGCGCTGGCCGGCGGTCATGCCCAGCGCCTGCCCGGCCAGCCGCAGGCCGGGCGACACCTCGTTCAGCCCCGCCACCGTGTTGCGCATGATGGGCAGCAGCGCATAAAGCATCAGCGCAATCAGTGCCGGCACCGTGCCGATCACGCCCAGCAGCGAGATCAGCATCGCCAGCAGCGCCAGCGAAGGCACGGTCTGCATCAGCCCGGTGGCGCCCAGCACCAGCGCGCGCAGGCGCGGGTGCGGAAACACCCACACCGCCAGCGGAATGCCAATCAGCGCCGCCAGCCCGACCGAAATCAAGGTCAGCGCCAGGTGCTGGCGCGTGAGCCGCGCCAGGTCGGGGCCGAAGAGTTTGGCCCAGAAGCCGCGCTGGCTCGGGTCTTGAGTTGTGCTGGTGGCGGCGGGTGCGCCGCCTGTTTTGCTGGCTAAGTGATCCCGGGCGATGACGTCGAAGGCCACGCCCTGCAACTCGGCTCGCGCGTTCATGGCGATCATCGCGTTCTCGTCAATGCTGCCGCTCAGCTTCTGCAGCGCCGCCCAGGCCTGCGGGAAACGCGTGGGCACATCCAGCCGGTGCAGCAGCACCGCGTCATACCGCGGAAAGTAGGCTTTGTCGTCCTTCAGCACGCGCAGGCCCAGGTGGCCAATCTTCGCGTCGGTGGTGTAGATGTCGATCACGTCCACCTGCTTTTGCGCAATCGCGTCATAAGCCAGCCCGTGGTCCAGCGCCACCGGCACCTGCGGCGCGCCATAACGCTGCGCCAGCCCGCGCCAGCCGTCGGCCCGGCCGATGAACTCGTTCGACAGGCCCAGCTTCAGCTCCGGGTGCTTCACCAGATCGCTGAGCGACACAATGCCCAGACGCTGCGCCGTGTCTTCGCGCATGGCCAGCGCGTAGCCGTCGTTGAAGCCCAGCGGCACCGCCACCCCCAGGCCCAGCGGCGCCAGCGCGGCGTTCATGGCCTGCGTGCTCATGGACGCCTCGCCTTTGAGAATCTCCTGGCTGATGGTGCCCACGTATTCCGGGTACAGGTCGATGCTGCCCGAGCGCAGCGCCTCGTAAACAATGGCGGTGTTGCCCAGGCCCTGCAGCACCGAAGGCGGCGTGGGCGTGTGCGGCGCGGCGGTCTGCGCCAGCACCTGCGCGAGGATGTAGGACTCGGTGAAGCGTTTGGAGCCTATGCGCAGCGTGTCGTTGGCGGGCGGCGCGGCGAGGGCCAGGCTGCTGGCGGCGGTCAGCAGCAGGGCCAAACAGCAGGCGGCAAGGGTGGGGAGGCGGCGCGTCATGTTGCCAGTATCGCCGCGCCGGCTGCAGGTGCCAACACCCTGTGGCAGACTGCATCCCGAACCCACCACCCAACAAGACCGACCCCATGCCCATTCAGCTCTACGCCTTCGACACCCCCAACGGCCGCAAGATCAGCGTCGCCCTCGAAGAAATGGGCCTGCCCTACGAGGTGCACGTGGTGGACATCACCAAGGGCGAGCAGACCGCGCCCGACTTCCTGAAGATCAGCCCCAACAACAAGATCCCCGCCATCATCGACCCCGACGGCCCGGGCGGCCAGCCCATCAGCGTCTTCGAGTCCGGCGCCATCCTGATCTACCTGGCCGAAAAGACCGGCACCTTCCTGCCCAAAGACCCACGTGCCCGCGTCGCCGCTTTGGAATGGCTGATGTTCCAGATGGGCGGCTTCGGCCCCATGCCCGGCCAGGTGCATCACTTCGCCGCGCTGGAAAACGAAGCCGACCGCCGCTACGGCCTGGAGCGCTTCATGGCCGAGACCAAACGCCTGTACGGCGTGATGGACCGCCGCCTGGCCGACCACGCCTTCTTCGCAGGCGAAGAAATCTCAATCGCCGACTTCGCCATCGTCGGCTGGGTCTGGCGGCATGAACGGCACAAGATCGATCTGGCGGATTTTCCGAATGTGTTGCGGTGGTACCGGGGGATGATGGCGCGGGATGGGGTGGGGCGGGGGTTTGGGGTGGGGTTGAAGCGAGGGTTGTAAGCGGTATTGGATTGGGTACCAAACCCCTGCCAGTGCAACTACGTCGGATTTTTGTCAGCGCATTGGTACAGCATGCGTTTTCCGATCCTAAGCGCATAGGTGTGCCCCGCTGGCAATCCTTGTTCCATCCTAATCCCCGTTGTGTATTCTGGATGATAGAAAGATGGCTGTGTGTAGAACACCTCGGCTCCCATTTCGATAGCATGCAGACACATCGCTACTGAATGAGATTTCGGTCCATAAGGTGCGAATACTGATGGTATTGCTCCATTTCTTGTGATCGATTGCAAGCGATCAAAGCACCCAGACATGTCATTTACAGCTATCCGCGACAACTGCCGCTCATCTGTCAAAGTCATATCTACTTCAATTTGTCGTACAAACTCCCAAGCTCTCTTCACATTTGCTGGTGAAGCGGGAAAAGGCAAAAGTACAGACAATTGGATATTAGGTTCGTTGTAAGTTTTTTTCAACCAATCGGGCAAACTGAACGGTAGAAATCCTGCGCCGACTATCACCCTTTTGATCGATGGTTCAGGAGGCTCGTGATCTGACACAAAGGTGGGCAACTGCGCCCAATCCTGTGGGTTGTAGGCCAAATCCTCTTCCGTATAGCGGGAGGGGTGCATACAAGCAACAATGAGATTCTCTACGGCTTCTGAAGCAATAAGCCAGCGAAGTATCGGAAAGAAAAATCGCTCCGGAAGACAACTGACGTCAAGAATAATGTTTTTTTTGTGCTGACCTGAAGTCCAATCAATGACTAGTCGCTGAAGTCGTCGGATCGGCTCGAAGAGTCCAAAAGTATGCAGTTCGTGTGAGTGCCTTGCTATTTCACCCTGCCAGAGCAGACGATTCGCTTCCCGGCGCGACGCACTTCGCACGGAAAATTCAGATGGCTCGTCAACAACCTCCAAAAATGCTGCGTGGGCCAACTTATAAGAAATACCGTTATGTCGCATCATGGACAAACAACGATCTTGTGGGCTAATCGCACCGATTAACAACCACTCCTCTGCCCGCAAAGAATTCATCTGGAGAAGCCAGCCAGGCTTACCCCAAGGTCTGAGTGATCCATTTATCACTCGCCGTGCTCCGACCAAAGCCCTGGCTGATCATTCAGCTTAGGCAGAACTTTGCGCTTTGGTCCTTCAATCCATTCTTGAATCTGTTCGATACTATTTAAATATTCAGGCTCTTTGGTTTTGACAGTGGGGATCCGAAAGTAAGGGGACAAAATCGGGGCCAGATAGTATTTGGTGCGTTTTTCCCCTTTTTTCTTCGAGGTGTGTGAAGTCGAATAGAGATCACCAAAACTGGCCGATTCGCACAAAAATGAGTTCAAATCCGGTCTCTTATCAAACTCGGAATTCGCTATCGAAAATCCGTTCGCTCCTGGATAAGACATCGATTTATCCTCGATTAAGCTGACGTAGAAATGCTCTCCGAGGGCATCAACAAAGGCCTTTCGCTGGCGTGCATTTGACCCCTCGATTTGCTTGCTGCGCCATTCGATGCTTGCCTCTAAAACCCCCTGACTTTGAACGTCTCCTTCAATTGGGAAATTAAACTCACCATCGTCAAGTCCACGCTGATCACGCAACCAAGCATCCCACATGTGTTGTAGGACGAACAGAAAAACAAGTATTTGCCCTCCGCTCAAGCTCAATACATCATCTTCACCGCTCCACATGAGAGCCTGCCTATTCGCAGATGCGATTTGCATCAATGCGTGTTGGACTCGTTCTTTGTACCAGTATGGCTGCTTGCTCCAGGGCCACACCCCGTCTTTCGGGGGGCGGCCAAGGGGCCTCACGCCTCTTCTGACGACGCTCTTCTGTCTTATCCAGGCGCAACATAACCACGCCTCCAATAGATCGGTTTGTGCTACTTTGGCGATGAAGTTTTTCCATTCGACTCCCACTGCTTCTGGAAGCGACTTTATCGCGCGATCAATTATTCCCGCTCTACCATCAGCTGTGGACACGTAGCGAGCTGCGCGCTCTGATGGCTTTAAGCTTTGCCCCAGCGCACTAGCTATAGTTAAGTCAGCAAGTGTTTTCCCTCGCCCGTACTCACTTCCCTTTAATCTACGTAGAAAAATGTCCCGCGCAAACTTGGGGAATACCCAGGTGCGCGAGTTTTCTCTGCGACGAAAAATCTCGTCCATATCAATAACATCGAAGTCTCTTTTCAGCTCTAAAACATCATCTGTCCGGTATATGGCGGGCGGTGATGGCCAGCCGTGGGTTCTCGTCCCGATTCGGTACGACACGCGTCCATCACGCGCGGCCAACGCTTTATGGATTAATTCTTGACAGCCCGTTCCATACCTTGTGCCAACTACGTTCAATGTGGTTAGCTGCTCATACTGATCTATCCGCACAAAGATCTTAGTATCTGGTTTGAGTACATGTGAACTACGTAAAGCCTCGGCAGCTTTCAAAATAGGGTCGCCTATAACTGTCTTGCTTTCCGTAATCTCAGCAGGGAGCATTGGACTGTTCAGGTTCAAGTACCGCCGGTATTGCGCGATTCTCCACGACAGCTTTGCACTCAATTGATCTAGGTTTTCGATGCCATCCAAGGCTCCAAACCAGCAAGGATCAGCTGCCAATGTTTTTGCAAAGCTATCAAGGTACCCTTTGTTATCACTTACTCCGATCTCCTTGAGAAGCTCTTCGGTACCTTCGCTTATAAGTCGTTGAATTGACGCTATTAGGTCAATCACAATCCAGCAGTTCACGAAATCCGCAAACAATAACTGTAGCTCTTGAATTTCTCGGGATGTCGCCTCTTTCTCAAGGTGTTGGGCGAATTCAAGCGCCCCACATTTCCGAAGATTAATTCCGGCGCCGACAAATCGTGACGCATGAGTAGGAACGGGGAACGGAATCCTTGCCCTTGCATATGCAAGTCGAGAATCGGGACGCAGCAAATTGAGGAGCATTGTCTTGCCGGTGCCCTGAAGGCCACGAACGATCACGTTACCTGGCTCGAACATAACCCTCGAATGCTCGACGATTACTGGGCTAAATAACTCAACCAACGCGTCTTCGGAGATTGCTTCACTCAAGTAGAGGTCGTGGAATGGATTTGTTGCCATCGAATGCCTTAAACCCGGCTATGCCGAGGGAAAACTGGACTCCATGATTTTGTGGTTGGACGCCAATGCACCAGTGGCAAAGTGTTATCCGGTGTATTGCTATACATAACCACAAGCCCCCCCGTAGGCTTGTGAGAGGGGTATCCAAAGGGGTCGTACGGCTTCTGCCCCAGGGGCGCACCGCCGCTGACGGCGACATAAGTCGCATTAATTAGCGCTCTGAGCCGCGTGATGTAGCTGTTAGGTTCTACAAGGAAACTTTGCGCTATTGTTAGAAAAGCATCGTCCGGCATCTCCATCACTGCCTCATACCTGAGACAGCCTGGTCGTCTGGCGCATAGCTCGCTTTCGAGTTTACGGGCGGCTTCAGCTCCATCGGGGCAGATAACTAGCGGAACAAACAGTACCTCCAGATCACGGACATGAGTGGCGGCATACCGAACTGCAGCCAAGGATTGGTCTCCACCCCCAACAAAATCCTCCAGAAGAACAAGGCGCTTGATTCCCATCTTTGCACAATATTTGTTCAGCTTGTATGTATCTCCGAGTCTGAGTATTGAATGCCAGTCCGGTCGCAGATTTGCGCCTGCAGGGAGGTTGTTGACATGGAAGAATGAGTTGATTCTGAAGCTATCTGTAACAGGGCAAAACCACGTCTCCTTCGCAGCGTCGCGCAATCTCTCTTGGGCATCCAGGTCGAAGACATCAATTCCCTCTTTATCTATCAACCACTTTGCGATTGGACCTTGATACGCGCATCGGTATAGTTCTTCAAATTCGACCGGGCCCATGTAGAGCAGTTCAACAACCAATCTGAAAAGTAGCTGCTTGTCTTCATCACTAGAAACATTTCCAAGCCAACGTTCTAACCTAAGCCAAAAATCTCCATCACCAAACTTATTTGGCTCATATGACTTAAATAGCCAGCGCTCCAAGTGTGCAATACGTAGTTTGATTCTTTGGAGATCGTTGTCTCCCCAACTCATTACTAATTTCTCAATTGGCTCGCGCATATGCAACCCTCTAAAGTAGGTCGCGAATCAGTTCGGCTACTGACCTTGCTACTGGAGGCGGCACTGCATTTCCTATCATCCGATATTGCTGAGTAGTAGTTCCCGAGAAAATGAAGTCGTCAGGAAATCCTTGAATTCTTGCGGCCTCCCGAACAGTAAAGGCTCTGTGCTCCGTGGGGTGAAGAAATAATCTGTGGTCACCAAAGCGTGTGTCCACTGTTCGCGCAGGTGAATCTAAGCGTTGACGTCGATATTTCCCATTGAAGGTATGCGTAAGATCAACGTAGTGACCCATGGGTCGCAGATAGTTTTTTGCGATTAAGCTCACTATTACCTCAGGACCGAATTGCTTCTTAAGATATGCTGCACTCACCGGGTCTGCGTCACCAAAAGTTCTGCGGCGTATCTGTCGACGTAGTTTTAAAGTCGCATCTAAAACGTCACGCTCAAGTTTATTTGTTCTACCAAATACGTCCGGGATGTGCCACGTATGAATTGAGAGCTCACCACCTCTCGAGTTGGTGAGCTTCTGTCCTTGCCCTATACGTGTCGCAATTTTGAAATCATTGGAAGATGGATCAAGGAGTACAGGGGAATGGTTTTTCGCCCCATTGATACTGGTTAACACATCAGCTAATACAACTTTTTCCCCAAGCTGAAGTTTTAGATCCCTTATTCGACCGGTACGCCATGCAATAAGAAAGATGCGCTGTCGCTTTTGCGCTACGCCGTAGTTGGAACTATCAACTTTCAAGTCTCCGGTTTGATAACCAAGTGCACGAAGCTGCCGATGCAGGGAGTCCCAGTATGTACGATGCGATCCGGCAACCGCACCCAACACGTTTTCAGCCACAACCACTTTGGGGCGTAGCTTTTCGGCAATGCGGGGAGCTACAAGTAGTAATGAGTTTCGAGGGTCATCCACGCGCCGCATACCTGCAGTTGAGAAACCTTGGCATGGCGATCCTGCGAGCAAAACGTCAATTTCTACTGCCACTTCCGGATTTGAGCTGGTTAGGTCTAGTTGCTTTACTGCCAACTTGAGATTGGCCTCTAGAACTGCTAAGGCGGCGGCGTCGTTGTCAATGCTCAGGTATCCCTTGAATCCGGCTTGTTCGAATCCAAGGTCAAGTCCGCCGCACCCCGAAAAGAGGCTCAGATAGACGGGATTCGATGTGATTGGCATACCTGAAGTGTACCTACGGGTATGCATCACTTAATCTAGGGCATATTTTGCATTTGATCTGCGGGGCAAGTGAATCTGTGGCCTAGCGACCCAGCGTGAGCGGGCACGAGATATATGACCCACGGAAGGACAGCTGGTCTGCGCGGAAGCCCTTGCCGGGCGCGCGCGATCACTTGAGTTGCGTGGCACACATGGGCCAGATCCCCTGACTCGCTGACTGTCAGTTCAACGCCTTGTCAAAAAACGCGGGAAGCTCCCGCTGCAACTGGCCCAGAAACGCGGCGCGGTCAAAGCCGGGCGGGTTGGCGCCAATGTCGCCGTCTTCGGAGGGGATGGGCATGGTGGGCATGTCCTGAAACGCGAAGTGCCAGGCATTGGGCACGCGGTGCATGTCTACGCCGGGCACGTTCGCGGCCACCCATTCGGCATGAAAGCGCGGCACCAGAAAGCGGTCTTGCTGCGCCCCATACACCGCCACCGGCATGCGGATTTGCGCCAGCGACGCGGCGCTGAACAAGGCCCCCATCGGCGCCAGCGCCACCACGGCGCGCACGCGGGTGTCGGTCAAAGTCGGAATGGCCGGCGCTGCGGCGCCAGGGTTGGTGGCCGGTGTGCGCTCTTTGCCGGTGTTGCAGAAAATCGGGTCCTCGGCGCGCTCGGCGCTGCAGTGCGCGTCGAAGCGGGAGGGCTCGAGCCGCCCACCTGCCAGGGCCAGCACGGTGTAGCCCCCGGCGGAATGCCCCACGGCGCCCACGCGCGGCCCCCTGGCGTCGCTGGCGATGCGGTCTTTCCATAACGGGTCGTTCAGCAAGGCGTCGATCACGCGCGACGCCTGGCGCGGCCGCTCGGTGGCATAACGCTCCAGGCTGCCCTGGCGCAAGGAGCGGTCCTGCCAGTTGTCGCCGGGGTGGCGCAAGGCGGCCACCAGGTAGCCCTGCTGCGCCAGCCCCTCGGCCAGGCTGCTGTGCGCGAGTTCACTGCCGCCGGTGCCGTGACTCAGGACGATCAGGCCCTTGACCTTGGCCTCTGGCTCGGCCTGCATGGCCACGTTCACCGTAAACGGCCCCATGGCGATGGTGCGCGCGGGCGCCTGCGTGGGGTAGTACAGGGCCGCCACGATGGGCGCGGCATCTGCCGTGGTGCCTGGAATGGTGATCTGGCGCCAGCCGGCTTGCGCCGCCATGGCCTGGGCCGCCGTCAGCAGCAGGCCGCAGAAAACGAGAGAGAGTCGGTGGGGTGAGAGGGACATGGTGAGCTCCGTGGGTGTTGACTGGGTTGAAACTGGACGCGATGGTAGGAGCGCAGGGGCCGGCGCTGGGGTGGATTGCGACGGAACGGCCGGGCAGCGGCGCGAGATGCTGTTTCAGGCGGATGAGAGGTAACCGGGCTATGGGGTTGACTGCCGGTTTGCCGGTGAAGTCTGCCGGTCGCTCTTGTTTTGATAGCTGCCGGCGCCCGTTCTGATTGGACTACAGCCGTTTTTTGCATGAATGGTTTGCGTGGACGAGCCCATTTGAAGGAACGGAACAGGCCTGCAGGGGCTGATGCGCATAACATGCGCCTGAACCTTGCCGAGAAGACTCGACCCTGCCCATGGGCCCGGAAATACCAAGACATGAACCACGACCTTCCTTCCCTGACCCAGTCCCTGCGCGACTTTGCCCAGGCGCGCGACTGGGCGCAGTTTCACTCGCCCAAGAACCTGGCGTCGGCCCTGTCGGTGGAAGCGGCGGAGTTGCTGGAGCACTTCCAGTGGCTGACGGAAGAACAAAGCCGCCACCTGGCCGCGCCCAAAAAAGCCGAGGTGGCCGCCGAGGCGGCCGATGTGCTGCTCTACCTGCTGCAGCTGTGCGACAAGCTGCAGATTGACCTGCTGGAAGCGGCGCGGCTCAAGCTGGCCGTCAATGCCGAAAAATACCCGGTGGACCGTGCCCGCGGCTCCAGCCAGAAATACACGGACCTCACCGACCCGGAGCAGGGCGCGTGAGGTCAGCGATTCGCTCTTGATTTGATAGCTGCCCGCGCAATAGGTATAAGGGCTGGAAGCCAATTTCCTTTGAGAAAACCATGCAAACCCTGCCCATCCGCCTGAACCCCGGCCAGGACTTGCGCAGCGCCATCGAGGCGGCCGTGCGCGGCGCCAACTGCCGCGCGGCGTTTGTGTTGTCCGGCATCGGCAGCCTGTCGAGCGCGGGCTTGCGCTTTGCGGGCGCGGAGCAGCCGCGCCGCCTGACGGGCGACATGGAAATCCTGAGCCTGTCGGGCACGGTGGCGTTCAACGGCACGGGGGAGGGCGCACGCAGCAGCTCGCACCTGCACATGGCGCTGTCCACCGCGAACGGCGAAGTGTTGGGCGGCCATGTGGCGCCGGGCTGCACGGTGCGCACCACGGCGGAGGTCTTGCTGGCGCTGCTGCCTGGGTGGGCGTTCTCGCGGGAGACGGATGCGGTGACGGGGTATGGCGAGCTGGTGGTGCGGGCGCGTAAGGGCGCTGACGGCGGGGTTTGATGCTATGGAGTTGATAGCTGCTCGCGCTTGACTGGCGGGGGCTGAAGCCAGATTTTGCGCCAAGAGTCGGGCGCTGCAGGCGGCGCCTTGGCTACTGCCGGCATTTGATCAGGTAGTTGCTGTGGGAGATGACATAGCGGCCGTGCTGCCCGGTTTGCAGAGGGACGGGCTCGAGGTTGCTGCGCAGGCCGCGTTCGCGCCAGTCTGCAATGAAGTTGTAGGCAGCCAATGAGCCGGGGTGGTTGAAACCCTGCACCCGACCCAACACCGGATTCCAGCCCATGCGGTCATCGTTGCCCGGGTCGTCCACCTTCAGGATCACCACTTGGTTCCTGGCGACCTGCATGCCGGGCGGGACGTGCCCGTAGCTGGCCCACGCATGGTCGGCGCCGAGGCCGCAGGCGAGCTTCAGGACCCGGCCGGCAGCCACATCGGCATCGGAGAGCCCGGCTGCGCCGGCGTAGTCCCGCGCTTGTCGATTCCAGTCCTGCGCCAGGGTTTGGGGCGTGAAGACTTCGCTGACCGTCACCCACACGGTTTCGGAGGCGCGAGGCGGGGTGCCGCAGGCGGTGAGGGCGGCCAGCAACAGGCCGGTGAGCAGGCGTGGAATCATGACGTGGACTTTTGATGGGGGTTTTTAAGCGCTCGGTCCAGGAAACGAGGAGCATTTTCCTGAAAAAAGCCGCTGGTGACCACCCGCGGCTTTGTTTGTTCAACCCCCAGTCTGCAGGCCCGCCGGGCCAGGGCTCAGAACAGCCTGACCCACCACAGGCGCAGGCGCATGCCCAGCTCGGTGGTGTAGCCGGCGCTGGCGCTGCGCAGCCGGCCTTGCCCGTCGATCACCACAAAAGAGGGCACCGACTGGAAGCCGAAGGCGCGCGTCAGTTCGCCCTGCGCATCGACGGCTGTTTGCCAGGGCAGCTGGCGCTGCTGCAGCACCTGCCCGACCTTGGTGGCCGGTCCGGACTGCATGGCCACCGTGAGCACCGGCCAGTCCTGCGCCAGCCGGGTGACACTGCTTTCCTCGGCGCGGCAGATGGGGCACCACTCGGCCCAGAAGTGCAGGGCGACCGGCTGGCCGGGGTGGGCCTGGCGCCACTTTGCCAGCGTGGTGGGGGTCGTCGTGCCATCGGGCTGCAGGACGCTAATGGCCAAGTCAGGCGCCGGCCCGGCCGGCACATGCCGTGTCTGCCAGGCCTGCACCGCCACCACGATCGCCACCAGCAGGGCCAGGTTCAGCAGATGGCTTTTCCAGTTTTTACGCAGGTGCGCGGCGAAGCGGGGGATCAAGGGTTTGAGCATGGGCCTTGAGTATCGTTCGGGCGCTGCCGGCCCGTACCGCCGCTGCGGGAAGCCCCGGCCGCGGCAAGGTGGTGCGCCGGCGGGGCTGCGGGCTTGCGCACGGCGCATGATTTGCTATTAAAGGCATAGCTGCTTGCGACCGTGGTTATTGGGCTGGAGTTCTTTTTTGGATGCGAGCTTGCCAATGGCAAGTAAATCAATTACATTCTGTATTCTAAATTCAAGAATGTAGAATTTAATGCAACTCAAACCTCAAGATTTTGTGGTGGCCCTGAAGCTGGTGGCTTGGGGCGATCAGCGCTGGACATATGCGCGGCTGGCCCAGGAGCTGGGGTTGAGTGCGTCTGAGGCGCACGGCTGCATCAAGCGTGGCTTGCAGGCGGGGCTGCTGGCGCAGAACCACGAAGCTCTTGCGCCAGAAGTGGCCGCGCTGGCGGTGCACGAGCCTGCCGCCATTTACCGCGTGGCCCGGCGCAAGCGGGTGAGCCACCAAGACGCGCCGGCCGACAACCCGGTGCGCCCTCACGCGCGTCAGTTGGCAGAGTTTGCGCTGCATGGCGCCAAATACGCTTTTGCCGCCGACAAGACGCCTTCCACCATCGGTGTGCCCACAAGCCACAGCGCCCCGGCATTTGCGGGCGTATTCGCGCCGGGGTCTGAGGATTACGTGTGGCCGCACCCCAATGGCACCATGCGTGGCATTGGCATCGAGCCCTTGCACCCCAGCGTGCCGTTTGCGGCCATGCAAGACGCCAGGCTGTATGAAATGCTGGCCCTGTTTGACGCCCTGCGCGTAGGGCGCGCGAGAGAGCGGGGCATGGCCATGGAGCGGCTGCAGGCGTTGATTGACCAATCCGCGCCCAAGCCGTTGAAAGGGACTGTGCGTGGCTAATCCGAATTTGAGCTTGTCGGTGGGTATGGCGCAGGCCTTGGGACCCGTTGAAGCATCTGTTGACAGTCAGGATGTTGGTATATATCATGATAAGTACCATTCAAATGGAGCGTCCAACATGCACCAAACCGCCAAAATTTTTGCCACTGGCCGCAGCCAGGCTGTGCGCTTGCCGTTGGAGTTTCGCTTCGACGTCGCTGAAGTTTTTATTCGCCGCGACCCTCTTACGGGTGATGTGGTGTTGTCGCGCAAACCGACAGACTGGCAAGGCCTGCTCGACGCGGTGGCACTCAACAAGGACGATGACCTTCTTATAGAGCGCCGCCAGAGCCGTTCACGGCGCGACCCATTTGAGGATATGGAGGAATGAGCCAGCGCTACATGCTGGACACCAACGTAGTGAGTCACATCATGCAGGGCCGCGATTCGGGGTTGCTCGCACGGCTGACGGCCTTGCCGGTGGGGCAGGTGGTGATGTCCAGCATCACCTTGGCCGAGCTGGAGTACGGGCTGCACCGCAAAGGGCAGCCACCGCGGCTGAGAAACGCCATGACCCAAGTGTTGCTGCGCATGGACGTGTTGCCCTGGGACGAAGCCGTTGCCACATGCTACGGTGAGTTTTGCGCCGGCCTTGAGACCCAAGGCATCAATCTCAGCGACTTTGACATGATGATCGCTGCTCACGCGGTCACGGTGGACGCCACCTTGGTCAGTCGCGACAAAGCTTTCGCGCAGGTACCTTCACGGTCGACGCATCGTTTGCGTCTGGAAGTTTGGTAGCTGGAAGACTTGTGAACAAGGTATCGGTTTGCTTCAAGTCAACGATAAAAAATTCCCAGTTCACTTGAGGCCACAATTTTTGAACTCAAAAAAACCGCCTGTGAAGGCGGTTTTTTCATGAATGGCGTCCTGCGATCAGACCGAACCCCACACCTCCTGCGCCGTCTCGATCACCAGGCGCAGCTTGGCGCGCTGGGCTTCGACGGCGATGTCGTTGCCGTGCACGGTGCTGCTGAAACCGCACTGCGGTGACAGGGCCAGCTGCTCCAGCGGCGCGTATTTGGCGGCTTCCTCGATGCGGCGTTTCAGGTCGTCCTTGCTTTCCAGCGTGCCGAACTTGGTGGTCACGAGGCCCAGCACCACAGTTTTGCCCTTGGGCAGGAAACGCAGGGGCTTGAAGTCGCCGGAGCGGTCGTCGTCGTACTCCATGAAGTAGGCGTCAAGGTTCATTTCCTTGAGCAGCGCTTCGGCGACGGGCTCGTAGTTGCCGGCGGCGGCGTGGGTGCTCTTGAAGTTGCCGCGGCACAGGTGCATGGCCAGCAGCATGCCTTCGGGCTTTTGCGCCACCACCTTGTTGATGAAGCCGGCATAGCGGTGCGGCAGCTCGTCGGGGTCGTCGCCGCGCTGGCGGGCGGCTTCGCGCATCTTGGTGTCGCACAGGTAGGCGAGGTTGGTGTCGTCCATCTGCACATAGGTGCAGCCGGCGGCAGCCAGGCTGCGCAGCTCGTCGCCGTAGGCCTTGGCCACGTCGTCATAAAACTGCGGGTCGAGCTCGGGGTAGGCTTCGCGGCTGATGCCGGCGCGGCCTCCGCGGAAGTGCAGCATGGTGGGCGAGGGGATGGTCACCTTGGGCGTGTTGCCCGCGCTCACCTGGCTCTTGAGGTACTGGAAGTCGGCGAGCTGGATGTCCTTGACGTGGCGCACTTTGTCGATCACGCGCATGACCGGCGGGGCCAGCTCCTGCGTGCCGTCGGGCCGCACGATGGTGACCGGAATGTCGGTTTTCACGCCGCCGATCTGCTCGAGGAAGTCAATGTGGAAGTAGGTGCGGCGGAACTCGCCGTCGGTGATGCTTTT
Source organism: Pseudomonadota bacterium (assembly GCA_040389085.1). Classification (GTDB taxonomy): domain Bacteria; phylum Pseudomonadota; class Gammaproteobacteria; order Burkholderiales; family Burkholderiaceae_C; genus Polaromonas. Next base: position 68,835 of record JAZKAP010000001.1, read on the forward strand.
CAGGCCCACGTCTTCCTGGAACTTGACGATTTCCGTGATGGCCTTGTCTTCCACCTTGCGCAGCTGCTCGGGCGTGATCTTGCCCTTGGCTTTCTGCTCGCGGGCTTCCAGCAGGTATTTGGGGCGCAGAAAACTGCCAACGTGGTCGTAACGGGCGGGGAGCTGGGTCATGTCTCTTTTTCCTTTGAGGTCGTTGAAATCGGGCAGGGGAAGGTGAATGGGAACGTGAATGTAAATGGCAATATTAGTGCACAGCCGCCGATGGCCGGTCTACAGGTCCAGCACCAGGGTTTTGCTTTTGGCGCGCGAGCAGCAGGGCGTGAACTGGTCGTTCTTCGCCTTCTCCTCGTCGGTGAAGTACATGTCGCGGTGGTCGGGCTCGCCTTCGAGCACACGTGTGATGCAGGTGCCGCAGACGCCCTGCTCGCAGGAGGTGAGGATCTCGATGCCGTTGTCCTTCAGCACCTGGATGATGTTCTGCGCCGCGCCCACTGTGTAGCTTTGGCCGGTGCTGGCAATCTTCACCTCGAAGCCGGTGTCGCCCGCGGTGTCCTGCGGCGCGGCGCCGAAATACTCGAGGTGGATCTGCTCGCTGCGCCAGCCGCTGGCCTTGGCGCTGTCCACCACGTGGGTGATGAAACCGGCGGGGCCGCAGACATACAGCTGGTGTTCGGGTGTGGCGCCGGCCAACACGGCCGGCAGGTCCAGTTTCTGTTCGGCCGGGCCGGCGTCAAAGTGGAAACGTACCTTGTCGGCAAAGGCCGAGCTGCCGATCTCCTGGCGGAAGGCCGTGCGTTCGGCCGAGCGGGTGCAGTAGTGCAGGGTGAAGTCCGCATGGATGGCCGCCAGCCGCTGCGCCATGCACAGCAGCGGCGTCACGCCGATGCCGCCGGCCAGCAGCAGTGTGCGTGGCGCGTGCTGCAGCGGAAAGTGGTTTTTCGGTGGGCTGATGCGGATCACATCGCCTTCGTTCACCGCGTCGTGCATGGCGACGGAGCCGCCGCGCGACGCCGGGTCGCGCAGCACGGCGATGCGGTAGCGGTGCTGCTCGATGGCGTCGTTGCACAGCGAGTACTGGCGCGTCAGCCCGCCGGGGATCTGCACATCGACATGGGAGCCCGCGCTGAAGGCCGGCAGCGGCGCACCGTCGGCGCGGGCCAGCTCGAAGCTGGTGATGCCTTCGGCTTCAATGGTTTTTCGGATGACCTTGACTTCAAGACTGTCCATGGTCAGGCGGCCTGCTGTTGAGCTGGAGCTTGGGCCGGCGCTTGTTCCTGCGCGATGAGGCGGTCGATGATGCGGCGCGACTGCACGCCGCCGGCGTCGATGTTGAGCATCAGCAGCTTGCGCTGCGGAAACAGCGTGAGGTTGCGCTGCTGCGCTTCCAGCACGGCGGTGTCTTCGGCAAACACCTTGCCCTGGCCCTCGCGGATCTGCGCGGTGAGGGCCTTGTCTTTCGGGTTGAAGTTGCGTGCCATGCCCCAGAAGTACCACATCGAGGTTTCGGTTTCGGGCGTGATGAAGTCCACCACGATGCTGCTGACCTTGTCTTTCGGGTCAGCGTTGTAGCCGCCCTTGCCGGCGTGGGCCACGCCGACCTCGATCAGGACGTGGCTGGGCGGCGTGAAGCGGCAGACCTGCCAGCGGTCCACCGGCACGTCGTCGGCCAGGTTGTTGGCGCGCAGGTTGGCGCGCCAGAAGGGTGGTGCCATCACGTTTTCCATGAAGCGGCTGGTCACCACGCTCTCGCCCTCGGTTTTGGTGCTGACGGGCGTTTCGTCGATTTCCTTCTGGCCGATGCTGGTGGTGTGGACGTAGGTCTCGTGGGTCAGGTCCATCAGGTTGTCGATCATCAGGCGGTAGTCGCAATTGATGTGGTACAGGCCGCCGCCATAGGCCCACTCGGGGTTGTTGGCCCAGTCGAGGTGCGGGATTTTGCTTTCGTCGGCCAGTTTTTCGTCACCGGTCCAGACCCAGATGAAGCCGTGGCGCTCGACCACCGGGAAGCTGCGGTTGCGCGGGAAACCCTGCACGCGCTGGCCGGGCATGGAGGCGACCTTGCCGTCGCATTCCATCACCAGGCCGTGGTAGCCGCAGACCAGCTTGCCTTCGCAGACCGTGCCCAGCGACAGGGCCGCGCCGCGGTGCGGGCAGAAGTCGTCCATCGCGACGACCTTGCCTTCGGGGCCGCGGTAGAAAACAATTTTTTCGCCGCAGATCTGCCGGCCCAGCGGCTTGTCGTCGATTTCGGTGGGGGTGCAGGCAACATACCAGGTGTTTTTGGGAAACATGACGCTTGTCCGTAGAGGAGGGGGAGGGTGGGTGTGGGAGAGGTTTTTTGGGTGGCCCAGGCCGATTTGGACGGCTGATGGCTCAGGCGGCGATTATGCAAAAAAACGAGATTGATGTATACATTGACCTCATTAATTTATCAAAATATACGCTGAATAGGGCAAAATTCAACCTGAACAGGTCATTGCTGTATACATTAAGAGACCCAGATGAACGACAAAACCACTTCCCTGGCGAGCGCCGAAGCGCAGGAGCCGGGCGCTTCCCAGACCGTCAAGGCGCAACTGAGGCTGCGCGAAATGATTCTGGCCGGCGAGCTGCCCGGCGGCGCGCGGATTGCCGAGCTGGCCATTGTTGAAAAGCTCGGGGTGTCGCGCACGCCGATTCGCGCGGCGCTGATGCGGCTGGAGCAGGAGGGCCTGCTGGAAGGGCTGGTCAATGGCGGTTATGCGGTTCGCACGTTTTCGGAGCGCGATGTGTCCGAGGCGATTGAACTGCGCGGCACGCTCGAAGGGCTGTCAGCCCGGCTGGCGGCCGAACGCGGGGTAGCTGGCGCGCTGCTGGCCGATGCGCGCGCCTGTCTCGGGCAGATCGACGGCGTGCTGAGCCAGCCGGCCCTCGACGACGAATCTTTCCTGCGTTACGTCACGCTGAACCAGAGCTTTCACAACCTGCTCAGCGAGATGGCGGGCAGCACGGTGATCGCGCGTGAACTCGAACGTGTCGTGAACCTGCCGTTTGCCTCACCCTCGGGTTTTGTCGTGGCGCAGGCCAACTCGCCGCAGGCGCGTGACATGCTGATCGTGGCGCAGGACCAGCACCGCCAGGTGCTGGACGCCATCGAGCGGCGCGAAGGCGCGCGCGCCGAAGCCATCATGCGCGAGCACTCGCGCATTGCCCAGCGCAACCTGCTCGAAGCCATGCAAAGCCAGGACCTGGACCGCATGCCCGGCGTGCGGCTGATTCGCAAGCACGGCTGAGCGCTGCAACCGGCCGGATATTGATATGCACATTTGCTATAACTGCAAGGCGGAAATCCATCTTGCGCATCTTCCCCTGGCGGGGGATAGTCCCGGGTGATCTGTTGAATGCCCCTTTTTTCGAACCCTCTGGAGAGACCATGCAAAAACGAATCTTTCTCGGCACCATCGCCCTGGCTGTCGCCACACTGGCCGCAGGCAGCGCTGTCGCGCAGACCAACACCTTCAAGGTCGGCCTGATTCTTCCCATGACCGGTCCTTTCGCCTCGACCGGGCGCCAGATCGAAGCGGCGGCCAAGCTTTACATGGCCCAAAACGGCGACAACGTGGCCGGCAAGAAAATCGAGCTGATCATCAAGGACGACACCGGCACACCCGACGTGACCAAGCGCCTGGCGCAGGAAATGATCGTCAACGACAAGGTCAACGTGCTGGCCGGCTTCGGCCTGACGCCGCTGGCCTTTGCCACCGCGCCACTGGCCACGCAGTCCAAGACGCCGATGGTGGTGATGGCGGCGGCCACGTCCAGCATCACGCAGGCTTCGCCCTACATCGTGCGCACGAGCTTCACCCTGCCGCAGGTCACCGTCGGCATTGCCGACTGGGCGCCGAAAAACGGCATCAAGAAAGTGGTGAGCCTGGTGTCCGACTACGGCCCGGGCATCGACGCCGAGCGCACCTTCAAGGACCGCTTCACCTTCAACGGCGGCGCCGTGGTCGAGGCCGTGCGGGTGCCGCTGCGCAACCCGGACTTCGCCCCTTTCCTCCAGAAAGTGCGTGACGCCAAGCCTGACGCCGTGTTTGCCTTTGTGCCGTCGGGCGCCGGCTCCGCGCTGATGAAGCAGTTTGCTGAACGCGGTCTGGACAAGGCCGGCATCAAGCTGATCGCCACCGGCGACGTGACCGACGACGACATCCTGAACGACATGGGTGATGTTGCGGTGGGCGTGGTGACCTCGCACCACTACTCGGCGGCGCACAAGTCGGCACTGAACCAGAAGTTCGTCGATGCCTTCAGCAAGGCCAACAAGGGCCTGCGCCCCAACTTCATGGCCGTCGGCGGTTACGACGGCATGCGCGTGATCTACGAAGCCCTGAAAACCACCAAGGGCAATGGCGGCGGCGAGGCCCTGCTCGGCGCGATGAAGGGCCAGGTCTTCGAGAGCCCGCGCGGCCCGGTGTTCATCGATGCGCAGACCCGCGACATCGTGCAGAACGTCTACATCCGCAAGGTTGAAAAAGTCGGCGGCCAGCTCTACAACGTCGAGTTCGAAACGATCAAGGACGTGAAAGACCCGGGCAAGACGAAGTAGTGGCACACCCCCATCCAGGCTCACTGCGTGTAGCCTGTTTCCCCCTTGCAGGGGGCAACGCCTGCGGCCCGGCGAAGCCGGTTCCGCGGCGTTCCTGGAATGGGCCTCTTTCAAGCAGACACTGACCATCCGGCTACTTTCTTCCCATGCTCACCATTCTTTTTGACGGCATTGCCTACGGCATGCTGCTGTTTGTGCTCGCGGTCGGCCTGGCGGTCACCATGGGCCTGATGAATTTCATCAACCTCGCGCATGGCGCGTTTGCCATGGTTGGCGGCTACATCACAGTGCTGCTGATGCAGCGCCTGGGCGTGCCCTTCCTGCTGTGCCTGCCGCTGGCTTTCCTTGGCGCCGCGCTGCTGGGCGGGGTGCTGGAGCGCACGCTGTACCGGCCCATGTACGCCAGGCCGCACCTGGACCAGGTGCTTTTTTCCATCGGCCTGACCTTCATGGCCGTGGCCAGCATGGACTACTTCATGGGTTCGACCCAGCAGATCATCCAGCTGCCCGACTGGCTGCGCGGCCGCACCGAGATCGGCAGCGGCGCCTGGGTGCTGGGCATGGGGCACTACCGGCTGTTCATCATCGCCGTGTGTGCGGCGCTGACGATTGCGCTGCAGTATGTGCTGGCCCGCACGCGTTTCGGCAGCCGCCTGCGCGCCTCGGTCGATGACCAGCGTGTGGCCGCCGGCCTGGGCATCAATGTCAACGTGGTGTTCCTCTCCACCTTTGCCGTCGGCTCGGGTCTCGCCGGCCTGGGCGGCGCGCTGGGCGCCGAAGTGCTGGGGCTGGACCCGACCTTTCCGCTGAAATTCATGATTTACTTTTTGATCGTTGTCGCCGTCGGCGGCACCTCGTCCATCACCGGGCCGCTGCTGGCGGCGCTGCTGCTGGGCATTGCCGACGTGGCGGGCAAGTACTACATGCCCAAGCTCGGCGCCTTCATCGTCTACAGCCTGATGATCGTCATCCTGATCTGGCGCCCGCAAGGCCTGTTTGTGCGCAAGGGGGGCAAGTGATGACCAACGCGACCCGGAAATCCCTGCTCCACAGCTCGCGCCTCAAGCCCTGGGAGCCGGTGCTGTGGCTGCTGGCCTTTGCCTCGCCGCTGCTGCTGTCCAGCCACGCGCTGATCATCAACGAGATCGCCATCGTGGCGCTGTTTGCCATTTCGCTGGACTTGATCCTCGGTTACACCGGCATCGTTTCGCTGGGCCATGCGGCGTTTTTCGGCATGGGCGCCTATGCGGCTGCACTGTTTGCCAAACACGTGATGCCCGATCCGCTGGTCGGCCTGGCCTTTGCGATCGGTGTTTCGACCTTGCTCGGCGCGATCTGCAGCCTGACGATCATGCGCGGCAGCGACCTGACGCGACTGATGGTCACGCTGGGCATGGGCCTGATCCTGATGGAGCTGGCCAACCGGCTGGACTGGCTCACCGGCGGCGCCGACGGCCTGCAGGGCGTGGTCATGGGGCCGCTGCTCGGCACCTTCGAGTTCGACCTGTCCGGCCGCACCGCGGCGTATTACTCTCTGTGTATCGGCCTGGTGTTTTTTGTGCTGGCCCGGCGCCTGGTGCATTCGCCGTTCGGCGCCACGCTGATGGCGATTCGCGACAACCGCCTGCGCGCCATGGCCATCGGCATTCCGGTGCATTCGCGGCTGGCGCTGGTCTACACGGTCTCGGCCGGTGTGGCCGGTGCGGCGGGCGCCTTGCTGGCGCAGACCACCGGTTTTGCCTCGCTCGACGTGTTCGACTTTCACCGCTCGGCCGACGTCATGCTGGTGCTGGTGGTCGGCGGTGTCGGCTGGCTCTACGGCGGCATTGTCGGCGCGGTGGTGTTCAAGCTGATGCAGGACACGCTCTCGAGCATCACGCCGCAGTACTGGACCTTCTGGATCGGCCTGTTCCTCGTGGTGCTGGTGCTGGTCGGGCGCGAGCGCCTGCTGCGGCCCTGGACCTGGTTCAGGAAGCGGGGCGGCGCATGACACAGACCGTGCTTCAGGCCAGCGGCCTGGTGATGCGTTTTGGCGGCATCACGGCGACCAACAACGTCACGCTGAATCTGCAAAAAGGCGCGCGCCACGCGCTGATCGGCCCGAACGGTGCCGGCAAGACGACGCTGATCAATCTGCTGACGGGCGTGCTGCAGCCGACCGAAGGGCGCATCGCCCTGCTCGGTGAAGACATCACCCAACTGGCGCCGCACCAGCGTGTGCAGCGCGGCATGGTGCGCACCTTCCAGATCAACCAGCTGTTCGACTCCTTGACGCCGCTGCAGACGCTGGCGCTGACGGTGTCGCAACACCAGGGCCTGGGCCTGCGCTGGTGGCAGGCGCTGGGGCGCAACGCCGCGGTGAGCGAGCGTTGTGCGCAACTGCTGGAGCAGTTTCACCTGACCGAGGTGATGGACCAGCCGACCCGCGTGCTGGCCTACGGCAAGCGCCGGCTGCTGGAAATTGCGATTGCGCTGGCCTGCGAACCGCGCGTTCTGCTGCTCGACGAGCCGGTGGCCGGTGTGCCGGCCGGTGAGCGCGAGGAGCTGCTGCAAACCGTGGCAGCCCTGCCGGCCGACGTGTCGGTGCTGCTGATCGAACATGACATGGACCTGGTGTTCAGCTTTGCCACACGCATGACGGTGCTGGTCAACGGCACGGTGCTGACCGAAGGTGACCCGGACCAGATTGCCAACGATCCCGAAGTCAAGGCGGTCTACCTGGGCCATGGCGAGGAAGAGGGAGCCACCCATGACTGAATTGCTTCGGGTTGAAAATCTGAGCGCCGGTTACGGCGAGGCGGTGGTGCTGCAGGGCGTGTCGCTGTCGCTGGCCGAAGGCAAGACGCTGGCGCTGCTGGGACGCAACGGCACCGGCAAGACCACGCTGATCAACACGCTGGCCGGCGCCACGCGCCAGCACGGCGGCAGCATCATGCTGGCGGGCAAGGCCCTGCACAAGATGGCCCCGCATGAACGCGCAGCGGCCGGCATAGGCTGGGTGCCGCAGGAGCGCAACATCTTCAAGTCGCTGACGGTGCATGAAAACCTGACCGCGGTGGCGCGGCCGGGCCGCTGGACGCCGGAGCGGGTGTACGAGATGTTTCCGCGCCTGGGCGAACGCAAGAGCAACCTGGGCACGCAGCTGTCGGGCGGCGAGCAGCAGATGCTGGCGGTCGGCCGCGCGCTGGTGCTCAACCCGCGCCTGCTGCTGCTCGACGAGCCGCTCGAAGGCCTGGCGCCCATCATCGTCGAGGAGCTGCTGCTGGCCATTCGCCGCGTGACGCGCGACGAGGGGCTGTCGGCCATCATCGTCGAGCAGCATCCGCAGGCGATCCTGAGAATCTCCGACAGCGCGGTGGTGCTGGACCGCGGCACGGTGGTGCATGCCGGCACGGCGGAAGAGTTGCTCGAGCAGCCGCAATTGCTCGAACAACTGCTGGGTGTGGCGCGCTGACCCTGCCTTGTCATGGATTGGTTATTGATTTGCTACTGAATTGATAGCTGATTGCGAACGACGGATAAGGGCTGGAGCCACTTTTGATTCATGTTCCTTGCGAAGCAGCCCCGAGCCGGCGCCGGCTGCGCTGCCGGATAGACCAAAATGGCGCGATGCCAACGATCGCAAACACACCATGATTTTTCAACGCCTTGCCGCCAGCCTGCTGGCCTGCCTGATGCTGGCCTTGCCGGCCGCGGCCCAGACCTTTCCAGCCAAGCCGATCCGCATCGTCGTGCCCTTCGGTGCCGGCGGCGTGGCTGACCTGACCGCGCGCACGGTGGCGCAAAAACTCAGTGAGTCGCTGGGTCAGCCGGTGGTGATCGACAACAAGCCCGGCGCCGGCGGCGTGGTGGCCGGCGAGACGGTGGCCCGGGCCGAACCCGACGGCCACACCCTGCTGCTGATGTCCAACGGAACAGCGGTCAGTGCGGGTCTGTTCAAGTCGCTGCCGTTTGATGCGGTGCGCGATTTTGCGCCGGTCTCCACGCTGGGCTTTTTTGACATCGCCGTGGTCATTCCCGCCGATTCGAAATTCAGGACACTGGGTGACCTGCTGGCTTTTGCGAAGGCCAACCCCGGCAAGCTCAACCTCGGCAGCATCAACATCGGCAGCACACAGAACCTGGCGGCCGAGCTGTTCAAGATCAGCTCCGGCGCCGATGTGCAGATTGTTCCGTTCAACGGCACGCCGGCCGTGGTCACGGCCCTGCGTGGCGGCCAGATCGACGCCGCGGTGGAAATCCTCGGTCCCATCCTGCCGCAGATCAGGGCCGGAGCCCTGCGCGCGCTGGCTGTCACCGGCGACAGGCGCGCTGCGGTGCTGCCCGAGGTGCCGACGGCCAAGGAAAGCGGCCTGCACACCTTTCTGGCGTCCAGCTGGAACGCGCTGGCCGCTCCGGCCAAAACGCCGCCCGGCGTGATTGCGCGCTTGAACCGGGAGGTGGTGGCCGCCGTCAACGCGCCGGAGGTCCGCAGGAAGCTGGCCGAGCTCAACGTCGAAGCGCGCGGCAGTTCACCCGAACAGGCCGCCGAACTGCTGGCCGGTGAAACCAGGCGCTGGGGCGAGGTGATCCGTCGAGCCAGGATTCCGACGCAGTAACGAAGCGCATGAAGCGATCGGGTCGGCGACAAGGCGGACCGATCAAGCACAGGAGAAACATCCGTGAAGTTTGAACATATCGGCATGGTGGGTTATGGCGAGGTCGGCAAAATTTTCACCGCCGGCCTCAGGGACAGGGTGGCGGGCATCAGCGCCTGGGACCTCACCTTCGAGGCGCCGGCCCTGCGCGATGCGCAGCGCGCCCATGCGGCGCAGGCCGGTGTGGCGGCGTGCGCGTCCATGGCGGAGCTGTGCGGGCGGGCTGACCTGATCATCTCTGCGGTCACGGCGTCCAACACGCTGGCGGTCGCGCAAGCGGCCGCCGCCCATGTCCGGCGCGGCACGGTTTTTCTGGACCTCAATTCCGCGTCGCCCGGCACCAAGCAGCAGGCTGCGGCCCTGATCGATGCCGCAGGTGGACACTATGTGGAAGCCGGCGTGATGACCTCGGTGCCGCCTTACGGCATCAAGGTGCCCATGCTGCTGGGCGGCGCGCGTGCGGCCGAACTGGCCGGCGTGCTCGCGGCCTGGGGCATGGATGCGAAGGCGGTCAGCGACCAGCTCGGTGTGGCCAGCGCCATCAAGATGTGCCGCAGCGTGATGATCAAGGGCCTGGAGGCGCTGGTGATCGAGAGTTACACCACGGCCCGCGCCTACGGCGTGGAGGACCATGTGTTGCCGACGCTGGCCGAAACCTTCCCCAGCATCGACTGGGAGAAGCAGGGCGCTTATTTTTTCAGCCGTGTGGTGCAGCACGGCCAGCGCCGCGCCGAGGAAATGCGCGAGGCGGCCAACACGGTGCGCGAGGCCGGCGGCGGCTTCGAGCCCTTCATGGCGTCGGCGATTGCCGACAAGCAGCAGTGGGTGGCCGATCAGGCCAGGGCCGGTGTGTTTGCCGGGCTGGCCAAGGACGCCCGCTGGCAGGACTACGCGGACCGCTTGCTGCAGCAGCCGGGTCAGGCATAAGGCTTGATGGCCTCGACCACCACCGACTTGACCACCTCGACCGCCATTTTCTGCGTGTCGGTGCTGGCGCGGCGCGAGGAGCGCGCCAGCATCAGCTCGCTCATGATGCGCGGGGAGTGGATGCTGCGCAGCATGAAGGGTTCGGGATCATCGACGTTGCTCAGCGTGTAGCTTGGCAAAACGGCATGACCCATGCCTTCCTTGACCAGGCTCAGGATGGCGTTCAGGCCGTCCACCTCCAGCGTGATCTGCGGCTTGCGGCCGATGGTGATCATTTCGCTCTCGATCAGGATGCGAAAGGCATTCGGGCGGCTGGGCAGGATCAGCGGCAGGTCGGCCACCTCGGCGAGGCTGATGGGCTGGCGCTTGCCCGCCTTGCCTTTTTTGGCAGCACCGGCCTTGAGGCTGGTCTTGGGGGAAATCAGCACCAGCTCTTCGGTGTGCAGCGTGGTGATGTCCAGCTCGGGCGAACGCTCGGAGTTGTAGAGCACGGCCATGTCGAGGTTGCCCACACGCAGGCCCTCGTGCATGAGCACGGAAAAGCCCTCGGTCAGCGTCAGCTGGGCATGCGGCAACTGCTGGCGGAACGCCCGGGTGAGCGGCACCGTGATGAGTTTGGACAGGCTGGGCGGCAGGCCGATGGACACCCGTCCGGCCAGGGCGCCACGTGCGGCGCCCAGTTCTTCGCGGGCCACCTCCACCTGGTGCAGGATGCCGCGCCCGTGCTTGAGCAGCAGCTTGCCGGCTTCCGTCGGAATGGCGCCGCGCCCGTTGCGGGTCAGCAGGTTCTGCCGCAGCTCCACTTCCAGCAGGCGGATCTGGCGGCTCAGCGCCGGCTGGGCAATGTCCAGCGCAATGGAGGCGCGCGTGAAGCTGCCGAGTTCGGCCACGCGCACAAAATATTCAAGCTGCTTGAGGTCCATGAGGGGAAGGGGGCGTTGTCCTGAATGGATATAACAGGCGTCGATCAATGCCGATATGTTATATCAGCTAGAAACCGCCCTGCCTTGCGGGCGGCAGGGCCATGGTCACAATCAATGGCATGACCCTCCACGCTGACCGACTGCCATGACGACCGACCTCAAGGGCATTTCCTCCATGGCCACCCGCCTGGTGCTGGCCGATCTGGTGACGGCTTTCGAGCAGCAATCGGGCTGCCGCGTGGCCATCGAGTCGGTGGGCGGCGTCGATGCGGCCAGGCGCGTGCAGGCCGGCGAGGCCTTCGATGTCGTGATCCTCGCGTCCGACGCGATCGACAAGCTGATCGCCTCCGGCCAAGTGCTGGCCGGCAGCCGGGTGGACCTGGTCCGCTCGGGTGTGGCCGTTGCGGTGCGCGCCGGTGCGCCCAGGGCCGACATCTCGACGGAGGACGCGCTGCGCGAAGCTGTGCGCGCCGCACGCAGCATCAGTTACTCGACCGGGCCGAGCGGCGTGGCGCTGGCCGGCTTGTTCGAGCGCTGGGGCATCGCCGGCGAGATCAAGAGCCGCATCGTTACACCGCCGCCGGGCATTCCGGTCGGTTCGCTGGTGGCGCGCGGCGAGGTGGAACTGGGCTTTCAGCAACTGAGCGAGTTGATGCACCTCGAAGGCATCACCGTGCTCGGTCCCTTGCCGCCGGCGATCCAGATCATCACCACTTTTTCTGCCGGCGTGTGCACTGGCACCCGCAACGCAGAAACGGTGCGCGCCATGCTCGCCTCCATGAACACCCCGCAGGCCGCCGAGGCCAAGCGCCGCCAGGGCATGGACCCCGCCGCCTGACCGACACCCATTGCATTGCATCGCATTCCCAGGAGACCTTTATGAAAAAATCATTGATCATCGACTGCCACGGCCACTACACCACGGCGCCCAAGGCGCTGGAAGAGTGGCGCAACCGGCAGATCGCCGGCATCAAGGACCCGGCCATGATGCCCAAGGTGGCCGACCTGAAGATCAGCGACGACGAGCTGCGCGAGTCGATCGAGACCAACCAGCTGCGCCTGATGAAAGAGCGCGGCAGCGACATCACGCTGTTTTCGCCGCGCGCCAGCTTCATGGCCCATCACATCGGTGACTTCAATGTCTCGTCCACCTGGGCGGCCATCTGCAACGAACTCTGCTACCGCGTCAGCCAGCTCTTCCCCGACAACTTCGTGCCGGTGGCGATGCTGCCGCAGTCACCCGGCGTCGATCCGGCCACCTGCATCCCCGAGCTGGAAAAGTGCGTGAAGGACTACGGCAACGTCGGCATCAACCTCAACCCCGATCCTTCGGGCGGCCACTGGACCTCGCCGCCGCTGTCCGACAGACACTGGTACCCGATTTACGAGAAGATGGTCGAGTACGACATCCCCGCGATGATCCACGTCTCCACCTCCTGCAACGCGTGTTTTCACACCACCGGTGCGCACTACCTGAACGCCGACACCACCGCCTTCATGCAGTGCCTGACTTCGGACCTGTTCAAGGACTTCCCGACGCTGCGCTTCCTGATTCCCCACGGCGGCGGCGCCGTGCCTTACCACTGGGGGCGCTTCCGCGGCCTGGCGCAGGAGCTGAAAAAGCCGCTGCTGTCCGAGCACCTGCTCAACAACATCTACTTTGACACCTGCGTCTACCACCAGCCGGGCATCGACCTGCTCAACACGGTGATTCCGGTGAAAAACGTGTTGTTCGCCTCCGAGATGATTGGCGCGGTGCGTGGCATCGACCCCGAAACCGGCAACTACTACGACGACACCAAGCGCTACATCGAGGCCAGCAAGATCCTCAGCGCCGACGACCGCCACCAGATCTACGAGGCCAATGTGCGCCGTGTGTTTCCGCGCCTCGACGCGCGCCTCAAGGCCAAAAGCCTGTAATTGAAGGAAGGACGAACCATGACCACGCTGGGAATTGTCAAACGCAACATCGTGCGCGCCGACCAGGCCGCCGTCGACCGGCTGACCCGCCTGGGCGCCGCCACCGTGCACGAGGCCATGGGCCGCGTCGGGTTGATGAAGCCCTACATGCGCCCCATCTACCGCGGCGCGCAGGTGTCGGGCACCGCGGTGACCGTGCTGCTGCACCCCGGCGACAACTGGATGATGCATGTGGTGGCCGAGCAGATCCAGCCCGGCGACATCGTGGTGGCGGCCCTCACCGCCGATAACTGCGACGGCTTCTTCGGTGACCTGCTGGCTACGTCCTTCATGGCGCGCGGCGCCCGGGCGCTGGTGATCGACGCCGGCGTGCGTGACGTCAAGACGCTCGAGGAAATGGGCTTCCCGGTGTGGAGCAAGGGCATCAGCGCCAAGGGCACGATCAAGGCCACGCTGGGCTCGGTGAACATTCCGGTGGTGTGCGCGGGCGTGAGCGTCAACCCCGGCGATGCGGTGGTGGCCGACGACGACGGCGTGGTGGTGGTGCCGGCCGAGTGGGTCAAAAAGGTGGCCGACGCCGCCGAAGCCCGAGAAGCCAACGAAGGCGAAAAACGCGCCCGGCTCGCCGCGGGCGTGCTGGGCCTGGACATGTACAACATGCGTGAACCGCTGGCCAAGGCCGGCCTCAAGTACATCGACTGACACACTGACTGAAAAACCGACTGAATGCTGACCATGGAAAAAACTGCGACGGGCGATTTCACCAAAACGCCAGGCTGGCTCGACTGGTACGACGGCCCTGCCAAACCCCGCTTCAAGCTGCCCGCCGGCGCGGTGGACGCGCATTGCCATGTGTTCGGCCCGGGCGCGCAGTTCCCCTATGCGCCCGAGCGCAAGTACACGCCGTGCGACGCCTCCAAAGACCAGCTGTTTGCCCTGCGCGACCACCTGGGCTTTGACAAGAACGTGATCGTGCAGGCCACCTGCCACGGCAGCGACAACCGGGCACTGGTCGATGCGCTGCGGCACTCGAACAACAAGGCGCGCGGTGTAGCTACCGTCAACCGCAACGTCACCGATGCCGAGCTGCAGGAGATGCATGCAGCCGGCGTGCGCGGCACGCGTTTCAATTTTGTCAAACGCCTGGCCGACTTCACGCCGCGCGAGGTGTTGCTGGAAATTGCCAACCGCATTGCGCCGCTGGGCTGGCATGTGGTGGTGTATTTCGAGGCGCAGGACCTGCCCGAGCTGTACGACTTTTTCACCGCGCTGCCGACCACGGTGGTGGTGGACCACATGGGCCGGCCCGACGTGAGCAAGCCGGTGGACGGCCCCGAGTTCGAGCTGTTCGTCAGGATGATGCGCGAGCACGAGAACATCTGGAGCAAGGTCAGCTGCCCCGAGCGGCTCAGCGTGAGCGGCCCGCCGGCGCTGAACGGCGAGCAGAACGCCTACCGGGACGTGGTGCCTTTTGCCCGGCGCCTGGTCGAGACCTTTCCCGACCGTGTGCTCTGGGGCACCGACTGGCCGCACCCCAACCTGAAAAACCACATGCCCGACGATGGCCTGCTGGTGGACTACATTCCCCATATCGCCACCACGCCCGAATTGCAGCGCAAGCTGCTGGTGGACAACCCGACCCGGCTTTACTGGAGCTGACCTGCCATCAGGCGCAACCATTGGTCAAAGAGAAACCATCATGTCACTCGAAAAACCCTACCTCGATGTCCCCGGCACCACCATTTTTGATGCCGAACAATCCCGCCTGGGCTACCACCTGAACCAGTTCTGCATGTCGCTGATGAAGGCTGCCAACCGCGAACGCTTCAAGGCCAATGAACGCGCCTACCTCGACGAGTGGCCCATGACCGAAGAGCAGAAACAGGCAGTGCTGGCACGCGACCTCAACCGCTGCATCAAGGCCGGCGGCAACATCTACTTCCTGGCCAAGATCGGTGCGACCGACGGCAAGAGCTTCCAGCAGATGGCAGGCAGCATGACCGGCATGACCGAAGAGGAATACCGCGACATGATGATTGCCGGCGGACGCTCCGTCGAGGGCAACCGCGTGGTCGGCGAAGACGGGACCGCGCAGGCCCAGCACCAACCCCAAGGCAAAGCCGGCCAGAAAGCGAGCGCCTGAACATGGCCAAAATCACCGCATCCGTTTACACCTCCCATGTGCCCGCCATCGGCGCGGCCCTTGACCTGGGCAAAAGCGGCGAGCCTTACTGGCAGCCCGTGTTCAAGGGTTACGACTACTCCAAACAGTGGCTCAAGGACAACCCGCCCGACGTGATTTTCCTGGTCTACAACGACCACGCCACGGCCTTCAGCCTGGAGATGATTCCGACCTTCGCCATCGGCACCGCTGCCGAGTTCACGCCGGCCGACGAAGGCTGGGGTCCGCGCCCCGTGCCCAAGGTCATCGGCCACCCC
The DNA here is from genome assembly GCA_040389085.1 of Pseudomonadota bacterium. Taxonomy (GTDB): domain Bacteria; phylum Pseudomonadota; class Gammaproteobacteria; order Burkholderiales; family Burkholderiaceae_C; genus Polaromonas. The sequence continues at coordinate 84,266 of JAZKAP010000001.1, forward strand.
GAACTGGCCGCGCACATTGCGCAGTCGGTGATCCAGCAGGACTTCGACCTGACCATCGTCAACAAGATGGACGTGGACCATGGCCTGACCGTGCCGCTGTCGCTGATGTGCGGCCAGCCGCAAGCCTGGCCCTGCCCGGTGATTCCGTTTGCCGTCAACGTGGTGCAGTACCCCGTGCCCTCGGGCCGGCGCTGTTTCGAGCTGGGCAAGGCCATCCGCAAGGCGGTGGAGAGTTTTGACAAGCCGCTCAATGTGCAGATCTGGGGCACGGGCGGCATGAGCCACCAGCTGCAGGGCCCGCGTGCCGGCCTGATCAACAAGGAGTTCGACAACGCCTTCCTCGACCAGCTGATTGCCGACCCCGAAGGACTGGCCGGCAAGCCGCACATCGACTATGTGCGCGAAGCCGGTTCCGAAGGGATAGAGCTCGTGATGTGGCTGATCGCCCGTGGCGCCATGTCCGACGTGGCCGGTGGCCCCGCGCCCAAGGTCGCCCACCGCTTTTACCATGTGCCCGCCAGCAATACGGCGGTGGGCCACCTGATTCTGGAGAACAAGTAAATGAGCAAAACCATCAAAGTCGCATTGGCTGGTGCAGGCGCCTTCGGCATCAAACACCTCGACGGCATCAAGAACATCGATGGCGTGGAAGTCATCTCGCTGATCAGCCGCGATCTGGAGAAGACGAAAGAAGTCGCCGCCAAATACGGCATCGGCCATGTCACCACCAACCTGGCCGACAGCCTGGCGCTCAAGGAGGTGGATGCCGTCATCCTGTGCACGCCAACCCAGATGCATGCCGAGCAAAGCATTGCCTGCATGAAGGCGGGCAAACATGTGCAGGTGGAAATTCCTCTGGCCGACACCCTGAAAGGTGCGCAGGAGGTGGTGGCCCTTCAGAAGCAGACCGGGCTGGTCGCCATGTGCGGCCACACGCGCCGTTTCAACCCCAGCCACCAGTATGTGCACAAGGAAATTGCGGCGGGCCGCTTCAACATCCAGCAGATGGATGTGCAGACCTATTTCTTCCGCCGCAGCAACATGAACGCGCTGGGCCAGCCGCGCAGCTGGACCGACCACCTGCTGTGGCACCACGCGGCCCATACGGTGGACCTGTTCGCCTACCAGTGCGGCAGCCCTATCGTGAAAGCCAATGCCATCCAGGGGCCCATCCACCCGGCGCTGGGCATTGCGATGGACATGAGCATCCAGCTCAAGGCAGCCAACGGCGCGATCTGCACGCTGTCGCTGAGCTTCAACAACGACGGGCCGCTGGGCACCTTCTTCCGCTACATCGGCGACAGCGCCACTTACATCGCGCGTTACGACGATTTGTTCAACGGCAAGGAAGAAAAAATCGACGTGAGCAAGGTGGACGTGTCCATGAACGGCATCGAGCTGCAGGACCGCGAATTTTTCGCCGCCATCCGCGAGGGCCGCGAGCCCAATTCCAGCGTGGCCAAAGTGCTGCCGTGTTACCAGGTGCTGCACGACCTGGAACAGCAACTCAAGTAAACCATGCCCATTTCCCTGCCCACCCGCCGCATCGGCCCCTTCGACGTCTCGGCCATCGGCCTGGGCTGCATGAACCTGAGCCACGCCTACGGGGCGCCGCCGTCGGCGGAGCAGGGCGAGCGTGTGTTGCTGGCCGCGCTCGATGCCGGCGTCACGCTGTTCGACACCGCAGCGCTGTACGGCTTCGGTGCCAACGAGACCCTGGTCGGCAAGGTGCTGTCAAAGCACCGCAGCCGTTTCACGCTGGCCAGCAAGGGCGGCATGGCGGGTGTGCAATTCGAGGACGGCGTCAAACGCGTGATCGACGGCCGGCCCGAGACCCTTCGCAAGAACTGCGAAGACAGCCTGCAGCGCCTGCAGACCGATGTGATCGACCTCTACTACCTGCACCGCTGGGACAAGAAGGTGCCGATCGAGGACAGCGTGGGTGCCATGGCGGATCTGGTGCGCGCGGGAAAGGTGCGGGCCATCGGCCTGTCCGAAGTGTCGGCCGCCACCTTGCGCAAGGCCCATGCGGTGCACCCGATTGCGGCCGTGCAGACCGAGTATTCGCTGTGGACGCGCAACCCCGAGATCGCGGTGCTCGACGCCTGCCGTGAGCTGGGCGCGGCCTTTGTCGCCTTCAGCCCGGTGGCGCGCGGCTTTCTGTGTGATGCGCTGCACGACGTCAGCACGCTCCAGCCCAAGGACATCCGCAGCGCCATGCCGCGTTTTGCACCCGACAACTACGCGGCCAACCTCAAGCTGCTGCCGCCCTACAAGGCCCTGGCGCTGGAGGCGGGCTGCACGCCGGCCCAGCTCGCGCTGGCCTGGCTGCTGCACAAGGCGCCGCACATTGTGCCGATTCCCGGCACCACCAGCGTCGAGCATCTGCACGATGACCTCGGCGCGGTGAACGTGCGGCTGGACGCCAGCCTGCTGGACAGGCTGGAAGCGCTGGTCAACCAGCGCACCGTCACCGGTCACCGCTACAGCGCGCAGAGTGCCAGCGAAGTGGACACCGAGGAATTTGCCGCCTGAGCGGATTTCTGGAAACTGCTATTGTATTGATAGCTGCTTGCGCATGATCCATAAGGGCTAGAGGCCTATTTGACTGAAGCCTGACCCGACGCGGCGTCGGCCAGCGCCGGACCCACCACGGCATCCAGCTGTTCCCGCAGCCAGCGGTGCGCCGGGTCCTGCTGGTAGCGCAGGTGCCAGATCGCGTACATGGGCATGGACGGGCAGGGCACAGGTGGCGGGCAGCTGGCCAGGCCCTGGAAGCTGTGGTGCGCCAGCAGCCCCGGCACGGTGGCCAGCAGCGTCGTGCCGCGCAGAAAGGCCGGCAGTGCGCTGAAGGACGGCACCATCACCGTGACGCGCCGCTTCAGGCCGCGTGCCGCCAGCACCTGATCGAGCTCCAGGCTGCGGCGCGGCTCGTACACCACGGTGGCGTGGCTGGAGGCCAGGTAGTCGGCCTGGGTACGCGGCGCGTCGCGTTCCGCCGGGTCATAAAAGACCCGGTACTGGTCTTCGAACAGGCGTTTTTGCACGATGTCGCTGCCTTCGGGCGGGCGCGGGCTGATGGCCAGCTGGCAGTCGTCGCTGCGCAGCGTTTCCAGCCGCGGTACCGCCGACGGGATCACGCGCAGCAGCACATCCGGCGCCTGCATGCGCAGGCGCGCGGCCAGCGCGGGCAGCAGCAGGTCGCGCTGGAAGTCGTTGGCGGCGATCGTGAAGGTGGTTTGCCAGCGCGCCGGGTCGAAGCTGCCGAGCCGAGCAAAACGTTCGAGCGCGCCCAGCAGTTCGCGCGCCGGCAGGGCCAGGGCCTCGGCGCGCGCGGTAGCCACGATGCCGCGGCCCGCTTTCACAAAAAGCGGGTCGCCGGTGATGGCGCGCAGCCTGTCCAGGCCGTGGCTCACGGCGGACTGCGTCACGCCCAGGCGCTGCGCCGCCGCAGTCACACTGCCGGTTTCGAGCACGTTCAGCAGCAACTGCAACAGCCTGGCGTCCAGGCCAGATCCATCGGATTCATTCATGGGTTTCATCAGCATTCATCGGTTTATCTTTTGTAACGGGGCGGCAATACTGGGGTACTGATACAGGTCAAGCCCAGGAGATTTCCGTGTCCCATTCCCCGCCGTTGCCTCCGATTCCCGGCACCACGCTGTTTGACGGCGAGCAGGCCCAAAAAGGCTATGCGCTCAACAAGATGTGCTTTTCGTTCAACAGCGCGGACAACCGTGCGGCCTTCAAGGCCGATGAGGTGGGTTACATGCTTCGTTATGGCCTGAACGAGCAGCAGATTCAGGCGATACGCACGCGCAACGTGCTGGGCCTGCTGGCGGCGGGCGGCAACGTGTATTACCTGGCCAAGTTCGCCGGCATCCTCGGGCTGGACGTGCAGGACCTGGGCGCCGCGCAGACCGGCCTGAGCAAGGAGGCCTTCAAGGCGCGCCTGCTCGCGCAGAACGATCAACCCGCCACACTGCTGGCCTGAGGAAAAGCACCATGGCAAAAATCATCGGTGGCCTGACCACCTCCCACGTGCCCGCCATCGGTGGTGCGATCGCCCGGGGCGCCCAGCAGGAGCCCTACTGGAAACCTTTCTTTGACGGCTTCCTGCCGGTGCGGGCCTGGCTCGACGAGGTCAAGCCCGACATTGCGGTCGTGTTCTACAACGACCACGGCCTGAACTTCTTCCTCGACAAGATGCCGACCTTTGCCGTGGGCGCTGCACCCGAGTACCGCAATGCCGACGAAGGCTGGGGCATTCCCACGCTGCCGCCGTTCAAGGGCGTGCCTGCGCTGTCCTGGCACATCATCAATGCGCTGGTGGACAAGGAGTTCGACATCACGACCTGCCAGGAAATGCTGGTGGACCATGCCTTCACGCTGCCGCTCAAGCTGTTTTGGCCCGAGGGGCCGTGCCCGGTGCTGACGGTGCCGATCTGCATCAACACCGTGCAGTTTCCGCTGCCCAGCGCCAAACGCTGCCTGGCCTTGGGCAAGGCGGTGGGCGAGGCGATTGCCTCGTGGGACAGCGACAAGAAGGTGGTGGTGATAGGCACCGGCGGCCTGAGCCACCAGCTCGACGGCGAACGCGCCGGTTTCATCAACAAGGCCTTTGACCTGAAGTTCATGGACAGCCTGATCAGCGAGCCCGAATGGGCCGCGCAATACAGCATCCATGAACTCGTCGAAAAAACCGGCACCCAGGGTGTGGAACTGCTGATGTGGCTGGCCACGCGCGCCGCCGTGCCCGGCCGCGTGCGCAAGGTGCACACCAATTACCACATCCCGATTTCCAACACGGCCGCCGGCATGATGGCGCTGGCCGCGCTGGACTGAGCGAGGGTCAGGCCGCCGCAGCGCTCAGTCGGGACGGGCTGAGCATGGCGGCCGTGAGGCCGAAGGCGGCGATGCGTTCGGGAACGGGCAGGCCGCGCGCGAGTGCGGCGCAGGTCTCGCCCATCGCGGCCGAGGTCTGGATGCCGTAGCCGCCCTGGGCCGCGACCCAGAAGAAGCCTGGCGCGTGGACATCAAAGCCGCCCACCAGGTCACCGTCGGCGACGAAGGAGCGCAGCCCGGCCCAGGTGCGCGTGGGCCGGCGGATGGACAGCGTGGTCATTTCCTCGATGCGGTGGATGGCCAGGGCAATGTCCATTTCCTCGGGTTGCACGTCATGCGGCGCCACCGGGTCGGCATTGGCCGGCGAGCCCAGCAGCATGCCGGCGTCGGGCTTGAAGTACCAGTCCTCGGCGACGCCGCCGGTCAGCGGCCAGCCGCTCGTGTTCACGCCTTCCGGGGGCGCAAAGATGAAGGCCGAGCGCCGCCGCGGCTCCAGGCCGATGCCGGGCAGGCCGGCGAGGGCGGCGACCATGTCGGCCCAGGCGCCAGCGGCATTGAGGACCACGGGCGCTTCATACACCCGGCCACCCGCCTGCGCCCGCCACAGGCCGCCCACGCGTGCCAGCGCGGTCACTTCCGCATCACACACCACGCGGCCGCCGGCGTGGCGCAACCCGCGCAGATACCCCTGGTGGATGGAATGCACGTCCATGTCGGCGGCCTCGGGTTCGTACACCGCGCCCAGCACCTTGCCGGGGCGAAGCGCGGGCACCCTGGCGCAGGCGCCTGCGCCGTCCAGCAGTTGGGCATGCGACGTCATGGCGCGCAGGATGTCCCAGTGTTCTGCGAGCAGCGCATCCTGTCCGTGGGCGGCCACCATCATGGCGCCGCGCGGGCCCAGCAGCGGGTGTTCGGCAAAACCTTGCGGCGGCGACTGCAGGAAGGCCCGGCTGGCCATGGTGAGGGCGCGCACCTGGGGCGTGCCGTAACTTTCCATGAACAACGCGGCCGAGCGGCCGGTGGAATGGTAGCCCGGCTGCGGCTCGCGCTCGAGCAGGGTGACACGGCCGTGCGGTGCCAGCCAGTAGCCGACGGAGGCAGCGGCGATGCCGCCGCCGATGATGAGGAAGTCGGTGGGCTCAGACATGTCGTGCAGCGCTCATGGCAGTTGGGTGAACGAGTTCGGTCAGTGCCAAGTGTAGGGTGGCGCAGGCGAAGTCCGCTTGCGCGGAGCAGGGTGCTATCCTTTATGAAGCACCTCAGGTCCAACCCATGCGGGCTGCAGCTCATTAAATGCACCAAAAACAACGCCCCGGACCGCTGTGGGCGGGCCGGGGCGTTGGACTGCCGTTGCCGCTTGCGCGGCAGGGCGTCAGGGTGCTTACAGCGTGTCGATGAAGCTGCGCAGCTTGTCCGAACGCGAAGGGTGCTTGAGCTTGCGCAGCGCCTTGGCTTCGATCTGGCGGATGCGTTCACGCGTCACGTCGAACTGCTTGCCGACTTCTTCCAGCGTGTGGTCGGTGCTCATCTCGATGCCGAAACGCATGCGCAACACCTTGGCTTCGCGCGGTGTCAGGCTGTCGAGGATGTCCTTGACCACGTCGCGCAGGCCGGCCTGCATCGCGGCTTCCAGCGGTGCGGTGTTGGCGCTGTCCTCGATGAAGTCGCCGAGGTGCGAATCGTCGTCGTCGCCGATCGGTGTTTCCATCGAGATCGGCTCTTTCGCGATCTTCATGATCTTGCGGATCTTGTCCTCGGGAATCTCCATCTTCTCGGCCAGGATGCTGGCGTCCGGCTCGAAGCCGAACTCCTGCAAGTGCTGGCGCGACAGGCGGTTCATCTTGTTGATGGTCTCGATCATGTGCACCGGGATGCGGATGGTGCGGGCCTGGTCGGCGATCGAACGCGTGATCGCCTGGCGGATCCACCAGGTGGCGTAGGTCGAGAACTTGTAGCCGCGGCGGTATTCGAACTTGTCGACCGCCTTCATCAGGCCGATGTTGCCTTCCTGGATCAGGTCCAGGAACTGCAGGCCGCGGTTGGTGTATTTCTTCGCGATCGAGATCACCAGGCGCAAGTTGGCCTCGATCATCTCTTTCTTGGCGTCACGCGAGTTGGTCTCGCCTTCGTTCATGCGCTTGTTGATGTCCTTGAGCTGGGCCAGCGGCACGACCACGCGGGCCTGCAGTTCGCCGAGCTTGGTCTGCAGTTCCTGGATGGGCGGAATGTTGCGCGCCATGATGACGGACCAGGGCTTGCCGGAAGCCACCTGTTTCTCGACCCATTTCAGGTTCAGCAGGTTGGGCGGGAAGTCCTTGATGAAGACTTCCTGCGGCATGCCGCACTTCTCGACGATGATGCGGCGCAACTCGCGCTCTTTCTTGCGCACGTCCAGCACCTGGCCGCGCAGCAGGTCGCACAGTTTTTCAATCGTCTTGGCGGTGAAACGCACGGTCATGAGCTCGTCGCTCAGGGCTTTTTGCGCTTTGGTATAGGTGGGCGTGCCCCAGCCTTCCTTGTCGTAGGTCTTGTGGACTTTTTCGAACAGGGAGGCAATGGTGTCGAAGCGGCTCAGCGCTTCCTTCTTGAGCTCTTCGAGCTTCTTGGTCAGCGCCTTGGAGCCGCCCTTGCCGTCGTCGTCGTCTTCCTCGTCGAACTCGTCAAAGTCTTCCTCGGCCACGTAGTCGTCGGCTTCGTTGGGGTTGGAGAAACCGTCGACCACGGTGGAGATGACCACCTTGCCTTCGCGGATGTCTTCACCCAGGCGCAGGATCTCGGCAATCGTGGCCGGGCTTTCGGAGATGGCTTCCATCATCTTCATCAGGCCGCCCTCGATGCGCTTGGCGATCTCGATCTCGCCTTCGCGCGTCAGCAGCTCGACAGTGCCCATTTCACGCATGTACATGCGGACCGGGTCGGTGGTGCGGCCGAACTCGCTGTCCACCGTGGACAGGGCGGCTTCGGCGGCCTCCTCGGCCTCTTCTTCGGTGGAACCGGCGGGCGCGTTGGCGGTGATCAGCAGGGTTTCTGCGTCAGGCGTCTGCTCGTACACGGCTACACCCAGGTCGTTCAGGGTGACGATGACCGCATCCAGGGTTTCGGCGTCGATCAGCTTGTCGGGCAGGTGATCGGAAATCTCGCCGTGGGTCAGGTAGCCGCGGGTCTTGCCGAGCTTGATCAGCGCCTTCAGGCGGGCACGGCGCTTGGCCATGTCTTCTTCGGACAGCACGGTTTCGTCCAGGCCGAACTCTTTCATCAAGGCGCGTTCCTTGGCCTTGCTGATCTTCATGCGCAGCGGCTTGACCTTTTCGGTCGTTTCCACCACCGGTTCGCCGACCAGATCGTCCTCGATGTCGGACATGTCCTCGTCGCCGTCACCCTTGATGGCCACCTTGGGCTTGCGGCCGCGCTTGGCACCGCCGGCTTCCACCGCGGCAGCGGGGTTTTTCGGCGGGCGACCGGGTTTCTTTTTCACGGGCACGTCGGTGCCGGCTGCGGTCGGGGTGACCTTCAACTCGGCTTCTTTTTTGGCAGCAGGTTTGGCGGTGGAGGCAGGAGACTTGGTCGGCACAGGGGGCACTTTCTTGACAGGCTTTTCAGATTTCAGGGGCGCTTTGCTGGCTGCATCTTTTTTGCCAGGAACTGGTCTGGATATGGCGGTTTTTCCGGGTTTTTCAAGCTTGTTGCTGGCGGCTTTCCTGACCGGCGGTCGGGCGGCAGCCTTGGCTGCCGCTTTGGGCTTGGTCACGGTTTTGGCAGTCTTGCTGGACTTTTGAGCAGGCATGGCGAACTCCCCCGGTGTGAAACTTTCCTCAACAGACTTGGGTTCCTGACACCCGACAGCGGTCGGGCTACAGGCACAAAAAATGCCCGCGCCGGATGGCTGGGCATTCAGGAATCTGTCGGACTCGAGAGGTGTCTCAAGCCCGTCAGGCTCCACAGCAAGTTGTTTGGGCGAACATTTGGTGTGCAGTCCTTGCGGGGAGGTGGCCCTTCAACCTGTGAGGTCCCGTTCTTGCGGGGGGCTGGTACCGGAGGTGCTGCTGTCGCGCTTGCCGTAGCGGAAAATCGGATTATACCCTGTTGCCTCATTTTTGGGCAACAAAAAAGGGCTAAATCAGCTATTTTTCAGCAGGGCGGCCAACTCTTCGTAACGCTGCCTGGCCGCCGGGTCGGCCAGGACCCGGGGCAGCAAATCGACCATTTCCTGCTGGCGTTTGAGCTTGAGGAGCTGGTCCAGGATGGCGCGGACCTCGTTCCAGTCGCACTCGATGCCCTCGTGAAGCTGGGCGATCTGGTCAACCGCGTATTTTTCCTGGGGGTGTTCGCGCAGGCCCTCGCGCAGGGCCGCCCAGGGCTGCGGCCCGTGTTCGTGCAGCTGGCTCTCCAGCCAGACGAACAGCGGCCCGTGCGGCGCCGGCAGTTCCGACAGCAGCACGTGTTCTTCCCCGCTGAGCTTGTCCCAGCTTTGCGGGTCGGTCAGCATGAGCCGCAGCACCCGGTCTTCGCGGCCGGCCGGCAACACCCGCCCCGCGATGCGCCGCGGCGGCCGGCTGGCACCGGGCTTGGCGCTGAAGCTGCGGCCGGCGGACCCGCCCGCTGCGGAGGGGGCGGGCAGCGACGCGGCATAGGCGCCTTCATCGTGCAGGTCGGCAAAGTTGCCGGAAAACTCCTCGAAATGCGGGGCGGTGTCGGCATATTCAGGCGCTTTTGGCCGTTGGCCCTTTCCCTGTATGCGCGGGTTGCTACTGTTTTTATAGTGCGGCGCGGCCGGTTGCCAGATCTGCAGCAGTTCGCGGCTGTCGATCAGCACGGTGTCGGCGATCTCGGCGAGCAACTGGTGCTTGAGTGTGCCGTCGGGCAGCAGGCTCCACAGCGGACGCGCATTGCTGGCCATGTGGGCGCGGCCTTCGGCGGTGTCCAGGTCGCAGCCTTCGCCGGCGGCGTCGAGCATGAATTTGCTCAGCGGCACGGCCTTGGCGACATAGGCGGCAAAGCCTTCCTGGCCGTGTTCGCGGATGTAGCTGTCGGGGTCGTGTTCGGCCGGCAGGAACAGGAACTTGACGGTGCGCACGTCGGTGGCAAAGGGCAGGGCGGCATCCAGCGCCTTGCGCGCGGCCCGGCGTCCGGCGCTGTCGCCGTCAAAGCTGAAGACCACCGACTCGGTGAAACGGAACAGCTTTTGCACATGGTCGGCGGTGCAAGCCGTGCCCAGGGTGGCCACGGCGTTGGCAAAACCGAGCTGGGCCAGCGCCACCACGTCCATGTAGCCTTCGGTGACCAGCGCGTAGCCGTGCTCGCGCAGGGCGGTGCGCGCCTCGAACAGGCCGTAGAGCTCGCGGCCCTTGCTGAACACCGGGGTTTCGGGCGAGTTCAGGTACTTGGGTTTTTCGTCGCCCAGCACGCGCCCGCCAAAACCAATGCATTCGCCCTTGACGTTGCGGATCGGAAACATGATGCGGTCGCGGAAGCGGTCGTAACGCTTGGCTTCGCCCTGGGCGTTCTCCTCGCCCGGCTCGCCGGTGATGACCAGGCCACTTTCCACCAGCAGCGGGTCGTTGTAGTCGGGGAACACGCTGGCCAGCGCGCGCCAGCCTTCGGGCGCGTAGCCGAGGCCGAAGGTTTTGGCGATTTCGCCCGACAGGCCGCGGCCCTTGAGGTAGTCGATGGCGCGCGGCGCGTTGCGCAGGTGCTTGATGTAGGCGATACCGGCTTTTTCGAGCACGCTGGTGAGCGTGGCCTGCTGCTCGCGCGCCTGGGCGGCGCGGGCGCGCTCCTGCGGCGAGACGTCGTCTTCCGGAACCTGCAGGCCGTATTGCTGGGCCAGGTCTTTCACGGCCTCGACAAAGGTCATGCCGCCGTGCTCCATCAGAAAGCTGATGGCGTTGCCGTTTTTTCCGCAGCCGAAGCAGTGGTAGAACTGCTTGGACGGGCTGACGCTGAAGGAGGGCGATTTTTCGCCGTGGAAGGGGCACAGCCCCATGAAATTGGCGCCGCCCTTTTTGAGCTGTACGTAACGCCCGACGATGTCCACCACGTCGGCGCGCGCCAGCAGTTCCTGGATGAATGATTGGGGAATGGCCACGGCTGTATTGTGCCTTCAGCGCCGGATTTGCCCCGAAACGGCCCGCCGGAAACCAGCGGCCCGGCCAGCTGCGGTGCACCGGGCGATGGCCGCGATGTGAGGCGGGTCAAGGGCCGGGCGCCGGTGTGCGGCTACCATGGCTGTACAGACCGCCCAACCCCGAGGAGACTTTGATGCCCAGCATTTTTGACCAGGACTTAGCGCCCAATGAGGCGAATTACGCTGCGCTGTCGCCGCTGTCCTTCATTGAGCGCACCGCCGAGGTCTACCCGGACCGGCTGGCGGTGGTGCATGGCGGCCTGCGCCGCAGCTGGGCCGAGGTCTTCACGCGCTGCCGCCAGCTGGCCAGTGCGCTGCAGCGGCACGGCATTGGCAAGGGCGACACCGTCGCCGTGATGCTGCCCAACACCCCGCCCATGGTGGAGGCGCACTTCGGCATTCCGGTGACCGGGGCGGTGCTCAATGCGCTGAACACCCGGCTCGACCCCGAAACCATTGCCTTCATGCTGGACCACGGCGAGGCCAAGGTGGTGATCGTCGATCCCGAGTTTGCCGGCGTCATGAAAAAGGCGCTGGCGCTGCGCCAGTCGAGCGCGCCGCTGCTGGTCATCGACGTGGAAGACGCGCTGTACACCGGGCCGGTCGAGCGCATCGGCAGCATCCGTTACGACGAGTTCCTGGCCAGCGGCGACGCTGCGTTTGCCTGGCGCCAGCCCGACGACGAGTGGGACGCGATTGCGCTGAACTACACCAGCGGCACCACCGGCAACCCCAAGGGCGTGGTGTACCACCACCGCGGCGCGGCGCTCAACGCGGTGTCCAACATCCTCGAATGGGACATGCCCAAACACGCGGTCTACCTGTGGACGCTGCCCATGTTCCATTGCAACGGCTGGTGTTTCCCGTGGACGGTGGCGGCACGCGCCGGGGTCAACGTCTGCCTGCGCCGGGTCGAGCCACAGGCGATTTTCGACGCGATCCGCCAGCACGGCGTGACCCACTACTGCGGCGCGCCCATCGTGCACGGCCTGCTGGTCAACTCGCCGGCCAGCATGAAGCAGGGCCTGCCGCGCGGCGTCAAGGCCATGGTGGCCGGTGCGGCGCCGCCGGCGTCCATGATCGAGGGCATGGAGGCGCTGGGGTTTGACCTGACCCATGTCTACGGCCTGACCGAGGTCTACGGCCCGGCGACCGTGTGCGCCGCGCAGGATGGCTGGGAAAAACTCGACATCGGCGAGCGCGCCCGCCTCAACGCGCGCCAGGGCGTGCGTTACCACCTGGAGCGTGATGTGCGCGTGCTCGACTCGCAGACCCTGCAGCCGGTGCCGCAAGACGGCGAGACCATGGGCGAGATCATGTTCCGGGGCAACATCGCGATGAAGGGTTACCTGAAGAACCCCAAGGCGACCGAAGAGGCTTTTGCCGGGGGCTGGTTCCACAGCGGCGACCTGGCCGTGATGTACCCCGACGGCTACATCAAGATCAAGGACCGCAGCAAGGATGTGATCATCTCCGGCGGCGAAAACATCTCCTCGATCGAGGTCGAAGACGTGCTTTACCGCCACCCCGACGTCTTGGCCGCTGCCGTGGTGGCCAAGCCCGACGAACGCTGGGGTGAAACCCCCTGCGCCTTTGTCGAGCTCAAGGTCGGGGCGACGGCGACCAAGGAGGACATCGTGGCGCACTGCAAGAAACACCTGGCCGGCTTCAAGGTGCCGCGCGCGGTGGTGTTCGGCGAGCTGCCCAAGACCAGCACCGGCAAGATCCAGAAGTTCGAGCTGCGCAAGCTGGCTGGTTCGGCGGCCGCGATCGATGTATGACGTCAGGCGGGTTTGCTATCAAAAAACTAGCTGATTACGCATGTCTGGCAAGGGCTTGAGGCTTATTTGATGTTGAACAGGCCGCAGCCATGACCCCCGGACCCCAGGCCGCTTATGTGATCCGGCACCCCGGCGCCTTTGCGTTGCGCGTGCTGCTGGGCTTTCGGGCCAACCAGGGCCTGCTGCTGGCGGGGGCGGTGGCGTATTACGCCTTGCTGTCGATTGTTCCGCTGCTGATCCTGATGGCGATTGCGCTGTCGCATGTGATCGACCAGTCGGCGCTGCTGGAGGCGCTGGGCCGCTACATCGGCTGGCTGGCGCCGGGCCAGGCCGACTTCATCGTGGGTGAGCTTGAAAACTTTCTCGCCCATCGCGAGCTCATGGGCTGGGTGCTGCTGGCCACCATGCTGTTTTTCAGCTCCCTGGCCTTCACCGTGCTGGAAAACGCGATGTCGGTGATTTTCCTGCACCGCGTGGCGATCCGGCGCCGCCGTTTCCTGGTGTCCGCGCTGCTGCCTTACGTCTACATCCTGTGCCTGGGCGTGGGCCTGCTGCTGGTGACGCTGGTCTCCGGCGGTTTCCAGGCCCTGGGCGACCAGAGCCTGGAGTTTCTGGGCTACAGCTGGTCGCTCAGCGGTTTCTCGGGCGTGTTGCTCTACCTGCTGGGCCTGGCCGGCGAGATCTTTGTGCTGACCTCGGTCTACATGGTGATGCCGGTCGGCAAGCTCTCGCTGCGCCACGCGCTGATAGGCGGCATCACGGCGGCGCTGCTGTGGGAAGTGACGCGCCATCTGCTGGTCTGGTACTTCGACACGCTGTCGCAGGTCGGCCTGGTGTACGGTTCGCTGACCACGGCCATCATTGTCCTGCTGAGCCTGGAGCTGGCCGCCACGCTGCTGCTGCTGGGCGCGCAGGTGATTTCGGAATACGAACGTATAGGCACCGGCGAACAGGACGCGCCGGCCGAGCCGATGCGGACCAGCGCGCTACCAAAAAAATAGCTGCTTGCGCACGCCAGACAATGGCTGCAGCCACTTTTTTTACTCAATCGCCCATCACCACGCCTTCACGGCGCGGATCGGCGCCGCCCAGCCACAGTGATTTGCCGTGCGCCTGGCCGCGGGTGATCGCCTGCAAGCCGCTGGTCATGGTCATCTCGCGCACTTCATGGCCGCGGGCTTTCAGCGCGTCGACGGTGGCCGGTGCAAAGCGTTTTTCTTCCAGCAGGGTCGGGCCGTTGAGCGAGCCGAAGTTGGGCAGGTTGATGGCCTGCTGCGGCATCATTCCCCAGTTGAGCACGCCGTAGATCGTCTTGGCGGTGTAGTGGATGATCAGCGCGCCGCCCGGGCTGCCGCCGCTCATCACGAGCTGGCCGGTGGCCTTGTCGAACACCAGGGTGGGCGCCATCGACGAGCGCGGGCGTTTGCCCGGCTGCACGCGGTTGGCCACCGGGGCGCCGCTGGCGTCCGCCGGTGCGAAGCTGAAGTCGGTCAGTTCGTTGTTCAAGAGGAAACCGTTAACCATCTGGCGCGCGCCGAAGGCGTCTTCGATCGTGGTGGTCATGGCAATCGCGTTGCCATACGCATCGACGATGCTGATGTGCGAGGTGCCGTATTCGGGCTGCTCGGGCATGGGGGCATAAGCCAGGCGCGTGCCGCCTGGTGTGCCCGGTTTGGCGACCTTCATGCTTTGTCCGCCGGGCTGCGCGGCGATCAGCTTCGCGCGTTCGGCCAGGTAGACCGGGTCCAGCAGGCTCATCCAGTTGCCGCCCGGCGGCTGCACGAAGTCGGGATCGCCCAGGTACTGCGCGCGGTCGGCAAAGGCCAAGCGCGAGGCCTCGGTGTACAGGTGCAGCCAGTCGGCCGATGGCGTGGGCGCGGGGGTGGTGCCGTCGCCACCGGTGCCGGTGACCAGACCCAGCGTGGATGCTGGCGTGTGGTTCAGGATGCCCAGGATCTGCCCGACCGCAATCGCGCCCGAGCTGGGCGGCGGCATGCCGCAGATGCGGTAGTCGCGCGCCTGCGCCCGGTAGTCGTGGCAGATCGGCTCGCGTTTTTTGGCCTGGTAGCCGGCCAGATCGGCCAGGCTCAGTTTGCCGGGGTTGGTCGGGTGGCCTTGCACCTTGGTCACGATGGCCTGGGCGACGTCGCCCTCGAGCAGTGCTTTGGAGCCGCCCGCGGCGATTTTTTTCAGCACATCGGCCAGCGGCTGGTTGCGCAGTGTGGTGCCGGCGGCCAGCGGCTCGCCATTGGGCTGGTAAAAATAGGCAGCGGCCACCGGGTCTTTTTTCAGGTGTTGTTCGGTTTTCAGCAGGGTGGCCAGGCGAGCGCTGACCTTGAAGCCGCCTTCGGCCAGCGTGATGGCCGGCACGAACAGCTGCGCCCAGGGCAGCTTGCCGTGCTGCCTGTGCGCCATCTCCAGCATGCGCACCGTGCCCGGCACGCCGACCGAGCGGCCGCCGACCACACCGTCGATGAAGGTCATGGGTTTGCCGTCGGCGCCGACAAAGAGTTTTTCATCGGCCGCCGCCGGTGCGGTTTCGCGGCCGTCAAACGCCTCGACCTTGCTGCCGCTGGCATGCAGCAAAAACGCGCCGCCGCCTATGCCGCTCGATTGCGGCTCGACCAGCGCGAGCACCATCTGCACGGCAATCGCCGCGTCGATCGCCGAGCCGCCCGCCTTGAGCACCTGGTAGCCGGCATCGGTGGCCAGAGGGTTGGCCGCGGCGACGGCAAAACTCGCGTTTGCCCAGCCGGGTTTTTCGGTGTAGCCCGACGTGCCTTCGGGCTGCGCCGGCACGTTGTAGGCGAAGGGCGGGGCCGTGGCGCAGCCGGCCACCAGCAGGGCGGCGGCCAGGGCCAGGCCGGACAGCGGAGACAGGGCAGCGGCTCGCTTGAACATGAACGCAGGGGCGACGGTTTTCATGGCATCTCCAGTGGGGATGGGCCATGGTAAACCCAAGCCCGGCGTGGCGCTGCCGGGTCAGCTGCGGTGGGCAGTTTGAATTTGTAAGCAGCAGAAAAAAGGCCGAACTGGCTGGGTTTTCAGTCAGATCGGCCTTCAGCCCAGGCGGAGTGGGCGCAAGTAGCTATTAATACGATAGCGTTGGAGAGGCGCTTAGCGCGGTGCCAGGCGGATCGCGCCGTCCAGGCGGATCACTTCGCCGTTGAGCATGTCGTTTTCAAAGATGTGCTGCGCGAGTTTGGCGTAGTCCTGCGGCGTGCCCAGGCGGCTGGGGAAGGGCACGGAGGCGGCCAGCGAATCCTGCACTTCCTGGGGCATGCCGAACATCATCGGTGTGCCGAAGATGCCGGGCGCAATTGTCATGTTGCGGATGCCGTTGCGTGCCAGGTCGCGCGCGATCGGCAAGGTCATGCCGACAATGCCGCCCTTGGATGCGCTGTAGGCGGCCTGGCCGATCTGGCCGTCGTAGGCTGCGACGGAAGCGGTGGAGATCATCACGCCGCGCTCGCCGGTGGCTTCGGGTTCGTTCTTGCACATCGCGTCAGCGGCCAGACGGATCATGTTGAAGCTGCCGATCAGGTTGACCGTGATGGTCTTGCTGAACACGCCGAGGTTGTGCGCGCCGTTTTTGCCGACGGTTTTTTCCGCCGGTGCAATGCCGGCGCAGTTGACCAGGCCCATCAGCTTGCCCATGGACACGGCCTTGGCGACCACGGCCTGACCGTCGGCTTCCTGGCTCACGTCGCACTTGACGAAGGCGCCGCCGATGTCTTTCGCGATGGCTTCGCCTTTTTCAACCTGCATGTCGGCAATCACGACCTTGCCGCCCTTGGCCGCCAGCATGCGTGCCGTGCCTTCGCCGAGACCCGATGCGCCGCCGGTGACGATGAATACTTTGCCTGCGATGTCCATGAGATGTTCCTTGGGGAAATGATGAGGGGGAGGGTGTTGCGGAGTTGACGTTAACGTCAACGTCAAGGGCAATTATCACGCATAAAAATCGCCCATAAAAAAGCCCGGCGAACCGGGCTTTGTTGAGTGGGAGTTGAGGCTGCCGTCTTATTTGTAGCCGACGCGATCCAGCATCTGCTGCACCTTCACCTGGTTGGCGCCGACGGTGCTGATCGGGATGGTCTCGGACTTGAAGCTGCCGCCCGACATGGCCTGCAGGGCCGCATTGCTGACTTTCACGCCGGCGACGGCGGGCCATTCGTTGTTGCCGTTGGCAAAATAATTCTGCGCGTCGGGGCTGGCCAGGTATTCCATGAATTTCACCGCATTGGCGCTGTTCTTGGCGTTTTTGGCGACGGCCGCACCGGCGATGTTCACATGGGTGCCCCAGGACTGCTGGTTGGGAAACACCACACCGACCTTGTCGGCAATCGCCTTGTCTTCCGGCGCGGACGACCGCAGGATGCGCGCGAGGTAGTAGCTGTTGGTGATCGCGATGCCGCATTCGCCGCTGGCCACGCCCTTGATCTGGTCGGTGTCACCGCCCTTGGGCGGACGGGCCATGTTGGCCACCATGCCCTTGAGCCATTCTTCGGCTTTGGCGGCGCCCAGATGCTCGGTCACCGCGCCGAACAGCGACAGGTTGTAGGGGTGCGAGCCCGAGCGGGTGCACAGCAGGCCCCTGTTTTTCGGATTGGCGAGTTCTTCGTAGGTGTCGACGTCGGCTTTCTTGACCTTGAGCTTGTCATAAACGATGAGACGGGCGCGGGTGGAAAAACCGAACCAGGTCGTGCCTTCGGGCGTGGCCTGGGCGCGCAGCTGCGCGGGAATCGCCTTTTCCAGCAGGGGCGACTTGATCGGCTGGAACAGGCCTTCGCTGTCGCCTTTGGCCAGCCGCGCTGCATCGACCAGCAGAATCACGTCGGCGGGGGAGGCAGCGCCTTCGGCCTTCAGTCGCGCGAGGATGCCGGCATCGTCGGCGTCCACGCGGTTGATCCGGATGCCCGTGGTTTTGGTGAAATTGCTGTAAAGCGCCTCATCGGTCTGGTAGTGGCGGGCAGAATACAGGTTGACCACCTGTTCCTGCGCGCTGACGCCGCCAGCGCCGCCCATCAGGGTGGCAGCCACGGCCAGGGTGGCCAGAATCGGGGATTTTTTCAACATGGTGCGAACTGTGAAGGTTGGAATGGCAATCAGTGTAATACAAACGCGAATTATTCTCAATAGCTTTGCGATCATGATGGCTGCCCTGGGTTGGGCGGGCGGCTCGCTGGGTCGCGGGGCAGCACGTGCGGTCGCCGTGGCCGGGCTGCTCATACTGGCCGGCTGCGCCGGCCTGCCGGCCGGCACGGTGGCGCCCGTCGCCGGGCCGGTGGTCGAGACCCCGGCCCAGCGCGCGCCGCGTATCGGCCTGGCGCTGGGCGGCGGGGCGGCCCGTGGTTTTGCCCATGTGGGTGTGATTGCGGTGCTGGAAGAAGCCGGCATCCGGCCTTCCGTGGTGGTCGGCACCTCGGCCGGCAGCCTGGTCGCCGCGCTCTATGCCAGCGGCAAAAGCAGTGCGCAGCTGCAGCAGACGGCCCTGAACATGGAAGAGGTCGCGATCACCGACTGGATGCTGCCGATTTTCGGCCGCGGCATGTTTCGCGGCGAGGCTCTTGGCCGTTACGTGAACGATCTGGTGGCGGGACGGCTGATGGAAAACATGGCCATTCCGCTGGGCATCGTGGCGACGGACCTGGGCAGCGGCCAGCCGGTGCTGTTCCAGCGCGGTGACACCGGCATGGCGGTGCGCGCATCGAGCGCCGTGCCGGCGGTGTTTGTGCCGGTCAAAATCAACGGCCGCGAGTATGTGGACGGCGGCCTGGTCTCGCCGGTGCCGGTGCGATTTGCGCGGCAGATGGGTGCCGAGCTGGTGATTGCCGTCGACATCTCCAACCCCCCCGAAGCCAACACGGCCGACGGCACCTTGCAGATCCTGCTGCAGACCTTTGCCATCATGGGCAAAAGCATCAACCAGTATGAGTTGAAGGATGCCGATGTGGTGGTGCAGCCTTCCCAGGTCGGCCTGAAGAGCGCGGACTTCTCGGCCCGCCAGCGCGCCATCGATGCGGGACGGGCGGCGATGCGGGCGGCGCTGCCCGCACTCAGGGCGAAGATGGCCACCGTGCGCACGGCAGCGCGCTGACGCTCTGTTTTTGATTACTGCTTACGAGCGACCAGCAAGGGCTCAAGGCCTTTTTTGGCCCAAAAAAAAGCCCGATCTTGCGATCAGGCTTTGAAGGGGTCCGTGAAACTTGATTTCTGGAAGGACCCGAGGAGACAACCGGCTGGAACTTGCGCTCCGATACTTGGTTAACGGCAGCAGGCTCCGGAATCTGTAGGGTTTGAATTTTTCAAACCCGGCCTGAATCAGCTGGCGGCTCGGCCCGCCAATTCAAGCCCTGTTCATCAACGCTTTTTGGAAGCGGTTTTGGTGGCGTTCACGGCGGTGTTGGTCACCGCGGTGAGGTTGGCTTCGGCCATGTCGCTGGCTTGCTTGACGGCTTTCTGGACCGACTCGAAAGCGTTGGTGGCGGCAGCCACGGCGCTTTTCATCACGGCCACAGCGGACTCGGAACCAGCCGGTGCGTTTTTGGCGGCGCTGTCAACCAGGCCCATGAATTTGGCTTGGGCTTCAGCAGCCTGGCCTTCGAAGGCCTTGCCGACTTCAGCACCGGTACCGGTGGCGATGTCGTACAGGTGGCGGCTGTAAGCGGCGGTTTTTTCAGCCAGGGGCTGCATCAGGCTGGCTTGCAGGGCCAGCAGTTCCTGGGCGTCTTTGGCGCCGAGCAGGGTCTGGGTGTGGTTGGCGGTTTCAGCCAGGGCAGCCTTGGAAGCCTGGACATTGAGTTCAACCAGTTTCTCGACGCCTTCGAAAGCCTTGCTGGTCAGACCAAACAGGGTTTCAACGGTTGCTTTGTGGGAAGCCATGATTTGTTCAGCGGTCAACATATTTAAATCTCCAATAAGTGGGTTAAGAATTCAATTAGTTGCGCTGCCGGACAATCTGCTGTTGGGCTTGTCTTGTCGATTGCTGCACTGCAACATAACTCAAGTATAGGGATCAGGCGCACGATTGCAAGCGATTTTTGTTGCAGTGCAGCATTTTAGAGGTCAAGCTCTAGCGCCCGCCCTGTTGAGAGGCGGGAGGCGCAGGGGCGCCTGCCGGAGGACCAGGCGCTGTCAAGGGGAGGGGCCTGGAACCCCGCCGGGACTCAGTAGCGCAGCTGACCCTCGTTGTCGATGATGGCCATCTCCACGTAGGAGGACCCGTTGTGTGACTGCGGCGAGTACTTCGCCACAAAACGGCCGAAGCTGATATCGCCGGCCCCCTCCATGGCCTTGATGAACGAGTCCGTGCTCAGTTGCCGGCCGGCCCTGCGCAGACCCTCGACCAGCAGTTTGGCGTGGACAAACCCCTCGAACTGCGAGGCCGACGGGCGGGCGTCCGGCGATTTTTCGCGCAGGAGCTTGAGGTACTCGGCCACGGCAGGGATGGTCGCGTTGCGCAGCGACGGCATGATCTGGGTCAGGACGATCCCGCGCGCGTCCTGCTTCAGCTCGCGGTTGATCACGTCCACACTCGCGACGGAAAAACCATAGAAGCCCGGCTTGACGGAAGTCTGCAGGACGGCCTTGACGTAATTGGGGAAGGTGGCTCCCGCGGTGGCAACGATGACCGCCTGGGGCTTGGCCTGCTCTGTGGCCGCGGCGGCGGCCTTGAAGTCGGGTTTGGCGGGGTCACCCTTGATTTCAGCTACGAAGCTGATGTTTTCCGCGCTCGCGGCCAGGCGCAACTCGGCTTGCAGCGTTTTGCCGAGGCCGTCGTCCTGGTAAAACACGGCGATGCGCGAGATGCCGGTTTGCTTGAGCTGGGAAATAATGCGACGCGCTTCATTGGCGTAGCTGGCGCGCACATGAAACAGGTAGGGGTTGACCTTTTCCCTGAACGCGGACGCACCCGTCACCGGCCCGAAGGCAATGGTCCGGGTTTCCTGCAGCAGGGGCAGGATCGCGCCCGTTTGTGCTGTACCAGTGCTGTTGTAGATGATGAACACGCCGTCTTCCTCGATCAACTTGCGGGTGTTGTCCACCGCGCGTTTGACGTCGAAGCCATCATCCAGCGTGGTGTAGCTGATCTTGCGGCCGTGCACGCCGCCGTCCGCATTCACCGCGTCGAAGTACAGGCGCGAACCCACGCCGTATTCCTTGGTCTGGGCTCCCAATGGACCGCTGAGCACGGCCGACGCGCCCAGTCGTATTTCTGTGGGCGTCACGCCCTTGTCGCCTGCAATCGCCTGGGCGCCTGCAAACACCATCAATGCCATGAGTGTTGAACGAAACATGTGTTTCTCCCTTTAAAACTTGTTATTTGAAGTTGGTGAAGCTTTCGTGAAGCTCCCCTGCCAGCCTGGATCCCGTTCCCGAACGGCTTGATGGCCCAGACCTGATGCCAGGCCCTCGGGCAACAGGTCGCGGAACATGCCGGTGACCAGCCGCAGCGTCTCGCCCGCGCGGGCCTCCCCCTGGGCGTTTGCCAGGGCTTTCATGAGTTCGCTTCGCAGGTCCCACATGCGCTGCACGTCACCTGCGAACCGGATCCGGGTTTTCAGCCCCAGGAATCTGTCGTCACCGCTTTCATCCAGAGCTGCGAGCATGGCTTCGCGCACCTGCTCCATCCTGGCCTCTCGGGCAGGGCTTGGTAGCCGGCGTGCCCGAAGGCCTTCCAGGCGGACCGCCAGGCTGGATGCGAGCCAGGACATTGTTTGTTCCTCGATGTGTTGGGAGGGCGGGAGGATGGTCTCCCGTAAGAGCACCGTCGATGTAGTTGTTTTGTGTAAATATGATTATTGACTGTAGTTATTTTGTATAACCAACTCAAGTGCCGGGAACGCCATTTGCCCTAGGAGTTACCCTTGGCGTTCCGGAACTTTTCCCTGTTTTTCAACCATCGTGCAAGCCTTCTACGCCGACCACTTCGTCCTGCCCTTGCCGGCCGGGCACCGCTTTCCGATGGCCAAATACCAGCGCCTGCGCGACCGCGTGGCCGGCGAGTTGCCGCAGGTGCGCATGGGCGTGGCGCCGCGGGCCAGCGACGGCGAACTGGCGCTGGCGCACACACCGGCCTATATCCAGGCCGTGGCCGACGGCACGCTGGATGCGGCGGCCATGCGCGAGATCGGCTTCCCCTGGAGCACGGAGATGGTCGAGCGTTCACGCCGGTCGGTGGGTGCCACGGTGGCGGCGGCACGTGCTGCCCTGGGGCTGCAGGGTCGTGCCGAAGGCGTGGCCGCCAACATGGCCGGCGGCACCCACCATGCATCGGCAGGCAAGGGTGGGGGCTTTTGTGTGTTCAACGATGCGGCCGTCGCGGCTCGCCAGATGCAGATGGAGTGGGCACGCAGCCAATACACGCCGCTGCGGGTGGCGATCATCGACCTGGACGTGCATCAGGGCAACGGGACGGCCAGCATCTTCAGTGCCGACGCCAGCGTGTTCACGCTGTCGCTGCATGGGCAAAAGAATTTCCCCTTTCGCAAGGAGGCGAGCGACCTCGACGTGGACCTGCCGGACGGCTGCACCGATGCGCCCTACCTGCAGGCGCTGGAGCATGGGCTCGACGAGCTGGAACGGCGCTTCGAGCCAGGCCTGGTGATCTATCTGGCGGGCGCCGACCCGTTCGAAGGGGACCGGCTGGGGCGGCTCAAGCTCAGTTATGACGGCCTGGAGGCCAGGGACCGACGCGTGTTTGACTGGGCCTGGCAACGCCGCATTCCGCTGGCCTTCGCCATGGCCGGCGGTTACGGCATCAACATCGACGAGACGGTGCAGGTGCAGATGAATACCTACAGCGTCGCGATCGAGTACTGGAAACGCTGGAAGATGGCCCCCACGGTCGCTCACTGCGTGTAGCTTCCTTCCCCCCAAGGGGGCCGCTGCGCCTGCGGTCTGGCGAAGCCAGACCCGCGGCCCCGACTCGACGGAAGAATGCCGCTGGCCTGCTGGCAAAATAGCTCTCATGACGTCCCCGACACGCCCCCAGGCCGAACCCCGCAGCGCTTACAAGGTTTTTCGTCCGATCGGCACGCGCTGGTCCGACAACGATGTGTACGGCCATGTCAACAATGTCGTGTACTACAGCTGGTTCGACACCGCGGTCAACGGCTACCTGATCGAGCGCGGCGCCATCGACATCCACGCCGGTGCCGTGATCGGCCTGGTCATCGAAACCCAGTGCAATTATTTTGCGCCGCTGTCCTTTCCCGAACCGGTGCTCGCCGGCATCCGCGTGGCGCATGTCGGCTCGTCCAGCGTGCGGTACGAGGTCGGGCTGTTCCCTGGCCAGGATGGCGCTGCCCTGAGCGCCGCCAGGGGCCATTTCATCCATGTGTATGTGGACCGGCACACCCGCCGGCCCGTGCCCTTGCCGCCCCAACTTTTGACCACCCTGGAGACCCTGAAGTGACCGAACCCCTCAATGCTGTGGATGCAGCCATCCACAGCCGCATGTCCGTGCGTGCCTTCCTGCCGAAAGCCGTGCCCCGCGAAACGCTGGAACAGCTGCTGGCGATCGCCAGCCGCGCACCCTCGGGCACCAACACCCAGCCGTGGAAGGTGTATGTGCTGCAAGGCGGCAGTCGTGACAGCCTGGTCGGCGAGGTCTGCGCCGCGCATGACGCGATCCGCGCCAACCCCGAGCTGGCCGCGCAATACAAGGAGGAGTACGACTACTACCCGGAAAATTGGGTTTCGCCCTACATCGACCGGCGCCGCGAAAACGGCTGGGGCTTGTACGGCCTGCTGGGCATAGGCAAGGGTGACAAGGACAAGATGCATGCGCAGCACCAGCGCAACTACCGGTTTTTCGACGCACCTGTCGGCCTGATGTTCACGCTGGACCGCGTCATGGGCCGCGGCAGCCTGGTGGACTACGGCATGTTCATGCAGAACATCATGGTGGCCGCGCGGGGCCACGAACTGCATACCTGTCCGCAGGCGGCCTGGAACGGTTTTGCCAAAATCATCCTGCCGCACATCGGCGCTGGCGACGACGAAATGCTGGTCTGTGGCATGGCGCTGGGTTATGCCGACGAGTCCGCGCTGGTCAACACCTTCCGCACGCCGCGCGTCGGTGTGCAGGCCTTCACGACCTGGCTGGATTGAATGGCCCCCACGGTCGCTCACTGCGTGTAGCTCCCTGCCCCCCGAGGGGGCCGCTGCGCCTGCGGACTGGCAGAGCCAGATCCGCGGCCCCTGCTTGTATGGGAAGGCTCCACGCCAGCGTCCTTAACCCGCCTCTGGGTTGCTACTTGCGGGTAAAGTCAGGGGTTGGCGCCAAACAGCGTAGTTTCCATTTTTTTACAGAAAGAGCCCTATGAACACCACTCCCTCCGGCCTGCAGTATGAAGACACCGTGTTGGGCACAGGCGCGATCGCCAAGGCCGGCCAGAATGTCAAGGTGCATTACACCGGCTGGCTCTACAACGACGGCGTGCAGGGCGCCAAGTTCGACTCCAGCAAGGACCGTGGCCAGCCCTTCGAGTTTTCGCTCGGCGCCGGCCAGGTCATCAAGGGCTGGGATGAAGGCGTGCAGGGCATGTCGGTGGGCGGCACGCGCCGTCTCGTCATTCCGGCCGAACTCGGTTACGGCGCACGCGGCGCGGGTGGCGTGATTCCGCCGAACGCCACGCTGCTGTTCGAAGTGGATTTTCTGGGTTAAGACTTTCTGCTCCGCGTGTGATGGGCGCTTCCGAAAATTCGGTTTTTCGGGATGAAGTGCAAGGCGCTTGTCGTATCGCTCTTCGAGCTCATACGAGGGTCGCGCAGCAACCGGAACGTACTTGGGTACGTGAGGATTGCGAGCACCGCGCAACGCCGCAATTCGCCCGAAAAATGAATTTACGGAAATGCCCATGATCATCACCAGCCTGCTTGACACCGATCTCTACAAGTTCACGATGATGCAGGTGGTGCTGCACCAGTTTCCCGGTGCGCAGGTCGAGTACCGTTTCAAGTGCCGCAACGCCGGCGCGTCCGGCGTCAGCGACCTGGCGCCTTATGTCAGTGAAATCCGGGAGGAAATCCGCGCCTTGTGCAGCCTGCATTTCCAGGATGCCGAACTGGCCTACCTGCGCGGCATGCGTTTCATCAAAAGCGATTTTGTCGATTTTCTGGGGTTGTTTCACCTCAACGAAAAATACGTCAGCGTCAAGGCCTTGCCCTCGGGTGAAATTGAGGTCGTGATCGAAGGGCCGTGGCTGCACACCATCCTGTTCGAGATCCCGGTGCTGGCCATCATCAACGAGGTCTATTTCCGCAACACGCAAAAGCTCGCCGATGTGATGGAAGGGCGCAAGCGGCTCGACGCCAAGATCGGGCTGTTGAAGGCCGAAGGCCTGGCCACCCTGAAGATCGCCGACTACGGGACGCGCCGCCGCTTTGGCCAGGCCTGGCACGAAGAAGTGCTGCGCACCCTGATTGCGCGCCTGGGCGCCGGGAGTGCCGGCCAGTTTGCCGGTACCAGCAACGTGCTGTTTGCCATGAAGCTGGGCCTGACGCCGCTGGGCACCATGGCGCACGAATACCTGCAGGCCTGCCAGGCCCTGGGTCCGCGGTTGCGCGACAGCCAGGTGTTCGGCTTCGAGTCCTGGGCCAAGGAGTACCGCGGCGATCTGGGCATTGCGCTCAGCGATGTGTATGGCATGAGCGCCTTCCTGCGCGACTTCGACCTTTATTTCTGCAAGCTGTTCGACGGCGCGCGTCACGACAGCGGCGACCCGTTCGCCTGGGGTGAGCGTCTGATCGAGCACTACCGCAAGAACCGCGTTGACCCCCGGACCAAAACGCTGATTTTCAGCGATGCGCTGACGGTGCCGCGCACCATTGAGCTCTACCAGCAGTTCAGGGACCGCTGTCAGCTTGCTTTCGGCATAGGCACCAACCTGACCAATGACCTCGGCTACGAACCGCTGCAAATTGTCATCAAGATGGTGCGCTGCAACGGTCAGCCGGTGGCCAAGCTGTCCGACACGCCGTCAAAAAACATGTGTGATGACGAGAAATACCTGGCTTACCTGCGTCAGGTTTTTGACATTGCATGACATGGACAATAAGAGGCAGGAGGCAACTGCCCGGCCTTACATAAAAACGACAGGAGACCTCATGAAAAAATTTCGCTGGATCACGCTCGCGGCCTTGTTGTCCTTTCTGCCTGGCTGGGCCACGGCGGCCGGCTTTGATGGCAGCCAGCTCTCGCCGCTCTGGGGTATTCCGTTTGCGGGACTGCTGTTGTCGATCGCCCTGATGCCGCTGCTGCTTCCCTCGTTCTGGCACCACCATTTCGGCAAGGTGTCAGCGGCCTGGACCCTGGCGTTTTTCCTGCCGTTTGCCGTGCTGTTCGGCCCGGCACTGGCGGGCACCAGCCTCGTGCACGCGCTGGTTGCCGAATACATTCCCTTCATCATCCTGCTGACGGCGCTGTTCACGGTGGCCGGCGGCATCTTCATACGCGGCAACCTGCATGGCAGCCCCGGGCTCAATGCCGGCCTGCTGCTGATCGGCGCCGTGCTGGCGAGCTTCATGGGAACCACCGGCGCCTCCATGCTGATGATCCGTCCGCTGATCCGCGCCAATGACAACCGCAAACACGCCGCCCACATCGTCGTGTTCTTCATCTTCATCGTCTCCAACGCCGGCGGCTCGCTGACGCCGCTGGGCGATCCGCCGCTGTTCCTGGGCTTCCTGAAAGGCGTCGATTTCTTCTGGACGGTCAAGCACATTTTTCCGGAAACCCTGTTCCTGATAGGCAGCCTGCTGGTGATCTTTTACCTGCTGGACAGCTGGTACTACCGCAGGGAGGGCGTGCAGCCGGTGGACCCGACGCCGGATACCGGCCGCCTGGGTTTCGACGGTGCCTTCAATTTTGCGCTGCTGGCCGGCGTTGCTGGCCTGGTGCTGCTCAGCGGCTTGTGGAAATCGACGGTGGTGTTTGATGTCTTCGGCACCGAGGTCGGCCTGCCT
This sequence comes from Pseudomonadota bacterium, assembly GCA_040389085.1. Taxonomy (GTDB): domain Bacteria; phylum Pseudomonadota; class Gammaproteobacteria; order Burkholderiales; family Burkholderiaceae_C; genus Polaromonas. The sequence continues at coordinate 110,990 of JAZKAP010000001.1, forward strand.
GGTCTGGTGCGTGATGCCGGCCTGATTGCCATCACCTTGCTGTCGCTGAAGATGACGGCCGACAAGGTGCATGAGGACAACCAGTTTTCCTGGGGGCCCATGGCCGAGGTGGCCAAGCTGTTTGCCGGCATTTTTCTGACCATCATCCCGGTCATTGCCATGCTCAAGGCCGGGACCGCCGGGCCTTTTGGTGCCATCGTGTCGGCCGTCACCCGGCCCGACGGCCAGCCCGACCCGGCCATGTATTTCTGGGCCGCCGGCGCGCTGAGCTCCTTCCTTGACAACGCGCCGACCTACCTGGTGTTTTTCAACACGGCAGGCGGGGACCCGGCCATCCTGATGACCACACTGGCACCGACGCTGGCCGCCATTTCGGCCGGCGCGGTGTTCATGGGCGCCAACACCTACATCGGTAATGCGCCCAACCTGATGGTCAAGGCCATTGCCGAAGACCGCGGCGTGAAGATGCCGAGTTTCTTCGGCTACATGGCCTGGTCGGGCGCGGTGCTGATTCCGCTGTTCATCGTCATGACCTTCATCTGGTTCCGGTAAATCCCTTTCAACGCATTGAAGAAGTCCCATGAGCAAACCTAACATCCTCGTCGCCCGCGCCATCTTTCCTGAAGTCATTGCGCATCTGCAGCAGCATTTCGAGGTGCATGCCAACCAGGCAGACGACACCTGGTCGAAAGCCCAGCTGATCGACAAGCTGCGCGGTATGGACGGCGCTTTCACCACCGGTGGCGACCGCATCGACGCCGAGGTGTTGGCGGCCTGTCCGACACTGAAGATCTGCGCCAACATGGCCGTGGGTTACAACAACTTCGACATCGATGCCATGACGGCGGCCGGTGTGCTGGCCACCAACGCACCCGATGTGCTGACCGAAACCACCGCCGACTTCGGTTTTGCGCTGCTGATGGCCACGGCCCGACGCATCACCGAGAGCGAACATTACCTGCGTGCCGGCAAGTGGAGCAAGTGGAGCTACGACATGTTTGCCGGTTCCGACATCCACGGCAGCACCCTGGGCGTGCTGGGCATGGGCCGCATCGGGCAGGGCATTGCCAAGCGCGGCGCGTACGGCTTTGGCATGAAAGTGATCTACCACAACCGCTCGCGGCTGGACGCTGCGCTGGAAGCCGAGTGCAAGGCGGGTTACGTCAGCAAGGAAGAACTGCTCCGGACCGCCGACCATGTGGTGCTGGTATTGCCGTATTCACCGGCCTCGCACCACACGATAGGTGCTGCCGAACTGGCGATGATGAAACCGACGGCGACGCTGGTCAACATTGCGCGCGGCGGCATTGTGGACGATGCCGCGCTGGCTGCTGCGCTGCGCGACAGGCGCATAGCCGCCGCGGGCCTGGATGTGTTTGAAGGCGAGCCCACAGTTCATCCCGACCTGTTGACGGTGCCCAACGTCGTGCTGACGCCCCACATTGCCAGTGCCACGGTGCCCACACGCATGGCCATGGCCATGCTGGCGGCTGACAATCTGATCGGATTTTTCAAGGAAAGAAGGCCGTTGACGCCCTTGAATCCTACGGTTCTTGCTACGAAATAAATAGCACTGATGAACCCCTTGCAAGCCTGGCTAATCCTCGCGGCGCTGCTGCTTGTCCTGCTCCTTCTGCTCTGGCTGTTGCTGCGCAAGCCGGCCGAGAGCGGCCGGGAGGAGCTGCTCGCCGGCCTGGCCGCCGGGAACGACAAGCTTGAACGTGAACTGCGGCGGGAAATCGGCGACAGCTCGCGCGCCAGCCGCCAGGAACTGGCGACAAGTTTTGCCACCTTCCAGCAAACCCTGGTGCAGCAAAGCGCCGAGGCGATCCGCACGCAGAATGCGCAGATCGACGCGTTTTCCCAGCAACTGACGCTGCTGCAGAAAACCCTGTCCGACACGCTGACCACGCAGCTCCAGTCGGTCAGCGAATCGAATGCGCGGCGCATGGGCGAAGTCCGGGAAACGCTGGAGAAACAACTCGCGCAGTTGCAGCAGACCAACTCGGCCAAGCTCGACGAGATGCGCCAGACGGTGGACGAAAAACTCCAGACCACCCTGGAAACCCGCCTGGGCGAAAGTTTCAAACAGGTCGCCGACCGACTCGAGCAGGTGCACAAGGGCCTGGGCGAAATGCAGACGCTGGCCCAAGGCGTGGGCGACCTCAAGCACCTGCTGACCAACGTCAAGGCGCGCGGCATTTTTGGCGAGGCACAGCTCTCGGCCCTGCTGGAGCAGGTGTTCACGGTCGATCAGTACGCGGCGCAAGTCATCACGCGCCGCGGCGGCAAGAACCCGGTGGACTTTGCGATCCGGCTGCCTGGCCGTTCGGACAATGGCGATCCGGTCTGGCTGCCGATCGACGCGAAGTTTCCCAACGAAGACTACGAGCGCCTGCTCGATGCCCAGCAGCGCGCCGACGTGCTCGGTGCCGAAGTGGCGGGCAAGGCGCTGGAAGTGCGCATCCGCATGGAGGCCAGGTCGATCTCGGAAAAATACATCGAGCCGCCGTACACGACGGACTTTGCCATCCTGTTTTTGCCGACCGAGGGCCTGTATGCGGAAGTCCTGCGCCGGCCCGGCCTGATGGAGGTGTTGCAGCGCGAGCACCGCGTCACGCTGGCCGGCCCGACCACCTTGCTGGCGATGCTGAACTCGCTGCAGATGGGCTTTCGCACCTTGGCGCTCGAAAAGCGCTCCAGCGAAGTCTGGCAGGTTCTGGGCGCCGTCAAGACCGAATTCGGCAAGTTCGGCGACGTGCTCGCGAAGGTCAAGTCGCAGACCGAAACCGTGCTCAATACGCTGAGCAGCGCCGAGCAGCGCAGCCGGGTCATGGGCAAGGCCCTGCGCAACGTCGAGGCTTTGCCGGAGCTTGACTCGGCGCGGCTGATTCCGATGGACAAGGACCCGGACGAGGGTTGAGCGCCATCCTGGCGACGCATGACACCTGAACTTGCCCGCCTGATCCTGGCCCAGATCTGCCTGCACGCCTGCATGGCCGGCACCCGCATGGCCGCGCCCTTGCTGGCACTGCGTGAGGGTTACAGCCCGGCCGCGGTCGGCGTGTTGCTGGCCTTGTTTGCCCTGACCCAGGTGTTTCTGGCATTGCCCGCCGGACGTTTTGCCGACCGGCACGGTCTGCGCCGGCCCATGGGCTACAGCGTCGCGGCGGCCGTGCTGGGGGCCGGGGTGGCGGTGGCTTTTCCGGTGTTTCCGGTGCTCTGCCTGGCGGCGCTGCTCACCGGCGGGGCCACGGGCGCCGCCGTGATTTCGCTGCAGCGCCATGTCGGCCGGGCCGCGACGGGGGGCTTGCAATTGCGGCAGGTGTTCAGCTGGCTGTCGATCGGCCCGGCGATTTCCAATTTTGTCGGACCGTTCTCGGCCGGTCTGCTGATCGACCATGCGGGCGCAGTGCCCAACAGCACCTCAGGCTACCGTGCCGCTTTTTTCCTGATGGCGGTGCTGCCGCTGGCCAGCTGGTTTCTGGTGCGCAAGACGCGCGAGCTGCCGCCCGTGATCGCCGCGCACGACGCCCAGCGGCGCAGCGCCTGGGACCTGCTGCGCGACACCACCTTTCGCCGCCTGATGCTGGTCAACTGGTTTCTCTCTTCCTGCTGGGACGTGCACACCTTTGTCGTGCCGGTGCTGGGCTTTGAACGAGGCATCAGCGCTTCGGTGATCGGTTCCATCCTCGGAGCCTTTGCCGTGGCCGCAGCCGCCATCCGCATGCTGATGCCGTTGGTGGCGGCGCACCTGCGCGAGTGGCGGGTGCTGGCGGTCGCCATGCTGGTGACCGCGGTGCTGTTCGGTGTCTACCCCTTCATGCAGACGGCGCTGGGCATGGGTCTGTGTTCAGTGCTGCTGGGCTTGGCGCTCGGCACGGTGCAACCCATGATCATGAGCATGCTGCACCAGATCACGCCCGAGGCCAGGCACGGCGAGGCGCTGGGCCTGCGCCTGATGGCGATCAACGCCTCGAGTGTGGTCATGCCCATGCTGTTCGGCACCCTGGGCGCCGTGATCGGCATCGCCGGCGTGTTCTGGGCTACCGGCGCGGTAGTGGGCGCGGGCAGCCGCGCCGCCTGGCTGCTGCGGCCGGCTACAGCTGATAAAAAGTCCTGATCGCGTCCCAGGCCACCTGGGGGTCGTCGACGTACTGGAACAGCTTGAGGTCGTCGGGTGAAATCGCGCCTTCATCGATCATCACGTCGAAGTTGATCAGGCGTTGCCAGTACTCCGAACCGAACAGGATGATGGGCACGGGTTTGGCCTTGCGCGTCTGCACCAGCGTGATGACCTCGAACAGCTCGTCGAGCGTGCCAAAACCGCCCGGAAACGCCACCAGCGCCTTGGCGCGCATCATGAAGTGCATCTTGCGCAGCGCGAAGTAGTGGAACTTGAAGCTCAGCGACGGCGTCACGTAGGGGTTGGAGTTCTGCTCGTGCGGCAGCGCGATGTTCAGGCCCACCGTCGGCACGCCCATTTCCTGCGCGCCCCGGTTGGCCGCTTCCATGATGCCTGGACCGCCCCCGGTGCAGATGAACAGCTGCTCTTCGGGTGACCGGGTTTTGCTGTGGGCGCCGACCAGGCGCGAGAACAGGCGGGCCTGGTCGTAGTAGGCGGCGTTGCGCACCTGCCGTTCGGCCAGTGCAAGGGCCTGCGCGTCACCGGAGGCGTGGGCGAGTTTGAGTGCCTGCTCGGCCTGTTCCGGCGCCGGGAAACGCGCACTGCCAAATACCACGATGGTGTTTTCAATGCCCTGGGCCTGCTGCTCCATGTCGGGCTTGAGCATCTCCAGCTGGAAACGGATGCCGCGGGTCTCGCGCCGCAGCAGGAACTCGGGGTCGGCGAAGGCCAGCCGGTAGGCATTGGCCTCCAGCGGGATGCCCCTGTCGGAGTGGGCCTGCAGTTCCGCCCATGCGTCTGCAAGTCGGCTGCCGGATAAGTCGTCTGTTTGTTCCATACGTCGCTCTGAAAGTTTTCGGGATGCAAAAAGGCTCCGTCAGGAGCCTTTTTTCCAGGATGCCGGGAAGGGGCGGGTCAGACGCGTTTGCGGTATTCGCCGGTACGCGTGTCGATTTCAACCACATCGCCTTGCGCCACAAAAATCGGCACGCCGATTTCAAAGCCGGTGGCCAGTTTGGCCGGCTTGAGCACCTTGCCGGACGTGTCGCCCTTGACGGCAGGCTCGGTCCAGGTGATTTCGCGGTTGACGCTGGTGGGGAGTTCGACCGAGATGGCCTTGCCGTCGTAAAACACGACTTCGAGCTCCATGCCGTCCTGCAGGTAGTTCAGCGAGTCGCCCATGTTTTCGGCTTCGACTTCGTACTGGTTGTAGTCGGCGTCCATGCAGATATACATCGGGTCGGCGAAGTAGGAGTAGGTGCAGTCCTTCTTGTCCAGGATGACCTGGTCGATCTTGTCGTCGGCCTTGAACACCTGCTCGGTGTTGAAGTTGGCGATCAGGCTCTTGAGCTTCATACGCACAGTGGCAGAGTTGCGGCCGCCGCGGCTGTATTCGGTCTTGAGGACGACCATCGGGTCCTTGCCGTGCATGATGACATTGCCAGCGCGTATTTCTTGAGCGATTTTCATAACAGTTTCTAGTAAAGTGTTGGCCGCCAAATGCGTCTGGGGTGATGCGGGTCTGCGGCGGGAGTGCGGCATCGGCCCGATGCCGGGCCATGCAAAGCCCTGTATTTTAACGTTTTTTTCCGGCAGCCACCCAAAAGCGCCGTGGCCGTTCCGGGCCGCCCCTGCCGTGCAGCAGCTGGTTTAAGGGCGGGTTAAGTGTCAAGGCTGCAAGCTCCAGGCTTCCCTGACTCCAGGGTGCCCGCCGCCCGGTCACCCGCCAACCCCGATGATGACCGTTTCCTCCACCGGCGCCCTGGTGCCGGCCTCCGCCTTGCCCCGGAAACCGTGGTTTCAGCGACCGTCCCTGCAGGTCGAAAGCCTGGTGCTGCTGTGCGTCGGCTTTCTGCTGCTCAGCGGCAATGGGCCGTTCTGGCGCGCCGCGCTGGCCGGGCGCGACTGGGCCTTGGTGGGGACCTGGGGTTTTGCGGCCGCCCTGTTTGCCGCCTTTTCGGCGTTCTACTTCGCCTTCCTGGCACTGCTCGCGACACGCCTGACCGTCAGGCCGCTGCTGAGTCTGCTGGTGCTGTGCACGGCTTTCGCCGCGTGGTACATGGATCATTACGCCATCTACATGGACCGCGCGATGCTGCGCAATGTGCTGGCCACCAATGTCAACGAAGCCAGGGAACTGCTGGTCTGGGGCATGGTGCCGCGCGTTTTGCTGCTTGGCGCGCTGCCGGCGGCGCTGGTCTGGTGGCCGCAGTTGAAGCGGCGCAGCCTGGGCCGCGCGCTGGCCGTCCGCCTGGGCTGGATTGCGGCCGCGCTGGCTGTGGGTGCGGTCAGCCTGCTGCTGGTGTTTGCCGACTTTGCCTCGCTGATGCGCAACCACAAGGAGGTGCGTTATCTGCTGACCCCGGGCAATGTGGTGGCCGCCCTGGCCGGCAATGCGCTGGGCGGCGTGCAGCGGCCGTCGCAGCCCAAACTGCCGGTCGGCGAGGATGCCCGGCTGGGCGCCAGCTGGAGCGGCCGGCCCCGGCCGGTGATGTTCGTGCTGATTGTTGGCGAGACGGCGCGCGCGCAGAATTTCTCGCTCAACGGTTATGCGCGCCAGACCAACCCCTTGCTGGCCCGGCAGGACGTGATCAGCTTCCCGCATGCGACCGCCTGCGGCACCTCGACCGAAGTGTCATTGCCCTGCATGTTTTCCCCTTACGGCCGGCTTCATTACGACGAGGGGAAGATACGGTCCCATGAATCGGTGCTGCATGTGCTGGCCCGCGCCGGCTTCAAGGTGCTCTGGCGCGACAACCAGTCGGGCTGCAAGGGCGTCTGCGAGGGACTGCCCGCCGAGCAACTGGACCATGCGAAGGTGGAGGCCCTCTGCGCCGAGGGGCAATGCCTGGACGAGGTGCTGCTGCAGGGCATGGAAGGCATTGCGCGCGACACCCAGGGCAACCTGCTGGTCGTCATGCACCAGCTCGGCAGCCACGGGCCGGCTTACTTCAAGCGTTATCCCGCGGTGTTCAGGCAGTTTGCCCCGGCTTGCCAGAACGAGGACCTGAGCGCCTGCACGGCCGCGGAAATTGTCAATGCCTATGACAACTCGCTGCTCTACACCGACTTCTTTGTTTCCAGGGTGATCGATTTCCTCGCGGGTGCGCAGCAGCAGTACGACACGGCCATGATGTATGTGTCGGATCACGGCGAGTCCCTGGGGGACGGCGGCCTGTACCTGCATGGCATGCCTTACCCGATCGCGCCCGAGGTCCAGAAACGTGTGCCGCTGGTGATGTGGCTGTCACCCGGGTTTCGCAAAAGCTTCAACATCGACCAGGAATGCCTGCGCAAGAATGCGGGCGCCGAAGTCGGCCACGACAATCTGTTTCACTCCCTGCTGGGTGTGCTCGATGTCCAGACGCTGGCCTATGACAAGTCGCTGGACCTGTTTGCGCCGTGTCGACCGGTACCGGTACCGGTGGTGGCCGTCAACGGGCTGGAAAGCGCACACTGACCCGCAGGCCGGTGCCGCCGGACGCTTCGTCCAGCGTGATGTCGGCGCCGTGGCGCTCGGCCACCGCCCTGGCAATCGCCAGTCCCAGGCCGCTGCCATGCGTCGCATGGCCGTCGGTACTGACGTTGCTGCCGCGGTAGAAGCGGTCGAACACCCGCTCCCGTTCCGCGGCGCTGATGCCGGGGCCGCTGTCGGTCACGCTCAGGATCGGGCGGCCGTTTTCGACCTGCGCGGCCACGTCGATGCGTCCGCCTGCGGGCGTGTGGCGCAGGGCGTTGTCGACCAGGTTGTTCAGCAGGATGGCCAGCTGCTGCACATCGGCGTGAACGGTTGGCGAACCCTCGGTCACGGCGCCCAGGTCGATTTTCCTGTCGTCGGCGCGGGCGCTGAAGCGGCCCACGGTGGCCCGGGCCAGTTCTGCCAGATCCACAGGCTCCCGGCGCAGGGCTGGCGTCTCGGGCGCCAGCCGCGACAACTGCAACAACTGCTCGACCAGATGCTGGGCCCGGTCGATGCCGGCGCGCAATTGCAGCAGCGCCGCCTCGCGCTGGGCCTCGTCGCTGGCGCGCTCAAGTAACTGCAGTTGCAGCCGCAGCGCCGTGATCGGTGTGCGCAACTCGTGGGCCGCATCGGCCAGGAACAGCCTTTGCAGCGACAGCGCGCTGCCCAGCCGGGCCATCAGGTCGTTGATCGCCCCTATCAGCAGGTGCAATTCCGGCGGGTGGGCCGACAGTGCGATGGGGTGCAAGGCTTCGACGCTGCGCGTCGTGACCTCGCTGGCCGCCAGCGCCAGCGGCGACAGGCCGCGCCGCAGCGCCAGCGTCAGCAGGATCGCCAGCAGGGCCAGCATCAGCAGCGCGGGCAGGATCAGCTTGGTGGTGGTTTCCCGTGCCAGCGCCTCGCGTTCGCTGTCGCGCTGGGCGGCCTGGACAATGCCGTCGTCGAGCACGATGGTGTAGAGATGCCATTTTTCCCGGCCGATGCTGACCACGCTCAACCCGCTGCGGGAACGAAAAGGCAGCGTGGCAGAAGGGTCGGACGCGTGCAGCAGCGTGCCGCTGCGTGTCCAGGCTGCGGTGGCGAACTCGAATTTGCCGTATTCCTCGTAAACCCGGGGCAACTGCTCGGCCAGGCTCGGGCTGCGTGCCATGCCGTAGGTACCGTGGTGATTGGCCACCGCCAGCGCGACCTGCTTGAGGTTGTCCTCAAAAACTTCCCCCATTTCATGCGTCAAGGTCCAGTAGGCACTGCCGACCAGCAAGCTGGCGCCCACCACCAGCGCACCCATGGTCCAGACCAGGACGCGGCGCTGGATCGATTGAACCGGTCGGGTCATCATGGCGCCACCACCTTGTACCCGACACCGCGCACATTGCGGATGGTGTCGGCGCCGAGCTTGCGGCGCAGCTTGTGCAGGTAGACCTCGACCGCGTTGCTGCCGATTTCCTCGGCCCAGCCGTAGATGGAGTCTTCCAGCTGGGCCCGCGACAACACGGCGCCGGGGCGCTGCATCAGGGTCTCCAGCAGCGCGAATTCGCGGGCGGACAGGTTCACGTTTTCACCTTTCAGGCTGACTTGTTTGCGGACAGGGTCGAGTATCAGCTCGCCGCATTGCAGCAGCGGGGAGCCGCCGCCGGCATGGCGGCGCAGCAGCGCGCGTATGCGCGCGATCAGTTCGTCCAGGTCGAAGGGCTTGAGCACATAGTCGTCGGCGCCTGCATTGAGCCCGGCGATGCGGTCGGACACGGCGTCGCGCGCCGTCACGATCAATACCGGCACGGCGTTGCCGCGCGTGCGCAGGCCCTTGAGCACCGCCATGCCGTCCTGGCCCGGCAGGCCGAGGTCCAGCACGGCCAGGTCGTAAACCCCGTTGGCCAGCGCGCGCTCGGCGGCGTGGCCTTCCATGACCCAGTCCACACTGAACCCGGCGTCGGCCAGGCCCTGGCGCATGGCCCGGCCAATCATGGTGTCGTCTTCCACCAGCAGCAGCCTCATGGCCTCGCCCCCTGTTTCTGCATGACAAAGGCCAGCAGCTGGGTGACCAGGTCGGGTTGCTGCTGCAGGCGCTGCCGGGCCGCGCGGGCGCAGCCGGTCCACAGCGGCAGCTCGGGTGCCGGCAATTGGCCCTGCAGGCCGTTCCACACTTCGTGAAAACGCCGCAGCGAGGGCGGCGCCTGCAGCATGTCGAGAAAGGCCTGCAGCTTGGCCTGGTGGGCCTGGTCGGCCTGGGGATAAATCTGCCAGACAAAGGCCCGGCCGGCCCAGAGCGCGCGCACCACCGAATCTTCGCCGCGGACAAAGTTGAGGTCGCAGGCCCAGAGCAGGTGGTCGAAGTCGTCCTGGCGCAGCCAGGGCAGGTATGAAATTGATAGCGGCTCGCGCCCGTCCTTGTTGGGCTGTGGCCACTTTTTATCACGAACGGCGGCCTGCACGGCGGCTGTGGCGCGGCCCGCGGTCACGAGCAGGTGCACCGGCGTGGCGGTCGTGCCCGCCTGCACCAGGTGGTCCAGCAGCTGCGCCAGGGCAGGGGGCTCATAACAAAACAGCGACACCAGCACCTCGCCGTTCCACGCCATGCCGCGCCCGGCCAGCCAGGCCTTGCGGTCAAAGGCCGCCTGGCGCGCCGCCAGCGCGGACTCGCGCAGCAGCCCGCCGGTGGCGGCGCTGAAACCTGGGTAGAAAAACCATTTGGTCCAGCCGGCGGCCGGGCCATGCTGCACCGGCGAGGGCAGGGCATGGCAGCGTTCCACCCAGGGCTCGGCGGACAGGTATTCGAGGTTGATCCATACAGGTTTCAGGCCTGTAGCCCTTTCCCTGTCTGCGCAGGCAGCTATGAATTCAGGAGCAATTTCGCAGCCGAAGGCCTCCACCAGCATCTCGCAGGGGGCAGCTTCCAGCCGCATGATGTTCATGCCCAGCGGTTCCAGCCAGGGCAGGACGGTGACGCCGTCGCAGCCTTCGGGCGCCATCCAGTGCAGGGCGGACGCGTCATCCACCCACAGCCGTACGCGCTGCCCGCGTGCCGCAAGTTCAGCGCAGAGCCGCCAGCAGACGCCGATGTCACCGTGGTTGTCGATGACTTTGCAAAAAATGTCCCATTGCGGGCGATGATCCATGCCCGGATTGTCCACAATACGGGGGCTGCCAGCCAGAAATGCCGATACTTCTTCCGGACGACGGCCCACGCTGGCGCAACGCGCACCTCATCACCATGACCTCATCGCACGAATTTGATCCCCAGCTGCTCAGCGAAGTGGCGGCGCTGCCGGCCATGCCCGGCGTCTACCGCTACTTCGATGCGGAGGGGGCGGTGCTGTATGTCGGCAAGGCGCGTGACCTGAAGAAACGGGTCTCCACCTACTTCCAGAAAAACCACGGCGGCACCCGTATCGGCCACATGGTGACCAAGATTGCGCGCATGGAAACCACCGTGGTGCGCTCCGAAGCCGAGGCGCTGCTGCTTGAAAACAACCTGATCAAGACGCTGAACCCGAAGTACAACATCCTGTTCCGGGACGACAAGAGTTACCCCTACCTCAAGCTCGCGTCGCACGACTTTCCGCGCGTGGCCTACTACCGCGGCGCGGTGGAGAAAAAACACCGCTACTTCGGGCCTTACCCCAGCGCTTGGGCGGTCAAGGAAACCATTTTGCTGTTGCAGAAGGTCTTCAAGCTGCGCACTTGCGAAGACACGGTGTTCAACAACCGAACCCGGCCCTGCCTGCTGTACCAGATCAAGCGCTGCTCTGCGCCCTGCGTCGGCCACGTGTCGCCCGAGCAGTACGCGCTGGACGTGGCCAACGCCGAGCGTTTTCTGCAGGGGCAGGCCGGGGACATCCTGACCGAGCTGGAAAAGCAGATGCGCGGCCGTGCGGAAAAGCTGGAGTTCGAGCAGGCGGCCGAACTGCGCAACCAGATCTCGGCGCTGTCCAAGGTGCTGCACCAGCAGTCCATGGAAATTGGCGGCGACAAGGATGTGGACATCCTCGCGGTCAAGGTGCTGGGCGGCAAGGCCTGCGTGAACCTGGCCATGGTGCGCGGCGGCCGGCACCTGGGCGACCGGCCGTATTTCCCCACCCATGTCGAACATGCGGCCGACCTGGCCGGGCTCGAGGAGGACGATGTGGACGGCGGCGTGGCAGGCGGTGAGGGCGCCCAGGGCGTCTTGCCCGGCAAGGTCAAAAAACTCGAAGCCCTGGTGCTGGAAGCCTTCATCGCCCAGCACTATGTGGACGTGCCGGTGCCGCCGGTGCTGGTATGCAGCGAACCGGTGGACAAGGAGCTGATCGCCGCGCTGATCATGCAGACCGGCAACAAGGTCACGGCCATCCACCAGCCGCGCGAGCAGCGCCGCATCTGGCTCGAGATGGCGCAGACCAATGCCGACCTGCAGCTGGCCCGGCTGCTGGCCGAGCAGGGCTCGCAGCAGGCGCGCACCCGGGCGCTTGCCGAAGCGCTGGACCTTCCGCTCGACAAGCTCGATGTGCTGCGCATCGAGTGTTTCGACATTTCGCACACGGCCGGTGAGTCGACCCAGGCCTCCTGCGTGGTGTTTCACGGCCACAAGATGCAAAGTGCCGAATACCGCCGCTACAACATCGAGGGCATCACGCCGGGCGACGACTACGCCGCCATGCGCCAGGTGCTGATGCGCCGCTACAGCAAGCTCGCCGAAGCGGCGCGCAACAACACGGCACGTTTGCCCGATCTCGTGCTGATCGACGGCGGCAAGGGCCAGGTGTCGATGGCGCGCGAGGTGTTCGAGGAGCTTGGCCTGGACCTCGGCCTGATCGCCGGCGTCGAGAAAGGCGAGGGGCGCAAGGTCGGGCTCGAGGAGCTGGTTTTTGCCGACGGCCGCGAGAAGGTCTATCTGGGTCGCGATTCGGCGGCCCTGATGCTGATTGCCCAGATCCGCGACGAGGCGCATCGTTTTGCCATCACCGGCATGCGCGCCAGACGCGCCAAGGTGCGCGTGGGTGCCAGCCGCCTCGAAGACATCGCGGGCATTGGCCCCAAAAAACGCGCCAACCTGCTGCAGCGTTTTGGTGGCATACGCGGTGTGAGTTCGGCCAGTGCCGAGGACATTGCCACGGTGGAGGGCATTTCCCGCGAGCTCGCCGAAGAAATCTACCGCGCGCTGCATTGACCGGAAAGACGTATTTGTGCGACGAAGCCGTCTGAAAGCGAGGTATTTGAAGGCCGGTGCCGGCCCCTCCGTCCGTCCGCCCGCCGCGCATGTCAAAATCAGGCCATGTTTCTGACCATACCCACCGTGATGACCTGGACGCGCATTGTGGCGATTCCGCTGATCGTGGGCATTTTCTATCTCGACATGACACCGGCCAGCCAGAACCTGATTGCCACCGTCATGTTCGTGGTGTTTGCGGCCACCGACTGGCTCGACGGCTTTCTGGCACGCAAACTCAACCAGACCTCGTCCTTCGGCGCCTTTCTCGATCCGGTGGCCGACAAATTCCTCGTGTGTGCCGCATTGCTGGTGCTGGTGCATCTGCGGCGTGCCGATGTGTTTGTGGCGCTCATCATCATCGGGCGCGAGATCGCCATTTCCGCCCTGCGCGAGTGGATGGCGCTGATAGGCGCGACCAAAAGCGTGGCGGTGCACATGCTCGGCAAGATCAAGACCACGGTGCAGATGATCGCGATTCCCTTCCTGCTGTTTGACGGCATCCTGTTCGGCGTCATCAACACCAACGTCTGGGGCACCTGGCTGATCTGGTTGTCCGCCATCCTGACGGTCTGGTCCATGGCCTACTACCTGAAAAAAGCCATTCCCGAAATCCGCGCGCGCGCCAAATGAGTTCGCCCGGCTCGAACAGCGCCCTGATCCGGGCCATGCCTGCCGTGTTTGTGCTGATCTGGAGCACCGGCTTCATCGTCGCCAAATACGGCCTGCCTTATGCGCCGCCCCTGACCTTTCTGGCCATCCGTTACGTGTTGTCGCTGGCCTGCTTCCTGGTCTGGATCGCCATCGCCCGTGTGGCCTGGCCCGCCAGCCGCTCGCAGTGGCTGCATCTCGGTGTCACCGGCATCCTGATTCATGCGGGGTACCTCGGCGGTGTCTGGTCGGCCGTCAAGGGCGGCATGGGTTCGGGCCTGTCGGCACTGATCGTCGGCCTGCAGCCGGTGTTGACGGCGGTCTGGGTCTCGCGCATGGGCGACGGTGGCCAGAGCGGCAACCGCGTCAGCGCACGCCAGTGGCTGGGCCTGGTGCTCGGGCTGGCCGGTCTGCTGCTGGTGGTCTCGCGCAAGTTTGGCGCGGGCAACGAGGCCACCACCTACACCCTGGCTTGCGCTGTTTTTGCGCTGCTCAGCATCACCATCGGCACGTTGTACCAGAAGCGTTTTGTCCAGGCGGCCGATGTGCGCAGCGCCAACGCCATCCAGCTCGGCGCGGCGCTGCTGGTGACGCTGCCTTTCGCCTGGTTCGAGGCAGAACCTGTGCAGTTGACACCGGAGTTCATGGGAGCGCTCGCCTGGTCGGTGCTCGCGCTCACGCTGGGCGGCAGCTCGCTGCTGTACATGTTGATCCAGCGCGGCGCGGCCACGGCCGTGACCAGCCTGCTGTACCTGGTGCCGCCCACCACCGCGCTGATGGCCTGGTTGCTGTTTGGCGAGTCCATCACCGTGGTCACGGTGTTGGGGACGGCACTGACGGCGCTCGGGGTCTGGCTGGTGGTGCGCAACGGGACCCGGGCCGCCTGAGACTTTGCTTGTTCAGGCGGGCAGCCGCCAGGGCTCGTGCCTGAATTTTTCCGCCAGGCAGTCAATCAGCAAACGCACCCGCTTCGGTGTCTGTGGCCGGAAGGGCGCCAGCCACTGGATGTCAGCGTCCAGCATCGCGTACTGCGGCAACAGCCGCACCAGCTTGCCCGAGTCGAGCTGGGCCTGCACGTCCCACAGGCTGCGCAGCATCACGCCGCGCCCCTGCAAACACCAGTCGCGCACCAGCTCGCCCGAGTTGGAGGACAGGGTGCCCTGCACACGGACCCGCTGATCGGCGGGGGCCTCCGCTGCGGTGCCGGATTTTCTGCGCGCGCCGCGCACGGCCTGCAGGTGCCAGATGTCGAACTGGCGATCGTTCTCCCGGGCGATCAGGCAGTTGTGCTGCGCCAGTTCCGCCGGCGTGGCGGGTTTGCCGTGCTGCCGGACATAGGCCGGGGCGGCGACGACCACACGCTGGTTGCTGGCCAGCTTGCGTGCCGTCCACTCGCTTGCGCGTTGCGGCCGGGGTGACCAGAGCCAGACGGCACCGTCAAAACCTTCCGCCGCCAGGTCGGGCAGCTGTTCATAAAGCTGCAGCTGGATCTGTATGGCCGGGTGCCTGGCCTGGAATTCGGCCAGCACCGGCCCCAACCAGATGCGGCCGAAGCCGAAGGTCGCCGCCAGGCGGATCAGGCCCGAGGCTTCCGACTTGCGTTCCTGCAGGGATTGCTCCAGCGCATCGAACTGGTCCAGCATCAGGCGCGCACGTTCGCAGAGCAACTCGCCTTCGAGGGTGGGGGCCACCCGGCGAGTGGTTCGCTGAAACAGCAGCAGGCCGAGTTCGGCCTCCAGCTGGGCCAGGCGTTTGGTCACGGCCGAAGGCGCCATCTGCAGCGCCTCGGCAGTGGCCACGAGGCTGCCGTGCTGCTCAATCGCCACCACCAGGGCCAGGTCGGCACGTTCCATAATTTCCATTTTGAGAATAATCAATTCTTGGATTATTTCTTGATTCAAGGTGGTCTGGCAATCACAATCGCTGCATGTTTGAAGCATTCGAGACCTTCGAAACCAGCCGCGGGGCGGTCGGGCTGCACGGCCGCAAGGGCGGGCAGGGCGCGCCCCTGTTGCTGCTGCATGGTCACCCGCAAACCCACGTGATGTGGCACGCGGTGGCCCCTGCGCTCGCCGGGCATTTCACCGTGGTCATGATGGATCTGCGCGGGTATGGCGATTCCGGCCGGCCGGCTGCGGACCCCGGGCACGTGGTTTATTCGAAGCGCGACATGGCGTTGGACGCGCTGGCGGTGATGCAGCATCACGGCTTCGACACGTTCCAGGTGCTGGCCCACGACCGCGGTGCGCGCGTGGCGCACCGGCTGGCCGCCGATCACCCCGCGGCCGTTCAGCGCCTGATGCTGCTCGACATCGCGCCCACGCTGGCCATGTACGAAAACACCTCTGAGGCTTTTGCGCGTGCCTACTGGCACTGGTTCTTCCTGGTCCAGCCGCCGCCCCTGCCCGAGGCCCTGATTGAATCCGGCCCTGTGCGTTACCTGCGCAGCGTGATGGGCAAGCGCCATGCCGGCCTGGCCGCTTTTGCCCCTGCCGCGCTGGCCGAGTATGAGCGCTGCATCCAGATTCCCGGCACGGCGGAAAGCATTTGCGCGGACTACCGCGCGTCTGCCACCGTGGATCTGGCCCATGACCGTGCCGATGTGGCCGCGGAAAAGCGGCTGACGCAGCCGCTGCATGTCCTCTGGGGTGAGCATGGCGCGGTGGGCCAGTGTTTCGACGTGCTGCGCCTCTGGCGCGATCGCGCCGCTGACGTCTCGGGCCTGAGCCTGCCCTGTGGGCATTACATTGCGGAAGAGGCGCCGGCACTGCTGCTGGCGCAAGCCCTGAATTTTTTCAAACCCTGAACCCCTGAAACCCAAGGAAGACAAACATGAGCAAGAACACCGAAAAGAAAAGAATTGCAGTCATCGCCGGCGACGGCATTGGCAAGGAAGTGATGCCCGAAGGCATTCGCGTGATGGAGGCGGCTGCGGTCAAGTTCGGCATAGCCCTGCAGTTTGATCATTTCGATTTTTCGAGCTGGGACTACTTCGAGAAACACGGCAAGATGCTGCCCGACGACTGGAAAGACCAGATCGGCGGACATGATGCGATTTATTTCGGCGCGGTGGGCTGGCCCGACAAGATTGCCGACCACGTGTCTTTGTGGGGATCGCTGCTGCTGTTTCGCCGCGAGTTCGATCAGTACATCAACCTTCGGCCCGCGCGCCTGATGCCCGGCATCATCGCGCCCGTCGTGCGGCGCGATGGCTCGGCCCGCGCGCCCGGTGAAATTGATTTTTACATCGTGCGTGAAAACACCGAAGGCGAGTACTCGAGCATTGGCGGCAAGGCTTTTCCCGGAACTGACCGCGAGTTTGTGTTGCAGGAGTCGGTGTTCACGCGCATCGGCGTGGACCGCGTGCTCAAGTTCGCCTTCGAACTGGCGCAATCGCGTCCGAAGAAACACCTGACCAGCGCGACCAAGTCCAACGGCATCTCCATTTCCATGCCTTACTGGGATGAACGTGTCGTCGAAATGGCCAAGGGTTATCCGGGCATCAAACTCGACAAGTTCCACATTGACATCCTGACGGCGCACTTTGTCCAGCGTCCCGATTTCTTCGATGTGGTGGTTGCCAGCAATCTGTTCGGCGACATCCTGAGCGACCTCGGCCCTGCGTGCACCGGCACCATCGGCATCGCCCCCAGCGCCAACCTCAATCCCGAGCGGAAGTTTCCTTCGCTGTTCGAACCGGTGCACGGATCGGCGCCGGACATTGCGGGCCGCGCCATCGCGAACCCGATCGGGCAGATCTGGTGCGGTGCCATGATGCTGGAGTTCCTGGGGCACAAGGATGCGCATGATGCGGTGCTTGCCGCGATTGAGAAAGTCCTGGCTCCCCACAGTGGTGCGCCGCGCACGCCCGACTTGGGAGGCACGGCCAGCACGGCCGATGTGGGCAAGGCCATTGCGGCGGCGCTGGGTTGACGCGCGCTGTGCAGTCTGTGACAGGCGGCCCCTGAAATGCAGGGTGTGCTTACGAATAGGACGTGAAAGCGTGAAAAATAAGGCTAGAATCCGCCACCGCACGTTGTAAAAATCTGATGTTGTATTGACACGATGGGAGTCCATGGCTCTAATTGGAATCAGCAGACGATCTGCACATGCCGCCTCCCGCTGCCACCTTTGTGACAGGTGTCCAGGGGAGATATCCAAGAGACAACCAGATTAACTTTTAACAACGAGGGGCTCCTTGTGAACAAGACTGAACTGATCGAGCACATTGCCAAGAACGCTGACATTTCCAAAGCTGCCGCAACGCGCGCGCTGGAGTCAACCATTGGCGCTGTCAAATCAACCCTGAAAAAAGGAGGCTCCGTGTCTCTGGTGGGTTTTGGCACTTTTGCAGTGGGCAAACGTGCTGCCCGCACCGGCCGCAACCCGCGTACCGGCGATGCGATTAAAATCAAGGCAGCCAAGGTGCCCAAGTTCCGTCCTGGCAAAGCGCTCAAGGACGCTCTGAACTGATGGGCATGAAGTAAAAGTTGAGGTGGGGTGCTTAGCTCAGTTGGTAGAGCAGCGCCCTTACACGGCGTAGGTCGGCGGTTCGAGCCCGTCAGCACCCACCACCGACTGGACAAAAAGGCGAACAGATGTTCGCCTTTTTTATTGATGGCTTGACGCAAGTTTTAAATGGCCGATTGACAGCCGCACAGGAAATTCGAGATGTTTGATTTCATTCGCAAGCACACCAAGGTCACGATGGCATTGCTGTTTTTGCTGATTGTTCCGTCCTTCATATTGGTCGGCATGAACAACAACGGTCCCACCGCTGGTGGTGGTGGCGTTGTTGCCGTCGTCGATGGCAAGGACATCACGCAGCCCGAATGGGATGCGGCGCACCAGAACGAGGTGAGCCGCCTCAGTGCATCGATGCCGACGCTTGATGTCAAGTTGCTGGACTCGCCTGAAGCGCGTTACGGGACGCTGGAACGCCTGGTGCGCGATCGCGTGCTGGCGGCCGCGGCGGCGAAGAGTGGCCTGGTGGTTGCGGACCAGAAACTGCAGAGGCTGTATGCCGAGGACAAGGCCATCGCCGCCTTCAGGCTGCCGGACGGCAAGTTTGACCGCGCGGGCTTCATCGCGCAAACGGGCATGGCACCGGAGCAGTACGAAGCGGGCCTGCGCGCCGACCTGGCCTCCCGGCAGGTCATGCTGGGTGTCTCCGGCACAGGCTTTGCCTCCAAGGCCGTGGCGGACGTTTCACTGAACGCATTTTTCGAGAAGCGCGAAGCGCAGGTGGCACGTTTCAACACGGCCGACTATGCCGCCAGGGTCAACCCCAGCGACGCAGACCTTGAGCAGTTCTACAAGAGCAATCAGGCCTTGTTCCAGGCGCCTGAAGAAGCCAGCATTGAATACGTGGTGCTGGATCTGGACGCCGTCAAAAAAGGCATCACGGTCAACGAGGCCGACCTGAAGACCTATTTCGAACAGAACGCGCCACAACTGGCGGGCACTGAAGAGCGCCGCGCCAGCCACATCCTGATCGAGGCGCCAGCTTCCGCACCCGCGGCCGACCGCGAAAAGGCCAAGGCGAAAGCAGAGCAGTTGCTCGCGGCCGCCAGGAAAGCGCCGGACACGTTTGCCGAGCTGGCCCGCAAAAACTCGCAGGACACCGGTTCTGCCGCAGCCGGCGGCGACCTGGACTTCTTCGCGCGCAATGCCATGGTCAAGCCTTTCGCCGATGCCGCGTTTGCAATGAAGAAGGGTGACATCAGCGAGGTGGTGGAGACCGAGTTCGGCTACCACATCATCAAGCTGACCGACGTCAAGGTCCCGAAACAGAAGACCTTCGAAGAGATGAAGCCCGCGCTGGAAGCGGAACTCAGGCAGCAACAGGCGCAGAAGAAATTTGCCGAAACGGCAGAAACCTTCAGCAACGCGGTGTACGAGCAGTCCGATACCCTGCGCCCGATCGCCGAGCGGCTCAAGCTCGAGGTCAGGACAGCCGCCAAGCTGACGCGTACCCCTGTTGCGGGCGCCAACGGCGTGTTGGCCAACCCGAAGTTCCTGGCGGCCCTGTTCTCGCCCGATTCGGTGGAAAAAAAGCGCAACACCGAAGCCCTGGAAGCGGGCCCCAGCCAGCTGGTGTCCGGACGTATCACCCAGTACACCCCGGCCCGCACGCTGCCGCTGGCAGAGGTCAAGGACCGCGTGCGCGCCCGCCTGCAGCAGCAGCGCGGCGCCGAGATGGCCCGCAAGGACGGTGCCGAAAAACTCGCAGCCTGGAAAGCCAGTCCTGCGGCTGCCACGTTCCCGGCAGCGGTGGTGATCTCGCGCGACCAGACGCAGCAGTTGCCAGCGCCGGTTGTCAGCGCCGCGCTCAGCGCAGACGCAGGTGCTGCGCCCGCTCTGGTGGGCGTGGACCTGGGCGCGCAGGGTTACGCCATTGTCCGGGTGACCAAGGTGCTGCCGCGCCCGGCGCAGGCCGCCGACATTGCCAAGCAGGACCAGGCCCAGTACACCCAGTGGTGGACTTCCGCGGAAAGCCTGGCGTACTACAACATCCTGAAAGAGCGTTTCAAGGCCGACATCAAGGTGGCCAAGCCCGCTGAACAGAAAGCCGGCGCATAAAGCAGAGCGCGCGGCGCATATGGCGCGCAGTTCCCGCTATAATGTGAGGCTTCGGTGGCTGTAGCTCAGTTGGTAGAGTCCAGGATTGTGATTCCTGTTGTCGTGGGTTCGAGCCCCATCAGCCACCCCAGTATTTCAAGAGAAAAGCCCCTTTGCAGGGGCTTTTTCTTTGGGCGAAACGCAAGCGTGGTTCAGGCGCTCAAGGGGGCGAGACCGGACAGGCGCCAGTATTCCCTGACTTCCTCGAGCCTGGCTTCGAAGTCACGAAAATCGAGCGGCTTGCTGACGTAGCTGTTGAGTCCGCCTTTCAGGGCCAGAATCGCTTCGGACTGCTCGCTCGCCGAGGTCAGCATGACCACCGGGACAAAAAAGGTGCGGGGATCTTCACGCATGCTCTGCAGTACCTGCAGGCCGTTCAGTTTGGGTAGGCCGAGGTCCAGCAGGACGAGTTCGGGCTGTTCGTCGGGGTTGCGGTCGCTGTAGGGACCCTGGCAGAACAGGTAGTCCAGGGCTTCCTGCCCGTCGCGGGCCACCACGATGTGGTGGGACGCCCCGTTTTCCTCAAGGATGGTCAGGGTCAGTTCAAGGTGGTCCGGATTGTCTTCCACCACCAGCAAGGTTGGTATGCCCATTCGCCTCCCCGATTGCTAATGAACTATCAATATACTCCCAAAGTACGCGGTGTCAGGGGAGGTGTTTCCTCGATTGCTGTGCAAAAGTTCCATGCCCCGCGCATCTGGGGGACCCGAGGGGGGCTATTCAGTTCACCATCACCAGCTTGCCCTTGACGCCGCGCGAGCCCATGTGGGCGTACGCCGCCTTGAGTTCGGCCATGGGCATGGTGCGGTCGATGACCGGCTTGATCTTGCCTTGCGCATACCACTGTGCCAGTTCGGCCAAGGCGGCCGCGCTGGCCTTCGGTTCGTTCTTGGCAAAGCCGCCCCAGAACACGCCGACGATGGACGCACCCTTGAG
The DNA here is from genome assembly GCA_040389085.1 of Pseudomonadota bacterium. GTDB lineage: Bacteria > Pseudomonadota > Gammaproteobacteria > Burkholderiales > Burkholderiaceae_C > Polaromonas. The sequence continues at coordinate 131,969 of JAZKAP010000001.1, forward strand.
CAGGGTCAGGTTCAGTGGCAGCGAGGGGATGGGGCCGGACGCGAAACCCACCACCAGGTAGCGGCCGCGCCAGGCAATGGAGCGAAAGGCCGGCTCTGCAAAATCACCGCCCACGGGGTCGTAAATCACGTCGGGGCCCTTGCCGTCGGTCAGCGTCTTGATGGCCTCGCGCAGGTTCCCGGTGCTGTAGTTGATGGTGGCATCGGCGCCTATGGATTTGCACAGCGCGCATTTTTCGTCGGTGGAGGCGGCCGCAATCACTTTGGCGCCCATGGCCTTGGCGATCTGGATGGCCGAGGTGCCGACGCCGCCGGCCGCGCCCAGCACCAGCACGGTTTCACCGGCCTTGAGCTGTGCGCGGTCCACCAGCGCGTGGTGCGAGGTCGCGTAAATCATGATGAAGGCTGCGGCATCGACATACGGAAAACCGTCCGGCAGCGGCATGCACAGGGCCGCCGGTGCGATGGTGTGGGTGGCGAAACCGCCGGTGCCCGACAGGCAGGCGACGTTCTGGCCGACCTTCAGGTGTTTGACGCCTTCGCCAACGGCGCGCACGATGCCCGCGTATTCAGAGCCCGGCACAAAAGGCAGTGGCGGCTTCATCTGGTACTTGTTCTGGACAATCAGCAGATCGGGGAAATTCAGGCTGGCGGCCTTGATTTCGATCAGCACCTCGCCGGCCTTGGGCTCGGGCGTGGGCAGTTCTTTCCAGGTCAGGGCGTCAACGCCGGTGGGGTCTTCACAAAGCCAGGCATGCATGGGGTGTCTCCGTTGATGATGGCCAATCATAGGCAGGTTCACCGGAGCGGCAAGCGGCAGGCGGTCGCGCTTTGTCACCCGTGGGACCTGAGGCCCTAAAATCAGGAGCATGAAAATCCTGATCTGCAACGACGACGGCTACCAGGCCTCCGGCATCATCGCCCTGTACGAGGCCCTGAAGGACATTGCCGACGTGGAGGTCGTTGCACCCGAGCAGAACAACAGCGCCAAATCGAACGCGCTGACCCTGCACTCGCCGATGTACGTGCAGACGGCGGCCAACGGTTTTCGCTACATCAATGGCACGCCGGCCGACTGTGTGCACATCGCGCTGACCGGGCTGCTCGGCTACCGGCCGGACCTGGTGGTCTCGGGCATCAACAACGGCGCCAACATGGGCGACGACACGATTTATTCAGGCACCGTGGGCGCCGCCATGGAGGGTTATCTGTTTGGCATTCCCTCGATTGCGTTTTCGCAGACCGAAAAGGGCTGGGCCCACATCGACGTGGCCGGGCGGCGTGCGCGCGACCTGGTGCAGCAGCTGATGCCTTCGCTCGAGAAGATTGCCGAAGGCGCGCAGCCGACGCTGGCGCCCTGGCTGCTCAATGTGAACATTCCCAACCTGCCGGACGCGCAGATCCAGGGCTTCAAGGTCTGCCGCCTGGGCCGGCGCCACGCGGCGGAGCGCGTCATCATGCAGACCAGCCCGCGCGGCGAAACCATGTACTGGATAGGCGGTGCCGGCGCGGCCAAGGAAGAGGGTGAGGGCACGGACTTTTTTGCCACCCGGCACGGCTTTGTCTCGATCACGCCGCTGCAGGTCGACCTGACGGACCATGAGCGGCTGCCTTACTGGGCACAGACGGCCGCCCAGCTGAGCCAGGCCGTCCGCAGCGGTGCAGTGGCTGAACCCGCCCAGGCTGCGGCATGAAGTCCCCGCTGAAGCCTTCCTTCAAGCCGTCCATTCCGGCGGCCAGCGCGGCCGGTGCCACGCCGGCGCGGCGGCCGGGCTTTCCGGTTCGTCTCGAGCCCGATGCCGGCACGCCATCTGCTACTAAAAAGGTAGCTGGTCGCGCCCATCCGGAAAGGGATTCAGGCATTTTTGACTCCAAAAAGCCGGTCAAGACCGTGCTGACCAGCGGTGTCGGTCTGGACTCCAGGGCGGTGCGTACGCGCATGGTCAGCAAGTTGGCGGCACAGGGCATCTCGGACGCCCAGGTGCTCGCGGCCATGGGCCATGTCGAGCGCCACCGCTTTGTCGACACGGCGCTGGTCAACCAGGCTTATGAAGACACCAGCCTGCCGATCGGGCTGGGCCAGACGATTTCCAAGCCCAATGTGGTGGCGCGCATGCTCGAGCTGCTGCGCCAGGGCGCGGGCAGCACCGAGGGCAAGCTGGGGCGTGTGCTGGAAATCGGCACCGGCTGTGGCTACCAGGCGGCCCTGCTGGGACAGCTCGCCACCGAGGTCTACAGCATCGAGCGCCTGCGCGGGCTGCACGACAAGGCGCGCGAGAATTTGCGGGCTTTTCGCCTGGCCAATGTGCACCTGCTGTTTGGTGACGGCATGGCTGGTTATGCCAAGGGGGCGCCTTACGCGGCCATCATTGCGGCGGCCGGCGGCGAGGCGATTCCCCCGGCCTGGGTCGAGCAACTCGCGGTCGGCGGTCGTCTGGTGGCGCCCATGCATGTGGCCGGCGGTGCCCAGGCGCTGGTGGTGCTTGACAGGACGGCGAACGGTGTTACACAGACTGTTCTGGAGGCCGTTCACTTTGTACCTTTAAAATCGGGAACCAGCTGAGCAGGCATGAACCCAAGTACGTTCATGGTGTCTCCCCGCGTCACGAACGCAGAATTGACAAGCAGCTTTGCAAAAAGGGTGAATCAAACAATGAATGAACAAGCCGGATCGGCCATGACAGCGTCTTTTTCCACCGCTCCTGAAAGCCACCCCGGCGGACAGCGTGCTGGCCGTCTGCTGACGACCTGTTTTCTGGCCGCCGCAGTCCTGCTGCTGTCCGCCTGCGGAACGCGCAGCCTGAGCCGCGCTCCGGTCGAGGACCGCGGCGCCGGCATGGGGCGTGCGCCGGTGGGCGCGGTCGACACCGCCAGCGTCAAGCCGCTGCCGGGTGCCGAAAACGCTGGCAAGCCCGGCTACTACACGGTCAAGCCGGGCGACACCCTGATCCGCATCGGGCTGGACACCGGCCAGAACTGGCGCGACATCGGACGCTGGAGCAATCTTGAAAACCCCAACCTGATCGAGGTCGGCCAGGTGTTGCGCGTGACGCCGCCGGTCGAGAGTTCGGTGGCCGTGTCCCGGCCGGTGACGTCCGGCTCGGTCACGCCGCTCCCTCCGGCATCTGCCAGCAGCGCTCCGGCGACCGCAAGCGCCAGCGCCGCCAAACCTGGGGCATCGGCGCCATCGGCCTCCGCGTCGGGCGGCGAGGACGATGTGGCCTGGATCTGGCCGGCGCAGGGTCCTGTGCTGGCTGGCTTCGACGAGGCCAAGAACAAGGGCATGGACATCGCGGGCAAAACCGGCGACCCGGTGATGGCGTCTGCCGACGGCCGCGTGGTCTACGCCGGCGCCGGCCTGCGCGGTTACGGCAACCTGATCATCCTCAAGCACAACAACACCTTCCTGACCGCCTACGCGCACAACCAGACCCTGCTGGTCAAGGAAGACCAGTCGGTGCGCAAGGGCCAGAAGATTGCCGAAATGGGCGCCAGCGACACCGATCGCGTGAAACTGCATTTTGAAATCCGCAAGCAGGGCAAGCCGGTGGACCCGGCCAAGTTTCTGCCCGCCAAATAAGCGGGCCACCGCCGCGAACCAAGAAGCCCTGCATGCAGGGCTTTTTTCATGGCCCGGTGGCGGCGGGTTGATACATCAAATCAGCCTGCAGCCCTTGACCGTAGGGCGCAGGCAGCTATCAATCTGGTAGCGTTTGTGCGGGCTGCAGGATCTCGTCGTAACCGCGGCCCGTAAACTGCAACAGATCAATGCCGTGGCCGAAAGGATCGGCCAGCCCGGCAATCAGCCCCCAGGCGCGCTGGTTGACCGGCATCTCCAGCACCGCCCCATACTGAAGCAGCCGGGCGACGGCCGCGTCGATGTCGTCGACCACGAAGTCCAGGTGCACCGGCGTCCAGTGGCGCTGGTAGCTGCGCGTCGCGTCGCTGCCGGCAACAGGGTGTGTTCCAGGCGCATTGAGCAGCAGGTCCAGCGGGCTGCTGGCGCCCAGCAGTTCCACAAAGGCATTCTGGAACCGCCGGCCGCAGCGCAGGCCCAGCCCGCCCGTATAAAACGCGATGGCGCGTTCCATGTCGTCCACGTCGATGCAGATGCGTATGTCCATGCCTGGCTCCTTGTTGACCGGTGTGGGTGGTTCCGAAAATGGTAGCTTGGTACTGCAACCCGAAAATATCGAAACATGAAAGCGCGCCTTCGCACCCATGGCGGCGTTGCAATCCCTCCGAAGGCGTACAGCCTTCGCTGCGGCTTGCGCCTTGCCCTGGGCACGAAGTCATCACTTTCATTTTGTTTCGCTACTTCCGGGCTGCAGTACAGGCCTGAGACAATGGGGGGATGTCCAGAAGAAAACACCAGCAGCCGCAGCACCAGCCGGCCCCCGCGCCAACCGACTACCCGCCCGATGTGCTCACCGTCGAGTCGCTCGACATCGAAGCCCAGGGCATTGCGCACCGGGACGACGGCAAGGTGGTGTTCATCGAAGGCGCCTTGCCCTTCGAGACCGTCAGCGCCAGCGTCTACCGCAAGAAACCGAGTTTTGAAAAAGCCACGCTGATGGCGGTGCTGCACGAGTCCTCGCAGCGCGTGCGTCCGCAGTGCCCGCATTTCGGCCTGCACACCGGCGCCTGCGGCGGCTGCAAGATGCAGCACCTGCAGGTGGGCGCGCAGGTGGCCGTCAAGCAGCGTGTGCTGGAAGACAACCTCTGGCACATCGGCAAGCTCAAGGCCGACATGGTGCTCAGGCCGATTGAAGGCCCGGCCTGGAACTACCGCTACCGGGCCCGCCTGTCGGTGCGTTTTGTGCGCAAGAAGGGCGAGGTGCTGGTGGGCTTTCATGAGCGCAAGAGTGGTTATGTCGCCGACATGCGCGAGTGCCACGTGTTGCCCCGGCATGTCAGCGACCTGCTGCTGCCGCTGCGCGCACTGATCGCCGGCATGGACGCCAAGGAAACCCTGCCGCAGATCGAGCTGGCCTGCGGCGACACGGTGACGGCCATGGTGCTGCGCCACATGGAACCGCTGTCCGCTGGCGATCTGGACAAGCTGCGCGCCTTTGCGCTGGCCCATCCCGGCCTGCAATGGTGGCTGCAGCCCGGCGGGCTGGAGACGGTCAAGCTGCTCGACGAGCTGAGCGATCCGGCGCAGCAACTGGCCTACGGCCTGCCCGACTACGGCATCACCATGCCCTTCAAGCCGACCGATTTCACCCAGGTCAACCCGCACATCAACCAGGTGCTGGTGTCGCGCGCGCTGCGCCTGCTCGGCGTGCAGGCGCACGAGCGCGTGATCGACTGGTTTTGCGGGCTCGGCAATTTCACCTTGCCGCTGGCCACCCAGGCGCGCGAGGTGCTGGGCATCGAGGGCAGCGAGGTGCTGGTCGCCCGCTCGCGCGAAAACTATGCGTCAAACACAGCTTCAGCCCAGAAGGGGCGGGCGCTGGCAGCTACCAAATTTGTAGCGCGCAACCTGTTCGAGATCAGCCCCGGCATGCTGGTCAAGGACGGCGCCGCCGACAAGTGGCTGGTCGATCCACCGCGCGAAGGTGCGTTCGAGCTGTTCAAGGCGCTGGCCGCGCTGCACCAGCAGATCGTGACCGGCGTGCCCTGCGACGATGCTGGCGGGCAGCAAAACCTGCAGATCGGCGACTGGACGCCGCCGCAGCGCATCGTGTATGTCAGCTGCAACCCGGCGACGCTGGCGCGCGATGCCGGCGTGCTTGTGAATGACGCGGGTTACCGCTGCACGGCCGCCGGTGTGGTCAACATGTTTCCGCACACCGCGCATGTGGAATCGATGGCCGTGTTCGAGCGGCTCCCGGTCGGCGCCGTCCCATGAGGACATGAAAAAGGCTGCCCGCCATGACAGCGGACAGCCCGTACCAAGCCGTTGACCGGCGAACTCAGTGCGTGGCACCGGCCTTGCCGGTGGTGTCGGCCTTGTAGATGCCCGCGTCTGCGGCACCCGTGACTTCCAGCATGCCGACCAGGCCCTTGCCGGCCCGCGACAGGGCGTGGTCCACCAGCAGGTAGCTGCCGGGGTAGTCCACCATGAACTCAACGATGGTGGCGCCGCCGGGGGCAACCAGTGTGGTCTGCACATCACGTTTGGGCGAACTGATCGAGCCTTCGCTGTAAACCTTGTCGAAGATTTCGCCGATCACGTGGAAGGACGAGATCTTGTTCGGGCCACCGACGCCGAAGAAGATGCGCACGGTCTCGCCGACATGGGCGGTGAGCTTGTGCTCCTTGGTCAGCGAGCCCACCGCGCCGTTGAAGACGTAGTAGTCAGGCAACTCGGCCGCCATCTTGTCCAGGTCGAACTCCTGGTGCGTCTTGGCGCCGTGCGGGCGGGTGGTGTACATGTCGCCCTGCATCACGTAGTACTCGCGGTCCACCTTGGCCAGGCCGCCTTCGGGTTCGACCAGGATCATGCCGTACATGCCGGCCGAAATGTGCTGCGGCACCAGCGGTGTGGCGCAGTGGTACACATACAGCCCGGCGTTCAGCGCCTTGAAGGTGATGGTTTTTTCCTGGCCGGGGCCGACCTGGGTGTGTTCGCCGCCACCATGGCCGCCGGTCACCGCATGCAGGTCGATGGAATGGATCATCTTGCTGTCGCGTGCATTGACCAGTGTCAGCTCGATGGTGTCGCCGATGCGGGCGCGCAGCATGGGGCCGGGCACCTTGCGGTCGAAGGTCCAGTAGGTGAAGCTGGTGCCGTCGTCGAGTTTGCCGGTCAGCTCGACGGTTTCCATGCGGTACTTCAGGTGCTGGGGCGCGCGGGCGCCGATCGGGGCAGGCACGGCAGCCGGGTCCATGGCCACACTCACGGCGGCCGCGTCGGCAGGCCGCACGGCGGGTGCGGTGTACAGCTCGGCACCGGGAACGCCGGTTGTCTTCGCCGCTGCTTTGGGCGCTGCGCTCGCAATGCTGGTCCCGGCCACTTCAAACACGCCTTCCATGCCGATCTGGCGATGGCCTGCAATGGTGCAGTAGTAGGTGAACTTGCCCGCCTGCGTGACGGTGAAACGCACGGTCGTGGGGCCGCTGGCGGCGTCGAATTTCTGCGACTGTACTTTCAGCTCGGGAATGGCGATGTCGTGCTGCGCACCTTCGCCGCTTTTAAGGCGGATTTCAACCGTGTCGCCCACATTGGCACGCAGCACCGGGTTGGCCTGGCCGCGGTCGTCGATGAATACCATCTTGCCGTTGACGATGCCGGTTTCGAGTGTGTACTTCTTGACGGCGCCCTTGGCCTGCTCAGTGGCCGGGGCGCGCGATGCGCCGCTCTGCGTGGCTGCGGGCGGCGCCGCAGCCGCGCCCAGACTGGCAAGCGCCATGGCGGCAGCGAGGGCCAGGAGTGAAAAATTCCTTGAATGAGGGGTACGCATACAAACATCCTTCTTTCTTCTTTGAAGGCCTCCGGATCTCTGTTGTCCGGGTGCCTGCAGACAGTGTAATTAGAAGATGTATTTGTTGTGCATCTTTATAAGGGTTAACGCGAGCTCTGTTGATCCAGCGCAAATGGGGCTGGCCGAGGAGTTTCAGTCAAATACGAACCTAACCCTTTGTATATGAGGGAAGTTTGCTATTGAATAGATAGCTCTTTGCCGGGACGCCGCAAGCGTGTACGGAGCTGTTCCGGCGCGACAGCCCATGAAAAAAGGGCCCGAAGGCCCTTTTTTCTGAATGCGAGCAAGCTCAGTCGCGCTCGCCACCCGCGATGCCCAGCAGGGCCAGCAGGGCCTGGAACACGTTGAACAGGTCCAGGTACAGGGCCAGGGTAGCGCTGATGTAGTTGGTCTCACCGCCGTCGAGGATCTGCTTGAGGTCATACAGCATGTAGGCGCTGAAGATGCCGATCACCGCGACCGAGATCGCCATCATGCCGGCGGTGGAGCCGACAAACACGTTGATGATGGAACCCACCATCACGACCAGGGCGCCGACAAACAGCCATTTGCCCATGCCGGAGATGTCGCGCTTGATGACGCTGGCCAGGGTGGCCATGACAAAAAACACGCCGGCGGTGCCGCCCATGGCGGTCATGATCAGTTCGCTGCCGTTCCTGAAGCCGAGAATCATGCCGATCATGCGCGAGAGCATCAGGCCCATGAAGAAGGTGAAAGCCAGCAACACCGGCACGCCGGCGGCGGAGTTCTTGGTCTTTTCAATGGCGAACATGAAGCCGAAGGCGCCGCCGAGGAAAACGATCAGGCCCAGCCCGCCGCTCAGGGAGGCCGTGATGCCTGTGGCCACGCCCACCCAGGCGCCCAGCACCGTGGGCAGCAGGCTCAGTGCCAGCAGCCAGTAAGTGTTGCGCAGCACCCGGTTGCGCTGCTCGGCAGAGCCAACGTAGCCGTGGTCCAGGGTTTGAACATTGTCATTCATGCGGTCTTCTCCATAGTGGCCTGCATATGCGGGCGATTTCATTTTAGGGGACTGTGGCGGTTTTCAAGGATTAACCCTGCGCACTGCCTACTTTTTGTCAGGGTTCTCCAAGGTTTCAGGTACGCAATAGGACCCGCTGCAGCCCGCAAAGTTGCGTATGCTTGGTGTTTTTCCGAAACAAACCCTGGAACACCATGAAATCAAAAACAGTGCTGGAATTCTCTGATGTGCAGGCCATCGCCGCTGCCGCCGCCGCGGAAGCGACAAAAAACAGCTGGGCGGTGACGATTGCCATCGTTGACGACGGCGGCCATCTGCTGCACCTGCAGCGCCTGGACGGCGCCGCTCCGATTTCCGCCCACATTGCACCGGCCAAGGCCCATACGGCGGCCATGGGCCGGCGCGAGAGCAAGATTTACGAAGACATGATCAATGGCGGGCGCTTCTCCTTCCTGAGCGCGCCGGACCTCAAGGGCCTGCTCGAAGGCGGCGTGCCCATCCTGAAAGACGGCCAGTGCCTGGGTGCGGTCGGCGTCAGCGGCGTGAAGTCCAGCGAAGATGCGCAGATCGCGCGTGCCGGCATGGCTGCGATCGGTCTGTAACGATTGTTTGCTATTTAATTGATAGCTGACTGCGCTGGCGGGAAAAGGGCCAGAGCCTGATTTCAATGGTAAAAGCCGACCTGCAGGTCGGCTTTTTGCATGGCGTGTGGAGAAAAAAAGCCTGGCTAATGCAACTGCCCGAAGGCGGCTGGCTGGCTGGCAAAAACGACCTGTGAGACCGTTGCCGGTCCCGGATCGTCCCACGATGAAACTTGTCGGCTATTTGGTCAGGATCAGCTTGCCCAGGCGTGTCGCCTGCAGGCGGTAGGTCGAGCCGTTGTGCACGATGTCCACGGCCTTCTGGCCGCGCAGCAGTTCATGGCTGTCCACTGCGGCGGGGGATGTGGCTCCCGCGTGTTCGTTGCGGCGAGACGGAGGGCTCAGGGTGGTGGAGGCAGGTTGTGCAGGGGACATGATGGTTGACCTTGGTGGACCTGATGGGTTGTCGTTATCGTAATGATAACTATTCTCAATTGAAAATCAAGCGCTGGCCCGGATTTTTTCCTGAAAAATGCGCCACTGGGGGCACCGATCGGCAGGGACAGCGCAGAAAAAAACCTGGCGCATCACAGTGCCAGGTTGTCATGCGGGCGGGCGCGCCGCCGGCCGTCAGGGCTGGACCGGTTCGGTGATGAAGCCGATCTTGCGCAACCCGGCCTGCTGCGCGGCGGCCATGGCCTGGGCCACCCGTTCGTAGCGAACCGCCTTGTCGCCGCGGATGTGCAGCTCGGGCTGCGGCTCCTTCGCGGCCGCCGCCTGGAAGCTGGGCGCCAGCGCCGCATCCTCGACCCTGGCCTCGTTGAGGTAGTAGGCGCCGTCGGCGTCCACCGTCAGCCGCACCGTCTCGGGCTTGACGTTTAGCGCCTCGTTGGTGGCGCGCGGCAAATCGATGTTGACCGCGTGTTTCATCACCGGCACGGTGATGATGAAGATGATCAGGAGCACCAGCATCACGTCGACCAGCGGCGTCATGTTGATCTCGTTCATCACCTCGTCGGTGTCGTCCTGGGTTCCGAAGGCCATGCTGCGTGCTCCTTCTGCGTCAGGCTTTTTTCATGGGCACAACATTGGCGGGCCCGCCGCTGCTGACCCGTGCGCCGGTCACGAAGTAGGCGTGCAGGTCGTGGGCAAAACGGTTGAGCTTGTGCAGCACGCCCTTGTTGCCGCGCACCAGCGCGTTGTAGCCGAGCACCGCCGGAATGGCGACCGCCAGACCCAGCGCCGTCATGATCAGCGATTCGCCGATCGGACCGGCCACCTTGTCGATGGTTGCCTGGCCGGCCGTGCCTATGGCCAGCAGCGCGTGGTAAATGCCCCAGACCGTGCCGAACAGGCCGATGAAGGGCGCGGTGGAACCGACCGACGCCAGAATGGCCAGGCCCGACTGCAGTCGCGAGGTGAACTCGTCGATGGTGTTGCGCAGGCTGCGCGTGACCCAGTCGCTGACGTCCAGCGTGTCATGCAGGTGCGCTTTGGTGTTGCGGTGGTGGGCGGTGGCCTCGCGGCCTTCGATGGCGAGCTGGCGGAAGGGGTTGGCCGGGTCGTTGCCCAACCGGGCCAGGCCGGCGGCGAAGTCTTCGCTGTGCCAGAAGTCTTCCGCGCTGCGGGCAATTTTCTTGTACTTGAGCACATCCAGGGTCTTGGTGAGGATGACGATCCAGGACACCAGCGACATGCCGATCAGCAGCAGGGCCACCGACTTGGTGACGAAGTCGCCCTGCGTCCAGACGTTCATCAGGCCAAATTGTGAATTCATGAGTTACTCCAGAACAAAATTAATCGGGGCTTTGAGCAGGAACTGGGTGTCTTCATTGACGCCCGCCCGCCGGAAAGGGGTGACCTGCGAGGCCATCACGGCTTCGCGTGCGGCCCGGTCCAGGCGCTCGAAGCCGCTGGACTTGAAGACTTCGGCACGTTTGGCGTGGCCGGAGGTGCTGTAGTAAACGGCAATGATGACCACGCCGGATTCGCCGCTGCGCTTGCTCAGGGCCGGGTAGACCGGGCGCGGCGGCCGGATGTATTCGGTTTCGCCCTGGGTGATTTCCACCAGCCGCGCCGGGGCTGGCGGTGCGGGGGGCGCAGGTACCGGCGCCACCGGCGCCAGTACAGCCGGTGCCGGTGGCTGGGGTTCGACCACGCCGGTGGGCGCATTGGGCGCCGGCACGGGGTCCCGCACGGCCACGGGCATGGGCGGTGGCGGCAGCTTGGCCGTTTTCGGCGCGGGTTTGGGGGGCGGCGCGGGCGGCGGTGGCGCCACCTTGGGCGGCTCGATTTCGATGATGCGCGTCAGCAGCTCGGCCGGCACCACGTGTTGCACGGCCCGGCGCAGCAGGCCGTTTTGCAGCGCCCACAGCGCGGCCACGTGGAAGATGACCACGCTGGCGGCAATAACGATGTTGCGGCTGATCGGCAATCGCACGGGGCTTGTCGGAAGTGCAGGGGCGTTGGAGCCCGAAATGGCGGGAGCGTTCATCGGAAGTCTAGTGGATGCGAAGGGAGGAACGCGTGGGCGGGAACAAGGCGGGCAGAAAGCGGGCGCGCTAGCGGCGGAAAATCCACCAGAGCGGGCTGATCACCAGGATCAGGCTGCCGGCGAGGCTTGCAAAGAGGGTGAGAGAGGATTCCATGGGCTGCCTTCCGTTGGGTGGTCGGCGCGCTTGATGTGGGCCGTGGGGCTGGTGGCGCTGCATTGCGCCACCACGTCCCGGGCACACCCTTCACACTGACCGCACTGTGTGGCGACGCCGAGCTCGAACTGGATCTCGTCAAAGCCCAGGCCCGCGCGGGCGTGACGGGCGATTTCGCGGTCGGAGATTCGGCGGCAGACACAGACGATCATGGGATTGGCTTGCTGGTGGTTAAATCGATGTGTGAAGTATAAATGCGAATCGATCGCATTTGCAATAAATCTTTGATGTCCCTGAAAAAATCAGGGCATCGGATGGTCAGGACAGCGCATCGAAGAACAGCTCGGGCGAGGCCTGGTCCAGGGTGGCGCAGCCGCACAGCGCCATGGCAATCTCGAGCTCGTCGCGCAGCAGGCGCAGCACATGCGCCACGCCGAGTGCACCGGCATTGGCCAGGCCGTAGACGCAGGGCCGTCCCACCAGCACGGCACGCGCACCCAGCGCGATGGCCTTGAGCACGTCCGTGCCGCGGCGTATGCCGCCATCGACCAGCAGCGGCAAGTCCCCCGCGACGGTCTGGGCGATGCGCGGCAGTACCGCCGCGGTAGCCGGCGTGGTGTCCAGCGTGCGGCCGCCATGGTTGGAGACGATCAGCGCCGCCACCTGCAGCGCGGCCGCCTGGCGTGCGTCCTGCGGATGCAGTACGCCCTTGAGCAGCACCGGCAGCCGTGTGGTTTCCCGCAGCCATTGCACGTCCGCCCAAGTGGGCGCGTGACCGGGCAGGCTGTCGAACAGGCTGGCGCCGGGGTGGGCGGGGGGCGGCGTCAGTTGCGCCAGATTCACGGCGGAAATACCCGCCGGCAAGCGGAAACCCGCACGCCGCTCACGGTCGCGCGCGCCGCTGGTGGGCGCATCCACCGTCAGGACCAGGGCTTCGTAACCGGCGCTTTCGGCGCGCTGGACCAGCTCCCGCGTGAAGCCCCGGTCGTGCTGGAGATAGAGCTGGAACCACAGCGGGCCGCGCTCGGCGTAGGCGCCGAAAGCCCGGGCAACGGTTTCCAGAGAGACGCTGGCCTGGGTGCTCAGCACCAGCCCGGCCCCCTGGGAGGCCGCCGCGTGCGCGGTGGCGATTTCCCCGTCGCGGTGGGCCATGCGCTGGAAGGCCACTGGCGCCACCAGCAGCGGGTGGGCCAGCGTGCGCCCCAGCAGCTCGACGCGTGTGTGCCCGCCGGCCAGCGGGCGCAGCACACGCGGCAGCAGGCGAAGGTTGTCCCAGGCGCTGCGGTTGGCGCGCAGCGTCCCTTCGTCCGCGGCGCCACCGCTGAAATAGGCCCAAGCCTGGTCGTCGAGCCGGGTGCGTGCAAAAGCTTCATGGTCGTCCAGCGTCACCAGGCCGGCCGGCAGCGTCTCGACGGCGGGAACGGGCACGGCCATCGGGTGGGCCGGGCTCATGTGTCGGCCCACATGCGCAGCAGGTTGTGATACGTGCCGGTGAGGGCGGTGGTGGCGGCGCTTTCGCCCTGTGCCTGGCGCAGCTGCATCAAGGCCATGTCCATGTCGAACAGCAGGCGCCGCTGCTCGTCACTGCGCACCAGGCTTTCCACCCAGAAAAAGCAGGCCAGCCGCTCACCGCGTGTGACCGGCTGCACCTGGTGCAGGCTGGTGCCGGGGTAGAGCACCGCATGGCCGGCCGGCAGCTTGATACGCTGCTCGCCGTAGGTGTCGGCGATGGTGAGTTCGCCGCCGTCATAGTCCGCGGGCTCCGACAGAAAGACAGTGCAGGACACATCGGTTCGCACACGCTGCCCATCCGGCAGGGTGCGTATGGCGCCGTCGACATGGTTTCCGTAATGATTGGCCGCGCCGCTGTAGCGGTTGACGCGCGGGGTGAATATCTTTTTTGGCAAGGCTGCCGTGAGAAACAGGGCGCTGCGTTCCAGCCCGCGCGTCACCATGGCGCTGATGGCCCGTGTCGCCTCGCAGTCGTAGGGTAGCTGGACGTTGTTCTTGACCTGCCTGGCCTGGCTACCGGCGCTGTCACGTCCGTCGGTCCAGGGCGCGTCGCGCAGCAACAGGCGGGCTGCCTGCAGGTCTTGCATTCCAAGGATGTCGGGGAGGTTCAGCAGCATGGTGTCGGTGGTGAAGGTTGGAAAACTGAAAAGCCGCCCCCGGCGAAAGGGGCGGCAGACCGCTTGAAAAAAAGCGCGCCGGAATCAGAACTTGACGCTGGCGGTGACCTGGAACAGGCGGCCGGCGCCCGGGATGTAATGGCCGGTGTACAGCGAGTCGGCGTACAGCTTGTTGGTGACGTTGCTCAGGTTGGCCTTGACGGCCAGCATGTCATTGACCGCGTATTCCGCCATCAGGTCGCCCGTCACAAAGCCCGGGACTTTCCAGCCCGGGTTGCGGATCGGGGTCTGCTCGCCGCGGAAGTTCAGTCCGCCGCCCACCCTGAATTTCGGTGTCAGCTGGTAGGTCGTCCAGACCGTGCCGCTGTACACGGGGGTCAGCGAGGGGCGCGAACCCTGGCCTTCGGCACCGGCGGCGCCGATGTCGATGCGGGCGCTCGGCATCCACATGAAGGAGCCGTACACCTCCCAACGGGGATCGAGCCGCCCCGTGACATCGATTTCGAAGCCCGCGGCATGGCGCTTGCCCGACAACACGTCGATGTTGATCAGCGGATCGGTGTTGCGCTCGTGCAGCTTGGTCGAGTGGAACAGGGCCAAACGTGTCGTGAACCGCTTGTCCGCCGTGTCCAGCTTGGCACCGAGCTCGATGTTGCGGCTAGATTCCGGCGGGGTGTTGACGGTGGCGGCGCTGTAGGAATAGGTGTCGCCGGACGTGTTGAACGAGGTGCCGTAGGACAGATGGTAGGAATGCAGCGGGTTGGGCTGGTACAACAGGCCGGCACGTTTGCTCCAGGCGGAAATTTTCTGGCGGTAGGCGGTGGTGGTGACCGGGCCGGGCGCCGCATTGGGAATGGCGTAGGTGTTGTAGTCGCCGCTCATGCTGTCATGACGCAGGCCGAACAGGACTTTCCAGTGCGGCGCGACCTGGATCAGGTCCTGCGCGTACACGCCCATGCCGTTCGATGAAAAGTCGCTGGAGGGGCGGAGCACACGGCTGGCTTCATTGATCGAGGCGCCGTCATCCGGCGTGCCCACCAGGGTGTTGGGCTTGGTCAGGTTCACGCCGCCCTGGGCGGCGCTGCGGGCGCCGTACACCGTCTTTTTCTCGCTGGCGAAATCGACACCTGCCAGCAATTCATGGTTGACGCCCAGCGCGGCAAACTTGTTGCTGAAGTCGCTTTGCAGGTGGACGGTTTCCATGTCCTGGATCTTCAGCTGGGTGCCGCGCGTGAGCACGGTGCTGGGCCCGAAGTTGTCCAGGGTGACGGCCCTGCGGCCGGGCTGCAGGGCAGCGGCACCGATACGCACCGTGCCGGCGCGCTGGTCGCGGTCGAATTTCCCGACGCGCACCTGCGTCTTGAGTTCGCTGTCGCTGTCGAAGCGGTGGGTGTGGCCCAGTGTGGCCATCGTTGCGCTGCCGTTGTTGTAGTCGCTGGCCATGCCGTAATAGGCCTTGGGGTCCAGCGGCAGGGTGGTGGTGTCGCTGGCCGGGGAACCGGCATTGGGACGGATCCACGGCATGCCGTAGTTCATGCCGTTGTTGTTGTCCAGGTGGTAAAGGCTGGCCAGAAACTCGTCAGCCGTGCCTATGCCCAGCCGGAAAGCCACTGCCAGGCCTTTCTTGTCCAGGCTGCTGCCGGCGCCGTTGTTGTCGGCGGAGGTGCTCATGGCGTTGATGCGCAGGGCGGCGTTTTCGCCGGTCTTGATGTTGAAGTCGCCCGTCAGCCGCTTGTAGCCGTGGTTGCCGACCGTGGTGGCGACCTCGTGTTCGGTGATCAGGCGCGGCACCTTGCTGACCTGGTTGACCGCGCCGCCGGTGGAGCCGCGGCCGAACAGCATGGAGGCGGAACCGCGCAGGATTTCCAGCCGGTCCAGGTTGAAGGTGTCGCGCTCGTAAAAGGCCGGATCGCGGATGCCATCGATGAACAGGTCGCCGGTGCTTTGCAGCGGGAAGCCGCGCAGGCGGATGTCTTCCTCACCACCTTCGGCTGCCAGGAAGCTGATGCCGGCGGTGTTTTTCAGGGCTTCCTTGACGGTGTCCAGGTTGCGGTCGTCGATCAGTTTCTCGGTCACCACCGTGACGGACTGCGGAATGTCACGCAGCTCCTGGTTGCCCTTGCCGATGGTGGAGCGGTTGACGCGCAGCGAATCCTTGCCGCTGTCGTCCGCCTTTTCCCGCACTGTCACCGGCGCGAGGGTGTTGCTGCCGGCTTGCGCATTGGCTGCCGCCGGTGCCGCGTCCTGCGCCCAGCTGGAGAAGGAAGCGGCCAGCATCAGCGCGCCCAGGGGCAGCAGGGTCTTGCCCGGCGAGGTTGCAGGCAGGCAGGCAGAAGCAAGGGGTGCGCCCCGGGGACGGGAAGGGGAGCGACGCACGGAACGTGCGCGGCGGGCAGAAGGGTTTGCCAAGATGGCCTCCAAGCGGGAAGTCCGGCCTTGTAGCGGCAACGGACGGGTTTCAGGAAATGGCTTGGCTGTGCTCGAAGACGTCCTGGCGGACATGAGTTGGCTGGCTGGTCAGGTCAGCTTCAAGTGTAAATTAAATGATAATGATTCGTAATAACTTGTACGCTGAAAGCCGGTTATTTTCTGAAAGTCGCGGGCCCTGTGGCGTAAAAGCCATGGCTGGCCGGAGACGGCCGGAAATCAGCCGGGTGGCGGGGCGGGCTTGCGGGCCCAGCGGATCGTGTGCACACGCGGCGCCTGCGCGGGGGCTGCGGCTTCGCTGCCGCAGCCGCTGCAGCCCGAAGCGCAGCCGGCAGCCGGTTGCGCCAGCGCCTGCAGGGTGCGCGAGGCCTGCAGGCGGGCGGAACGGGCCATCAGCGCCCGTGCGGCGCGCTGCTTCAGCCCCGCCGGCAGGAAGATCCAGAGGCAATAGGCGGCACACAACACAACCAGCGTGTAGACCACCAGGGCTTCCAGCAGGCTGTGCATCAGGCGGTCAGCGCCAGCACGGCGCGGTAGGTGACAAACGAGGCGGCATAGGCCAGCGCAAACAGGTAGGCGGCCATCAGCAGCGGGTAGCGCCAGGAATTGGTCTCGCGCTTGACCACGGCCAGCGTCGAGATGCACTGCGGCGCAAACACGTACCAGGCCAGCAGCGAGTAGGCGGTGGCGGTGGACCAGCTCTGCGCAATCAGCGGACTCAGGGCCGCGGCTGCGTCGTCGCCGGCCGCGGACAGCGAATACACCGTGCCGAGCGCACCAACCGCCACTTCACGCGCCGCCATGCCGGGCACCAGCGCGATCGAGATCTGCCAGTTGAAACCGATGGGCGCGAACACCACCTCCAGCGCCTTGCCAATCATGCCGGCGAAGCTGTACTGGATGGCCGGACCTAGCGCGCCCTCGGGCGGGCTGGGGAAGGTGGACAGAAACCACAACACCACCATCAGCGCAAAAATGATGGTGCCGACGCGGTGCATGAAAATTTCCACCCGCTGCCACAGGCCCAGCAGCAGGTTGCGCAGATTCGGCACGCGGTAGGGCGGCAGTTCCAGCATCAGCGGCTGGTAGCTGCTTTTGGCCCAGGTGCGCTTGAAGACCCAAGCGACAGCCATGGCCGACACAATGCCCAGCAGGTAAAGCGCAAAAAGGGTCAGGCCCTGCAGGTTGAAGATGCCAACTTCGCGGTCCGGAATGAAGGCGCCTATCAGCAGGGCATACAGCGGCAGCCGGGCCGAGCAGGTCATCAGCGGTGCGATCATGATGGTAGCCAACCGGTCGCGCCAGTGCGGAATGGTGCGTGTGGCCATGATGCCGGGAATCGCGCAGGCAAAACTCGACAGCAGCGGAATGAAGGCGCGGCCCGACAGGCCGACCTTGCCCATGAGGTTGTCGAGCAGGAAGGCGGCGCGCGGCAAATAGCCCGAGTCTTCGAGCAGCAGGATGAAGAAAAACAAAATCACGATCTGCGGCAAAAACACCAGCACGCCACCAACACCGGCGACGATGCCGTCGACCAGCAGGCTTTGCAGCAGGCCGGGCGCCATGTGTGCCTGGATCTGCGCACCGGTCCAGGCGACGCCGTCCTTGATCAGGTCCATCGGCAGATTGGCCCAGGCAAACACCGCCTGGAAAATCAGGAACAGCACCGTGGCCAGCAGCAGCAGGCCGGCCACCGGATGCATCACGACCGCGTCGATGCGGTGGTTGAAACGTTTGACCTGGCCGGCGTTGGGCACCGCGGCGGCCAGGATGGCCCGGACCTGCACCTGCAGTGTAGCCATGTCCGGTGCGCCGACTGCTCCTGGTTTGATAGCTGCTGGCGCAGGTGGGGATTGGGCTGGAGGCACAAAAACTTCATGAGTTTGCGCCACAAAGGCGGTCTGGGCGGCTTGCAGCAGGGCCTCACGCCCGCTCGCGCCGGCCTTGCCGCGCCAGGCGGCAAACCAGGGGTTGTGCACTGCGACGGTTTCCACCACCGGCATGCCGAGTTCGGCCGACAGCCGGGCGATGTCGATCTGCAGGCCACGCGCGCGCGCCACGTCCATCATGTTGAGCGCCAGCACCATGGGCCGCCCCAGCGCGCGCAACTGCAGCACCAGGCGCAGGTTCATGCGCAGATTGGTGGCATCCACCACGGCGATGATGCCGTCGGGCCGGCTTTCACCGGCGCGCAGGCCCATCACCACGTCATGCGTGACGACTTCGTCGGTGGTTGCCGGGTTCAGGCTGTAGGCGCCGGGCAGGTCCATCACAGCCAGTGCGCGGCCGTCGGGCAAACGGGCGCGGCCTTCCTTGCGTTCGACCGTCACGCCGGCGTAGTTGGCGACTTTCTGGCGTGCGCCGGTCAGCAGGTTGAAAAGGGCGGTCTTGCCGCAGTTCGGGTTGCCGACGAGGGCGATGCGCAGCGGGCCTGCGGTGGCGGTGGCAGCGTTCATGCGGTCGCCTTCACGCGGATGCAGCTGGCCTCATGGCGACGCAGCGCAAACACCGTGTCGCCGACCTGGACCGCCAGCGGCTCGCGCCCACCCGGGCCACGCTGCAGCACGCTGATGGTTTCGCCGGCCATGAAGCCGAGTTCGCTCAGTCGTTGCAACACGCCGGCAAAGGCTTCGCCGCCCTGGCTGGCCAGCCCGATGATGGTGGTCACGCGGTGAACGGGCAGATCCACCAGGCAAAGTGTGCCGGGCTCCGGCGCCGGGTCGGAATGGAGTGAAGCGGCAAGTGTCATGAGGCGCAAAAGTGACAGGCAGACAGGGAAGGGCACGCCATCCAGAGATTGGCGTCATTCTTTATGAGAATCATTACTATTTGCATTGTAAGCCCGATGAGGCCGCGTGTGGTGCCTTCAGGCGGTGGGCCGCGCAGACCCCTAACTAACCGCGATCGCCGCGACGGCGGCCAGAGCCGCCAATGCGACCGCTGCCGCTGCCGTCCGGGCGGCCTGACGTGGAATAAAGCTCAGCAGCAGGACCACGACCAGCGCGCCGCCCGTCAGCATGCCGGCCCAGAGCACCCAGCCCTGGGTCGGCCCCTTGAGTGTGAGGCAGGCCAGCAGCGACAGCAGCAGGCCCAGCGCGCCGGCGCCGCGCAGCCAGGGCCGGCGCGTCCCCGGCGACTTGCCGCGGCCGTAACTGTCTTCATGGTGGCGGTCCATGGCCAGGCCCAAAGCCGTGAAACCCGAAAACGCCGTGCACCAGGCGGTGACGGCCATGGGCCACGCGCTCACAGCGCTGGCTCCTGTGACAGATGGGCCGGCGCCGCGCGTTGCGTGCGGTTTGCCGGTTTGCGCCGGCCCAGCCACACTGCGCACAGCAGCAGTGCCGAGCCCAGGCCCAGGCAGGTGAGGTCGAAGCCGGCCACAGCCCACATGCCCGCCGGGATGGACGCGCCCAGGTGGGTGGCCGTGGTGGCGGCGTTCAGCAGCGGGATGGCGCCGAACAAAAACGCCGCGATACCCAGCTGAACAATCCACATGCGCCGCGTGGGCCAGGCCAGGCCTGCGATGGCGGCCACGGCCCACACGCCGAAGAACAGGTCGATCTCGGCCTGCCCGCGCGCGGCCATGCCCACGGGCAGCAGCCGGCTGGCCCAGAAGAAGGCGGGCATGGCGATCATCAGCCCCGCGATGGCACCGACGTTGAGCCCGTCCACCAGGCGCGACCCCCAGCCCACGCGGCCCCCTTTGGCGACGACCTTGGTGTACTTGTTGCGCTCTTTCACGGCCCACAGCAGCAGCCCGGTGGCCACCATCACGCAGCCGGCCAGCCCGGACACGAAGAACAGCCCCCGCAGCAGCGGGTCGGCGAAACGGCCCAGGTGCAGGCCGTACAGCACGCTGCGGGTCGTGATGACCGCGCCGCGGTCCTCGCCCACCTCGCTGAGCAGCTTGCCGCTGGTGCCGTTGAAGATCATGGCAGGCTGTGCCGCCGACATGTCGTGGCCGCCCTTGCGCGACAGCGTGATGGTTGCCACGGCATCGCCGGGGTTGTTGACGGTGATGCGCGTTATGCTGCCTTCGCCCCAGCGCTGCTGTGCCTGGGCGATCAGCGGCGCCATGGGCGTGAGCGGCGTGGCGATGCCCGACGGCTTGGGGTCGCGTGGCCCGCTGGCCGGGAACACCTCGGCCGTGAAGGCCTGCTGGTCGCCCTGGTAGGTGACCTGCGGGCCCCAGGGCATGTACATCAGCATCAGCGTCACCAGGCCGGTGTACGTGATCATCAGGTGATAGGGCAGGGCCAGCACGGCCGTGACGTTGTGCGCGTCCAGCCAGCTGCGCTGCCCTTTCTTCGGACGGAAGGTGAAGAAATCCGCAAAGATGCGGCGGTGCGTGACGATGCCGGTGATGATGGCCACCAGCATGAACATTGCGCAAAAGCCTATGATCCAGCGCGCCCACACGGCAGGCATGTAGTGCAGGTCAAAGTGCAGCCGGTAAAAAAACTCGCCGCCGCGCGTCTCGCGGGTGGCCGCCAGCGGCTTGCCCGTGGCCGGGTCCAGCGCGGCGCTGTAGAAGCGGCCGCGGCGCGTGATCCCCGGCTCCAGCGGCGGCTCGGCTGCGCCTTTGGCGACGGGCGCGCCCGACCAGCTGGCGCGCACGCCGGGCTCGCGTTCGGTGGGCAGGGTGATGAACCAGCGCGGGCTCGCAGGCGCGCGCTGCTGCAGCGCGGCGATGGCGTTGTTGGCAACCTCCACTTCCGGCAGCAAGCCCACGCCGGCCTGGTGCAACTCGGGCTTCATCCAGAAGCTGATCTCGTCCTTGAAATACGAGGCGGTGCCGGCCGCGAACACCATGAACAGCACCCAGCCCACCAGCAGGCCGCTCCAGGTGTGCACCCAGTTCATGGACTGGCGAAAACCTTCCTTCATGGCGCGCTCCGGACGTACAGATGGACAAGAACGGCCATGGCCAGCGGCAGCGAGGGCAGCAGCAGGCCCAGCCAGGCGCGCCAGGCGCTGCGCACGGCGAACACCCACAGCACTGCCATCGTGTAGATCACGAACGAAGCCAGCATGCCGAAAATCGCGGCTTCGGCGCGCGTGCCGGGAAAGTAGATGGCCGACACCGTGGCCACCAGCGCCGACAACGTGTAGCCGCCCACGATGGCCGCCAGCGTGCGTGATGCCACACCCAGCCGGTACATCAGCGCGGCGTTGCCGCGGGGCAGCCAGCCGTGGCGGCTGTAACCCTCGGCATCGGCATCAGCGGCGGGGACGGAAGCGGGTGCGTCTTCAATGTGGACGGGGGTGCTGCTCATGGGTGTTCCTAGTAACGCGCCTTCAGCGCCAGCACGAACTTGCGCGGCTCGCCATAAAAATTCTGGCGCGCGACGCCGGAGACTTTTTCGTAGTACTTCTCGTCGAGCAGGTTCTCGGCGCTCAGGCTGAGCGAGACCTTGTCGTTGACCTGGTAGGCCACCTGGGCGTTGAACAGCGCGTAGTCGCCCGACACCAGCTTGACGGTGCCGCTTTGCGCCGAGAACTCGCTGCGCCAGGTCACGCCGCCGCCCACGCTCCAGCCGGCCAGACCCGGTCCGCGCAGTGCGTAACGCGTGGACAGGTTGATGCTGTGTCTGGGCGTGACCGGGCTGAACACCGTGCCGACCTGGGCCACCGGCGCCTTCAGGTACAGCGTCTCGGTGTAGGCGTAACCGGCGCTGAGGTCCCAGCCGGGCGCGAGCTGTCCGCTGACTTCGGTCTCCAGGCCCTGGCTGCGCACTTCGCCGCCGGCGATGGACGCGGTCGGCACCACAGGGTCGGCGATCGCGCGGTTTTTGTCGAGGATGCGGAAGATCGCCGCATGCGTATTGAGCCGCTTGTTGAAGAACTCGCCCTTGACACCGAATTCGATCTGCGAGCCGGTGCGCGGCGTCAGCAGCCCGCCGGCGGCGTCGAGCGCGGTCTGCAGCACAAAGGTCTCCGCGTAACTGGTGTAGGCCGAGATGTTCGCGTCCAGCGCGTAGATGGCCGCGACCGACGGCGTGAACTGCCGGCCCGGATTGGAGGTGGACGTGACGGCGCCATCGCTGGTGCGCCGTACTTCCACATCGGCCCAACTGGCACGGCCGCCGGCCAGCAGTTGGAGCCGCTCGGCGGCATTGAGCTGGAACTGGCCGTACAGCGCGTCTTCGCTGCGCGTGGTCACGCTTGTGTAGCCCGGCAGCTTGATCGTCGGGTAGGCGAGGTCGTAGTTGGGGCGGTAGATGTTGGCCGCGAGGTTGGGGCCATAGGCCAGGTTGCCGCCGAACGTGTCGCCAGTGTTGCGGCTCATGCCGAGCAGCACGCGATGTGTGGTCGCACCGATCTTGACCGGGCTGGTGAAGAACAGGTCGTAGTTGCGGTCGGTGCTTTTCTGTTGATAGTCCACCGTCTGCAACTGGTAGTTGCCATTGGCCGCCACCGCGCTGTTGGCGCGGGCCGCGCGGTAAAACGAGGTTCGGGTCACGTCGCGCGCCGAGAACCTGACCAGCCCGCCGTTGTCCAGGCGGTGCTCAAGCTCGGCAAAGGCGTCGTCGGTGTCCAGGTCCTGGCGGTTGGCGCGCAGGCCGGCGAAGCTCGAGCGCGGCAGGTCCAGCAGCGCGCCGTTGGCCAGGCTGGGCAGGCCCTGGTCGATGGCGGCGCGGATCTGCTGCTGCGTGTAGCCGACCGACAACGTGGTCGATGGCGTGATGTCGAGTTCCAGCGTGCCGTAGACGGTTTCCTTGTTGTTGAACAGGGTGTCGACGTGGCTGTTGCGCTCGTCCTTGACCGCGACCACGCGGCCGCGCAGGGTGCCGGCCGCATTGAGCGCGCCGGTCAGGTCCACGTCGGCGCGTTTGAAGCCGAAGGAACCGACGGAGGCGTTGGCGCCCAGGGCCAGCGTGCCGAGCGCGCGCTTGCGCACCAGGTTGATGGCGCCGCCGGGTTCTCCCGCGCCCTGCAGCAGGCCGGCGGGGCCGCGCAGCACCTCGATGCGTTCGTACACGGCCGTGTCCAGCGCGGTCGAGTAGTTGGCGCCCTGGCTGATCGGCACGCCGTCGAGCTGGATGGCGCCGATCTCGAAACCGCGCGAGCGGATCACGTTGTAGTTGCCCGCGCCGTCGTAACGCTCCACGGTCACGCCGGTGGTCTGCTTGAGCGCGTCTTCCAGCTTGGTGATGTTCTGGTCGTCCAGCCGCTGGCGCGTGATCACGCTGATCGATTGCGGCGTGTCCTTCAGCGACTGGCCGGTCTTGCCGATGCTCACGGCGCGCACGGTGTACAGGCCGCTGTCGCCCGAGGCGCTGTCGGTGACGCGGATCTCGGGCAGCGCGGCCTCGGCGGTGGCCGGCGCGGCGACCTGGGCGACCTGCGCGAACGAGGGCGCATGCAGGCCGCAGGCGGCGATCAGCGCCGCCACGGCCACCGGATGCCGCCGCGGTGGCGCTACACAATTCATAGCTGCTTGCGCTTGGCAGATAAGGGCTGGAGGCCTTTTTTGCCTGTTTTTTTCCGGAGAAGAGGTCATCACAGAGCGGGCTCTATTTGTTGGGGGTGGCAGGCAGGGGCACGGGTAGCGCGACCAGGCCTTGGGCCTGCATCAGCGTGAGCGAGGTGACGTAACTGGCGCTGTCGTACTTTTCGCCGCTGCGCTCACCCGGCCCGCCGGTGTGCTTGATTTCCAGCACGTAGCTGCCCTGCCATGGCAGGCTGACCTTGAACTTGCCCTGCGCGTCTGCCTGGTGCTCCTGGCTCCAGCCCGCGGCGGTGACGATGTTCACCTTGGCCTTGGGCAGGGGCTTGCCTTCGTAGAAAGCCTGCAGTTCCACGCTGTCCGCGGTTTGCTGGCCGGTGGGCACCAGGTCCAGTGTCAGCGCGGGCGCCTGGGCGCCGAAGCCGGCGACCAGGCGCGCCGCCGGGACGTAGATGCCGCGTGTGCTTTTGCCGCCCTCCTTGCGCTCGAAGCTCGGGTAGGCGGTTTCTTCGGCGACGATGGATTCGCCCTGGGCAGCCCGCGCCGGCAGCACAAAACCCTGGGCCGATTTGGTCGGCACCAGCGGCCGGGCGCCTGCCGCGCCGAGCAGCCGGCCGACCGGCTTGACGAACTTGTCCAGCAGGCCGGGCGAGGTTTCGCGCAGGTTGCCGCCGAACTCGCCGAAATAAAGCATGGCGTTGCCGGTGCCGCCGCTGTCCTGCTCGATCCAGACGTGGTGCGCCTGCGCGCTGCCCAGGAAAAGCAGGCCGGTGATGAAGGCGATGCGGCGAAAGGTTTGAAACGGGGTGTTGTGCATGGGGACTCCTGTGGAAAATTTCAGAACTTGTAGGTCAGGCTGGTGACGACGGTGCGGCGCGGGCCGTAGAAGCAGTCGCCGCGTGCCAGGCAGGTGGTGATCTGCACCTTGTCGGCGAGGTTGTTGATGTTGAGTGCGAGCCGCCACGGGCCCTGGTCCCAGGCCAGCAGCGCGTCCAGGAGGGTGGCCGACGGTGTGCGCAGCGCGTCCAGGCCGTCCCAGGATTCGCCGACGT
This sequence comes from Pseudomonadota bacterium, assembly GCA_040389085.1. Lineage (GTDB taxonomy): Bacteria > Pseudomonadota > Gammaproteobacteria > Burkholderiales > Burkholderiaceae_C > Polaromonas. The sequence continues at coordinate 156,664 of JAZKAP010000001.1, forward strand.
AACGCACGCCGCCGCCTACCGTGAGCCCGCCCAGGCCTTCGATGCCGAAGCGGCGCATCAGCCAGGCCGAGGCGTTGTGCGCGGGCACACTGGCCAGGCGTTTGCCCAGGTCGGTGCCGGTGCTGCGCGCGACGCGTGCATCGGTGTAGGCATAGGCCGCCGTGGCACTCCAGCCACCGGTCATGCTGTGTTTGGCCTCCAGCTCGAGGCCCTTGGCATGCACCTCGCCGATCTGGATGCTGTTGAGCGGATTCGCCGGGTCGGTGGTCTTGCGGTTGGTGTCGCGCATCTGGTAAAGAGCAGCGAGCAGCGAGGTGCGGCTGCCTGCCGGCTCCCAGCGCAGACCGGCTTCCCACTGCTTGCCGCGCTGCGGCTTGAAGGGCGTGCCGTAGGCATCGACGCCGCCCAGCGGCAAAAAGGACTCGGCATAACTGAGGTAAGGCGCCCAGCCGCCGTCGGCCAGGTAGACCACGCCGGCGCGTTTGGTGGTGGCCTGGTCGTCGGCTGCGGCCGCGGGCCGGCCTTCGGTGTCGGTCTTGGCGCTGTCATGGCGCAGGCCCAGCAGGGCGACCCAGCGGCCGAACTTCATCTGGTCCTGCGCATAGACGCCGAGCTGACGCTGCACCACGCCGGGCTGCGCGGTGAACACCGTCGGCGTCACGAAGTTGCCGTAGACCGGCGCATAGGCGTTGATGGCCGGCGCCAGGCCGCGAAACAGGCTTTGCGAGGTTTCGTTGCGCTGCAGGTCCAGGCCGCCCAGCAGCGTGTGTTCGACTGCGCCTGTTTTGAAACGCGCCTCGGCCTGGTTGTCCAGCACCAGCATGTCCAGGCCATTGAGCTGCACGCCGACGTCGCGAATCACGCTGAGCTGGTCCGCATTGAACACCGGGCGTGCCGGCCGGCCGGTGCGGGCATTGCCGGTGAAGCTGGTGTACATGGTGCGGTAGTCGACCTTGCTCTGGGCGGCACGGAAGTTCTGCCGCACCGTCCAGGTGTCATTGACACGGTGGCTGAACAGCCAGCCGGCCGAGGTCTGCTCGGTGTCGTAGCGATCGAAGCCCGGCTCGCTGAGAAAGGTCGAGGTCGGGATCTGACCGTAACGCGAGGGCAGCAGGGTGCCTTGCCAGGGGAAGAATCCGACCAGCGAGCCGCTTTTGTCTTTCTGGTGCAGCAGCTGCAGCGTCAGCGAGGTGTCGCTGTCGGGTTGCCAGGTGAGCGAGGGCGCCACCAGCATGCGGTCGTCAGCCACATGGTCCACCTGCGTGCCGCTGTCGCGGCCGATGGCGACCAGGCGGTACAGCCACTTGCCTTCGGTGTCCAGCGGCCCGGTGAAATCGACTGCCAGCTGGCGGCGCCCGTTGTTGCCGGCCTGCAGCTGCACCTCGCGCTGGGTTTCCGCCAGTGGGCGCTTGGACACCAGGTTCAGCACACCGCCCACGCTGCCCTGGCCGTAGAGCACGGACGACGGGCCGCGCAACAGCTCCACACGTTCGAGCGTGTACGGGTCGGGCCGGGTGGTGTTGTAGAAGTTGTAGGTGCGCTGCAGGCCGTCGAGGTACTGGACCGGGTCGGTGCCGCGGAACTTGAAGGCGTCGCCGCGGCTGTCGAAAAAGCTGCTGGCCACGCCCGCGCTGTAGGCCGTGGTGTCGCGCAGGGTCTGGGCGCCCTGGGCCTCCATCTGGTCACGTGTCACCACCGAGATGGCCTGGGGCGTCTCGATCAGCGGTGTGTCGGTTTTGGTGGCGGTCGCCGCGCGCCGGGCAACGAAGCCGCTGACCGGGCTGGTCGCGCTCTCCTTGGCGGCCTCTTCCTTGACCGTGACGGACGGCAGGGTTTGCGCGCCGGCCAGCTGCGCCATGCACAGGGCGAGTGGTGCGAGGGAGAAGTTTGCTACAAATTGAGTAGCTGATCGCGCAATGCAGGCGGGCGCCGGAAACTGTTTTTGCTTGAAAAATGAAAGGGAGGTGGACATGCTGAAGCCTGGGCTGGGTTAGAGCTGGCTTCACTGCAGAGAGATGGCTGGCGGGTTTTTATTGTAACTTAATAATGAGAATTATTCGCATTTGTGCGATGCCCGAAAAAAAGCGGGGTCGTGCCCCGCTTCGGTTGTCGGCTCCGAGCCCGTGTCAGCTCAGCTCGCCCATCTGGCTTTGCAGGTAGTTCTGGATGCCGACCTTGGCCACCAGTTCGATCTGGGTTTCCAGGAAGTCGATGTGTTCTTCGGTGTCGTCCAGAATGCCCTGTAGCAGGTCGCGCGAGACGTAGTCTCGCACGCTTTCGCAGTGGGCAATGCCGTCCTTGATCGTGGCCTGCGCGCCGGTTTCGGCCTTCAGGTCACAGTTGAGGGCTTCCGGCACGTCCTCGCCGATCATCAGTTTGCCGAGGTCCTGCAGATTGGGCAGGCCGTCGAGCATGAAGATGCGGTCCATCAGTTTGTCGGCGTGTTTCATCTCGCCGATGGACTCCTCGTATTCCTTCTTGGCGAGCTTGTCCAGGCCCCAGTGCTTGTACATGCGGTAGTGCACGAAGTACTGGTTGATGGCGGTCAGCTCGTTCTTGAGCTGGGCCTGCAGATGGGTGATGACTTGGGCGTCGCCTTTCATGGCATTTCCTTGTTGTTGGTGATGTCGATGCTGCATTGTCTCCCGGCGGCTGCTTCTGCTCAAGGCATGCCCTCACGCGGGCGGTCGGCTTGCGTGTGAGTGTGATAACCGTTCGCATTGCGCAAGGCCGCGACACGGACACAAAAAAGCCCGCCAGGGGCGGGCTTTTTCAGAGGCAAGCCTGCGCGCTCAGTGCGCCGTCGCAGGGCTGCGGATCAGGTAGTCGAACGCACCCAGCGCCGCCTTGGCGCCGTCACCGGCCGCAATGATGATCTGCTTGAAGGGCACGGTCGTGGCATCCCCCGCAGCAAACACGCCGGGCAGCGAGGTCTGGCCTTTGGCATCGACAATGATCTCGCCGTGTTTGGAGAGTTCGACCACACCCTTGAGCCAGTCGGTGTTGGGCACCAGGCCGATCTGGATGAACACGCCTTCGAGCGGCACTGTTTTGAGCTCACCGGTTGCCCGGTCCTTGTAGACCAGACCGCCCACCTTCTGGTCACCGGTGATCTCGGTGGTCTGCGCGTTGGTGAACACGTCGACGTTTTTCAGGCTCAAAAGCTTGCGCTGAAGCACGGCATCGGCGCGCAGCGCGGTGTCGTACTCGATCAGCGTCACATGGCCGACGATGCCGGCCAGGTCGATCGCCGCTTCCACGCCGGAGTTGCCGCCGCCGATGACCGCCACGCGTTTGCCCTTGAACAGCGGTCCGTCACAGTGCGGGCAGTAGGCCACGCCCTTGTTCTTGAACTCGTGTTCTCCGGGCACGTTGATGTTGCGCCAGCGTGCGCCGGTGGAGATGATCACGGTCTTGCTTTTGAGCGAAGCGCCGCTTTCGAGCTGAACTTCGATCAGGTCCTTGCCGGGTCCGCTGTTGGGAATCAGGGCCTTGGCACGCTGCAGGTTCATGATGTCCACGTCGTAATTGCGCACGTGTTCTTCCAGCGCATGGGCGAACTTGGGGCCTTCGGTTTCCTTGATCGAGATGAAGTTCTCGATGCCCAGCGTGTCCAGCACCTGGCCGCCGAAACGCTCCGACGCCACGCCGGTGCGAATGCCCTTGCGCGCCGCGTACACGGCCGCCGCCGCGCCGGCCGGTCCGCCGCCGACGATCAGCACATCGAAGGGGTCCTTCTCGCTGATTTTTTTGGCTTCGCGTTCCACGCCGCTGGTGTCGATCTTGGCGAGGATTTCTTCCAGGCTCATGCGGCCGTTGCCGAACATGGTGCCGTTGAGGAAAACCGTGGGCACGCCCATGATCTCGCGCTCCTTGATCTCGTCCTGGAAGGTGCCGCCTTCGATCATGGTGGTCCTGATGCGCGGGTTCTGCACCGCCATCAGGTTCAGCGCCTGCACCACGTCGGGGCAGTTGTGGCAGGTCAGCGAGACATACACCTCGAAGTCGAGGTCGCGGTCCAGTGCGCGGATCTGTTCCAGCACTTCCTGCTCGACCTTGGGCGGGTAGCCGCCGATCTGCAACAGCGCCAGGATCAGTGAGGTGAATTCATGACCCATGGGCAGGCCGGCAAAACGCGGGCCGTGGTTTTCTCCCGGGCGGTTGATCGAGAAGGAGGGCTTGCGGTGTGGGTCATCGCGGCTTTCGGTCAGCTTGACCAGCGGCGAGGACTCGGCCACGTCTTTCAGCAGCGACAGCACTTCGCCCGAGGCCTCGCCGTCGTCGAGTGAAGCGACGATTTCGATGGGGGCAGTGGCGCGTTCGAGGTAACTTTTCAGTTGGGCTTTGGTGGCGTCGTCGAGCATGGCGGACTCACTTTCAATTTCAATGGGGAACAAAAAAGCCCGGGACGGCACACCAGTGTGCCGGGGCCCGGGCCTCCGTCAGGAAGGCAGCAGGGCGCTTAGATCTTGCCAACCAGGTCGATGGAAGGAGCGATGGTCTTGGCGCCTTCGTTCCACTTGGCAGGGCAGACCTGGCCGGGGTGCGCGGCGGTGTACTGGGCGGCTTTGAGCTTGCGCAGGGTTTCCTTGACGTCGCGGGCGATTTCGTTGGAATGCACTTCAGCGGTCTTGATGACGCCATCGGGGTTGATCACGAAGGTGCCGCGCAGTGCCAGGCCTTCTTCGGGGATGAACACGTCAAAGGCTTTGGTCAGCGTGTGGGTCGGGTCGCCCACCAGCGGGAACTTGGCCTTGCCCACGGCAGGGGAGGTCTCATGCCACACCTTGTGCGAGAAATGGGTGTCGGTGGTCACGATATAGACCTCGGCACCGGCCTTCTGGAATTCGGCGTAGTTGTCGGCGGCATCTTCGACTTCCGTGGGGCAGTTGAAAGTGAATGCCGCTGGCATGAAGATCAGGACCGACCATTTGCCCTTCAGCGATTCGTCGGAAACCTCGATGAACTTGCCATTGAGGAAGGCTTGGGTTTTGAAAGGCTGGACTTGGGTATTGATCAGGGACATCTGGATAGCTTCCTATAGGCGGGTTAAAAGTACTTGCGAATCGATAGTATAACTCTACAAATGACTAATGTTTGATAGTCATTGGCTATTTATGGAATAGGCATCGCGCACTGGACCCGGCCATTCATCCTCTTGGCCCGCAGTGATCCGGCGGGGCTGACTTGGGTGTGTTGGCCAAGGCGGCGAGCGGGCGGCTGCTGTTCGGCCTCTGTTTTATAAGAGAAAAAGGCTTCCAGCCCTTAGGGGGTGAGCGCAAGCAGCTATCAAAAGTGAAGCAAACGGTCGGCGTCAGTACTCCAGCCGCTCGGGCCGGATCTCCTGCAGGATGGTGGTGGCGATTTCTTCGATCGACTTGGTCGTGGTCGATAGCCAGCGAATGCCTTCACGCCGCATCATGGCTTCCGCCTCGTGGATTTCGTCGCGGCAATTGGCCAGGCTCGCGTATTTCGAGTTTGGCCGGCGTTCGTTGCGGATCTGGGCCAGGCGCTCGGGGGCGATCGTCAGGCCGAAAATTTTCTTGCGGTGCGGCACCAGCGCCGGCGGCAGCTGGCGGCGCTCGAAGTCCTCCGGAATCAGCGGGTAGTTCGATGCTTTCAGGCCGTACTGCATCGCTAGGTAAAGCGAGGTCGGTGTTTTGCCGCTGCGGCTCACGCCCACCAGGATCACGTCGGAACCGGCCAGGTCCTTGTTGCTTTGGCCGTCGTCGTGGGCCAGCGAGAAGTTGATGGCTTCAATCCGGTCGTCGTAGGCCTTGCTTTTGGAGGCGTCCGAAAAACGGCCGACCCGGTGGTTCGACTTGATGCCCAGCTCTGTTTCCAGCGGCGCCACAAAGGTGCCGAACATGTCCAGCATCATGCCGTGGCAGTGGGCCTTGATGACGGCCAGGATCTCCATGTTGACCAGCGTGGTGAACACAATCGGCCGGTTGCCCTCCAGTACGGCGGCGTGGTTGATCTGGCGTACCGCCTGGTGCGCCTTGTCCACACTGTCGATAAAAGGCAGACGCACGTGACGCGCCGTGAATTCAAACTGCGCCAGGATGGCGTTGCCAAAGGTTTCGGCGGTGATGCCAGTGCCGTCGGAGATGAAAAATACGGTGCGGTTGGGCATGGCTGCGGGTCAGGGTTGTGAAAGGTGGGGGCGGGCGCTGCAGGCGGCGGGCGCCTACAATTGAGGCAATTATCCCGATTGTCACGCCATGCCCCGCGCCCAGCCCCAAAAACAACAACAAGCAGCCTGCCTGCCGCGCATGGACGATGCCCCCGTTTTTAAACCTCCCGGAGTATTTTCATGTCCAAGCTATTTGAGGCGACCGCCCTGGTCGTACCGTTTGAAAACCTGAGGATGACAGACGTCGAGTCTGTCGGCGGTAAAAACGCCAGCCTCGGCGAAATGATCTCGCAGCTGCCGACCGGCCCCAAGGGGGTGCAGGTGCCCACCGGCTTTGCCACCACCGCCCACGCCTTCCGCGTGTTTCTGGCCCACGATGGGCTGGACAAGAAAATCAACGCCGTCCTCGACAAGCTGGACACCGACGATGTGCGGGCCCTTGCGGTCGCTGGTGCCCAGATCCGCACGCTGGTGGAAGCCCAGCCTTTCCCGCCTGAGCTCGAAAAAGCCGTGCGCAGCAGTTTTGCCGCCCTGAGCGCAGGCAACGCCCAGGCCAGTTTCGCGGTGCGCTCGTCGGCCACCGCCGAAGACCTGCCTGACGCCTCGTTTGCCGGCCAGCAGGAAACCTTTCTGAACGTGGTGGGCATCGAGGACGTGTTGCACAAGATGAAAGAGGTGTTTGCGTCGCTCTACAACGACCGCGCCATCAGCTACCGCGTGCATCAGGGTTTTGCCCATGCCGACGTGGCCCTGTCGGCCGGCGTGCAGCGCATGGTGCGCAGCGACATTGGCGCGGCCGGCGTGATGTTCACCATTGACACCGAAAGCGGCTTCGAGGACGTGGTGTTCATCACTTCCAGCTACGGCCTGGGCGAGACGGTGGTGCAGGGTGCGGTGAACCCGGACGAGTTCTATGTGCACAAGCCCATGCTCAAGGCCGGAAACCGCGCCGTGATCCGCCGCAACCTGGGCAGCAAGCTGCTGCAGATGGAGTTCACCACCGCCGAGGAAAAGAAGGCCGGCGGCAAGCTGGTCAAGACCACCGACGTGCCGGCCGAACTGCGCAACCGCTACTCGCTGACCGACGCCGACGTCGAGCAGCTCGCGCGTTACGCCGTGATCATCGAAGACCACTACGGCCGGCCGATGGACATCGAGTGGGGCAAGGACGGCACCGACGGTCAGCTCTACATCCTGCAGGCGCGGCCCGAGACGGTGAAAAGCCAGTCCAAGGGCAAGGCCGAGCAGCGCTACAAGCTCAAGGGCACCGGCACCGTGCTGGCCGAGGGCCGGGCGATCGGCCAGAAAATCGGCACCGGTCCGGTCCGCATCGTGCACAACATCAGCGAGATGGACCAGGTCCAGCCCGGCGACGTGCTGGTCACCGACATGACCGACCCGAACTGGGAGCCGGTCATGAAACGCGCCAGCGCCATCGTGACCAACCGCGGCGGGCGCACCTGCCATGCGGCCATCATCGCGCGCGAGCTGGGCATTCCGGCCGTGGTCGGCTGCGGCGACGCCACCGAACAGCTCAAGGACGGCATGCTGGTGACGGTCAGCTGCGCCGAGGGCGACACCGGCAACATCTACGACGGCCTGCTGGAGACCGAAGTGACCGAGGTGCAGCGCGGCGAGATGCCGCCGATTGACATCAAGATCATGATGAACGTGGGCAACCCGCAGCTGGCCTTCGACTTCTGCCAGGTGCCCAACCATGGCGTGGGCCTGGCGCGGCTGGAGTTCGTCATCAACAACAACATCGGCGTGCACCCGAAGGCCATCCTCGACTACCCGCAGGTCGATGCCGACCTGAAGAAGGCGGTGGAAAGTGTGGCGCGCGGCCATGCCTCGCCGCGTGCTTTTTATGTCGACAAGGTGGCCGAAGGCATCGCCACCATTGCCGCAGCCTTCTGGCCCAAGCCGGTGATTGTCCGCCTGTCGGACTTCAAGTCCAACGAGTACCGCAAGCTGATCGGCGGTTCGCGTTATGAGCCTGAAGAGGAAAACCCGATGCTCGGTTTCCGCGGTGCGGCGCGTTACCTCAGCCCTGATTTTGCCGAGGCCTTTGCCATGGAGTGCGAAGCGCTCAGGCGCGTGCGCAAGGACATGGGCCTGACCAATGTGGAGGTGATGGTGCCCTTTGTGCGTACGCTGGGCCAGGCCAAGGCGGTCACCGAGCTGCTGGCCCAACACGGTCTGAAGCGCGGCGAAGACGGCCTGCGCATCATCATGATGTGCGAAGTACCGAGCAATGCGGTGCTGGCCGACCAGTTCCTTGAGTACTTCGACGGCTTCTCGATTGGCTCGAACGACCTGACCCAGCTCACCCTGGGCCTGGACCGCGACTCGGGCCTGGACATTCTGGCCAAGGACTTCGACGAGCGTGATCCCGCCGTCAAGGCCCTGCTGAGCCAGGCAATTGCGGCCTGCAAACGCCAGGGCAAATACGTTGGCATCTGTGGCCAGGGCCCCAGCGACCATCCGGACTTTGCACTGTGGCTCAAGGAGCAGGGTATTGGGTCGATCTCGCTCAATCCCGACACCGTCATCGACACCTGGAAGCAGCTGGCCAACTAGCCCGCTGTGGCTGACTTGTGCCGCAGACCCACGGCGCAAGTCAGGCCCTGCCTCTCCTTGTAAGTACTTGGTGGTAGCTGCGCCCGCAAGCAACCGGAACCAAGGGAAAGTCCTAGGCAGGGTTTCAACGGGGTTCAGCACCCTGTGCGGCAATTTGTAAGAAGTCGGTAAGCACCGGGGCAACAATCAAGCCATTGTTGCCAGGGGTCTTATGCTTTTTGCCGCGTCCACTCTTAAATTGATAGCAGAGATCGCATTGCTCGCGCTGTTCGGGCAGTGGGTGCTGGGTTTGCTGGCAGGCGCCAAAAAAGACAGCAACCTGTTCTACCAGATCCTGCAGATCGTCGGCAAACCCTTTGTGGTGGCCGCCCGCTTCATCACCCCGAAACAAGTCATTGACCGCCACGTTCCGCTCGTGGCGTTTTTGTTGTTGATGTTTGTCTGGATCGCCTCGACCCTGATGCGCATCCGGATTTGTCTTGAAATTGGTGTGGAGCTCTGCAAATGAACACAATCCTGGCCTACTGGTATCTCAAGCTGCAGGCGCTGGTCCTGCTGGTGTTCGGCAAACAGCAGGCGGCTCTGGAGAAATTCGACCAGATGCTGGTGTTGCGGCCGGGTGACCGTTATGCCCTGGCAAGCCGCGCCCACGTCCTCGCGCAGGAAGGCGACAAACACGGCGCCATCGCCGCACTGCGCTTGCTGGCGGAGCGTTACCCTGACAATGCCGCGGCCTGGTTCAACCTGGCCTACATGCTGGAAGACATCGGCGGCCACGCCGACGCGGAGCCCGCTTTTCGCCGGGCGCTGGACATCGAACCCAAGATGGACCGGGCCTGGTACGGCCTGGCACTGCTGCTGATCCGTGATCGCCGCTTCGACGAGGCGGTTCAGGCACTCAAGAAAAACACAGAACTGCAACCCATGAGCCCGTTCGGCTGGTATCAGCTTGCGCGGGTTCATGTCGACAGGCAAGACCCCGATGAGGCGGTGAAGGTCATTCGCCACCTCAAACGGTTTGAGCCTAAAGTGGCCGCCCAGCTGGAACGCGAGACGGGGCTGAGCATTGCTCAGTCTTCCTGACGGCAGACCCGCTGAGTGGTTATTTGACGGCCGGGGTCTGGGCCCAGGCTTATAAGAGACGCGATCCGGCTTGCAGGCCACGCTTGGGGACAGGTGGTGATCGTGATGTGCCCGAAAGGGTGTTGTTAGATGGAGGCAAGTGTTATGCAGTTGACTGACAACCATCGCCGTTATTGGCGCAAGAACCTCAACATCACGGCAATCCTGCTCGTGATCTGGTTCGTCGTGACGTTCGTCGTGAGTTATTACGCCCGCGAATTGAACTTCAATTTCTTTGGCTGGCCTTTCAGCTTCTGGATGGGAGCACAGGGGGCCTTGGTGATTTACGTGGCGATCATCGGCTATTACGCCTGGTACATGGGCAAGCTCGACATCGAACACGGTGTTGAAGAAAGCGAGGAATAATCATGGCTGGAATGTTTGGTAATGACGCTGGCACTAATACCGCCGCCTCCAATGCTGCTTTCAAGGCAGGCCTGAGCAAGGTCTACACCTGGTACACCGGGGGCTTCCTGGCCTTTGTGGTCGTACTGGCCGTCCTTGAACAGATGGGCTTGTCCCGCCAGTGGATCGGTTTGATCTTCCTGCTCGCCACCATCGGTCTGTATGCCGGCATCGGCATCATGAGCCGCACGACCGACGCTGCCGAATACTACGTGGCAGGGCGTCGTGTCCCGGCCATGTACAACGGCATGGCGACCGGCGCCGACTGGATGTCCGCGGCGTCCTTCATCGGTATGGCCGGAACGCTCTACCTGACGGGTTACAGCGGCCTGGCCTTCATCATGGGATGGACCGGCGGCTACTGCCTGGTGGCCCTGTTTCTTGCGCCCTACCTGCGCAAGTTCGGCCAGTTCACAATTCCCGACTTTCTGGGCGAGCGTTACGGCGGCAACACGCCACGTTTTCTGGGGATCATCGCTGCGATTCTGTGCTCCTTCACCTATGTGGTGGCACAGATTTACGGCGTTGGCATCATCACCGCGCGCTTGACCGGTGTGGCCTTTGAACTCGGGATTTTCCTGGGCCTGGGCGGCATTCTGGTCTGCTCCTTCCTGGGCGGCATGCGTGCTGTGACCTGGACGCAGGTGGCCCAGTACATCATTTTGATCGTGGCGTACATGATCCCTGTGGTGTGGCTGTCGGTCAAACAGACCAGCGTGCCGATTCCGCAGGCGGTTTACGGCTTCCAGCTGCAAAAGGTGACGGCCAAGGAAAAAGAGCTGACCAACAATCCGAAAGAACTTGAAGTTCGCGAGATCTTCAAGCAGCGTTCGGCCGCCCTGGCTGAAAAGCTCAAGAACCCGGCCGCTGCGCTGGCCGCCGACAAGGCTGCCGCGGAGAAAGCCGTGGCAGACCTGAAAGCCGCCAATGGCGCGCTGTCGGAAATTTCCGCGGCTGAAAAAGCGCTGGCTGCCGTGCCGAAAGACGAAGCTGCCGCCAAGAAGGCGTGGACCGCGGCAAAAGCTGGGGCGGACGCCAAGTCCAAACCGCTCAACGGCATGCCACCGCACGCCCAGCAGTATGCCGGTGACCCCAATGGTGATGCCGCTGCCCAGAAGGCCTACGACGTTTCGCGTCGCAACTTCCTGGCACTGATTTTCTGCCTGATGGTGGGTACCGCCGCGCTGCCGCACATCCTGATGCGTTACTACACGGTGCCCAGCGTGAAGGAAGCGCGGCAGTCTGTTACCTGGTCGCTGTTCTTCATTTTCCTGCTGTACTTCACCGCGCCGGCCCTGGCTGTGCTGGTGAAATACGAGGTCTTCACCCTGGTGGTGGGAACGCCGTTCAACGCCTTGCCGGAATGGATCACTGCCTGGAACAAGGTCGATCCGACGCTGCTGTCGGTGGTGGACATCAACAAGGACGGCATTCTGCAGCTCAACGAACTGTCCATCGGTGGTGACGTCGTGGTGCTGGCAGCGCCCGCGATTGGCGGTCTGCCTTATGTGGTGTCCGGCCTGGTGGCTGCCGGCGGTCTGGCTGCTGCGCTGTCCACTGCTGACGGCCTGCTGCTGACAATCGCCAACGCGCTGAGCCACGACCTGTACTACAAAATGATCGACCCGAACGCATCGACCGCACGCCGCGTGACCATCTCCAAGGTTCTGCTGCTGGTGGTTGCCCTGGCTGCCGCTTATGTGGCTGCCCAGAAACCGGCCGACATTCTGTTCCTGGTGTCTGCGGCGTTCTCGTTCGCTGCGGCTGCGTTCTTCCCGGCGCTCGTGTTGGGAATTTTCTGGAAGCGTGCCAACGGCATTGCAGCGTCGCTGGGCATGGCCGCCGGTCTCGGGACCACGGTTTACTACATGATCATGACGCAGCCCTGGATGCGTGGCATTTTTGGCATCTCTTCCCCGGTTCAACTCTGGTGGGACATCCAGCCGATCTCTGCCGGTTTGTTCGGGGTGCCCGTTGGATTTGCCGTGATCATCCTGGTCAGCCTGGTCACCCCGGCGCCCAGCCGCAAGATCCAGGAGCTGGTCGAACATGTGCGCTACCCAACCCTGCGCGCTGATCCCGTGCGCTGAGTCATGAACTGACCGGGCGACCGGTCAGCTTCAACCAAAAGCCCGGCAACTTGCGTTGCCGGGCTTTTTTCATGGGCGGGTGTTTGCGACAGGCCCTTCAGGGATAGCCCCCTCGGGGGATCCTTCGATACTTCGCCAAGCTCTGGATGATCGGATATGAAGTGAACGTTCGCGAGGGCTCTCCAGCCAAGCAGGGGCCGCGGGTCCGGCTTTGCCGGCCCGCAGGCGCAGCGGCCCCCTCGGGGGGCAGGGAGCTACACGCAGTGAGCGACCGTGGGGGCAATATTCCGGTGGTATATAATCATGGGCTTCGCCTTGCTGCACCCTTAACGACGCTGGGGCAGCTTCAACCAAACCACAAGGAGAGTTTATGCGTCATTACGAGATCGTCTTGCTGATCCACCCGGATCAAAGCGAGCAAGTCCCAGCCATGCTGGAACGTTACAAGGGCATGATTACCGCCGGCGGTGGAAAAGTGCATCGTGTTGAAGATTGGGGCCGCCGCCAACTGGTGTACCTGATCCAGAAACTCGCCAAAGCCCACTACCTGTGCATCAACATCGAAGCCAGCCAGGCCGTGATGGAAGAAATTGAACACGCGTTCAAGTTCAACGACGCCGTGTTGCGCCACCTGACCGTGGTCAAGAAAAAGGCTGAAACCGGCCCATCCCTCATGATGCGCAACGTCGAGAGGGAAGAAGCCCGCAAGGCCCAGCAGCAGGAGTATGCGGCCTGACCCTTCATCGGGTTGTCCCACATGCTGTTGAACAACTGATTGCTGCGCATCGTCGCAAGATCATGATTCTTCAGTGAACCGCGTTGAATTGACCGCTTGTATCGCCGAGGCCAGTCCTCTTCGTTACACCCCCGCTGGAATCCCCGCTGCCAATTTCGTCCTCGAACACGAGTCGGAAATGACAGAAGCAGGTTCCACCCGGCAGGTCAAATTGACAATGAAGGCGGTTGCTTTTGGTACGCTGGCTGAGCAAACAGGCCAGTTGCCCCTAGGCAAACCTTTCAGGTTCACCGGTTTTCTGGTCAATGCCCGCGGCAGCAAGAGCGTTGTTTTCCATATTCAAGCCATCGAATCAGTACCGAACCCCATTTAAGGAGTCCATCATGCCCGGACCAAAACGTTTCAACAAAGACAAGCGCCCCAAGCGCAATACCCAATCCCTGCTGTTCAAACGCAAGCGTTTTTGCCGTTTCACAGCCGCTGGCGTTGAAGAAATCGACTACAAGGACATCGACACCTTGCGCGATTTCGTTGCCGAAAACGGCAAGATCATCCCCGCTCGCCTGACCGGCACGCGCGCGATTTTCCAGCGCCAGATCAACACCGCCGTCAAGCGCGCTCGCTTCCTCGCGATGCTGCCTTACAGCGACCAGCACCGCAGCCTGTAAGGAACACGACCATGCAAATCATTCTGCTCGACAAAGTCGTCAACCTGGGCAATCTGGGTGAAGTCGTCAAGGTCAAGGACGGCTACGCCCGCAATTTCCTGATCCCTTCCGGCCGCGCACGTCGCGCCACCGCCATGGCGATCAAGGAATTCGAAGTCAAACGCGCCGAACTTGAAAAAGCCGCCGCTGCCAAGCTGGCCGAAATGCAAGCCCAGGGCGAAAAGCTGGGCGGTACCACCGTCAAGCTCACGCAAAAAGCCGGCGTGGACGGCCGTCTGTTCGGCTCCGTCACCAACCATGACATTTCGGCCGAGCTGACCAAGCAGGGCTTCCCCGTGCTCAAGTCGCAGATCCGCATGCCCAACGGTCCCCTGAAGACTGTCGGCGACCACCCGGTCACCGTAGCGCTGCATACCGATGTGGCTGTGGACATCACCGTTACGGTGTACGGCGAATCCGCTTAAACAGCTTCGCTGCTCTCCAAAAAAGCCGCTCGCTGAGCGGCTTTTTTCTTGGCGTCTTCCCTCGGTGGGGTTGTTCACACCTACAGCCCTGATTTACACCGCATTTCCCACGCTTATTCACAACTTTATCCACCGCATTTTGGCTGTGCCGGCGTAGTATTTAGCACCCTCTCAGGAAACCCATGTCCGCCGTACTTTCCACCGCTCCCGATCCCCGTTACAGCGCCGACCGGCAGATTGCCCAGCTGCGCATTCCGCCGCATTCCATCGAGGGTGAGTCGAGTGTTCTGGGCGGCCTGTTGCTGGACAACGGCGCCTGGGACCGGGTCGGTGACCTGCTGGTCGACGAGGACTTCTACCGCTACGAACACAAGCTGATCTACGCCGCCGTTGGCGCGCTGATCAACGCCACCAAACCGGCCGACGTGATCACGGTCTACGAACACCTGCAGAACCAGGGCAAGGCGGAAGACGTCGGCGGGCTGAGTTACCTGAATTCGCTGGCCCAGTACGTGCCCAGCGCCGGCAACATCCGCAGGTACGCCGAGATCGTGCGCGAGCGCTCCATCCTGCGCAAGCTGGTGGCCGCCAGCGACGAAATCGCCACCCATGCCTTCAACCCGCAGGGCAAGGCCGTGGCCATGATCCTGGACGAGGCCGAGCAGAAGATCTTCAAGATCGGCGAGCAGGGCTCGCGCATGAAGCAGGGCTTCCAGAGCATGGACACGCTGGTGGTCAGCCTGCTGGACCGCGTCACCGAGATGTCGGAAAACCCGAACGACGTCACCGGCGTGCCCACCGGCTTTTACGATCTGGACAAAATGACCTCGGGTTTCCAGGCGGGCGACCTGGTGATCCTGGCGGCGCGGCCGTCCATGGGAAAAACCGCGCTGGCCATCAACATTGCCGAACACGTGGCGCTCAACGAAGGTCTGCCGGTGGCGGTGTTTTCGATGGAAATGGGCGCCTCCCAGTTGGCGGTGCGTATCGTCGGCTCCATAGGCCGCATCGACCAGACGCATTTGCGCACCGGGGCGCTGACCGACGAGGAGTGGCCGCGCCTGACCGAAGCCATCGAGAAGCTGCGTAACATCTCGCTGCACATCGACGAAACGCCGGGCTTGACTGTGAGCGAACTGCGCGCCAACGCCAGGCGCCTGGCCCGCCAGTGCGGCAAGCTGGGCCTGATCGTGGTCGATTATTTGCAGCTCATGAGTGTGTCCAGCGGCATGGCCGAGGAAAACCGCGCGACCGCCGTCGGCGAGATATCGCGCGGCTTGAAGATGCTGGCCAAGGAACTGCAGTGCCCGGTGATTGCGCTGTCACAGCTGAGCCGCGGCGTCGAGTCGCGCACCGACAAGCGGCCCATGATGAGCGATCTGCGCGAGTCCGGCGCGATCGAGCAGGACGCCGACATCATCATGTTCATCTACCGTGACGAGTACTACACCAAGGACGCCTGCAAGGAACCCGGCGTGGCCGAGGTCATCATCAGCAAGCAGCGGAACGGCCCGACCGGCACCGTCAAGCTGGCGTTTATCAACCGCATCACCAAGTTCGAGAGTCTGGCGCATGGGGGCGGTGGGGATTTCTGACCGTCCGTCATTACAAGCGGCTTCTCTCGCGGGCGATCTACTGGAATATCCGAGTGCGTTTCTGCGCGTCAACCAGCCCTGCCTGACAATGAGTTTGTAAGCGACACATTGGATCCGAAGATCCTACGCGTTGGGCACCGATACGCTGGCCTGGAATCTGCCTTGACGAGTCGGAATTCGAACAATGTAAAAGGTCCCAGTGTTCAGTGATGTTTTCTCTCTGGAGGCGACTCGGTGCCGGCTTGAAACATACGCGTGAAATCGCAGCATTGCTGAGCCAGCATGATGATTGACGAGAGGAGGGTGCTCCGATGTTCACCTTTGTACATGCCGACATAGGTGACTTGAGGCAGGGCGGGGGTTACGTCAATGACGGCCAGCGAACCCTCCGCCACCATCTGGCTAACAGCCATCTTTGGAAGATAACTTATACCCAACCCGGCAATCGTTAATCCAATCAATGCAACCAGGTTGTGAATGACAATTGCCTTGGCCGGCTGAACGCCGAGGTCTTTCATCCAAGAGTCGTAGATCAACCCGGTTCCCGATTTGCTCCCTTGGATAAGCATTTGATGGGTCGCAAGTTCATGCAGCCGTATCGGCTTCGAATTCGAGAGAAAGCCCGGTTTGCACATCCAGGCGCTCTCGACGTGACCGATGACCTGGGTCGGGATTCGACTGTCCGCAAAAGCATCCGGCACGATGATCAAGTCGAGTTCGTCGGCAAGAACCTTTTCCCGCAGATTCACGCTGCTATCTATGTCGGGTTCTAACGTGACCTTTGGGTAGTACTCCTGGATGAGTTCCACCAGGCGCGGGAACCATGTCATCGCTGTGAGTTCAGTAACGCCGACTCTAACGCGGCGTTCAATAACCTCCGTGCGGGTGAACTGCTCGACCACAGCATCCCGGTGCTCGAGGAGCTTTTTGGCAAGCATGA
The DNA here is from genome assembly GCA_040389085.1 of Pseudomonadota bacterium. Taxonomy (GTDB): domain Bacteria; phylum Pseudomonadota; class Gammaproteobacteria; order Burkholderiales; family Burkholderiaceae_C; genus Polaromonas. The sequence goes on from JAZKAP010000001.1 coordinate 173,400, forward strand.
ACATCTCTTCGCCTTTTTCGGTGAGGCGTGCCGAACGTTGACTGCGATCAAATAACTCGGTATTGAATACCGACTCAAGTTCATGCACCCGTTTGGAGACCGCGGACTGGGAAGTATGAAGCTTTTGCGCCGCGAGGCCAAAACTGCCGAGTTGGGCGATCCAGTAGAGCGCCTCTAGCTGCTTAAACGTCATCATGGTGCGTTTACCTTCGCGAAAACCCTCGATAAAACACTTTTATTCGCCAAATTCTATCGAAAAAAATCGCTTTTAGAAATCTTTTGCTGGCTCAACAATCCCTCATCACCCCCTACGGGACAAGCTGCAAAGCATTGATCAAGCGGGCCTCTTTTTTTTCTACGTTTGTGCTGACCTTTAACCTGGAGATTCCTATGTTCAAGTTCGTTTCTACCGCCGCTGTCGGCGCCTGCATGGCGTTGATCGCATGCAACGCATCGGCCGACCAGATTGCCGATATCAAGTCCAAAGGGGTTCTTGTCTGTGGAACCTTGGGCACTTCCGAGCCTTTCAGTTTTTCAGACCCCCAGACTCGTGAAATTCAGGGCTATGACGTGGACTTTTGCAAAGCTGTGGCGAAATCGCTGGGCGTCAAGCTTGAGCTTAAGCTGATAGCCGTCGCAGCCCGCATCCCCGAGCTGCAGCAGGGGCGTGTCGACGTGGTGATTGCCAACCTGGGTTGGACCGCTGAGCGTGCCGAGCAGATTGCCTTCAGTGATCAGTATTTCGCGAGCGAACAGAAGGTAGCGGTTAAGAAGGACAGCGGCATCACCTCGATCAAGGATCTGGCTGGCAAACGAGTGAGCGCCACAAAAGGCTCAACCTCCGAGTTAGCGGTTCGAAAAGCCATTCCGACGGCTACGACAGTCACCTTCCAGGATCCGCCCAGCGGCTTCCTGGCTATGCAGCAGGGGAAAGTAGAAGGCTTTGCCCTGTCTGAACTCACGCTGGTGAAATTTAAGCAACAGTCCGAAGCCACGAGCCCTGTCGTCATTCTTGATCAGTCCCTTATCCTTGAACCATGGGGAATTGGCATGCGTAAGGAAGAGACGGCGCTCATCAAGCATGTGAACAGCATGCTGGGTGCCATGGAGAAGTCTGGTGAAAGCGTCCAGGTCTTCAACAAGTGGATGGGTGCCGGCACGCAGTACAAGATGCAACGCGGATTCAAAATCGAGCCGATCAAGGGCTGATCCCGAAGCTTCGAAAATGGTTGCGGCCGCAGTTTCGTTATGAGCATCAAGCTCGACTTCTCAGTTCTCCTGCGAGCGGAGTACCCACAATGGATACTCAAGGGCGTCGTCACCATGTTCGAGCTTACTGCGCTCGCTTGGGGCCTTGCCATGGTGGTTGGAACGGTTCTGGCCCTGATACGGATGAGTGACAGCCGCATTGGCCGTGCGGCTGTCGCGTCCTATGTCGAATATCACCAAAACGTCCCAATGCTGGTCCAGATATTTATCTGGTACTTTGGAATACCTGCGCTTTTACCTCTGGGCTTGCAGCAGTGGTTCAACTCCTACAACAGCGAGTTCCTGTTTGCCTTCATTGCCGTCGGGCTCTGCATGGCCGCCTACATGGCTGAAGATCTGAGAGGTGGAATCCGGTCAATTCCCAAGTCGCAACTGGAAGCGTCGCGAGCGCTGGGACTGAGCTATCTGCAGGCATTCCGTCTCGTTGTACTACCGCAGGCGGCACGAATTGCGCTTCCAGCACTGGTCAGCCATACCGTGCTGCTGTTCAAAAACACAAGCCTGGCCATGGCCATAGGCGTCGCGGAACTCACCTACGTGACGCGGGAGATCGAGAGCCAATCGTTCAAGACTGTCGAGATCTATCTGTTCGCCACGATGGTGTACCTTGTGATTTCGCTTGTGATCATGGGTATCGGTACGGCGCTTGAGCACCGCTTCCGTATCAAGGCGAGGTAGCCATGAACGACATTTTCTCAATAGTTAGAGAGAACTGGGCGTTGCTGTTGATCGGTCAGTACCCGAACGGACCGCTGGGTGGACTTGCAATCACCTTCCTGCTGTCTGCAATTGGACTGCTGCTGGCTTTTCCTCTGAGCGTAGCCATCGCGATCGCACGCATCAGCCCTTTCAGATGGCTGCGCATACCCGCGATGGTGCTAATTTATGTGGTGCGGGGTGTGCCGCTCATCATGTTCATCTTCTGGGTCTACTTCTTTGTTCCCTTGCTGATCGGCCGGACTGTCAGCGGCTTCACGACGATGCTGGTCACGCTCGTCATCTACCAGTCCGCCTACCTCGCTGAAATCGTTCGGGCGGGGATTGAGGGCTTGCCCAGCGGGCAGGCCGAGGCGGCACGTGCGGTCGGGCTCTCCTACATGCAGACCATGTTCAAGGTGCTGTTGCCGCAGGCGCTCTACAACATGGTGCCGGCCATGATCAGCCAGTTCGTCTCCACCATCAAGGAAACGTCGCTGGGCTATGTCATCAGCGTGAATGAACTGACATTTGCGGGAAATCAAATCAACAACACGCTGCTGACCAAACCGTTCGAGGTCTTCTTTCTTCTGGCCGCCATCTACTTCGTCCTCTGTTTTTCTCTCACGCAGCTGGCTCGCTACCTGGAGCATCGGATCTCCGTGAAACGTGCCGGCGGGCACGCCGCAACACCCGCCGCGGCCGTTTCGCCGCTGGCGGCGGACTGAAACCGTAGGGAACACCCATGAACATTCCTTCAGGCACTGCCTCAATGATCAACTTCCAGAACGTCAACAAATGGTATGGCGGCTACCACGCACTGAACAATATCGTTGCAAAGGTTGAAAGGGGCGAGGTGGTCGTGGTGTGCGGACCCTCGGGGTCGGGAAAATCCACCCTGATCCGTACCGTCAACCGGCTTGAGGATATCCAGAGCGGGACGATTGAATTCAACGGTCAGAACGTCCATTCGGCCCGCCTTGACCTGAACAAGTACCGCAGCCACGTCGGGTTTGTTTTTCAGAGCTTCAACCTGTTTCCGCATCTATCCGCTGCGGAGAACATCATGCTGGCGCCTCTCAATGTGCTGAAAAAGAAGCGGTCCGATGCCAGAGTTCGCGCGCTGGAACTTCTCGATCGCGTGGGGCTTTCTTCAAAGGCGGATGCGTACCCGGGTCAGCTCTCCGGAGGGCAGCAGCAACGTGTGGCAATCGCCCGTGCCCTGGCGATGGATCCTCCGGCCATGCTCTTCGATGAACCGACCAGTGCCTTGGATCCGGAGATGGTCGGCGAGGTACTCCAGGTGATGAAGAGCCTGGCTCGCGACGGCATGACGATGATGTGCGTCACCCATGAAATGAACTTTGCGCGGGAGGTCGCTGATCGCGTGTGGTTCATGGATGAGGGCGCCCTTGTTGAACGCGGGACTCCCGAAGAGTTCTTTGCCAATCCCCAAAGCGAGCGCGCACGCAAGTTTCTTTCCGACCTTCGTTCGCACTAACCAAATTCAATAAACGTAACCGGTATACGCATGAAATACACAGAAGGTGAGTTCTTCGAGGAAGAACTTATGCAGGAAATCAAAAGTCGCTTTGCGCTGGTGGACCGTGACCATCTGGGACGTGAACGGTTGTACTTTGACAATGCCGGCGGCTCATTCCGGCTTAAGGCCGCGGTGGATGTTTTTGCCCAAGTTGACTCGATTCCGGACAATCCGGAGCGTATTCATGCCGTCGCAGTGCATCTGCAGAAGATCCAGTCTCAAGGGGCCACCGATCTCCGCACGATACTGAATGTCGAAGGCGGAAGCATCTATGCCTCTTTGACGGCCTCAGGGGCAATGTTCGACATGGTTCGAGCGATAGCGGAAAACGTACCAGGCACGAACATGGTGACGACTACACTGGAGCATCCGTCTGCTTTCGATGCCATGGCGCTCTATGCAAAGAAATTAGGTAAAGAGCTGCGCGTAGCCAAGAGCAACCCTTTAACGGGTGGCGTCGATGTCAATGCAGTCTCAGATTTGGTAGACCGCAATACCTGTCTTCTCAATGTCATATATGCCTCCAATATCTCAGGTGCCAAGCTTGACATCGAGGGAATAGTCCGCGCCGCGCGCGAGATAAACCCGGATTTGTACATCATCGTTGACGCAGTGCAGCATGCGCCTCACGGTCTGATCGATCTAAAAAAAACGCCCATTGACGGTATCAACATTGCACCGTACAAATTCTTTGGCTGTAGAGGCTCCGGTATGGCCTGGCTCTCAGGTCGAGCTTCGGTCTTGCCGCACCATAAGCTCGCAGCCAAAAGCAAGGACTTCTGGGATCTAGGCAGCTCCGCCCCAGGACAGTTCGCCGTTCTAACGGAAATCGTGAACTATGTTTGCTGGCTCGGTGGGCAGTTCATCAGCAGCGACAGCAGGCGGGACCTCTTTGCTTGCGGCATCCAGCGCATTGAGTTGCACGAACGCGCTTTACTCGCACGCCTGCTTAACGGCAGCGGAGATACGCCCGGCCTGCGGAAGATGGCCAACGTGCAGATATTTCTAGATTACGAGGATTTGACCAAGCGCGATTTGATTCTGGCCATTGGGATCGACAGTCTCGGACATGCCCAAGCGGTTCGCGAGTACGAGAAAAGAGGGGTCATTGTCTACGAGCGTGTGTCCAGCAGCTTGTACTCGAAGCGGATGCTCGAGTCTTTCGGGCTAGAGGGCGCCATTCGTGTTTCGCCCCTGCATTGCAATTCCCCGGCTGACATAGACCGATTCCTGCAGGTCACACACGAGATTGCCGAAATTTTCGCATCTGCGCGTGCTGAATAGGTGGCGATGTGTCAAGAGCTTCGGTGCAATGCGTTGGATCAACGCCATTTGTTTCAATGTCTCGATATCGGTTTCACAGCATTGACTGGAGCACCGTGAAGAAAAGCTTCGATGTTATCTATCAACTGGTCGGTCAGGCCTTGCACGGCTTCGTCGCTCGCGCATGCTACGCGCGGCGTCAGAATAAAATTTGGACGATCAAGTAGGGCCATAAAGGGATGATCGGTGGGGGGGGGGGGGCGACGCTGGTGACTTCGAAAGCGGCACCGGAAATGTGCCCCGCCTCTCATGCCGGTCCCACTGCTGCTTCGTCCACTAGGCCGCGGCGCGCAGTGTTGATCAACAAAGGTCTTTTGCTCATTGCGGCGAACTCGGAAAAGCTGATCGTGTTGGGTGTTTGCGTATTGAGCGGGCAGTGCAGTGTGATGATGTCGGCTTGACGTAGGACGTCCTCGAATGGGGTAGAAAGCTCACCTTGGACCTTTCTGCCCTTGTGTCCAGAAATGGCCTCTTCAGCGCCATCGCTTTTTTTGCTATTGAAGAAGTGGTGCGTCAAACGCAACGCTGCGCTGGAATGACGTTCTGTCCGGCGCTGAGCGCATCAAGATTGTTGATGCCAAGCATTGCCATATTCCTTGATATTTCCTGGGTCAACAGGTTGATCGCGTGCGCTACCCCCGTTTGGCCACCGACTGCCGCCGCATACGCGAAGGGCCTGCCAACAAAGACAAAGCGAGCGCCCAACGCGAGCGCTTTGAGCACGTCACTGCCCCGGCGGATACCACCGTCCAGCATGACTGGAACCTCCGGGCAGGCCTGCACAATGCTTGGAAGGACTTGTAGGGGCGGCACCGCCCCGTCGAGTTGTCTCCCCCCGTGATTTGACACAATGATGGCGTCGACTCCCGCATCACAGGCGATGCGGGCATCCAAGGTGCTAAGAATGCCCTTGATGATGAGCTTTCTGTTCCACAGGCGCCGAATCAGCGCAAAGTGTTCCCAGTTCAAATGTCCCCGGTCCGAAAAATCGCGTTCTACGGTAGGCGAGAGAATAGGGGCGCCGCGGGTCGCGTAGTTGTTCTCGAAGTGCGGCATCCCGTGGCGCAGAATCGTGCGTGCAAAGGTGCCGACAAGCCAGCGCGGGTGGGTAATACCGTCCCACATCAGCCGCAGATTCGGCCGCAAGGGTGTGGAAAATCCTGCCCGGACGTTGTTTTCGCGATTGGCGGCGACCGGTGTATCCACCGTGATCACCAACGTGCTGAAACCTGCGCCTGTTACTCGCTCAATGAGCGCGGAAATGCCTTCGATATCGCCAGGCAGATAGGCCTGGAACCAGGCCTGCGGACTGGTTGCAGCCACGTCCTCCATCCGGATCAATGACGAACCGCTCATGATCATGGGGATGTTCGCGTTGGCAGCCGCAGTCGCCAACACCACGTCCCCACGATAGGCCGTCAGCGCGCTCAGACCCAACGGAGCAATGCCAAAAGGGGCCGCATAGGTGTGCCCGAACAGCGCGCGGGAAGCACTTCGCCCGGAGATGTCCGTCAAGACCCTTGGTACGAAGCGCAGGCCTTCGAATGCTTCGCGGTTATCCCGCAGCGAGCAATTGGTCTCTGAGGCGCCAGCGATATACCCAAATAACGGCTTGGGGAGATGAGCTGCTGCAGCCGATTCGAAATCGTCCAGGCTCAGAATTCGACGCAGGACTGGTGAGTTCGGTCGAACGGCTTGTTCCTCCCGAAAGCCTATTGTTTTTACCTCACTCACTCCAGCGTGGCACCTGTCAGCTTGACCAGATGAGCATAGCGCTCGAGTTCTGAGCGCCAGAACTTCGAAAAATCCTCAGACGATCCGCTCTTGACCTCTGCCCCCAGGTCAGCGAGCCGTTTGGACAACTCGGTTGATTTGAGTGCTTGATTCATGGCCGCATTGACCTTGGCGATCACAGGCGCCGGAGTGCCCGCGGGGGCGGCTATTCCATACCAGGCATTCATGGTCATGCCTTTAATGCCAAGTTCGGTGAAGGTCGGCACATCGGGTAACAGGGGGTGCCGCTTGTCTGACGCAACGGCGAGCGCCCGGATCTTGCCGCCCTTGATGTGCGGGAATGCGCCGGTGTCGAACATCAGGTTGAGCTGGCCACTCATCACGTCTGTGAGTGCCGGGCCGCTCCCCTTGTAGGGAATGTGAGTGATATCGACCTTGGTCACTGACTTGAAGAGTTCTCCAGCCAGATGGGCCGACGCTCCTACACCGCCAGAGCCGTATGACAGCTTGCCTGGACCGGCTTTGGCTGCAGCAATGATGTCGTTCGGCGTCTTGAATGGGGACCCGGCAGATACGACCAGCACGCTTGGGATCTCCGCGACCGAGGCGATCGGGGCGAAATCCTTGATCGGCTCGAAACCGGTGCGTTTATACAAGTGCGGGCCGGCCGCATTTGTTGAGCTTGTCGCCAGTAGGAGGGTGTAGCCGTCCTTGGGAGCGCGAACGAACTGTTGAGTGCCGATGTTGCCGCCTGCACCGGCAATATTTTCAACAAAAACGGTTTGGCCCAACCCTGTAGTCAGGGCTTGTGCTACGGCGCGGCCCACGGCATCGGCTGCTCCCCCCGCAGGCCACGGCACGATTAACTTGATCGTCTTTTCAGGGTATGTCTGGCCTAGCGCGCCTGATGCAAAAAATGCACTGGCGAGCATGAGGGCGGCATGGCGGCGGGTGAGTTTTTTCATGTCTTGTCTCCTTTGGTGTTGATATTCTTTTCGCCAAGTATTGGCGGTGGGTTGGGGGCGGCGCTTCGGATGGCTTACACGAGACCGTGACGTTTTAGCGTTTCGGCCAGATTCAACAGTTCAACCGTGGTGGCGCCGCCTTCGATAGCCGCGCGCATTTCGGCCTCTTTTCGCTCTCGATCAACGCTATTGGCGATGACTTCGTCAACGCGGCTTTTTCCAATAATGGCCACGCCGTCACGGTCGCCAACCACGATGTCACCCGGATGAATCGTGACGTCGCCGATGGTGATGGGGACATTCACTTGCCCCGACTGTTCTTTGGCCGTTCCCTTGATGGAAAGTCCGCGGCAGAACACGGGAAATCCCAATTCAATGATGGTGTTGGCATCGCGCACCGCGCCATGAATCACCAGCCCTGCCAGGCCCAACTTGATGGCCTGAGCGGTGAGTACGTCTCCCCAAGGTCCGGCTTCGACAAAACCCTTGGCGTCGACCACCAGCACATCGCCGGGTTTGGCCTTGAGTAGGGCGTAATGCAGCATGAGGTTGTCTGCCGGCCGCATATTGACGGTAAGGGCGGGCCCGACCATGCGTACATCCGGATCGACCGGCTTGATGCCGCTATCAAGCGCTCCGGTGGCGCCTTGCGCCTCATAAACCGTGGCGGCGCCAAGGTTCCTGAGTTGCAGAAGTTTGGCGTGGGTGAGAGCTGGAAGGGTCATGGCGCACAGTATCAACCGGGTATTTTCTGAACACAATATCAAGTTAATGGATGTAAACTCTGAAAAAATGAACTCTCGTCAATTGCGCTACTTTTGTACCGTTGCCGAGCAGGGCACGCTGTCCCGGGCTGCGGAACGTCTTTTCGTCGCGCCCACTGCAATCAGCATGCAAATCGTCCAACTGGAAGCGACCTTGGGCGGCGATTTGTTCGATCGAACCTCCAAGCCAATGAGCCTGACGAATCTGGGTAAATTCTTTCTGCCACGGGCGAGGGAGTTGCTGTCCCAGGGCGCTCGGCTGGAACAAGAAGCACGTGACGTGGCTGCTGGAAAGCAGGGTTGGCTGGGTATCGGGTTTGTCCGGTCGCTGCTGTACTCGGTCTTGCCGCGCGCGGTACGCGCTTTCCGCCAACTCCACCCGGCTGTCAAGCTCGAGTTGATTGAACTGCTGTCAGAGAACCAGCCCGCAGCATTGCGCAATGGCCGCATCCATGTTGGGCTGTCGCGGCACATTCGCCCGGAGGAGCCGCCCGCAGACCTGCGGCATACGGCGCTGTTCGAAGACGCATTTGTTGCGGCCATCCCGGCGCAACACCCCCTGGCGCGTCGAAAAACGGTGGGCCTGTCCGCACTCGGTGAGCTGCCCCTCATCAGCTACCCCAAGGACCCAGCGAGTTCCTATGCGCTTCACGTGCAATCGGTCTTGCATACAGCCGGCGCCCATCCAAAGCTAGGTCACGAAGCGATTGAGATCCATACGGCACTTGGTTTGGTCGCCGCTGGCCTGGGATATGCAGTGGTCGGCGCCTCGGTTGCCGAGCGTGGGCAAGGCGATGTGGTATTTGTCCCTATCCCCGAGATTCAGGCCGGGACAACAGTTCTTGCGGTTACCCGCATGGACGAGGAGGGCATTTTGGTAGCGTCAATGCTGTCCACATTGACTGAACTGCAGATGCCTGCGCCGCCGAAGATTCGGCGCTCCCGTTCTTGATCTGCCAGCCACGCGCGGCCAACCACCTCCGCGGTGCACCACCTGTCTCGTTGTCCAACGACCTCCATGCTGACGGTGCGAATCCGGTTGCAAAAATGTGTCATGGGCAGGGTTGGGCGTTATTGCACCACCGACCTAAATTCCCACCGCATACCGAGTCGCCAACAGCACCGCGATCCTCTCCCCAATCGCATCACATTCCTCTGTCTCCAGCCGACTGAACTGCGCTGCCCAGGCTTCTGACAAGGCAAATTTTGGAAACTGCGGCGGCTCGCCCCAAAACCAATCGGGATGCGTCGCCCGTCGGCTTCTTCCAAAAACATGCAGGTGCATTTTCCTGTGGAGCTGGGGAGTCTTGGGACCGGGCGGATGTGCCAGATCGTTGAGCGCGTTGTTGCCTGCCTCCCAGTAGTTCAGGCACCCTCCGGCGAGTTGGGGCAGTGTGTCCAGCATGGCTCTTCCGGTGGCTGCGACCAGACAGGACCATCGTGCCAGTTCTTCGGGCGTCAGCTCGCTTCTTTCCCATACCGGGCGGGGCGGATTGACCAGCAAATGCCCGCCATCGTTTCGGTGATTCATCGGCTTGGTCGGCAGCGCGACCGTACCGCCGGCGCAACTGACGAGGGTGTGGTGAATGTCCAAGTGCAGGTCTCCAAAAAGAAGTGAGTGAAAGAAGAAGGCGGTGGCGAACGCGTTTCAGTCGCTGCGCTGCCTCAGGCAGGCAATGGCTGCCGCCGACAGAAGCAGCGCAGCAACGCCATAAATCCACGCAGACGGCGCGACGGGCAGCAGCAGGCCGGCCAGCACCGGGCCGGCGCCTGCCCCCATGTCGCGCCAGACCGAACGTGTGGCGAGGGCGTGTATGCGTCCGGGCCCCGGCGTGCGCAGTGCAACCAGTGGCGGCAGCAGTGGCAACAGCAAGGCACGCAGAATCACGATGGCCAGTGCGCAAGTCCACAGCCAGCCGAAGCCAAAGCCCACAAGCGCGACGGACGTCAGCACGGAAAAAATCACCAGCAAAATTTCTGCGCCGTGCTTTTCGGCCATGTGTCCGCCGGCGGAACTCAAGACAATTTCTGCCAGGTAGCGAACCGACAGCAGAAGGCCGGCCACGATGACCGGGTTGCCCGGCAGCAGGTCGCGGCCCAGGTAAGACAGGCCGATGATGAACAGACCGTCCAGCACCAGGCCTTCAACGAAGGAAAAGGTGTCAAGACTGCCCGGGAGCTTGAGCCCCATTTTTGTTGCTGGTGGCGCAGCATGGGGCGCAGTGGGTAGCTGCCGCGTGACCAGCAACGCGGCCAACGCGACAGCCGCGAACAAGAAGAAAACAACTTTGGGGCCAAACCAGATCGCGCACACGCCGCCCAAAGGCAGCGCAAGCATAGGCCCCAGGGCTGAAAACGCGCGGGACCGTCCGACCCGGCGCGCAGCCCCTGCCGGCTCGGCCGTGGCTAAGGCCTGTGTGGCCAGGTTCAGCGCCGCAAAGGCCAGGCCCCACAGAAGCCGCAGGAAAAGCAGGGCAGTGAACCCGGTGAGCGTGGCGTAACCCAGCGCGCACACCGCGGCAGCAAGCACCGCCAGCGTGCAAGTGAGCCGCTCGCCGTTGCAGGCGTAAAACCTGGCCACTGCGCCATAACCTGCGATGCGTATAAGGCGGTTGGCGGCCAGCAGAATGCCAGCTTCGGGCAAGGTGACGCCAAACGCAGGAGCGAACATCGGCAAGAGCAGATAGAGCGCCGTGTCGCCCGGCAATGCCAGCCCGAGCGCCATGGCTGCATGGCGCGAGTAGCGGTCCGGGTGGGGTGCCATTGAAGCGGTTTGCTGAGTCATGAGTCGGATCGTGCCCGGCACTGCTTCTCCCGACAAACGACATTAGTGCGCAGTACGTGTGAGAAAATCGCACGCATGTTTCCTCGCCTGCCTCCGTTGAATGCGGTCCGCGCTTTCGCGGCGGCGGCGCGCCATCTGAGTTTCACCCGGGCCGCCCTCGAACTGCATGTGACGCACAGCGCCATCAGCCGCCAGATCAAGGCGCTGGAAGCCCATCTTGGCGTGGACTTGTTCGAACGAAAAACAAGGCTGGTTCTTCTGACGGCGGCAGGCCACCAGTTTCATGCGCAGGTGGGGCCGGCCCTTGAGCAGATAGGTGCTGCTGCCGAATCACTCAGGGGTGGCACGCCATTGCGCGCTGTCAAAATTAACGTCAGGCCCAGCTTCGCGGTGCGCTGGCTGATCCCTCGGTTGCCGGGCTTTGTGGCGAAGCACCCCGACATCGAACCGCAGGTGATGACCAGCACCTTGCCGCCCGACAAGGCGGCGGACGAATTTGATCTGGCCATTCGGCGAAGCACCAAGGGCTGGCCGCCGGGGATGCAGATGCATCCATTTCTGGAAGACGAAGTGCTTGTGGTGGGGTCGCCCGCCTTGTTCGCCAGCCGTCCCGTCACTGGTCCGCACTCTCTGGCGTCCCATGTCCTGTTGTTATCCAGATCGCGCAGCCATGACTGGGAGAACTGGAAAAAGCAGGTGAACGCGCCAGAGTTGAACCCCGCCAACTGCCTGCAGTTTGACCATCTGCATTTTGTGCTGCAGGCTGCCGTGGACGGGCTGGGTTTTGCCCTGGCACCGGTATCGCTGATTGCCCATGACATGGCAGCGGGACGCCTGGTAAGCCCTTTGCCGGAATTGCGGATGGCGTTGAGCCGCCACTATTTCGGTCTTGCGCCGAATGCGGCGCCTGAGACACAGCACTTTGTTCAGTGGCTCATGGAGGAACTGAAAGCCGTCCATGGTGAACAGACTCCTGGAGAGCAGGGGTGGCGCGAACTCGTGGAAGTTGAAGCAGGAGGTCTGCTCAATCCGCTATCAAATTAGTAGCTGCTCACGACCGCAGAAAAAGGGCTACGGGCACAAAAGGCTTATAAATTCGCTCAAAAAGTGAATTCAACCGGCTGAGAAGGCCAATTCTTCAAAGGCTTTGTGGCCATAGCCCAATATGCGCGGGCACGAGTAGCTATTGATTTTGTAGCATAACGAAGGCCGGACGCGTTACTCCAGATCTTCCATTGCCAGAATGTGGTATTTCTGGGCGTAGGAAAAAGGCTGCTTTCTCACCACGGTCATCACACGTTCGGTCTCCTTCTCGGAGGGCGCATGCACCATCAGGGCGTGCTGGCCTTCGCGGGCAAGGGTGACGTATTTCTGGACCGTGGCGCCTTCGGTGCCGACCGATGGCAGCGCGACATCGGAGTCGCCATCGACCTTGCCGATCTCGCGCAGGATGGTGTCAGGCTCCAGCAGCATGATGGCTTCGCCGTCGAAGCCGCTTTCCTCCAGCTCACGTGCCGCCTGCTCGGCCTGGGCATCCTCGGGAAACATGATGAAGGCATAACCTGTGGGGTAGAACACGCCCGTCAGGGTCAGCATCTTGGGGTTGAGGGCAAATGTTTTCATGGTGAATCCTTGGGCTGTGAATCCACCATTTATGCACGCCAGCGGCACGCTGTCTGTAGGCCAGTTCGCACAAAGCGCGTGGCCCGGCGGCCCGGTAGGCGGCTCAGGGCAGTTCTTCGGTCCGGAGGGTGGGCTCCGACATGACGCGGGCGGTGCTGGACAGGCCGTCGAGCAGCCGGTTCGCAAAGTAGCTGCTTTGCGTGTCCGGTTCCAGCGCCGCCATCACGAGGTTGGCCAGCGGCTGGTTCATGGGCACGTAGTAACTGCCGGAGGGTGCATCGATCACGCCGCGTACCAGCGCCACTTCGGCCCTGACGATTTGCCCGGCATCGGCAATGCTGCCGCGCACGTCCTGCCGGACCCCGGCCGAGCTCGCCGTCTCGCGGTACAGGTCGCCCAGCATGGACGCCGGCTCGGCCACCCGCAGCACCTGCACGCCATGCAGGCGCAGCCGCTCCACGGCCGTTCGCGACCCCGCCGACAGCCAGTAGCCGCAGGGACGCACGCGCGTCTTGATCTTGCGCAGCGTGAGTGCCGATTTCCACTCGACCTTGAGTGTCTTGTCGGCGCCGGTGACCGGGTCCAGCATGACGATCTCCTGCTGGGTGAGGGTGGGGGCGGCTTCGACCAGGGCCTCTTCCTTGCAGGCCAGGGCGCTCATTTCTTTTTCGACATAGGGCTGCAACTGGCCCAGTTCGCTGGCCCGCTGGGCGGTGCTGGCGAGCACGCTGGAGATCGCGGTGACATGGGTGTGCACGCGGCGCTGGATGTGCAGCCGGCCTATGCCCACGCCACGGGTTTCGATCAGCAGGCTGACCGCGTTTTTCAGGCCGCTGACGTTGCGTCCGGTATCGGGCTGTGTGCCGCCCATGGAGATGGTCTTGTCCGACAGGTCCGTCGACGTGGTGTAGTACCACTCGGTGCTGAGCCCCTGTCCCTTGAGGGCGGCCACCAGCGGTCGGCGGTACCACTCTTCGGAGGCTTTGGTTAAAAACTCGGGGATGTTGGCGGTCGTCGCGTACTGCAGCAGGGCGTCGTACTTCTGCACCGTGCCGAATTTCTGCAGAAAACGGCCAACCACGGTGTATTCGTGGGCATCAACCACCACCGTTGGGTGGTAGTCGCGCGCGAGCCGGGCCAGGGCTTGGGCTTCCGGCGTGTTGAGCAGCAGGTGGTCGCGGTTCATGTCCAGGCCGCCGGTGGTGACACGTTGCCCGGCCTCCGAGCCATCGGGGTTGGCGCGCGGCACGATGATGACGTTGACACGATCAAGCACCGGCCGCAGCAGGCCTTGCGTGAGCTCACGGGCCACGACCAGCAAGGCTTCGGTGCCGGCGGGTTCGTCGCCATGCTGCTGGCCGACCAGCAGCACGGTGGGGCGGGCCGAGGCCGCGATGGCGGCGGCATCCGTGCCGGCGGCGCGCGTCAGCACCAGGGCTTCCAGGGTCTCGCCGCGTTGTGACTGGCCGATGGGCAGCACGGCGGCTTTCAGGCCTGGCGAGCGCGAGGCCGCGGTGCTGAGCTCACGCAGCCAGGTCTGGATTTCCGCGTTCGAGGTGAAGCTGCCGCGTCCTTCCTGCAGGCCGGGTGTGTTGTAGATGACGGAAGGCGCCGGGAAACGGGCGGCGACAGCGGCGCTGTAGGGGGCGGCGCTGGCAGGTGAGGGGGCCATCGCCGGCCGGTCGGGGACGGGCTGGACGACGACGCCGGGTATGGGGGCGGGCGCCGGTGCTGCCACGACCCGCGGCGGGGCCGTGACCGTGCCGGTGGGCGACGGCCAGGGCGGCAGCGGCACCGAGGTGCAGGCCGCCAGCGCCAGCAACAGCGGCAGCAGAACGATGGCGCGCGGGCCGTTTCCGCGATGGCGCAGGAAGAAAGGCGATGGGCGCGGTGGTTCCGGGGGGCTGATGGAACAGGTCATCCGCAGGGGCAGGTCGGTCTTGGTCATGGCTTGGTGTTGGGAAGGCCGGCGCAGGTGCGGCCCAGGCTGCCATTATCCGGCTTGCGCACCCTGCCTGTGTCGGTGCCTACCCTCTGGTGCGGCATTTTCACCACCCTGCAGCGGCGGCAGTCCGGCCCGCATGAGAAACTACGGCTTCCATGCCCCCTGAATCCGCTCCTTCCACCATGAATTCCGGCTCTTTCCCCGCACACCGCCTCAGCGTGGCCCCGATGATGGACTGGACCGACCGGCATTGCCGCTATTTTCACCGCCTGCTGTCACGCCATGCCTTGCTCTACACCGAAATGGTGACGACAGGCGCGCTGGTGCATGGCGACGTGGCGCGGCACCTGCGCTTCAACGCCGAGGAACACCCGGTGGCGTTGCAACTGGGCGGCAGCGAGCCGGCCGACCTGGCGCACTGCGCCCGGCTGGGAGAGTTATGGGGCTACGACGAAATCAACCTCAACTGCGGCTGCCCCAGCGAGCGTGTGCAGCGCGGCGCCTTTGGCGCCTGCCTGATGGCCGAGCCGCAACTGGTGGCCGACTGCGTCAAGGCCATGGTCGATGTGGTGAAGGTGCCGGTCACCGTCAAGCACCGCATTGGCATCGACAAGGGCGAGAGCTACGGCTTCGTGCGTGACTTTGTCGGTGTCGTCAGCGAAGCCGGTTGCACGACCTTCATCGTGCATGCCCGCAATGCCTGGCTCAAGGGCCTGAGTCCGAAGGAAAACCGCGAGGTGCCGCCGCTGCGGTATGAGATGGTTCACCGGCTCAAGCGTGAGTTTCCGGCGCTCACCATCACCATCAACGGCGGCATCACCACCGGCGAACAGGTGGCGGCGCAATTGCGTGAACTCGACGGCGTGATGATCGGCCGCGAGGCCTACCACAACCCCTGGTGGCTGGCCTCCTGGGATCAGGCCTTTTTTGGCGCGGCACACAGCGAGGCGACGCGTGAGTCCGTCGAGGCGCAGATGGCCGACTACATGGCCCGGGAGTTCACGGAACACAGCACGCCCTGGCCGACGATCGCCCGCCACATGCTGGGCCTGCGCCACGGCCTGCCGGGTTCGCGCCGCTGGCGCCAGGTCTGGAGCGACCACAAGCTGAAAAACCTGCACCCCCGGGAGGTGATGGCACTGGCCCATGCGCCAGGCGCTGCGGGCGAAAGCGCTGAATCTTCATGGCAGGTAGCGGTGCCGGCGAATGCTTGATGCCGCGCAGCGCGAGACGCGCCGGGCGCTGCTGCTGCTGTGGCTGGTGCCGGCGCTTTGGGCCGTCAACTACATCGTGGCGCGCAAGGCGCCCGGCGTCATTGGTCCCTACATGCTGGCCCTGGGCCGCTGGGGCCTGGCCGCCCTGATCCTGGTGGTGATCACGCGGGCTGAACTGTGGGAGCAACGGGCGGCGATCACGCGGGCCTGGCGGCAATACCTGGTGCTTGGTTTTCTAGGCATGCTGATTTGCGGTGCCTGGGTGTATGAAGGGGCGCGCTCCACCGGGGCGATGAACATTGCGCTGATTTATTCGGCTTCTCCGGTGCTGATCGCCCTGGGGGCCATGTGGTGGCTGGGCGAGAGTTTCGGTGCGCGGCAGGCGGCCGGTGTGCTGCTGGCGCTGACCGGTGTCGTTCACGTGGTCGTCAAGGGGCGCTGGACGGCCCTGGCCGACGTGCAGTTTGTGGCAGGAGATGCGTGGATTCTGGCGGCCACGGTGTCCTGGGCGGCCTATGCGCTGCTGCAGAAAAGGTGGCCCAGTTCCCTGAGTGCAACGGCGCGGCTGGCTGCGATCTGCATAGGCGGCACCCTGGTCCTGCTGCCTCCGGCCGTGTGGGAGGCGACACGGCCCGGCGCAGACACTCTGGGCAGCCAGGCCTTGCTGCTGGTGGTGGTGGCTTCGCTGATTCCGGGCGTGGGTGCCTACTGGATCTACGGCTGGGCGCAGAAAATCCTCGGGGCCAGCCGGGTGGCCGTGGCGCTGTACCTGGGCCCGCTCTACGCGGCGGGGGCTGCCTGGCTGCTCGGCGAACCACCGGGCTGGCACCATGCGGTGGGTGCGCTGCTGATCCTGCCGGGGGTGTTTCTGGTCACCCGGCCGATCAAACAGCCTGTCAAGCCGCCGCTTCCAGCCCGTTCCTGAAGTGTTCGCGCATGCGCTGCACGGTGGCATCGGCATCGCGTGCGGCCAGCGCCGCCATGATGGCGCGGTGTTCGGCCAGTGACTCTTCGATGCGGCCGCTTTTGAGCAGTGAGTTGTGGCGGTTGAGCTTCATGACCTTGCGCAGATCCGCCACCATCTGGTCGCGCCAGCGGTTGTTGGCGATCTCCAGCAGGCGCATGTGGAAGGTTTCGTTGATCTGGAAAAACCGCTCGCGGTTGGCCACGGCTTTTTCGAGTTCGCGGTGCAGGGTTTTCAGCTCCTGGAGCTGGGCCTCGGTGGCCTGGGTGGCCACCACGCCTGCGGCGTCGCTTTCCAGCAGCGACAGCAGGTGGTAGACATCGGCGAGGTCGCGTTCGGATACCTCGGTCACGTAGGCGCCGCGCCGCACCTTCATGGTCACCAGGCCTTCGGTGGCCAGCACCTTGAGGGCTTCGCGCAGCGGCGTGCGGCTGATGCCGTATTCCTCGGCCAGCTTGAGCTCGTCAATCCAGCTGCCGGGCGCCAGTTCGCGGCTGAAAATACGCTGGCGCAAAAGCTCCGCCACCTCTTCGTAGAGTGCGCGGGGGGTCAGTGAAACAGCGGCCATGGTCTTGTGAAGGTGTCGATTGCAGCCGGAAGGCTGAACAGCGCGATCTTATCCGAAACTAAATTTTGCATCAATAATTATAAATAATGTAAACTCGCTGAATCGACAGCTTGCCTGCCCAACTCCATCGAAGCACGCGCCATGAGCACCCCAAAACCTTCCCCCAGCCCTGAATTCGCCTCTGCCAGTCTGGAGGCCTGGGCCAAGGCAGCCGCCAAATCGGCGCCCGGCGGCGACGTCAACGCGCTGGCCTGGCAGACACCCGACGGCATCAGCGTCAAGCCGCTGTACACCGCGGAAGACGTCAAGGACCTGCCTTACACCAACACCCTGCCGGGTTTTGAGCCCTTTATCCGCGGCCCGCAAGCCACCATGTATGCGGTGCGGCCCTGGACCATCCGCCAGTACGCGGGTTTTTCCACGGCGGAGGAGTCCAACGCGTTTTACCGCAAGGCGCTGGCCGCCGGCGGGCAGGGTGTCTCGGTCGCGTTCGATCTGGCGACGCACCGCGGCTACGACAGCGATCATCCGCGCGTGACCGGCGATGTCGGCAAGGCCGGCGTGGCGATCGACTCGGTCGAGGACATGAAAATCCTGTTCGACCAGATCCCGCTGGACAAGGTGTCGGTGTCCATGACCATGAACGGCGCGGTGTTGCCGGTGCTGGCCGGTTATGTGGTGGCGGCCGAAGAGCAGGGCGTGGCGCAGGACCAGCTCAGCGGCACCATCCAGAACGACATCCTCAAAGAGTTCATGGTGCGCAACACCTACATCTACCCGCCGGCGCCCAGCATACGCATCATCGGCGACATCATCGAGTACACGGCCAAACACATGCCGAAGTTCAACTCGATCAGCATCTCCGGTTACCACATGCAGGAAGCCGGTGCGAACCAGGCGCTCGAATTGGCGTTCACGCTGGCCGACGGCAAGGAGTATGTGAAGACGGCGATTGCCAAGGGTCTGGATGTCGACGGTTTTGCCGGCCGCCTGAGTTTTTTCTGGGCCATCGGCATGAACTTCTACCTCGAAGTGGCGAAGATGCGCGCTGCGCGCCTGCTCTGGTGCCGCATCATGAAGGAGTTCAACGCGAAGAGCCCGAAGAGCCTGATGCTGCGCACGCACTGCCAGACCAGTGGCTGGAGCCTGACCGAGCAGGACCCCTACAACAACGTGGTGCGCACCACCATCGAGGCCATGGCCGCGGTCTTCGGCGGCACCCAGAGCCTGCACACCAACAGCTTCGACGAAGCGATTGCGCTGCCGACCGAGTTTTCCTCACGCATCGCCCGCAACACCCAGCTCATCATCCAGGAAGAAACCCACATCCCGAACGTGATTGACCCCTGGGCCGGCAGCTACATGATGGAAAAGCTGACCCAGGACATGGCCGACGCCGCCTGGGCCATCATCGAGGAAGTCGATGCCATGGGCGGCATGACCAAGGCCGTGGACAGCGGCTGGGCCAAGCTCAAGATCGAGGCCGCCGCCGCCGAAAAGCAGGCGCGCATCGACAGCGGCAAGGACGTCATCGTCGGTGTCAACAAGTACAAGCTCAAGACTGAGGATGCAATTGAAACCCGCGACATCGACAATGTGGCGGTGCGAGACGGGCAGATCACGCGTCTCAAGGCCATCCGCGCCAGCCGCGACGCGGCGGCGGTGCAGGCCGCGATGGATGCCCTGACGGCCGCCGCTGAAAAGGGCGATGGCAACCTGCTCGATTTATGCATCCAGGCCATGCGCCTGCGCGCCACGGTGGGCGAGGTCAGCGATGCGCTGGAAAAAGTTTACGGGCGCCACCGCGCCGATACACAAAAGGTGACCGGTGTGTACGCAGCAGCTTATGACTCGGCCGAAGGCTGGGAAAACCTCAAGTCCGAAATCAATGCCTTTGCCGAAGCCCAGGGCCGCAGGCCGCGCGTGATGATTTCCAAGCTCGGCCAGGACGGCCACGACCGCGGCGCCAAGGTGGTGGCCACGGCCTTTGCCGACCTCGGCTTCGACGTGGACATGGGACCGCTGTTCCAGACGCCCGAGGAATGCGCGCGCCAGGCGATTGAAAACGATGTGCATGCTGTGGGCGTTTCAACCCTCGCAGCGGGCCATAAAACCTTGGTGCCGGCCATCATCGCCGAGCTCAAAAAGCAGGGCGCCGACGACATCATCGTGTTTGTAGGCGGCGTGATCCCCCGGCAGGACTACGAGATGCTTTACGAAGCCGGCGTGAAAGGCATTTATGGCCCAGGCACACCGATCCCGGCCAGCGCCAAGGATGTGCTGGAGCAGATCAAGGCTGCGCTGAAGTGACTTCCGGCGAACTGGTGGATGCGGTTCTGCACGGCGACGCCGCCGCGCAGCGCCGTGCCATCGCCAAAGCGATCACCTTGCTGGAATCCACCCGCGCCGATCACCGCGCCCAGGGCGACGTACTGCTGACCGCCTTGCTGCCGCACACCGGCAAGGCCTTCCGCTTGGGCATCAGCGGCGTGCCCGGCGTCGGAAAATCGACCTTCATCGAAGTGCTGGGCTTGTATTTGATCAAGCAGGGTCACCGCGTGGCTGTGCTGACCATCGACCCGTCATCGAGCGTGTCGGGAGGCTCCATCCTTGGCGACAAGACACGCATGGAACATCTCTCGGTGCATGAACGCGCCTACATCCGGCCCAGCCCGTCCAGCGGCACCCTGGGCGGCGTCGCTGAAAAAACGCGCGAGGCCATGCTGGTCTGCGAAGCGGCCGGTTATGACGTGGTGATTGTCGAAACCGTGGGTGTAGGCCAGAGCGAAACCGCGGTGGCCAACATGACCGACATGTTTGTGCTGATGCAGCTGCCCAATGCCGGCGACGACCTGCAGGCGATCAAGAAAGGCGTGATGGAGCTGGCCGATCTGGTCGTCATCAACAAGGCCGACATCGACGCCGATGCCGCGATGCGCGCGCAGGCGCAGATCGCCTCCGCCATGCGCCTGTTCGGCCTGGTCAACAACGCGATGGGCAGTGCGCAGGCCGCGACCTACGACAGCTTCTGGCACCCGCAGGTGATCCAGCTCAGCGCGCTGCACAACAAGGGGGTTGATGGCTTCTGGGCCGCGGTGACGCAGTTCAGGGACATCCAGACCGCCAACGGCCGGCTGGCCGAGCGCCGCCGGCACCAGTCGCTGGCGTGGATGTGGGAACGCATCGACGCCGGGCTCAAGCAGGCCTTCCGGCAGGACCCGGCGGTCAGCGCCTTGCTGCCCACCCTGGTGGCCGATGTCGAAAGCGGCCGCATTCCGGCCTCCACCGCAGCACGAAATCTGCTTGCAGCCCAATCGGGTCGGGCGCCAGCAGCTATTAAATAGAGAGCATACAGAAAGCAAACCATGCAAGACATTCTTGAGCAACTCGAAACAAAACGCGCCGCCGCCCGTCTGGGCGGAGGGCAGAAACGCATAGACGCCCAGCACGGCAAGGGCAAACTCACGGCGCGCGAGCGGCTGGAACTGCTGCTCGACGAAGGCACGTTTGAAGAATGGGACATGTTTGTCGAGCACCGCTGCACCGACTTCGGCATGGCCGACAACAAGATCCCCGGCGACGGCGTGGTGACCGGTTACGGCATGATCAACGGCCGCCTGGTGTTTGTCTTCAGCCAGGATTTCACCGTGTTCGGCGGTGCGCTCAGCGAAGCGCATGCGGAGAAAATCTGCAAGGTGATGGACCAGGCCATGAAGGTCGGCGCGCCGGTGATCGGCCTGAACGACTCTGGCGGCGCGCGCATCCAGGAAGGTGTGGCCTCGCTGGGCGGTTATGCCGACGTGTTCCAGCGCAACGTGATGGCCTCGGGCGTGATTCCGCAGATCAGCATGATCATGGGCCCCAGCGCGGGCGGCGCGGTGTATTCGCCCGCCATGACCGACTTCATCTTCATGGTCAAGGACTCGAGCTATATGTTCGTGACCGGCCCCGAGGTGGTGAAAACCGTGACGCATGAAGAAGTGACGGCCGAGGAACTGGGCGGCGCGACCACCCACACCACACGCAGCGGCGTGGCCGACCTGGCGTTTGAAAACGACGTGGAAGCACTCCTGATGCTGCGTCGGCTCTACAACTACCTGCCGCTGAACAACCGCGAAAAAGCGCCGGTGCGCCCCAGCGCCGACCCGGCCGGCCGCATGGACCTGAGCCTGGACACACTGGTGCCCGAGAACCCGAACAAGCCCTACGACATGAAGGAGCTGATCACCAAGACGGTGGACGACGGCGATTTTTTCGAGATCCAGCCCGAGTACGCCAAAAACATCATCATCGGTTTTGCGCGCATGGAAGGCCAGAGCGTCGGCATCGTGGCGAACCAGCCGCTGGTGCTGGCCGGTTGCCTGGACATCAAAAGCAGCGTCAAGGCGGCGCGTTTTGTGCGTTTTTGCGATGCCTTCAACATTCCGGTGATCACCTTTGTCGATGTGCCGGGCTTCATGCCCGGCACCAGCCAGGAGTACGGCGGCATCATCAAACACGGTGCCAAACTGCTGTACGCCTACGCCGAATGCACGGTGCCGAAAATCACCGTGATCACCCGCAAGGCCTACGGTGGCGCCTACGACGTGATGAGCTCCAAACATTTGCGCGGTGACGTCAACTTCGCCTGGCCGAATGCCGAGATCGCGGTGATGGGCGCCAAGGGCGCGGTGGAAATCATCTTCCGCGAAGACCGCAAGGACCCGGCCAAGCTGGCCGCGAAAGAGGCCGAGTACAAGGCGCGTTTTGCCAACCCCTTTGTGGCCGGCGCACGCGGCTTCATCGACGACGTGATCCTGCCGCACGAAACGCGCAAGCGCATCTGCCGCTCGCTGGTGATGCTCAAGGACAAGAAACTGGAAAATCCGTGGCGCAAGCACGGCAACATTCCCTTATGAGTTCCCCCCTTCTCGGCTCACTCCGTGTAGCCGGATCCCCCCTCCGGGGCGGCGCCTGCGGCCCGGCAAAGCCGGTTCCGCGGCCCCTGCTTGAAAACCAGTCATGGAGCAACGCTTATGTTTGACAAAATACTGATCGCGAACCGCGGTGAAATCGCCTGCCGGGTCATTCAGACCGCCCGCAAGATGGGCATCAAAACCGTCGCGGTGTATTCCGACGCCGACAAGGATGCCCGTCATGTCGAGCTGGCCGACGAGGCCGTCCACATCGGGCCGGCGCCCAGCCGGGACAGCTACCTGCAGGCCGACAAGATCATTGCGGCGGCCAAACAGACGGGCGCGCAGGCGATTCACCCGGGCTATGGCTTCCTCAGCGAAAACGCCGGTTTTGCCAAGCGGGTGGAAGAAGAAGGCCTTGTTTTCATCGGTCCCAAGCATTATTCGATTGCCGCGATGGGCGACAAGATCGAGTCGAAGAAGCTCGCCGGTGCGGCGGGTGTCAACTGCATCCCCGGCGTCAATGACGCGATTGAAACCGCCGAGAAGGCCGTCGAGATTGCCCAAGGCATTGGTTACCCGGTGATGATCAAGGCCAGTGCCGGCGGTGGCGGCAAGGGCCTGCGTGTGGCCTTCAACGACAAGGAAGCGCTCGAAGGCTTCACCTCCTGTCGCAACGAAGCACGCAACAGCTTTGGCGACGACCGCGTTTTCATCGAAAAGTTTGTCGAGGAGCCGCGCCACATCGAGATCCAACTGATCGGCGACAGCCACGGCAATGTGATTTACCTCAATGAGCGCGAATGCTCGATCCAGCGCCGCCACCAGAAGGTGATCGAGGAGGCGCCGTCGCCCTTCATCAGCGAAGCCACGCGAAAAGCCATGGGCGAGCAGGCCGTCGCGCTGGCCAAGGCCGTCAAGTACGAGAGCGCCGGCACGGTGGAGTTTGTGGTCGGCAAGGACCAGAGTTTTTACTTCCTTGAGATGAATACCCGCCTGCAGGTGGAGCATCCGGTGACCGAATGCATCACCGGCCTGGACCTGGTCGAGCTGATGATTCGCGTGGCGGCTGGCGAGAAGCTGCCGCTGGCGCAGCAGGACGTCAAACGCGAAGGCTGGGCCATCGAGTGCCGCATCAATGCCGAAGATCCGTTCCGTAACTTCCTGCCGTCCACCGGCCGGCTGGTGCGTTTCCAGCCGCCCCGGCAGGACATGTTTGCGGCGGAGACCGCGCAGCTGTTCGGCGTGCGGGTCGATACCGGCGTGCAGGACGGCGGCGAGATCCCGATGTTTTACGACTCGATGATTGCCAAGCTCATTGTTCACGGCACCGACCGCCTCGACGCGATTGCCAAGATGCGCGAGGCCCTGAACAGCTTTGTGATTCGCGGCGTTTCCAGCAACATCCCGTTCCAGGCGGCGCTGCTGGCGCACCCGAAGTTTGTCGCCGGCGACTTCAACACCGGCTTCATCGCCGAAAACTATGCCCAGGGTTTCCGCGCCGAAGATGTGCCGCATGACGACGCCGGTTTTCTGGTGGCGCTGGCCGCCTACGTGAACCGCCGCCTGCTGGGCCGCGCCGCGGGCATCAGCGGGCAGTTGCCGGGTCACGGGGTGACGGTCGCTGAAGAGTTCGTGGTGGTTGGCCTGGGGGAGGCTGGAAAGAACATCCACGAAGCCGTGACCGTGCGGGACTTTCAAGCCGAATCGGGCTCCAGCGCCATAGAAACGGGCGGGAAGCGCTATGAAATATGTAGCAGATGGCATCTGGGCGGTGCGCGCATCCGCGGCACGGTCAATGGCCAGCCTTTTGCCGCCCAGGTCGAGCGTGGGGTGGGCCGCAATCCCCTGGCCATTCGTATTGCCCACAACGGCACGCGGCTGGACACGCTGGTGCTGTCGCCGCGTGCCGCCCAGCTGCACGCGCTGATGCCTTACAAGGCGCCTCCCGACATGAGCCGCTTTGTGCTCTCGCCCATGCCCGGCCTGCTGGTCGAGGTGGCGGTGCAGCCCGGCCAGAAGGTGCAGGCCGGCGAACGCGTGGCGGTGATCGAGGCCATGAAGATGGAAAACGTGCTGTTTGCCACCGCCGACGGTGTGGTGGGCAAGGTGCTGGCCGCCAAGGGCGAGTCACTGAGTGTGGACCAGCCGATTGTCGAATTTGCATAAGCTGAACCGGGACACGCCATGAACCCTCAAGCATTTGAAGCCTTGCTGAAAACCGAGCATTTCAGCGAAATCACCACTATCGACAGGCCGGCGGGTTACCAGTTGGGTGAACACCAGCATCCGTTTGATGCCTGTGCGCTGGTCACCGACGGACAGATCACGCTGGTGGTGGCGGGTGTTTCCAGCACCTACGCCGCGGGCGAGGTCTTCCGGCTGGCAGCGGGGACGCCGCACCTGGAATGCGCGGGCCCCCATGGCGTGACTTACCGGGTCGGCCGCCGCGCGGTCGCTGCCTCATGAACCGGCCCTTCAAGGTGCTGGGCATCCAGCAGATCGCCATAGGCGGCACCAGCAAGGATCGCCTGCGCACCCTCTGGGTGGACATGCTGGGGCTGGAGGTCACTGGCAACTTTGTCAGCGAGCGCGAAAACGTCGATGAAGACATCTGCGCCCTCGGCAGCGGGCCGTTCAAGGTCGAGGTGGACCTGATGCAGCCGCTGGATCCGGACAAAAAGCCCGCGGTTCACACCACGCCGCTGAACCACGTCGGACTGTGGATCGACGACCTGCCGAAGGCTGTGGAGTGGCTGACCGCCAAAGGGGTGCGGTTTGCCCCGGGCGGCATTCGCCAGGGCGCGGCGGGTTTCGACATCTGCTTCCTGCATCCCAAGGCCAGTGAGGAGTTTCCGGTCGCCGGGGAGGGCGTGCTGATCGAGCTGGTGCAGGCACCGCCCGAGGTGGTTCAGGCCTTCGCCCGGCTGGCTGGCTGAAAAGAAACGCACCCTGCGGGATAACCCTGCTTCAGGTTCCCGCCTCCGCAGCCGTTAAGTGAGAGCACCCTGAACCGTTGGTGCAGCACTGTAACCGGGCTGGAGCTGGCTGGCTGCCGGACAATGCTTCCCACCGGTTCTCTGTGTACGCACGGCCGTGCGGGTGTGTGCCACACGGGTCCCTGACAACAGTCACCGGACCGGCGCAGCGGCACCCCACGCCGGTTCTCAAGCCGCGACTCCGGAGAATCCTCATGATATTTGGCAAGCTGCTTCATCCCGCTACCTGCTTGCTGCGCCGGCTGCGTCTGGCCGGCAAGCTGGCCCTGCTCGGGTTTGTGGCGGCGCTGCCGCTGCTGGTGCTGGCGCTGCAGCTCCTGCTGGGCAGCGGCAGCTTCAGCAGTCCGCTCAGCATGCTTGCCACCGGCAGCGTGGGGCTGCTGGTGCTGCTTTATTTTCTGCTGGCCTTTCACCGCAGCCTTGCGCAGGATCTGCAGCAGGTGATTCTGGCGACCCGGCAGCTGGTGGCCGGCGACTTGCGTCTGGACCTGACGCGCCGTGGCCAGGACGAGGCCGGCCAGCTGACCCAGGCCATGGGCGAGTTGGGCCGCACGTTGTCCGGCATGGTGGCCAATGTACGCAGCAACGCCGCTTTTGTCGCCCATTCCGGCCAGAGCATGGCCGTGGGCAACCGGGACCTGTCGGACCGCACCGAGCAGCAGGCGGCCAGCCTGGAAGAAACGGCGGCCAGCGTGGAGCAGCTTTCGTCCACGGTTCAGGCCAATGCCGGCATGGCTGGTCAGGCCAGTGACCGGGCCGCCCAGGTGCGGGACGTCGCCGACCAGGGCGCGACGGCGATGGCCCAGGCCATCGAGTCCGTCGAGGCCGTGCAGGGCAGCGCCAAACGCATGGGCGACATCGTGGGGGTGATCGACGGGCTGGCGTTCCAGACCAACATCCTGGCGCTCAATGCAGCGGTGGAGGCGGCGCGTGCCGGCGAGTCGGGCCGCGGCTTTGCGGTGGTGGCCAGCGAAGTCCGTTCGCTGGCGCAGCGTTCGGCCGACTCGGCCCGGGAAATCCGCCAACTGATCGGGGTATCGTCGGGCCAGGTGGCCGCCAGCGCGGAAAAAATCCGTGCGGCGGGCGCCAACATGAACCAGATCGTCTCGGGCATCCGCGACGTGGCGGCCAACATGGCGCAGATCTCGGCTTCCAGTGCCGAGCAGAGTACCGGGCTGACCGAAATCACCTCGGCCGTACACCAGCTCGACGAGATCACCCAGAGCAATGCCCGGATGGTGGGGCGCGCAGTCACGCAGGCGGGCAACCTGGAGGCGCGGGCCGGCACGCTGGTGCAGTCGGTGGCGTCTTTCAAGCTGCAGCAGGGGTCGGCCGAGGAGGCGGTGGCGCTTGTGGCGCGCGCCGTGGCGCATCGCCGGCACACCTCGCGAGACGCCTTCCTGCGCGACCTGACCCTGCCCACCAGGGGGTTCCACGATCGCGACATGTATGTTTTTGCGCTCGACAGCCAGGGCACCTACCTGGCCTTCGGCGGCAACCCGTCCAAGATTGGCACACGGGTGCAGGACATCCCCGGCATCGATGGCGGGCAATTGCTCCAGTCCATCATCGACCAGGCCAGCCATGAGCCGGGCTGGGTGGAGTACGGCATCACCAACCCGACCACGGGCAAGGTGCAGGCCAAGATGTCCTTTGTCCAGCAGGTGGACGATGTGTTCGTGGGCTGCGGCGTCTATAAAAACCTGGTGGCGGGCTGATAACGACAAAACGGAACTGAGGGATTCACCCGAGGGCGCTGTGCGCCGGGCCGGGCGTAAACTGGTCCGGCCTCCTGACCCGGTGGTGTTGCAGCGGGGCGAAGGAGACAGCGTTTTGCAGCCAACCAACGTAGCCCATCCGTCCTACTTCCACAAGGTCGTCGATTGCCAATGGGCCTGTCCCGCCCACACCCCCGTTCCTGAATACATACGCCTGATCGGCCAGGGGCGTTACACCGACGCCTACATGGTCAACTGGGTGTCCAATGTGTTCCCCGGCATTCTGGGCCGCACCTGCGACCGGCCCTGCGAGCCGGCCTGCCGCCGCAGCCGGGTCGAGGAAAACAACGGCGAGCAGCCCGAACCCGTAGCGATATGCCGGCTCAAACGGGTGGCGGCCGACATGAAAAACGATGTCCGCCAGCGCATGCCCAAACTCGCACCCAAAAATGGCAAGCGGATTGCCTGCGTAGGTGCGGGGCC
Organism: Pseudomonadota bacterium; assembly: GCA_040389085.1. Taxonomy (GTDB): domain Bacteria; phylum Pseudomonadota; class Gammaproteobacteria; order Burkholderiales; family Burkholderiaceae_C; genus Polaromonas. The sequence goes on from JAZKAP010000001.1 coordinate 200,888, forward strand.
GGCCTCATTGACTGTCGCGCGTGACCTGGCGCCCCTGGGTTATGAGGTTACGGTGTTTGACGGCGAAGCGAAGGCCGGTGGTTTCATCCGCACGCAGATCCCGCGTTTTCGCCTGCCCGAATCGGTGATCGACGAAGAAACCGGGTACATCCTGGACCTGGGCGTCCAGTTCAGAAGCGGCCAGCGCATCGAGTCCATGAACGGTCTGCTGGCCCAGGGGTATGACGCGGTGTTTGTCGGTTGCGGCGCGCCGCGCGGGCGCGACCTGAAGCTGCCGGGCCGTCAGGAGATCACGGAAAACATCCACATCGGCATCGACTGGCTGGCCTCGGTGTCTTTCGGCCACATCAGCACGATAGGCAAACGCGTCATCGTGCTTGGCGGCGGCAACACGGCCATGGACTGCTGCCGTTCGGCCAGGCGTCTGGGCGGCACCGATGTGAAGGTGATCGTGCGCAGCGGTTTCGACGAAATGAAGGCCTCCCCCTGGGAGAAGGAAGATGCCCAGCACGAAGGCATTCCCATTATCAATTTCCATGTGCCCAAGTCCTTCGAGCATAGCCAGGGCAAGCTGACCGGCATGTATTTCGAGGTGGTCGAGGCGGTGTACGACGGCAACGGCAAACGCAACCTGGTGCCGACAGGTGAGCCCGATGTGCTGGTCGAATGCGACTCGGTGCTGATCGCCGTGGGCCAGGAAAACGCCTTTCCCTGGATAGAGCGCGAGAGCGGCATCACGTTTGACGAGTGGGGCTTGCCGGTCCTGAACAAGGAGACTTTCCAGTCCAGCTTGCCGTCCGTCTTTTTCGGCGGCGATTCCGCCTTCGGTCCCAAAAACATCATCACGGCGGTGGCGCACGGGCATGAGGCGGCGGTGTCGATCGACCGCTTTCTCAATGGCGAAGACATCCGCCGCAGGCCCGACCCGATGACCAACCTGATGTCCACCAAGATGGGCATCCATGAGTGGAGTTACGACAACGACACGTCCAACGATGCCCGTTTCAAAGTGCCCTGGGCCAAGGCGGAAATTGCGCTGGCGAGCATACGGGTCGAGGTGGAGCTCGGTTTTGACGCCGCAACGGCCTTCAAGGAAGCCGGGCGCTGCCTGAACTGCGATGTACAGACGGTGTTCGCTGCGCCGGCCTGCATCGAATGTGACGCCTGTGTCGATATCTGCCCGATGGACTGCATCAGCTTCACCGCCAATGGCGACGAGGCCGATTTGCGCACGCGGCTGAAGGCACCGGCGCTGAACCTGGCGCAGGATCTCTATGTGTCCGGCGAACTCAAGACCGGGCGCGTGATGGTCAAGGACGAGGATGTCTGCCTGCATTGCGGCCTGTGTGCCGAGCGCTGCCCGACCGGGGCCTGGGACATGCAGAAGTTCCTGCTGCAGACCACCCAGGCCGGGCCATCCTGTCGCGATGCCAACAAGGCTGCCAGCCGTGCAGCAGGAGTGCCTGCATGAAAAAAAGAATAGAAGCCGTCAACGACTTTGTGATCAAGTTCGCCAACGTCAACGGCTCCGGCTCGGCCTCGGCCAACGAGCTGTTTGCCAAGGCCATTTTGCGCATGGGCGTGCCGGTGAGCCCGCGCAATATTTTCCCCAGCAACATCCAGGGCTTGCCGACCTGGTACGAGGCGCGTGTGAGTGACAAGGGCTACCAGGGCCGGCGCGGTGGCGTCGACATGATGGTGGCCATGAACCCGCAGACCTGGGATGCCGATGTGGCCGAGCTGGAACCGGGTGGCTACCTGTTTTACGACAGCACGCGGGCCCTGCCGGCGTCCAGCTTCCGCGACGACATCCACGTCATCGGCATGCCGCTGACCGAGATCTGCAACGCGGTCTACAGCGACCCGCGCCAGCGCCAGCTGTTCAAAAACATCGTGTATGTGGGCGCGCTGTCGGTGCTGCTGGAGATGGAGCCCGAGGTGCTCGAAAAACTGTTTGGCGAGCAGTACAAGGGCAAGGAAAAGCTGCTCGCCTCCAATGTGCAGGCCCTGCATCTGGGCCGTGACTTCGCCAGCGAACACCTGGATGCGCCGCTGGGCATCCGCGTGCAGCGCCGCGACAGGGTCGGCAACAGGATTTTTGTCGATGGCAACAGCGCCGCGGCGCTGGGCTGCGTCTATGGTGGCGCCACCGTGGCCGCCTGGTACCCGATCACGCCGTCCTCGTCGGTGGCCGAGGCTTTCCAGTCCTATTGCGCCAAATACCGGGTGGACCCCAAGACCGGCCGGCACAACTACGCCGTGGTGCAGGCCGAAGACGAAATTGCCTCCATCGGCATGGTGGTGGGCGCGGGCTGGAATGGTGCGCGCGCCTTCACCGCCACCTCGGGGCCGGGCGTGTCGCTGATGACCGAGTTTCTCGGGCTGGCCTACTTTGCCGAGATTCCCGTCACCATCATCAATGTGCAGCGCGGCGGTCCGTCCACCGGCATGCCGACACGCACCCAGCAGGCCGACCTGATCTCCTGTGCCTATGCCTCGCATGGCGACACCAAACATGTGCTGCTGCTGCCGGAAGACCCGCACGAATGTTTCGAACACGCCGCGGCGGCGTTGGACCTGGCCGACCGGCTGCAGACGCCGGTGTTTGTGATGACCGACCTGGACATCGGCATGAACCAGCGCCTGTGCGAACCCTTTGCCTGGGACGACAGCCGCAGTTATGACCGCGGCAAGGTGATGACGGCCGAGGAACTGGAGGCCGGCAAGGACTTCGGCCGCTACAAGGACGTCGACGGCGACGGCATCCCCTGGCGCACCTTGCCGGGCACGCACCCCAGCAAGGGCAGTTATTTCACGCGCGGCACCACGCGCAATGCCTACGCCCAGTATTCCGAGCGCGGCCCGGACTACATCTACAACGTGCAGCGCCTGCTGAAAAAGTTCGAGACGGCGGCCACGCTGGTGCCGCAGCCGGTGTTGCGGCCCGCAACGCGCCCGACCCGGCTGGGCGTGATTTATTTCGGATCCACCAGCCCGGCCATGAACGAGGCGCTCGATGTGTTGACCGAGGCCGGTATCCACATCGATGCGCTGCGCCTGCGGGCCTTTCCGTTTCCTGCATCTGTCGCGCAGTTCATTGCCGGGCATGACAAGGTGTTTGTGGTCGAGCAGAACCGCGATGCGCAGATGCATTGCCTGCTGGTCAACGAACTCGATGTCGATCCGGCGCGCCTGGTGCGGGTGCTGCATTACGACGGCACGCCGATCACCGCGCGTTTCATCACCGGGGCCATCACGCAGCAGGTGCAGGCCGGGGCGGCGGCACAACAAGTATCCAGGGAGCTGTCATGACCTATCTGGCCAAACCGCGGCTGCATCATCCTTCGCTGACCGTCAACAAGGTCGGCTACACCCGGCGGGACTACGAAGGCAAGATTTCCACGCTGTGCGCCGGCTGCGGGCACGACTCGATCTCGGCAGCCATCATCCAGGCCTGCTGGGAGCTCGACATAGCACCGCACCGCGTCGCCAAACTTTCGGGCATAGGCTGCAGCTCCAAGACGCCGGACTATTTCCTGGGCGCCTCGCACGGCTTCAACACGGTGCATGGCCGCATGCCCTCGGTGCTGACCGGCGCCAACCTGGCCAACCGCGACCTGCTGTATCTCGGTGTTTCGGGAGACGGCGATTCGGCGTCCATCGGCCTGGGCCAGTTCGCCCACGCGATGCGGCGCGGCGTCAACATGGTCTACCTGGTAGAGAACAACGGCGTGTACGGCCTGACCAAGGGGCAGTTTTCAGCGACGGCCGACCAGGGTTCCAAAAGCAAGAAAGGCGTGGTCAACAGTGACAGCCCGGTGGACCTGGTGGCCCTTGCGCTGCAACTGGGCGCCACCTACGTGGCACGCGGTTTTTCGGGCGACAAGGCGCAGTTGGTGCCGCTGATCAAGGGAGCCATCGGTCATGGTGGTGCCGCCTTCATCGACATCATCAGTCCCTGCGTGGCCTTCAACAACCATGCCGGCAGCACCAAGAGTTACGACTATGTGCGCGAACACAACGAGGCGGTCAGCCGCATCGACTTCATCAGCGCGCGCGAGGAAATCACCACCAGTTATGCTCCCGGCGAGGTGATCGACGTGGTGCAGCATGACGGTTCCAGCCTGCGGTTTCGCAAGCTGCACGCCGATTACGATCCCACCGACCGTTATGCGGCCCTGAGTTACATGAATGCACACCAGGCACGTGGCGAAGTGGTGACCGGGCTGCTTTATCTCGACCCGCTGGCGACCGACCTGCATGTGGCGCTCAACACCAGCGATACAGCGCTGAACAAGCTGGATGCGGCGGCCCTGTGCCCGGGCTCGCATGCGTTGGACAAGGTCAATTCATCCCTGCGTTAAACCGACTCGCTGGACAGGAGAACCCTCATGTCTGAACGTACCGTGTTTCAATCCATCCCGCACCGGCATGTGGTGAGTTGCCCGCCGCAGGCCAGCGTCTGGCAGGCCGCCTGCGTGATGACCAAGGCCAACTGCGGCAGCGTGCTGATCATTGACGCTGCCGGCGTCATGCAGGGCATCCTGACCGAACGTGACCTGATGACCCGCGTGCTGGCCAAGGCCCTGAATGCCAAAAAAACGCCGGTGTCCGAGGTGATGACACACAACCCCCTGTGTGTAGTGCCCGAGCTGACCGTGTCGGATGCCGTGTTGATCCTGCTGGAGCGCGGATTCCGGCATTTGCCGATTGTCTCGTCGGCCGGAAAAATCCTGGGGGTGTTCTCGATCCGTGATGCCCTGCCGCGCGAGATTGACAGCGCTGTCAGCCTGGCCGAGTTCCGGGACTCGGTCAATGACGCGCTGGGCTGAGAGGGCAGGCTAGCTGTTGCCTGCGTCGCGTCTGGCGCGCGAGCGTGCCAGCGCGGCTTCAATGATGGCGCGTTTCTGGTCCAGGACGACGGGATCGGTGTGTTGGGAATGCCCGGGCAGGTCTGACAGCGCGGCCTCGGCCTTTTCTTCAAGCCTTTTGCGGTTTTTCCCCTCGTCCAGAATGCGTCGATAGCTATGAATTTCATAGCGTTTGCGGGCCAGCCCGGCGTCGGCTTCCGACCATGCAGCCCAGCCGGTACGCTCCCCCGTGACGTTTTCCAGGCTGATGCAATCCACGGGGCAGACCGGAATGCATAACTCACAACCGGTGCAGCAGGACTCGATCACCGTGTGCATGAGTTTGTTGCTGCCCATGATGGCGTCCACCGGGCAGGCGTCCAGGCACAGGGTGCAGCCTATGCACCAGTCCTCGTCGATGACCGCCATCTGGCGCGGGCCTTCGCGGCCGTTGTCGGGGTTGAGGGGGAGGGCGGGCCGGCCGGTGATCAGGGCCAGACGCGCAATGCCTTCGGCGCCGCCGGGCGGGCACTGGTTGATCCCGGCCTCGCCATCGGCCAGGGCCTGCGCGTAGGCGGCGCAGTCGGGATAGCCGCAGCGTGTGCACTGCGTTTGCGGCAGTGCGGCATTGAGCCGCTCGGCGAGCAGGTTCACGACACGGCGCTCAGGATCGATGGTCGCTTACTTTTTGGCCGCGCTCTTTTTGGCGACGCTGCGGGTAGCTGGCTTGGGCGCCACCTTGACGGCCGGTTTGGCCACAGGCTTGGCTGCCTTCTTTGGAGTTGCCTTGACCTGTGCGGAAAGGGTGGGCCCCTGGTTGTGCTCAAGAATGAAGGCCTTGACTTGCGGATACACGATGTCGCGCCAGCGGCGGCCGCTGAAAATGCCGTAGTGGCCCGCGCCCTTGACTTCCAGGTGCTTCTGGCGTGCCTTGGGCACGTTGTAGCAAAGGCCGTGGGCCGCTTCGGTCTGTCCGGAGCCGGAGATGTCGTCGAGTTCGCCTTCGACCGTGAAGTGGGCTGTGGTGGTGATGTCCTCGGGGCGCACGCGCTCGAGCTTGCCTTGCCTGGACTTCACGTCCCAGGTGCCGTTGACCAGCTTGAACTCCTGGAACACGGTCTTGATGGTGTCCAGGTAGTAGTCGGCGTCCATGTCCAGCACGGCGTTGTATTCGTCGTAGAACCGGGTGTGGGCTTCGGTGCTGGCGTCGTCGCCCTTGATCAGGTCCTTGAAGTAGTCATAGTGGCTGGTGGCGTGGCGGTCGGGGTTCATTGCAACAAAGCCGGTGTGCTGCAAAAAGCCCGGGTAAACACGGCGCCCGGCGCCGGCGAAGTTGCTCGGCACGCGGTAGATCACGTTGTTCTCGAACCATTCGTAACTCTTGTTCATGGCCAGGTTGTTGACGGCCGTCGGCGATTTGCGCGCGTCGATGGGCCCGCCCATCATGGTCATGGACAGCGGTGTGGTTTCGCCGCGGCTGGCCATCAGCGAAATGGCGGCCAGCACCGGCACGGTCGGCTGGCACACGCTGATCACGTGGCAGTTGCCGTAGATGCCCTGCACGTGGGTGATGAATTCCTGCACGTAGTTGACGTAGTCGTCGAGCGCGAAGGCACCGTCGGACAGCGGCACGGTGCGGGCGTTTTTCCAGTCGGTGATGTAGACCTTGTGGTCCTTGAGCATGGTCTTGACGGTGTCGCGCAGCAAGGTGGCGTAGTGGCCCGACAGCGGCGCCACGATCAGCACGGCCGGCTGGCCCTTGAGTTTGGTCAGGGTGGCAGGATCGTCGGTGAATCGCTTGAAGCGGCGCAGCTCGCAAAAGGGCTTGTCCACCTCGATGCGTTCATGCACGGCCACGCCGGTACCATCCACATCGACGGTGGTCAGGCCGAAGGCCGGTTTTTCGTAGTCCTTGCCGAGGCGGTAAATCAGGCTGTAGCCGGCGGCCGCCCGTTGCGCCAGCGGGCTCTGGCTCAGGGGCGAGAGCGGGTTGTTGTAGAGCTTGGCGGCGGCCTGGGCGAAGTCGACAAACGGCTCCATCAGCGAACGCTGGGTTTCATAAACTTGATAAAGCATGGTCTGACCTTTGTACAACGATATGCTGCAGTGCAACAAATAATAACAGGTGTGCTTACGATTAAATGGAGGGCAAACACCAATACAGAAGGGTCGGATGACACTTCTTTTTGCCATTCAATGGAAAATCTCACATGTCCGGCCGCGGGATGCCTGAACATCACCCCGCAGACGGGCGAGAAAGCCCCAACAATGCCACGCAAAGCGCCAGGGCCGACGGCCCTGGCTTGTACCTGACGGATATTTATGACCGAAATCACCAGCGTCCTGGCGCTTGACGACTTCACTTCGCTGGAAAAATCGGACCGGATGCCGGTGCTGTTTGTCGGCCATGGCAGCCCCATGAATGCGATTGGCGACAACGAATACCGCCGCAGCTGGCAGGAACTGGGGGCAGCGTTTGGCAGCCAGTACCCGCCGCCGCAGCTGGTGTTGTGCATTTCAGCCCATTGGCTGACCGAAGGCTGGTGGGTGACCGGCATGGCGCAACCCAGGACCATCCACGATTTCGGCGGCTTTCCGCAGGAGCTGTTCGACCAGCAGTACCCGGCGCCGGGCGCGCCCGCCGCCGCACGCGAGATCAGCCGTTTTGTCAGGCAGCGCGGCTCGGCCCCGCTGGGGGTGGATCTCGACGCCTGGGGGCTGGACCATGGCGCCTGGTCGGTGCTCCAGCCCATGTTTCCCGACGCCGGCATCCCGGTACTGCAGCTGAGCATGGACTACAGCCGACCGCCCTCCGACCACTACGCGCTGGCGAAACAGCTCAAGGGCCTGCGCGAGCGCGGTGTGCTGATCGTGGGCAGCGGCAACATCGTGCACAACCTGCGCCAGGCGCAGCGCGGTGCGGCCGGCCACCAGGCCTATGATTGGGCACTGGAGTTCGACCAGACCACCGGGGGCTACATTCAGCAGGGCAACCTGGACGCGCTGCAGAACTTCCAGAAGCTGGGCCAGCTGGCGCTGATGGCGCACCCGACCCATGAACATTACCTGCCGCTGCTGTATGCGGCAGCAGCGGTGGACAGCAGTGAAGCGCCACGTTTTTTCAACACCAGTTTCCAGTTCGGCTCGATCTCCATGCGCTCCGTGATCTGGGGCTGAACCAGGAACCTACCCACACCATGCCAAGCCGCCAAACTGTCCAGGACTTCATCACACTGGTGGAGCACGGCCACTACGTCGAGGCCATCGAGCAGTTTTATGCGCCCCACGCCAGCATGCAGGAAAACAGCCAGCCGCCCCGGCGCGGCCGCGACGCGCTGGTGACCTACGAGCGGGCCGTCATGGCCGCCTGCAGTGCGATGCGCACCTTGCCGGTGGACTCTTTCCTGGTGGACGGCGACTTCGTCGTGATCCACTGGGTCTTCGAGTTCACGCGTGTCTCAGGCTCGATGCTGCGTATCGACGAACTGGCGCACCAGCGCTGGGAGGGTGACAAGATTGTGGAAGAGCGCTTTTTCTACGATCCGACGACGGTCGGTGCCTGATACACGGCAGCAAGGGCTGCCATGGCTTTTGCTATCAAATAGATAGCTTATTGCGCTTGTAACATAAGGGCTACAGGCACTTTTTTCATAAATTGTTGAAGGCCGCCGCGAGTGGCGCCTGGTCGGGCCGGAGAAACCAGCGCACCTGGTTGCAGGGCTTGCGCAGGGCATCCTGCGCCAAGCCCTGCTCCGCCGATTTACATCACCTTGGCGATGGAGGCGCAGACGTGGGCGATGTTGTGGCTGTTCAGCGCGGCCACACACATGCGGCCGGTGTCGGTGCCGTACACGCCGAATTCATTGCGCAGGCGAACCATCTGGTCTTTCGTCAGGCCGGAGTAGCTGAACATGCCGATCTGCTTGGTGATGAAGCTCATGTCTTCCTTCACGCCAGCGGCTTTCAGCCCATCCACCAGTGCCTGACGCATGGCCTTGATGCGCACGCGCATGTCGCCCAGCTCTTTTTCCCAGAGCGCGCGCAGTTCGGGGTTGTTCAGCACGTTGGCGACCACGGTGGCGCCGTGGATCTGCGGGTTGCTGTAGTTGGTGCGAATCACGATCTTGAGCTGCGACAGCACACGATCGGCCTCGTCCTTGCTCTCGCACAGCACCGACAGGGCGCCGACACGTTCGCCGTACAGGCTGAAGCTTTTGGAAAAGGAGGTCGAGACAAAGAAGGACAGGCCGGCGGCGACAAACTTGCCGATGACGGCGCCGTCTTCCTGGATGCCCTGGCCGAAGCCCTGGTAGGCCATGTCCAGGAAAGCCGTCAGCTGGCGGGCCTTGACGGCAGCGATCACCTGGTCCCATTGCGCGCTGGTGATGTCGTAGCCGGTCGGGTTGTGGCAGCAGGCGTGCAGAACCACGATGGTGCCGGCGGGGGCGGCGTTCAGGGCCGCCAGCATGCCCTCGAAGTTGACACCGCGTTTGGTGGCGTCGTAGTAGGGGTAACTTTCCACGGTGAAGCCGGCCTGGGCGAACAGGGCGCGGTGGTTCTCCCAGCTCGGGTCGCTGATCAGGACCTTGGCGTTCGGGCTGAGCTTTTTCAGGAAGTCGGCGCCTATTTTCAGGCCGCCGGTGCCGCCTATGCCCTGAGCCGTGGCCACGCGGCCGCTTTTGACGGGCTCGCTCTCTAGACCGAACACCAGGGCCTTGACGGCCGCGTCATAGGCGGCCACACCGTCCATGGGCAGGTAGCCGCGCGGCTTGGGCGATGCCATCATGGCCTTTTCAGCGGCCTGCACACACTGCAGCAGGGGCAGCTTGCCGTCATCGTCGTAATAAACGCCGACGCCGAGATTGACCTTGTTCGGGTTGGTGTCGGCATTGAATTGCTCGTTCAGGCCCAATATAGGGTCACGGGGGGCCATTTCGACGGCGGTGAAAAGCGACATGAAAATCCTCTAAAAGGGTGGTTTGTGTTTTTTAAACGGTCCGGCACGTCATCTGGTTTACCGGCTGCGACGCAGACAGCCGGCAGATCGGCGGCTCCAGGTGACGCCCGCCTGCCAAATGTCGTATTCTGTTCGGTTGCCCCAGATTTTAGCGGGCCAGGATTGAGTTTCTTATGCCAGAACTGATTGAAGTCATGCCCGAGTCCAGCGAAGCACCTGCCAACGGCCAATTTGTGCGCTTTCCGGACTCGCCGTTCGAGCTTTTCATGCCTTACCCGCCGGCAGGTGACCAGCCGGTGGCCATTGAGCAACTTGTCGAGGGCCTCAACGATGGTGAGGTGTTTCAGACCCTGCTCGGTGTGACCGGCTCGGGCAAAACCTTCACCATGGCCAATGTGATCGCCCGGATGGGGCGGCCGGCCATCGTGTTTGCGCCCAACAAGACGCTGGCGGCGCAGCTGTACAGCGAGTTCCGCGAGTTTTTCCCGAAAAATGCGGTCGAGTATTTCGTCAGCTATTACGACTACTACCAGCCCGAGGCCTATGTGCCCCAGCGCGACCTGTTCATCGAGAAAGATTCGGCGATCAACGAACACATCGAGCAGATGCGCCTGTCGGCGACCAAAAGTGTGCTGGAGCGGCGCGACACCATCATCGTGGCGACGGTCAGCGCGATTTACGGCATTGGCGCGCCCGAGGACTACACCCAGATGCGTTTCATCGCGCGCGCCGGCGACAAGATGAACCAGCGCGACGTGATCTCGCGCCTGATACGCATGCAGTACGCGCGCAACGATCAGGACTTTGCGCGCGGCACCTTCCGCGTGCGCGGCGACGTGATCGACGTGTTTCCGGCAGAACACTCCGAGCTGGCGATACGCATCGAGTTGTTCGACGACGAGATCGAGTCGTTGCAGCTGTTCGACCCGTTGACCGGGCGCATTCGGCAGAAGGTGCCGCGTTTTGTGGTCTACCCGAAAAGCCACTACGTCACGCCGCGCGACAAGGTCATGGCCGCGGTCGAAACCATCAAGCTCGAACTGTCCGAGCGCGTCAAGCAGTTTGTTGGCGACGGCAAACTGGTCGAGGCGCAGCGCATCGAGCAGCGCACGCGCTTCGACCTGGAGATGCTCAGCGAAATCGGGCACTGCAAGGGTATCGAGAACTACACGCGCCACCTGAGCGGCGCGCCGCCGGGCTCGCCGCCCTCGACGCTGTGCGACTACCTGCCCAAAGACGCGATCATGTTTCTCGACGAGAGCCACGTCATGATCGGCCAGCTCAACGCCATGTACAACGGCGACCGCTCGCGCAAGACCACGCTGGTCGAATACGGTTTTCGCCTGCCCAGCGCGCTGGACAACCGGCCGCTGAAGTTCGAGGAGTTCGAGACCAAGATGCGGCAGGCGATTTTTGTGTCGGCCACGCCGGCGGCTTACGAGCAGCAGCATGCCGGCAAGGTGGTCGAGCAGGTGGTGCGGCCCACCGGGCTGGTGGACCCCGAGGTCGAGGTGCGGCCGGCCACCCACCAGGTCGACGACGTGTTGCAGGAAATCCGCATCCGTGTCGACAAGAATGAGCGGGTGCTGATCACCACCCTGACCAAACGCATGGCCGAGCAGCTGACCGATTACCTGACCGACAACGGCGTCAAGGTGCGTTACCTGCACAGCGACGTGGACACGGTCGAGCGGGTGGAAATCCTGCGCGATTTGCGCCTGGGCACCTTCGACGTGCTGGTTGGCATCAATTTGCTGCGCGAAGGCCTGGACATTCCCGAGGTCAGCCTCGTCGCCATCCTGGACGCCGACAAGGAAGGGTTCCTGCGTGCCGAGCGCAGCCTGATCCAGACCATAGGCCGGGCCGCCCGCAACCTCAACGGCCGGGCCATCCTGTATGCGGACCGCATCACCGACTCCATGAGAAAGGCGATGGATGAGACCGAACGCCGCCGGAACAAACAGATTGCTTTCAACCTCGAACACGGCATCACGCCGCGCAGCATCGTCAAACGCATCAAGGACCTGATCGACGGCGTCTACAGCGAGAAATCCGGCAAGGAAGCGGAAAAACTCGAGCTGCAGAAGGCCCTGGTCGAGGACATGAGCGAGAAAGACATTGCCCGCGAAATCAAGCGGCTGGAAAAACAGATGATCGAACACGCCAAAAACCTGGAGTTCGAAAGGGCGGCCAGCGTCCGGGACCAGTTGCATGTGCTCAAGGCGCAGGCGTTTGGCGCGCCGGGTGTGGACAATGTGCCGCCGGTGGCGGGTTGAGGGCGAAGCGCGGAAGCAGGACTTTCGTCACGAATTTCACTCCGTTTGTCTTGGACAAACGGGCTCGAGCGGTACAATGACGAGTGAATCGGTCGGGCTTCTGTGCTATACTTGACGAAAATAGTCAGGAACAAACAGAACAACAAAAGCCCTGCAGCCGATCAGGCCAACAGGCCGGGGCGGGTGGAGAAAAAGTTCCCTGTCAAGCCACAAGCTGACAGGGTGAGCCAAACGACAGTCAAGCCAACTTTTAAGGAGCTTGAAAATGCGCCTCACGACCAAAGGCCGCTTTGCGGTCACCGCGATGATTGACTTGGCCCTGCGCCAGAACAACGGCCCCGTTACCCTGGCCGCCATCAGCCAGCGCCAGCAGATTTCGCTGTCCTACCTCGAGCAGCTGTTCGGTAAACTGCGTCGCCATGAACTCGTCGAGTCCACCCGTGGCCCCGGCGGCGGCTATACCTTGGGCCGCAAGGCGGCAGACATCACCGTGGCCGACATCATCGTGTCGGTGGACGAACCCATCGACTCGACCCAGTGTGGCGGCAAGGAAAACTGTCTCGGTGACGGTGGCCGCTGCATGACGCACGAATTGTGGGCCTCGCTGAACAGCCGCATGGTGGAATTTCTCGACTCCGTGACCCTGCAAAAGCTGGTCGACGACCAGCTGGCCAAAGGGGTGGTGGTTGAAAATACACCCATGGTGAAGAAAGCCATCTTCACCGCGCCCGTGGCCAAGCCGATGCGCGTCAATGCGCCCAATTCGGTGTTTGCCCTGGGCAACGCGTTTTCGAAGTCCTGAGCGGTCCTGGTCTTGCTGGCCTGCGAGGGCCCGATTGCCGGAGACTGCCGTCCGTTTTTTGATGCTGCCAGCCAGCCCTGAAATAAAAAGCTAGCCACATGGAAACCCCACACTTCCCCATTTACATGGACTACAGCGCCACGAACCCGTGTGACCCGCGGGTGGTGGACGCCATGATTCCCTGGTTGCGCGAGCATTTCGGCAATCCCGCTTCGCGCAGCCATGCCTGGGGCTGGGAAGCAGAGGCCGCCGTGGAAAAAGCCCGCGAGCAGGTGGCCGAGCTGATCGGTGCCGACCCGCGCGAGATCGTCTGGACCAGCGGTGCGACCGAGTCCAACAACCTGGCGCTCAAGGGCGCCGCGCATTTCTACAAGTCCAAAGGCAAACACCTGATCACGGTCAAGACCGAGCACAAGGCCGTGCTCGACACCTGCCGCGAGCTGGAGCGCCAGGGGTTTGAGGTGACCTACCTCGACGTGCAGGCCGACGGCCTGCTCGACCTGGAGGTGCTGAAGGCGGCGATGCGCCCCGACACCATCATTGTCAGCGTCATGTTCGTCAACAACGAGATTGGCGTCATCCAGGACATCCCTGCGATTGGCGCCCTGTGCCGCGAAAAAGGCATCATTTTCCATGTGGATGCGGCGCAGGCCACCGGCCGTGTGGACATCGACCTCGCCACCTTGCCGGTCGACCTGATGAGCCTGACCTCGCACAAGACCTACGGCCCCAAAGGCATAGGCGCGCTGTATGTGCGGCGCAAGCCGCGCGTGCGGCTGGAGGCGCAGATGCACGGTGGCGGCCACGAGCGCGGCATGCGGTCCGGCACCTTGCCGACGCACCAGTGCGTGGGCATGGGCGAGGCCTACCGCATTGCCAGGGCGGAAATGCACGACGAAAACCAGCGTATCCGTGCCCTGCACGAGCGCATGCTGGCAGGCCTGAAAGACGTGGAAGAGGTCTTCCTCAACGGCCATGCCGACAAGCGTGTGCCGCACAACCTCAACATGAGTTTCAACTATGTCGAGGGTGAGTCCCTGATCATGGGCATCAAGGGCCTGGCAGTGTCCAGTGGTTCGGCCTGTACCTCGGCCAGCCTCGAGCCCAGCTATGTGCTGCGCGCCCTGGGCCGCAGCGACGAACTGGCCCACAGCAGCCTGCGCATGACCATAGGCCGCTGGACCACCGAAGAAGAGATTGATTACGCCGTCGCGACGATCAAGGAAAATGTCGCCAAACTGCGTGACCTGTCGCCACTCTGGGAAATGTTCAAGGATGGCGTGGATCTGTCCACCATCCAGTGGGCTGCTCACTAAGCAGCGCAAACAGCTTGAAGAGGTAAACAAAATGGCATACAGCGAAAAAGTGGTGGACCACTATGAAAACCCCCGCAACGTCGGCTCGTTTGAAAAGGGCGACGACACGGTAGGCACCGGCATGGTCGGTGCACCGGCCTGCGGCGACGTCATGAAGCTGCAGATCAAGGTCAACCCGGTGACGGGCGTGATTGAAGACGCGCGTTTCAAGACCTACGGCTGCGGCTCGGCGATTGCGTCGAGTTCACTCGTGACCGAGTGGGTCAAGGGCAAGACCCTGGACGAAGCGGCAAGCATCAAGAACAGCGCCATTGCCGAAGAGCTGGCCCTGCCGCCCGTGAAAATCCATTGCTCCATCCTCGCCGAAGACGCCATCAAGGCGGCCGTCAGCGACTACAAGCTGAAGCACGCCCATTAACCTTTATTGACCTGCGAAGCTTTCCATGTCCGTTACCCTCACCGACGCCGCAGCACGTCACGTCACCCGCTACATGGCCAAACGCGGCAAGGGCGTGGGTGTTCGCCTGGGCGTCAGAACCACCGGCTGCTCCGGCCTGGCTTACAAACTCGAATATGCCGACGAGATAGCGCCTGAAGACGTGGTGTTTGAAGACAACGGTGTGAAGGTGCTGGTGGACCCGAAAAGCATGGCTTACATCGACGGCACCCAGCTCGACTTTGTGCGTGAGGGCCTCAATGAGGGTTTCAAGTTCATCAATCCCAATGAGCGTGACCGCTGCGGGTGCGGCGAATCTTTTCGGGTGTGAAGCTACTGCGCAGGCGTGATCGAGGCGCGGGCAGTGCTCGCCATCCTCACGTACCTGAAGTACGTTCCGGTGGCTCCGCGCTGGCCGCACCTCGCTGACGCCCGCTCGCTACGCTTCCCATCCCGAAAACGGGTTTTCCGTGACTAGCCTCCAATCCAACGATTTCGAACTTTTTGACGTACCTGTGCAGTTCGCGCAGGACAGTGCCGTGCTCGACGCGCGCTGGAAAGAGCTGCAGCGCGAGGCGCATCCCGACCGGTTTGCGGCGCAGGGCGCTGCCGCCCAGCGCCTGGCCATGCAGTGGTCGGTGCGCATCAACGAGGCCTACCAGCGGCTGAAGAACCCGCTCAAACGTGCGATGTACCTCTGCGAGCTGCACGGCGCGCCCATCCAGGCCGAGAGCAACACGGCCATGCCCCCGGATTTCCTGATCCAGCAGATGCAGTGGCGTGAAGCGCTGGAAGAGGCCGAGGGCCTTGACAGTCTGGAAGAAATCGCCGCCCAGACCCTGGACAGCAAGCGCGAGCAGCTATCAAAAATAGAGCATTCGCTGGACCGGGAGAAAGACTTTCCGGCCGCCGCCCGGCAGGTGAGAAGCCTTATGTTTATTGAGCGCTTTGGCAGCGAGATTGATGCGCGCATCGACTCGCTGGGACAATAGCCTGTCACAGACCTCCAGCGCGACCCCACACATTCATGGCCTTACTGCAAATTTCCGAACCCGGACAGACTCCCGATCCGCACCAGCGGCGCATCGCCATCGGCATTGACCTGGGCACCACCCATTCGCTGGTGGCCAGCGTGCGCAGCGGCGTGGCCGAATGCCTGCCCGATGCACAGGGCCGCGTGTTGCTGCCCAGCGTGGTGCGTTACCTGGTGGACGACAAGGGCGTCACCAGCCGCCAGATCGGTTTGGACGCGCTGGCCGCGCAAGTGCAGGATCCGCAAAACACCATCGCCTCGGTCAAGCGCCTGATGGGCCGCGGCTTGGAGGACATCGTCAACCGCGCGCAATTGCCTTACCAGCTGATCGACCAGCCCGGCATGGTCACGCTGCAAACCGTGGCCGGTGAAAAAAGCCCGGTCGAAGTCAGTGCCGAGATCCTGGCGACGCTGCGTTACCGGGCGGAAGACAGCTTTGACGACGAGATTTTCGGTGCGGTCATCACGGTGCCGGCGTATTTTGACGACGCCCAGCGCCAGGCGACCAAGGATGCCGCGCAACTGGCCGGGCTCAACGTCCTGCGCCTGATCAACGAGCCGACCGCTGCGGCCATCGCTTACGGTCTGGACAACGCCAGTGAAGGGGTTTACGCGATTTATGACCTCGGCGGCGGCACCTTCGACATTTCCATTCTGCGCCTGACGCAGGGGGTGTTTGAAGTCGTGGCCACCGGCGGTGACTCGGCGCTGGGCGGTGACGACTATGACCGCGCGCTGGTCGAGTGGGTGCTGGTCAAGGCAGGCCTGGCCGCCGACACGCTCACGCCGGGCGACAAAGCCGCCTTGCTGCAGGCTGCCCGGGCCTGCAAGGAGGCCTTGTCTGCTACCGATTCGGTAGCATTCTCCGCCCGCCTGGCAAGGGCTAACGTGCAATTTGACATGAAGGCCGCGGACTTTGAAGCCGCCACGGCCGGGCTGACCCAGCGCACACTGACGGTGGCGCGCAAGGCCTTGCGCGACGCCGGGCTGGGCAAGGATGACGTCCAGGGCGTGGTGCTGGTGGGCGGGTCCACGCGTATGCCCCAGGTGCGCCGTGCCGTTGCCGGCCTGTTTGGCCGCGAGCCCCTGACCAACCTCAACCCCGACGAAGTGGTGGCCCTGGGCGCCGCCATTTCGGCCAACCAGCTGGCCGGCAACAGCACCGGCAGCGACCTGCTGCTGCTCGACGTGATCCCGCTGTCGCTGGGCATCGAAACCATGGGTGGCCTGGTCGAACGCATCGTGCCGCGCAACCAGACCATCCCGACTGCCATGGCCCAGGACTTCACCACCTACCAGGACGGCCAGACCGCGCTGGCCCTGCATGTGGTGCAGGGCGAGCGCGACCTGGTGGCCGACTGCCGCAGCCTCGCGCGTTTCGAGCTGCGCGGCATTCCGCCGATGGCCGCGGGCGCGGCGCGCATCCGTGTGACCTTCACCGTGGACGCCGATGGCCTGCTCAGCGTCAGCGCGAAAGAGCAGGGCAGCGGCGTGGAGGCGCGGATCGATGTGAAACCATCGTATGGCCTGTCCGACGCCGACATTGCGCGCATGTTGCAGGAGAGTTTTTCGACGGCCCAGCAGGACATGCAGGCGCGCGCGCTGGCCGAGGCGCAGGTCGATGCCGACCGCATGATCCTGGCGACCCGCAGCGCGCTGGATGCCGATGCCGACCTGTTGCCTCCAGAGGAAAAAGTGGAGATCGATCGCCTGATGGCCGAACTGGCAGCCATCCGGCAGCAGGGCGATGCCGCGCAGATCGAGGCCGCCATCAAGGCGCTGGCGGCGGGAACTGAAAACTTTGCGGCCCAGCGCATGAACCGGGGCATCCGCCAGGCCCTGGCTGGAAAAAACATAGCGACGGTCTGAACCACGGACCGAACACACCATGCCCATCATCAAAATACTGCCCCATCCTGAATACTGTCCCAACGGTGCCGAAGTGTCCGCGCCTGCCGGCACGTCCATCTGCGAGGCGCTGCTCGACAACAACATCAACATCGAACACGCCTGCGACATGAGCTGCGCCTGCACCACCTGTCACGTCATCGTGCGCGAAGGGATGCGCTCGCTCAACGAGATGGACGAGAGCGAGGAAGACCTGCTGGACCGCGCCTGGGGCCTGGAGCCCAACTCGCGCCTGAGCTGCCAGGCCATCGTGGCACAGACCGACCTGACGGTCGAGATTCCCAAATACTCCATCAACCACGCCAAGGAAGTGCACTGAGCTGCACCCTGGCGCAAGTGTTGGAGGGATAATCCACGACATGCGCCAAATCGTTCTAGACACTGAAACCACCGGTCTGTCCGCTGAAAACGGCGACCGCATCATCGAAATCGGCTGCGTTGAGCTGATCGGCCGCAAGCTCACCGGCAACAACAAGCATTTCTACCTGAACCCCGAGCGCGACAGCCACGAGGACGCGCTCAAGGTGCACGGCATCAGCAACGAGTTCCTGCAGGACAAGCCCAAATTCCCGGCCATCGCCGACGAGTTGCTGGCTTATCTGGAAGGCGCCGAAGTCATCATCCACAACGCGCCTTTCGACATCAGCTTCCTTGACAAGGAGCTGGAGCTGATGGGGCGCGCGTCGATCCGCAATTGCGTGGCCAAGGTCACCGACAGCCTGATGATGGCCAAGGAGCTATATCCCGGCAAACGCAATTCGCTCGACGCGCTGTGCGATCGCCTGGACGTCGACAACTCGGGCCGCACACTGCACGGCGCTTTGCTCGACGCAGAGCTGCTGGCCGACGTTTACATCAACCTGACGCGCGGTCAGAATTCGCTGGTGATGGACCTGGGCGGCAGCACGCAGGAGGGAGGCGTCGCCGTAGCGATGGACCTCAGCGGTTTTGATTTGCCGCTGCTGCTGGCCAACGATCATGAGATCGCCGCCCACGAAAGCCTGCTGGCGGACATCGATAAAAGCAGCAAAGGCAAAACTGTCTGGCGCGAACTGGCCGGTGCGTGACAAAAACCCCTTATAATCTGAGGCTGACCAAACAGGGCGGTTAGCTCAGGGGTAGAGCACTGCATTCACACTGCAGGGGTCGCAAGTTCGAAACTTGCACCGCCCACCAGAATTGAAGCCCCAAGTCGCTTGCGACTTGGGGCTTTTTCTATGGCCGGCGCTATCAGGCATGCCTCCGATTGACCAGCAGAAACCAGCTGTGCAGGCATGGCGCGAGCAGATTGAATTCGCTATGAAATGAATAGCTGTTGGCGCAATACCATCAAGGGCTGAGTGGCGATTTGGCTTTATTTTTTGACGCATGCAGGGCTGGCGGAATCCTGCCGCCAGCCTGGCGCGTTTTAGGGTTGCGGCGTTTTACTGCGCTGCCCACCCGCCGTCCATGTTCCACGCCACGCCGCGCACATTGTTGCCGGCCGACGAGCAGAAAAACACCGCCAGCGCGCCCAGTTCCTCGGGCGTGGTGAACTGCATCGAGGGCTCTTTTTCGCCCAGCAGCAGCTGCGTGGCCTGCTCGTTGGAGATGCCGCCGGCGGCGGCTTTGGCGTCCACCTGTTTTTGCACCAGCGGCGTCAGCACCCAGCCCGGGCAGATGGCGTTGCAGGTCACGCCGGTGGTGGCGTTTTCGAGGGCCGTGACCTTGGTCAGGCCGACGATGCCGTGTTTGGCGGCAACATACGCGGATTTTTCAGCCGAGCCGACCAGGCCGTGCACCGAAGCGACGTTGATGATGCGGCCCCAGCCCTTGCCGCCATTGGCGGCAAGCATGGCCGGCAGGACCAGCCGTGTGGCGTGGAAGGCGCTGCTCAGATTGATCGCCAGGACGGCGTCCCAGCGCTCCACCGGAAAGTTCTCGATTCGGGCCACATGCTGGATGCCGGCATTGTTGACCAGGATGTCCACCTGGCCGAATTGCGTCGCGGCAAACGTCATCATGGCTTCGATCTCGGCGGGCTTGCTCATGTCGGCACCGTGGTAGGCCACTTTTACGCCCAGCGCGGCAATTTCCGCCTTGGGGCCTTCGGCGTCGCCGAAACCGTTGAGCACGATGTTGGCCCCCTGCGCCGCCAGCGCCTTGGCGATCCCCAGGCCGATGCCGCTGGTGGAGCCGGTCACGAGTGCAGTTTTACCTTTGAGCATGAAGTTTTCTCCGGATGATTTACGATGCCTGTCAGACGCTGAAAAACAGCGGCTCGGGCAATTATCAAGCCTGCAACCCGGATTCCCTGGCCATGACTGAACCTACGCTGAACTACGTATCCTGCCCCGACGTTTCGGGAGGGCACCGCATGGCGTACTGGGAGTGGGGCGATCCGGCCAACCCGCATGTGGTGCTGTGTGTTCATGGCCTGTCGCGCCAGGGCCGGGATTTCGATGTGCTGGCAGAGTACCTGTCGGACGAGGTCCGCGTTGTCTGCCCCGACGTGGCCGGCCGCGGCCGCAGCGACTGGCTCCAGGACCCCATGGGTTACCAGATTCCGCAGTACGCAGCCGACATGATGGCACTGCTGGCGCACCTCCACCAGCAAGCGCCGGTCACGACGCTGGACTGGGTTGGCACCAGCATGGGTGGCCTGATCGGCATGGCCATGGCCGGCCAGCGCGAGCTGCCCCTGCCGGTGCCGGTGCGCAAGCTGGTCCTCAACGACGTGGGGCCGGCCATCGAGTGGCAGGCCATCACGCGGATTGCGGCCTACCTCGGCAAAGCCGGCCACTTCGCCTCGCTGCAGCACGCGGCCGACGCGATGTGGGCGATCTCGACCAGCTTTGGCCCGCACACGCCCGAGCAATGGCTGGCGCTGTCGCGCCACATGGTCAGGCCTGTGCCCGGTGCAAGCGATGGCAGCGTGATGCTGCATTACGACCCGGCGATTGCGGTGCCGGTCCGGGCGACGACCGAAGCTTCGGCGCGCGACGGTGAAGCCTTGTTGTGGCAACTTTTTGACAACATTCGGGCGCCGACACTGGTCGTGCGCGGCGCACAATCGGATCTGCTCAGCCGCGTCACGGCGCAGGCCATGATGCAGCGCGGTCCCCGGGCCCGCCTGGTGGAGTTTGAAGGGGTCGGGCATGCACCGACCCTGGTGGCGATGGATCAGGTCAGCACGGTGGGCGATTTTCTTCTTGTCTGAAATTTTTTATTGAAAAGCTGCCTGTGACGAAACATGCCGGGGCCGGGCCGGGCGCCCCGCCCAAATTGCCGTTGAAGCCCCAGACGGCCGCGGCGCCCATGACGCCCATGACACCGCTACCCAATGCGTCCATCGTGACGGCCACGGCGGACAGCCTGCCGGACCAGCCGCATGCGCTGGCCCGCGCCAGGGCCTTTGCCGAGCCGCTGATCGCCAGTGAAACGCTGGACACCGGTGAAAACATCCTGGCCCATGCGGATGCTGTCGCAGCCATTCTCAAGGCCATTGGCGGCTCCGAGGCGATGCAGGCCGCCACCTACCTCGTCCATGCCTGCGCACACCTGAACAAGCCGCAGGAGGTGATTGCCAAGGCTTTCGGCGCCAACTTCGCCGCCCTGGCCATGGAGACCACCAAGCTCGTCCATGTGCAGAAGCAGGCCCGCGCCGCCGATGCCAGGGCGCAGCTGGAAGACCCGGCAGCGCAGACTGAAAACGTGCGCAAGATGCTGCTGGCGTTTTCGCGCGACCTGCGGGTGGTCATGCTGCGCCTGGCGTCCCGGCTGCAGACGCTGCGTCACTTTGCGGCCATCCGGCAACCATGCCCGCTGGCCGTGGCGCGCGAGTCGCTCAACGTTTTTGCACCGCTGGCCAACCGGCTGGGCATCTGGCAGATCAAGTGGGAAATGGAAGACCTGGCTTTCCGCTTTCTGGAGCCGGACACTTACAAAAGCATTGCCCGCCTGCTCGATGAAAAACGCGCCGGGCGCGAGGTTTTCATGGAGGCGCTGCGCGCCCAGCTGGAACGCGACCTGAACAGCAACGGCATTGCCGCGCTGGTGCAGGGCCGGCCCAAACACATCTACAGCATTGTCAAGAAGATGCGCGGCAAGGGTCTCGATTTTGACCAGGTCTTCGACATCCGCGCCCTGCGTGTGATCGCCGCCGACGTCAAGGGCTGTTACGCGGCACTCGGGTTTGTGCACTCGCATTTCACGCCGGTGGAGGGTGAATTCGACGACTACATCGCCAAGCCCAAATCCAACGGTTACCAGTCGCTGCACACGGTGGTGCGGGATGCACAGCAGCGCGCGGTCGAGATCCAGATCCGCACGCAGGCCATGCACGACCATGCCGAGCATGGCGTGGCCGCCCACTGGGCCTACAAGGAGGCAGGCGCCAAGGGCTACAGCGGCGTGTCGGCCAGCAGCGAGTACGACGCAAAAATTGCCGTGTTGCGGCAGTTGCTGGCCTGGGAGCGTGACCTGTCGGGGCCGGTGGCGGCCAAGGCGCGCGACGCCAACCAGGGCCTGTTTGAAGACCGCATCTATGTCCTGACGCCGGACGCGGCCGTCGTCGAACTGCCGCAGGGCGCGACAGCGCTCGACTTTGCCTACAGCGTGCATACCAGCCTGGGTCACCGCTGCCGCGGCGCACGCATCGACGGCGCCATGGTGCCGCTGAACACGCCGCTACAGAACGGGCAGACGGTGGAGGTCGTCACCACGAAGGAGGGCGGCCCGTCGCGCGACTGGCTCAACCCCGAGCTCGGCTTTCTGGCCAGCCACCGCGCGCGGTCGAAAGTGCGTGCCTGGTTCAATGCCCAGGCCATGGCACAGACGGTGGCGCGCGGACGCGAGGCGGTGGAAAAGCTGCTGCAGCGCGAGGGCAAGACCGCGATGAAGCTCGAGGATGTCGCGACGCAGCTGGGCTTCAAAAGCGCCGAGGATCTGTTTGAAGTGGTGGGCAAGGACGAGCTGTCGCTGCGCACCATCGAGAACATGCTCAAGCCGCCCGAGCCGCCACCCACGCAGGACGACTATGTGCTGGCCAAAAAAGCCCGCCAGCATGACAAGTCGTCCGAGCGCGCACGCAAGGGCGGGGTGCTGGTGGTCGGCATCGACTCGCTGCTCACGCAGCTGGCCAGGTGCTGCAAGCCGGCACCGCCCGATGCGATTCTCGGTTTTGTGACCAAGGGCAAGGGCGTGAGCATCCACCGCAGCGATTGCAGCAACTTCAGGAACATGGCCAGCGGCAGCCCCGACCGCGTGATCGAAGTGCAGTGGAGCCAGCCCAAAAGCAGCGAGGGATCGGTGTACCCGGTGGATGTGGCCGTGGAAGCGGCAGACCGGCAGGGCCTGCTGCGTGATATCTCGGAAGTGTTTGCGCGGGAAAAAATGAACGTCATCGGCGTGCAGACCACATCGGTCAAGGACAACCGCGGCGGCACGGCCTGGATGACCTTCACGGTGGAGGTGGCAAACTCGGGCCGCCTCAACCAGGTGCTTGCCATCGTCGCCGAGGTCAACGGCGTGCGTTCGGCGCGCAGGCGCTGATTTTGTCGGCAAAAAAATCGGCGAGTGCGCGAAAGGGCGGGTTTGCCCTGCTACAATGACGAGGTCGAACAGTCCTTAGGCGCGTAGCTCAGCTGGTTAGAGCACCACCTTGACATGGTGGGGGTCGTTGGTTCGAGTCCAATCGCGCCTACCAATTTCCTGAAGTTGTTTTCCTGTCAGCCGTGCATCCCACGGTTCACACAGGGTAAACCAAGGGGATTGCAGGTAGGCATACTTCCTAGAATGTGATGACCCTGTGCATTGGTACAGGCAGTCATTCACAGAGGAGTTCGCACAGTGCCCAAGAGCAAGCCCACCAGTCAGTCCAGGAGCCAGTCAGCCGACTCGGCCCCCCCCGTCGGCAGCACGCCGGGAAAAATACCGGGCACCAAGGGCGGTAACGGCAAGGCGGCGTCGCCGCGTGTCATCAAGAAATACCCGAATCGCCGTCTTTACGACACCGATACTTCGGCCTACATCACGCTGGCCGAAGTCAAAAATCTCGTCATGGACAGCACCGATTTCGTGGTGCGCGACGCCAAGACCAACGAGGACCTGACACGCAGCATCCTGCTGCAGATCATCCTGGAAGAAGAAGCCGGCGGCGCGCCCATGTTTACCGAGGCGGTGCTGGCCAACATCATCCGGTTCTACGGCAATGCGATGCAGAGCTTCATGGGTTCCTACCTCGAGAAAAACGTCCAGTCCTTCATGGACCTGCAGCTCAAGATGTCCGAGCAGTCCAAGGGTCTGACGCCGGAAGCCTGGGCGCAGTTTGTCAATGCCCAGTCGCCGGCCATGCAGGGCATGATGGGCAGCTACGTCGAGCAGTCGAAAACCGTGTTCACGCAAATGCAGGAGCAGATGCAAAAACAAAGCGAGCAGATGCTGGCCGCCCTGGGCCTGAAGCGCTGACCGCGTCCAGGCCATTTCGGGCGCACGCTGCCGCAGCGGGCCGGCTCTGAGACAATAGAGGGCATGAGCCAAGCCCTTGCGACCCCACCATCCCCCACCTTGAACACGGCGCCCCGCGTCGGTTTTGTCAGCCTCGGCTGCCCCAAGGCCCTGACCGACTCCGAACTGATCCTGACGCAACTCAGTGCCGAGGGTTACCAGACCTCCAAAACCTTTGAAGGTGCCGACCTGGTGATCGTCAACACCTGCGGCTTCATCGACGACGCTGTCCGGGAAAGCCTGGACACCATCGGCGAGGCGCTGGCCGAAAACGGCCGGGTCATCGTGACCGGCTGCCTGGGCGCCAAGGCGGGCGAGGGCGGCGGCAACCTGGTGCGCCAGATGCACCCGAGTGTGCTGGCCGTGACCGGCCCGCACGCAACGCAGGAAGTGATGGACGCGGTGCACCTGAACCTGCCCAAGCCGCACGACCCGTTTGTGGATCTGGTTCCCAACGCTTTTGGCATCGCCGGCATCAAGCTCACGCCGCGGCACTATGCCTACCTGAAGATCAGTGAAGGCTGCAACCACCGCTGCACCTTCTGCATCATCCCGTCGATGCGCGGCGACCTGGTGTCGCGGCCGATCGGCGATGTGCTGGGCGAGGCGCGCGCGCTGTTTGAAGGCGGCGTCCGGGAACTGCTGGTCATCAGCCAGGACACCTCGGCCTACGGCGTGGATGTGAAGTACCGCACCGGCTTCTGGGATGGCAAGCCGGTCAAGACCCGCATGCTGGAACTGGTGCAGGCGCTCGGCGAGATTGCCGAGCCCTACGGCGCCTGGGTGCGCTTGCATTACGTCTACCCGTACCCAAGTGTGGACGAGATCCTGCCGCTGATGGCCACCGGCAAGGTGCTGCCTTACCTGGACGTGCCCCTGCAGCACAGCCACCCCGATGTGCTCAAGCGCATGAAGCGGCCGGCCAGCGGCGAGAAAAATCTGGAGCGGATTGCGCGCTGGCGCGAGATCTGCCCCGAGATCGTGATTCGCAGCACCTTCATTGCCGGTTTCCCCGGTGAAACCGAAGCCGAGTTCGAGCACCTGCTGGACTTCATGCGCGAAGCGCAGATTGACCGCGCCGGCTGCTTTGCCTACAGCGCGGTGGAAGGCGCCACCGCCAACGATATTCCGGGCATGCTGCCCCTCGAGGTTCGCGAAGAGCGCCGTGCACGTTTCATGGCGGTGGCCGAAGCGGTCTCGGCAGCGAAGCTGCAGCAACGGGTGGGGGCCACCATGCAGGTGCTGGTGGACTCCGCGCCCGGCATGGGTAAAAAGGGCGGCGTGGGCCGCAGTTATGCCGACGCGCCGGAGATTGACGGTGTCGTGAAATTGCTGCCGCCCGAGAAAATCAGCAAGACGCTCAAGGTCGGGGAATTCACCAAGGCCCGGATTGTCGGCACACAGGGCCACGATCTGGTGGCGGTGCCGGTCTGAAGACGTCCGGACGGGGCTGGCACAAGTGCTGAAAAAGCGCCTGGAAAGAAAAAAGGCCACTGTGTTGGCAGTGGCCTTTTTTGTACCAGCTTTCGCTGGATTTGATGTATCTGGTGCCCGGGAGAGAACTCGAATCTCCACATCTTGCGATACACGGACCTGAACCGTGCGCGTCTACCAATTCCGCCACCCGGGCACAGCCAGCAGTGTACCATTACAGAATCGGTTTTCCGGTCCGGATTCCAAAAAATTTCAATCGAGGTGCGGGCCATGAGGTGCATCACATGCCAAGCTCGCAACTTCACGCCACGGTCCGGCAAACCGCCGGCTTTTGACATGCAGAAAAATACAGACAAGACGGATTTCCCGCCGGCAGCAAGCCGGCACCGGAATTCTTTCCCCCATTAATCATCTCAAGAAGAGAGACCCCTTATCAAAACAACTACACACAGCAACGGCCCAGGCGCCGGACTGCTCGCCGAATTTGAAGGCACTGTTTCAGGCCACCGCGATGGCCATGGCTTCGTGCTGCGCGATGACGGCGAAGCCGACATCTACCTGCCGCCCAACGAAATGCGTGCCGTGCTGCACAAGGACCGCGTCAAGGCGCGCATCGTGCGGCATGACCGCAAGAACCGGCCCGAAGGCCGCGTCACGGAAATCATTGAACGTTCCCCCAACCCCATCATTGGCCGCCTGCTGCAGGAAAGCGGTGTCTGGCTGGTGGCGCCCGAGGACAAGCGTTACGGCCAGGATGTGCTGATCCCCAAGGGCGCCATCGGCACGGCCAAGCCCGGACAGATCGTGGTGGTCCAGCTGACCGAGCCGCCGGCGCTGTTTGGACAGCCGGTTGGCCGCGTCAAGGAAGTGCTCGGGGAAATCGACGACCCGGGCATGGAAATTGAAATTGCGGTGCGCAAATACGGCGTGCCGCATGAGTTCAGCGATGCCGCGCTGGCCCTGGCGCGCACCCTGCCCGACGCCGTGCGCCCCGCCGACAAAAAAGGCCGCGTGGACCTGACCGACATTCCGCTGGTGACCATCGACGGTGAAGACGCCCGTGACTTTGACGATGCGGTTTATTGCGAGCCGGCCAAGGTCGGCCGCGGCAAGGGCTGGCGTCTGCTGGTGGCGATTGCCGACGTGAGCCACTATGTGGAAACCGGCAGTGCGATCGATATCGACGCCTATGACCGTGCGACCAGCGTTTATTTTCCGCGCCGCGTGATTCCCATGCTGCCCGAGAAGCTCTCCAACGGCCTGTGTTCGCTGAACCCGAACGTCGAGCGCCTGTGCATGGTCTGCGACATGCTGGTCAACGCCAAGGGCGAAGTCCACGCCTACCAGTTTTACCCGGCCGTGATGTTCAGTCACGCGCGTTTCACCTATACCGAAGTCGCCGCCATCCTGGCCAACACGCGCGGCCCGGAAGCGGCCCAGCGCAAGGCGCTGGTGCCGCACCTGCTGGACCTGCATGACGTCTACCAGGCGCTGCTCAAGGAGCGTGGCGTGCGCGGTGCGGTGGACTTTGAAACCACCGAGACCCAGATCGTCTGCGACGAGGCCGGACGCATCGAGAAAATCGTGCCGCGCACGCGCAACGTCGCCCACCGCGTGATTGAAGAGGCCATGCTGGCGGCCAACGTCTGTTCTGCGGACTTCATTTCCGGCAGCAAACACGAAGGGTTGTTTCGCGTGCACGAGGGCCCGACGCCCGAGAAGAAGGACATCCTGCGCACCTATCTGAAGGCTTTGGGCATCGGCATGACGATCACGGAAAACCCCGCGCCGGGCGAGTTCCAGCAGATCGCCATGGCCACCAAGGACCGGCCCGATGCGATGCAGATCCATTCCATGCTGCTGCGCTCCATGCAGCAGGCGATCTACACCCCCATGAATGCCGGCCACTTCGGCCTGGCCTACGAGGCCTACACGCACTTCACCAGCCCGATTCGCCGCTACCCGGACCTGCTGGTGCACCGTGTCATCAAGGCAGTGCTGACCAAGTCCAGGTACCAGCTGCCGGTGTTGCCCACCCCCGGCGAGGCCGAGGCCAAGCTGTCGAAGCGGCTGGCCTCGCGCGTCACCGAGCCGGACCAGAAACCGAAAAAACCCACCGCCGACCAGCTCGCCTGGCAGGCGGCCGGCCTGCATTGCAGCGCCAACGAACGTCGTGCCGACGAAGCCAGCCGCGACGTGGAAGCCTGGCTCAAGTGCAAATACATGCGCGAGCATCTGGGCGAGGAGTTCGGTGGCGTCGTCACGGCCGCCACCAGCTTCGGCATTTTCGTCACGCTCGATGCGATGTATGTCGAGGGCCTGGTACACATCACCGAACTGGGCGGCGAGTATTTCCGCTTTGACGAGGCACGCCAGGAGCTGCGCGGCGAACGCACCGGCATCCGTTATGCCATCGGCACCCGGGTGCGCGTCCAGGTCAGCCGGGTCGATCTCGACGGCCGCAAGATCGACTTTCGCCTGGTGCGCGAGGGGGAAGAGCTGATCGCCCGCGCCATGAAAGACAAGGCCGGCGGCCGCACCTCCGACCTGCCCGAACAGGAGCGTGCATTGCCGCGCAAGGCCGGCGAGCCGCGCGGCGGCAAGCGCGACGACAACAAGCGCGCGGGCAAGGGCACCGAGCAGCGGGCCGGCGCGCGCGAGGGCAGTGCGGCGGGCAGCCGGACGCCCAAGTCACCGATCCAGGCGCTGAAGGCGGCGGTCAAGAAATCTGCTTCCAGCGCCGGGCGCAAGCAGAGCAAGAAACCCCGGCGGTAAGGACATGAACACCCCTGATTCCTTGCCCGCCATGCCCGGGAACCAACAACCATGCTGATCCGCATCCTGTCCTTTCTGGTGGACAGCCTGTTTTTCGTGCTGATAGGCGCGGCGCTGATGCGTGCCTGGATGAACCGCCTGCGCATCAACATGAGCGCGCAGCCCGGCACCTTTGTGATGGCCGTGACGGACTGGCTGGTCAAGCCCTTGCGGCGCGTGTTGCCCAAGGCGCTGGCGCAGGCGCGGGTGGACTGGGCCAGTCTGCTGGCCGCCTTCCTGCTGGCGCTGGTGTACGCGCTGGTGTGGGCTGCCCTGTTCGGCGCCTTGCTGAACCTGACGGCGGCCATGCTGCCGGCTTTGCTGCTGATGGGGCTGAAGATGCTGCTGCGTGTCGCGCTGCAGCTGGCCTTCATGGTGGTGCTGGTTTACGCCATCATTTCCTGGCTGCAGCCAGGCTCGCCCATGTATGGCCTGCTGGGCCGGCTGGCCGAGCCGCTGCTGGCGCCACTGCGGCGCATCATCCCGGCGATCGGCGGTGTCGACCTGTCGGCGCTGGTGCTGCTCCTGCTGCTACAGATCGGCCTGATGGTTCTCGGCTAAGGCGGAGGCGGTCAGCGTCTGCCCCGGATGGCAGGCTGGCCAGTCATCGGCCAGCTGGCCATGCTGGAAAACGGCGCTGCAGGCGGCGTCAAAGGCCGTCTGTCCGCCGGCCAGCCGGGCACCCACCATGCCCGCCAGCACATCGCCGGTACCTGCCGTGGCCAGGCGCGCGTTGCCGGTAAGGTTGATGGCGCTGACCTGGTCCGGCGCGGCAATCACCGTGCCCGAGCCCTTGAGTACCACCACACAGCCGAATTGTTCAGCCAGCTGTCGCGCCGCCAGCAGACGGTCGGCCTGCACCGCGGCCGCGCTGCTGCCGAGCAGGCGTGCGGCCTCCAGCGGATGCGGCGTCAGCACCGTGCGGTAAGCGCGGCCCTGGCGGGCCCGCAGCAGGGTTCGCAGCTGGGTGTCGGCGGCGATGGCATTGAGCGCATCGGCGTCCAGCACGGCCGCCTGTGCGCCCGACAGGACGCGCGGCAGCACGCCGGCCACGGCGTCGCCGCCGCCACATCCGCAGACCAGCACCTGGGCCTTGAGGTCCAGCGCCTCGGGGCTGCGGAACATCAGCTCGGGTTGCTGCGGGTCCACCGTGAGGCCTGCGCTGCCCAGAAGGGCCACAAACACCCGGCCTGCGCCCGCATGCAGGGCAGCACGCCCGGCCAGCAGCGCGGCGCCGCTCATGTGGGTGGCGGCTTTCGGGCTGGATTGCCCGCCGAGGATGGCGACATCACCAAAACTGCCTTTGTGGCTGGCATGCGCCGCCTGCGTGCGCTGGTGCGACGCGGCACGGTCCCGGCCCAGCAGCCAGGCGTCAGGCGCCAGCGCCGATGCGGGAGTGACGCCGAGGTCGTCCCACCACACCTGTCCGGCCAGGTCGCGGCCGGTCGCCGTGAACAGGCCCGGCTTCAGCGTTAAAAGACTCAAGGTAAATCGGGCGTCAGCCCTTGACGGTAAAGCGCAGGTAGCTATCGATTCAGGAGCAAGCGAGGCACCCGTGTCGGCGTCCAGCCCGCTCGGGATATCGATCGCCAGGACCGGCTGCGGGCTGGACCGCAGCAGCGCCAGCCACTGGCCGAGCAGATCTGTCTGCTCCGTGGCAGCCGCAGCCCGGGGTGCGCCTCCTATGCCCAACAGGGCGTCGATCGCGAAGTCAAAGCCGGCCGGCGGCACTTGGGCAAAGGGCACGCCGGCCGCACGGGCGCGTACCAGCGAGGCCAGCGCATCGGCGGGCACCCTGGCTTCGTTTTGCGCGCCCAGCCAGGTCACCACCACGGTTTTGCCCCACTGGTGCAGGTGCATGGCCGCCTCCAGGCCGTCGCCGCCGTTGTTGCCCGGCCCGCAGGCGATCCAGAGGCGCTGCGCGTGTGGCGCCAGCGCCAGGGCCAGGCGCGCGGTGGCCAGCCCCGCGCGCTGCATCAGGGTATGGGGGGGCAGCTGGGCTGCCGCCTGCTGCTCCAGCAGGCGCGTGGCGGCCACCCCGTGGAGCGGCAGGCTGAGGGCAGGGGAGACGGCTAACATGGGCCGATTGTGCCGCCTTCAGGCGGCCGGGGATATGAGCCGGCTCAGGTCCAGCCCTTCGAGGTCGATCTCCGGCGTCTGTCCGGCGACCAGGTCGGCGACGGCCCGCGCGCTGCCGCAGCTCAGCGCCCAGCCGCTGGAACCGTGGCCGAGGTTGAGCCACAGGCCGGACAGGCCGCTGGCGCCCAGGATGGGCGGGCCGTCCGGCAGCATGGGCCGCACGCCTTTCCATTCCTGCACATGGGCGGTGGTGTTGGAGGTGTGGGCGGCGCCCGGGAACCAGTCCTGCAGCACCTTGTACAGCGTCTGGATGGCCGCGGCGCTTTTTTTGTCGGGCCGGCCGCCAATTTCGGCGCTGCCGGCCACGCGCACGCGGTTGCCCAGGCGCGAGATCGCGACCTTGTAACGTTCGTCCATCAGGGCGCTGCGCGGTGCGTTCAGCGGCTCGCGAATCGGCGCGCTCAGGGAGTAGCCATACACCGCTGCCAGCGGTACCCGGATGCCCAGTGGCCGCAGCAGCGAGGCCGAGTCCAGGCCGGCGCACAGCACCACCGCGTCAAAGTTTCGCGGCGTCGTTTCGCCTGCTATCAAAAAAGTAGCTGGCTGCGCCCGGTCCATTTGGGCCACAGTCGTATTGAACTCAAAAGTCACGCCCAGGCGCTGGGCCTCGGCCTTGAGCAGCAGGGCGAACTGGCGGCAGTTGGCCACTTCGTCGTCGGGCAGGTGAATGGCGCCCAGCAAGGGCGTGTCCGGGTTCAGCGCCGGCTCGATCCGGCGCGCCTCGTCGGAGCCGATCTG
This sequence comes from Pseudomonadota bacterium, assembly GCA_040389085.1. GTDB lineage: Bacteria > Pseudomonadota > Gammaproteobacteria > Burkholderiales > Burkholderiaceae_C > Polaromonas. Next base: position 232,077 of record JAZKAP010000001.1, read on the forward strand.
CCGGAAGCTGACCCCTGCATCACGCAGCACCTGCAGGCCGGGTTCGACCATCTGGCCGTCCTGTTCGGCGCGCAGCAGCACCATGTAGCCGGGACTGCGGTCGTACTCGAGCTGGTGTTCGGCGGTGATCTGGTGCAGGCGTACGCGGCTGTAAAAAGCCAGGCGTTGCAGGCGGGCCCGGTTGGCCAGGTAGGTTTCCAGCCGGCAGGCGCGCCACCATCGCCACATCCAGGTCAGCTCGCGGCCGGACAGCGGCAGGCTGAGCCTGACCGGGGCGTGGCGGCCCAACAGGTGGCCCAGCACCTTTCCCGGCATGCCGGGCGCCGCCCAGGGCGTCGCGTAGCCGGGGGCCACCACGCCGGCATTGGCGAAACTGCTTTCTTCGGCAGCCGCGCCGCGGCGCTCGAAAACCGTGACCTCATGGCCGTCCCGGGCGAGCTCCCAGGCGGTGGTGATGCCGATGATGCCGGCGCCGATCACGGCGACCCTCATCGGGCGGTCCCTGCAGGGCGGAGGCAGGGGTTGGGGCAGAAAGTCGGTGGGTTCATGTCGATGGGTTCAATCGGATGCAAGCCCGCGCGGGAAAAGCGCATGCTGCTATGGTTTTTGAAGTGCCGCCGGGGCCGGTCACCCTGGCCGGCATGCAGCCGGCAGCAGTGGCTGGGGCGCGACAGGACTCGGGCAGGGACGTTGGCACAGGCAGGGATGTTATACTCAGCAGGCTGTACGAAAGGCAATTCCGCCGTCGTGCAGCAAATCGCAAATCAGCCATTCAAGGTGTTGCCGGGGAGCTTTCAACAAGGCTTTCAGGTGATAAGCGCTGATTTTAGACACAACCTTTGGAGTATCTCTATGTCAATAAGCATGCGTGAAATGCTGGAAGCCGGCGTCCATTTCGGTCACCAAACCCGCTTCTGGAACCCCAAGATGGCCCCGTACATCTTCGGACACCGCAACCGTATCCACATCATCAACCTCGAAAAATCGCTGCCGATGTTCGAGGATGCGATGAAGTTCGCCAAGCAGCTGTCCGCCAACCGCGGCACCATCCTGATGGTGGGCACCAAGCGCCAGGCCCGCGAACTGGTTTCCGCCGAAGCCAAGCGCGCCGGCGTTCCTTTTGTCGACCAGCGCTGGCTGGGCGGCATGCTGACCAACTTCAAGACGGTCAAGACCTCGATCAAGCGCCTCAAGGAAATGAAGGCCCAGCAGGAAGTCGGTCTCGACACCCTGAGCAAGAAAGAGCAGCTCACGTTCAAGCGTGAAATGGAAAAACTGGAAAAAGACATCGGCGGCATCCAGGACATGAATGCCCTGCCCGACGCGATCTTCGTGATCGACGTGGGTTTCCACAAGATCGCCATCCTCGAAGCCAAGAAGCTGGGCATCCCGCTGATCGGCGTGGTTGACTCCAACCATTCCCCCATCGGCATTGACTACGTCATCCCCGGCAACGACGACTCGTCCAAGGCTGTGGCGCTGTATGCCCGCGGCATCGCCGACGCGATCATCGAAGGCCGCGCTGCCGCCGGCAATGAAGTCGTCAAGATGGTCTCGGCCGAAAGCAGCGACGAATTCGTCGAAGTGGAAAACGCCGCAGCCTGATCGTCGCGGCCCTGCGCCTGACGCGAAAAAGGGGCTCGCGTAGCCCCTTTTTCACAGCCTTGTCCAAAGGCACCCCCATTTAATTTGAAGTCAACACGACACACGGAGAACTGAAGATGGCAATCACAGCAAGCATGGTCGCAGAGTTGCGCGCAAAAACCGACGCACCGATGATGGAGTGCAAGAAGGCACTGACCGAGGCCGACGGCAATTTCGAAAAAGCCGAAGAAATCCTGCGCGTCAAGCTCGGCAACAAGGCGGGCAAGGCCGCTTCCCGCATCACCGCTGAAGGCGTGATCGCCTTCCACAGCGAAGGTGCCGTGGGCGCGCTGGTCGAGATCAACTGCGAAACCGACTTCGTCACCAAGAACGACAGCTTCCTGGCTTTCACCGACGCGGTGGTCAAGGGCATCGTGAAGAACAACCCGGCCGACGTGGCCGCGATCGGCGCCATGCCTTTGAGCCTGGACGGCTTCGGCCCGACGGTGGAAGACGTGCGCAAGGGCCTGATCGGCAAGATCGGCGAAAACATGAGCGTGCGCCGCTTCAAGCGTTTTGAAGGCGGCAAGCTGGCCTCCTACCTGCACGGCACGCGCATCGGCGTGGTCGTCGAGTACGAAGGCGACGAAGTGCCCGCCAAGGACGTCGCCATGCACGTTGCCGCGATGAAGCCGGTGTCGCTGTCGAGCGACCAGGTGCCTGCCGAGCTCGTCGCGCGCGAGCGTTCGGTCGCTGCGGCCAAGGCTGCCGAGGATGCCGCTGTGGCCACCGCTGCCGGCAAGCCTGTGCAGTCCCCTGAAATTGTTGCCAAACGTATTGACGGCGGCGTGCAGAAATACCTCAAGGAAGTGTCCTTGTTCAACCAGCCTTTCGTGAAAAACGACAAGCAGACGGTCGAGCAGATGCTCAAGGAAAAAGGCACGACCGTGAAGGCGTTCACGCTGTATGTTGTCGGTGAAGGCATCGAGAAGAAGGTCGACGATTTTGCGGCTGAAGTGGCCGCCCAGGTGGCTGCTGCCAAAGCGGCCTGATTGCACCCGCTGACCCGAAAGGCCGCTAAACTTACGCCCATAAAAACGACAGGAACTCCCCTCATGCCAGCCTACAAGCGAATCTTGTTGAAACTTTCAGGTGAAGCCTTGATGGGAGACGATGCCTTCGGCATCAACCGTGCGACGATTGTGCGCATGGTCGAGGAGATTGCCGAAGTCACCCGCATGGGCGTGGAAGTGGCTGTCGTGATCGGCGGCGGCAATATTTTCCGCGGCGTTGCCGGCGGCTCGGTCGGCATGGACCGTGCCACCGCCGACTACATGGGCATGCTGGCCACCGTGATGAACGCGCTGGCACTCGGCGACACCATGGACAAGGCGGGCCTGACACCGCGTGTCATGTCGGCCATCGGTATCGAGCGCGTTGTCGAGCCCTATGTGCGTCCCAAGGCCCTGCAATACCTCGAAGAGGGCAAGGTCGTAATCTTCGCGGCGGGCACCGGCAATCCTTTCTTCACGACCGACACCGCGGCCGCCCTGCGCGGCGCGGAAATCGGGGCCGAGATTGTGCTCAAGGCCACCAAGGTCGACGGCGTGTACAGCGCGGACCCGAAGAAAGACCCGACGGCCACGCGTTACACCAACATCACCTTCGACGAGGCCATGGGCAAAAACCTCGAAGTCATGGATGCCACCGCCTTTGCGTTGTGCCGCGACCAGAAACTGCCGATCAAGATTTTCAGCATCTTCAAGCACGGCGCGCTCAAGCGCGTGGTGCAGGGCGAAGACGAAGGAACGCTGGTCCACGTCTGACGCCTGCCGGTGTGCATGCCATCCCTTTGCAGAACAAGAATCCTCCGGAGATTTCAACCATGAGCATTCCCGATATCAAGAGCCAGGCCGAGCAGAAAATGCAGCAGTCGGTGGAGTCCTTCAAGCATGCCTTGACCAAGATCCGTACCGGCCGTGCCAACCCCGGACTGCTGGACACGGTGCATGTGGACTACTACGGCGCCATGGTGCCGATCAGCCAGGTCGCCAATGTGGCGCTGCTCGATGCACGCACCATCAGTGTTGCGCCCTGGGAAAAAGGCATGGGCGCCAAGATTGAAAAAGCCATCCGTGACTCCGACCTCGGACTCAACCCCGCTTCCCAGGGCGACCTGATTCGCGTGCCCATGCCGGCCATGACCGAAGAGCGGCGCAAGGAGCTGACCAAGGTGGTCCGCGCCGAAGGTGAACACGCCAAGGTCGCCATCCGCAATCTGCGCCGTGATGCGAACGACGGCGTCAAGAAACTCGTCAAGGACAAGCTGGCGTCGGAAGACGACGAGCGCCGCGCCCACGACGAAGTGCAGAAGTTCACCGACCGTTTCATTGCCGAAGTCGACAAGCTGGTCGCAGGCAAGGAACAAGACATCATGGCGGTCTAGATTGCCCCCACGTTCGCTCGCTTTGCGTAGCTCTCTGCCCCCCGAGGGGGCCGCTGCGCCTGCGGCCCGGCGAAGCCGGTTCCGCGGCCCCTGCTTGAAAAAGTCAATTGCCCCCGTGCACGTGCACTGTGCGTAGTAACTGACTGCCGACATGGCTCAAACAAGCTCTACCGCCGTTCCGCACCATGTCGCCATCGTGATGGACGGCAACGGCCGCTGGGCCACGCGGCGTTTCCTGCCGCGCATCGCCGGCCACAAGCAGGGGGTCGGCGCGCTGAACCGCTGCGTGCAGGCCTGCATGGCCCGCGGCATCGGCGTGTTGACCGTGTTTGCCTTTTCTTCCGAGAACTGGAATCGGCCGCCGGACGAAGTCTCCGGCCTCATGGAGCTGCTGGCGCTGTCGCTGGCCAGGGAAGTGCCCGCGCTCAAGGCCAACGGCGTGCAACTGCATTTTGTCGGCGACCGGCAGCGCCTGTCCGACAAGTTCAAGGCCGGGCTGGATCAGGCCGAGCAGGCCACCGCAGACAACCAGCGGCTGATCCTCAATGTGTGTTTCAACTACGGTGGCCGCTGGGACATCGCCCAGGCGGCACGCAAGCTGGCAGCCGAGGGCCAGGAGATCACCGAAATGACGCTGGACCGTGCGCTGGCGCTGGCCCATGTGCCCGACCCGGACCTCGTGATCCGCACCGGCGGCGAGCTGCGCATCAGCAACTTCCTGCTCTGGCAGGCGGCGTATTCCGAACTGCATTTTTCCGACAAGCTCTGGCCTGACTTCGACGAGGCGGCGCTCGACGAAGCCCTCGCGGTCTACCGCAGCCGCGAGCGGCGTTTTGGGCAGACCTCCGCGCAAGTCGTCCCGCCAACCCCCAACCCCGACATGAAGGCCGCCTGATGCTCAAGCAACGCGTGATCACGGCGCTGGTGATGCTGGCCATTCTGCTGCCGGCGCTTTTTTACCGGACCCCGGTGCCGTTTGCCGTGGTCGCCCTGGTGCTGATCGCCGCGGGCGCCTGGGAGTGGGCGCGCCTGAACGGTTACGGACAGCTCAGTGCGCTGGTTGCCGGTTTTGTCTGCGTGGTGCTGTGTGGCATGTCCTGGGACCTGGGCTGGCTCGACGAACCGCAGCCCTTGCTGTGGCGGCTGGCCGGCGCGGGCTGGGTGTTGGCGGGTGCCTGGCTGCTGCGCGGCGGCGTGGCCGGCTGGTCGCGCATTCCACGCACCGTGCGCCTGGTGGTCGGCGTGCTGGCGCTCTGGCTGGCCTGGCTGGCGGTGGCGCAGGCACGTTTCATCGGTATCGAGTTCCTGCTGTCGGTGCTCCTGCTGGTCTGGGTCGCCGACATCGGCGCCTATTTCGCCGGCAAGGCGCTGGGCGGGCGCTTCAGCAAAGGCAAGCTGGCCCCGTCGATCAGCCCCGGCAAAAGCTGGGAGGGTGTCTGGGGCGGCATGGCCGGGGTGCTGGTACTGTGTATCGCCTGGCTGCTGCTCGACGCCACCGGTGAGAGTCTGTATGCGCGCCTGGCTGCGCAGCACGGCTTGGCCGTGACGCTGCTGGCCATGGTGTTCCTGGCGGCCCTCAGCGTGGTGGGTGATCTGGTCGAGTCCCTGATCAAGCGTAGCGCTGGCGCCAAGGATTCGAGTGGTTTGCTGCCGGGTCACGGCGGTGTGCTGGATCGGGTCGATGCACTGTTGCCGGTGCTGCCGCTGGCCATGATGCTGGTGACAGTCTGAACGCCCGCCGATGACAATGCAGAAACAACGTGTCACGGTGCTGGGGTCGACCGGCTCGGTCGGGGTCAATACACTGGACGTGATTGCCGGCCACCCCGACCGGTTTGAGGTTTTTGCGCTCAGTGCGGCCACCCAGACCGAGTTGATGCTGGCCCAGTGCCTGCGCTTCAAACCCTCCTACGCCGTCATGGCAAGCGCCCCGCATGCCCGCATTCTGGCCCAAAATTTGAAGGAAAACGGGCTTTCAACCCAGGTCCTTCATGCGCCGGATGCTCTTGAAATGATAGCGTCGGACGAGCGGGTGGATACCGTGATGGCGGCCATCGTGGGCGCGGCCGGGCTGGCGGCCTGCATGGCGGCGGCGCGCGCCGGCAAGCGCCTGCTGCTGGCCAACAAGGAGGCGCTGGTGGTCGGCGGTGAGGTGTTCATGCAGGCCGTGCGCGAGGGCGGGGCGCAGTTGTTGCCCATCGACAGCGAACACTCGGCGATCTTCCAGTCTCTGCCGGAAGACCCGGCGGCCTGGCTGGAGCGCATCGACAAGATCATCCTGACCGCCTCCGGCGGGCCGTTTCGCACCCGCGCGCCGGCCACGTTGCGCGATGTCACGCCCGACGAGGCTTGCGCCCACCCGAACTGGGTGATGGGCCGCAAGATTTCGGTGGACTCGGCCACCATGATGAACAAGGCGCTCGAAGTGATCGAGGCGCGTTACCTGTTCGGTCTGGCGCCGGCGCAGATCGAGGTGGTGATTCATCCGCAAAGCATCATTCATTCGATGGTTCAGTACCGCGACACCTCGGTGGTGGCGCAGCTTGGCACGCCCGACATGCGGGTGCCGATCGCCTGCGGCCTGGCTTGGCCGGGGCGGATTTCCTCAGGGGCGCAGGCGCTCGATTTCCGGGCGCTGGCCACCATGACGTTCGCGGTTCCGGACAACGAGCATTTTCCCGGCTTGCCGCTGGCCTGGGAGGTGCTCGATGCGCCTGTCGGCACCACGGCGGTGCTGAACGCCGCCAACGAGGTGGCGGTGGCCGCTTTCCTTGAAAAACGGATACGTTTTGACCAGATTCACGCCGTGAACCGCGGAACTCTGGACACCGTGAGCGCCTCTGAAATCCGGGGCATCGGAGATTTGCTTGCGCTGGATGCGCAGGCGCGCGCCGCGGCCATCCGCCTCGCCGGAAATCTGACGACTTGACAGGAGTTTTTCCATGCTGACCTTGGTCGCCTTTGTTGTTGCCCTGGGGATCCTGATTGCCGTCCACGAGTACGGGCACTACCGCGTGGCCGTGGCCTGCGGCATCAAGGTCCTGAAGTTCTCCGTCGGATTTGGCAAGCCGATCTACACCTGGCGCCTCAAGAACAGCCCCACCGAATTTTCCATTGGCATGCTGCCGCTGGGCGGCTACGTCAAGATGCTGGACGAGCGGGAAGGGCCGGTCGATCCGGCAGAACGTCATCTGGCCTTCAACACCCAGCCTTTGCGCTCGCGTGCCGCGGTGGTGGCGGCCGGGCCGGCGGCCAACCTGCTGCTGGCCATCGTGCTGTATGCCATTGTCAACTGGAGCGGCCTGCAGGAGCCCGAGCCCGTGCTGGCCAGCCCCGTGGCGGGGTCCATCGCCGAGCGTGCCGGCCTGCGCGGTGGCGAGCGGGTGCAGCAGGCGGCCTTTGACGGAGAGCTCCTGCAGGACATGCGTTCTTTCGAGGATCTGCGCTGGCTCCTGACCCAGGGTGCGCTCAACGGTCGCGACGTACGGCTGGCGATAGGCGGGGCCGACGCGGCTGCCGCCGCATCGCGAGAACTGGTCTTGCCGCTGGGTGAACTCCAGGCCGCCGACGCCGATGCCCAGTTGTTTCGAAAAATCGGCATTACCGGGCCCTGGACCCAGCCGGTGATCGGCGAGCTGATGGCCGGTGGTGCGGCCGAGAAATCGGGCCTTCGCAGCGGCGACCTGGTGCTGCGCATCGGCAGCCTCGCCATTGTCGACGGCCCGCAACTGCGTGAAACCATCCGGGCTTCCAGCGGCACCCAGATCTGGCACATCGTGCGGGCCGGGCAGGCGATGGATTTGCCGGTCACGCCCGAGATCAGGCAGGAGGCCGGCCGGTCGATCGCCCGCATCGGCGCCTATGTCGGCGCACCGCCCGCCATGGTCACGGTGCGTTACGGCCCGCTCGACGGCCTGTGGCAGGGCGCGGTCCGTACCTGGCAGGTCTCGGCACTGACGCTGAAAATGATGGGCAAGATGGTCATCGGCGAGGCCTCCCTGAAAAACCTCAGCGGCCCGCTGACGATTGCCGACTACGCCGGCAAGTCGGCGAGCATCGGATGGACGGCCTATCTGCTGTTTCTGGCCCTGATCAGCGTCAGCCTGGGTGTGCTCAATTTACTGCCGCTGCCGGTTTTGGACGGGGGGCACCTGATGTATTATCTTTGGGAGGCGATTACCGGCAAAAGCGTGTCTGACGCGTGGATGGACCGGTTGCAGCGCGGTGGCGTTGCAATCCTGCTGGGCATGATGTCAGTTGCCCTGTTTAACGATGTCTCCCGGCTTTTGGGTTAACTCCATACTTTTCATGCAAAAACAAATCAAACGATTCAAGGTCCGCAGCGTTTCCGCGGTGGTGGCCAGCTTTCTCATTGCGCATGCAGCCTGGGCCGTGGATCCTTTCACCGTGCGCGATATCCGCGTGGAGGGCCTGCAGCGCGTCGAGCCGGGAACCATTTTTGCCTCGCTGCCTTTCCGTGTCGGTGAGACCTACAACGACGACAAGGGAGCCGGTGCGATCCGCGCGCTGTTCGGGCTGGGCCTGTTCAAGGACGTACGGCTTGAAGTCAGCGGTGACGTGCTGGTCGTGATCGTCGAGGAACGCCCGACCGTGGCCGACGTGGACTTCGTCGGGGCCAAGGAGTTTGACAAGGAAGTGCTCAAGAAGGCGCTGCGCGAAATCGGGCTCACCGATGGCCGGCCTTTCGACAAGGCACTGGCAGACCGCGCCGAGCAGGAGCTCAAGCGGCAGTACATCAACCGCAGCCTTTACGGCGCCGAGGTGGTGACCACCGTCACGCCGATCGAGCGCAACCGGGTCAACGTGACCTTCAGCGTGACCGAAGGCGATGTCGCCAAGATCAAGGAAATCCGCATTGTCGGCAACAAGGTGTTCAGCGAGTCCACATTGCGCGGCCTGTTCGATCTGGACACCGGCGGCTGGCTGAGCTGGTACACCAAGTCGGACCGTTATTCGCGGGCCAAGCTCAATGCAGATATCGAAACCCTGCGCTCCTACTACCTGACGCGCGGCTACCTGGAGTTCAAGGTCGATTCCACCCAGGTCGCCATTTCCCCGAACAAGCAGGATATTTCGGTGACCATCAACGTCACCGAGGGCGAACGTTTCACGGTGTCCGGTGTCAAGCTCGAAGGCAATTTCCTTGAACGTGAGGACGAATTCAAGTCGCTGGTCACCATCAAGCCCGGCGAGCCCTACAACGCCGACCAGGTGGCGCAGACTGTCAAGGCCTTCGTCGAGTATTACGGCAGTTTCGGTTTCGCCTTTGCCAAGGTCGACGCCCAGCCCGAAATCGACCGGACCAACAACCGCGTGGCTTTTGTCCTGCAGGGTGAGCCCTCGCGCCGCGCCTATGTGCGACGCATCAACATCAGCGGCAACAACCGCACGCGCGATGAAGTGGTGCGCCGGGAGTTCCGGCAGTTCGAGGCCTCCTGGTACGACGGCGACAAGATCCGCCTGTCACGTGATCGCGTGGACCGTCTCGGGTTTTTCACCGAAGTCAACGTCGACACGCAGGAAGTGCCGGGTACGCCCGACCAGGTGGACCTGAACCTGGCGGTGGTGGAAAAACCCACGGGCAACCTGCAACTCGGCGCCGGCTTTTCCAGCGCCGACCGCTTGTCCCTGGTGTTCGGCTTCAAGCAGGAAAATGCCTTTGGCACCGGCAACTACCTGGGCCTGGAGGTCAACACCGGCAAGTACAACCGGCAACTGGTGCTGAGCACCGTGGACCCTTATTTCACGAACGACGGCATTTCCCGGACCATCGATGTCTACACCCGCACCTCGCGGCCCTACAGCAGCCAGATCGGCGTGGTGAACACCGACTACGAACTCAAGACCACCGGCGCCAGCATTCGTTTCGGTGTGCCGTTCAGTGAAGTCGATACCGTTTATTTCGGTGGGGGACTGGAGCAGATCGATATTTCCGGAACCAACCTTCCGGCGGTCTACCAGACGCATATCAATACCTTTGGCGCCAAGAGCAATTCCGTGCCCTTGACCATCGGCTGGTCGCGTGACGAACGTGACAGCGCGCTGGTGCCGACCAAAGGGCGCTTCCAGCGCGTTTATGGTGACTGGGGTGTTGCCGGTGATGCCCGCTTCCTGCGCGCCAACTACCAGTTCCAGCAGTACATCCCGCTGAACAAGCAGTTCACCATTGCGCTGAACTCCGAACTGGGCTGGGGCAAGGGCCTGAACGGACAACCTTTCCCGGTATTCAAGAACTTCTATTCCGGCGGCCTGGGTTCGGTGCGCGGCTATGAGCCAGGCACCCTGGGCCCCCGCGACAGCCAGAACAACTCCATCGGCGGACCGAAGAAGATCACGCTGAACGCCGAAATCCTGGCGCCGTTCCCCGGCGCGGGCAACGACAGGACCCTGCGGCTCTTCGGCTTTGTCGACGCGGGCAATGTGTTTGGCGAGAATGAGAAATATTCACTCGGCGAAATGCGCTCATCGGTGGGTTTCGGCGTGAGCTGGATTTCGCCGCTCGGGCCCCTGCGCCTGGCGTTTGCCCATCCCATGAACAAGAAGCCGACGGATAAAATCCAGAGACTGCAATTCCAGATTGGTACATCCTTCTAATGAAATCTTTTTCATCCAAGTTCTTCCTCGCTGCCGTGATGGCGCTGGCCGCGTTTGCGGCAGGCGCGCAGGACTTCAAGATCGGCATCGTCAACATTGACCGCATCTTTCGCGAAGCCAACAGCGCCAAGGCGGCCCAGGCCAAGCTGGAGCAGGAATTCGGCAAGCGCGAGAAAGAGCTCACCGACGTCGGAACACAGCTCAAGGCCATGGCCGACAAGTTCGACCGCGAGGCGCCCACCCTGGCGGAGAGCCAGCGCGTGGCCCGCCAGAAGCAGCTCGTGGAACAGGACAGGGATTTCCAGCGCAAGCGCCGCGAATTCCAGGAAGACCTCAACGCACGCAAAAACGAAGAGTTGCAGCAGGTCATCGAGCGCGCCAACAAGGTCGTCAAGACCGTTGCCGAAGCCGAGAAGTACGACCTCATCCTGCAGGAAGCGGTTTACGCCAACCCCAAGCACGACATCACCGACAAGGTGATCAAGGCGCTCAACGCCGCCAGATAAGCCCGGATTCAGGGACACACCAGGTGTGACGCTCAGACTCGGGGACATTGTTGCAGCGCTGGCCGGCGAATTCGATGCCCGGCTGGTGGGAGACCCGGATGTCCTGGTCGAGCGGCTCGCCACGCTCGAATCGGCCAGCGCGGCCGAGCTGACTTTCCTCAGCCACCCCAAATACCAGGGCAAACTCGCCCGGTCCGCCGCAGCCTGTGTGGTGGTGGGGCCGGGCGCCGCCGAGGCGGCCATGAAACGCGGCGCCTGCATCATCGTCGATGACCCGTATCTTTACTTTGCCCGCATCACCCAGCTCTGGAAGCGTGAGCATGCGCCGTCCATCGCATCCAGCGGGCCCGCCATTCACCCCAGCGCCTTCATCGATCCCCAGGCCCGCCTGGCAGCTGGTGTGGCGGTTGGCGCCTTTGCCTGTATTGGCGCCCATGCGGTGCTGGACGCCGGTGTCGAGGTGGGCGCGCATGGCGTGATCGGCAGCCATGTCCACATCGGCGCCGGAACGCACCTGTCTGCCCGCGTGACGGTGGCCGACGGCTGCTCGCTAGGCGAGCGCTGCATTGTGCACCCGGGTGCCGTGATCGGTGCCGACGGTTTCGGTTTCGCGCCGCATGCCGGCCGCTGGGAAAAAATCGAACAGCTGGGCGCCGTGCGCATCGGCAACGACGTCGAGATAGGTGCCAACACCTGTATCGACCGGGGCGCGTTGCAGGACACCGTGATCGAAGACGGCGTCAAGCTGGACAACCTGGTGCAGATCGGCCACAACGTGCGCGTGGGCGCACACACGGCGATGGCCGGCTGTGCCGGGGTGGCGGGCAGCGCCACCATCGGTGCGCATTGCACCGTGGGCGGCGGTGCGGTGGTGCTGGGTCATCTGAGCCTGGCCGACCATGTGCATATTTCCGCCGCTTCGGTGGTGACCCGCTCGATTCTCAAGCCGGGGCATTACACCGGGCTGTTTCCCATCGACGACAATGCGCAGTGGGAAAAAAATGCAGCCACCCTCAAGCAGCTTCACGCCTTGCGTGAACGCCTCAAGGCGCTCGAGCAAACGACTGACAAAGCCTCTGGAAAGACCGAAGAAAAATCATGATGGACATTCACCAAATTCTCAAGCAGCTCCCGCACCGCTTCCCCTTCCTGCTGGTGGACCGTGTGCTGGAACTGGAAAAAGGCAAGCGCATCAAGGCGCTGAAGAACGTCACGATCAACGAGCCGTTTTTTACCGGGCACTTTCCGCACCGGCCGGTGATGCCGGGTGTGCTGATGCTCGAGGCCATGGCGCAGGCTGCTGCCCTGCTGGCGTTCGACATGCAGGGTGTGACCCCCGATGACAAGACCGTGTATTACTTTGCCGGCATCGACGGCGCACGCTTCAAGCGGCCGGTGGAGCCCGGCGACCAGCTGATCATGGAAGTCACGCTGGAGCGGCTCAAGGCCGGCGTGTTCAAGTTCAAGGGTGTGACCCGGGTGGACGACAACATGGTCTGCGAGGCCGAGCTGATGTGCACCATGCGCACTATCGCCTGATCTGTCCCGGCAAGAGAAGGTTTTTCCGTGACAGGCATCCATCCCACAGCACTGGTTGATCCCCAGGCCCAGCTCGACAGCAGCGTCAGCGTGGGGCCGTACACGGTGATCGGCCCGCACGTCAAGGTCGCGGCCGGCACGACGATAGGCGCGCATTGCGTCATCGAGGGCCACACGACGATAGGGCGCGACAACCGCATTTTCCAGTTCAACTCGCTGGGGGCCATTCCGCAGGACAAGAAGTATGCGGGCGAACCCTGCGAACTGGTCATCGGCGAGCGCAACACCATTCGCGAGTTCTGCACCTTCAACATCGGCTCACCCGGCGACACCGGCGTGACCCGGGTCGGCGACGACAACTGGATCATGGCTTACGTGCATCTGGCGCACGACTGCGATGTCGGCAACCACACGATTTTCGCCAATAACTCGCAACTGGCCGGCCATGTGCATGTCGGCGACTGGGTGATCCTGGGCGGCTTCACCGTTGTGCACCAGTTTGTGCGGCTTGGCGCGCACAGCATGACCGCCATGTGTTCGCTGCTGTTTGCCGATCTGCCGCCGTTCGTGATGTGCCAGGGCCAGCCCGCCGAGGCGCGTTCGATGAACTATGAAGGACTGCGCCGGCGCGGCTACACGCCGGACCGCATTGCGGCCGTCAAGGGCATGCACAAGGCCCTGTACCGGGAGGACCTGACGCTGGAGCAGGCGAAGGCGCGCATCGCAGAACTGGCCGCCGTGCATCCCGAAGCGGCGCCTGATGTGCAGGCGATGTTGACCTTTCTGGCAGGCAGCTCACCGCAACGCGGCATCGTCCGGTAGGCGACGATGTCCGATGCGCCAAGCCCTGTGCCCGGCCGTACAGAGGCGGCTGGGACCACTGCGGTCAAGGCGCCGCGCATGGCCCTGGTTGCCGGCGAAACCTCGGGGGACCTGCTGGCCGGTTTACTGCTTGACGGTTTCCGGGCACGCTGGCCCGGGCTGACGGCGGTTGGTATCGGCGGGCCACAGATGGCGGGCCGCGGCTTTTCGCCCTGGTGGCCCAGCGAGAAACTGGCGGTACGCGGTTATGTCGAGGTGTTGCGGCACTACCGCGAAATTGTCGGCATCCGCCAGCAACTCCGGGAGCGGCTGCTGCAGATGCGGCCCGATGTGTTCATCGGCGTCGATGCACCCGACTTCAACCTCGACCTGGAGGCGGACCTGAAGGCGGCCGGCATACGCACCGTTCATTTCATCAGCCCCTCGGTCTGGGCCTGGCGCGCCGACCGCGTCGAAAAAATCCGCCGCAGTGTGGACCACGTGTTGTGCATCTTCCCTTTTGAGCCGGCTTTGCTGGCGCGACACGGCATTGCTGCCACCTACGTGGGCCACCCGCTGGCCGGCATGATCCCGATGCAGCCCGACAAGGCGGTGGCCCGGCAACAGCTGGGCCTGGCAGCGGATGATCTGGTGCTGGCCGTGTTGCCGGGCAGCCGCCGCTCCGAGATCGAGTACCTGGCTGACAGGTTCTTTCGGGCTGCAGCGCTTGTCAGACGAGCGCAACCTGCTATCAAAATAGTAGTTCCGGCGGTTCCCGCCTTGCGCCAGCAGATCGAGCAGGCGGCGCGGGACGCGGGTGTGGGGGCACAGGTGAAAATCGTCGCGGGGCAGTCGCACACGGTGCTGGCGGCCTGCGATGTCACGCTGATTGCCAGCGGCACCGCGACGCTGGAGGCGGCGCTGTTCAAGCGTCCCATGGTGATTGCCTACAACATGAACTGGCTGTCCTGGCAGATCATGCGCCGCAAGAAACTGCAGCCCTGGGTGGGCCTGCCCAACATCCTGTGCCGCGATTTTGTCGTGCCCGAACTGCTGCAGGATGCCGCCACGCCACAGGCGCTGGCCGATGCGGTGCTGAAATGGATAGATGCGAAAATCTCTGCACCCGAAAAAATAGCTGCTGTCGAACAACGATTCACGCAGCTGCACCACGAGCTGCAGCGAGATACCGCCCAACTGGCCACCGATGCGATCCAGAACATTCTTGAAGGCTGAACAGGTCACCCTGTCTTGGGACACGCCCGGACTGTGGGCCGGTGTGGACGAGGCCGGCCGCGGGCCACTGGCCGGACCGGTGGTGGCGGCCGCGGTGATTCTGGACGACCTCCAGCCCATCAAGGGCCTGGCCGACTCCAAGGTGCTGACGGCGAAGCGCCGGGAACAGCTCTACGAGGAAATCCTCGCCAAGGCCCTGTGTTGTTCGATTGCGCAGGCCAGCGTCGAGGAAATCGACAGGCTCAACATCCTGCAGGCAACGATGCTGGCGATGAAACGCGCGGTCGAGGGCCTGCGCCTGAAACCCGTGAAAGTGCAGGTCGACGGCAACCGGCTGCCGGTGCTCAGCATGCTGGCCGAAGCCATCGTCAAGGGCGACGCGCTGGTGCCGGCCATCTCCGCCGCGTCCATCCTGGCCAAGGTGCACCGGGACCGCTGGTGCGAGCAATACCACCTGGAGTACCCGCAATACGGCTTTGCCGGCCACAAGGGCTACGGCACGGCCGAACACCTGGCGGCGCTGCGCGAACACGGCGCCTGCCCGCAACACCGCCGGTCTTTCAGCCCGGTGGCCGAGGTCCTGCGTTGAGCACGCCTGCGCCGGTGGCGCCGGTGTTTGTCACCTCGCGCGACAACGCCCTGGTCAAGGATTTGCGCAGGCTTTCACAGGACAGCACGGCCTACCGCAAGCAGGGACGGGTCTGGCTGGAGGGAGACCACCTGTGCCGCGCGGCACTGCTGCGCGGGCTGACACCGGCGATGGCCGTATTTTCAGAATCATTCTGGCCTCTGGCCCCCACCGAATGGGCGCGGGCAGCTATCAAAACCATAGTGATTTCCGATGCCCTGCTGCCCGAGATCAGCGGCCTGGAGTCGCCGGCCCGCATGGGTTTTGTGATCGATTTGCCGGCACCCGCGGCCCTGTCGCCGGCGGCGCCCTCGCTGATTCTTGACCGTGTGCAGGATGCCGGCAACGTCGGCTCCATGCTGCGCAGCGCGTCGGCCTTTGGTTTCAGCCAGGTGATTGCGCTCAGGGGCACGGCGGCGCTGTGGTCGCCCAAGGTGCTGCGGGCCGGCATGGGCGCCCATTTCGGGCTTCAGCTGCTCGAGGGTGTGGAGCCGCAGGCGCTGGACCGCTTGACCGTGCCCATCATCGTGACCAGTTCACATGACGGTGCTTTCCTGCACCGGCAAGCCCTGCCCATGCCCTGTGCGTGGGCCATGGGACACGAAGGGCAGGGCGTGAGCGACGACCTGATGGCCCGGGCCAGCCTGAAGGTGCGCATAGACCAGCCGGGCGGCGAGGAGTCGCTCAATGTGGCGGCTGCCGCGGCCATTTGCCTGTACGCCAGCTCGCTGGCGGCGGCCGGATAGCCCGGGGTAACCCCGTTCCGGGCAGGACTGCATGCCTTTCATGCATAAGTCCCTGTCCTCCTCAAGCTATAATCAGTGGCTTTTCAAAACACAGCTTCGCCCGAGCGCATACCAAGCCAACACCCTCACAAAAGCAGCCCGCAAGAGTCTTGACAGAGACGTTTCTTGTGCACGCTTGGGCGAACCGTAACCAACCCGGAGAACCCAGTGCTTTTGTCTCTACAGGGAAATACCCCTCACGCCATCCTGGCGCTCGCAGACGGCACGGTCTTTATCGGCAATTCCATTGGAGCCGTGGGCTCCACGGTCGGTGAGGTGGTGTTCAACACTGCCATGACCGGCTACCAGGAAATCCTCACGGATCCCAGCTACTGCCAGCAGATCGTCACCCTCACGTACCCCCATATCGGCAACTACGGCATCAATGCCGAAGACGTGGAGGCGGAAAAAGTCCATGCCGCCGGGCTGATCATCAAGGACTTGCCGCTGATTGCGTCGAATTTCCGCAGCACCATGACCCTGTCCGAGTACCTGGTCCGGGAAGGCACGGTGGCGATCGCCAACATTGACACGCGCCAGCTGACGCGCATGCTGCGCACCCAGGGCGCACAAAACGGCTGCATTCTGGCCTTGCCTGCGGGCGAGGAGGTGTCGCCTGAACATATTGAACAGGCGATTCTCGTGGCCCGCAGTGCCCCCAACATGGCCGGCCTCGACCTGGCCAAGGTGGTCTCCTGCAAGCAGTCCTACGAATGGACCCAGACCGAGTGGAAGCTGGGCTCGGGTTACGGCGTGCAGATCACGCCGAAGTTCCATGTCGTCGCCTTCGACTTCGGTGTGAAGAAAAACATCCTTCGCATGATGGCCGAGCGCGGCGCACGCATCACGGTGGTGCCTGCGCAGACGCCCGCCGCCGACGTGCTCAAGCTCAAGCCCGACGGCATTTTTCTGGCCAACGGACCGGGCGATCCGGAACCCTGCGACTACGCGATTGCGGCGGTGCGCGAACTGATCGACACCGGCATCCCGACCTTCGGTATCTGCCTGGGCCACCAGATCATGGCGCTGGCCAGCGGTGCAAAGACTTTCAAGATGAAGTTCGGCCATCACGGCGCCAATCATCCGGTCAAAGACCTCGACAACGGCCGCGTCAGCATCACCAGCCAGAACCACGGTTTTGCGGTGGACGAAAAAACCCTGCCGGCGAACCTGCGTCCCACCCACATCAGCCTGTTCGACGGCACGCTGCAAGGCCTGGCCCGCACCGACAAGCCGGCCTTCTGCTTCCAGGGCCACCCGGAAGCCTCGCCCGGGCCACACGACATTTCGTATTTGTTTGATCGTTTCACTGCCCTCATGGAACAGCATGGAGGGAAAAAATAATGCCAAAACGTACAGACATCAAAAGCGTCCTCATCATCGGCGCCGGCCCCATCATCATCGGTCAGGCCTGCGAGTTCGACTACTCCGGCGTGCAGGCCTGCAAGGCGTTGCGTGAAGAGGGTTACAAGGTCATCCTGATCAACAGCAACCCGGCGACCATCATGACCGACCCGGCCACGGCCGACGTCACCTACATCGAGCCCATCACCTGGCAGACGGTCGAGAAGATCATCGCCAAGGAGCGTCCCGACGCGATCCTGCCGACCATGGGCGGGCAGACCGCGCTTAATTGCGCGCTCGACCTCTGGCACAACGGTGTGCTCGACAAGTACAAGGTTGAACTGATTGGTGCCACGCCCGAGGCGATCGACAAGGCCGAAGACCGCCTGAAGTTCAAGGACGCGATGACCAAGATCGGCCTGGGCTCGGCCCGCTCCGGCATCGCGCACAGCATGGAAGAAGCCTGGACGGTGCAGAAGACCCTGGGTTTCCCGACCGTGATCCGCCCCAGCTTCACGCTGGGCGGCACCGGCGGCGGCATCGCCTACAACTCGGAAGAGTTCGAAGTCATCTGCAAGCGCGGCCTGGAGGCCTCGCCGACCAACGAGCTGCTGATCGAGGAATCGCTGCTCGGCTGGAAAGAGTACGAGATGGAAGTGGTCCGCGACAAGGCCGACAACTGCATCATCGTCTGCTCGATCGAAAACCTGGACCCCATGGGTGTGCATACCGGCGACTCGATCACTGTGGCGCCAGCCCAGACCCTGACCGACAAGGAATACCAGATCCTGCGCAATGCCTCGCTGGCCGTGCTGCGCGAGATCGGCGTGGACACCGGCGGCTCCAACGTGCAGTTCTCGATCAACCCGGTCGATGGCCGCATGGTGGTGATCGAGATGAATCCGCGCGTGTCGCGTTCCTCCGCCCTGGCCTCCAAGGCCACGGGTTTCCCGATCGCCAAGGTCGCGGCCAAGCTGGCCATCGGTTACACGCTGGACGAGCTGCGCAACGAAATCACGGGCGGCGCCACCCCCGCGAGTTTCGAGCCCAGCATCGACTATGTCGTCACCAAGATTCCGCGTTTTGCGTTCGAGAAATTCCCGCAGGCCGACAGCCGTCTGACCACGCAGATGAAGTCGGTCGGCGAAGTCATGGCCATGGGCCGCACCTTCCAGGAGTCCTTCCAGAAAGCCCTGCGCGGCCTGGAAGTCGGCGTGGACGGCATGAACGAAAAAACCCAGGACCGCGAGGTGCTCGAGAAGGAACTCGGCGCGCCCGGTCCCGACCGCATCTGGTACGTGGGCGATGCGTTTGCCATGGGCATGAGCGTGGACGAAGTATTTGCGCTGACCAAGATCGACCCGTGGTTCCTGGTGCAGATCGAGCAGATCGTCAAGGTCGAGCTTGAACTGGAAACGACCACCCTGGACAAGATTGACGAGCCGACGCTGCGCATGCTCAAGCAGAAGGGCTTTTCCGACCGGCGCCTGGCCAAACAGCTCAAGACCACGGACACCGCCATCCGCGAAAAACGGCTGGAGCTGGGCGTACGCCCGGTCTACAAACGGGTGGACACCTGCGCCGCCGAGTTTGCCACCAACACCGCCTACATGTACTCGACCTATGAGGGCGAGGGCAGCGAGTGTGAAGCCGAGCCGACCGACAACAAGAAAATCATGGTGCTGGGCGGCGGGCCCAACCGCATCGGCCAGGGCATCGAGTTTGACTACTGCTGTGTGCATGCGGCGCTCGCGATGCGCGAAGACGGCTACGAGACCATCATGGTCAACTGCAACCCCGAGACCGTCTCGACCGACTACGACACCAGCGACCGCCTCTATTTCGAGCCGCTGACGCTGGAAGACGTGCTGGAAATTGTCGACAAGGAAAAACCGCTGGGCGTGATCGTCCAGTACGGTGGCCAGACGCCTTTGAAGCTGGCGCTGGACCTGGAGAAAAACGGCGTGCCCATCATCGGCACCTCGCCCGACATGATCGACGCGGCCGAAGACCGCGAGCGTTTCCAGAAGCTGCTGCATGAGCTGAAATTGCGCCAGCCGCCCAACGCCACGGCCCGCACCGAGCCCGAAGCGCTGGAAAAAGCCGCAGCCCTCGGCTACCCGCTGGTGGTGCGCCCCAGCTACGTGCTCGGCGGCCGTGCGATGGAAATCGTGCATGAGCAGCGCGACCTCGAGCGCTACATGCGCGAAGCCGTCAAGGTCAGCCATGACTCGCCGGTCCTGCTGGACCGCTTCCTCAATGACGCGATCGAATGTGACGTTGACTGCATCCGCGACTCGGAAGGTGTGACCTTCATTGGCGGCGTGATGGAACACATCGAGCAGGCCGGCGTGCACAGCGGCGACTCCGCCTGTTCGCTGCCGCCGTATTCGCTGAGTGCGGAGACGGTGACCGAGATCAAGCGCCAGACCGCGGCCATGGCTCAGGCCCTGAACGTGGTGGGCCTCATGAACGTGCAGTTCGCCATCCAGCATGTGGACGGCAAGGACGTGATCTACGTGCTCGAGGTCAACCCGCGCGCCTCGCGCACTGTGCCCTTTGTTAGCAAGGCCACCGGCATCCAGCTGGCCAAGGTCGCGGCGCGCTGCATGGTGGGCCAGACGCTGGCCTCGCAAGGCATCAGCAAGGAAGTCACGCCGCCGTATTTCAGTGTCAAGGAAGCCGTCTTCCCCTTCGTCAAGTTCCCCGGCGTGGACACCATTCTCGGCCCCGAGATGAAGTCCACCGGCGAGGTGATGGGCGTCGGCAAGACCTTCGGCGAGGCCTTTGTGAAGTCGCAGCTCGGTGCCGGCACCAAGCTGCCGACCTCCGGCAAGGTGTTCCTGACGGTCAAGAACAACGACAAGCCGCGCGCCGTGGAAGTGGCGCGTGCGCTGGCGGCGCTGAAGTTCGAGATCGTCGCCACCAAGGGCACGGCCGCGGCGATCAACGCTGCCGGCATCCCTTGCGGCGTGGTCAACAAGGTCACCGAGGGCCGGCCGCATGTGGTGGACATGATCAAAAACAACGAGATTGCGCTGGTCATCAACACCGTGGAAGAGCGTCGCAACGCGATTGCGGACTCGCGGCAGATCCGCACCTCGGCGCTGCTGGCCCGGGTCACCACCTACACGACCATCGCCGGCGCTGAAGCGGCGGTGGAGGGCATGAAATACCTGGACAACCTGACGGTTTATTCGGTCCAGGAACTCCATGCCCAGCTGGGCTGAGCTCCGGACAACTACCGAGCCGGTGCCGGCGCATTTGCATTAAACTGGCACCAGGACAAACATGTTAAGACGCCGCCGCCAGGTGACTGGTGGCGGTTTCGCTTTTGGAGGACTCAAACCATGGCAACCATTCCGATTACAAAAAAGGGCGCGGAAAAGCTCAAGGCCGAACTGCACCAGCTCAAGACCGTGGATCGCCCCTGGGTGATCAACTCGATTTCCGAAGCGCGGGCGCAGGGTGACCTCAGCGAAAACGCCGAGTACGACGCCGCCAAGGACCGCCAGGGCTTCATCGAAGGCCGCATCCAGGAAATCGAAGGCAAGCTGTCGGCCGCGCAGATCATCGACCCGTCCGAGGTCGATGCCGGCGGCAAGGTGGTGTTCGGCTCCACCATCGAGTTGCAGGACGAGGATTCCGGCGACAAGGTGACCTACCAGATCGTTGGCGAAGACGAGGCCGACATCAAGCTGGGCCTGGTCAACATCAGCTCGCCGATTGCGCGCGCGTTGATCGGCAAGGACGAAGGCGACACCGCCGAAGTGCAGGCACCCGGTGGCATCAAACGCTACGAGATCATCGCGGTGATGTACATCTGATGCCCCCACGGTCGCTCACGGCGTGTAGCTCTCTGCCCCCCGAGGGGGCCGCTGCGCCTGCGGGCCGGCAAAGCCGGACCCGCGGCCCCTGCTTGAAAAGAGTGCCCTCGCGGTCGATCTCACTGCCGTCCATTCGGAGCCTGGGGCGCCCCTGCCAGCAATCATGAACACCCGGTCCCGTATCAGCATTCTGCTGGCCGCCCTCTGGTGGGGCAGCCTGACGGGTCTGGGTTTTGTCGTGGTGCCGATGTTGTTCATCCACCTGCCCAGCCCCGCCGCGGCCGGCGCCATGGCCGCGAAACTGTTCACGGCCCAGACCTGGCTCAGTGTGGCCTGCACCATGCTCCTGCTGCTGGCCTTGAATAAAAAAGAGGCTCCAGCCCTTTCCCCCTCTGCGCGAGCAGCTATGAAATTCATAGTGGCCGGCCTGCTGCTGGCGGTGCTGGTGGAGTTCGGCGTGGCGCCTAACATCGTCAATGCACGCGCCGAAGGCGGCAACCTCAGGCTCTGGCATGGCCTGGGCAGCGCGATGTACCTGGCCCAGTGGCTGGCTGCCGGCTGGACGCTGTGGTGCCTGAGCCGGACGACAAAAGCTGGCGACACATAGCCTGCGTCACCAGGAGCGCCCCCTCTTTTTCAAGCAGGGGCCCCCTAGTGGGGCAGGGCGCTACGCGAAGCGAGCAACCGTGGGGGCCTTCAGCTGCGCTCCGCCGCTTCCAGGGTATTGACCAGCAGCATCGTGATGGTCATGGGGCCCACACCGCCTGGCACCGGTGTGATCCAGCCCGCGACTTCCTTCACGCCGTCGAAATCCACGTCGCCGCAGAGCTTGCCTTCGTCATTGCGGTTCATGCCGACGTCGATCACGACCGCGCCGGGTTTGACCATGTCGGCGGTCAGCACATTGCGCTTGCCCACGGCGGCGACCACCACGTCGGCCTGAAGCGTCAGGGCCTTGAGGTTTTGCGTGCCGCTGTGGCAGATCGTGACCGTGGCATTTTTCTGCAGCAGCATCAGCGCCATCGGTTTGCCGACGATGTTGCTGCGGCCTATCACCACCGCATGTTTGCCCTTCAGGTCATAACCGATGCTTTCGAGCATCTTCATGCAGCCATAGGGTGTGCAGGGCCAGAAGCCGGGCTGGCCGACCATCAGGGCGCCGGCGCTGGCCACATGGAAACCATCGACGTCCTTGGCCGGCGAAATCGCCTCGATCACCTTGTGCGCATCGATGTGGGCGGGCAGGGGAAGCTGGACCAGGATGCCGTGGATGGCCGGGTCTCGGTTCAGGGCATCCACGCGCGCCAGCAGCTCGGCTTCGCCCAGCGTCGCCGGGTAACGCTCCAGCACCGAATGCAGGCCGCTGTCCTCGCAGGCCTTGACCTTGTTGCGCACATACACCTGGCTGGCCGGGTTCTCGCCGACCAGCACCACGGCCAGGCCGGGCACCACACCACGGGCGCGCAGGGCGGCGGCGCGTTTCGCGACGTCGGCGCGCAGTTGTTTCGACAAGGCGATGCCATCAATGATGTGAGCGGTCATGGTGTCTGGTCTTCAAGTAAAAACGCCCGCCAGTCCTTGAACCACGGGCGCCGTCAGCTATAAAAAGAGGAGTGAAGGAAGATCGGTCAGGCGGCCTTGGGTGCGCTGGAACCCAGGGCAATTTTCAGCAGGTCGGCCACGGTATTGGCATTGAGTTTTTCCATGATGTTGGCGCGGTGCGCCTCCACCGTCTTGATGCTGATGCCCAGGTCGTCGGCGATCTGCTTGTTCAGGCGGCCGGCGACGATGCGCTCGAGCACCTGCGCCTCGCGCGAGGTGAGCTTGGCCAGCAGGGCGTCGCGGCTGGCGGACTGCTGGTGTTCGCTGAAGGCTTCCTTGGCCTGGTCCAGCATGCGCTCCACCAGGCTGACCAGGGCTTCTTCCTGGAATGGCTTCTGGATGAAATCCATCGCGCCTTTTTTCATCGTGTCCACCGCCATGGGCACGTCGCCGTGGCCGGTGATGAACACGATGGGCAGCGGCGACTTGCGTTCGACCAGACGGTCCTGCAGTTCCAGGCCGGTCATGCCGCCCATGCGGATGTCGACGATCAGACAGGCGACTTCGCGCGGGTCGTAGCGGCTCAGAAAGGTTTCGGCAGAGTCGTAACAGCGAACGCGGTAGTCCTTGCCTTCGAGCAGCCACTGGAGCGAGTCGCGCACGCCCTCGTCGTCATCGACGACATAGACGGTACCTTTTTTCGGAATCAAGCTCATGCCAAACCTTTGCGTAAACGGTTTCAGAACCCTGTCAGGAAATGCCAGTCGGGGCGGCGGGCGCTTCTGCGGCAGCCGGAGCTGGCGAGAGCAGGGGTGTCACGGGAATCCAGAAGGTAAACCGGCACCCTACCACTTCGTCGCCATTGTAGAGGTTCTCGGCCTGCATTCTGCCCTGGTGCGACTCCACAATGCTTCGGCACAGCTTCAGGCCAATGCCCATGCCTTCGGCCTTGGTCGAGTAGAAGGCTTCGTAGAGACGGCCCATCACTTCGGGCGACAGGCCCTTGCCCGAATCCAGCACCGAAAACTCGATCACGTTCTGCTCATCTATGGTTTTGGGCACCACGCGCAGCTCCACGCTGCGCCGCGCTGTGGGGCGCTGCGCCTGCGCGATCGACTCGGCACCGTTTTTCATCAGGTTGATCAGCACCTGCTCGATCAGGATGGGGTCCACCATCACCGACGGCAGGCGCGCGGCGATGTAGTGGCTCAGCCGCACGTTGTGGCGGCGCAGTTCGATGTCGGCCAGCTCCATCGCATTGCTGACCATGGTGGCCACGTCGGCCGGGGTGCGGTTCGGTTCGCTGCGTTTGACGAAGGAGCGGATGCGCTGGATGATCTGCCCGGCGCGGTGCGCCTGCCTGGCGGTTTTTTCCAGCGCGACAAGCAGGTCCTCATTGCTGATCTGCTGGCCCTTGATGCGCGAGACCATGCCGTTGCAATAGTTGTTGATGGCGGTCAGCGGCTGGTTCAGTTCGTGTGCCACGCTCGACGCCATCTCGCCCATGGTGATCAGGCGGCTGGCCGCCTGGGCCCGCTCGGCCTGCAGCGCGGCCTGCTCTTCGGCATGGCGGCGCGGCGTGATGTCGGTGGCGATCACCATCTGTGCCAGGCGACCGTCCACCCAGGTCAGGTAGCGCGAGCGTACCTCCAGCCATTTGCCGAGTTCGGGCACAAAAATCTCGGCGTTCTCGGTCTGGGCCGCGGTCAGGGTGTCGGTCGGGAAACCGGCGAGGCCATCGACCGCGTCCAGGGTATCGTCCGTCGGCGTCACCGCCGGCACGCCGGCCTGGGCAATCAGGCTCATGTGGCCGGCGACTTCACCGCCGAACCAGGCGCGGTAGAGCTTGTTGGCAAACAGCAGTTCCTCGCTGCCCAGCGGTGCCACCGACACCGCCGCGTCCAGCCCTTCGAGCACCGTGGTGAAGCGTTCGTACGACGCGGACAGCTCCTCGCGGATGCGCTTGGGCTCGGTGATGTCGGTCATCGAGGTCATCCAGCCGGTCTGCTGGCCGCGCGGGTCGATCAGCGGCGAGACATACATGCGGCCGTCGAAAATCGCACCGCTTTTTCGTTTGACCCGGACCTCAAAGCCGCCCGGCGTGGAACGGCCGTGCAACTCGTCGTCAAGCCGTGCTGCCAGCATTTCGCGGTCCTGCTCCGGCCAGTAGGGGAAGGGCGCGGTGCGACCCACCAGCTCGCCTTCGCTCCAGCCGGTCATCTGGCAAAACGCCGGGTTGACGTAGGTGATGCGGCCCTGCAGGTCCAGCGCCCGCATGCCCGTCAGCATGGAGTTCTCCATGGCGCGGCGGAAATTGGTCTCCGAGATCAGCGCTTCCTGCGCCTGGACGCGCCGGCGCGTGTGGCGCCAGGTGCCCAGCAGCATCCAGACGGTCAGTGCGCTCAGGGCGCTGACGAGCCAGAAGAAGCCGCTGCCCACCACACCGAGCGAGGCCCGGTAGCCCTGGGCCTTGAGCAGCAGGCCATTGCCGACTGGCGACACCGGAATTTCGTACTCCTGCGCCGCATCGGACATTGGCAGCAGCTTGGCCGCCGTGTTTCTGGGCGGCGGCAGGTTGCCGGCCAGTACCTTGCCCTGGTCGTCGAGCAGGGCCACCGCGTATTTGGCGGTCACTTCATTGGGCACGCCAAAACGCAGCAGGCCGTCGATGGAGTATTCGCCCATGATGACGCCGTCGAATTTGCCCTGGTCGTCGAGCGGCACCTGCAGTTGCAGGCTGGGAGCGTTGTAGCTGGGGTCGTCCTTGACGGTCAGCGGCCGCGAATAGACCGGTTGCCGCAAATCACGCGCCAGGCCGAAGGTGCTTTCCGTTTCCCCGCGTTTGAGCTGTTCGCCGGGCGCCTGTTGCTGCGACGAATTCGCGCTCGGCGAAACATAGGCAGAGCGGACCCGGCGGCGCGCGTCTATCCAGGTCACGGCCAGCAGTTCGGGGTACTGGTTGACCAGGGATTCGGCCTGCGCAATGAACTCCTCGCTGTCCACGTCCTTGTTGGACACATCCCGGCCCAGCCGCATCAACTGCTCCTGGCGCTCCAGCAGGCGCAGGCGCAGCCTTTGCTGTGCGTACTCCACATCGCGCTTGACGGCCTGCTGTTCACGGTCGATTTCCTCGATGCGCAGGTAGGCAAACGCGGCAATCACCGCGGCCAGGAAAAGCATCACCGCCAGCAGGGGGCCGAGGGTGACGAAGCGGTCCTGGCGGGTCGGCGATTGTTTGCGCCACCAGCGGCGCCAGCGGGCCAGCGGCGCGCTGCCGGCAGGGGCGTCAAAAGTGGAGGGTGTGGGCTGAGTCATGGCGGGGATGTCGAGTTTACGGGACTTCCCCCCTTCGGCCGTGCGTCACCTTGGCCGTGAGGGCGGCCCCGGCGCTGGCGGGCTCCGGCGGCGCGTCCATGGAGCCTGTTTGAACAGGACTGGCAATGTTTCATAATGCGAAAGTACAAAGCACTATTTGAAAAATTCTGAAAATTGTGGGAAACTTGAGCTTGGAATCCAAATTGCGTTAACGTGATGTTGACGCCACCAAATCAACAGCTAGGAATCTAGCGACCAGCAGGAGACAAAACCATGGCTGCAAATCCGGAACAGGCACGTGCCGACACATTGGGCAAGGCTGCCAACGAGGGCCAGGACAAGGACGCCCAGGAGACCCGTGAGTGGATTGATGCGCTCAGTGCCGTCATTGCCAACAGCCCCAGCAACGACGAGGGCCGCGCACGTGCCCACTTCCTGCTGGAACAGTTGCTGGAGCAGGCGCGCCAGGAGGGCGTCGACACGCCGTTCTCCGCCACCACCGGGTACGTCAACACCATCGAACCGAGTGACGAGGTGCCTTCTCCCGGCAACCTGCTGATCGAGCAGCGCCTGCGCGCCTACATGCGCTGGAATGCCATGGCCATGGTCGTCAAGGCGAATCGCCTGCACCCCGCCGACGGTGGTGACCTGGGCGGCCACATTGGCTCATTCGCTTCGCTGGCCAGCCTGTTCGGCGCCGGCTTCAACCATTTCTGGCACGCGGAAAGCGACGATCATGGCGGCGACTGCCTCTATATCCAGGGCCATGTATCGCCGGGTGTGTATGCCCGCGCCTACCTCGAAGGGCGGCTCAGCGAAGAGCAACTGCTGAACTTCCGCCAGGAGGTCGACGGCAAGGGCCTGTCGAGCTACCCGCACCCCAAGCTGATGCCCGAGTTCTGGCAGTTCCCCACCGTCTCCATGGGCCTGGGCCCGCTGATGGCGATTTACCAGGCGCGTTTTCTCAAGTACCTGCACGCGCGCGGCATTGCCAACACCGAGAACCGCAAGGTCTGGGTGTTCTGCGGCGACGGCGAGATGGACGAGGTGGAATCGCTGGGTGCGATCAGTCTGGCCGCCCGCGAGAACCTCGACAACCTCATCTTCGTCATCAACTGCAACCTGCAGCGCCTGGACGGCCCGGTGCGCGGCAACGGCAAGATCATCCAGGAGCTCGAGGGCGAGTTCCGCGGCTCGGGCTGGAACGTGATCAAGCTGATCTGGGGCAGCAACTGGGATCCGCTGCTGGCGCGCGACAAGAACGGTGCGCTGCGCAAGGTCATGATGGACACGCCCGACGGCGACTACCAGGCCATGAAGGCCAACGACGGTGCCTATGTGCGCAAGCATTTCTTCGGCCAGAACCCCGAGACGCTGGAGATGGTCGCCAAGATGACCGACGAGGAAGTCTTCGACCTGCGCCGCGGCGGCCACGATTCGAAAAAGGTCTATGCGGCGTTTCACAAGGCGGTCAACCACACCGGCCAGCCGACCGTGCTGCTGATCAAGACCGTCAAGGGTTTTGGCATGGGCAAGATCGGCGAAGGCAAGAACAACGTCCACCAGACCAAGAAGCTGTCCGACGAGGACATCAAGGCCTTCCGCGACCGTTTCAACATCCCGATTCCCGACAGCCAGCTGGCGGACGTCCCGTTCTACAAGCCGGCCGACGACACGCCTGAAATGAAATACCTGCACGAGCGCCGCAAGGCCCTCGGCGGCTACCTGCCGCACCGCCGGACCAAGGCCGACGAGAGCTTCACGGCGCCGTCGCTGGAGACCTTCAAGTCGGTGATCGAGCCCACGCCGGAAGGCCGCGAAATCTCCACCACCCAGGCCTATGTGCGTTTCCTGACGCAGTTGCTGCGCGACCAGGCGCTGGGCGCGCGCGTGGTGCCCATCCTGGTGGACGAGGCGCGCACCTTCGGCATGGAAGGGCTGTTCCGCCAGATCGGCATCTACAACCCGGCAGGCCAGAAATACACCCCGGTCGACAAAGACCAGGTGATGTATTACAAGGAAGACAAAAAGGGCCAGATCCTGCAGGAAGGCATCAACGAGGCCGGCGGCATGAGCAGCTGGATCGCTGCCGCCACCTCCTACAGCACGAACAACCGGATCATGATCCCGTTCTACGTGTATTACTCGATGTTCGGCTTCCAGCGCGTCGGCGACCTGGCCTGGGCCGCGGGCGACATGCAGGCGCGCGGTTTCCTGCTGGGCGGCACCTCGGGCCGCACCACGCTCAACGGTGAAGGCCTGCAGCACGAGGACGGCCACAGCCACATCCTGGCCGGCACGATTCCCAACTGCGTCAGCTACGACCCGACCTATGCCCATGAAGTGGCGGTGATCATGCAGGACGGCCTCAGGCGCATGGTCGAGCGTCAGGAAAACGTTTTCTACTACATCACGCTGCTCAACGAGAACTACGCGATGCCGGGCCTGACGCCCGGCACCGAGGCGCAGATCGTCAAGGGCATGTACCTGCTCCAGGAGGGCGGCCAGGGGCTACCGAAAGGCCAGGCCGGGAACGCGCCGCGCGTGCAGCTGCTGGGCTCGGGCACCATCCTGCGCGAGTCCATCGCGGCCCGGGAACTGCTGGAAAAGGACTGGGGCGTCGCCGCCAACGTCTGGAGCTGCCCGAGCTTCAACGAACTCACGCGTGACGGCCAGGATGCCGAGCGCTGGAACCTGCTGCACCCGCTGGACACACCGCGTATTCCCTTTGTGGGCCAGCAGCTCGAAAAACACACGGGACCGGTGGTCGCCTCGACCGACTACATGAAGGCCTATGCCGAGCAGATCCGTCCCTTCATTCCCCGGGGCCGTACCTACAAGGTGCTGGGTACCGACGGTTTTGGCCGCAGCGATTTCCGCTCCAAGCTGCGCGAGCACTTCGAGATCAACCGCCACTACATCGTGGTTGCCGCGCTGAAGGCGCTCAGCGAAGAAGGCACCGTGCCGGTGGCCAAGGTCGCCGAGGCGATCAAGAAGTACGGCATCCATGCCGACAAGGTCAACCCGCTTTATGCCTGATCCGGCCTGATCCCGCCTGATCATCACGCGCAGAAAAACACGGACGAACTGGAGACAAGAACATGGCATTGGTAGACATACAGGTTCCCGACATCGGGGACTTTGACGAGGTGACGGTCATCGAGCTGCTGGTCAAGCCGGGTGACACCGTCAAGGCGGAGCAGTCGCTGATCACGGTCGAATCGGACAAGGCCTCGATGGAAATTCCGTCGAGCCAGGCCGGTGTGGTCAAGGAAGTCAGGGTCAAGCTGGGCGACAAGGTCAAGCAAGGCTCCGTCGTGCTGGTGCTTGAAGGCGAGGGCGCTGCTGCGACCGCGGCACCCGCTGCGGCTCCCGTTGCAGAACAAAATAAGGCTCCAGCCCCCGCTGCACCTGCGCCGGCAGCTATTGATTCAGGAGCATCCACGGCCGCGCCGGCTGCCGCCGCCGCCGGGCCGGTCGAGGTCCGTGTGCCGGACATTGGCGACTTCAAGGACGTGGCCGTCATCGAGGTGCTGGTCAAGGTCGGCGACACGGTCAAAGCCGAGCAGTCGCTGGTCACCGTGGAGTCCGACAAGGCCTCGATGGAAATTCCGTCCTCGGTGTCGGGTGTGATCCGGGAACTCAAGGTCAAGCTCGGCGACAAGATCAACATTGGCGACCTGCTGGCCATTCTGGAAGGCGCGGCGGCACCGGCCGCTGCTTCGGCACCGGCGCCGGCAACCGCACCCGCTGCAGCAGCAGCAGCGCCTGCTGCCAGCCGGGCCAGCGCGCCGGCGCCGGCCGCCGTGGCGCCGGTAGCCTTGCCGGCGCACGAACCGGCTGCACCCACTGGCAACCTGCCGCATGCTTCGCCGTCGGTGCGTAAATTTGCGCGCGAACTGGGTGTTCCCCTGGCGGAGGTCAAGGGCAGTGGCCCCAAGGGCCGCATCACGCTGGACGACGTGCAGGGCTTCACCAAGGCCGTGATGGCCGGCGAGGCACGCACCCAGGCGCAGGCCGCCAAAGCCCCGGCCCCGTCCGGCGGCGGCGCAGGTCTGGATCTGCTGCCCTGGCCCAAGGTGGACTTCACGAAGTTCGGCCCGGTCGAGCGCAAGGACATGTCGCGCATCAAGAAGATCAGTGGCGCCAACCTGCATCGCAACTGGGTCATGATCCCGCACGTCTGCAACCACGACGATGCGGACATCACCGAACTGGAAGCCTTCCGCGTGCTGATGAACAAGGAAAACGAAAAGGCCGGCATCAAGATCACCATGCTGGCTTTCCTGATCAAGGCCTCGGTGGCGGCGCTGAAGAAGTTCCCCGAGTTCAATGCCTCGCTGGACGGCGACCAGCTGGTGCTCAAGCAGTATTACAACGTGGCCTTCGCCGCCGACACGCCCAATGGCCTGGTCGTGCCAGTCATCAAGGACGCCGACAAGAAGGGCGTGGTGCAGATCTCGCAGGAGATGGGCGAACTTGCCAAGAAGGCGCGGGACGGCAAACTCAGCCCGGCCGACATGCAGGGCGCGTGTTTCACCATCTCGTCGCTGGGCGGCATAGGCGGGCGTTATTTCACGCCCATCATCAACGCGCCCGAAGTGGCCATCCTCGGCGTCTGCAAGTCCAGCACCGAGCCGGTGTGGGACGGCCAGGCCTTCCAGCCGCGCCTGATGCTGCCGCTGTCCCTGAGCTGGGACCACCGCGTCATCGACGGCGCTTCGGCCGCGCGCTTCAACGCCTACCTGGGCCAGATCCTGGGTGACTTCCGTCGGGTACTTCTGTGACCCCCACGCTTGTCGCTTCGCGTACTGCGCTGCCCCCCGAGGGGGCGTTACGCCTGCGGCCCGGCAAAGCCGGTTCCGCGGCCCCGGTTGGCAAAGAGCGTGCCCCCGCGCTACGGCCGCTATGACGACGCTGGTCGCCGTCAGGAAAGCCGGGCAGGCGGTGATCGCCACCGATGCGCTGATCACCTTCGGCGATACGCGCCTGGGCAGCCGCTTCGAGGCCAACGAGAAGATCTTCAGGGTCGAGACACCGGCTGGCGGCAGCTACATCGGCATGGCTGGCACCGCGGCGCATTTTCCGGTGCTGCGCAAGGCCATGGCGGCGCTGCCCAAGGACCAGCTCCGGCTGGGCAGCAAGGACGAGGTGTTCGACACCTTCCACAAGCTGCATCCCGTGCTGAAAGACACTTTTTTCCTGCAGACCAAGGAAGACGACAACGATCCCTACGAGTCCAGCCAGTTCAGCGCGCTGATTGCCAACACCACCGGCATTTACGGGCTCTACAGCTACCGTGAAGTGTTTGAATTCAAGGAATTCTGGGCCATCGGCTCGGGGCGCAGCTTTGCACTGGGGGCCATGCATGCCACCTGGGGCAAGGCGAAAACGGCGCGCGAAGTGGCCCTTGCCGGCGTGCACGCGGGCTGCGAGTTCGACAAGAACTCCGGCGGCCCGGTGGAACTGTTCACCGTCAAGCTGAAAAAGTAAATCAAGCGGAGACAAGAGACATGGCATTGATAGACATTACCGTTCCCGACATCGGGGACTTCGACGAGGTCACCGTGATCGAACTGCTGGTCAAGCCCGGCGACAGCATCGCGGCCGACCAGAGCCTGCTGACCGTGGAAAGCGACAAGGCCTCGATGGAGATTCCGTCCAGCCATGCCGGCGTCGTCAAGGAGCTCAAGGTCAAGCTGGGCGACAAGGTCAAGCAAGGGTCTCTCATTGCGGTGCTTGAAAGCACCACAACGAGCTCCCCTTCGGGGCAAGCTGGCTCTCCCTCTCCCCAACCCTCCCCCCAGGGGGAGGGCTCGAAAAACCCGGCGCCCGCCCCGTCTGCGCCGGCAGCTCCTGAAAAGGTAGCAGCGCCAGCACCCGTACCTGCGCCAGCCGCCGCCAGCTTTGGTGGCAAAGCCGACCTGGACTGCGACCTGCTGGTGCTGGGCGCCGGACCCGGCGGTTATTCGGCTGCTTTCCGCGCTGCCGACCTCGGCCTGAAAGTCATCATCGTCGAGCGTTACGCCACCCTGGGCGGCGTCTGCCTGAACGTCGGCTGCATCCCGTCCAAGGCGCTGCTGCATGTGGCCGCGGTGATGGACGAGGTCAAACATTTCGACAGCCTTGGCGTGAGCTTCGGCGAGCCGGTGCTCGACATCGCCAAGCTGCGTACCCACAAGGAAAAAGTCGTGGGCAAGCTGACCGGCGGTCTCAGCGCGATGGCGAAAATGCGCAAGGTCACCGTGGTTCGCGGTTATGGCGCCTTCGTCGGTGCCAACCATGTGGAAGTGGAAGAAACCGCTGGTAGCGCGCAGGAAAAAACAGGCAAGAAGCAGACGATTGGGTTCAAGAATTGCATCATCGCCGCGGGCTCGCAGGCCGTGCGCCTGCCGTTCATGCCGGAAGACCCGCGTGTGGTCGATTCAACCGGCGCGCTGAACCTCAAGGAAGTTCCGAAGCGCATGCTGATTCTCGGCGGCGGCATCATCGGGCTCGAGATGGGCACGGTGTATTCCACGCTGGGCGCACGCCTGGACGTGGTGGAAATGATGGATGGGCTGATGCAGGGCGCCGACCGCGACCTGGTCAAGGTCTGGCAGAAGATGAACGCCCCGCGTTTCGACAACATCATGCTCAAGACCAAAACCGTCGGCGCCAAGGCGACGGCCAAGGGCATCGAGGTGACTTTCGAAGGCGAGGGCGCTCAGTCGCCGCAAACCTACGACCTGGTGCTGCAGGCCGTGGGCCGCACGCCGAACGGCAAGAAGATTGCCGCCGACAAGGCCGGTGTCAGCGTGACTGACCGCGGCTTCATCCCGGTGGACATCCAGATGCGCACCAACGTGCCGCACATCTTTGCGATCGGCGACATCGTCGGCCAGCCCATGCTGGCGCACAAGGCAGTGCACGAAGGCCATGTGGCCGCTGAAGTGATTGCCGGCGAGTTGCAGGGCAACAAGGAACTGGCCAGTGCTGCCTTCAATGCCCGCGTGATTCCCAGCGTGGCCTACACCGACCCTGAAATCGCCTGGGTCGGCCTGACCGAAGACCAGGCCAAGGCGCAGGGCATCAAGGTCAGGAAAGGGCTGTTCCCGTGGAACGCCTCCGGCCGGGCCATTGCCAATGGCCGCGACGAAGGTTTCACCAAACTGCTGTTTGATGACTCCCCCGAGGCGCACGGCCACGGCAAGATCCTGGGCGGCGGCATTGTCGGCACGCATGCTGGCGACATGATCGGCGAGATCGCGCTGGCCATCGAAATGGGCGCTGACGCGGTGGACATCGGCAAGACCATCCACCCGCACCCCACCCTCGGCGAAAGCATGGGCATGGCGGCGGAAGTGGCGCACGGCAGCTGTACCGACCTGCCGCCGGCGCGCAAGTAGGGGGTGCCCTGTGAGGATTCGAGCATGTCGGGGTCTGCTTCTCCTGGGAAGCTGCTTCCTGCCGCTGGCTTTTGCCTCGCCCACGCCGAATGAGTATGAGGCTTGCCATCGCATGGCTTCGGCGTTGCTGCGTGCCTGCCTGGACAACAGCGCGGGGCAGGCCAGTGAGCGTTGCTGGGAGCGTGCCAGGCTGAAAAACAAGATTTGTTCTGCCGAAGTGCGCCAACGCCACCGGCCGGACCGGGAGCGGACAGAGGCTGCGAAACGGGCCGCGGCGAAAAGAATCCCTTAGCAGGTCGGCGTTGCCTGCCGGTGGATCGTGAAGTTGTACTGGCTGGACCGGTTTTTCACATCAAGCCTGACCTCAAAACCAGGGCTGCTGTGGGTCAGCGATGCCTTGACGAAGCGCAGCCTGACCCGGGGCACAGGCTCTGCGCCAGCCTGCGGCGTCAAGGCGGGGACGCTGTCGATTGACACGAGCTGGAAGCCGACGTCTTGCGCCGGGGTAACCGACCAGCCGTCGCCGGGTTGTCCTGGCAATTCGAGTTCCAGGGTGTCGTAGCCGCCCACGCCGAGCGCTTGTCTGGCAGCCGTGGTGGTCTCATTTCCCCGGACCGCCTTGCCCCGGGGGACTTCGACGGCCGCGGTGATGTCCAGACGCACCCATTGGACGCGGCCGGCGTGGCTGACCCGCAGATAAACACGGCCCGCGTGGGCTGCGCCGAAGCGTCGTATCCCGGGGCCGGGTCCGCTGGGCAGCGTGAGTTTGGCAGCCCGCACATCGGGAAAAGCGACGCCGCCGCCCTGGTCAGACAGGGCGAGGTAGCGCGTTTCTTCAAGTGCCACCAGCGCAGGTTCAGCGACGCCCGGAGCCTCGATGGCGGTGACGACCGCCTTGGCCGGCAGCAGCAATGTCACGAGGTCTCCCACATGCAGCGTGTGTTCCACGGGCATGTCGGCATCGGCGGCCTGTCGCTTCCAGGGGGCCATGTTGACCAGAATCTGGGCACGTGCGGGGCGATCGGCGATGCAGCCAAACGCCAGCCCGGATGTCAGGAGCAGGGCGCCAAGCCCGGCGAGGGCAACGAGAAGGCCCGGACGGGACCGCTGGATAGTCATGGAAGCTCCTGAACGTGGTGGCTTTGGAAGGATACCGGATGAGGCCATCTTGCGCCGGATTCTGCCTTGCAGAACAGCGCGCGTCGCGCAGGTGTCAGCGCGCGGGCCGCCGCATCTTTTTTCGGGGGCAAACCCGGTGGCCGCCGTCCGGACTGAGGCCCAGAATGAAGGACACCCTCTGGAGAAGCCATGTCTGAATCCACGTCCACCCGCCCTCTGTCACGCCGCCGTTTCAATCTGGCCATCACGGCCGGGGCTGCCACCGTCTGTGCGCCGCTGCTGGCCCAAAGCGCCTGGCCGAACAAGCCGATCCGCATCATCGTCCCCTACACGCCGGGCGGCTTCACCGACCAGATGGCGCGCATTGTTCAGGTGGGCCTGCAGAACCGGCTGCAGCAAACCGTGACCATCGACAACAAGCCGGGCGCCAACAGCATCATCGGGGTCGACCTGCTGGCCAAGGCGCCGGCCGACGGCAGCACCTTTGCCGTGGTGATTGCCGCCTATGCCGCCAACACCACGCTTTACCCCAGGCTGCCCTACGACCCGCGCAAGGATCTGACCGGTGTGTCCCTGATGGGGGTGTCGCCGCTGCTGGCCGCCGTCAACAACGACGCACCTTTCAAGACGGCGAAAGAGCTGATCGACTATGCGCGCGCCCACCCCGGCAAGGTCAGTTTCGGTTCTTCCGGCAACGGTTCGGCCGCCCACCTGACCAGTGAACTGCTCAAGTCCATCACCAGGACCTACATGGTGCATATTCCCTACCGCGGCGCGGTGCCGGCCCTGACGGATTTGATAGGCGGGCAGATCCAGCTGTTTTTTGACGCACCGACCGGACTGATCAACCAGGGCAAGGCGGGCCGGGTGCGGCTGATCGGTGTAGCCAGCGACCGCCGCCTGCCGGCGGTACCGGATGTTCCGACCTTCATCGAACAGGGTTTTGCCGGCTTCACCGGCAGCACCTGGGCCGGCATGCTGGCACCGGCGGCCACCCCGAAAGACATCGTCCGGCGCATGTCGGACGAAGTCGGACGCATCATTCGCAGCGATGAAACGCGTGCGCGGCTCGATGCCATGGGAACCTTCGGTGCAGGCGGCACGCCGGAGGAGTTCGACGCCTTTATTGCGCTGGAAACGACCAAATGGGCGAAGGTGATCCGGGAGGCCGGCGTCAAGGCCGATTGAGGCCGGCCTGCCGAAGAAGGGCCGGCTGGAAGAAAGACGGAAGAGGGAAGAAGAGCGAGAAGCGCGCTGCGGCTTATTCGCCGGACGCGTTGGCCTGGGCGGTGCCCTGGACGCGGCGCGCACCGTCGAAGCGGCGGGCCCAGTAAGCGACGCCCATGCTTTCAACGCGGACTTCGGCACCGGGCTTGGGTGCATGGATGAATTTGCCTTCGCCGACATAAATGCCGACATGGCTGAATGCCCGCTTCATGGTGTTGAAAAACACCAGGTCACCGGGCTGCAACTCATTTTTGTCGATGTTCTGTGTGGCGGCGGCCTGCTGTTCGGCGCGCCGTGGCAAGACCAGGCCCACGGTCTGCTCGTAAATGGCTTTCACAAAACCACTGCAGTCCACCCCGGACTCGGCCGTGTTGCCGCCACGCCGGTAAGGCACGCCCAGGAAGCCCATGGCGTTGACCACCAGTTCTGAGGCCTTGTGGCTGACCGACTGCCGCACCTGGTCGATCCGGTTGAGCAGGCCCTTGTCGGCGAGGAATTTGTCCATGTCGTCACCGGAATGGCCGGGTGCAGCCTGCGCGGTGGCAGCCAGCAGCAGGCAGGTGAGGAGCAGGGGGATACGCATGGCCGCTAGAGTACTTGAAGGACAAGTCCTACGTCAAGCTAAAGTTTTTTCTAGATTGCGTTGGTAAGCCATTGATTTGTAACGATTTACGACAAAAAACGTTTTGTGAGGCGGAAAAACCGCCCCTTCCTCGGGGAAACCCGCAGGCCTGTGCCGGGAAGGCGATAGTGGCATATTGCCAGGAGGCCCGGTTCTATCCGCCGCGCGGATGTTTTGCCTGAATCAAGGAGTGAAATATGCACCTATCCCTTATGCGTATTGCCTTTTTTGCTATTGTTTTTGTAGCAATTCAAGGTGCAGCGGCACAGGCGCAGGCCGTGCGACCGGAGGCCGTCGCGGCGGGCCTGCAAAACCCTTGGGCCCTTGCATTTTTGCCGCAGGGCCGCTTCCTGGTCACGGAAAGGCCAGGCCGGCTGCGGGTGGTGGAGGCCGATGGCCGGCTCGGGCCGCCCGTAGCCGGTCTGCCCGCCATTGATGCCGGCGGCCAGGGCGGGCTACTGGACGTCATCACGGATGCCGGCTTTGCTGCCAACCGCAGGATCTACTTCTGCTTTTCCGAGCCGGCCGCCCCGGGCGGCGGCAACAGCACGGCGCTGGCCCGTGCCACCCTGGCCGCTGACAACAGCCGGCTCGAAGACGTGCAGGTGCTTTTCAGCCAGAAACCGAAGTTTTCCAGCAGCGCGCATTTTGGCTGCCGCATCGTCGAGGCTCAGAAGGACGGCAAGCCCGACGGCACCTTGTTCCTGACCCTGGGCGACCGTTATTCACGCATGCAGGATGCGCAAAAACTCGACAACCACCACGGCAAGGTGGTCCGCATCAACAAGGACGGCAGCGTTCCGAAAGACAACCCCTTTGTCGGGCGGGCGGGTGCCTTGCCGGAAATCTGGAGTTATGGCCACCGCAACATGCAGGGCGCAACCCTGGCGCCCGACGGCAGCTACTGGACCCACGAGCACGGCCCGCAGGGCGGCGATGAAATCAACCTGCCGCAGGCCGGCCGCAACTACGGCTGGCCGGTCATCACCTACGGCGAAAACTACGGTGGCGGCAAGATGGGCGAGGGCATCACCGCCAGGGCCGGCATGGAGCAGCCGCTGCATTACTGGGTGCCGTCGATTGCGCCGTCGGGCATGGTGTTTCTGACGAGCGGGCGTTACGGCCCGGCCTGGCAGGGCAACCTGTTTGTCGGCTCGCTGAAGTTCGGCTACCTCAACCGCATCGAATTGAGCTCGCCCTTCAAGGGCCAGGTCGTGCGCGAACACAAGCTGCTCGATGGCGGCGGTGAACGCATTCGCGATGTGCGGCAGGGCCCGGACGGCCTGCTTTATGTGCTGACCGACAGCCCGCGCGGCCGCCTGCTGCGGCTGCAGCCCGGCTGAGGCGGGGCCTGCCTCTATAGAATGCTTGTTTCTCCAGACCACAGTGAGCCCGCGTGTCCGAACGATTTGAAGTATTTTTGCAATACCTCCTGCCCAAGCAGGCACTGACGGAATTCGGCAGCCACATTGCCTCCATGCGGGGCGGGGCGGTCACCACACGCATCATCCGCTGGTTTGTCGGCAAATACGGCGTCAACATGGCCGAGGCCGCCAACCCCGACATCGGCAGCTACCCGACTTTCAACGAATTCTTCACGCGCGCGCTCAAGCCGGGCGCACGGCCGCTGGCCGCGGCCGACCTGGTGTGTCCTGTGGACGGCGCGATCAGTCAGTTCGGCGCGATCGAGGGTGACCGGATTTTCCAGGCCAAGGGGCATCACTACTCGACGACTGCCCTGGTCGGCGGCGACCGCGCGCTGGCCGCGCAGTTCGAAGGCGGCAGTTTCGCCACGATTTACCTCAGCCCCAGGGACTACCACCGCATCCACATGCCCACGGGCGGGCGCCTGCAGCGCATGATTTACGTGCCGGGTGAGCTGTTTTCGGTCAACCCGGCCACGGCGCGTGGCGTGCCCGGACTGTTTGCGCGCAACGAACGCGTGGTCTGCGTGTTCGAGTCGGAGCGCGGGCCGTTTGTGCTGGTGCTGGTGGGCGCCACCATTGTCGGCAGCATGGCCACCGTCTGGCATGGCGTGGTCAACCCGCCCCGGACGAAAGAGGTCCGCGAGTGGCGCTACACGGATGACGGGCAACCGCCGGTGGAACTTGCGCAGGGCGACGAAATGGGCCGCTTTTTGCTCGGCTCCACCGTGGTGCTGCTGTTTCCCAAGGGCCCGTGTCACTTCAACCCGGACTGGGCACCGGGCGCCGCGGTGAGGCTCGGGGAGATGATGGCGAGCTGCGCGGCCCCCTGAGGCTGGCAGCTGCACCCCGGCGTCACTTCATTGCTATTAATAACATAGCTGCTTGCGCACATCCCATAAGGGTTGAAGGCCATTTTTACCTGAAAAAGCAAGCGTTCCGGCCGGTTTGGCCAGGCCCCGGGCTGGTGGGTGACCAGGCCAGGACAGCGCACGAGGCGCGGTGCCTGTTGAAAACCCGGTCGCTCTGTAGCGGGCGGAAATTCTCCGTGTTTACCCGCTACCCCTGTCAGAGTTGACAGGGGTCTTGCTGCACGCCCTGGAGAAGGCATCTAAATTCAAACACTGGGTGTTGTGCAAACGGCGGCAACGGGCCTGTCGTGATGAATGAACGTCCCTGCAGCTTCCCGGGAAACGAGGATGCGATGAATTACCTCATACGGTTGGTGGACAACGAGGAATTTCCGGGGGAACAATGCCGCCTCATCGAGCAGCGGTATGACCGAGCCCTGATCCATCAGCTCGGCAGTCCGGAACAGGTGGCGCAGGCGCGCCGCGCCTGGGTTCAGGCCAAGACCCGGGAGGACGAGGCGACGGGACCGGATCTCTCAATGGAAGAAAAGCAGGCCATCGTGCGTTGGGAACGTGCGGAAGCTGCAGCCCGGCTGCTCGCTTTCGAGGGCTACTCCGGTGCGCTGGAAGACCTCTACATCGAAGTGCAGGTGACCTTGGCTGGCTAGGCTCCCATGCCGGGCATGCTTGCTCTGGGTCAATCGCACCCGCATGATGCGGACCTACACTGACCTTTTTGCCATTGATCGAGACCTGATTGTCAAAACCGCCCCTGTCCTGTACATCGCCCGACTGTCGTGGGCCAATACACCGGTGTCCCGCGTGACCGCGGTGGACGATGCTGGCGACAAGGGCGCATCGCGGTCCCTCAGGGTCTTCGTGATCGAGGACGAGATGGTCCTGCGAAACCTGCTGGTCGACGCGCTCCAGGAGATACCCGGGGTGGAGGTGCTGTTTTACGCCGACAACGAAGTCTCCGCGACGAACTGGCTCTCGTCCCACGACAGCGCCTGGGATCTCGCGGTGGTCGACCTGCATTTGAGGCAGGGCAGCGGGGTGGGTGCGCTCAACTGGTGTATCACGCGCCGGCAGGACCAGCGGGTGGTGGTGTTGAGCAGCCAGTTGAGCCAGGAGGTGCGCCGCAAATGCCTGGCACTGCGGGCCGACGCAGTCTTCGACAAGGCCAGCGAGATGGATGACTTCCTGGCCTACTGCCGTGCCCTGGTGGGCCCACCGGTCGGGGGACCAGCGGCCATGCCCCGCATGCCCTAAACTTTCGGCCATCGCCGCCGCTCCGGCTGCGAATCACGGACACGGAAGACCACACGCATGAGTGCACTGTTTCGCGAGCAACTGCTGGCCGCCGCCGGGCAGGCCGCCTTTCCCGCCGAAAGAGCGCTGGACCCGGCCACCGGTGAGGAGGTTTTCGACGCCGCTTCCGAGGCCATGCTGGCACAGGTCTTTTCCCTGTTCGGGATCACCGCGTTGACTCCCCAGGACGAAGATGCCGATCGGGTCATCAACACTGCCTGCACGCTGGCCACCGAGGTGGCGGCGCATGTACAAAGCCTGATCTCCGCCGGCGGTGCGCTGGACAGGCTTGAAGAAGCCGGCGACTGGCACCCGGCCTACCGGGCCTACCTCAGCGCCTTGTGGCAGGGGGACCGCGACGAGGTGGCGCGCTGCGCGCAGGAACTCAACCTGTCCGCGGGCATTCCCAACGGATCGCTCCCGCTCGAAGCGGGGCCGCTCGCCTGATGTTCGCAGTGCGCAGTATCATGGCCCAATGACTCCCTTGGCTGGTCGGCGCGGCACGATGGCAGAACTGAACCACAGGGCGCGGAACTGGCTGGTGGGCTGGTGGCGCCTGATCCATCTCGGCGCGCTGATCCTGGTGCTGGCCCTGTCGCCGTCGAGTTACGCCCGCGACAACCGCCGGTCGCTGGCGCGCCACATCTACCTCAACACCGCGCCCAACCTGCTGGGGTTCACGCTGATGTGTGCGTTGATCACCGTGGTCATCACGCGCATCGTCATCGTCACCGCGCTCAGTTACGGCCTGTCGCAGTACGCCTTGCAGGTCGTCATTCGCGTGCTGGTGCTGGAGCTGATTCCGCTGACGGCCGCCATGTTCGTGGCCCTGCGCTGTGCGATTGCGAGCGGGGTGGAGCTGTCGCTGCTGCGCCAGCGTGGGGAGCTGCAGGCCATGCAGCAGCGCGGCCTGGACCCGGTTCGTCAGGAGGTGCTGCCACGTGTGACGGCCGGCATTTTTGCCACCATCACGCTGGCCGCGCTGAGCTGCGTGGTGGCGCTGGTGATGGCCTACCTGGCCAGTTACGGTTTCACGCTATCGGGCGTGGCGGTGTACACCCGGCTCTTCGGCCAGGTGTTCAACCCCGACGTGACGCTGATCTTCGTGCTGAAAACCCTGTTTTTCAGTTTGGCCGTGTCGCTGATTCCGATGGCCTCGGCCCTGTACGACACGGCCGAGCTGCGTTTTCGCGCCAGTGCCGAACTGCGCATGCTGGTGCGCATGTTTGCGGTCATCCTGATCATCGAGGTGGTGTCTCTCGTGGGCAACTACTACTAACCAACATCCCCAACATTCCGTCCGGATCCTCCATTCCTTTCAAGTCATGAGCGAACCCCTGCCACCCCCATCCCCGCCTGCGCCGCCGGAGCCGCCGCCTGGCAGCAGCGTGGCCATGCCGCCCGTCGCCAACCTCGAGTTCAAGGCGTTGATGTTGCTGGTCTTCATGGCGGCGCTGGTAGTGGGCTCGGCGCTTTACGTGCTGTATGCGCGCGGCGCCTTTGAGAGCACCCAGAAACTGGTGCTGCTGTCCGACGACTCCGAGGGCGTGGTGGTCGGCATGGACATGACGTTTTCGGGTTTTCCGATTGGCCGCGTGCGCCGCATCGAGCTGGCTGAAGACGGCAAGGCCCGCATCATCGTGGATGTGCCGACCAAGGACGCGCACTGGCTGCGCACGTCCAGCGTGTTCACCCTGGTGCGCGGGCTGGTGGGCAGCACCAACATCCGCGCCTACACCGGCATGCTCAAGGACCCGCTGCTGCCGGACGGCGCGGTGCGCGAAGTGCTGCGCGGCGACGCCGGCGCCGAAGTGCCCAAGCTGGTGGCCGCCGCCAAGGACCTGATTGAAAACCTCAACAGCCTGACGAGCAGTGGCGGCGCGATAGGCGCCAGCCTCGCCAACGTCCAGAAACTGACGGACAGGCTCAACGGTCCGGGCGGCGCATTGAGCGTGCTGCTGGGCAACGACGCCGAAGCCAGGAAGCTGATCGCCACGCTGGACCGCACCAACGCGCTGCTGACCAAACTCGACGGCCTGGCGGCCAAGACCGACACCCAGGTGTTCGGCGCCAAGGGCGTGATGCCGGAGGCGCGGGCCACGGTGGTGCAGCTCAACACCCTGCTCGGCGAAGCGCGCACCAGCCTGAAAAAAGTCGACGCGGTGCTCGTTGAAGCCCAGGCCGTGGGTGCCAACGCCCGGGCCGCCACCGACGACCTGGGGGCGCTGCGCGGCGAGGTCGAGTCCAGCCTGCGCAAGGTGGATAGCCTGATCAACGAGATCAACCGCAAGTGGCCGTTTGCCCGCGACACGGAGATCAAGCTGCCATGAGACTCTTTTCACGTGTCATTTCCGTCCTGGCCCTCTCTTCGCTGGCGGCCTGCAGCAGCGGGCCCAAGGCCCCCGACTGGCAGATGGAGGCCAGGACCGCGATGGAGCGGGCGGTCGCCGCCTACCTCGAAGGCAATTCGCGCGTCGAGGCGCAGGAGTTCGCGCGCGTGCGCAGCGAACTTTCCAGCACCGGCCGCAGCGACCTGATGGCGCGGGCCGAACTGCTGCGTTGTGCCAGCCGCGTCGCCAGCCTGGTGCTGGAACCCTGCGCCGGGTTTGAAGCGCTGCGGCTGGACGCGCCGCCCGCCGAGCGCGCCTATGCCGACTACCTCGCCGGCCAACTGCAGCCGCAGGACGTGGCCCTGTTGCCTGCACCGCAACGTGCCGCGGCCGCCGCCGGTGCCGATGCGGCAGCGCTGAAAGCCATCAGCGACCCGCTGTCGCAGCTGGTCGCCGCCGGCGTGATGTTTCGCGCCGGCCGTGCCAGCCCGGCCGTGCTGCAGCAGGCGGTGGACACGGCTTCCGGCCAGGGCTGGCGCAGGCCGCTGCTGGCCTGGCTGGGCGTGCAGCTGCAGCTCGCGGAAAAGGGCAGTGATTCGGAGGCGGCCGCGCGCCTGCGCCGCCGCATTGCCCTGACCCAAAACCCGGCCGCAGGCAGCAAGCCTTGAGTCGGGCGCCCGTGAGCCGCTGGGCGATTGCCATCGCCGGCATGTTGTCGCTGGCCGCGGCCATGGGCATAGGCCGTTTTGCCTTCACCCCGCTGCTGCCCATGATGCTCAGCGACGGCGTGATCGACCTGCCGTCGGCTAGCTGGCTGGCCAGCGCCAATTACCTCGGTTACCTTGTCGGCGCGTTGCTGTGCACCTTCCAGCCCTGGATCTGGAAACACCTGCGTTTCCTGCCGGCCGTCGCCGCCTCGAGCTGGGTGCGTGCGGGCCTGGTCGCGACCACGCTGCTGACCCTGGGCATGGCCCTGCACCTGCCGACCGTCTGGCCGCTGCTGCGTTTTGCGGCCGGTGTGGCCAGTGCGCTGGTGTTTGTCTACACCTCGGGCTGGTGCCTGGCGCAGCTGGCCCGGCTGGGGGCGCCGGCACTGGGCGGCATCATGTACGCCGGCCCGGGCGCGGGCATCGCCCTGAGCGGGCTGTTTGCCAGCGCCATGGTCGCGCTGCAGTGGACGGCGGCCACCGGCTGGCTGATTTTTGGCGTGCTTGCCGCCGTGCTGACGGCCAGCGTGTGGCGCACCTTTCAGGAACGCGGGGGCGGGCAGGGCAGCGGTGCCGCCGGCACGCCGGTGGCCGCACCAGCCACCAGCCATGCGCCGGCCGGCCGCAAGCAGATGCTGCTGCTGGCCCTGGCTTACGGGCTGGCCGGTTTCGGCTACATCATCACCGCTACCTTCTTGCCGGTGATTGCGCGCGAAGCCATGCCGGGCTCGGTCTGGATCGATTTTTTCTGGCCCATCTTCGGCCTCGGCGTGGTGACCGGTGCCTTGCTGGCCACCCGCATCCCGGCCACCGGCGACTTCCGTTACCTGCTGGCCGGTGCCTACACGGTGCAGGCGCTGGGCATCGCGGCCAGCGTGTTCAGTCCCAACCTGGCCGGTTTTGCGATCGGCAGCCTGCTGCTGGGCATTCCGTTCACCGCCATCACCTTTTTTGCCATGCAGGAAGTGCGGCGGCTGCGGCCCGCCGCGGCCGCCAGTTACATGGGCCTGCTGACCGCCATGTACGGCATC
Source organism: Pseudomonadota bacterium (assembly GCA_040389085.1). GTDB lineage: Bacteria > Pseudomonadota > Gammaproteobacteria > Burkholderiales > Burkholderiaceae_C > Polaromonas. The sequence continues at coordinate 276,255 of JAZKAP010000001.1, forward strand.
GGCCAGATTGCCGGCCCGCCACTGGTCGCCGTGCTGCTGCGCCACAGCCGCAGCCTCGGCGAGGGGTTCACGCTGTCGCTGGAAATCGCCGCGGCGGCCTTGCTGGCCGGCGCGCTGATGTACCTGTGGATGGCCAGTGCCTACCCGGTGATGAAGGCCGTGCGCCAGCGCTGAACCCGGCTGGCTGGAGTCTTGTAACGAAAAAGGCCACTAGCCCAATTAGCACCTGCGCAGGAAGCTATCAAAACAGGAGCAAATCCGGCCTCAGGCCCTGGCGGCTGTCGCCAGCACCGGCTTGAGCAGCTGGGCCAGTTCGGTGCCTTGCAAAACGCGGATCTGGTGTTCGGCCGCAAACTGACGCGCCTTCTCCGTCACCTGCCCGGTGGCGATGCACAGGGCGCTGTCGGCCTGATGAGCGCCCAGCGCGGCCTGCAGACCCTGGAAGGGCTCGATGCCCAGGTGAGCGGCTTTCCAGCGTTTGCAGGCGAGCAGCGTGGTGTGGCCGGCCTTGACCAGCACAAAATCCGCCGCCGCGCCGTCGAGGCGCCACACCGCATAACCCTCGCGGACAAAAGCCTGCTCGACGGTCGCCGAGAAATCGCGCCAGGTCATGGCCTCCAGCTGGGCCAGCGTGCCCTCGACATGGGCGGTGCTGGGCGCACTGAACTGCCGCCAGGCGGCGATCACGCCGATCACGACGAAGGGGAGGCCGCCGAGGGCGCCAAATACAAAATACTGCGCGGGCAGCAAGGCCTTGGAGGCCAGCCCGAAGGCGACGGCAATGGCAAAGCTGATCCACCATGGCGAGCGCAGCAGGATGGCAAAAAGCGACTTTTCAGCCATTTTGAATTTCAAGGTCTTCCTTTCGGGTGAGGGGAGTTTGTCGGGGGTGGCGTCGGGCCGGCGGCAGCGCGTCGGTACGCAAAGCGGGCTTTGCCCTCACAATCCGATTTTGGCCTACATCGGCGCCGGGCAGACCTCCTTATAGTAAAGCACCATGCCTATTCCGCCCCCGCCTTTTGGCAGCATTCAACGGCCTTTGCACTTCCGGCCGGACCCGCGCGTGTCTGCCGGCGTGGTGTCGCCGATCCGGCCCGGGGTAGAGATGCCTGGAGAAGGACGATGATGCAGGCCTCCGACGACGAAGACCGCTTGTCGCGCTCGGTCGCCCTGCAGAACGCGCAGAGCATTCTGCGGGCACGCCAGGAGGCTGAAGGTGTGCTGGTGGCCGCCAGGGACGGGCTGGAGCAGAAAACAACGGAGCTGGCGCTGTCGCTGTCCATGGTCCGGGCCACCCTGGAGGCCAGCCGCGACGGCATCCTGGTCACCGATGACAACGCGCACGTCACGGGCTTCAACCAGCAGTACGTCCGGATGTGGGGGCTGTCCGACGAACTCATGGCATTTCGCGACCACGAACGGCTGCTGTCCGTGGCGAGCCGGCAGGTCGAGGATGCGCAGCACTACCTGGACCGGGTCCATGAGATCTACCGCCACTCGCCGGCGGAAAGCTTCGACCTGCTCCAGCTGCACGATGGCCGGGTCTACGAACGTTCCTCCAAGATACAGATCGTGGAAGGCCAGCATGTCGGGCGGGTCTGGGTTTTCCGCGACATCACGGAACAGCGGCGCAGCGAGGATGCCCTGCGCAAGAAAGCGCGGGTGCTGGAACTGCTCAACAAGACCGGCACCATCCTGACGGCCAAGCTCGACGTGCGCATGCTGGCGCAGGCGGTCATTGACGCGGCCACGGAGATCAGCGGCGCCAGGGTGGGCGTCTTTTTCTACAACACCGCGGCCCAGGGTGGCAACAGCCCTTTTCTGCGGACGGTGGCCGGCATCGCCGAGCAGGACTTCGACAACTGCGGCCTGCCGCAGGCCGGTGCGCTGTTCGACCTCACGCTCAGCGGCGCGCCGCTGGTCCATCTCGAGGACCTGTCGAAGGATGCGCGCTATGAGGCGACGGTGCCCCCCGGGAGTGTGCCGATCCGCAGTTACCTGGCCGTGCCGGTGGCGTCGGGCTCTGCGGAGGTGATAGGGGGCCTGTTTTTCGGCCATCCGGATGCCGGTGTTTTCGACGAACGTGCCGAAAGGCTGGTGACCGGTATTGCGGCGCAGGCCGGTGTGTCCATCGACAACGCCCGGCTGTATGAAGTGGCCAGGCAGGCCGCGCAGGAACGCGAAAAGCTGCTCGACAACGAGCGCGCTGCGCGCAGCGAGGCCGAACAGATGAGCCGCATGAAGGACGAGTTCCTCGCCATGCTGGCCCATGAGCTGCGCAACCCGCTGGCGCCGCTGCGCGCCAGCGCGGAAATCCTGCGGCTGGGGGCGGACGATCCGGCCGTCCTGGAGCGCACCCGGGCCATCATGGAGCGCCAGATCGCGCACATGACGCGCCTGGTCGATGACCTGCTCGATGTCAGCCGCATCAGCCGCGGCAAGCTGGAGCTGCGCCTCGAGCCGATCCGGCTCGCCGACGCCATCAGCAGCGCGGCGGAAACCAGCCGGCCGGTCCTCCTCGAGCGGCAGCATGTGTTCACCGTCACCATGCCTGAGCAGCCGATTGCGCTCACGGCCGATCTGGTGCGGCTGTCGCAGGCCTTCACCAACCTGCTCAACAACGCCGCGAAATACACGCCCGAAGGCGGCTCGGTGGCCTTGCAGGTGGCCGCCGACGCCCACGGTGTGACGGTCAGCATCGAGGACAACGGCATCGGTGTGCCGGATCACCTGAGCACCCGCATCTTCGACATGTTCGTTCAGGGCGAGCCCAGCCCGGCCACGCCGCAGGCCCAAGGCGGGCTGGGCATCGGCCTGACGCTGGTGCGCAAGATTGTCGAGATGCACGGCGGCAGCATTCGCGCCGAAAGCCGCAGTGACGGCCCTGGCAGCCGCTTCATCGTCTGGCTGCCCGTGGCCGACGCCGCAGCCACGCCGGTCGCGGCAGAGCCAGGCGTGGTTGCGGCTGCGGCGGTGGCCCCGGTCCGGGACCCCGCGGGCGTTTTCGAGCCGCGCCGTATTCTGGTCACCGATGACAATGTCGATGCCGCGCTGACGCTGGCGAGCCTGCTGGGCATGCTGGGGCACGAGGTGCGCACCGCTCACGACGGCGCCGAGGCCATCGAGGCGGCCGCGACTTTCAGGCCCGACGTCATTTTTCTGGACATCGGCATGCCGCGCATGGACGGTTATGAAGCCTGCCGCAGGATTCGCGCTCTCGGCCAGGTGCCTGCCCCGGTCATCGTCGCCCTGACCGGATGGGGCCAGGCCGACGACAAACGCAAGGCGCAGGAGGCGGGCTTTGACCACCATTTCACCAAGCCGGTGGACCCGGCCCGGCTGGAGGCGCTGGTCGGCAGCAACTTTTGAAGCCCTGCCCGGCGCCGGGGCGGCGGCCCTGCAGCTTTGGCCGGAAGCTGGTATGCTTCCAAATTGATAGCTGATTGCGCCCGCATCCATTGGGCTACACGCCTGTTTGATCTCAAACTTTCACGGAACACGGTGCGATGACCCCCGAACAGAAAAAACTCCGCCGTGCGTCCATCGCCCTGGCCGCTGCGCTGGTGCTGGTGGTGATCTGGGGCATCAACTTTTCCCTGCAGAAGTATGTTTTCAACGTGGTCGGCCCGGGCGGTTTTCTGTTTGCCCGTTACCTGATCATGCCGCTGTGCGCGCTGGCCTTGCTGGTCTGGCGGTTCGGCACGCGTTTCCCGCGCATCACGCGCCGGGAGTTCTGGCAACTCGCGCGTCTCGGTTTTGCCGGGCATTTCCTGCATGTGGGCATGGTGACCTATGGCATCCACTGGTCCACGGCGTTTTCGAGCTCGCTGATCCTGGCCTGCGGCCCCATCTTCACGTTGCTGATCCTGCGTTTCATGGGGGTGGAGAAACTGCACAAGGCGCAGATCATCGGCGTGGCCGTGGCTTTTGCCGGCGTGCTGATCTTCCTGTCCGACAAGCTGCTGGGCGGCAACTGGCGTGCCACCGGCGGCGACCTGTTCCTGCTGGTCGCGGCGAGTTTTTTCTCCTGGTACACGGTGGCCGCCAAACCGCTGATCGAGCGCCACGGCGGCGTCGTGACCATGGCCTACGCAACCTTGCTCGGCAGCGTGCCGGTGCTGTTGTTGTCGCTGTCGGCCGGCCTGTCGGCGCCCTGGGGCGACGCCTCGCTGGCGGTGTGGGCCAGCCTGGTCTGGTCGGTCACGGTGTCGGCCTTTCTGGGCTGGCTGGTCTGGGGCTGGGTCAACGCGGTGCGCGGCGTGGCCCGCACCGCGCCGCTGATGTATTTGATGCCGCCGGTTGCCGGCCTGGTGGCCTGGCTGTTCGCCGGCGAGCAGTACACCGCCATCAAGCTGGCCGGTGCCGCGCTGACGCTGGTGGGCGTGGCGCTGGCGCAGTTCACCAGCCGGCGGCAGGCGCTGGCACGCGAGGCGCCTGCACCTGTCGACTGACAAACCGCGACCGCGCGGTCGCGACAACCTTTTTGCCGGGCGGGCAAAAGCGCCCTGGATGACCCGCTCGCAGGCCTTGGTTCATACTTCGTGCCTCCACCACCTGCCTGAGCGCCATGAGCAAAACCTCGACCGACAAGAAAAAGATCAAGTTTCTCCTGCTGGAGGGCATTCATCCCTCGGCCGTGGCTGTGCTACAGGCGGCGGGTTATACGCAGATTGAAAGCCTCACGGGGGCCCTGGAGGGCGACGAGCTCAAGCGCAAGATCGCCGACGCCCATTTTGTCGGTATCCGGTCGCGCACCCAGCTGACCGCCGACGTGTTTGCCCATGCAACGAAACTGGCGGCGGTAGGCTGCTTTTGCATAGGCACCAACCAGGTCGACCTGAACGCGGCGCGCGAGCGCGGCATTGCGGTGTTCAATGCGCCGTTTTCCAACACCCGTTCGGTGGCCGAGCTGGTGTTGGCCGAGGCGATCCTGCTGCTGCGCGGTGTGCCCGAGAAAAGCGCGGTCGCCCACCGCGGCGGCTGGCTCAAGTCGGCCGAGAACGCTTTCGAGATCCGCGGCAAGACGCTGGGCATCATCGGTTACGGCTCCATCGGCACGCAGCTGTCGGTGCTGGCCGAGGCGCTGGGCATGCATGTGGTGTTTTTCGACGTGGTCACCAAGCTGCCGCTGGGCAATGCGCGCCAGGCCGGCAAGCTCACCGACCTGCTGGCGCAGTCCGACGTGGTCAGCCTGCATGTGCCCGAGACCCAGGCCACGCAGTGGATGATGGGCGCGGCCGAGATCGCCGCGATGAAGCCCGGCAGCGTGCTGATCAATGCCTCGCGCGGCACCGTGGTCGAGATCGAGCCGCTGGCCGAAGCCCTGCGCCAGAAAAAACTGCTCGGTGCGGCGATCGACGTGTTTCCCGTCGAGCCGAAGAGCAACAAGGACGTGTTCGAGTCGCCGCTGCGCGGCCTGGACAACGTGATCCTGACGCCGCACGTCGGCGGCTCCACCATGGAAGCGCAGGAAAACATCGGCGTCGAAGTGGCGGAAAAACTGGTCAAGTACAGCGACAACGGCACCTCGACCTCCTCGGTCAACTTTCCCGAGGTGGCGCTGCCGGCGCACCCGGGCAAACACCGGCTGCTGCACATCCACCGCAACGTGCCGGGTGTGCTGGCCGAGATCAACCGCGTGTTTTCCGACAACAACATCAACATCGCGTCGCAGTACCTGCAGACCAACGAGGCCATTGGTTATGTGGTGATCGACATCGACGCCGCTTCTTCGGACATGGCGCTGGTCAAACTGGCTGGCGTGCCCGGCACCATCCGCAGCCGCGTTCTCTTCTAGCCGCTGCCGGTGCGGGCCGGCTTCAGCTTGCTATTACTTCAATAGCTGCTCGCGCCCGTCTGGATTGGGCTGGAGCCACTTTTCGCTTAATAACCTGGCGCTTTATGGCGCGGCGGGCACCTGCAGGCCGAGCAGCGCGGCCAGGGCGGCGGTGGGCATGGAGCCTTCCTGCGTTACCAGCGCGCCGCTCTGGGCATGGGTGCCGATGATGGTCGGGATCGAGCCGAAGCCGAGGCGTGTCAGTAGCGCGGTGTTTTTCGCCACCACCTCTTTCTGGGCCGCGATGTCGCTGCCGGCGCTGATGCCGCCGCCCTTGGCCTGCATGGAGGCCTCGTGTTCATCCATGGCGGCTGCGGGATCTTTGGCGGCCAGCAAGGTTGCGCCCTGGGCCGTGCTGGACGCATTGAGGATGCCCACCGGAATCCAGACAAATTTCGCCTGCGCCTTGAGTGGTTTGGCGGCCACCCACAGCGCGTTGCAATGCGGGCACTGGGCATCAAAGAAAACATAGACCGTGCGTGTGCTCAGGGTCGAGCCGACGCTGAACCCCTTGGCCTCGGCGGCCACGACGGCGGTGGACACAGCGGTGGTGCCGGCTTTGGCCTTTGCGTCGGGCGCGGGCGTGTCCTGGCAGGCGGTCAACAGCAGCGTGGCTGCCACCAGCATGGCCGGGAGGATCTGGAAAGGTTGAAAGCTCATGTCGGCACCGGAAAAAAGGGAGACGGTCAGCATAACGCAGGCCGGCCCTGGGCAGGAGCTCGCCGTTGCAAGCCTTCTGTGGACAAGGGGTTCATGCTCGATGCAGGGCAAATTGAAACAAAGTGAACATAAAGCCATAAATCTTGGGGTGAGGTGGCTTTCTCCAAGGGCGGTATTTTTACCCGCAGGCATGCCCTGCGCCGGGTGCTCCCGCCAATGCGGTACCCAGGTTGCCCACGCATCCTGTGCACGAATCTGTGGATAAGCACGCAAAAAAGCCACGAAAGGCTTGCCAGTCGTGGCTTGCAACAGTTTGCCTGCCAATTAAGCGCCGCCAGCGCCGGCAAGCGCCGACGGGCCGTCCGGGCTCAGCCCTTGAAGCTCATGCCCAGCCGTTCAATCGTCGCTTTTTCAGCGGAAAAGGTTTCGCGGGCGAACTTGGTGTATTGCGCGGTGTTCATGTAGATCACCGACTGGTCGTACTTGTCGAAGGTGGCCAGCACGGCCGGGTCGTTCAGCGTTTTCCGGAAGGCTTCGTGCAGCGTCGCCACGATGGCCGGGTCCATGCCCTTGGGGCCGCACACACCGAAAGGCGAGTCCGACACGGTGTCGTAGCCCAGCTCGGTCAGCGTGGGCACGTTGGGCCAGCGCTTGGTGCGTTTGCTGCCGTAGGTGGCGATCAGGCGCAGCTTGCCCGACTCCACGTGCGGACCCCAGCCGGTGGCGTCGCTCGCACCCATCACGTGGCCGCCGAGGATGGCCTGCATGTTGTCGGCATTGCCCTTGAACGGCACATGGGTGAGCTTGATGCCGGCGCGCTGCGCAAACTCCTCAACCGCCAGGTGCGGACTGGTGCCGGTGCCGGTGGAACCATAGGTGAATTTTTCGGGGTTGGCCTTGGCATAGGCCACCAGGTCCTTGATATTTTTGATCGGTGAATCGGCGGGCACGACCAGGCCAAAGGTGTAGCCGGTGAGGCAGGTGATCCAGGTGAAGTCCTTGAGCGGGTCGTAAGCGGTTTTCTGCATGTGCGGAATGCGGAAGACGCCGTGCGGTATCTGCGTCAGCGTGTAGCCGTCGGGTTTGGCGCTCAGCATCTCGATGGCGCCCAGCATGCCGCCGGCGCCGGGCTTGTTCTCGACAATGATGGTCTGGCCCAGGGTCTTGCCGGCGCTTTCTGCCAGCGAACGGATCACCGCGTCGGTGGAGCCACCTGCCGGCCAGGGGCAGATGTATTTGATGGGGCGCGACGGGAAGGCCTGCGCACGGGCCAGGGAGGGCAGGGCCACACCGGCCACAGCCGCTGTGGTGCTGGCAATAAACGCGCGGCGGTTGGTCATTGATAGTCTCCGGAGGTTGCAGTACATCTGAAGATTCGAGCGTAGCGGCCCGCTGTCGGCGTGTCATCAAGGTTTACGCGGGGAGCGTATTCTGCAAGGCAGAACAGCTTGCGGGCGCGGGCCCGCGCACCGGGGTGCAGGCGTAAAATGGCGGGCTGCAGACAGCGCACCGCTGCGCTTTTTTTTGACTGAAACGACCCCTGTGACCGATACCGCCCGCTTCCCGTCCGACTCTTCTTCCTCCGAGCCTTTTTCCGATCCCGATACCCCTGTCCAGCAGCCGCGCCTGTGGTGCGGCGACGGCTGGACGGCCCGCGTGCTCAAGAACGAAGACGACGACGGCTGGGCCGTCGCCATGATCAAGGACGGCGAACCCGAGCCCGCGCTGGTGGGCCCCTGGACCATGGGGCGCGACAAGAAAAATCCCAAGCCGCTCGACGGCCCGGCCTTCAGCACCCTGGTCAAGACCGCGTCGGAGTTTGTGCGCCGCCATGAGCAGCAGCTGCATGCCACGCTGCACCAGAGCCTGGAAGTGGACTCGCGCGGTGCGCGTATCACCGTGTCGCTGGACATCGTGCCCGATGAAGACAACCCGTCTGCCTTGCTGAGCGCGCATGACGAGGCCGGTGAACAACTCGCGCAGGTGCGTGTGTCGCCGGCCTTCAAGCTGAGCCGCGCCAGCGCCACGGCCTGGGCCGACGGCGGCTTTCCCAGGCCCTGATGACGGGCGCTTTTTCCGCATTGATCGATGCCTGTGGCATCGACTTCGGGACCTCCAACTCCACCGCGGGCTGCGGCAGCGCTGATCCGGGGCAGGTGACCCTGCTGCCGCTGGAGGACGGCAAGGCCACCTTGCCGTCGGTCGTGTTTTTCCACGCCGAAGACGGGCACATCAGTTACGGCCGCGCCGCGCTGGCCGACTACCTGGCGGGCGATGAAGGGCGGCTGATGCGTTCGCTCAAAAGCCTGCTCGGCACCTCGCTGATCGACGAGCAGACCGAGGTGGCCGGCCGCGCACTGCCGTTTCGTGCGCTGCTGGCGCAGTTCATCGGCGAACTCAAGCGCCGCGCAGAACACGCGGCCGGCCGTGACTTCACCCGCGCCGTGCTGGGGCGGCCGGTGTTTTTTGTCGACGGCGACGCCGCGGCCGACCGGCAGGCCGAAAACACGCTGGCCGAGATCGCGCGCGGCGTGGGCCTGCGCGACATTGCCTTCCAGTACGAACCGATTGCCGCGGCCTTTGACTACGAGTCGCAGGTCACGCGCGAAGAGCTGGTGCTGGTGGTCGACATCGGCGGCGGCACCTCGGACTTTGCGCTGGTGCGCCTGGCGCCCGAACGCGCGGGCCGGGCCGATAGGCTTGACGACATCCTGGCCAGCAGCGGCGTGCACATAGGCGGCACCGACTTCGACAAGTACCTGAGCCTGGCCAGCGTGATGCCCATGCTGGGCCTGGGCAGCCGGCTCAGGAATGGCCTGCTGATGCCGTCGTCCATCTACTTCAACCTGGCGACCTGGCACACCATCAACTTCGCGTACACCCGGCAGGCGGGGTCTCAGATCGTCGAGCTGCACCGCGAGGCGCAGGAGAAAGACAAACTCGCGCGCCTGCAAAACCTGGTGAGCGAACGCGCCGGGCACTGGCTGGCGATGCAGGTGGAGGAAGCCAAGATCGCGCTGTCGGACGCGCCCCGCACGTCCATGGACCTGGGCCGCATCGCGCCCGGCGAAACGCTGGTGTTGCAGCGCGCGGATTTCGACAGCGCCATCGGCGAGCTGGTCGGCACGGTCGAGCGCAGCGTGAGCGGCCTGCTGCGTGATGCCGGCGTGCCGGCCGGCGCGGTGGACACGGTGTTTTTCACCGGAGGGTCGAGCAGCGTGCCGCTGCTGCGCTCGCGTATCGCGGCGCTGCTGCCGCAGGCGCGCCGCGTCGAGGGCGATCTGTTCGGCAGCATTGGCACCGGCCTGGCGCTCGATGCGCTGCGCAAGTTTGCCTGAATCTCAAACCGGCAAAGACGGCAAAAGGGCAGACGGCAGACATGCCCAGGCGCAACAACGGGCGGTAACCCTTTGCTGCGCCTGCCTTGCAACACACACCGGTAAATGTGTTTGCCAGAAAGAAGTATCGGCCAGGCGCTGCAGAAAGTGCTTCTGTATTTCTTCTGATTCGCTGAAGATTAAGTAATAATTCCTTCGTAAATCAATAATTGGAGGAAATACTACTGTATGGACAAAACAGACCGGAAAATTTTGCAGGTGCTGCAGGCCAATGCCCGCGCCAGCCTGCAGGAGATCGGCCTGGCGGTGGGCTTAAGCCACACGCCGTGCTGGACCCGCATCAGGAAGATGGAGGAGTCCGGCGTCATCGAGGGCTACACGGTGCGGATCAACGCCGCCGCGCTGGATTTGAGCGACACCGTGCTGGTGCAGGTCACGCTGGACAGCCACTCGGACAACACGCTGGAAAAATTCGGCGAAACACTGGCGAAAATTCCCGAGGTGATCGAGGCCTACCTGGTCTCGGGCGACTACGACTACCTGCTGCGCATCGCCGTCAGCGGCACGCGCGACTACGAACGCCTGCTGCGCGAGCGCCTCTACAAGATCAAGGGCATACGCCACAGCAAGTCCAGCTTTGTGCTGCGCACGCTGAAAAAAGCCGATCTGCCGCTGTTCCAGGCCTGACGCCTCAGGACAAGTTGCTAGCGGTCCTCGCGCAGCGCGCGTGAACGGACCCAGGCCATGCGTGCCTCGGTCAGCGCCACGCCCAGGCCGGCCAGGCAGATCAGCGTGATGCCCAGCGCGGTGGTCCGGCCCGGCACCTGACCAAACACCAGCCAGCCCAGCGTGGCGGCGGCCACGATTTGCAGGTAGCTGAAGGGCGCCAGCAGGGTGGCCGGGCTGTGGCGGAAGGCGGCGATCTGCAGCCAGTGCCCGAGAAATCCGGTGAGGCCGGTGGACACCAGCAGCAGCCACTGCCACGGCGACAGGTCGGGCGTGGTCCAGAACCAGGGCAGGGCCAGTGTCAGGGTGATGGTGCCGAACAGGCCGCCGTAATAGTTGGTTGTCAGCGGATCGTCGTGGGCCACGCGGCGGGTGGCAATCTGGAAAAATGCAAAGGCCAGGGCCGTGGCCAGGCCCAGCGCCACACCGATCGGGTCCAGCTGCGAACCGGGCCGCACCACGATCAGCATGCCGGCAAAACCGGCCAGCACACCCAGCCAGCGGTGCAGCCGGTGCGCCTCGTGCAGCAGCCACGGCGCCATCATCATCAGGAACAGGGGCGCCATGAAGTTGATGGCGGTGGCCTCGGCCAGCGGCAGGCGGCCCAGCACCGAAAAGAACAGCACGGTGGTGGTGATCATCAGGAGGCCGCGCACCAGCTGGCGCGGCAACGACTTGGTCTGGAAGATGGCCCGGCCGCGCGAGGGCAGCACCACGGCCGTCATCAGCGCGGTGTGCACGGCGTAACGCATCCAGGCCACCATCAACACCGACACGCCGGCCATGACCAGCCATTTTCCGGAGGCGTCGAGGGCCGAGAGCAGCCACAGGCCGGCGATGTGAAGAAGAATGCCGCTTTTTTTCATGAAGCCAGGGAGCGAGGAGAAGCGATTGGGGTGGCGTAGGGCTGCTTGAAGGCTGGCCGTGCGGACCAACTCTGTCGCTCCGAGCATAACCACTGCCGGCATCCGGGCGTGCGCCGCTGCGACCGGCCGGGCGCACCGGACCGTGGTCTTTTAAAAATTCAATGAAGAAAAAGGACGCAGGCCCTTTTGCATCGGGCGATGGCAGCTATCAAAAACAGAGCAAACGAAGGCTGTTTCAGCCGGTCACCAGCGCCTGCTCGATCCTGTTGAAGAGCATGTCGGCGTGTGCCGCGCTGTAGCGGATGCTGACCTGCTCGGCGTCCGCCAGCGCCTGCACATCGTCCCAGCCCAGGGCACGGTAGCCGCGCGCCTCGTCCGGCGCCTCTGTGCCCTCGGTCCGGGTGACCGTGATGCAGACCCGGGTCTGCTCACCGGCGGGTTCGCTGCTGAGCACTACGCTGGCGGGGGCGTGCGCCGCGTCGGTCAGCGCAATCAGGCTGGCAGTGAACACGGTGCGCAGCGCAAAAACAGAGGTGGTCACCTCGGGCGCATTGACCTGGTTGGTCACCGTGAAGCCGCGAAAGGCCAGATCGGTCGCCAGCATGCCCAGCGCTTCCTCGATGCCGGCCTCCAGCGCGATGCTGCCGTTTTCCTTGGGGACGACCCAGGTGATCAGGTTCATGCTGGCAGTGGAGGCCGAGCGCGACAGCGTGCTGATCGACTTGCTGTTGTCGCGCAGCACCGCCAGGTCGGGTGTCTCTGCCTGCAGCCGCCGGTCGAGAATGGCGGCAATCATGCCGATGGGTTGCAGTGTGCCGGCCATGTGGTGGCGGATGGCCGGCGCGATGCGGCGCAGCAGGGCGTAGCGGGCAGCCTCTTCCCGCAGAAGGGCAGGGGCCGGGACGGGGGTGGAGGCACTCTCGGTGAAGGTTTCGGGGAGTTTCATGCGTCTTCAATCAGGGTCGAAAGGGGTACGTGATGATCCTAGCACCGGCGGCGGCAGGTCTTGAACGTGGCTTCGGGGACGTGTTGTCCTGCCGTGTGGCAACATGCAGATTTCCTTGGCTTGGCGAGGCATTTTGCAGCGATATGGCTGTCAGTGTGATGGACGCTGCCGGTGCATCCTGTCGGACAGTGACGACTGTTGCGTAGGAAGGCTGCTATCGCGCGGGCTGCCGGCGGCGTTTTGCGTGACAGAATACGGACGTCCCCCTGATGCTGACGGAGCCCTGGATGAATTTTGCCCCCGACCTTGCGACGGTCACCCACGGCATACAGCTCGCTGTGGCCCCCGTGTTCCTGCTCACGGCCGTTTCCGGCATGATCGCCGCCGTGGCCGGCCGTCTGGCCCGCATCATCGACCGTGCGCGTTTTCTGGAAAACCGGCTGGAAGCGGGTGGGGTCGAGGAGACCCGTGCCACCAGGATGTACGCCGAACTCGGCGAGCTGCGGCACCGGGGCTGGCTGGTCAACGGCTGCCTGGCCCTGCTGACGTTTTGCGCCATCCTGATCGGCCTGACCATTGTGCTGCTCTTTCTCGGTGAGACCAGCGACCTGCCCACGCTCAAGATCGCCACCGTGTGTTTCCTCTCCGGCGTGGCCTGCTTCCTGTTCGCGCTGCTGTGTTTCCTGGCCGAGACCCTGCTGGCGACGCGCCTGCTCAAGTTTGCGGAACTGCCGCAACAGCCGCCGACGCCCTGACATTGCCCGGCTTGCGGCGAAGAGACCCTGCTGCTCTTGCCGTGTTTGTCGGAAAGACCTCTTTGAATAAAACTTTCAGGAATAACCATGTTGCTTGATGCCGATGATTCCCAACTGGTGCTGGTGGACTACCAGGTTCGTCTGATGCCCGCCATTTTTGAAGGAGAGCTTGTCCTTGCCAATGCGCTGCGCCTGGCCGGCATGGCCAGGCTGATGGCCGTGCCGGTGTGGGGCACGGCGCAGACGCCCGACAAGCTGGGGCCCAACGTGCCCGGGGTCGTTGCCGCCATCGCGGCGGCCGGCGGCCGGACGCTGGACAAGATGCATTTCAGCGCGGTGGACGATGGCCTGGCCGACTGGCTGCGGCCGCCCGCGCGCAAGGCGCCCGCGGGAGGCAATGCCCGCAGCCTGCCCAAACACCTGCAGAAGGCCGCGCCGGCGGAAGAAGAGGGGCGGGGCGTCATCGTGATGGCCGGCTGCGAGGCGCACGTGTGCCTGCTGCAGACCGCGCTGGGCCTGCTCGAAGAAGAGTTCGAGGTCTGGGTCGTCACCGACGCCTGCAGCTCGCGCACCGAACGCAACCGCGACGCCGCCTTCGACCGCCTGGCCGGCGCGGGCGCCGAACTCGTGACGACCGAGATGGTGGCCTTCGAGTGGCTGCGTACCGCGGAGCATCCGGCGTTCAGGGACATGCTGACGCTGGTGAAGTAGGGCGCGCCGGACTTATCGTCCGCCGGCCGGGGTCTGCTATAAGAAGTCTTGGCAACAGGAGAAAACGCCATGTCCAGTGTTGGTTACCACGAACCCGTCAACGAACTGTCCGACGAAACGCGGGACATGCATCGCGCCATCGTCTCGCTCATGGAAGAGCTGGAAGCGGTGGACTGGTACAACCAGCGCGCCGATGCCTGCAAGGACCCCGACCTCAAGGCCATCCTCCAGCACAACCGTGACGAGGAAAAGGAACACGCGGCCATGGTGCTCGAGTGGATCCGCCGGAAGGATCCGAAGTTTTCCAGTGAGATGAAGGACTATCTTTTCACGGACAAACCCATCGCGCACAAGTGACAAACGCGCTTCTGGCGGCGAAGCAGGCGACGTTCAGGGAAGTGATGGGTTGGTGAAGCGGCCGTTGCCAAATCGGCGCCAGCCACTACGATAGCGATGGACTTGCCTTTCAGGCGGGTGGCGTTGGACTCCTCCCGTGCGGCTTTTGGTCGCTGTTCATCCAGCACGAGGCGTCGCGGTTCGCCTGAATGTGGAAGTCCCGTTTATCCGTCAAACCCAGCGATCTGCAGGAGACACCATGCGTACTTCAACCCTTCTGGCACCCGTACTCTTCGGGCTGGCCGGACTCGCCTTTGCACAACAGGCCACGTTTCAGACCAAATCACTCACGCCGGAAACGGCGCTGACCGCCGCCAGGGCGGCCATGGAGGCTTGCCGCCAGCAGGGCTACCAGGTCGGCGTGGCCGTGGTTGACCGTGCCGGCCTGACCCAGGTTTTTCTGCGTGACCGTTTCGCGGGTCCACATACCGTGGAGGTCGCCACCAACAAAGCGTGGACGGCTGTCAGTTTCCGCACCTCGACGCTGGCGCTGGCGGCGGAGACCCAGGCGGGCCGGCCCATGAGCGGCATTCGCGGCGTGCCGCGCATGCTCGCGGTGGGCGGTGGCCTTCTGATCGAGGGCGGCGGCTCCATCTATGGCGCCATCGGTGTCTCCGGTGCCCCGGGCGGTGAAATCGACGAGGTCTGCGCTCAGGCCGGCATCAAGGCCATCGCCGACGCGGTGGAGTTCTGACGCCACTGGTGAGGGGCCTTACTGCCTCAGGGCCTGAGGCTTGCGTTGGCAACTGGCGTCCGGTGGCAGGGCTTTCCCATTTTTTCAATCCATGGCGCATCCCTTGATCGCTTGGCGAGGGTTGGGCCACCCGCAACGGCCTGCCGGCATCGGGATCTCCTGAACGACTCTGTCAGCCCCACGCAAGTCTGTTATAAATAATTATGAATTCAGTTTAAAAATAGCCGGAGACAAGCGTGTTCAAAGCCCTGCAACTCAACAAGTCCGACACCGGCTTTTCTGCCGGGCTTGTTTCCCTTGACGAAGCCGAACTGCCCGCCGGCGATGTAATGGTGCAGGTCGAGTATTCGACCCTCAACTACAAGGATGGGCTGGCCATCACCAACACGGGCCCGGTGGTGCGCAGCTGGCCCATGGTGGCGGGTATTGACGGTGCGGGCACGGTGCTCGAATCCAGCCACGCGGGCTGGAAGGCCGGTGACCCCTTCATCCACAACGGCTGGGGCCTGGGCGAGACGCGCTGGGGCCTGATGGCCGAACGTGCGCGCCTGCAGGGCGACTGGCTGGTCAGGTTGCCGGCCGCTTTCACCACGCGCCAGGCCATGGCCATTGGCACGGCGGGTTACACCGCCATGCTGTGTGTGCTGGCGCTGGAAAAGCATGGCCTCAAGCCCGGCGACGGCGAAGTGCTGGTCACGGGTGCGACCGGCGGCGTGGGCAGCGTGGCGGTGGCGCTGCTTGGCAAGCTCGGTTACCGCGTGGTGGCGGCCACGGGCAAGGCCAGTGAGGAAAGTTATCTGAAACAGCTGGGCGCGGGCGCCGTGATGGACCGGGCCGAGCTGGCCGCATCAGGCAAACCGCTGCAAAAGGAACGCTGGGCCGCGGTGGTGGACGCAGTGGGCTCGCACACGCTGGCCAATGCCTGCGCGCAAACGCGTTACGGCGGTGTGGTGGCGGCCTGCGGGCTGGCTCAGGGCGCGGATTTTCCGGCCACGGTGCTGCCTTTCATCCTGCGTGGGGTAACGCTCGCTGGCATCGACAGCGTGATGGCCCCCTTGGCGCGCCGCCAGCAGGCTTGGGACAGGCTGGCGACGGACCTGGACCCGGCGAAACTCGAAGCCATTGTGGAAGAAGTGCCGCTGAGCCGGGCTGCGGAAAAAGCCGCCGACTTGATGGCGGGCAAGGTCCGCGGCCGCATCGTGGTCAAAATCTGAATCGTGAAACCAAAAACTGGAGACAGCGCATGACAAGTTACGCCGATTTTTACCGCCAGTCGATAGACCAGCCCGACGCCTTCTGGGCCGAGCAGGCCAGACTGATTGAGTGGAAGCAGCCTTTCACGCGTGTCTGCAACTACGACAAGCCGCCGTTTGCCCACTGGTTTGAAGGCGGCACCACCAACCTGTGTCACAACGCGGTGGACCGGCACCTGAAAGACCGGGCCGGCCAGGCTGCGCTGATTTACGTGTCGACCGAAACCGGCATTGAAAAAACCTACAGCTTCGCCGAATTGCATGTCGAAGTGCAGCGAATGGCGGCCAGCCTGAAGGCTCTGGGCGTGCAAAAGGGTGACCGCGTGCTGATCTACATGCCCATGATTGCCGAGGCCGCGTTTGCGATGCTGGCTTGCGCGCGCATAGGCGCCATCCACTGCGTGGTGTTCGGCGGGTTTGCCAGCGGCTCGCTGGCCTCGCGCATCGAGGACGCGACGCCCAGGGTCATCGTCAGCGCCGATGCGGGTTCGCGCGGCGGCAAGATCGTGCCCTACAAGCCGTTGCTCGATGAGGCGATCCGCCTGTCCAGTCACAAGCCCGAGGCGGTGCTGCTGGTGGACCGGGGGTTGTCGTCCATGCAACTGGTGGCCGGGCGCGACCAGTTGTGGTCGGATTTGCGCGCCAGTCACCTGGATGATCAGGTGCCCTGCGAGTGGATGAATTCCACCGACATCAGCTACACGATTTACACCAGCGGCACCACGGGCAAGCCCAAGGGTGTGCAACGCGACACCGGTGGCTACGCGGTGGCGCTGGCCGCCAGCATGAAACACATCTTCGACGGCCGGCCGGGTGAAACCTATTTCTCGACCAGCGACATCGGCTGGGTCGTGGGCCACAGCTACATCATCTACGGCCCGCTGATTGCCGGCATGGCGACGCTGATGTACGAGGGCCTGCCGACGCAAGGCCTGGACAAGCAGCCCGACGGCGGCATCTGGTGGCGGCTGGTTGAAAAATACAAGGTCACGGCCATGTTCAGTGCGCCGACAGCGGTGCGCGTGCTCAAGAAGCAGGACCCGGCGCTGCTCAAGAAATACGACCTGTCCAGCCTGCGCGCCCTGTTCCTGGCGGGCGAGCCGCTCGACGAGCCGACTGCCCGCTGGATCAGCGAGGGCTTGAGAGTGCCCATCATCGACAACTACTGGCAGACCGAAAGCGGCTGGCCGATTCTGACGATTGCCAACGCCGTCGAGAAAAAGGCCAGCAAGTTTGGCAGCCCCGGTATTCCGATGTACGGCTACAACGTCAAGCTGCTGCATGAGTCGACCGGCGAAGAACTGACACAGCCGAACGAAAAGGGCGTCGTGGTTCTGGAGGGCCCGACGCCGCCGGGCTTCATGCAGACGATCTGGAAAGACGATGCGCGCTTCGTCAACACCTACTGGAAAAGTGTGCCCGGCAAGATGGTCTACAGCACCTTCGACTGGGGCATTCGGGATGAGGACGGTTACTACTTCATCCTCGGCCGCACCGACGACGTGATCAACGTGGCGGGGCACCGGCTGGGCACGCGCGAGATCGAGGAAAGCATTTCCGGCCATGCCGGTGCAGCGGAGGTGGCTGTGGTCGGCGTCGCCGACAACCTGAAGGGCCAGGTCGCCATGGCCTTTGTGGTGCCCAAGGACAGCAGCGTGCTGACGGACAGCGCCGCCGCGCTCAAGCTCGAAGGCGAGATCATGAAGCGCGTGGACCAGGACCTGGGCGCGCTGGCGCGGCCCTCACGTGTGCGTTTTGTGTCGGTGCTGCCGAAAACCCGCAGCGGCAAGCTGCTGCGGCGCGCGATCCAGGCCGTGTGTGAGGGACGAGATGCGGGCGACCTGACGACCATGGACGACCCGGCGGCACTGCAGCAGATCCGGGACCTGATGGGAGCGGCTTGAACGCCCGGGCTGGCTTTCTGATGCAAAAAATGGTGCTGGCGCTGGTGGCGCGAGCGCCATAAGCTATAAAAAATATAGCATTCCAACTGTTTCAGCGGCCTCGGGCGGGTGGAGCAGGTGGAGTCACGCAGTCGCAGTCGCCAGCGACCGGAGTCAGGCTACTTCTTGAAAACCACCGCGCCGGTGATCAAGCCGGCCCCGGGGTTCTTGGCGTAGGTCAGGCCCGCATACGCGGCATTGGTGCCGACGAACATGCCCTTGATATAGGTGCCATTGAAGGACGGCGTGCTGCCGGATGCCGAGTCCGTGAAGTTGCCGAACGAGGTGTTGATGGCCACCGAGATGGTATAGCCCGTCTGGAAATTGACCGAGAAGGTCGCGCTGTTGAGTGTGCCGGCAACACCGTTTTGCGTGGGGGCCGTGTTGCCTGCCAGCGTGTAGTTGGCAACGCCGGTATAGAACAGGGATGAAAGTTCTGTCTGCGCCGTGGGCCGTCCTGCGACGTAGTGCACGTTGTCCAGCGAGAGGACGCTTGGATCTTCTTTCTGACCGGTGGTCCACATGCCCCAGCCGATGAAGTTGGCGTCACTCACATTGCCGACAGACTTGAAACTGGTCACCGGCTGCGCTGTGCCGGCTTCCGACCACTTCGGCGTGTTGGCCGCGGTGTCCTGCAGCTTGAGCAGTTTGTTGTCGCTGAAAACCGTGGTGGCTCCGGTGCTGGTCGACAGGGTGTATGCCGAGCCGCTGTTGACGCCGACTGCCGCGACCTTGATGTCCGTGAAGGTGCGCTCGACAGGAGACGTCGTGGTGGACGTTGTTGTGGTTGTAGTTGTAGTTGTTTTGGTGGTGGTTGTGGTGGTTGCTGTTTCCACTTTTTCGGTCACAACTTTTATCTTGCCCGCCTGGTCCACCTTGTCGCCCACAACGACAGGATCCTTCGTGGTAACGGGTGTCTCGACTTTGGGCTGTTCGCTGGTACGCACCGGTGGCGTCACATTGTCGAGAACCTTCAACGACTCTCCTGCCACCAGGCCTATGCAGCCGCTCTGGTTGCAGACTTCAATTTTGTCCAGCTCGCTGGTGATGCCGAGGGAGCCATCCGGGTTGTAGCCGACCTTGAAGCCCGAGCCGCGGATGCCGATGGTGGCGGTGGTGGTGGTGAGCCGGTAGTTGTCCCGGTTGCGTTTGCCGATCAGGCCGGTGATGGCTCGCATGCTGCCGCGCAGCAGGTCAACGAGGAAGCGGTCTTCCTTGGGGTTGTTCTGGTCCACATAGTTGGCAATCTTGAACTCGGTGTTCGGTTGCAGTGAAACCAGGCCGCCATCGGTGAACCGGACCTGGGCCCGGCCGTTGCCGCCGGTGACGATGGCGTGACCGCTGTCGATGCTGCCGCCCTTGGCCAGGGCGATGGTCTTGCCATCCGCCTGCCGGACGTTGACTTCACCGGCAGTGAACTGGGCGATCCCGGCCAGCGCATGGACCTGTAGCGGCCAGGCGGTCACCAGTGTCGTCAGCAGGGCGGCATTTTTCAGCGGGAAGTGTGGTTTCATGATGTGGGCCCTGGCGGATCGTTGGATGGCGGAGCTGGGGTAAAACGGCAACGGCGGGTGCGTCTGCCTAGAAATCCTTGCGCAAGGTCACGGACAGCACGCGCTTGCTGAAATCTGAAATGGCGATGTTGGAGTTTGTCCTCAGCAGCGACAGCTGCGGTGTCACGCGCCAGCTCACGACAGGAACCCAGGTCAGGCCCAGATTCAGGTTGGTCTGCCGGTCACGGCGGTTCACCAGGAAATACGGGTCGGCGCCGCCGTGGTGGCGCGTTTCATAGCCGGCGTTGGCGAACAGGTCCACGTCCGCGTTGATGGACTTCTGCAGTCCGACGCGAAGGCCTGCGAGCCGGTGTCCCAGGTGGGGCACGTTGGCGGCGCGCTCATTTTCGGTGCCGGCGTACAGTCCGCCGAAAACCAGCCATCCGCCGCGCAGGGCAGTGGCGTAGGACGTGCCCAGCACATGGCGGTTGGCATCCCGCAGGTTCTGTCCGGGGTAACGCAGGGTGGACAGCTGCAGGTAGGAGGTCCACTGGCTGGCGCCGTCCGGTCTGTGGGTCCATTCGCCCACCACGCCGCGCTGGTCGCGCACGGTGTTGTTGTCGGCGGCATAGGTACCGATCTGGACTGCCCCGGTGAACTCGTCCTTGCCGACCCGGTAGCTGGCCCCGCCGCTCACGTCAAACTGGCGGGTGTCGAAATCGTTGTGGTCCTGATTGAAGCGGTAATTGCCGGAGGCGCTGGCAATCAGCGACAGGCGCGGGTCGATCACGAAACGTCCGGAGACGCCGGCGCCCAGGCTGTAAAAGTCGTCTTTCAGTTTGACACTGGCCGGGCTCAGGGTCAGTATCAGCCCCCCGAGCGAGGGCACGGCGACGTTGGCATTGCCAGGACCGCTGTTGATATTGCTGTCGGTGCCGGCGGCGGTTTCGACGTAGGCCCTGACAGAAGACCTGGCGGCCTCTTCATTGCGCTCAATGGCCTGCAGGAATTCGTCGATCTTGCGGGCCACCTCGGCGGGGATGGCGTCCTGCTTTGTTTCCTGCAGCACTTGCCGCGCGGCCTGGTTGTCGCCCAGCGCAAACAGGGCGCGGCCCAGTTCGGCGCGGGCGCGCGAGTTGCCCGGCTGGACCGACAGCACCCGTTCGAGCGCAAACACGGCACGCGTGAACTGGCCGGTTTCGTTGGCGGCAATGCCCAGGACGGTGTCAAAGTCCGGGTCCCCGGCACGTTCGGCCTCCGCGGTGGCGAGCTGGTCAAACGCCTGCTGCGCCTTGCCCTGTTCCACCAGCGCCAGCGATTCACGAACCAGTACGTCGGCCTCGGCATGCACTACGCCGGCAAGCGTTGCGGAAAACCACGCGGCAGTCAGGAGAAAAACGATACGTTTGAAAGACATAGGCAACGGACCCAGGAAAAACCATTGGACGCCGAAGGTTTTATATCACGCAGTAACACAAAAGACGCATTTATTACGGTGACTTTGTCCCCGTTGGGGGAGGTTTCCTGCGCTACCTGTAGGCCATGGCGCTGTGCCGGGACGTGGTGCACCCCTTCTGTGCGTGCGCTCTAAGGGTATGTCCGGTGTTATTTGCCGAGCAGCTTGCTTTCTAATATCAGTCATTACTTATATTCAAGTGACCACACCATTTATGAACGACATGATTCAAGCCGGAGCGAGGTCCGAGCAGGGGCGGGTCTTTGAGCTGGCGGCGGAATTATTCGCTGTTCTGGCCACCCCGATGCGCCTGCGCGTGCTCAGTGCCCTGTGCGAGCGCGAGAAGTCGGTCAATGAGCTGCTGGCCGAAATCGATACCACCCAGCCCAATCTCTCGCAACACCTGGCGGTCCTGTACCGGACCGGGGTGCTGGCCAAACGCAAGGAAGGCACCCTGGTGATCTACCGCGTGCAAAGTGAAAAGGCGGTGGCCCTGTGCCGCGGCGTCTGCACCCAGATTGCCATTGAACTTGACGAGCCGGACGCTGTTCCCGTCGGAGAAAGCCTGTCACCCATCCAGCAAGCCAAAGCGCACACCTATGACATCTGAAATGAAATCTGTATTTTTTAGGAATGACCCATGCTGAACCGTTTTATCCGGCGAGCGCCTGAAAACTTCCTGAGCCGGGACCAGATCCAGGAAGTCCGTGCCGGCCGGCGCGGCTTTTTGTCCGGCGCGGTGGCCGCGGCTGCCAGCGCCATGGTGACAGGCCGCGCGATGGCGACGGACGACCCCGAGATCATCAACCTGCCCGCGCACAGCAAGGGGCTGGGCCAGCCCGTGGCGGCGCGCGGCTACGGCCTGCCCAGCGAGTGGGAGAAAAACCTGCAGCGCCGGGAAAGCCCGGGCCTGACGCGTGTCAGCCAGTCCAGCGTGAGCTTTTGCCCGTTGCAGGGCCTGTTCGGCATCATCACGCCGAGTGGCCTGCATTTCGAACGCCATCACCAGGGCTGGTGGGACCTGGACCCGTCGAAACACCGCCTGATGGTCAACGGCTCGGACGACACCATGCTCAAGCGGCCCATGGTCTTCAACATGGACGAGTTGATGCGTCTGCCCAGCGTCAGCCGCATGCACTTCATCGAATGCGGTGCCAACACCGGCATGGAGTGGGGCAATGTGGCGGTGCCGACGGTGCAATACACCCATGGCATGCTCAGCTGCAGCGAATTCACCGGCGTGCCGCTGCGCACGATTCTGGAGCTGTGCGGCGCCGACTTCAAGCGCGCCAAATTCGTTCTGGCCGAGGGTGCCGACGGCTCCGGCATGACGCGCACGATTCCGATGAGCATGGTGATGGACGGGCAGGTGCTGGTGGCTTACGGCCAGAACGGCGAGATGCTGCGCCCCGAAAACGGCTATCCGCTGCGTCTGATCGTCCCCGGCGTGCAGGGGGTCAGCTGGGTCAAGTACCTGCGCCGCATCGAACTGGGCGACATGCCTTATGCCACCAAGGATGAAAGCATTCACTACATGGATCTAATGCCCGACGGGCTGCACCGGCAGTACACCAGCATCCAGGAGGTCAAAAGCGTGATCACTTCGCCGAGCGGTGGGCAGGTGCTGCTGGAAAAAGGGGTTCACAACCTGACTGGCCTGGCCTGGAGCGGACGCGGCAAGATCCGGCGGGTTGATGTGTCGATCGACGGCGGCCGGAACTGGAAGCCGGCGCGCCTCGAGGGCCCGGTGCTCTCCAAGTGCCTGACACGTTTCAACAGCGACTTTGTCTGGGATGGCAAGCCGGCCTTTTTCCAGAGCCGCGCCGTCGACGAAACCGGCCACGTCCAGCCGGCTTATGGCGAACTGCGCAAGGTCAGGGCCTCGCGCAGCATCTATCACAACAATGCGATCCAGTCCTGGGCGCTCGGAGAAAACGGCGAGGTCAAAAATGTCCAGATCTAGATCCTGGCACGCCGGGCAGATGGCCGTTCTCGTGGGCATGGCATTCATTGCCGTCGCCGCCCATGCCCAGGTCAAGGTCACCGACCGGTATGCCGGCTTGGGCCGGACCGCCACGCCGGCTGAAATCAAGGCCTGGGATATCGACGTACGGCCCGACTTCAAGGGCCTGCCCAAAGGGCAGGGGTCGGTGCGCCAGGGTGAGGTGGTCTGGGAGGGCAAATGCGCTTCCTGTCACGGCAGCTTTGGCGAATCGTCGGAAATCTTCACGCCGATTGCCGGGGGCACCACGGCCGAAGACATCAAGACCGGACGGGTTGACAGCCTGCTGCCGGGCGCCAACCAGCCGCAGCGCACGGCGCTGATGAAAATGGCGACCTTGTCCACGCTCTGGGACTACATCAACCGCGCCATGCCCTGGAACATGCCGAAGTCGCTCAGCACCGACGAGGTGTATGCGGTCACCGCTTACATCCTGAATCTGGGCAGCATTGTTCCTGCGGAGTTCACCCTGTCCGATACGAACATCCGCGAGGTGCAGGAGCGCCTGCCCAACCGCAAGGGAGTCACCACGGCCCACGCGATGTGGCCGGGGCCCGAGTTCGGCGGCACGGTCAAGCCCGATGTACAGGGTTCGGCCTGCATGCGCGACTGCCGCAAAGAGGTCGTCGTGAAAAGCTTCCTGCCGGACTATGCCCGCAACGCTCACGGGAAACTGGCGGACCAGATGCGTCTGGTGGGCTCCACGCGGGGCGCCGATACCAGCCGGCCCGCCCCTGAGGCTTTTGTGTCGGAAAGGCCCGCAGCCCTTTCCGTCAAAGCGCAGGCAGCTCCTGAAAAAGTAGCAAGTGCGGCGCCATCGCAAAACGCGGCGGGCGCCGCCAGGGCAGCGGTCATGCCGCTGCTGCAGAAAAACGCCTGCGTCGGCTGCCATGCGATGGACAGCAAGCTGGTCGGGCCGTCCTTCAAGGATGTTGCGGGCAAATATAAAGGCCGCGCTGACGCGGTGAATTACCTTGCGGGCAAAATCAGGAGTGGTGGACAGGGTGTATGGGGCAACATGCCCATGCCGCCACAAACCTTGAGTGATGCCGAAGCGGCCCAACTGGCCCAGTGGCTGGCGCGGGATTTCGCGCCCTAGAGGGGGGCAAGCGGTTGGGAGAAACACCCTGTCGTGAATTCGGGTTTTTGTGTCAAATCGTGTTCAAGTTTTTAACAAGCTGAAGTTATATCCAAAGGAGTTCAGACCATGGAACGTCGTCATTTTCTAGCCACCAGTTCAGGCGCGACCGCGCTGGCGCTGGCCGCCTCTGCCGGCCTGGTGCCAGCCCATGCGCAAACTGCGCCAGCCTGGAACAAGGCGGCTTTTGAAAGCAAGACGCTGGCCGAGGTGGTCAAGGCCATCGGTGCGTCCGGCGCCCCGGTCGAAAGCAAGGATCTGGTCCTGCAGGCCCCCGAAATTGCCGAGAACGGCAGCGTGGTGCGTGTGGGCGCCCAGAGCAACATCGCCGGCACCACGCAGCTGGCGCTGGTGGTCGAGAAAAACCCGAGCGTCCTGGCTGCGCTGTTCGACATTCCCGCAGGGACCGACGCCAATGTGTCGACCAACCTGAAGATGGGGCAGTCCTCGAATGTGTACGCCCTGGCCAAGGTGGGCGACAAACTGTTTTATGCAGTCAAGGAAGTGAAGGTCACTTTGGGCGGCTGCGGCGGCTGAGTTGCGAGTCGGGCTACAAGCCCCACACGCGCATCCAGCTTCAAGAAACGATTGAAAGGAAACAGAAAATGTCAGATCCGATGAGAATCCGGGCTCAAGCCCAAGGCGAAAAAACCACGGTGCGTGTGCTGGTCAGCCACGAAATGGAAAGCGGCCAGCGCAAGGACGCTGCCGGCAAAACCGTTCCGGCGTGGTTCATCCAGAACATCAGCGCCACCCACAATGGCAAAACCGTCATGAATGCCCAATGGGGCCCGGCCGTGTCCAAAAACCCGTTCCTGCAGTTCGCCTTCAAGGGCGGCAAGGCCGGTGACAAGGTGGCGGTAAGCTGGGTCGACAACAAGGGTGACAAGCGCACCGACGAAGCAGTGATTTCCTGAACCGTTGACAACCCAATAGCAATAACTACGAGGAGCACGCGATGAGATGGAATCTTTTGGGGCTGACGGCCGTGTGCCTGCTGCCTTTGTCGGTGGCGGCGCAAAAGAGCACGGCCGAGGGTATTGCCGAATACCGCGCTATGCTGGCTGACGGCAACCCGGCCGAGCTGTACGAGGCCAGGGGCGAAGCGCTCTGGAAGCAGGCCCGTGGACCGAAAAATGCCCCTCTCACGCAATGCGACCTCGGCAAGGGCCCGGGTGTTGTCAAAGGCGCTTTTGTCGAATTGCCGCGTTATTTTTCTGACACCGGCCGTGTGCAGGACCTCGAGTCGCGCCTGCTGACCTGCATGGAAACATTGCAGGGCTTCAGTGCCGAGGCGATTGCCAAAACGCCGTTTGGCCGTGACGAGCAAAAGAACATGGAGTCGCTGGTCGCCTACATTTCCGGCGAATCGCGCGGCATGAAGTTCAACCTGCCGCAGGCCCATGCGCAGGAAAAACTCATGTACGCCGTTGGCAAGCAGGTGTTTTACCAGCGTGGCGGCCCCTACGATTTTTCCTGCGCGTCCTGCCATGGCGAGGACAACAAGCGCGTGCGCCTGCAAGACCTGCCCAACCTGACCAAAAATCCGGGTGCCGGCGATGGTTTTGGCGCCTGGCCCGCCTATCGGGTGTCCAGTGGCGACCTCTGGGGCATGCAGCGGCGCCTGAACGACTGCTACCGCCAGCAACGCTTTCCGTTTCCAGGCTATGCCTCGGACGCCACCATTGCACTGGGTGTGTTCATGGGTGTGAATGGCAAGGGGGGTGTTTCCACGGCACCGGCCCTCAAGCGTTGAAACAACCAGAACAGGAAGCATAGACATGAAAAAGACATACAAGCAGGCCGGCATGCTGGCCTTGAGCGTGCTGCTCGCCGGCTGTGCCACCGGCCCTTCGCCGCAGCAAGTGGCCGAAGCCACCCAGAAAGTGTTCAAGTCCTCGTTTCGTGACCAGGGTATTGCGAAGACCTCCTGGCTGGACCAGGATGCCTCCAACAAGGCCTGCTCCGAAGCCCAGGGCGCGGCGCTGGAGCCCCAACTGGCCAAATCCATTGAGGAAGCCAACCTGAAGACCATCAAGATGCCTTCGGACGGCAAGTTTCTGGGGGACTGGAAAGAGGGCGAAAAAATCGCGCAGAATGGCCGCGGCATGACCTGGACCGACAAACCCGGTTCAGCCAATGGTGGCAGTTGCTACAACTGCCACCAGATCAGCAAGGAGGAGTTGTCCTTCGGCTCCATCGGGCCCAGCCTGTACAACTACGGCAAGTTGCGCGGTGTCGCGGATCCTGCGGCTGCGGCCAGCAAACCGATCGTGGACTACACCTGGGGCAAGCTCTGGAATTCCAAAGGTTACAACGCCTGCTCGGGCATGCCGCGTTTTGGCCATGCCGGCATTCTCGATGAAACCCAGCTGCGTCACGTGATGGCACTGCTGCTTGATCCCGCTTCGCCAGTCAACAAATGATTTGATGGTCATTTCTGCCTGAAGCCCTTGTCAGACGGGCGCAGGCAGCTCCTGAATTTATAGCAACTTAACAGCGCCTGTTTGCACGGGCAGGATACCTATCGCCATGAATCTGTCTCGCCGCGAGTTTGCAAGTGTCATGGCGGCCGCGCTGGCCGCCGGTTTTCCGCTCCAGCGCGAGGCCAGCGCCACGCAGGCGGCCAGCCTGTACAACGTGCCGCGCACCGGCAACGTGCATTTGCTGCACATGACCGACTGTCATGCCCAGCTGATGCCGATTTACTTCCGCGAACCGTCGGTCAATATCGGCGTGGGCGCCATGCAGGGCCGCCTGCCGCATCTGGTGGGGCACAACCTGCTCAAGGCGGCGCACCTGAAGGCCGGCACGGCCGAGGCCCATGCCTTCACCTACCTGGACTTCGAGCGGGCCGCCCGCCAGTACGGCAAGGTCGGCGGTTTTGCCCACCTGGCCACGCTGGTGAAACAGCTCAAGGGGGGGCGCCCGGGTGCCTTGCTGCTCGACGGCGGCGACACCTGGCAGGGCAGCGCAACGGCGCTGTGGACGCAGGGCCAGGACATGGTCGATGCCGCCAAACTGCTGGGCGTGGACGTGATGACCGGCCACTGGGACTTCACCTATGGCGAGGAGCGTATCAAGACCATCGTCGAGAAGGACTTTGCCGGCAAGGTCGATTTTGTCGCGCAGAACGTCAAGACCAGCGATTTCGGCGACCCGGTGTTCAAGCCCTATGTCATCAAGGAAATGAACGGGGTCGCCGTGGCCATTGTGGGCCAGGCCTTTCCCTACACGCCGATTGCCAACCCGTCCTGGCAGACACCCAACTGGACCTTCGGCATCCGCGAAAGCGAGATGCAGGAAACCGTCAACGAGGCCCGTGCCAAGGGTGCGCAGGCCGTCGTCCTGCTCAGCCACAACGGCATGGACGTGGACCTCAAGATGGCCTCGCGCGTGAGTGGCATCGACGCGATCCTGGGCGGCCACACCCACGACGGCGTGCCCGTGCCGGTGATCGTCAAAAACCCCGGCGGTCAGACCATCGTCACCAACGCGGGCAGCAACGGCAAGTTCCTCGGCGTGCTCGATCTCGATGTCAGGGATAAAAAAGTCATCGGATTCAATTACCGCCTGTTGCCGGTGTTTTCAAATCTGTTGCCGGCTGATGAGGCCATGAGCGCACTGGTTTCGAAAGTTCGCGCACCCTATGAGGCCAAGCTGTCCGAAAAGCTGGCGGTCACCGAAGGCACGCTGTACCGGCGCGGCAACTTCAACGGCACGTTTGACCAGCTGATCCTGGATGCCCTGATGGACGTGCGGGGCGCCGAAATCGCCTTTTCGCCCGGTTTCCGCTGGGGTACCTCGCTGCTGCCGGGCCAGGCCATCACGCGTGAGCACCTGATGGACCAGACGGCCATCACCTACCCCTGGACCACGCTGACCGACATGCGTGGCGAGACGATCAAGACCATCCTGGAAGATGTCGGCGACAACCTCTTCAATCCCGACCCTTATTACCAGCAGGGCGGCGACATGGTGCGTGTTGGCGGGCTGAGCTATCGCTGTGAGCCGGGCGCCAAAATGGGCCAGCGCATCCAGGACATGCGCCTGAACGGCAAGCCTGTCGAAGCCGGAAAAAACTACAAGGTGGCCGGCTGGGCGCCGGTCCAGGAAGCCAGCAAGAACGCCGGACCGCCCGTCTGGGAGGTGGTCGAGACTTACCTGAAAGCGCACAAGGTTCTCAAACCGCCCAAACTCAATGTGCCGAGCCTGGTCGGCATGGCGGGCAACCCCGGCCTGGCCTGAGGTATCCGCTGCCGGGTCCAGCCGGTACCGGTTGACGCTTCCTGACACTTCCTGACAAAACCCGGGCGCCTTGGTGGCGGCCCGGGTTTCGTCATTTCGGCATTCGATGGCACAATTGTGGGTGTTTCTGAAGGCCCTTCCTTGCCACAGTCGCATCCGCTAATCGGTCCAGCCGTGTTGCGGAAGGTTAATCAACCAGCCACATCCCGTTGTGGCCAGCTAATGTTTCCTTAAGGGAAACGGAGGTCAGCGTAATGAGTTCAAGCCCGGCGGCATCGTCCGTCTATTCGGCCTATCAAGGCAATACCTATCTCTTCGGCGGCAATGCGCCCTATGTCGAAGAGATGTACGAAAACTACCTTGCCAACCCCGGCAGCGTGCCCGACAACTGGCGCGAGTATTTCGACGCCCTGCAAAATGTGCCCGCCGTTGACGGCAGCAACGCCAAAGACGTGCCGCACCTGCCGGTCGTCAACGCTTTCGCCGAACGTGCCAAGCAGGGCGTGACCCGTGTGGTGGGCGCGTCCACCGCCGATTCCGAGTGGGGACGCAAACGCACCGCCGTCCAGCAGCTGATTGCCGCCTACCGCAACGTCGGTGCCCGCTGGGCCGACCTGGACCCTCTCAAACGTACCGAGCGCGACAACATTCCCGAGCTCGACCCGTCTTTTTACGGGTTCACCGATGCCGACCAGGAAGCGGTGTTCAACACCAGCAACACCTTCTTCGGCAAGGAAACCATGAGCCTGCGCGAGCTGCTCAATGCGCTGCGCGAGACCTACTGCGGCACCATCGGTGCCGAGTACATGTACATGACGGACCAGAACCAGAAGCGCTGGTGGCAGCAAAAACTCGAAGCCATCCGCAGCAAGCCCAACTTCACGCCGGAGAAAAAACGCCACATCCTGGATCGTCTCTCGGCGGCGGAAGGCCTGGAGCGCTTCCTCCACACCAAATATGTCGGTCAAAAACGCTTCTCGCTCGAAGGCGGCGAGAGCTTCATCGCCAGCATGGACGAACTGATCCAGCGCGGCGGCAGCATCGGCGTGCAGGAAATCGTGATCGGCATGGCCCATCGCGGACGCCTGAATGTGCTGGTCAATTCGCTCGGCAAGGTGCCAGCCGACCTGTTTGCCGAGTTCGAGCACACCGCCCCCGAAGACCTGCCCAGCGGCGACGTCAAATACCACCAGGGTTTCAGTTCCGACGTCACCACCCCCGGCGGGCCGGTGCACCTGAGCCTGGCGTTCAATCCCTCGCACCTCGAAATCGTCAACCCGGTGGTGGAAGGCTCGGTGCGCGCCCGCATGGACCGCCGCGCCGACCCCAAGGGCCTGCAGGTGTTGCCGGTGCTGGTGCACGGCGATGCTGCGTTCGCAGGGCAGGGCGTGGTCATGGAAACCCTGGCCCTGGCCGAGACCCGGGGTTACTCCACCGGCGGCACGGTGCATATCGTGATCAACAACCAGATCGGTTTCACCACCAGCGACCCGCGCGACAGCCGTTCCACGCTGTACTGCACCGACGTCGTCAAGATGATCGAGGCGCCCGTGCTGCACGTCAACGGCGACGACCCGGAGGCGGTGGTGCTGGCCACCCAGCTCGCTCTCGAGTTCCGCATGGAGTTCCAGAAGGACGTCGTGGTGGACATCATCTGTTTCCGCAAGCTCGGCCACAACGAGCAGGACACGCCGGCACTCACGCAGCCGCTGATGTACAAGAAAATTGCGCAACACCCCGGTACCCGCAAGCTGTACGCCGACAAGCTGGCGGCGCAGGGCATGGGCGAGACGCTGGGTGACGACATGGTCAAGGCCGTGCGCGCCGCGCTGGACGCCGGCAAAAGCACCTTTGACCCGGTCATCACCAACTTCAAGAGCAAGTACGCGGTGGACTGGAGCCCCTACCTGGGCAAGAAGTGGACCGACGCCGGCGACACCGCCATTCCGATGGCCGAGTGGAAGCGCCTGTCCGAAAAGATCAGCACCATACCGACGACGGTCACTGCCCACCAGCTTGTCAAGAAGGTGTACGACGACCGCGCAGCCATGGGCCGCGGTGACATTCCGGTGGACTGGGGCATGGGCGAACACATGGCGCTGGCCTCGCTGGTGGCCAGCGGCTACCCGGTGCGTCTGTCCGGTGAGGACTGCGGACGTGGCACCTTCACCCACCGCCATTCGGTGATCCACGACCAGAGCCGCGAGAAATGGGATACCGGCACCTACGTGCCTCTGCAGAACGTGGCCGAGAACCAGGCTCCGTTTGTGGTGATCGACTCCATCCTGTCCGAGGAAGCCGTGCTGGCCTTCGAATACGGCTATGCCTCCAACGACCCGAACACCCTGGTCATCTGGGAAGCCCAGTTCGGCGACTTCGCCAATGGCGCACAGGTCGTCATCGACCAGTTCATCGCCTCGGGCGAGGTCAAGTGGGGCCGTGTCAACGGCATCACGCTGATGCTGCCGCACGGCTATGAAGGTCAGGGGCCGGAACACAGCTCGGCGCGCCTGGAGCGTTTCATGCAGCTGTCGGCCGACACCAACATGCAGGTGGTCCAGCCGACCACGGCCAGCCAGATCTTCCATGTGCTGCGCCGCCAGATGGTGCGCAACCTGCGCAAGCCGCTGGTCATCATGACGCCCAAGTCGCTGCTGCGCAACAAGGACGCCACCTCGCCACTGTCCGAGTTCACCAAGGGCGGTTTCCAGACCGTGATCCCCGACAGCGGTGGGCTCAAGGCCGACAAGGTCAAGCGTGTTGTCGCCTGTTCGGGCAAGGTTTACTACGACCTGGCCAAGAAGCGCGAGGAAAAGGGTGTCGACGACGTCGCCATCCTGCGTGTGGAGCAGCTCTATCCCTTCCCGCACAAGGCCTTCGCGGCCGAGCTGAAGAAGTACCCGAATGTCACCGACATCGTCTGGTGCCAGGACGAGCCGCAGAACCAGGGCGCCTGGTTCTTCGTGCAGCATTACATCCACGAAAACATGGCCGAAGGCCAGAAGCTGGGTTACTCGGGCCGTGCGGCCTCGGCGTCCCCGGCCGTGGGTTATTCGCACCTGCACCAGGAGCAGCAAAAAGCGTTGGTAGACGGCGCCTTCGGCAAGCTCAAGGGCTTTGTCCTGACCAAATAAGAGGGCTGCGCCGGTTGGCGCACCCCATCGAACCCACAACCCGAAAGAATTCAAATGGCTATCGTAGAAGTCAAGGTCCCGCAGTTGTCCGAATCCGTGGCGGAAGCCACCATGCTGCAGTGGAAGAAAAAAGTCGGCGATTCCATCGTCATCGATGAAATCCTGATCGAGATCGAAACCGACAAGGTGGTGCTGGAAGTGCCCGCGCCTGCCGCCGGTGTCCTGTCCGAAATCCTGGTCGCCGACGGCGGCACGGTCACGGCCGAGCAGTTGATTGCCCGGATCGACACCGAAGGCAAGGCGGCAGCCGCTGCGCCGGCCGCGGCGGCAGCAGCGCCCGCTACTGCCACTGCATCCGCCCCCGCTGCTGCGCCTGCGGCTTCCGGTGGCAGCATGGCTGGTGTACCGATGCCCGCAGCGGCCAAGCTGATGGCCGACAACCAGCTGGCCTCCGGCTCGGTTCCCGGGACCGGCAAGGATGGCCGTGTGACCAAGGGCGACGTGCTGGGTGCCGTGGCCGGTGGTGTCATATCTGCTCCTAAATCAGTAGCTGCCAGCGCAATACCGACGGGCGCTCCAACCACTTCCTTGCCTCAAGTGGCGGTACCTGCCAAGGCCAGCGGCCTGGGTGACCGGCCCGAGCAGCGCGTGCCCATGAGCCGCCTGCGTGCCCGCATCGCCGAGCGTCTGCTGCAATCGCAATCGACCAATGCCATCCTGACCACGTTCAACGAAGTCAACATGGCGCCCGTCATGGAGATGCGCAAGAAGTTCCAGGACCAGTTCACCAAGGAACACGGCGTGAAGATCGGCTTCATGAGCTTCTTTGTGAAAGCCGCCGTGCATGCGCTGAAGAAATTTCCGATGATCAATGCGTCGGTTGACGGCAATGACATCGTCTACCACGGCTATTTCGACATCGGCATCGCTGTCGGTTCGCCGCGCGGCCTCGTGGTGCCCATCCTGCGCAATGCCGACCAGATGAGCTTTGCCGACATCGAAAAGAAGATTGCCGAGTTTGGAAAAAAAGCACAGGACGGCAAGCTGGGCATTGAAGAAATGACCGGCGGCACGTTCTCGATTTCCAACGGTGGCACCTTCGGATCCATGTTGTCGACGCCTATCATCAACCCGCCCCAGTCGGCCATCCTGGGCGTGCATGCCACCAAGGACCGCGCAGTTGTGGAGAACGGTCAGATCGTGATCCGCCCCATGAACTACCTCGCCATGAGCTACGACCACCGCATCATCGACGGCCGTGAAGCCGTTCTGGGCCTGGTGGCGATGAAGGAAGCGCTGGAAGATCCGGCACGTCTGTTGTTTGACATCTGAGGAGCCATACATGTCCAAACAATTCGACGTGATCGTCATCGGTGGCGGTCCCGGCGGCTACATCGCCGCCATCCGCGCCGCCCAGCTGGGCTTCAACGTGGCCTGTATCGACGAGTGGAAAAATGCCAAGGGCGGACCGGCTCTGGGGGGCACCTGCACCAACATCGGTTGCATTCCGTCCAAGGCCTTGCTGCAATCGTCCGAACACTACGACCATGCCGCTCACCACTTTGCCGACCATGGCATCGAGGTCAAGGGCCTGGGCTTGGACGTCGCGAAGATGGTGGCGCGCAAGGACACGGTCGTCAAGCAGAACAACGACGGCATCGTCTACCTGTTCAAGAAGAACAAGGTCACCTTCTTCCATGGCCGGGGCTCTTTCGTCGCGGCGAAGGACGGTCTTTATGACATCAAGGTGGCTGGAGCCGCCGAGGAAACCCTCTCCGGCAAACATGTCATCGTGGCCACGGGATCGAACGCCCGCGCCTTGCCCGGCGCACCTTTTGATGAAGAAAATATTCTGTCCAACGACGGCGCCCTGCGCATCGGCGCTGTGCCCAAAAAGCTGGGCCTCATCGGCTCCGGCGTGATCGGTCTGGAAATGGGCTCGGTCTGGCGGCGCCTCGGTGCCGATGTGACCATTCTGGAAGGCCTGCCAACGTTCCTCGGTGCGGTGGACCAGCAAATTGCCAAGGAAGCGCACAAGGCCTTTGTCAAGCAAGGCCTGAAAATCGAGCTTGGCGTCAAGGTTGGCGAGATCAAGTCCGGCAAAAAAGGCGTATCTGTCGCCTGGACCAATGCCAAGGGCGAGGCCCAGACGCTGGATGTCGACAAGCTGATTGTCTCGATCGGCCGGACTGCCAACACCATCGGTCTGGCGCCGGAAACCGTGGGCCTGAAGCTCGACGAGCGTGGCGCCATCGTGGTCGACGAGGAATGCAAAACCAACCTGCCCAATGTCTGGGCGGTGGGTGATGTGGTGCGCGGCCCCATGCTCGCGCACAAGGCGGAAGAAGAGGGCGTGGCGGTGGCCGAGCGCATCGCCGGCCAGCACGGCCATGTCAACTTCAACACCATTCCGTGGGTGATTTACACCAACCCCGAGATCGCTTGGGTGGGGCAGACCGAAGAGCAGCTCAAGGCCGCGGGCCGGGCCTACAAGGCGGGCACCTTCCCCTTCATGGCCAACGGCCGCGCACGCGCCCTGGGCGATACCACGGGCATGGTGAAAATGCTGGCGGACGCCGCTACCGACGAAATTCTCGGCGTGCACATTGTTGGTCCGATGGCCAGTGAGTTGATTGCCGAATGTGTGGTGGCCATGGAGTTCAGGGCCAGTTCCGAGGACATCGCCCGGATTTGCCATGCCCATCCGTCGCTCAGCGAGGCCACCAAGGAGGCGGCCCTGGCCGTCGACAAGCGGACGCTGAATTTCTGACGATGTTTGCCCCCACGGTCCCCCACTTCGTGTGGGTCTCTGCCCCCCAGGGGGGCCCAGCCGCCTTGGGGCGGCCCGGCGGCGGCTGATGGTCGTCCCGCGAGGGTCGGTGCGTTCGGATTACGAGTCTGAACTGAAGACGCGGGGTTACACCAGTGACCCCGCCCAGTTGCGGGCGGTGGACGCGCTGGAGCGTTGCGCCACCGAGTGGGCGGCGTTCAAGGAGAAGCGTTCCAATCCGCTCAAGAAGCTGATCAACCGGCCTGACATTCCGCGCGGGGTCTACATGCACGGCGGGGTAGGGCGCGGCAAAAGCTTCCTGATGGACTGTTTTTACAACGCGGTTCCGCTCAAGCGCAAGACGCGCCTGCATTTTCACGAGTTCATGCGTGAAGTCCACCGCGAACTGCGCGACCTCCAGGGCACGGTCAATCCGCTCGACGAGCTGGGCAAACGTATTGCCAAACGTTACCGTCTCATCTGCTTTGACGAGTTCCACGTCGCCGACATCACCGATGCGATGATTCTGCACCGCCTGCTGGCGGCGCTGTTTGACAACGGCGTGGGTTTTGTCACCACCTCCAACTTCCATCCTGACGACCTCTACCCGAACGGCCTGCACCGCGAACGCATTTTTCCTGCGATTGCGCTGCTCAAGCAGAACCTCGAAGTGATCAGCGTGGACAACGGGACCGACTACCGCCGGCGCACGCTCGAGCAGGTCAAGCTGTACCACACGCCGCTGGGGCCGCGGGCCGACGCGGAGATGGAGGAAACTTTTCAGCGGCTGGCGGAGTCTCACGACGAATCGCCGGTGCTGCACATCGAATCCCGGAAAATCCACGCCAGACGGAAGGCGGGCGGCGTCGTCTGGTTCGATTTCAAGACCCTGTGCGGCGGGCCGCGTTCACAAAATGACTACCTGGAAATCGCCACCCAGTTTCACACGGTGCTGCTCAGCGACGTACCGCACATGCCGGTACGCATGGCGTCCGAAGCGCGCCGCTTTACCTGGCTGGTTGATGTTCTTTACGATCGGCGTGTCAAACTCATCATGTCGGCAGAAGTCGCTCCTGAAGCGTTATATACAGAAGGCCCTCTGGCCCACGAATTTCCCCGGACAGTCTCAAGGCTCAATGAAATGCAGTCTGCCGAGTTTCTGGCGCTGGAGCGCCGAAATGTGGATACCACCCTGACATGAAGAACCTATTTCTTTTCCTGCTGTTTTTCACACTGGGTTTCGCCTCAAGCGCTCAAACCCAGGATGAACTGCTGTCGGCCGCCACCAATCGCGAACGGCAGCGCATCAACACCGAGCGCGCCACCCTGGAGGCGGCATTTGATGCGGAAGAAGACGCCTGTTACAAGAAGTTTTTTGTCAACAGATGTCTGAATGCCGTCAAGCCAAGGCGGCGCGATGCGATGGCCGACCTGAAGTTCAGGGAAGTCGCCCTCAACGAGCAGGAGCGCCGGCAAAAAGCGGCCGAGCAGGTTCGCCAGACCGAGGAAAAATCGTCACCCGAGGCTGAGCGGCAGGCGGCCGAGCGTCGCGCAACGGCGCTGGAAGACACCAGAGCCCGTGAAGAGCGTACGCGTCAGAAGGCCAGCGACCGCATCGATTTGAAGCAGAACGAAGCAGTCAATGCGGCAGAGGCTGCAGGCAAGGACCAGGGCTCCAAGGAGAGGGCCCAGGCGCGCGCCGACAAGCAGGCCGCCAGTGCCAAAGAGGCCCAGATTTACAAAGACAAGCAGCAGGAAGCGCAGGAGAGAAAAGCAACCCGCGAGCAGAGGCTGCGCGAGCAGACCAAGCCGGCGGCCAAGTCATTGCCTGCACCTGACTGAGCTTAAGTCGGAGTCCTCAGGCCAGCGCCTCGAGCTTGACGATGACCATCGACAGGTTGTCGCCGCCGCCATGGGCCCGTGACCGCGCCTTCTGAATCAGGAATTCGGTCGCCTCGCGCGGCGACAGCATCGACAGGGCCGAGCCCATTTCACTGGGACTGAAATAGTGCCAGACACCGTCGCTGCAGGCGATCAGTGAGTCGCCCGGGCCGAGTTGGGGAATGTAGTGCTGGCTGATCGGCGGCACCTCTTCGGTGCCCAGGCAGCCCATCAGGATGTTGGACTGCGGATGCACGTTGGCCTCTTCCTCGGTGAGTTCCCCTTTGTCCACCAGTGTCTGGACATAGGAGTGGTCGGTGGTCCGCTTGACCAGCTTGGCGCCCCGAAAATGGTAGATGCGCGAGTCGCCGGCATGCACCCAGTGGCAGTCGCCGCCCGGGTTGATCAGAAACGCAGCCAGCGTGCTGTGCGGCTCCTGTTCGGCGGAAATGGCGGTGAGTTTGATCACGGTGTGCGCTTCTTCCACCAGCTGTTTGAGCATGGCCACCGCATCGTCGGTATCGGGGGCATAACGCTCGAACAGCTGTTTGGCGGTCATCATGACCTGGTCGGACGCCTTGCGTCCGCCGCTTCGACCGCCCATGCCGTCGGCCACGATGCCGAGCATGCAGCCCGCGATGCGCGGATGGCTGAGCAGGGCCACCTGGTCCTGCTGGTAGTCGCGGTCTCCCTTGTGGATACCGGTTGACGCCGTGATTCGATAACCTTTGGACATATTGAAATGGCCGAGTCATGTGGACTCGATTTATCTCCGTAATCAACGTATTATCAGATGAAGCTGCCCCCCGGATCAAAAAACTTGGACTTCAACCTGCACTCCCCGGAGCGTCGCCTCATAGACCTCAAGATCGAACATGCGGATCTCAATGCCCTGGTGGACCTCACCGCACATGCCGTACCGATTGACGAGTTGATGCTCAGGCGCCTGAAAAAACGCCGGCTGCTCCTGCGCGACCTGATCTCCCAGCTCGAGCTGGCCCTCGACCCTCCCGAACCCGCCTGATGAACCTGGAATCGCAAGTCCTGGAGGCTTTTGCCCCCGAAGGTGTGCTGGCGCGCGCGGCCGAGCATTTTGTCCCGCGCAGCGGACAGACCGACATGGCCCTGGCCGTGGCGCGCGCCATCGAAGGCGCCTATCCGCTGGTGGTGGAGGCCAGCACCGGTGTTGGAAAAACCTTTTCCTACCTGGTGCCGGCCCTGCTCAGCGGCGAGCGGGTGCTGCTGTCCACCGCCACCAAGGCCTTGCAGGACCAGCTGTTCGGACGTGACC
This sequence comes from Pseudomonadota bacterium, assembly GCA_040389085.1. Classification (GTDB taxonomy): domain Bacteria; phylum Pseudomonadota; class Gammaproteobacteria; order Burkholderiales; family Burkholderiaceae_C; genus Polaromonas. The sequence goes on from JAZKAP010000001.1 coordinate 313,792, forward strand.
TGCCGGCCCTGGTCAAGGCCCTTGGCGTGCCGGTCAGCACCGCCTTGCTCAAGGGGCGCGGCAGTTACCTCTGTCTGCACCGCATGGAGATGGCCCGCCATGACGCCAACTTTCCGGAGCGCAGCTCGCTTCGCGCGCTGGCCAAGGTGGAGGAGTGGGCGCGCGGAACCGATACCGGCGATCTGGCTGAACTCCCCGGGCTGGACGAACGTTCACCGGTGATCCCCTGGGTGACCTCGACCCGGGAAAACTGCCTCGGCGCCCAGTGCCCGCGTTTTCGCGCCTGCCACGTCAACCATGCACGCCGTGAAGCGCTCGCGGCCGACGTGGTGGTGATCAACCACCACCTGTTTTTTGCGGATCTGGCGGTGCGCGAATCTGGCGTGGCCGAACTGCTGCCGACGGTGCGCATTGCGATTTTTGACGAGGCGCACCAGCTCAATGAAACCGGTGTGCAGTTCCTGGGGAAAAACCTGTCGACCGGGCAACTCCTTGATTTTGCGCGCGACATGCTGGGCACCGGGCTGCAGTTGGCGCGCGGCCTGCTGGACTGGCAGGCACTGGCCGGCGCGACCGAACATGCGGCCCGTGACCTGCGCCTGTGTGTGGGCAAGGCCTATCCGGGCAGCAAGCTGCGCTGGAACGAGGCTGCGCCCGAAGGCCTGACCCCCGTCGAATGGGGAGAGGCGCTGGCGGCCGTCAGCACCGCGCTGGCTGGCGCCTGTGAGGCCCTGAACACGGTCATTGAGATCGCACCGGACTTCGTGCGCCTGCACGAGCGCGCTGCCGAACTGGAAGCGCGCGCCCGCGCTTTTGGTCTTGCGCCCGAGCCCGGCGGTGTCCGCTGGCTGGATGTGGGCACCCAACTGCGGCTGGTGGAGTCTCCGCTGGACATCGCCCAGGCTATCCAGGCCAGGGTGTTCACTGACGACAAGGCGGCTGCCAAAACCTGGATCTTCACCTCGGCGACCTTGGGCGACGATGCGCAATTGAGCTGGTTCACGCAGCCCTGTGGCTTGACCGGCGCCACGACGCTTCAAGTGGGCAGTCCTTTCGACTATGCGCGCCAGGCGGCGTTTTACATTCCGCGAAACTTCCCCAAGCCTGGCGAGCCCACCCACACGGCTGCTGTGGCGGCCTCGGCAGCGGACTGGGCACGCCGGCTGGGCGGACGCACCATGGTGCTGACAACGACCTTGCGCGCCTTGCGCGCCATTGGCGATGCCTTGCAGGCGAGCTTTGAGAATTCGACCGAGATCGAGGTACTGGTGCAGGGGGCCATGCCCAAGCGGACCCTGATTGAGCGTTTCCGCCAGGCCGACAGCCATGGCGGGCGTGGCTGCGTGCTGGTGGCGTCCGCCTCTTTCTGGGAAGGCATCGATGTGCCGGGTGATGCGCTGCAGCTCGTGATCATCGACAAGCTGCCGTTTCCGCCGCCCAACGACCCGATGGTGGAGGCCAGGTCGCGGCTACTGGAGTCTGAAGGCAAAAGCGCTTTCAACGACTATTTCCTGCCGGAAGCCGCGGTGGCGCTGAAGCAGGGCGCGGGGCGGTTGATTCGCCGCGAGACCGATCAGGGCGTGCTGGTGGTCTGCGACAGCCGCCTCGCATCCATGGGTTATGGCAAGCGGCTGCTGCGTGCACTGCCGCCCATGCAGCGCCTGGCCTCGGAAGAGGAGTTGAACGAGCGGCTGGATCTGCTTACCAGAACTTGTACCAGGGCCCATCCACCGACTTGAAGCCCTTGGACAGGTATTCGCTCTGGGGAAAGCTTCTTTCCATCACGCGTTTGGTGTCGTCGCGCAGCTGGGTCATGTTGAGGGCGTCGTAGGACTTGTACAGGATGAACAGGGCTTCTTCCAGCACCGGCACATCGCGGTAGTCTGCAATCGCAGTTTGCGCACGGTTGATGGCCGAGATGTAGGCGCCGCGGGTGTAGTAGTAGCTGGCCACATGGACTTCATACTGGGCCAGGGAGTTGACGATGTAATTCATGCGCAGGCGTGCGTCGGCCGAGTATTTGGACTCGGGAAAACGGTTGACCAGCTCCTTGAAGGACTCGAAGGACTCCTTGGCCGCCTTCTGGTCACGCTCGGACAGGTCCTGCTTGTACAGGAAGCTGAACAGGCCCAGGTTTTCATTGAAGTTGACCAAGCCCTTGAGGTACAGGGCATAGTCGATCGCCGGACTGGCCGGGTGCAGCTTCATGAAGCGGTCCAGCGTCGCCAGGGCCTGTGCCTGCTCGCCACCCTTGAACTGGGCATAGGCCTTTTCCAGCTGGGCCTGCTGCGCCAGCGGCGTGCCGGCCGCGCGGCCTTCGAGCTTTTCAAACAGCGGGACGGCCTTGTCGTAGGCACCGGAATTCGCTTCGTCCCGGGCTTCCGTGTAAATCTTGTTCGGGCTCCAGTTGGCCGTGGGGTCCTTCACGGTGGAGGAACATGCCGAAAGGACGAATGCACAGACAAGCATGGCCGCTGCCACGGGGCGTGTGGCTGGAACAACCGATAATTTGGTGGAAAACATCGCAATTGATCCTGTTAATGACTGATTCTGTACAAAGCAAACTGATTATATCGAGCGCCACTGCGGCGGGCACGCTGGTGGAGGACATTCTGGGGGAGGGCGAGACGGCCGCCGATGCCGAGTTGCGCGAGGTCAGTGTTCCCGTGGAGAGCCACGGCGCGCGTCTGGACCGGGCACTGGCTGGCATTGTGCCCGAGTTCTCCCGCAGCTATCTGCAGCAACTGATAGAGGCTGCCGCGGTGCAGCTCAATGGCGTCACGGTGACCAAGGTCTCGGCCAGGGTCAAGGCCGGCGACAACCTCAAGATCGAACTCAAACCCACGCCGCAAAGCCAGGCCTTCAAGCCGGAGGTGATGGCGCTGGAGGTTCTCTTTGAGGACGAACATCTGCTGGTCATCAACAAGCCGGCCGGCCTGGTGGTGCATCCGGCGCCCGGCAACTGGAGCGGTACGCTGCTCAACGGGCTGCTGGCGCGCGATCCCCAGGCCAGCCTGCTGCCGCGCGCGGGCATCGTGCACCGGCTGGACAAGGACACCAGCGGCCTCATGGTGGTGGCGCGCAGGCGCCAGGTCATGGACCAGCTGGTGGCCATGATTGCCGAGCGAAGTGTCAGCCGCGAATACATCGCGCTGGCCCACGGCGCGTGGGAAGGGCCAAAGTCGCGCCAGGTCGAGACGCCGATAGGCCGCGATCCGCGCAATCGCCTGCGCATGGCGGTGGTGGACCTGGAAAAAACGGCCGGCAAAACCGCCTCGACCGGCTTTTACCTGCTGCAAAACGAAGGGCCGTTTTGCCTGGTGCGCTGCCGGCTGCAGACCGGCCGGACGCACCAGATCCGGGTGCACATGGCCTCCATCGGTCATCCGCTGGTGGCGGACGAGGTGTATGGCGGCAAACCTGCCGCGGGGCTGGAACGTCAGGCCCTGCATGCCTGCCGCCTGGCTTTCACCCACCCCGTGACCGGCGAAGCCCTCGAGTTCAGGGCGCCGCTGCCGGCGGATCTGGCCGCGGCGCTTGCCCAGCTGGGGCTGGGATACAATCAAATCCAGTAGTTTTCTGCTACCCGCCGCATGGCGCGCCCAGATGTTGTGGTTGCGCATGAATGTGAACTGCGCCGCCAGGCGCCTTTATCTCGAATCATTTCGGAACCAAGACCATGAATACGACGGATGCCAAGCGCGTCCTCGAAACGGCACTTATTTGCGCGCAGCAGCCGCTGCCTTTGCGTGAGATGGGTGTTTTGTTCAACGGGGCACTGACCGCCGACACCCTCAAGCTCCTGCTGGAGGATCTGCAAAACGACTGGTCCGGGCGGGGGGTGGAGCTGGTGCATGTCGCGTCCGGCTGGCGTTTCCAGAGCCGGCCCCATATGCGCGAGTACCTCGATCGCCTGCACCCTGAAAAACCGCCGCGCTACACGCGCGCCACGCTGGAGACGCTGGCGATCATCGCCTACCGCCAGCCGGTCACCCGCGGTGACATGGAAGACATCCGGGGCGTGACCATCAACAGCATGATTCTCAAGCAGCTCGAGGACCGGGGTTGGGTCGAGGTCATCGGCCACCGTGAAACCGTCGGCCGGCCGGGGCTGTACGCCACGACGCGGCAGTTTCTTGACGATCTGGGGCTGGAGTCGCTGGACCAGCTGCCGGTCATGGACACCACGGCGGCGCAGGCGTCCATGCTCGATCAGATCGAGTTTGGCATGACGGCGGCTGTGGCCGGCGACGAGGCGGCTCCCGAGGATGTCCGCTTGCCTGACGATCCCGGGACCGGCTTGCTGGTCGCAGAACTTTCCGATGCGGCGGATGCCGGCCATTCCCAGGACGCTCCGTTAACCAGCCTCACGGCCACCGATCCCAACGCCTGAACGCAAACGCATGAATCAACAAGACAATCCGGCTCCGGCCACCGCTCCCGCCCCCCAGGTTGATGAGCCCATTGTGCCGCCAGCCCCCGATTCACTTACGCAGGCAGCTCCTGATTTGATAGCGGTCGAGACGGCACCTGCCGACGATGTGGCGAACGCGGCGCCGGGCCGGCCTGAGCGTGTGGCGCAGGTGACGCCAGCGCTGGCGCGTTTTGAAGACGTGGTGACCGGCCAGTTCGATGCCGATGAAGAGGAGGACCTGGCGCTCGAGCTTCCCAAGCGCGTGCTGCTGCCCCAGCCGGAAACGCCCAAGCTGCACAAGGTGCTGGCGCAGGCGGGACTCGGTTCCCGGCTCGAAATGGAGCAGCTGATTCTGGAAGGCCGGATTTCCGTCAATGGAGAACCGGCCCACATTGGCCAGCGCATCCAGTTTGGCGACACAGTCAAGGTCAATGGCAAGCCGATCCGGGTGCGCATCGACCCGCCGCCACCGCGGGTCATTGCCTACCACAAGCCCTCCGGCGAGGTGGTGTCGCATGACGACCCGCAAAACCGGCCCACGGTGTTTCGCCGTCTGCCCAAGCTGTTCCAGGGCAAATGGCAATCGGTGGGCCGGCTCGACCTGAACACCGAGGGGCTCCTGCTGCTGACCAGCTCCGGCGAACTCGCCAACAAACTCATGCACCCCCGTTTTGGTCTGGAGCGCGAGTACGCGGTGCGTGTGCTGGGCGCGCTGAACAACGAAGAGAAAAAACGCCTGCTCGATGGCGTGCAACTCGACGACGGCCTGGCCCAGTTCAGCACGATTGAAGCCGGCGGAGGCGAGGGCGCCAACTGCTGGTACCGCGTGACGATTTCAGAAGGTCGCAACCGCGAGGTGCGCCGCATGTTCGAAGCGGTGGGTCACGCCGTCAGCCGCCTGATCCGCATTCGTTACGGCGCGGTGGTGCTGCCACGCGGCCTCAAGCGCGGTGCCTTCGTTGAACTCGACGAGCGCGACATCGACGCTTTGACCAGCGCTGTCGGACGTTCGGAGGCCCGCGCCGATCCGCGTGGAGCCAGCAGGAACACGAGGGAAGCAGGGGCGGCCGGGGAAGCCGGCTCCAGCGAGGGCCGTCCCGGGCGCGGGCCGCGCCGCAATGACCGCTCACGCGGCGGACGGGGACGCCCCGACAACGGCACCCCCCGGGCACCGGATGCGCAGGCCATGCCGGAAAAAAGCCGGACCGCCGAGCCAGACGATCATGGCGATGAGGCCGGCCATGATCCGCTGGACCTCCAGCCACCCATGAATCGCAACGAAGCGCCGCGCGACCCCAATCGTCGCCGAGGCGCCAAGGGTGGACGCGGCAACGGGGGCAACCCCGGCGGCGGTCCCCGGTCCGGCCCGCCCGGCAAATTCGGCGGCAACACCGGTGGACAGGGGCCGAAGCGCCGCGACGACCGGGGCGGTGATCGTGGCGACCGCGGCGACAAGGGCCCCGGCGGGGCACAGCCCGACCCGATGAAAACCTCATTTGGTTATATCGGTGCTGAAACCTTTACCCGCCAGCGGCAGGCGCCGGGCCAGGGCCAGCGTCGCGGGGGTAGCGGTACGGGCGGAGGCGGCGGTGCTTCGGGCCCGCGACGCAGCGGCGGCAGCGGTGGCGGGGGTGGAAACCGCGGCGGAAATCGCAGCGGGGGCGGCAACCGCGGCGGAAACCGCTGACTCCCCGGCATATCCACACGCTCTTTTGCCCAAGGGCCATTGTCCGCGGGTTAAAATCAAAGGCTTTATTCGATTTGAATAAATCCCAGAAAATCAAGGTTAAGGAAATCTCATGGCGATCGAACGCACTCTCTCCATCATCAAACCCGATGCAGTGGCAAAAAATGTCATTGGTCAAATTTATGCACGCTTTGAGGCTGCCGGCCTGAAAGTGGTTGCTGCCCGGATGGCGCACCTGTCGCGCGGCGAAGCCGAAGCCTTTTATGCCGTGCATAAAGAGCGTCCATTCTTCAAGGATCTGGTCGAGTTCATGATTTCCGGCCCCGTCATGATTTCCGCCCTTGAAGGCGAAAACGCGATCCTGAAACACCGCGACCTGATGGGTGCGACGGATCCGAAGAAAGCCGCCGCCGGTACCATTCGCGCCGATTTCGCCGACAGCATCGATGCCAATGCCGTGCATGGCTCCGACGCCGTCGAAACCGCCCAGGTGGAGATCAGCTTCTTCTTCGCGGGCATGAACATCTATTCGCGCTGAAGCGCGGATTTCCATGCAATGACGGCCAACCTGCTTGATTACGATCTGGAAGGTCTGGCCGCCTTTTGCGGGCAGCTCGGAGAAAAACGTTTCCGGGCTACCCAGCTTTTTCGCTGGATTCATCAGAAGGGCGCGACAGATTTCGACCAGATGACCGATCTGGCCAAGTCGCTGCGCGAAAAACTCGCCGTTGCGGCCCATATCCAGGGCCTCAAACCGGTCTCCCGGCATGATTCGGCCGACGGCACCATCAAGTGGCTGTTCGACGTCGGTGCCGGCGATGTCATTGAAACCGTCTTTATCCCCGAGTCCGACCGCGGAACGCTTTGCATTTCGTCGCAGGCCGGCTGTGCTGTCGGCTGCCGTTTTTGTTCCACCGGACACCAGGGTTTCAGCCGCAACCTGACCACCGCCGAGATCATCGGCCAGCTCTGGTATGCCGAACACTTTCTGCGCAAGCACCTTGGCAGAGCCGAGCGCGTCATTTCCAATGTGGTGATGATGGGCATGGGCGAGCCGCTGCAAAATTACGGACAACTGCTGCCCGCCCTGCGCGTGATGCTCGACGACCATGCCTATGGCCTGTCGCGCCGGCGCGTGACCGTCTCGACCTCGGGCGTGGTTCCCATGATGGACCGCCTGGCGCAGGATTGCCCGGTCGCGCTGGCGGTGTCGCTGCATGCGCCGGAAGACGAGCTGCGCAGCAACCTGGTGCCGCTGAACAAAAAATACCCGATCGCTGAACTGCTTGAGGCCTGTACGCGTTACCAGGCCGCGGCACCCAGGGACTTCATCACCTTTGAATACTGCATGCTTGACGGCGTCAATGACCAGCCGGAACATGCGCGCATGCTGGTGGAACTGATGCGCAGGCATTCGCTGCAAGGGCTGGCCTGCAAGTTCAACCTGATCCCTTTCAATCCGTTTCCGGCCTCTGGCCTGAAGCGCTCCGACATGCCGCAGGTGCTGGCTTTCGCCAAGATCCTGATGGATGCCGGCATCGTGACCACCGTGCGAAAAACCCGGGGCGACGATATCGACGCTGCCTGCGGCCAGCTCGCCGGCGATGTGCAGGACCGCACCGGTGTCCAGCAGCGCATGGCCACCCAGAGGCAAGGTATGCTCAAGGGCATCAAGATAGTCTCCAGAGAGGTCGGTGTATGAAGCGTGTCCGCAATGTCCTGTTGATGTCTGTCTGCTGGGTGGCCGTGCTGCTCGCCGGCTGTGCCGGCAAACCGGGTTCCACCCCGGGCGTCGCGAGCGGGCGCGGGGAAATCATGACGGAGTCGGACGAGCCGGACGTGCGCAAACGCGCGCGCATCCGCCTGGAGCTGGCCGCCAACTATTTTCAGCAGGGGCAGACCAACGTCGCCCTCGACGAACTCAAGCAGGCGCTGGTGACCGATCCGACCTATGCCGATGCCTACAATCTGCGCGGCCTGGTCTACATGCGCATGAATGACAACGCACTCGCCGAGGACAGTTTCCGGCGGGCCATGGCGCTCAATCCGCGGGACGGTGACGTGCTGCACAACTACGGCTGGCTGCTGTGCCAGCAAAACCGCCACAGCGAATCGACCGCGCTGTTCGCGCGCGCCATTGCCACGCCCCAGTACGGCGGCCAGGCCAAAACACTCATGGCCCAGGGGCTTTGTCAGGTGCGGGCCGGGCAAAAAGCGGAGGGCGAGCGCAGCCTGCTGCAGTCCTACGAACTGGACGCCGGCAACCCGGTCACCGGCTACAACCTGGCGAACCTGCTGTTCCAGCGTGGGGACCTGGTCCGCGCGCAGTTCTACATTCGCCGTTTGAACAACAGCAATCTGGCCAATGCCGAAACACTATGGCTGGGTGTCAAGGTGGAGCGCAGCCTGGGCAACCGTGAAGCGATGCTGCAGCTGGCTGATCAGCTTAAAAAGCGCTTCGGCCAGTCACGTGAGGCCGCAGCTTACGAAAGAGGAGCCTTCAATGACTGACGCCGACAGCCAGCTGCCGGGTAGTGCTGCCATGGCCCAGCACGACTCGCCGCCCCAGGTTCTGCAAGACCAGGCAGATGCCGGGCCTGCAGTCAGTGCCGGCTCCCTGATCCGGCAGGCACGCGAGGCTGCTGGCCTGCATATCGCTGCATTGGCTGTGGCCTTGAAGGTACCGGTTAAAAAGCTCGAGGCGCTGGAGGCTGACAGGCTGGACCTGTTGCCGGATGCCGTCTTTGTGCGCGCGCTGGCGGCAAGCGTCTGCCGCACCCTCAAGATCGATGCGGGTCAGGTGCTGGCGCTGCTGCCGCAAACCGGCAAGCCCAATCTCGGGCAGCAGAGTGCGCCCATCAACACCCCGTTTCGTTCGCCTGGTGATGGACCTGGTCCCTCCCTGCTGGCGCAGATCTCCAGGCCTGCTGTTCTGGCGGGCCTGCTGCTGTTGCTGGGTGCCCTGGTCCTGATCTTCCTGCCGGCTGCCCAGCAGCCCGGCACCGCCACCCAGCCAGCGACACCGTCGCCTGCCGTTGCCGGCACACCTGTGACCCCGTCGGGCGCGCTGTCAGGGGTGGCCATGGCCAGGACCGAGTTGCTCGAAGTGGACAAGCCCACTGTGACCGACAGCGCGGCCCAGCCTGTTGTCCCCGCCGGCATGACACCGGCCGTGCCTGTGCTGGCACCGCAGCCTTCCGCTGTCGCGTCGCCGCCCGTGGCTGTGGCCGCGGCTGTACCGGCCGCGCCGGCTGCGACGGTGGCAGTGTCGCCCGCAGCGGCCGGCATCATCGTGTTCAAGGCCAAAGGGGAGTCGTGGGTCGAAGTCACTGATGCCCGGGGCACGGTCGTTCTGCGTCGTACCCTGGCTGCCGGTGAAGAAGCCGGGGCATCAGGCGTCCTGCCGCTGGCGGCTGTGGTGGGCCGGGTCGATGCGACGCAGGTCGAGGTGCGGGGCAAGGCCTTTGATCTGGGTGCTGTGAGCAAAGACAACGTTGCACGTTTTGAGGTGAAGTAGTGGCAGCATGTTTTCCCGTGGAATCGGCCGCGCCCAAGGCGCGCATGTCGTCCCAGGCGCGTGTGGTCTGGGGCTCGCGTGTCGTCACGGTGGGTGGCGATGCGCCCGTGCGCGTGCAGTCCATGACCAACACCGACACGGTAGACGCGATAGGCACGGCCATCCAGGTCAAGGAACTGGCGATTGCCGGATCGGAAATGGTCCGCATCACCGTCAACACGCCGGAGGCTGCGGCGCAAGTGCCGTACATCCGCGAACAGCTCGACCGCATGGGCATCGACGTGCCGCTGATCGGCGACTTCCATTACAACGGCCACCGCCTGCTGACCGACTACCCGGCCTGTGCCGAGGCACTGTCCAAATACCGCATCAATCCCGGCAACGTGGGCAAGGGCGATAAACACGACCGGCAGTTCGGGCAGATGATAGAAGCGGCTGTCCGCTGGAACAAGCCGGTGCGTATCGGCGTCAACTGGGGCAGCCTGGACCAGGAACTGCTGGCCGGCCTGATGGACGAAAACAGCCGCCGCGCCCAGCCCTGGGATGCCAAACAGGTGATGTACGAGGCACTGATCACCTCGGCTGTCGGCTCGGCCGAACTGGCCGAGCAGATGGGCATGGACAGAAACCAGATCATCCTGTCTTGCAAGGTCAGCGGCGTGCAGGACCTGATCTCGGTCTACCGTGAACTTTCAAGGCGCTCGCGTTATGCGCTGCACCTCGGCCTGACCGAAGCCGGCATGGGCACCAAGGGCACGGTGGCGTCTGCCGCGGCATTGTCGATCCTGCTGCAGGAAGGCATCGGCGACACCATCCGTGTTTCGCTCACGCCGCAACCCGGCGAAGCGCGCACGCAGGAGGTGCTGATTGCCTCCGAAATCCTGCAGGCACTCGGCCTGCGCAGCTTTGTGCCCAGCGTCACCGCCTGTCCCGGCTGCGGCCGAACGACCAGCACCACTTTTCAGGAGCTGACCAAGGAAATCGACGATTTCCTGCGCGCCCAGATGCCGGTCTGGCGGGCCCGCTACCCCGGTGTCGAGAAGCTCAAGGTCGCGGTGATGGGTTGCATCGTCAACGGGCCGGGTGAAAGCAAACACGCCGACATCGGCATCAGCCTGCCGGGCTCGGGTGAAGCACCGGCCGCGCCGGTCTACATCGATGGCGAAAAAAGTGTGACCTTGCGCGGCGACCGGATCGCGCAGGAGTTCCGGACCATTGTCGAAAACTACATTGAAAAGCGCTTTGGCACGCCAGTCGTTGCCCAGGTCGCCTGACGGATATCCATGGCTGAAAAACTGACTGCCGTCAAAGGCATGAACGACATATTGCCGCCCGATTCGGCGCGCTGGGAATGGCTGGAGGGCAAGGTGCGCGCGCTGATGGCGCGTTATGCCTACCGTAACATCCGCACACCCATCGTCGAGCCGACGGCGCTGTTTGTGCGCGGCCTGGGCGAAGTGACCGACATTGTCGAAAAAGAGATGTACTCGTTTGAGGACAGGCTCAACGGCGAAGCCCTGACCTTGCGGCCCGAAAACACCGCAGGTGTGGTCCGGGCCGTGGCCGAACACAGCATGCTTTACGACGGCGGCAAGCGCCTGTATTACATGGGCCCGATGTTCCGGCATGAGCGCCCGCAGCGGGGCCGCTACCGGCAGTTTCACCAGATCGGTGCCGAAGCGCTGGGCTTTCCCGGCGCCGAGGTTGACGCCGAATTGATTTTGCTGGCCGATGCCTTGTGGAAAGAGCTGGGCCTGAAGGACGTGCGGCTGGAGCTCAATAGCCTGGGTCAGCCCGAAGAACGCAGGCAGCACCGCGGGGCGCTGATCAGCTATTTCGAAAGCAACTCCGACCAGCTCGATGAAGAAGCCAAACGCCGGCTGCACAGCAACCCGCTGCGCATCCTGGACACCAAAAATCCGAAAATGCAGGCTCTGGTGGAGGCCGCGCCGCGGCTGATCGATTTTCTGGGCGAGGCATCGCTGGCGCATTTCAGCAGCGTCAAGGCCATTCTCGAAGCAAACGGCATTGCCTACAGCATCAATCCCCGCCTGGTGCGGGGCATGGACTACTACAACCTCACGGTGTTCGAGTTCATCACCGAGAGCCTGGGCTCGCAGGGCACGATTTGCGGCGGCGGCCGTTACGACTACCTGATCGAGCAGATCGGCGGCAAGGCAGCTCCCGCCGTGGGCTGGGCGCTGGGCGTGGAGCGGGTGCTCGAGCTGATCAGGGAGCAGGGCGGGGCGGCGGATCTGCCGGTGCCGGACGCCTATGCGATTGTTCCCGAAGCTTCGGCCTTGCCTGTGGTGCTGAAAGCCCTGCAGGCCTTGCGCGCCCTGGGCGTCAGCGTGCAGATGCATGCGGCCTCCGGTGCCTCCGCAGACGGCATGGGCAGCATGAAATCCCAGTTCAAGAAGGCCGACGCCAGCGGCGCCCGGTTCGCCCTGATCTTTGGCGAAGCTGAACTCGCGCAGGGCAGCGTGGCCGTCAAGCCCCTGCGCGGCGAAAAGGTCGAGGCCGCCCAGGCGCAAACCCTGCAGCCGCTGGAGACCGTGGCCCTGTGGGCGCACAGTCTGCGGGCTGGCGTCTGACAGCGACCCCTACAATCAACACAATTCATTTGGCGGAACCAGCAGAGCTCTATGGCAAAACATCTCGATTTGGAAGAACAGGAGCAGCTCGACGAGCTGAAACACTTCTGGAAGCAATACGGCGACCTGATCACCTGGGCCTTGATTGTCATTTTTGGTGCTTTTGCCGCCTGGAACGGCTACAACTACTGGCAGCGCGATCAGTCCGCCAAGGCGGCCATGATGTACGACGAGGTCGAACGTGCCGCCCAGTCAGGAGACACTAGCCGGCTGGACCGCGCAATGACCGACATGAAGGAGCGTTTTGCCGGGACGGCCTTTGCCCAGCAGGCCGGCCTGCTGGCGGCCAGGACCTATTACGACAAGGGCAACATCGATGCCGCCAAGGCCTCCCTGAGCTGGGTGGCCGGCAAGAGCGCAGATGAAGGTTACCAGGCGATTGCCAAGCTGCGTCTGGCGGGATTGCTGCTGGAAGCCAAGGTCTACGACGAGGCCCTGCAACAGCTGTCCGGCACCTTCCCCAAGGACTTTATCGCGCTGGCGGCGGATCGCCGCGGCGACATCCTCGCCGCGCAAGGCAAGAAAAACGAAGCCCGGGCCGAATACGAAAAGGCCTACAAAGGCATGGATGAGCGCACCGAGTACCGGCGCCTGGTCGAAGTCAAACTCAATGCGCTTGGGCTGAACCCGTCGGCGGCATTGGCCCCTTCTGCAGCCGCCGCTGCAGTTTCTCCCGCGTCCGCACCGGAGGTCAAACAGTGATTTTCAAGTCTTTCAAGCCCCTGGCCCAAGCTGGTAAAGCGTCAGCAGCTATTGTTTTGGTAGCGATCCTGTCCGGCTGCTCGACGTTCAGCGGCTTTTTCGGCAGTTCCGTCAAGAAGCCGCAGCCGGCCGAGTTGCAGCCGGTGGTGGCGCTGGTGCCGGCCAAACAGGTCTGGACCGCCCGCATCGGCGAGGTTTCTTTCCCGCTCCAGGTCAACGTCTCGGGCGACACCGTGGTGGCGGCAAGCACCGACGGCACCGTGGTGGCGCTGGACGCGCGCAGCGGCCGCGACTTCTGGCGCACGAATGTCGGTGCACCGATCGCAGCCGGCGTGGGCAGCGACGGCAAGGTGGCCGCGGTGGTCACGCGGACCAACGAAGTGGTGGCCGTGTCGGGCGGCAAGGAAATCTGGCGCCAGAAACTGGCGGCCCAGGCCTTCACCGCGCCTTTTGTGGCCGGTGGCCGGGTGTTTGTGCTCGCGGCCGACCGTTCGGTCAATGCTTTTGACGGACAGACCGGGCGCAAGCTCTGGTCCCAGCAGCGCCCCAGCGAACCGCTGGTGCTGCGCCAGTCGGGTGTCATGCTCGCCGTCGGCGACACACTGGTGGTAGGCTTGGCCGGCCGCCTGACTGGACTCAATCCGCTCAATGGCAGCATCCGCTGGGAGGCCCCGATTGCCTCGCCGCGCGGCATCAATGATGTAGAGCGTCTGGTGGACCTGGTGGGCACCGTGAGCCGCACCGGCAACACAGTCTGCGCCCGGGCTTTCCAGGCCAGCGTCGGCTGTGTCGATGCCCAGCGCGGCGTCCTGCTGTGGACCAAGCCCGCCAATGGCGCGCAGGGGATCGATGGCGACGACAGCCTGGTGTTTGGTACCGAAGCCGACGGCAAGGTTCTGGCCTGGCGCCGCAGCGATGGCGAGAGCGCCTGGAGCTCGGACAGCCTGCGTTACCGCAGCCTGAGTGCGCCGCTGGTCGTGGGCCGCTCCATCGCCATCGGCGACGCCGCCGGGTTTGTACACCTGTTGTCCCGCGCAGACGGTTCTTCGCTGAACCGCCTCGTGACCGACGGCTCGCCGGTCGCGGCCTCCCCGGTGCTGGCCGGCAATATCCTGATTGCGGTCACGCGTTCAGGCGCTGTTTTCGGCTTCGCGCCCGAGTAAGTTTTATCGGCCATTTGACGGCCGCGAATTGTATTGATGAAACCTGTTATTGCCCTGGTCGGTCGTCCCAATGTGGGCAAATCGACGATTTTCAACCGCCTGACCAAGTCGCGCGATGCGATCGTGGCCGACTATGCCGGCCTGACGCGGGACCGCCACTACGGCAATGGCCACCTGGGCGCGCAGGAGTTCATCGTCATCGACACCGGCGGCTTCGAGCCCAAAGCCGTCGATGGCATCTACAAGGAAATGGCCAAGCAGACCCGGCAGGCGGTGGCTGAAGCCGACGTCGTGGTGTTTGTGGTCGATGCGCGCGCCGGGGTCAATGCCCAGGACCACGAGATCGCCAAATACCTGCGCAAGCTGGGCAAGCCGACGGTGTTGACCGCCAACAAGGCCGAAGGCATGACCGAGGGCGTGCAGCTGTCCGAGTTTTTCGAACTCGGCCTGGGCGAGGTCCTGCCGGTGTCCGCCTCGCATGGGCAGGGCATGCGCACCTTGGTCGAGATGGCGCTGCAGCCGCTGAACCTGCCCGATCCGGACGAGGAAGGTGAGCCGAGCGATCCGTCTGTGATCAAGCTGGCGGTGGCGGGCCGACCCAATGTGGGGAAATCGACGCTGATCAACACCTGGCTGGGCGAGGAGCGCCTGGTGGCGTTTGACCAGCCCGGCACCACGCGCGACGCCATTTCCGTGCCCTTCGAGCGCGGCGGGCAGAAATTCGAGCTGATCGACACCGCCGGTCTGCGCCGCAAGGGCAAGGTGTTCGAGGCGATTGAAAAGTTCTCGGTGGTCAAGACCCTGCAGGCCATCGAAAGCGCCAATGTGGTGCTGCTGCTGTTGGATGCGACCCAGGGCGTGACTGACCAGGACGCCCACATTGCCGGCTACATCCTGGAAAGCGGGCGCGCGGTGGTGCTGGCCGTCAACAAATGGGATGCGGTGGACGCCTACCAGAAGGAAATCCTGCAGCGCTCCATCGAAACGCGGCTGTCCTTCCTGAAGTTCGCCACCATCCACAATATTTCGGCGATCAAGCGCCAGGGCCTGGGTCCGGTCTGGAAATCGATTGTCCAGGCTCATGCCTCGGCCAACCGCAAGATGTCGACGCCGGTGCTGACCCGCCTGCTGCTCGAGGCGGTTCAGTTCCAGAGCCCGCAGCGGGCCGGCATGTTCCGCCCCAAGCTGCGTTATGCGCACCAGGGCGGCATGAACCCGCCCATCATCATTATTCACGGCAATTCGCTGGAGCACGTCACCGACGCCTACAAGCGTTTTCTGGAAGGGCGCTTCCGCAAGGAGTTCGACCTGGTGGGCACGCCGCTGCGCATCCAGATGAAATCGGCCAGCAACCCCTACGCGGACAAAGATTCCGCCTAGGACTACATGCACGGCCAACCGGCTGTGGTAAGGTGAAGTCCTACCAACTCTTGAACACGGAAAATATCGTGAGCAACAACAAAGGTCAGCTCTTGCAGGACCCTTTTCTCAATACTTTGCGCCGTGAGCATGTGCCGGTGTCGATTTACCTCGTCAACGGCATCAAGCTTCAGGGTCAGATCGAATCTTTCGATCAGTATGTGGTCCTGCTGCGCAACACCGTCACCCAGATGGTCTACAAACACGCCATTTCGACCATTGTTCCTGGTCGTGCAGTCAATTTCGCTGCAGCCGAATCCCAAGAAAGCCCAGCCAGCTGAGTTCCCAGGACCTCTCCCCGGCGGCAGCGCCTCTGGCCATTCTGGTCGGGGTCGATCTGGGCCTCCCCAATTTTGATGCCGGCCTGGAAGAGCTGGGCCTGCTGGCCCAGACGGCCGGCCTGCAGCCGGTTGCCCGTGTGGTCTGCAAGCGCCGGGCGCCGGATGCAGCGCTGTTCATCGGCAGCGGCAAGGCCGACGAGATCAAGATGCTCGCGCTGGAGACCGGCGCCAGCGAAATCCTGTTCGACCAGTCCCTGAGCCCGGCCCAGCAGCGCAATCTGGAGCGGGTGCTTGGCCTGCCGGTCAATGACCGCACCTTGCTGATTCTGGAGATTTTTGCCCAGCGCGCGCGCAGCCACGAAGGCAAGCTGCAGGTCGAGCTGGCGCGCCTGCAGTACCTGTCGACGCGCCTGGTCCGGCGCTGGTCCCACCTGGAGCGGCAGACCGGCGGCGCCGGTGTTCGCGGCGGTCCGGGCGAGAAGCAGATCGAGCTCGACAAACGCATGATCGGCGAGTCCATCAAGCGCACCAAGGAGCGCCTGACCAAGGTCAAGAAACAGCGCCAGACCCAGCGGCGCCAGCGCGAGCGGCGCAACTCTTTCACGATTTCCCTGGTTGGCTACACCAATGCCGGCAAGTCGACGCTGTTCAATGCCCTCGTCAAGGCGCGCGCCTACGCGGCCGACCAGCTGTTTGCGACGCTGGACACCACGACGCGGCAGCTGTACCTTGGCGACGCCGCCCGGTCGGTGTCGCTGTCGGACACGGTCGGATTCATTCGCGACCTGCCGCATGGCCTGGTCGATGCGTTTGCCGCCACCCTGCAGGAGGCCGCAGATGCTGACCTGCTGCTGCATGTGGTCGATGGCGCCAACCCCGACCATCTCGAGCAGATCGAGCAGGTGCAACGCGTGCTGGCCGAGATCGGCGCGGCCGACGTGCCGCAGATTCTGGTCTTCAACAAGCTCGACGCCCTTGAAAAATCGCGCCGACCACTGCAACTAAGTGACAGTTTCGAGATCAAGGACGCCTTTTCGGACACGGGCCGGCGTGTGGACCGGGTTTTTGTCAGCGCACAGACGGGCGAGGGTGTACCCCTGTTGCGCGAGTTGCTGGCCCGGCATGCGTCGCAAGCGCCCGTCGAAGATAGCCCCCCAATCGATGAGGCTGTGGCCTGATTAGGCACAATGTGGGAGTCATAAAAAAAGTGAGCTCGATTTCATGAACCTGAACCCTGTGTTACAGACGCTGACGACCCTGCCTGCAAGGCTGAGGCAACGCGCCCGAGGAATGTTCAATTTGAACGATCCGCGCTGGGGTCGCGACGACGACAACAACAAGACCCCGCCTGACGAGTCCAAGCCGGAAGCCGGCCGCGATGACGTGCCGCCTGTGCGGCCACCGGCGCCAAGTCGTCCGCAGGGACAGGGACAGGGTCCCAACCAGGGGCCGCCCGACCTCGACGAGTTGTGGCGTGACTTCAACCGCAAGCTGGGCGGTCTTTTTGGTGGCGCCAAAAATGCCGGGCAGCGGGGCCGTGGCAACGGCGGACTGGGTGGCGGGGGCAGTGGCGGCCCCGGCGGGTTCCAGCCCGACATGAAAAGTGCGGGTATCGGTGTTGGCCTGATTGCCGGCGTGGCCGTGCTGATCTGGCTGGGCACCGGCTTTTTCATCGTGCAGGAGGGCCAGCAGGCCGTCATCACCCAGTTCGGCAAGTACAACTCGACCGTGGGTGCCGGCTTCAACTGGCGCCTGCCTTACCCGGTGCAGCGCCATGAAGTCGTCGTGGCGTCCCAGATCCGCTCCGTTGACGTGGGCCGTGACACCATCATCAAGGCCACCGGTCTGCGTGAGTCGGCCATGCTCACGGAAGACGAGAACATTGTCGAGATCAAGTTTGCGGTTCAGTACCGCCTGAACGACGCGCGCGCCTATCTTTTCGAGACGCGGGACCCGGCCGCCACGGTGGTGCAGGCGGCTGAAACCGCGGTGCGCGAGGTGGTCGGCAAGATGAAAATGGACTCCGCGCTGGCCGAAGAGCGCGACCAGATCGCGCCGCGCGTGCGCGCTCTGATGCAAACCATCCTGGACCGCTACAAGGTCGGTGTCGAAGTGGTCGGCATCAATCTGCAGCAAAGCGGTGTGCGCCCGCCCGAGCAGGTGCAGGCCTCGTTCGACGACGTGCTCAAGGCCGGGCAGGAGCGCGAGCGCGCGAAGAACGAAGCCCAGGCCTATGCCAACGACGTGATTCCACGTGCGGTCGGTTCGGCATCGCGTCTCAAGGAAGAATCGGAAGCCTACAAGGCCCGGGTGGTGGCACAGGCGCAGGGTGATGCGCAGCGCTTCCGCTCGGTGCTGACCGAGTACCAGAAGGCGCCCCAGGTGACGCGCGACCGCATGTACACCGATGCCATGCAACAGGTCTACAGCAATGTGACCAAGGTGCTGGTGGAGTCGCGCCAGGGCTCGAACCTGCTGTATCTGCCGCTCGACAAGCTGATGCAGGCCACCACAGCCGCCAAGACCACCACCGTGGAGCCGGGCGGCTCGGCGGCCTTGCCCCCGGTCGCTCCGTCCACTTCCACCCTTGATACGCGGGCCCGTGACACCTCACGCACCCGCGACCGCGAAACACGCTAAGGAACTGCCGTGAATAGAGTTGGATTTATTGCTTCTTCGATGCTGGTGGCGCTGGCATTGCTCAGTTCCATGCTGTTTGTGGTCGACCAGCGGCAGTTCGGTGTGGTTTACGCACTGGGCCAGATCAAGGAAGTCATCCTGGAGCCTGGCCTGAACTTCAAGTTGCCGCCGCCTTTCCAGAACGTGTCGTACATCGACCGGCGGCTGCTGACCCTGGACAGCACCGATGCAGAACCGATGCTGACTGCCGAGAAGCAGCGCGTGGTCATCGACTGGTATGTCAAATGGCGCATCACCCAGCCCTCGGAGTACATCCGTAACGTGGGTCTGGACGAGCGTGCCGGTGCCAACCAGCTGAACCGGGTTGTGCGCAACGCCTTCCAGGAAGCGATCAACAAGCGCACCGTCAAGGACCTGCTGTCGCTCAAGCGTGAAGCCCTGATGGCCGACGTGAAGACCGAAGTGCTGGAAGTCGTGCGCGGCGCCAAGCCCTGGGGCATTGACGTGATCGACGTGCGCATCACGCGTGTCGACTATGTGGAAGCCATCACCGAATCGGTTTACCGCCGCATGGAGGCCGAGCGCAAGCGGGTCGCCAACGAGTTGCGTTCCACCGGTGCTGCCGAGGGCGAGAAAATCCGCGCGGATGCCGACCGGCAGCGCGAGGTCACCATCGCCAATGCCTACCGCGAAGCGCAGAAAATCAAGGGTGAGGGCGATGCGCAGGCCGCCGCCGCCTACAGCGACGCCTTTGGCCGTGACCCGCAGTTTGCCCAGTTCTACCGCAGCCTGGACGCCTACAAGGCCAGCTTCGACAAAAAGGGCGACGTGATGGTGATCGATCCTTCGTCCGACTTCTTCAAGGCCATGCGCAGCTCCGGCAGCGGCACGGCCCCGGCCGGTAAAAAATAACGGTCCCTCTTGGACGGCAGCACGATCTGGCAGGCACTGGCGTTGATGCTGGTGATCGAGGGGCTGCTGCCGTTTTTCTCGCCGCGCGGCTGGCGCGGCATGTTCGAGAAGATCCTCCAACTCACGGACGGGCAGATCCGCTTTTTCGGGCTGGGCAGCATCGTGGCCGGCCTGGTGTGGATGGCCTTTCTGCTCTGACCGGCAGCCGCTGACGCGGCGGTCTGGCGCCTGTATTTGAGTCCGCCGGGCATCTGTGTGCCGGCGCGGGCCGAAAACAGGCCCCAAGCCCGGTAAAATCCTGTTTTTAACAGCCCACGATAAATACATGCCCGCCTGGTCGTCATCATGGCAATTGCCGGATCAAATTGCCGATGTCCTGCCCTCCGAGGCGCGTCACATCGAAGAGCTGCGTCGCCTGTTTCTCGACACGGCGCGCAGCTACGGCTACGAGCTGGTCATGCCGCCGCTGCTCGAACACCTCGAATCCCTGCTCACCGGTACCGGTGAGGCGCTGGACCTGCAGACCTTCAAGCTGGTGGACCAGCTCTCGGGCCGCACGCTGGGCCTGCGCGCCGACACCACGCCGCAGGTGGCGCGTATCGACGCCCATTTGCTCAATCGCCGGGGCGTGGCCCGTCTGTGTTACTGCGGTCCGGTGCTGCATACCCGTGCCGACCGCCCGCATGCCACGCGCGAGCCGCTGCAGTTTGGCGCTGAAATTTACGGCCATGCCGGGCTGGAAGCCGACCTCGAAGCCCAGTTGCTGGCGCTGGAAGGCTTGAGCGCCGCCGGCGTCACGAAGCTGTCGGTGGATATGGCCGATGTGCGCATCGTGAGCAGCCTGCTGGCGGGCGCCAAAGTCAGTGCCTCCATGCTGGCACGCATTCATGCCGCGCTGGCGAGCAAGGACGCCAGTGAGCTGGCCAGCCTGACCGCCAGCCTCAACGGTGAGTTGCCCGCCGCGGCACGCCAGGGACTGCTCGCACTGCTGCAGTTCTATGGCGACGAGAAGGTATTGCTTGAGGCCGAGAAAGCTTTCAAGGCCTTGCCCGAAGCGCTCAAGGCGCTGCAGAACCTGAAGTGGCTCGCAACCCATGTCCGCAGCCTGGCGAGCAATGTCAGCATCGGTTTTGACCTGGCTGACCTGCGCGGTTATGCCTACTACAGCGGCACCCGTTTTGCGATTTATGGCCACGGCCAGCAGGGCGGCGCCCAGGGCGCCGAGCTGGTGCGCGGCGGCCGTTATGACGAGGTCGGCGCCGTGTTCGGGCGCAACCGTCCGGCAGCCGGTTTCAGCCTGGACCTGAAAGAACTGGTCAGCGTGCTGACACCCAAACCCTTGCGTCCCGCCATCCGCGCCCCCTGGGGCGAAGAAGCCGGGTTGCGCAGCGCGATTGCCGCACTGCGCGCCGGCGGTGAAACCGTGGCCTGCGTGTTGCCCGGCCATGAACACGAAGTTGATGAATTTGACTGTGACCGCGAACTGGCCAGCGTGGCCGGCCAGTGGCAGGTCCAGCCGCTGGGCAACAAGCCGGCCTGAAGCCGTGCCGCCCGCATAACCAAACCCTCCTGAAAGCAGACTGAAGATGACAAAGACAATCGCCGCAACCGCCGGCCGCAACGTGGTGGTCGTGGGTACCCAGTGGGGTGACGAAGGCAAGGGCAAGCTGGTGGACTGGCTGACCGAAAGCTCGCAGGGGGTGGTGCGTTTCCAGGGCGGCCACAATGCCGGCCACACGCTGGTCATCAACGGCATCAAGACGGCCCTGCACCTGATCCCCAGCGGCATCATGCGTCCCGGCGTCAAGTGTTACATCGGCAACGGCGTGGTGCTGTCGGCCGCCAAGCTGTTTGAAGAAATCGAAGGGCTGGAAAAAGCCGGTGTCGAGGTGCGTTCGCGCCTGCGCATCAGCGAAGCCTGCCCGCTGATCCTGCCGTTCCACGCGGCCCTCGACATTGCGCGCGAGACCCGCCGCGAAACCGGCGGCACCGTCAAGATCGGCACCACCGGCCGCGGCATCGGCCCGGCCTATGAAGACAAGATCGCCCGCCGCGCCCTGCGTGTGCAGGACCTCAAGTACCCCGAGCGGTTTGCCGCCAAGCTGCGCGAGCTGCTGGACCTGCACAATTTCGTGCTGACCGGCTACCTGAACGCGCCGGCCATCGAGTTCCAGCCTGTCTATGACGAAGCCATGCGCCATGCGGAATTGCTCAAACCCATGATGGCCGACGTCTCGCGCGAGCTCAACGACGCCCATGCCGAGGGCGCGAATCTGCTGTTCGAAGGTGCGCAGGGCACGCTGCTCGACGTGGACCACGGCACCTACCCGTTTGTCACCTCCAGCAATTGCGTGGCCGGCAATGCGGCCGCCGGCGCCGGTGTCGGCCCCGGCATGCTGCATTACATCCTGGGCATCACCAAGGCCTACTGCACCCGCGTGGGCGGCGGGCCTTTCCCGACCGAGCTCGATTGGGAAACACCCGGCACGCCGGGTTACCACATGAGCACCGTCGGTGCGGAAAAAGGCGTGACCACCGGGCGCAGCCGCCGCTGCGGCTGGTTCGACGCGGCGCTGCTCAAGCGCTCGGCGCAGGTCAACGGCCTGAGCGGTCTGTGCATCACCAAGCTCGACGTGCTCGACGGCATTGAACAGCTCGAGCTGTGCACCGGCTACGAGCTCGACGGCCACATTACCGACATCCTGCCCATGGGCGCAGAAGAAATTGCCCGCTGCAAGCCGATTTACGAAACCCTGCCGGGCTGGACACAAAGCACGGTCGGCGTGACGGATTACGACAAGCTGCCGGCCGCGGCCCAGCGCTACCTGCACCGCATCGAGGAAGTCACCGGCGTGCCGATCCACATGATCTCGACCAGCCCCGACCGCGACCACACGATCTTGTTGCGCCACCCGTTCGTGGCCTGAGCGTTTTTCTGCAGGATTTTCAGTTAAATCGTGCTCCAGCCCAGTCGGGGCGGGCGCAACCAGCTATTGAATCAGGAGCATTTTCATGTTGACCGAAGACGGCAAGCACCTTTATGTCAGTTATGACGAGTACCACAACCTGATTGAAAAACTGGCGATCAAGATCCACCAGTCCGACTGGCAGTTCGACACCATCCTGTGCCTGGCGCGCGGCGGCATGCGGCCCGGCGACATCCTCTCGCGTATTTTCGACAAACCGCTGGCCATCATGTCCACCAGCTCCTACCGCGCCGACTCCGGCACGGTTCAGGGCAACCTCGATATCGCACGTTTCATCACCACGCCCAAGGGCGAGATCGCCGGCAAGGTGCTGCTGGTCGATGACCTGGCCGACACCGGCCACACCCTCAACGCCGTCATTCACCAGCTGCGCAACAACTACAAGCCGATTTCCGAGCTGCGCAGCGCGGTGATCTGGACCAAGGGCGTCTCCGCCTTCCAGCCGGACTACTCGGTCGAGTTCCTGCCGACCAACCCGTGGATTCACCAGCCCTTCGAGGGCTACGATGCCTTGCGGCCGGCACAACTCATGGAAAAATGGAAGATATAGCCCCCACGGTCGCTCACTGCGTGTAGCTTCCTGCCCCCCGAGGGGGCCGCTGCGCCTGCGGACTGGCAGAGCCAGATCCGCGGCCCCTGCTTGAAGGGGGAGCCCCGCGGTCGCTCGCATCGCATCCCATCGCTTCCGCAGCGTCGGACCAAGCCAGCCGTTAACATGGGCGGATGAGCGATATTTCCACCCAGCTGATCCACCACCCCTACAAGCCGCCCGCCGGTTTCGAGGCCGTCAACCCCGCCGTGCACAAGGCCTCGACGGTCATTTTTCCGAATGTGGCGGCCTTGCGCCAGCGCGACTGGAAACACAAGACCGGCTACACCTACGGCCTGCACGGCACACCGACCACCTTCACGCTCGAGGAACGTATTGCCACGCTGGAAGGCGGGCAGTTCTGCACCTTGGTGCCCAGCGGCCTGGCGGCGGTGGCGCTGGTCGACATGGCGCTGCTCCGGGCCGGCGACGAGGTGCTGATTCCCGACAACGCCTACGGACCGAACAAGACCTTTGCGCAGCACGAGCTCGCCGGCTGGGGCGTCAGCTTCCGTTATTACGATCCGATGCAGCCCGCCGATCTGGCCGCAAAACTGAGCGCTACAACGCGCCTGGTCTGGCTCGAGGCGCCGGGTTCGATCACGCTGGAGTTTCCGGACCTGCCGGCGCTGGTGGCGGCCGTCAAGGCGCATGGCGATGTGCATCCGCAAGGTATCGTGACGGCGCTGGACAACACCTGGGGTGCGGGCATCGCCTTCAACGCCTTTGAACTGGGCGCCGACATCTCCATCCAGGCCCTGACCAAGTACCCCAGCGGCGGCGCCGACGTGCTGATGGGCTCGGTCGTCACGCGCAACGAGACGCTGCATCACCTGGTGCATTTCTGCCATATGCGCGTCGGTTACGGTGTGGCCGGCAACGACGCCGAACTGGTGCTGCGCGGGCTGGGCAGCATGGCCCTGCGTTACGCCGCGCAGGACAGCGCCACGCGCACGCTGGCGGCTTGGCTGCAGCAGCAGCCGCAGATCGAAGCCGTGCTGCACCCGGCGCTGGCCGGCTCGCCCGGCCACGAGACTTGGCAACGCGACTGCAGCGCCGCTGCCTGCCTGCTGAGCATCGTGTTCAAGGCCGGCTATCCGCAAGCCCAGGTGGACCGCTTCTGCGACAGCCTGCAGCTGTTCAGGCTCGGCTACAGCTGGGCCGGTCCCATGAGCCTGTGCGCGCCTTACGACGTGCCGGCGATACGCACCACGCCCTGGCCCTTTCAGGGCGGCCTGGTGCGGTTTTCGATCGGGCTGGAGGCGGTGGCCGACCTGCAGGCCGACCTGGCGAACGCGCTGGCGGCGATGCAGTACAGTTAGGACATATTCCTGAAGAAAGCACGCTGTGGCAACTCCCAATTATTCCTACGAAAAACGTCAGAAAGAGCTGGCCAAAAAGAAGAAGAAAGAAGAAAAGCTCAAGCGCAAGGCCGAAGGCAAACCGGACCTGCCCGATGACGATACGCCAGACGGCGAAGACGGCGGTGGCACCCCACCACCGGCCGATCCCGCACCCTGAGGTTGCGGAGATCTCTGAAAATTTGAATCAAATAGGGCTCCAGCCCTTTATCCACGGGCGCAAGCAGCTCTCTTTTTGATAGCTGATGCGGCCACCAGGCCCCGCAGGGACAGGCAACTGTACCTCCGGGGCCTGTTTGTTGGCGCCTGCGCTTCAGCCGGCCAGCATGCTGGCCGCGAGCTCGGCCATCGCCGCAGCCGTGTGGTCGCGTGGCGCGAGGACCCGGGCTGTTTCGTAGTGGCTGAAGTTGCGCCGCATCGACTGCAGGTACACCGGGTCGTAGTGCCTGACCAGCAACTCCCGCACCACGGACGCCACGTCGCCGCTGCGAGCACGCGCCTGCCAGTCCTGCACGGTGTCCTTGCCGCGGGCCTCGGTCAGCGCGCCCAGGCGTTCGCAGAAAAAAGCGATGTCCCTGACAAAAAAATCATAGTCCTCGAGCAGCAGCGCGACACGTTCGTCTTCGGCCAGGTCCAGCTGCAGGCAAGGGGCGGCGCGCATGGCGGCGATCAGGCCTTCGGGCACGGCCACGTTGCCGACCTTTTTGCTTTCGCTCTCGATGTAGACCGGACGGGCCGGATCGAAACTGCGCAGCGCGGCCCAGATCAGGCTGTCAAAGGCCTTCTGGCTGGGCTGCGGCACGCCGGGGATCAGGCCCAGCACCGAGCTGCGGTGGTTCGCCAGCGCCTCCAGGTCCAGCACCTGCGCGCCCTGGGCCTGCAGGGCCTGCAGCAGCCGGGTCTTGCCGCTGCCGGTGGTGCCGCACACCACCTGGTAGCTGTAACGGGCGGCGAGTTGCGGCAGGTCGGCGACCAGGGCTGCCCGGAAGGCCTTATAGCCGCCGTCCACCAGGGTGACCTTGAAGCCGATCTGGTCCAGGATCAGTGCCAGCGAGCCGCTGCGTTTGCCGCCGCGCCAGCAGTACACAAGCGGTTGCCATTCACGCGGTTTGTCCAGCACCTCGCGCTGGATGTGGGCCGCGATGTTTTTGGCAACCAGCGCGGCGCCGAGTTTTTTCGCCTCGAACTGGCTGATCTGCTTGTAACTCGTGCCGACAATTTTGCGTTCATCGTCGTTCAGACTGGGCCAGTTGACGGCGCCGGGCAGGTGGTCCTCGGCGTATTCGCCTTCGCTGCGGGCGTCGATGATGGTCGAAAAGTCGGCGAGGCGGACCAGCGCCTCCTGGGCCGTGATGCGGTCGACGCTCACTTGAGAAGTTTTCCCAGTTCAGGCCAGACATTGGCCAGCATCAGCGGATGCGCCTGCTCATTGGGGTGGATGCGGTCGGCCTGGAACAGCCGGGTGGCATCTTCGGTGTCGCCCACACCCTTGAGCAGGAAAGGCACGAGCGCCGCCTTGCGGTCTTTCGCGACCTTGGCAAACAGTCCGGA
Organism: Pseudomonadota bacterium; assembly: GCA_040389085.1. GTDB lineage: Bacteria > Pseudomonadota > Gammaproteobacteria > Burkholderiales > Burkholderiaceae_C > Polaromonas. Next base: position 339,669 of record JAZKAP010000001.1, read on the forward strand.
AAACTTCGCTGCATAGTCGCTGCCGTAGTTGGGCGGCACCTGCATGCCCACCAGCAGCACCCGGGCGCCGGCCTTTTGCGCCGCCTGCGTCATGGCGCGCAGGTTGCCTTCGGTCATGTCCAGCGGCAGGCCGCGCAGGGCGTCGTTGCCGCCCAGCTCGATGATGACCACGCCGGGCTTGTGCTGGCTCAGCAGGGCCGGCAGGCGCGAGCGCCCGCCCGAGGTGGTGTCGCCGCTGATGCTGGCGTTGACCACCCGGGCCGGAATTTTCTCGGCGGCCAGGCGCTGCTCCATCAGCCTGACCCAGCCGCTGCCGCGTTTGAGGCCGTATTCGGCGCTCAGCGAATCGCCGACCACCAGAATCGTCGGGCCGGCGCCGGCTGCTGCCTGGGCCACGGCCTGGGCCCGCCCGTTCTGCGGCAATACCAGCATGAAAGTGCAGAGCATCAGGCCCAGCAGACCCGCGCGCCGCCCGGGCTTGGTAAAGTCAGGGCGAGTCATTGCAAAAATAATTCCCGAAATATCCGACAAGGCTGGCATGTTTGAACCCGTTGTTCCTGTTTCTCCGGCGCCGTCCACCTTCGCGGCAGGGGCGGGAGACCGTTCATCTTCAATTATTTCCGTCGAGCATGTTTTCAAGAGCGTGAGCGACTCGACGGGCACGCTGACCATTTTGCGCGATATTGACTTCGCACTCGCGGCCAGGGAGACTGCCGCCATTGTCGGCGCTTCCGGTTCGGGCAAAAGCACGCTGCTGTCCATCATCGCCGGGCTGGACACGCCCACCCAGGGCACGGTGCGGCTGGCCGGCCAGGACCTGTTTGCGCTCAGTGAAGACGACCGCGCGGCGCTGCGCGCGCAGAAGGTCGGTTTTGTGTTCCAGAGTTTTCAGCTCATGGGCAACCTCAATGCGCTGGAAAACGTGATGCTGCCGCTGGAACTGTCGGGCGCGAAGAACGCGCGGTCGCAGGCCACCGAGATGCTCAAGCGGGTCGGCCTCGGTGAGCGCCTGGGCCACTACCCCAAAGTGCTGTCGGGCGGCGAGCAGCAGCGGGTGGCGCTGGCCCGGGCCTTTGTGGTGCAACCGGCGGTGCTGCTGGCCGACGAGCCCACCGGCAGCCTGGACTTTGCCACCGGCGAAAAAGTCATGGCGCTGATGTTCGAGCTCAACCAGGAACTGGGTACCACGCTGGTGCTCGTGACCCACGACCCGGCCATCGCTGCGCGCTGCGAGCGGCGCATCACCATCGAGGCCGGCCAGGTCGTTGCAGCTTGAGGTCAAAACGGGCTGTAGCCATTGATTGACGTACGGGGAGTGCTATTGATAAAGTAGCAATCCGGACGGCGGACAAGTGGCTCGGCCCTAGAGCTTTTGCATCGCCGCCAGAAAGCTGGCGCGGTCGGCCGGCCGGTCGATTTCGGTGGCCAGGGCCTGCACCAGCGTCTCCAGCGCGGTATGCCGGACCAACTCCTTCTTCACGATCATTTTCGCCAGCGGGCCGATGAACTGGCTCAGGGCCCGCTCCACCTGCGCGAGCTGCGCATCGCTGAAGTTGGGGGAGGAGAGGGCCGATACCGGACCGCTGCGCGAACTCACGGCCTGGCTGTGATCCGTGTGCGGTCGGCTGTCCGGGTGGGATGGGTTGGGGGTGCCAGACCAGTCTTTGCGGCTGACCGGGTGGGGCACAGGCTGGGTCTTGTGGCTTTTCGGCTGCGTGAACAACTGCCGCGCTGCCGGATCGGGAATCGACACAGCCAGCAATTCGCGCAGGCCCTGGGCACTGACGGTGCGCGGCAGCGCCTTGTTGACAAGGACTTTGGCCAGTGGCCCGATGCTTCTGGCGAGTTCGCCCTCGATCTCGGCCACTGTCTCGGGCGTCAGCGTGGCCAGGGCCGCGAACGAGGCGGTGTTTTCAAACCCGCTGTTCGCCGGCGCGACAGGGGGCGGCTGTGAAGGCCGGTCCAGAACGGCATGGATCTCGTGCGAACGCAGGTGTTTGTCCAGGTGCGGACCCATGGCGCTGAACATGCCGGCGGCGTTGTCCATGATGCGCGAAATGACGTCGTGGTAGGCCCGCGAGACCACGATCTGGTTGGGCTGGGCAAAGTCCATGATGCGCTGGGCCACGTTGATGCCGTCACCGACCACGCTGATACGCTGGTGGGCGTCATGCACCATGCGCACCGGCCCCAGGTGCAGTCCGATGCGTACCGCAAGCATCTGGCCGTACTTCTGCAGCAGCAGCCCGCGCAGCAGCAGCGCCGATTGCAGCGCCTCCTCGGGGTCGCCGAGAAAGCAGACGGCGACGCCATCGCCGGTGTCCATCACGATGCGCGAGGATTCGGCCACGCCCTTGAGCGCCTTGAGGATCAGTTCGTTGAAGCGCTCCCTGAGCGCCATTTGCTGATCCACCGGATGTTTCGAGGAGGCCACCAGATTCAGAAACATCACGGTGCCCAGCACATTCCTGCGCAGCGCGGCGGCTGCCAGGGCCGGAGTCTGGCTCTCCGGGCCCGCGCTCGTGGCCGCAGGCGTGTGGCCAGCCGCGGGTACGAGACTGGCGGGGCGGGGTGCGGCTTGCTCCAGCGCAGCCCGCAATTGCGCGACGTTCTGCGGCCGGCGGCCCTCGCTCGGGCTCAGCGCCCAGTCGATGGCGCGCAGCAGCGCCTCGCCGAACACCGCCGTATTGGCGATGTCCACCGCCCTGGGCATGGCGTCGTCCTGCACACGTGAGGCGGATTCCACCGGTTTTTGCCCGGTGGTCATCCAGTACATCACGGCGCCCAGCGAATAGATGTCGCTCCACGGCCCCTGGTTGCCCTTGCTGTGGTACTGCTCGAAGGGGGCAAAACCGGGGCTCACGATATTCGTCAGGTCGCGCCCGCCGGTGGTGCGGCGCGCGGCACCGAAGTCCAGCAGCACCGGCGTGCCGTCGGCGCGGATGTAGATGTTGTCGGGCTTGATGTCGCGGTGCAGGAAGTCCAGCCTGTGCACCGCCTCCAGGCCGTCCATCAGCGGATGGATCACCCGGAGCAGGCCCGCCTGGTCCAGCATCGGCTGGCAGGCCAGCCAGCGTTTGAGCGGGTCGCCCGACTCGTACTCCATGACGATGTAGGCCGTGCCGTTTTCCCTGAAATAACGCAGCACACGGGTGATGTTGGGGTGGCGAAAGGACGCGAGCGCGCGCGCCTCGTCGAGAAAACGCTCCAGACCCCAGTGGAACTGCTGCTCGGCCTCGGGCACACGCACACGCACCGACAGGTCGGCCGCCCGGGAGGTCAGGTCGCCTGGAAAATACTCCTTGAGGGCCACCGGCAGCTCGAGGTTGATGTCGCGTGCCAGGTAGGTGATGCCGAAGCCGCCGCCACCGAGCATTTTCTCGATGCGGTACTCGAAGACGGTGTGCCCGTCGGGCAGGGCGGCCGTGTCCACGCCCAACGCGCGGGGCGGGCTGGCGGAGGCCGGCGCCAGGGCCATGTTCAGTTTCCCCGCTCAATCATCTGCATGGCTTTTTCCAGGCTGCGGCGCATGCGGTTGAACGAGCTGCCGAGAACCGCGACTTCGTCCCGCCCCGCGTCGGAGAACTCCGGCACGTCGAAGTCGCCGGTGCTGACCTTGTCGGCCGCCAGCGACATGCGCCGGATGGGGCGCACGATCAGCCAGCTGAGCATCAGGTTGAGCGCGACAAACACCACGGCAAACACGGCGGCCAGGGCGGCCATGAAGGTCTTGAAGGCGCGGTCGGCCTTGAGGACGGGAATGTCCATGGGCACGGTCACCACCTGGGCGCCCACGATTTCGTTGTGCTTCCAGCCAAAACCGTTGGCCTCGCCGTAGATCTTGAGCATGCTGGCGGGCGCCGCGGCCGGCACGCTGTGGCATTGCAGGCAGGCCGCGTTGGTGATCTGGATGGGTTTGGCAATGTAGAGGATGCGGCCGGTGCCGCCCGTGCGCTCCGACACCAGCTCGGTGGAGTCGGCGTTCTGGCGGAACTGCTGGACGATGTCGGCTTCCCAGTCGGTGGCGCGGTCGCGCGGGTTGGTCGGGTTCAGCGTGGCTTCCTTGTAGCCGTAATCGCGGTATTTTTTCTGGATGTGGCCCAGGGTTTCGGTGGCGGCATAGGCCGGTACGCTTTGCGGCAGGAACACCTCCTGAAGCTGCCTGTCCAGATGCGGCTTGACCTGCTCGACGGTGTAGGCGCGCACGGACAGCGCCGTGTCCATCATCAGGCGCGCATTGCGCAACACCTCTTCACGGGCGTTGTCCTGCAGCAGCTGGCGCGAGACCAGGCCGGTGGCCGCAAAGCCGGCCAGGAACACGATCACCAGCACCAGATTGAACTTGAGGCGTAAACCCATGAGGTCTCCATTCGGAAAAACATCTCGTTACCATTTTAAACTTACCCTCTTGCCGCCCATCCCTCCAATGACTCCTGCCGTCAGGAGGCAGGTGGTGCAGCGATAATCAGGGGATGTCTTCTTCCCCCAAAGTCCTGTTCGGCTTCCATGCCGTCGGCGTGCGCATCAAAACCGCCCCGCAATCTGTTTTCGAGGTGTTTTTCGACGTGTCGCGGCGCGACGCCCGCATGCGCCAGTTTGTCGACCGGGCCCGGGAGGCCGGCATCCGGCTGATCGAGTCGGACGGGCTGCGGCTGGCCAAGATGTGCGGCAGCCACGGCCACCAGGGCGTGGTGGCGCGGGTCGATGCCGTGCCGCAGGTCAAGTCGCTGGACGAACTGCTGGAGCAGCTCGAAGCCGCCGGGGAAGAGTCGCCGCTGCTGCTGGTGCTCGACGGCGTGACCGACCCGCACAACCTCGGCGCCTGTCTGCGCGTGGCCGACGGGGCCGGTGCACACGCGGTGATAGCGCCCAAGGACCATGCGGCCGGCATCAACGCCACAGTCGCCAAGGTGGCCAGCGGCGCCGCCGAAACCATGCCTTATTTCATGGTGACCAACCTGGCGCGCACCCTGGGCGAGCTCAAGGAACGCAATATCTGGTGCATAGGCACCAGCGACGATGCCGAAAAAACCATTTACGACGTGGACCTCAAGGGCCCGGTAGCCTTGGTGCTGGGCGCCGAAGGCGAGGGCATGCGCCAGCTGACACGCAAGACCTGCGATGAATTGGTCCGCATCCCGATGCGCGGCGCTGTCGAGAGCCTGAACGTTTCGGTGGCCAGCGGCGTCTGCCTCTACGAGGCGCTGCGCCAGCGCAGCTGAGGGCGTCGCCAGCAGCTCTCTTTTTGATAGCTGCCAGCGCCCGATCCGTAAGGGCGAAAGCCCGTTTTTATTCAGATCCAGCCGAACCAGCCGAGCAGGGCGCCGGCCCCCAGCAGCCACAGCAGATGCATGCGGGTGCGCCAGACAATCAGCGCCGTCACCACGGTCAGCAGCGCCACCGGCCAGTCTTTCAGGCCGGTGACGTTGGCGCTGGCCAGGATCCAGCCGGTGGCGATCAGCAGCGCAATCACGATGGGCGCCATGCCCTGCTTGAAGGCGCGCACCCAGCGCAGGTTGCGGTTGCGGTGGCCCCAGCTGGCGGCGAGGTAGGTCAGCGTGGTGCTGGGCAGCATGATGCCCAGCATGGTGACCAGCACACCGAACAGGCCCAGCAGCGGACCGCCCGCGTTCAGGCCCACCTGCCAGCCCATCAGCGCGACAAACAGCACGTTGGGGCCGGGCGCGGCCTGCGCGATCGCCACCGAGGCAGTGAACTGCGGGTCGGTCAGCCAGTGCTGCCGGTCCACCAGGTAGCGGTGCATGTCGGGTGCGGTGGTGATGGCGCCGCCAATCGACAGCAGCGACAGCGATAGGAAATGTACAAACATGCCGAGCCAGTCGGTCCATTGCAGGTTCAGGCTCATGGCGTGAGCTTGCGGTAGGTCAGGGTGCAGGCCAGCCCGCCGAGGCCGAGCAGCACATAGGCCAGCGGCAGGCGCAGCAAGGCGATGGCGGCGAAACACGCCACCGCCAGGGCGATACAGACCGGTAGCCCCAGCGGATGGGTTTTCAGCGCGCCCATGAGTTTGAGGCCGGTGGCGGCGATCAGGCCCGCAGCCACCGCTCCCATGCCGCGCAGGGCGCCGGCCACGCCGGGGTTGCCGGCGAACTGCGCGTACACCAGCGCCAGCAGCAACACCACCAGCAGCGGCACCGCCAGCATGCCGGCCAGCGCCGCCATGGCGCCGCGCAGGCCGAAGTAGCGATGACCGATCATCAGCGAGAGGTTGACGACGTTGGGTCCGGGCATGATTTGCGCGACGGCCCATTCCTCGACGAACTCCTCGCGCGTCATCCAGCGTTTTTTCTCGACCAGTTCACGCTGCACGACGGCCAGCACACCGCCGAAACCCTGCAGCGCCAGCAGGGTGAAGGAGACAAACAGGTCGGTCAGGGACTGGGGCTGCGGGCGGGTGGCTTCTTCTGGGCCGGGCGATGCATTCATGGCCCGATTATCGCCGGGCCGGCGCCGCGCCGCGGGTCGCCAGCCACAAACCGGATGCTATTAAAAATATAGCTGCAACCGACCACTGGGAAAGGGCTTCGCCGAGAAAAAGTACACCGAGCAGGGCCGCCGTCAGGGGGTTGAGCGCGAGAAACACGGTGACCCGCGTCGGCGGCTCGTGCTTGAGGGCGTAGAGCCACCAGAAGTAGCCGATCCCGCTGGAGATGCCGATCAGGGCGACCACGGTCCAGCTTTGCAGGCCGAGCGCCATGACCCGCGCCGGCCAGTTTTCGGTCAGGGCCAGCAGGCCGAGAAACAGCACCGACACCAGCATCGCAAAGCTGGACACTGCCAGTGTCGGGTAACGCTGCAGGTAAGGGCGGTACAGCACGCTGCACAGTGCACCGACGCCGGCACTGGCCAGCACCGCCGCCTCACCCCACCAGTGGCCCGGGTGCGGCGCCTGGAGTTTGGGCCACAGCGACAGCGCCACACCGGTGATCGACAGCAAGACGCCGGCCAGCAGCGTGGTCGAAATGCGTTCGCGCCCGAGGGCGCTGGACAGCAGCAGGGTCAGCAGCGGGAACAGGCTGAAAATCAGCGCCGCCTGGGCGGCACCGATGTGCTGCAGACCGTAATTGAGCAGCGCGATCAACACCGCAAACTGGCCGGTGCCCAGCGCGGCCATGGCCAGCCAGTCTGCAATTGCTATGTTTTTAAGAGCTGATCGCGCTTGTCCTTCAAGGGCTGTTGCCAGAAAAGACTTCAAGAAAAAAGGCAGGAGGCAGGCAAAACCAATCGCGTAACGCAGCAGGGCCAAGGTCAGCGGCGGGACCTCGGCCACGACAAAACGCGAGGCCACGATGGCGGCGCCGACCTGCACGCCGGTGGCGGCCGCGGCCAGCAGGGCCAGATTGAGCTTCACCGGGGCGGCTGGCGGTTCACAGCCGCAGTTCCCAGGTCTCGCCGACCAGGTCTTTGCCGAAGCCGGTGTAGGGCTCGCTTTTGACCAGCTTGAAGCCGCGCCTGGCGTACAGGGCGCGCGCGCTGTCCAGGCAGCTGTTGGTCCAGAGCACCATTTTTTTGTAGCCCTTGCTGCGCGCAAAGGCCAGGCATTCATCGGTCAGGCGTGCGCCCAGGCCCAGTCCGCGCGCCTGTGGCGTCAGGATCAGCAGGCGCAGCTGCGCCACGGTTTTGGACTTGCGCACGACAAACACCGAACCGACACGCTCGCCGTCGACCTCGGCGATCCAGCAGCGCTCCCAGTCGGGCTGGTGGTTGCGCACATAGCCCGCGACGATCTCCGCCACCAGCGCTTCGAAGGTGCTGTCCCAGCCGTACTCGCGGGCGTAGACCTCGCCATGCTGCTGCACCACCCAGCCCATGTCGCCGGGTTGCGGGCCGCGCAACACCACGTTGTGTGGGGCGGGGGAGGCTTCAGGCGCCAGCAGGCGTTGCACGGTGGCCAGCGCCTGGGTCAGTTGCTGCTGCGCCGGCCTGGCCAGCGGTGCCAGCAGGGCGGCCGCCTCGTCGCGCGAGCGTTGCTGCAGCGGCGCAAAAGCCTGGTGGCCGGCCTCGGTGAGTTGCAGCAGGCTTTGCCGGGCATCGGCGGGCGAGGGCGTGCGGGCCATCCATCCTTGCGCCTCGAAACGACGCAGGATGCGGCTGAGGTAACCCGCGTCCAGCGCAAGGTCGCGGCCCAGTTCGGTGGCCGTGGGCTGGTCGCGATGCGCCAGTTCGTACAACACGCGCACCTCGGTCAGTGAAAACTCGCTGCCCAGGTAAGGGTCGAGCACGCCGATGCGCTGGGTGTAGAAGCGATTGAAGCGGCGAACCGCCTTGACGTGGGCGGCGGAGACAGAAGTGGGGGCGGCAGCGGTACGCGGTGTCATGGTCGCCATGATTTATCAATTACTTGACAAAGTCAAGTAATCGGCGCCGACCCGGCAACTGGTGTCAGGCCCCGTCGCCGCGGCTGATCAGGGTGCGCAGGATCTTCTTCAGGGCCGTGACGTCACGTTCGCTGAAGTCCTGCAGCAGCGAGGTTTCGTGCGTCTTGGCCTGGGCCAGCAGCGCGGCCACGGTGGCGCGGCCCTGTTCAGTCTCGAACACCAGGGTGCGCCGTGCATCGGCCGGGTCTTCGCCACGCCGCACCCAGCCGGCTTTTTCCATGCGCTGCACGAGTTTGGTCAGCGTCGGTTGCTGGGTCAGGATCTCGCGTGCGAGTTCGCCGATCGTCAGGCCGTCACCGTCCGACAAGGTGGCCAGCAGCCGCCATTCCAGCTGGCTCAAACCGGCGGCCTGGACCTGGGCGTGGAATTCGCTGTACACCGTGTGGCTGGCCCTTGCGAGCAGGTAGGACAGGTAGCCGTCGATAAAACGGCTTTCAGCCGCTGGCGCACCGGCCGGTTTGCGGGAGCGGCTCATGGTGTGCCTCGCCCTTGAGGAGGTCGGGTTGGAGGCCGGGTTGATGCGCTTGCGTATTGCATGAATATTCATATATTATGCGACGAATGAATGCTGCCCTGCAAGCCACCCCGGATCCCGGTACCCCTGTTCCCGTTGCGGCACCGGACAGCCGGGCCCTGCGCATCGCGCTGGGCCAGTTCGCCACCGGCATCACGGTGGTGACCACCCGCGCCGGCAGCGGTGCCTTTGTCGGGCTCACGGTCAATTCGTTTTCGGCGCTGTCGCTGGAGCCGCCGCTGATCCTCTGGTCGCTGCGCTGCAGCTCGCCCAGCCTGCCGGTCTTCGAAGCTGCGGATCGATTTGTCGTCAATGTGCTGGCCGAAGCCCAGGTGGAGGTGTCGCGCCGTTTTGCCTCGCCCCAGGCCGACAAGTTCGAGGGGGTGCCGCATGCGGAAAACGCCTGGGGCCTGCCGCTGCTGCATGGCGCCAGCGCCTGGTTCGAATGCCGCACGGTCTCGCGGCAAATCGCCGGCGACCATTGTCTGTTCATTGCCGAAGTCGAGCGCTTTACGCTGTCCGAGGCGGCGCCGCTGCTGTTTCATGCCGGCGGGTACTTCGCGCTCGGCTCACGCCTTTAGCCTTTAAGAAAGAGTTTTCATGCTGCAGGAACGAATTGAAGCCAAATGGATAAACTGCTTCGCCGATACCTTTGCGTTGTGTGGCGTGAAGGCAGGCGATACGGCAGCCATCCTGTCCGAGACGCAGTCACGGCCGGTCAATGTGCAATTGGCCGAACTTGCGCTGGCCAGGCTGGGCGCGAAAGCCTTTCACCTGGTGTTGGCCACGCCCCGGCTGGCCGCGCCGGTGCCGGTGCGTTCCACCGGCGCGTCTGACGCCATCGGCCAGCTCGCACCTGTGGTACAGGCGCTGGCCGCCTGCACCTTTGTGGCCGACCTGACGGTGGAGGGCCTGCTGCACGCGGCCGAGCTGCCCGACATTCTGAAGGGCGGCGCGCGCGTGCTGATGGTGTCCAACGAACACCCCGAAATCCTCGAGCGCTGCGTACCGGATCCCGCGCTGGAGCCCAAGGTCAAGGCCGGCATCAAGCGGCTGCGCAGCGCCAAGGCCATGCATGTGAGTTCGCAGGCGGGCACCGACCTGGCCATTTCGCTGGTGGGTGCGCAGGCAGGCGGCGGCTGGGGCTACACGGCCCGGCCCGGCACCATCTCGCACTGGCCGGGCGGTTTGTGCCTGGCCTTTCCGGCCCGGGGCAGTGTCAACGGGCGGCTGGTGCTGTCCCCCGGCGATGTCAACCTGACCTTCAAACGTTATCTCGAACAAGCCGTGGTTCTGACGATTGAAAACGACTTCGTGACCGACATTTCCGGCCAGCATGTGGATGCCGACCTGATGCGCAGCTACTGGGCCGCCTGGGGCGACCGCGAAGCCTACGCCGTCTCGCATGTGGGCTGGGGCATGAACCCGAAGGCGCGCTGGGATGCGATGGCCCTGTACGACAAGAAGGACTTCAACGGCACCGAGCTGCGTGCCTTTGCGGGCAACTTCCTGTACTCGACAGGCGCCAACGAGGTGGCGGGGCGCCACACACTGGGGCACTTCGATCTGCCTCTGCGGGGCTGCACCGTGGCGCTGGACGGTCAGGTGATCGTGGACGCCGGGCAATTGACCGGCGAGCTGGGCTGAACCATGGTGATGCCGGCTTATCTCGAGCAGGGCGAGGGCGACACCGCCGTGTTCCTGCTGCACGGCGTGGGTGGCGGCAAGGAGGCCTGGGCCCACAACCAGCCGGCCTTGGCGAGCCAGGGCTTCAGGGCGGTGGCCTGGGACATGCCGGGTTATGGCGCGTCACCACCCCTGTCGCCTTGCACCAACGTGCTGCTGGCCGAGGCCCTGAAAACCCTGATCGGGCATGTGGGCGCCAGGCGCAACGTGCTGCTGGGCCACAGCATGGGCGGCATGATCGCCCAGGAGCTGGCGGCCCTGCATCCCGCGCTGGTGCACGGCTTGATTCTATACAGCACTTCGCCGGCCTTCGGCAAGGCCGATGGCGCCTGGCAGCAGCAGTTTTTGCAGAGCCGTTTTGCGCCGCTGGACCAGGGGCTGGGCATGGCGGGCCTAGCCCACCAACTGGTGCCGACCATGTTTGCACCCGACGCCGACCCGGTGTGTATCGCCGAAGCCGCCGCGCTGATGGCCCGCGTCCCCGCAGAAAGTTACCGCGCCGCGCTGTCGGCCATCGTGTCCTTCAACCGGCTGGCTGCGCTGGGCAACATCGCCGTGCCCACCCTGTGCCTGGCCGGTGAACTGGACCTCAACGCGCCGCCCGCGGTGGTCGAAAAAATGGCCGGCCGCATCCCCGGCGCCGCTTATGTCTGCCTGCCGCAGGTGGGCCACATCGCCAATCTCGAGCAGCCCGCGCTGTTCAACAACGCCGTCCTGACATTCCTGAAACAACATTTTCTGCCCTGACCCGACCCGAGGAACCGACCCATGTCTGCACTGCCTGTCTCCCCACCCCCTGCCGCCCGCTACCTGCCGCCGTCGATTGCCGGCGACTACACCGAACTCACGCCCAAGCAGACCGAACTGCTGGCCATCGCTGCCCGTCTCGGGCGCGAAAAATTCGCGGCACGCGCTCAGCAGATTGACCGCGATGCGGTGTTCCCCTTCGAGAACTACGCTGACCTGCGCGAAGCCGGCCTGCTCGGCATCTGTGTGCCCGAAGAACACGGCGGCTGGGGCGCCGACTTCGCCACCTATGTGATGACCGCCGCGGAAATTGGCCGGCATTGCGGCGCCACCGCGCTGACCCTGAACATGCATGTGAGCTCCACCATGTGGACCGGCTTCATCGCCGACGACCTCGACATGACGCCCGAGCAGCGCGCCAACCACGAGGCGCACCGCAAGGTGCATTACGAGCGCGTGGTGAAGCAGGGCAAGGTCTACTCGCAGCCGTTTTCCGAGGGCGGTGCCGCTGCCGCCGGCAAGGCACCTTTCGGCACCCTGGCCAGAAAGGTCGAAGGCGGCTACATCGTCAACGGCAAGAAGATTTTTGCCTCGCTGGCCGGCGCGGCCGACTACTACGGCATCTTGTGCACGCTGGACAAGCCGGGCGCGACCCAGCGCGATTCGCTGTACCTGGCGGTCGACAAAAACCTGGCTGGCGTCAGCGTCACCGGCGACTGGGATCCGCTGGGCATGCGCGGCACGGTGTCGCGCACGCTGGTGTTCCAGGACGTGTTTGTGCCTGAAGTGGAGCGCCTGATTCCCGAAGGCCTGTATGCCCAGGCGGCACTGCGCTGGCCGCACATGTTTGCGACCCTGTCGCCGACCTACATGGGTATTTGCCAGGCGGCCTACGACTTCACCGTGCAGTACCTGCGCGGCGAGGTACCCGGCACGCCGCCGGTCAAGCGCCGCATGTACCCGACCAAACAGATCGCGGTTGCGGAAATGAAGGTCCGGCTGGAACAAACCCGAGCGATTTTTCTGCAGAATGCCCGCGCTGCCCGCGTTGATCCTTCCAAGGAAATCCGTCTCGGGCTGTACGCGGCGCACTACACCATCATGGAAAACGCCAACGAGATCTGCCGCCTGGCGGTGCGCACCTGCGGTGGCCAGTCCATGCTCAAGACCCTGCCGCTGGAGCGCATGTACCGCGATTCGCGCTGCGGCTCGCTGATGCTGCCGTGGACCGCGGAACTCTGCATCGACCGGCTCGGGCGTGAATGCCTTTACGAGGCCGGTGAACAGGACGAACAGGCCGTGCTGTAAGCCGGGGTCGGAATGAACCTCGCGCAGATCATAAAGCGGCACGCGCAGTTTTCGCCGCAGCAGGTGGCAATCCACGCCGCGGGGGAAGACGTTACCTATCCCGCCTTGTGGCAGCGTATTGAACGCGCGACCGGGGTGTTGCTGGCAGCCGGTGTGCAGCCGGGCGACCGGGTGGCCTGGCTGGGCTTCAACGATCCAGCCCTGCTGGTGCTGCTGTTTGCGCTTTCTCGTGTCGGGGCAATGCTGCTGCCGCTCAATTACCGCTTGGCCGCACCCGAACAGGTGGCCATTCTTGGTCATGCGGGGGTGAGCCTGCTGGTCAGCGACAGCGCCCACGCCGGTGCGGCTACCGCGCTGGCCGCGGCTCAGGGCTGCCGCCTGCTGCCTGCCGCCGGGTTGGCCGCGGATGGCGGCGGCGATGCCGACACCGGCGTCCTCGCGGGCGTGTACGCCTCGCCGGTACTGTTGGTTTACACCTCGGGTACCACCGGCCGGCCCAAGGGCGCCTTGCACACGCAATCCGGCCTGATCTGGAACTGCGTGATTTCCGCCCATGCGCATGACCTCCGGCAGGACGACCATGTGCTGAGCGTGTTGCCGATGTTTCATGTCGGCGGCCTGTGCATCCAGACCCTGCCGGCCCTGCATGCCGGCGCAACCGTGACCCTGCATGCACGTTTTGACGCGGCGGCCTGGCTGGCCGATGTGGCCAGGCGGCGGCCCACGCTGTCACTGATGGTGCCCGCCACCTTGCGCGCGGTGCTGGACCATGCGGATTTCGCTTCAGCCGATCTTTCATCCTTGCGTTTTCTGGCAGCGGGCTCGTCCACGATTCCAGCCTCAATGATTGCGGCCATCCATGCGCGCGGCGTGCCGCTTGGCCAGGTCTATGGCGCGACCGAAACCGGCCCCGTCTCCATCTACCTGCGCCGTGCCGATGCGATGCAGCATGTCGGGGCGGCGGGCAAGGCCGGACTGCATGTGGACGTGAAACTCGTCAACACGCTGGGCGAAACCGTGGCCACGGGGGAAGTCGGTGAAATCTGGGTACGTGCGCCCAATGTGATGGCTGCCTACTGGGCCGACGCCGACAACCCGGCCTTTGCCGATGGCTGGTTTCATACCGGCGACCTGGCGCGCTGTGATGCCGCCGGGTTTTACGAAGTGGTGGGACGCTCGAAAGACATGATCATCTCCGGCGGGGAAAACGTCTACCCGGCCGAGATTGAAAACCTGCTGGCCGACTGCCCGGACATCCTGGAAGCCGCGGTGGTGGGCCAGCCCGATGCGCGCTGGGGCGAGGTGGTGGTCGCTGTCATTGTGAAAGCCCCCGGCGCGGATCTCGACGCAACGCAGGTACTGCAGCTGTTCGAAGGCCGGCTCGCACGCTTCAAACACCCCAAGCGCATCGTGTTCTGCGAGGCCTTGCCCAAAACCGCTTTGGGCAAGGTGCAGAAAGCCGGCCTGCTGGCCGGCCTCGCAGCGCAATAAATCCTCAATAAACCGGCTGGTGCTTTTTGATCGTGGCCTTGACCTCGTCGCTGAGTGCAAAGCCCGGACCGTACTGGGTAGCCAGTTCGCCGGCCCGTTTCACAAACGCGTCCACACCCATGCTGTAGATGAACTGCATCGCTCCGCCGGTCCAGGCGGGAAAACCAATGCCGAAGATGGAGCCGATGTTGGCGTCGTGCACGCTGGTCAGCACGTTTTCGCTGAGGCAGCGCGCAGTTTCCACGGCCTGGCGGTACAGCAGCCTGTCTTTCAGGTCGGTGATGTTCCAGGCCGCATCGGGTTTTTCGAACAGGGGCTTGAGTTCAGGCCACAGGGTTTTCTTCGCGCCTTTTTCCTCGGGGTAGTCGTAGAAGCCGGCGCCTGCGGCCCGGCCATTGCGGTCGAACTCCTTGACCATGCGCTCGACGATCAGCTCGCCCGGCGTGGCGATGTAGGTTTTGCCTTCGGCCACGTAGTCGGCGCGGGTCTGGTCCAGCACATGCACACTCAATGACAGTGCGGTTTCATCGAGCACGGCGAGCGGGCCCACCGGCATGCCGCACTGGATACCGGCGTTTTCAATCGCCGCCGCAGGAATGCCTTCGCCCAGCATGGCCGCGCCTTCCATCACAAAGGTGCCGAAGGTGCGGCTGGTATAAAAACCGCGCGAGTCGTTGACCACAATCGGAATCTTGCCCAGGGCCTGCACATAGTCAAAGGCACGCGCCACGGTGTCATCGTCGGTCTGCTTGCCGCGGATGATCTCGACCAGCTTCATCTTGTCCACCGGGCTGAAAAAGTGGATGCCGATGAACTTGTCCGGGTGCGCGCTCGCCGTGGCCAGCCCGCTGATCGGCAGGGTGGAGGTGTTGGACGCAAAAAAGCCGCCAGGTGCCAGCAAGGGCTCGGCCTCCTGCGTGACCTTGGCTTTCAGGTCGCGGCGCTCGAACACGGCTTCGATGATCAGCTCGCAGCCGGCCAGATCGGCCACTTTGTCGGTGGCGCTGATGCGCGCGAGCAGGGCCGCCTGATCGGGCGCACTCATGCGGCCCTTGTCCACGCGGGCCTGCGTCAGTTTGGCGCTGTAGGCCTTGCCCGTATCGGCCTTGTCCTGGCTCACATCCCTGAGCACGGTGCCGATGCCGCGGCTGGCCTGGGCGTAGGCAATGCCCGCACCCATCATGCCGGCGCCGAGCAGGCCGACTTTCTGCGGCTTGTAACGCGGGACATCTTTCGGACGCGAGCGGCCCGACTTGATCGCGTTCATGTTGAAGAAGAACGTGTTGATCATGTTCTTGGCCACTGGGCTGACGATCAGCCGGGCCAGGTAACGCGATTCGATGCGCAGCGCCGTGTCGAAATCGACCTGCGCACCCTCGACCATGGCGGCCAGCGCATATTCGGGGGCAGGGTACAGGCCGCGTGTTTTCTGTTTGAGTACGGCCGGCGCCACGGCCAGCATGCCGGCAATTTTTGGATTGGCCGGTGTGCCGCCAGGCATCTTGTAGTTCTTGTCGTCCCAGGGGTGGTGCGCCGGGGCAGCGCCGCCATCATGCGTTGCGATCCAGGCCAGCGCCGCAGGGCGCAGCGCGGCCGCATTCGGCACCAGTTCTTGCACCAGGCCCAGCTCCAGCGCTTCATGCGGGTTGAACAGCTTGCTTTCCAGAATATAGGGCTGCGCGCCCATCAGGCCCAGCAGCCGCGTCATCTTGGTGATGCCGCTGGCGCCGGGAATCAGGCCCAGCGTGATTTCAGGCAGGCCAAACTGGATTTTTTTGTCATCGACGGCAATACGGTAATGGCCGACCAGTGCCACCTCCCAGCCGCCGCCCAGCGCCGTGCCGTTGAGGCAACTGACGACCGGCTTGCCCAGGGTCTCCAGCGTGCGGAAGTTCTTTTTGGTCTGCTCGATTTCCTGGAACACCGCCGCCGCATCCGAAGCTTTCAGCCGCATCGTGGCCTTGAGATCGGCGCCGGCAAAGAAGGTGCTTTTGCTGGACGCCAGCACGATGCCGCGAATCGCGTCCTTGTCCTTCACGACCTGCGCGGTGGCTTCGGTCAGGTCTTTCTGCCACTGGGCGCACATGGTGTTGACCGGTGAACCTTCCTCGTCGAAGGTGAGGGTGGCAATGCCGTCGGCCAGTTCGTATTGGATGGTTTTCATCAGATTCTTTCCACAATCGTTGCAATGCCCATGCCGCCGCCCACACACAGTGTGGCCAGGCCGTAACGCAGCTTGCGCCTGTGCAGCTCGTCGATCAGGGTGCCCAAAATCATCGCGCCGGTTGCGCCCAGCGGATGGCCCATGGCGATCGCGCCGCCGTTGACGTTGACCTTGTCGTGCGGCACCTTCATCTCTTTCATGAAACGCATCACCACCGCGGCAAAGGCTTCGTTGACTTCAAACAGGTCGATCTGGTCTACGCCCAAGCCGGCCTTGTCCAGCGCCTTGCGCGCTGCCGGCATGGGGCCGGTCAGCATGATGGTCGGGTCGGCACCGCTGAGGGCCGCCGCAACAATGCGGGCCCGCGGCGTGAGGCCATGGATTTTTCCGGCGGCTTCGGAGCCGACCAGCACCGCGGCCGCACCATCGACGATGCCCGACGAGTTGCCGGCGTGGTGCACATGGTGGATGCGCTCGACCTGCGGGTAACGCGTCAGCGCGACCTGATCGAAACCCATGCCGCCCATCTGTTCAAAAGCCGGCCGGAGCGAGGCCAGGCCTTCCAGGGAGGTGTGCGGCTTGATGAATTCGTCCTGCGCCAGGATGGTCTGGTCGAGAAAGTCCTTCACCGGCACCACCGAGCGGTCGAAATAGCCGGCCGCGCGGGCCTGGGTCGCGCGCTTCTGGCTCTCCAGCGCAAAAGCGTCGACATCGGCGCGGCTGAAGCCCTCGATCGTGGCAATCAGGTCGGCGCCTATGCCTTGCGGCACGAAGGCGGTGGCGCTGTTGGTCTCCGGGTCCTGGGCCCACGCGCCGCCGTCGGAGCCGATGGGTACGCGGCTCATGCTTTCGACACCGCCGGCCACCACAAGCTCTTCCCAGCCCGAGCGGACCTTCTGCGCGGCCAGGTTCACGGCTTCCAGGCCGGAGGCGCAAAAACGGTTGATCTGCACGCCCGAGGCGCGGAAGTCCCAGCCGGCTTTCAGCGCCGCCACCTTGGCAATGACGGAGCCCTGCTCGCCAATCGGCGAAACCACCCCCATCACCACGTCATCGACCTGCGCGGTGTCAAAGCCATTGCGGCGCTGCAGCTCGGTCAACACGCCGGCCAGCAGGTTGACCGGCTTGACCTCGTACAGGCTGCCGTCCTTTTTGCCTTTGCCGCGTGGTGTGCGGATGGCGTCGTAAATGAATGCTTCGGTCATGGGGTGCTCCTGCTGGATGGGGGGAGGGCAGTGCCGGCAAGGGGAGGTGCCGGTTGCTGCGCCGAAAAGCCGCAGGAACGAGTATATTCATTTCACCAAGCAAACGCTTTGCATAAATAGCAACAACCAGGGAGACAGACGCGTGACCTTCGCCATGCTTACACGCCGCCGCTTTGTCCGGTCAGGCCTGGCCGCGGCCGGCCTGCAGATCCTGCCGGCGCAGGCCCAGAGTGCACAGCGGTTTTATCTGGCCGATATGCATTCGCACTACGGCATGTTTTTGCCGCGCCTGTTCGGGCTGGACTTGCCCAAACACATGCAGGACACCGGCACCACGCTGCTGGCCTGGGCGGCTACGGATGACCACCGCTGGATCAGCATGACGCCCACGGGCTGGAAACAGACCCGCACGCCCGCGCCCGATGAGTTGTGGGTTTCGTTCCAGCAGCGCCTGGCCGGTTATGAGGCCAAGCTGGCGCAGTGGAACCTGCGCAAGGCGCTGACGGCGGCCGACGTGGATGCCGCGCTGGCTGGCGAGCCGCGTGTGTTGCTGGCCACGGAGGGGGCCAACTTTCTGGAAGGCCAGCCCGAACGCGTGGCTCAGGCCCACGCCTGGGGCGTGCGGCACATGCAGCTGGTGCACTTCATCCAGAGCCCGCTGGGCGACCACCAGACGGCCCATCCCGTCCACGGCGGGCTCACCGCCCTGGGCGGCAAGGTGGTGGCCGAGTGTCGGCGGCTGGGCATGGTGGTTGATCTGGCCCATGGCACCGCCGCCCTGGTGGATGGTGTGCTGGACGCAGGCGAGGGAGTGCCCGTGTGGTCGCATTCATGGATATCGCCGCAGGGCGGCAACTGGCAAGACTCCTCCTACATTGCCCGGTCCCTCCTGCCCGCCACGGCAAAAAAGATTGCCGCACGCGGCGGCGCGGTGGGGCTGTGGACTGTGCGCGTCAGCCGCGACCCGGCTTATCCGGTGCACAGCGTCAAGACCTATGCTGACGAAATTGTTCGCATGTGCGAGCTGATTGGCCCCGCACATGTGGCCTTTGGCACCGACATGGAAGGTGCGGGCCCCGGGCCCATCCTCTCGAACTATGTTGATTTGCGCGATGTAGCTGACAACCTGTTGAAGCGCGGCATGGACGAAGCTCAGCTGCATGGTGTGTTCATCGGCAACTATGCGCGCATCGTCAAGGCTGCCATGGAGGCGGCCCGCCTGTGAAGGCCGACCATTCATGCCGCCAACTCTCGCACGGTTGATGCGGCGGCGCCTGGGGCGAGGCGCTTTGGCGAAAAGCCCCGGGCGGTACGCCAACTGAATTTCAAAAAGCACGTGCTTGGTAAAATTCATGGCGAATTACCACCACTTCCACAGGCCAAGGAGGCCCGCATGATCGAACGCACACTTTTCAGCAGCGACCACGAGGCCTTTCGCGACAGCTTTCGCCGCTTCATGGACAAGGAAATCGCACCTTTCCATGCCCAATGGGAGGAACAGGGTTATGTGGACCGCGCGGTCTGGAACAAGGCCGGGGAGAACGGCTTCCTGTGCATGACCATGCCCGAGGAATACGGCGGCGCCGGTGCCGACAAGCTGTATTCCGTGGTGCAGATGGAAGAGCTAAGCACTGCGGGTTTTTCCGGCATCGGTTACGGCCTGCACAGCGAGATCGTTGCGCCTTACCTTCTGCATTACGGCACCGAGGCGCAGAAGAAAAAATACCTGCCCAAACTCGCCAGCGGCGAGATGGTGGGCGCCATTGCGATGAGCGAGCCGGCGGCCGGCTCCGACCTGCAGGGCGTCAAGTCCACGGCCATCCAGCAGGCCGACGGCAGCTACCTGCTCAATGGCAGCAAGACCTTCATCACCAACGGCTGGCATGCCGACCTGGTGATCGTGGTGGCCAAGACCAACCCTGCGGCCGGCGCCAAGGGCACCAGCCTGCTGCTGGTCGAGCGCGGCATGCCCGGCTTTGCGGTGGGCAAACGCCTGAAGAAGCTGGGCCTGAAGGCGCAGGACACTTCGGAGCTGTTTTTTGACAATGTGCGTGTCCCCGCGGAGAACCTGCTGGGTGGCGCGGTCCAGGAAAACCGTGGCTTTATCTGCCTGATGGAACAGCTGCCCTGGGAGCGGCTGCAGATCGCAATCGGTGCGGTTGCTGCGGCGCAGGCGGCGATCGGCTGGACGGTCGATTATGTGAAGGAGCGCAAGGTCTTCGGCCAGCCGGTCGCCAGCTACCAGAACACGCGTTACACCCTGGCCGAACTGCAGACCGAAGTGCAGGTGGCGCGCGTGTTTGTGGACAAATGCACCGAGTTGCTCGCCGATGACAAGCTCGATACCGCAACCGCCAGCATGGCCAAGTACTGGTGCTCGGACCTGCAGTGCAAGGTGATGGACGAGTGTGTGCAGCTTTTCGGCGGCTACGGCTACATGTGGGAGTACCCGATCACCCGTGCCTATGCCGACGCACGCGTACAGCGCATCTACGGCGGCACCAACGAGATCATGAAGGAAGTGATCACGCGGGCCATGGGCCTGGGCGCCAAGCCGTCCTGACGGCACCGAGCGGGCAAAAAAAAGGGTTCCGGGACAATCCCGGAACCCTTTTTCTGTGGTCAGGCCAGTTTAATTGACGCGGCGCTCGATGACGATTTCCTCGACTTCAACACGGCGGTTGGGCGCCAGGCAATTGATCAGGTCCGTGCGTTTGCGGTCATTGCAGGTGACGACCGGGTTGGCTTCACCCTTGCCGACGGCTGTCAGGCGATTGGCCGCCACACCCTTGCTGGTCAGGTAGTTCCGCACGGCTTCGGCGCGTTGCTGCGAGAGCTTCAGGTTGTAGGCGTCCGAACCCAGACGGTCGGTGTAGCCGGTCACGGTGACATTGCCGCTGTACTGGCCGGCCCCCAGGACCTGCGCAATTTCGTCGAGCTTGGTCTGCGGCATGCGCAACTGGGCGCTGTCGAAGGCAAACAGTTCGGTGGCCGACAGGGTCACACGCTCAAAACGAGCCGGCGCGGCGGCCGGCGGTGGAGGCGGGGGTGCCACGACAGGCGCCGGTGCCGGCGGTGGCGTGTACTGCGCCACCTGGGTGCGCACTGGCTTGTCGAAGTAGTAGCTCAGGCCGAAGTTGAGCGAATTGGTCGTCAGGTGGTCGGCGCCGAAGGTGTTGTGGCGAACATAAGCGCGGCTGCGGCGCAGGTCGGCCTGCATGAACCACTGCTCGGACAGGGCCACCTGGAAGCCGGCGCCCAGACTCAGGTAAGGCGAGGTGGCACTGGCGGTGGGCAGCTTGTCGCGCTGCGCGCCAATCCCGGCGAGCAGGAAGGGGCGGAAGTTGCTGCGGTTGAACATGTACAGGGCATCGACGCCCAGTGTGGCCTGCTCGTAACGGATGCCGTTCTGGGTCGACCGGCCCAGCGTGCCGCCCCCCTGGATGTCCCATGACGGAGACACTGCCTTACCGAGGCGCAGGCCCAGCGCGTTGAAATTCTTGCCGCCGTTGAATCGGTCATCAGGATCCACCACGCTGATGCTGGGCATGATGTAGGTTGACGGGTTGTCAACCATCTGGGCCATCAGCAATGCCGGGCTCATGCAGGCAAGCGCGGCTGCGGCGGCAGAAAAGGTTCTGATGTGGGTGAGTTTCATGGCGTGTCCTTCAAACAAGAGCCGATGCGTTGATAAGGGAGGTATGGCATCGCGGCCCATTGGCGCCGCGATGGCCAAGCATTGGGCCGCGGGTGGGTGTGCCGTATCGGTGCAGCACGCGTGAAGCTGTGGGATAGCGCCTACTGTTGCGTCATGGCTGTGTCGGACTCTTGCATCGCTGGGGGCACAAAAAAGCCCCGCTTGAAGCGGGGCCGGGGCAGGCACGATGGGCGCCCTGTGATGGCGGCATGGCGGAAGGCCCGCCAGCATGCCAGCTCAATTCGTCAGCAGGTTTTCATCATGAGGGATCCTTGCTGCGGGTGCGGCCCACAGCGCTGAAGATGCCTATGCCCAGAATCACGAGCGCGCCGATGCCGATGTAAACATGGGGGATGCCGGCTTCAAACGCCCCCCAGACCAGACCACCCAGAAAAATTGCGAAACCGACCATATAAAGCGCAAAAGACATTGCTTCCTCCAGAAGTTGATGGGCAAGTATCTGCAAGGACGCTCGCCCCACCTATCGGGCGCAGGCTTTTTGCCATGTCGGAGAAAACCGACGGCTGGCGACGCGCGGTGCTAAACCAGAAGTTTTACTGAAGTGCAGGTTTTGACGCCTTAGGACCTGTTTCCTGACATTTGTCACAGCCGCGTACCGTCAGATTACCGTGTATCAGAAGATGACAAGCTGTAACTAAAAGCATACGATGGCTATGTTGTCAAGGGCGGCTTCCCCCCAGAAAAGCCCTCATGACAACACCATAGGCAACATAACTAGATTGACCACAGGGTTGGCACACGTCATTCAACTTTCAGCACGCCATGTCGTTCTTCCAAAATTTATTTTCTTCCTCGCAGGGCCACAAGGAAGGCGGTTCGGGACCGGAGACTGGCCCCGTCAAAATGAATCTCGACGAACGCATGGCGTTTCGCCGCGAGATGCTTTTTGATTCGGTCAAGGCCACCATGGAAAGCCGGGGCATCCTCAGCGCAAGCTACCGCTTCAAGGTCGTACGTGCCGACAAGCGCGGTCACAGCTTCGTCGTGATGGTGGACCTGTCCACCGATTTCATGGAAAGCGAGCAGGGGCAGCAAAAAAACCTGGCTGCGTTGGGCGCCGTCATCGGAAAAAACGCACTGGCCCGTTATGGCCTGGGCGTGCCGGCGGTGTACTGGCGGGTCAACGAGGAGCTCAAGGGCTTCGATCCCCAGCGCGCCGAAGCCGCCGCCGCGCCGGACGCCATCAGCCCCGAGGCGATGCGGGCCTCGAACCTGCGTCGCTACGAACGCGCGACGGCGCAGGAGCTGGCGGCTTTTGAGTCTGCCTGGCAAAACAGCAGTGAGATGGCCATCGGTGACCGCACCTACTCGTCCGACCTTGCGCCGCTGACCGGCGGCGACAGCAAGGACAGTCGCTAAGCCTCTCCAAGGGCGTGCTTGCTGCACAGCGCGGGATAATGGCGGTCTGTTCACCGACCGGGTTTGTCCGATGCCTTTTTTCTTCCTGCGTTTGCCAGCCCGGGCAAAAGCCCCCGCCTCCGTTCTTTCATCGAAAGCCCCCGCATGAGCGAGCCGGCCCGCATCCATTGGGTCGAGGAGGCCCAAGCCCGGTCTGCCCGCTGGCGTTCCGAAAGCGGGGCGGCGCCACCCAAACGGGTGCAGGTGGCCGACGACACCCTGACCGCGGACGCGGCGTTTCGCCTGGCCAGCGAGGGCACGGCCATTTTGTGGCGTGGGGATTTCCAGAATGCGCGGCAATTGCTGCAGGCCCTGGCCAGGCGCATCGACAAGCCCAAAAAGATCAAGAAAGCCAAGGCCAGGGCTGACGCGGCCGCGGTCTCGCCGCTCGATGCCTTCAACCAGCACCGCCAGGCCCAGTCGCAACGTGCGCGCACGCTGGCCATGCTGGTGCTCGAGTTCGATGGGGCGCATCACATCAGCCTGCGGCGGGCGCCGGATGTCGCGCAGGCCTGCAGCGAAGCGTATGGCCCGGGCGACGCGGCGCAGGACAGCTACGTGAGCTCGCTGCGCGAACTGCTGGGCCTGATCGGCGCGCACGAATGGCGCAAGAAGGGTGTGGAGATCGCCGCGCTGGGCGGCGCGCGTATTCACCCGCACTACGGCGTGTTTGCGCCGGTGCGCGGCGAGTACCTGAGCCTGGTGGCCGAGACACCCTTGCCGCCGGCCGCCCCCACCAACAGCCTGGCCTTTGACATCGGGACCGGCACCGGCGTGCTGGCGGCGATCCTGGCGCGCCGCGGTGTGCAGCAGGTGATCGCGACCGATCAGGACCCGCGCGCGCTGACCTGCGCCGGGGAAAACCTGGCACGGCTGGCCCTGGCAGGGCGTATCACGCTGCAGGAAGCCGACCTGTTTCCCGAGGGCCGCGCGCCGCTGATCGTCTGCAACCCGCCCTGGGTGCCGGCGCGTCCCAGCTCGCCGGTCGAGCATGCGGTGTACGACCCGGAGAGCCGCATGTTGCGCGGTTTCCTGCAGGGGCTGGCCGCGCATCTGGCGCCGGGCGGGGAGGGCTGGCTGATCCTGTCGGATCTGGCCGAACACCTGGGTTTGCGCTCGCGTAGCGAGCTGTTGGACTGGATCGCCGCGGCGGGGCTGCAGGTGCTGTCACGTGTGGACGTGAAGCCGCAGCATCCGAAAGCGGCCGATGCCAGTGATGCCCTGCATGTCGCCAGGGCGGCGGAGGTCACCTCGCTCTGGCGGCTGGCTGCCAGGGCGGACTGAACTTCAATTGCTATGAATTGAATAGCTGCCTGTTCTCATGAATAAAGGGCTGCAGGCCTGTTTTGCATGAATACCTGGTGACACAAGGAGACGTCCATGCCTTATGAGTTGCACTACTGGCCCACCATCCAGGGCCGCGGCGAGTTTGTCCGGCTGGCGCTGGAGGCGACCGGCGCCGACTACGTGGACGTGGCGCGCGGTCCCGAAAGCCGGGGGCAGGGCGTCGCCGCCATGATGCATTACCTCGACAGCCCGCAGGTCGTGCACCCGCCGTTTGCGCCGCCCTTCCTGGTGGACGGCAAGGCCGTTGTCGGCCAGACCGCGGCGATCCTGCTCTACCTCGGCCCGCGCCTGGGCCTGGTGGCCAAAAATGAATTGCAGCGTTTGTGGACACACCAGCTGCAGCTGACGATTGCCGACGCGGTGATGGAAGCCCACGACACCCATCACCCGATCTCCACCGGCCTGTATTACGAAGACCAGAAAAAAGAGGCCGTGCGGCGGGCCAAGGCTTTTCGTGAAGAGCGCATTCCGAAATTTTTCGCCTGGTTCGAAAGCGTGCTGGCGCGCAACCCCAGTAGCAGCGCCTGCCTGGTGGGCGCACGCCTGAGTTATGCCGATCTGTCGCTGTTCCAGCTGGTGGCCGGCCTGTTGTACGCTTTTCCGCTGGCCACCGGGCGCGCCCTGCAGCAAGCCCCGCTGGTGGCCGGCCTGCACGCGCGGGTGGCGCAGCACCGGCGCGTGGCCGCCTACCTCGCCAGCGAGCGACGCATCCCCTTCAACGAAGAAGGCATTTTCCGGCGTTACCCCGAGCTGGCTGGCTGAGCCTGGTGCCTGACTGAACTGGTGCCATCGCATGCAGCGCGGCATTTTCTGCAGGGCGCCCTGCACGGCGTCCTCTCCTACAGGCCGGATTGTCCTCGCCTGACCGCGAGCCCCTGAAGCGCGTACCACGATGGCCTCCTGAACTGAAAAACTGCAATCGCAAGACACCCGGCATCACCGGCGCAGTTTCCAGTCCACAAACGGACCATCCCATTACCCTTGAAGGAGCTTCACCATGTCACTTGACGAACACGACAAGAACCTGAATCTGGACCCGATCACTGACGCACCGGGCGCCCACCCGGTGGGTACCGGCGTGGGTGCCGCCCTGGGCGGCGCTGCCGCCGGAGCGGCCGTCGGCGCATTGGGCGGGCCGGTGGGCGCTGCGGCCGGAGCGGTTGTTGGCGCGGTGGCCGGCGGGCTGGGCGGCAAGGCGGTGGCCGAAGCCATCAACCCCACCGCTGAAGAAGCCTACTGGCGCGAGCAGTACACCCGGGAGGCCTACTACGATGCAAGCAGCAGCTATGACGACTATGCACCGGCCTACCGCCTGGGCCTGTACGGTCGCAGCAACTACATCGGTACGTTTGACGATGCGCAAAGCGACCTGGCCGTGCATTGGGACAGCCGCAAGGAGCGCTCGACCCTGAGCTGGCCCGAGGCCGAGGCGGCCAGCCGCGCCGCTTGGGCGCGGGTGGACGACCAGCTCTCGCCCCGCACCCTGACTGGCGAGATCGCCGACAACGACGACGTGATCGACACGCTCAACGAGTTGCTGGAGTCCTGCCGCGACGGTGAATACGGCTTCACCGAATGCGCCGAACACGTGAAGGCGCAGGACCTCAAAACCCTGCTGCGGCGTCATGCGGACGAATGCCGCGGTGCGGCTGCCGAGCTGTCCGCGCAGATCCGCCAGCTGGGTGGCGAGCCCGAAGAAGGCGGCACAGCCAGCGGGGCCATGCATCGCGGCTGGGTGTCGGTGCGCGGCACGCTCAGCGGTTACACCGACCTGGCCATGCTGGACGAATGCGAGCGAGGCGAGGACGCGGCAAAGGCCCGCTACCGCAACGCCCTCAAGGAAAATCTTCCCCCGGCGATCAGGACCCTGGTGGAGCGCCAGGCCCAGGGCGTGCAGCGAAACCACGACCAGGTCAAGGCCCTGCGTGATGCGCTGAAGACGGCTTCCTGATCGGTCGTTTCACCCACAAAAAAGCTGGCACGGGTGCCAGCTTTTTTTTTGTGCCATGACAGCAGGGTCAGGTGTCAGTCACGGTTGCCGTGGCCTTTGCCATGCCCGTTGCCGTTGCCGTGCCGTTTGTCATTGTGCTTGTCGTGCTTCTCGTACTTGTCCTTTTTGTCTTTCTTGTCCTTGACGTACACATAGTTGGCATCGCGCACCCAGGTTCCGGGCTGGCGATGATAGCCGTCGCCTCGTTGCTCCCAGCGGTCCGGCGCCCAGCGGTAGCCGTCGCGTTTCTGAATGGCGTGACCGCGCACCCAGACATGGCGCTCTCCGGTCCACGCCCAGTAGCCCGGTGCCCAGACCTGCGCGGGTGCGAGCACGGGGACGGCCTCGTACTGCGGCTGGGGAGGGGCCAGGTTGATGTTGATGCTGACCTGCGCGATGGCAGGTGCTGCAGCAGCGCCGGCCAGCAGCAGGGCCAGCATGATTTTTTTGAGCGGGGCGGTGATGATCATGATGATCTCCTTGGGTTGTTGATGCGAGTGTGGCGGGGTGCCTGCAGCGCCATACCGCACGACGCGTAAAGTTGCGTCTGCTGCGGATGCGAAGGTGTAAAGCTTTGTCCGAGGCCTGGAGCGTGATTTGTCTAGTTCTTCAGCCTGCTGCCGCAGTCCACCTGGGCGTTGAGTGCGACGCCCCCGGCGCCATAACTGCTGTCGGTCACCTTGCAGCTCGAGGCCTTTTCAATGGCCCGGACTAGGCTTGCCGTTTTCTGCGGACCGTCCGGCAGGTGGCGCGGTGCCTGTGCCGACCAGGTGCTGGCCGTGATCTGCTCGACCCGATAGGCATCGCCGTCAAGCTGCACGGTCTGCGGCGGCGATTCCAGCTGGGCGCCCGGCGCGACACATGCGGACAACAGGGCGGCCAGGCCGGCCAAAGCCACACCGGCGAAAGATTGGCGCCAGGGATGGCCGGGCGCAGAAGGAGAGTCAGATTTCAAAGGAGTAACTCTGGGGGTTGTTCATGATGTTCATGGCCGCCTTGGGTTCGGGCACCAGCGAGGGTTTGTCGGGTACCTTCGACTGCGGGCACCCGGTGAGCAGGGTCAGTGCAAAAAGTACAGGCAGTGCCGTCAAAAAATGCTTCATGGCGTGTTCCCGAAAGAATCATCGAGCGTCTTAACCGCCGGTCTTGCAGCGTGCAAACTGCCGGTGGGGCTTGGGATGAAGATACGCGGGGACGGGCCCCGCGCGAAGCCGGCCGCAACCCAAGCGCCTGTCAGGAAGGCGCGCGTGAGCTTGTCAAGGCGGTCCTACACCGGGGCATCAGGCTTGGCCGGCCCTGTTGGTTTTTGCAGCTTTTTTGGCAACTGCCCGCGCCCGGGCCGGCTCCGGTGATGCGACCGGTTTCTCCGCCTTGAAGCCAAGCGCTTTCATGGCGGCGGACAGGGTGCAGCGGGCGTGCTCGTAGCCATCCCAGGGCGAGTTGCCCGTGGACACACGATCAGCGATATTCACCGCTGTCCAGTGCGCCGGCCCGCTCAGGCCGTCCAGCTCGTCCCAACTGACCGGCGCCGACACGCCCAGCCCGGGCCGGGCCCGCAGGGACCAGGCACAGACCGTCGTGGCGCCGAAACCGTTGCGCAGGTAGTCGGGGAAAATTTTTCCGACGCGGTTGCGCGGCCCGCTTTTGGCCACAAAACGCCCGGGGATCACCGCGGCCAGATGCTGCACGATGGCCTGCGAGAAGTCCTTGACCGTGTCCCAGCCGAAGGCCGGTTTCAGCGGCACCACCACATGCAGGCCCTTGCCGCCGCTGGTCTTGAGAAACGCCGGCAGGCCGAGTTCCTTCAGCAGCGCATGGACCAGTTGGGCCGCCTCGCGGATCTGCGCCCACGACACGCCTTCACCCGGGTCCAGGTCAAAGGTCATGCGGTCGGGTTTGGCGATGGAGCGGGTGGTGGCGTTCCAGGTGTGGAACTCCATGACATTGAGCTGGGCGGCGGCCAGCAGCACCTCGGCCGTGGTGATTTCCAGCAGGGGCGCATGGCCGGGGTCCAGCGCCGGGTCCAGCAGTTTGAGGCCGGGGATGGCCGTCGCGTCGGCGTGTTTCTGGAAAAACAGCTCGCCCTGGACACCGTCGGGCGCCCGCACCAGCGCCACCGGCCTGGCCCGCAGATGCGGCAGGATCAGCGGTGCCACCAGCGCGTAGTAGTGCACCAGATCGAGTTTGGTCAGACCGGTGTCCGGGTCCACCACGCGTTCGGGATGCGTGACGCGCAGCGTGCCGGTATCCACGGCTGGACGGCTCGTTCTGCGCTTTTTGGGGGCTGCGGTTGCGGGCGATGTTGCCGCTTTTTTGTTCGCGTGCATGAGGTCCTCGATGGGCAGCGCCGATTCGCGGGTGACCTTGCGCGCGTCCTTGTCGGTGCGCAGGCCCTTGAACACCGCGTGGCGGATGCGCCCGGTGTGGGTCCATTGTGCAAAAACGACCTCGGCCAGCAGCACCGGTTTAACCCAGTGGCCCTTGACCGATGCGGGCAGGCCGAAAAAAGCAGGGCGCGGCGTTGCCAGCGCGGCCAGCCTGCCCCGCAGGTTTTGCAGGGTGTTGTCGTCAAACCCGGTGCCCACATTGCCTGCATAACGCAGGGCGCCCTGGTCGTCATACACACCCAGCAGCAGGGCGCCCAGGCCGGCGCGGGAACCCCTGGGTTCGGTGTAGCCGCCAATCACGAACTCCTGGCGCAGATGCGTCTTGAGCTTGATCCAGCTCGGCGAGCGGCGCGACACATAGGGTGACGACGCCCGTTTGCCGATCACGCCCTCCAGCCCCAGGCGGCTTGCGGCAGCCAGCAGGTCCTGCGTGCCGGCCTCAAAGGTCTCGCTGAAACGGACCAGTCCCGGCGGCGCTGCCTGCACCAGCGTGCGCAGGAGCTTGCGCCGCTTGAGCAGCGGCAGCGGGCGCAGGTCGTAGCCGTCGTAAAACGGCAGGTCGAAAACGTAATAGACGATCTGCGCAGTGCTGCCACTGTCGAAGGCGTTTTGCAGCGCGCCGAAGTCAGGCACGCCCTGCTTGTCATGCACCACGATTTCTCCGTCCAGCCAGCCGGAGCGCAGGCCCAGCCGCGACAGCGCCTGCACCAGCGCCGGCAGCCTGGCGCTCCAGTCGTGCCCATTGCGCGTGAAGCAGCGGATGGTAGGGCCCTCGACACGTGTCAGCAGGCGGTAGCCGTCGAACTTGATCTCGTACACCCAGTCCTGGCTGTCGCTTGGCAATTGCGTGACCAGCGTGGCCAGCTCAGGAGCCAGTGTTTGCGGCAGATCGTCCTTGATCGCACCCGGCGGCAGTCGGGGTGTTGCGGTGGCCCTTTTGCTGGCGGCAGCGCTGCCGGTGGATGCGACTTTGGCTGCAGTCTTTTGGGCTGCCGTTCTTTGGCGGGGCGTCAGCGGGCTACCGGTAATCACGCTGTCGGGCAGGGCCTGCAACACGTCGTAGTCGGCGGCCGGCCGGGCCGCGTCGTCCTTGTCCTTGATCAGCAGCCAGGGCGCTTGCCGCTCCCCGCCTTTGCCGTGCATCCGCACCAGCGACCAGTGGCCCTTGAGTTTTTCGCCCTGCAATTCGAACTTGAGTTTGCCATTCAGAAGTCCAGCGACCGGGTCGCCGGCAGGTAGCCAGGTGCCGCGGTCCCAGACGATGACATTGCCGGCGCCGTACTGCTTGTCGGGAATGGTGCCTTCGAAGCTGGCGTAAGAGATCGGATGGTCTTCCACCTGCACCGCCATGCGTTTGACGCCGGGGTCCAGGCTGGGCCCTTTGGGGACGGCCCAGCTTTTCAGCGTGCCGTCGAGCTCGAGCCGGAAGTCGTAGTGCAGGTGGCTCGCGTCGTGTTTCTGGATAACGAAGCTGCGGGCCTGGGAGCGTTTGCCCCCGGCGGCCGGCTCCGGCGTGTGCTTGAAGTTGCGCTTGGCGCGGTAGGCCTGGAGCGGATCGTCGGCAGCCATGGGTGCGGTGGGGGCCCGGCTTCAGCTTCAGGCGGCGCGGCGCCGGCTGGCAGCCGTGGTTTTGGCGGCCGGCTTGCGGGCCGGCATCGCGCTTGCGGCTTTTGCCGGTGTTTTTGCAGTGGGCTTGCCGGCCGTGCCACCCTTATGCTGCAGGCTGCGCTGCAACAGCTCGGTCAGGTCGATGATTTTTGCGCCCGCGTTGCCGGAAGATCCATCAGATGTTTCCGCTTGCTCCACGGTTTCGACCTTGCCTTGTTTCACCTTCTGCTTCACCAGGGCCATGATGGCGTCCGTGAACGAGTCCTTGAAGTGTTCCGGCTTCCAGGTGTCGGTCATGTCGTCGACCAGCTGCCGGGCCATGGACAACTCCTTCTCGGACAGGCCGGCCGCCTTGGCGCCTTCGGGTGGCAGGTCCAGCTCGTCCCAGGTGCGGATCTCGGTGCCCCAGCGCAGCAGGTTCAAAATCAGTCCGGGCCCGGATGGCACCAGCACGGCCAGGTGCTGCTTGGTCTGTATCACCACGCGGGCAATGCCGACCCGTCCGGTCTTGAGCAAGGTGTCGCGCAGCAGCGCGTACACCTTTTTGCCCTTGTTGATGGGCGCAATGTAGTAGGGGCGTTCCAGGTAGACAAAAGGGATGTCGGTGTTGGCGACAAAACTCTCGATCTCTATCGTCTGGGTGGTCCGGGGAAACGCCGCCGTGATCTCATCGTCGCTCAGCACCACGTACTGGCCGTCCTCGTACTCCACCCCGCGGACGATGTGTTCCCTGGTGATTTCCTTGCCGGTCTTCTTGTTGATGCGTTTGTAACCCACCGGGTCCATGCTGCGTTTGTCCAGCCAGTCGAAGTCCACCCCGCTGTCGGCGGTCGCTGAATGCAGCGACACCGGAATGTGCACCAGGCCAAAACT
Source organism: Pseudomonadota bacterium (assembly GCA_040389085.1). Classification (GTDB taxonomy): domain Bacteria; phylum Pseudomonadota; class Gammaproteobacteria; order Burkholderiales; family Burkholderiaceae_C; genus Polaromonas. The sequence continues at coordinate 370,504 of JAZKAP010000001.1, forward strand.
GATGGCTCCCTTCCACAAGGCGCGTGAAGCCATGGCTATCGCCTCCTGTTGTTGCCGGGCTCGCCCGGAAGGTGTTGATGGCTGCTTGCCATGTAGAACTCTCCAGTGGTTGGGTAACCTGGTGCCAGTGTGTGACCTTAGTCGAGAGCGCCTGCAGGGTGCTGTCGGCAGCCGTCCGTTGCTGCCGTAGGACGACGGCGCAGGTCCGCAGCGGTCGGTGGATGTGCCTGATGTGCTATGGAATTTATAGCTATCTACGCTCGTACCTGTTGGGCTGTGGGCTTTTTTGTTCATCGTTTCAGAAAATGATCGTGCAAAGGCGACACCTGGCCCGCGTTTTGGATCAAGCCGGCGTCCTACAGCGCCCCATGCTGCGCCGTCCTAAGATGGAAATTTCGTCCTTCCACTGGAGACAAGCATGATGATTTCCCGTCGCCGCGCGTTTCGTTCCACCCTGGCGGCCGCCGCTGTGGTGGTTCTGGTTTCCGGTTGCGGCATGATGCCGCCGCAGTCCAACCTGCTGGCCTTCACGACGCAACTGCGCGGCGCCAATGAGGTGCCGCCGGTGGCCTCCAACGCCAGCGGCCAGGTGGATGCGGTGTTGAACAAGGACACCAAGCTGTTGCGCTGGCAACTGAGCTACGCGGGTTTGAGCGGCCCTGCGACCGCCGGCCACTTTCACGGCCCGGCCGCGGTGGGCGCCAATGCAGGCGCGGCCCTGCCTTTCACCGGCCCCATCACCAGTCCCATGTCCGGCCAAGCCACGCTGACACCGGCCCAGGTGGCCGACCTGATGGCTGGCAAGTGGTACGCCAACATCCACACCGCCAGGTTTCCGGGCGGTGAAATTCGCGGGCAAATGACGGCACGCCCCTGATTTTTTGGCGGCGCGTTGCCTTGAGCCAGGCGGGCAGGGCGGACGGCCTATTCTTTTTACGCCTTGAAACCGGCAGAAGGGTCTGCCTGTCCTACAGGCAAGGGATCTTCGCGCTGACGGTCGAGCGCGTTCCCCGGCGGTAGTCTGGTTAGGAAACCTCAACACCGCTGCCAGCCAGCGGGCAACACAGGAGAGAAGCCATGAACCATCATCCCGCCCTGTCCGGCCACAAGCCGGCGCAAAACACCCCCAAGGGGCCCCAGCCAGCGAGTGGCAGTCAGCAGGCCCTGGCCGAGAAAGCCGCCAACAGCCCGGCCAGCGTGAAGGCACGCATTGAATCGACCAACATGCCCGACAAGCCACCGCTGGATCACCAGCACACGCCCAACAGTTCAGGCCGGAAATAAAACGCCAGCCCTGTCAGCCTCGCCACCCATTCATTCAAGGACGCACCATGACCAGAAAACTTTCCACCTTCGTTGTTTCAGCCCTGCTGCTTGTCAGCGGCTCCGCGGTTCTGGCCCAGCCTGTGGCCATGGAGGAACGGCTGCTCGAACGCGGCGCCGTTGCCGACAGCACGCCGCAGCAGAAATACCGCACCGCCATCAATGAGGCCGGCGGTGGCTACAAGCTTTACCTCGAGGAATGCGCGACGATGGCTGCCGCCGAGCGCACAGCCTGCCGGCGTGAGGCCAAGGCGGTTTACGACCGCGACATGGCCGCTGCGCGCCAGTTGCTGCGGAAGTAAAAAGTAAAGAAAGGGTGGAGCACCGCGCGGGTGCGCCGCCCTGAATGGCGGCCGGCAGCGCCGGATTTATTCCGCTGCCTGCTGGCGCCGGTGTTCGTTGCGCTTCATCGTGAGATAAGCCGTTCGCTCAACTTCATGCAGCTGGCGCGGATAACGTTCCGTGGCGTCAAACCATTGCTGCAGGCGTTTTTCCAGCTGGTCGGCAGGCGGCGCCGCCAGCGAGGCCATGTACGCGTCAATCGCCAGGTAGTAGCGCATGGTGTTGCGCTCCACCGCACCGCGCATGCCGTCCACATAGGTTTTTTCGCCACCGGCCGGGTTGTTCACCAGGGTGAACCCGGTTTTGCCGCTGCCGACCGTGGCCAGATAGCCCTGCATGGCCATGCGTCCGGCCATGCCGTAACCATAGGAATATTGCAGGTGCATGAAGGTCTTGCCGGCGGCAAGCGGCACCACCCGCAGGTTGATGCGGTAATTGTTGGTCCCCAGCGGCCCTTTGTCTGCATTGAGCTGCGCCGCCATGTAGTCCGGCGTGGCGCTGTCCAGCTTGAAGTCAAAGGCCAGGGTGTAGGCGTCCTTGACTTCCTGCGGCCCCTTTTTGCCGATGCTGACTTCCAGTCCCGTGGGGCTGCCGTTGCCGCCGGTGGTGCGGCAGAACTTGGTGTTGAGGTGCAACATCAGCACATCGCACCAGTTGTCGGGGCTTTTGAAAGCCGTGGTGACCGCTGAAAACGGGTAGTTGATGACCGCATACGCGTTGCCGCTCACGGCATTGCTGGCCTCGGAGGATTCAATGACCAGCGGCCGTTGAAACTCGTTGCGCGCCAGCTGGGGGGCGAGGGCGGTGTATTTGGCCTGCAGTGCCGCGGCACCCGAGTCTCCCGGCGTAGCCATGGCGCTTCCGGCAAGGGCCGTGGCGGCGATCAGGCCTGCGGCGGCTTGGCGGGAAATGGATTTTTCGCGTGCTTGAGTCATCGTGACAGTTTGCCTTCCGCTGGGACAGTGTTTGGCGGCTCGCTCTTCCGTCCTACATGGTTTGGGCGCGAAGGGGAAAGTTAAAGAGGCAAGTCATGGCAAAACCCTGCCCGGGTGTCGAAAAATGCAACCAGCGGTAATTTTGCTCAGTCCAGGTATTTGCCGCCATTGACCGACAGCGTGATGCCGGTGATAAAACCCGCATCATCGGCGGCGAGAAAAACGACGGCGCGGGCGATCTCCGCCGGTGTGGCCAGGCGGCCGACAGGCACGGTTTTCAGGATCTGCTCCATCACCTCGGGCCGCACTGCGCTGACCATGGCGGTGTCGGTGTAGCCTGGTGCGATGACGTTGGCCGTGATGTTGCGGGAAGCGCCTTCGAGCGCCAGCGATTTCGTGAAGCCGATCAGCCCGGCTTTGCTCGCCGCATAGTTGGTCTGGCCTGCCTGGCCAGAAAGTCCGTTGACCGAACTCATGTTGATCACCCGGCCAAAACGGCGTTCGCGCATGCCTTCGATGACTGCGCGGCACATGTTGAAGCAGCTGCCCAGGTTGACGTCAATCACCTCGCGCCATTGTTGAACGCTCATCTTGTGCAGCATCGCGTCGCGCGTGATGCCGGCATTGTTGACGAGAACCTCGATCGGCCCCAAGGCGGCTTCGACTTGAGCAACACCCGCCACGCAGGCGTCAGCGTCAGCCACGTTCCAGGCAAAAGCCGCGACGCCGGCGCGGGCCGTGAAGGCCGCGGCGGCAGACTGGTTGCTTCCGTAATTGACCGCCACCCGGTAGCCCGCAGCGAGCAGGGCTTCCGCCGTGGCGGCCCCGATGCCGACGGTGCCGCCGGTGACCAGTGCGACCCGCATGTCAGGCCTTCCCGGCAAGGTGTTTCAAGACTGCCATGTCGTCCGCGGTGGTGATGTTGTTCATCGTGATTTTGCTGGTTGCCATCGTTGTTTCTGCGTCGTTCGCAGGCTTCACACAGGGCTTGCACCCTTCCACATTACTGTAGGAAAGGCAAGGGTGTCCAGTGTTGAGATGGATCAAGTCAAGACGCCGGTGCGGCTGTTTTTTGCCGGTCATGCAGGGCGGCCCCGACTGGTCTGGCCGCCCGCAGGCATTCCTTGCGCTGTATCAAGGCGGGCCTGACTGCGGGGTGCGATGCTGCTTTTTCCCAACCATTCCTCGAGAGCCCGTCATGAACTTCAAACGCATGCTGATCCTCATCACGCTGGCCGCAGCAAGTGCAGCAGGTTTTGCCGCCAGCGAAAGCCCGCTGGAACGGGCCAATACCACGGCCAGAAAAGCCGCCCAAGGGGCCGCCGAAGCCGGCCGCAAGGCCGCCTCCAGCGCCAAAGCCGCGCTGGAGAAGGCGGAGACAGCGGTGAGCCAGGCAACGAAGAGCGCCGCAGAAGCAACACATCGCGCGGCACGGAAAGCCGAGGTCGCAGCCCGAAAGGCGGAGCAGATGGCCACCGTCGCAGTGGAAAAGGCCAGCGCCGAGGGCAAGGAACTGGCCCGCAACGCAGAAAGCAAGGCCAGGACGGCCGCAGAGGCGACCCGTGAAGCCGTGCAGAAAGCGGAAGATGCCGCCCGGCAAGTGGGCCGCGCCAGCAAGGAGGATGCGCTCAAGGCCGCACAAGCCGCCCGGGATGCCCTGCACAAAGCCGAAGAAGCCAGCCGCGAAGCATCTCACGCGGCCAAGGAGGCCGCAGACAAGGCTGTGGAAGCCGCCCGTAAAAAAGCAGGCAAGGAAGCTGCGCCGTCCAAATAGTCGGCGTGTCTAGCGGCGTTGCACTTTCAGCCGCTGGTTCTCAGGATTCCGGTGCCTGGCAATCGCACCGTACCTATGCAAGTCGTCCCGAGGCAAGCAAGAGGCGAAGACGGGTGTACTGGTCGAAGGGACTTGGGTGGCAGCTGGGGCAGCGGGCTGGGTTGATGGGGCGTATGTAGCGACGGATTTACGATATTGATTTGTTAATTTGTTATTTAACATAATATACATCGTGGAACACCAAACACAAGTCCAAAAAGGTACGTCAATGCCTCGCGGACCGCATGGAGCATGCAAAGCGCTTCCGTGCACTGCTGGCTGACGCTGGCCTATCGAACGATGCTGCGGCGAAGAGTCTTCGCGTCTCGCTGCGCACTTTACAAAATTGGCTGAGCGGCCGTCATGAGGTGCCTTATGCAGCTTTCAAGCTGTTGCGGCTACTTCGTTACATGGAATTGCCCGGGGATGCTTGGCGCGGTTGGAGCTTCTCCCGGGGCATGTTGGTCACGCCTGAGGGGCGAACTATCTCCGGTCATGAGGGCTCTTGGTGGTCGCTGCTGGTGCGTCGGGCGGCTGCTTTCCAGTCCATGTATGACACGTTGTCGCGCTTCACCATGGTTCAGGCTGAGCAAAGGGAGGCTGCTCTCGCTGCCGCCCGGACCGAAGGGAGGACGGCGGCGAAGCCGCCTAATTTATTTATAGAACACTTTAGAACACGACGTAGCCGAATTAAAAGGGCTGGAGTGGGTAAACCCTCTGAGGTCAATCATGGGGCGTAAGCACAGCGAGGGAACGGGTAACAGGTCTGGCGTCTGGAGCGGGGTTCGTGTCCTCGGTAAGGCTGGCGCTCTTGCTGCTACTTCTCAGCGAGGACAACCTGTTGAGGTGCCCAAACGAAAGCCCGGGCGGCCCAAGGCGGGTGAGCTTCCTCCCCAGGCTCCGCCGCTTTCACGGCAGCAGAGGCGCTACAAGGAGCGCATGCTTGCCAAGGCCGCCAAGGCGTGGGATGCGGCCACGGATGGCACGGGCGTTGTGCTGGTGGACGGTAAGGAGGTGGAGTTGGCCAGCAAGGCCTGAGGGCAAATTTAAGCGGGGCGGGCCGGCGCAGGAACGCAAGCCCTCCCCTGACCAAAAACGAACTACCAAGGAGTTCAAAAATGGCTACTACAGAGTTTATTCCCCATCCCCAAGGCGCCCTGCTTCCAGCGGTTGACACCTTGAATGCGCGGCTTAATGCTGCGGCTGATATTGCGGAGGCGCTCGATCTTGCCGGGGGCGAAAACCCGCCGGCGTGGGCTCACGTCTTGCGTTCTCAGGTTGAGGCGATACGTGAGGCATCGGATCAGCTGGAAACCTTGATTCGCCAAGGGGCGGCATCGTGAATGCCGCCCTTCTGTCCAGGCGCGACGTTCAACCTCAGACTCTCCGCAAAAAGGAGCTTTCAATGGAGACGCTGGAGCAGTTTCTGGCCCGCATGACGCTGGTTTGGGAGGCCCGCCAGATCCGTTTGCAGGCCTTGCCCGCGGCTAGTGCAGAGGCTACAGCTCGCTATAACAAAAAGCACCCCGATCGAGTGAAGGCGTCTCAGGCTGCGGCCAAAGAACGTCAGCGGGCCAAAAAGCGGGCTGCGGCTGCTGAAAAGGCGGTGAGGGTTGCTGAGGTTCGGGCTCGTGGCCGTGAGGCTCTACGGGGGGGCGGAGCGGAGCGTAGGGAGGGGGGCGGAGCCCACCTGTCAGACCAAGAATATGCTGAAACCACGTGGCGTGCGCCTTGGGCTGCGCCTTATGCACTCTCGCGGCGCTAAACCCTGATAGACGGTATTTTTTTGCCCGATTAATGAAGAAACTGCATTAGACTGGAAAGGGTATATGTCCTATACATCGTAGAACATCAATAAGACAAACCAAAACAGCAGAAAACGCCATCAAGCCGCGCCAGGCTTGAAAACTGCCAGAACCAGCCTGTGGCATCCCGACGCTCTTTCAGCGCCATCCCTGATTCACCATTTGCCCGTGGCTTGCCGCTTGCGGACGGCTGCGGCGATGAGGTCTGCCGATTCTGTGCGGCTGACACGCTGGGCGAAGCCGATGGCTGTCAGGCCTTGCTGGTTTTTCAGCAAGGGATCGGCGCCGGCGTCCAGCAGCAGTTTGACGGCGGGCGTGGTGCCGTATTGCGCGGCCATCATCAGCGGCGTTGTGCCGTTGGGTGACTCGGCATCAATGTAGGCGTGGTTTTCCAGCAGCAGCTCCATGATGGCCAGGTGCCCCTTGCTGGCGGCGTAATGCAGCGGTGTCCAGCCGGTCTTGTTGACGTCGGCATCCCGCTTGATCAGGGCGGCCACTATTTCCAGCTGGCCCTTGATCGCGGCCAGCATCAGCGGGCTTTCGTCGTTGGCATTGAGCGCGTTGACGTTGGTTTTGGGCCATTCCAGCAGGGCCTGCGCGGCCTTCAGCGACGGTTCCTGGATCGCCAGGTACAGGCCGTGCTGGCCTTTGGGGTCGACGGTGTTGGCATCGAAACCGCGGGTCAGGAGCTGCCGGATGGCGCCCGGGTTGTCCTGCTTGATGGCCACGAAGAAGTCTTCGTAGGAACCTGCATTTACGGAAATAAATCCAGTCATAACAAATAGATAGAATGCTTTTTTAAAGTGGTTTATGAGGTATTTTTTCATGCCAGAACTCCTGAAAATAGCCGCTCGAAGTTGCGGCTGGTGGCCTCGGCAATGGCTTCCACCGGCATCTGCCGGATCTCGGCAATCTGTTTGGCCACGTACGGAACATAGGACGGGTTGTTGGTTTTGCCGCGGTAAGGCATGGGTGCCAGGTAGGGGCTGTCGGTTTCGATCAGGGTGCGGTCCAGCGGCACAAAACGGGCCACTTCGCGCAGGTCGGCGGCGTTCTTGAAGGTCAGGATGCCGGAAAACGAGATGTAGAACCCCAGGTCGAGCGCGGCCCGGGCCACTTCGGCCGTCTCCGTGAAGCAGTGGAACACCCCGCCGGCGCGCCCTGCTCCGTCAGCTGTTTCGCCCTCTTCCTTCAGGATGGCCAAGGTGTCGTTTGATGCGCTGCGGGTGTGGATCACCAGCGGTTTTCGGGTCTGGCGTGCGGCGCGGATGTGGGTGCGAAAGCGCTCGCGCTGCCAGTGCATGTCGGCGATGCTGCGCTCGCCCAGGCGGTAGTAGTCCAGGCCGGTTTCACCGATGGCCACCACCTTGGGCAAGGCGGCGCGTTGCACCAGGTCGGCCAGGCCGGGTTCGGTCACACCTTCGTTGTCGGGGTGCACGCCGACGCTGCACCAGAAGTTGTCATAGGTGGTGGCCAGCGTGTGGACGGTCTCGAACTCCTCAAGCGTGGTACAGATGCACAGCGCGCGATCCACCTGGGCTTGCACCATGGCTTCGCGTATCTGCGGCAACTGGGCCTGAAGCTCAGGAAAACTCAGGTGGCAATGGGAATCGGTGAACATCGGCAAGGCTTTATTGGGTATCAAAAATGCCTGTAGCCCATACCAGACGGGCGCAGGAGGCTATCAAAAAGGAAGCAGCCCGAGGCCGGGCCTGCAAGGGGCCTAGATCGTCTGCGTCGGACGGTCGGAGGCCAGGTGGGCGCCGAGGATTTCCTCGATCTTGATCTTCAGCAGGCGGGACTTTTCGTCATTGGGAAAACGCACGCCCACACCTTGAGTCCGGTTGCCGGAGGCCCGCGCCGGGGTGACCCAGGCCACTTTGCCCGCCACCGGGTAGCGCTGCGTGTCTTCGGGCAGGGTCATCAGCACATACACGTCGTCGCCCAGCTTGTAGTCGCGCGCCGAGGGGATGAAAACGCCGCCTTCGGTAAACAGCGGAATGTAGGCGGCGTAAAGCGCGGCTTTTTCGCGGATCGCCAGCTGGATGACGCTGGGCCGGACGGCGCTGGAACTGGCGGCGGTGGCACCGGCAGCACCGGGAGAACCAGCAGGAGGCGTTGTACTCATGCGCCTAGTTTATCGGGTTGACCGCCGGGCTGTCAGCAAGAAACCGCGCTTATTTTGAATTGAGTGCCAGCTGCGCGCGGCTCACCAGCGCTTCGAGCATCAGGCCGGGGTTGTAGGGGTGTTCCACGGTCCGCGCCGTGGCGGCCAGCTCCTTGGCCCAGGCGCCCAGCGCGGCAAAGCCGGGGCCGGCGGCCGCGCCAGTTGCACCGGGTTTGCCGGCAGGCTGTACCGGCAAGTCGGCGTGGCGAAAAAACCGCGGTTCGGCGCCCGCCCGGGTGGCCAGCATGTCGTGGCAGAGCTTTTGCAGTGCATCGACGGCCTGGGCCGGCCCGAAGTCGCTGAGCGCCCCGACCTCGCCCCGGGCCATTGCTTTGGGCAGGGCTTGCCAGTGCTGGGCGATGGCGCTGCTCGGTCCGGCCTGCGCGCGTTCCAGCGCATCGGCGGGCCGGCCGCCGGCGGCCGCCAGCAGGGTGTGCAGGTCGGCGGCAGCCGGCAATTTGCCGGCCTTGCCTTCCGGCCCGGCGCGCTCTGCCAGCCAGGCCAGTGCCTGGTCAAAATCCGGCCAGTGCATGGTGTGACCCTGGCAGCGGCTGCGGATGGTGGGGAGCAACTGGTGCGCGGCCTCGGTGGCGAGGATGAATTGCACCGCACCGGGAGGCTCTTCCAGCGTCTTGAGCAGGGTGTTGGCGGTGATCGCGTTCATGCGTTCGGCCGGGTAGACCAGCACCACCTTGGTACTGCCGCGTGAACGCGTGAACTGGGTGAACGTCACCGCCTCGCGCGCGGCGTCGACCTTGATTTCCTTGCTGGGCTTGCGTTTCTTGCTGTCCAGGTCGTCCTGGGTTTTTTCGTCCAGCGGCCAGCCGAGGCCCAAGGAAAGGGTTTCGGGCATCAGCATGCAGAGGTCGGCATGGGTGTGGACGTCGACCGCATGGCAACTGCCGCACACGCCGCAGGCGCCCTGCTCTGTGGCCTGCTCGCACAGCCAGGCCCGCGCCAGGGCCAGCGCCAGGTCGAACTGGCCCAGGCCGGAAGGGCCGCTGAGCAGCCAGGCATGGCCGCGCTGGGCCAGCAGGGTTTGCAGCTGGGTCTGCAGCCAGGGAGCCAGGGGTGGGCTGGGTGCGACGGAATCGCTGCTCATCAGAGCCAACCCTTGCCGGTAAACACACGGTGCACCGACTGCCACACGGCTTCACGTGTCTGGGCGGCGTCGATACGGGCAAAACGTCCGGGGTCGGCGGCCATGCGGTCGGCATAGCCTTGGGCCACACGGCGGAAAAACTCCACCGGCTGGGCTTCAAACTTGTCCGGCACGCGGGCGCCGGTCAGGCGCTGGGCGGCGTCTTCAGGCGGCAGGTCGAACCAGACCGTCAGGTCGGGCTGGACAATCGCCGCGCCCTCTCCCTTTTTGCCGAGTTCATGAACAAAATCACGCCCCAGCCCCCGTGCATCCTGCGCCCACAGCTCCAGTTTTGATAGCACGTCGAGGTCGAAGCCGCGCCCGCCGCCCTGGTAGGCAAAGGTCGCGTCGGTGAACCGGTCGCACAGGACCACATCGCCGCGCGCCAGTGCCGGGACGATCACGGTGGTCAGGTGGTCGCGCCGGGCCGCAAAAATCAGCAAGGCTTCGGTCAGCGGGTCCATCACGTCGTTGAGGATCATGGCGCGCAGTTTCTCGGCCAGCGGCGTGCCGCCCGGTTCGCGACTCAGGGTCACGGCCCTGCCCTTCGCCTTGAAGGCCTCGGCCAGCGCGCTGATGTGCGTGGATTTGCCCGCACCGTCTATGCCTTCGAAGCTGATGAAAAGACCAGAAGCGACGAGCGGGGAGGCTTCCTCTTCACCAGCCGGGGCCGCGGAACCGGCTTTGCCGGGCCGCAGGCGCAGCGCCCCTTCGGGGGGTAGCGACGACACGTCAGTGCGGAGCGTGGGGGCCATTACTGATTTCGTTGAAACTTGTTGACGGCACGGTTGTGCTCGTCCAGGCTGCTGCTGAAGTGGCTGGTGCCGTCGCCGCGCGCGACAAAATACAGGGCCTTGGTCTGCGCCGGCTGCACCGCGGCCAGCAGAGCCGCCTTGCCGGGCATGGCAATCGGCGTGGGCGGCAGGCCGGTGCGTGTGTAGGTGTTGTACGGTGTGTCGGCCTGCAGGTCACGCTTGCGCAGGTTGCCGTCGAACTGTTCGCCCATGCCGTAAATCACCGTCGGGTCGGTCTGCAGCATCATGCCGATGCGCAGGCGGTTGCAGAAAACCCCGCCGATTTCCGGGCGGTCCGAGGGCTTGCCGGTTTCCTTTTCGACAATGCTGGCCAGGATCAGGGCTTCATCGGGCGTCTTCAGGGGTGTGTCCGGGCTGCGCAGGGCCCAGGCCGCTTCCAGGCGTTTATCCATCGCGCGGGCCGCCCGTTTGAGGACCGCCAAGTCGCTCGAGCCCTTGGCATAGGTGTAGGTGTCGGGAAAAAACCGGCCTTCGGGGTGCACACCGGGCTTGCCCAGCTGCGCCATGATGGCCTCCGCGCCCAGCCCCTGGGTGTCGGGTTTGAGGGCTTCGGCTTTTTGCAGGGCTGCGCGCACCTGGCGGAAATTCCAGCCCTCGACCAGGGTCACGCTTTTGAGGCTTTCCTCGCCGCGTACCAGCATGCTCAGCAGCATGCGCGGCGTGGTGCCCGGCGTGATCTCGTAACTGCCGGCCTTGATCTGGCGCGCCTGGCCCGAGAGGCGAAACCAGGCATACAGCAACACCGGGGGCACATCGGCGCCGCTGGCGGCCACGGCTTCGGCCACGCGCTGGGCGGGGGTGCCGGGCTCGATCTCCAGGTCCAGCACCTGGCTGCCGGGCTGCGGCTTCAGGGTCAGGGGTTCGTGCAGCCACCAGCCGACGGCACCAAACACCACCAGACCGGCGACAAACGCCAGCACGAGCAAACTCATCAAGAAACGACGCACAACCCTGTTACCTTCCGGAAAACGATGGGTCTATGATAATTCAGCCATGTTGACCTTCCCTTCCGATTCCCTTGCTGCTTCCCTGCCATTGACCACCGTGCCGTCCGGCGTTGCCGAACTGACGCACCTGGGCGTGATCCGTGTCGCCGGCGAAGAGGCCGCTAAATTCCTCCAGGGCCAGCTCACGCAGGACGTGGCGCTGCTGGGCCTGTCCGAAGCCCGACTGGCCGCTTTCTGCAATGCCAAGGGGCGCATGCAGGCCAGCTTCATTGTGTTCAAGCGCAGCGAAGCCGAGATCCTGCTGGTCTGCAGCCGCGACATCCTGCCTGCCACCCTCAAGCGCCTGTCCATGTTTGTGCTGCGAGCTAAAGCCAAATTGAGCGATGCCACGGCGGAGTACACCCTCTGCGGACTGGCTGGTGATGCTATCAAAACAATAGCTGACGCCGTACATCCCGTTTGGGCCAAGCTTGATTTTGATGCTGCAAACCTGGTCTTTCTTTATCCTGGCGCCGGCCAGCCGCGTGCCTTGTGGTGCGCTCCGGCTGGCACCCCGGCGCCTGCGGGCACAGTGTTGCCACTGGCGCACTGGCACTGGCTCGAGGTGCAGTCGGGCATCACCATGATCACGCAGCCGATTTTCGAAGCCTTTGTGCCGCAGATGCTCAACTACGAATCGGTCGGCGGCGTGAGTTTCAAGAAAGGCTGTTACCCCGGCCAGGAAATCGTGGCGCGCAGCCAGTTTCGCGGCACGCTCAAACGCCGCGCCTACGTGGCGCACACCGACGGTACGGCGCAGGTGGGCCAGGAGGTGTTTCATGCCACCGACGCCGAACAACCTTGCGGCCTGGTCGCGGCCTGTGCGCCGCACCCAGCGGCAGGTTTTGATGTGATCGTGTCCCTGCAGACCGCCGCTGCGGCCGATGCCGAAGGCGGCCGGCTGACCCTGGGCAGTGCCACTGGTCCCGCGCTGGCGCTGCTGCCCCTGCCCTACGCCCTGCTTGAAGATATCTGACGCCCAGCAATGTGCCTGATCGCCTTTGCCATTGGCGCTTCGCCGCGCTGGCCGCTGGTCATCGCCGCCAACCGCGATGAATTCCTGAACCGGCCCACGGCGCCGCTGGCACGCTGGACCACCGATGCGGGCAAGGAAGTGATCTCCGGGCGCGACCTGCGCGCCGGCGGAACCTGGCTGGGCCTGAGCCCCGGCGGGCGGGTGGCGATGCTGACCAATGTGCGCGAGCCGCATCCGGTAGCCGGTGAACGATCCCGCGGTGAGCTGGTCATGCGCTGGCTCGAAGGCGGGATGGATGCCGGCCAGTTCATGGCGCAAACCGACAGCGCGCTGTATGGCGCCTTCAACCTGGTGCTCGGTGACTTCCAGTCTTCCGCTTGGCACTGGCTCAGCAACCAGTCGGACCCCGACGGCGGCCCTGTCCCCGGCTGGCAGTCTTGCGCGCTCAAGCCCGGTGTTTACGGCCTGTCCAACGGCGCGCTGGACACGCCCTGGCCGAAAACCCGTGCGCTGAAAACAGCGCTGCGCCAGGCGCTCGATTCCGACAGGCAAGAGGACCTGCAGGCTGGACTCTGGTCCGCCCTGCAGGACAGGCAGCGCCCCAGCGACGGGCAACTGCCACGCACGGGTGTGCCGCTGGCCCTGGAGCGCGCGCTGTCGAGTGTGTTTGTCGATTTCCCCGAGCACGGTTATGGCACGCGTAGCAGCACGCTGCTGGTGGCGCGTGCTGAGGAGAACAATTCACCGGGGGAAGTGTGGGATGTATTGCTGGAAGAGCAGACCCATGGAAGTTTTTCAAGTCCATCGAGCAGTAACAGCAATGCCAGCCGGGGAAACTCAGGTTTTGCTTCTTGTTCAGTTCGTTTCATCAGGTGGCGAGAGCCCTCAGACCGGCCAAGTCGAGCCAGCCGCTGACCCGGTGAAGCTGCTACAGCTTTGCAAGAAAGGACACAGGGATTTTTTTTCGAACAGCAGCCCTGTCCTCTTCCGGCACCGCAGCAAGCGCCTCACGGTACGACGACAGCGCTTTGGCTTCATCATTTTTTTGATATGCATAGAGATTGCCCAGATTGAGCAACCCATCCACCCGCTCAGCGGGCCATTTCCGGTTGCGCAGTTCCATACCCTGGATTGCCAGTTCGTAGTCGCCATTTCGCAGGCCCAGCACCCATGCCCCATTCACGATGTCACGGTCAAAGACATCTTCAGCCAGGGATTTTTTTGTGAGTCTTATGGCTTCTGATTCCTGTCCCGTTCGGCTGAGCAGGATGATTTCCAGGGATCGCACGGCTGGCGCTTGTGGCTGGATTTCCTTACAGCGATCAAGATAGTAAATCGCCCTCTCAAGATTGCCTGTCTGCACATAGCCGCGTGCAATATTTGCCAGAATGACCACGACGTAGGGGCGCGATGGAACAACTGTTTCCCAGATACGAATGGCTGTTTTCCAGTCTCCCCAGCGCGCCATCTCGTCGGCCACCATGGGCGTCAGCTTCCGGTAATGCGGGTTGATGGAAACGCCCTGGCCCAGTGAATTCAACATGGCTGATTTTGTGGGTTCCCACCGGGGATTGTTCGGATCCCTCGACAGGGAAATGGAAAGCGCCATTTGTACGGCCTTCACAATCTTCTCCTCTGCCTGTATGGCCTGATGCGAGATGTAGGCAGCGAGTGCCATCAGCAACGCCGTCGTCAACGCCAATTGGCGCGAGTAGGCCGGACGCCATGCCATGGCGGTAGCGGTCCACCGGCTACTCTTGTACAAACGGGCATCAGAGGCTGCCAGCACTGCCAGACAGATTGCAAAGATGGCACCGGTGCTTGCCAGGCGCCATGGAAAACCGGCGTTACTGACGATCATCAGCGCCAGGAGACTCGACAGCGCTGTAGCCCTGAGCGGTGCCTCGGCTTGTGCCGCTCCATCCCGGCTTTTGAATGTCCTCCAGGCGGCCACCGCGAGATAAGCCAGCAAGGCCATGACAAAGAGCCAGCCGACCAAACCGTATTCAGCGAGCAACTGCAAAATTTCATTGTGGGCGTAATAGTCCGTCTCGAGCTGGGATTCGGCCGTTTGATACAGCGGTGCAAAAACTTCCCATGCGCCAGCGCCCACGCCGGCCAGCGGATTGGCCTGAATCATTTTCCCCGTGGCTTTCCACATGGTCAGCCTAACTGAAAGTGTTCCGGTTTTGAACTCCTCTTCTCCGACGGCCGAAGCCGTGCGAAGAAGGCCGCGCTCCAGCGCGGTCTGACCCTTGAGGTCCGCGCGGACTTTCGGGTTGCCGGTTTCGATGGACCCCAGACCGAACACGGTCACCAGCAGCAACAGGACGACGAGGACGCGCTGGAGCCCACTCCATGCTGGAAAGGCCAGCTGCCGGCGGTAAAGGAAAGCGACCAGCGGGAAGACAACAAACAACAGCAGCCACATGGCCGCCAATGCGGAGCGCGTGCCCGTCATCAACAATGCGACGATGCTCAGGGCCGAGGTGAACGTGAGCCCCAGGAGAAATTTGGAATCCCTGGCTTGCACCAGCAGCCAGAACGAAAATGGCAGGGCGCAGACCACATATTCCGCAAAGAAATTGCGATTGGCGAAAGTCGAGGCTGGATTAGGACCCTGCGCAAAATAGCTGAAATTGATCCAGAACTGGAGGGCGGTCCACACGGAAGCGACAACCGCGCCGCCGTGGATCGCCCAGGCAAGTGCAGGCAGGCGCTCGCGGGAGAGTGTATTGAGCCCTATCCACAACAGCAGACTGAAAACAAACCATCGTATCGCCTCGACACCGCCGAGGTAGGCATGAGACCACACCATGCTGCACAGGGCATGGAGCATCAATGCTACCGGGAGCCACATCAAGGCATGCCATCGCAGGTTTTCGCGGCGGGCACGCTGCTGCAGAAAAAACAGCAGGCCAGCGCCCAGCGCCGAAAACGACACCACCATGGATTTGAGGGAGTCCTGCAACAGTGTTTCATGGGGGACGCCGATGGCCGGCGTCAGGAACATCATGATGCAAAGAATACCCACCACCCACCCGCCGTTGGCGACCTCTGCCACCAGGGTCGTGCCATGGGTGTTTTCAGCCGCCCGGCTTTCCGCGGCTGGCGCGAGGTGCTTGGGAGCCTTCTTTTTCTTGACCATGAGAAAGAGTTTTTAACAATTACCTTGACGAGGGATGGCCGATCACATCACGGATCCGGCAACTTCGCTCTGTGCCCGAATCATGCGCAGGGACATTTGGCCGCGGGCAGGTGTGCTTCTCATAGTCTCTTGACCATCTCGATGTGGGCAATGGCCACCTCATCGAAGGGCTCGCCGCGTGGTGTGAAACCCAGGCGGCTGTAGAACCCTTCGGCGCTGCGCTGGGCGTGCAGCAGCACCTCGGTGTCGCCGCGTTGCCGGGCCTGGGCCATCAGGGCGTGCAGCAGGTCGCGTCCCAGGCGGGTGCCCCGGAGCACCCGGCTCACGGCCATGCGCCCGATTTTGCCTGTGCCGGGAGCGTGTTGCAGCAGCCGGCCTGTGGCCACCGGCTGGCCCAGGCCGTTGTAGGCCACGGCATGCACGGCGCTGTGGTCGGCTTCGTCCCATTCCATCTCCAGCGGAATGCCCTGCTCTTCGATAAAGACTTCGGAGCGGATGGCGCCCGCATGGGTGCCGAGTTCGGCCCAGGAGCCCAGCTTGAGCGAAACCATGGGCTCGCCGGCTTCATAGGCGGTCAAAATACGGCGCAACCCGTCGGGCACCGGCCGGGAAGTTTGTGTGACCGGGTCGGCAAACACGTAGATCAACTCGCTGGTGATCAGCAACTGATCACCACGGAAAATGGCGCCGGTGAACACCATGGACGAGGTGCCGATGCGCGAGCATTTCATGGCGACGTCCAACTGGTCGTCGCAACGCGCCGACGCATGGAATTCGACGGTGGCTTTCTTGACATACAACTCGCCGCCCAGCTGGTGCATGGCCTGTTCATACGGGAGGGCCAACGCGCGCCAGTAGTCGGTGACCGCGGTGTCGAAGTACATCAGGTAGTGCGCGTTGAAGACAATTTTTTGCATGTCCACTTCAGCCCAGCGCACGCGCAGGCGGTGAAAAAAGCGGAAGTCCTGTCGTTTCATGAGTCAGTCTCTTTCAAAAAAAACACGGCGCAAGGCAGCGGCCGCGTCGGCATGGGCTTGCCGCGCCTCGGGAATAATGCGGCCCATCTTGATGAACTCGTGGGTGACGCCGCGGTAGATTTCCAGATCGACGGCCACGCCGGCGGTGCGCAGCTTGTCGGCGTACATCACGCCTTCGTCGACCAGCGGGTCGCATTCGGCCAGCCCCACCCAGGCCGGCGCCACGCCGTCCACATCGGGCGCATTCAGGGGCGCAAAACGCCAGTCGTCACGGTCGGTCGGACCGCGCACATAACGGCTGAAAAACCAGTTGATCTCGCGCTCCTCGAGCACGAAGCCGCGTGCAAACTGGCGGTGTGAGGGGGTGTCCTGGTGTGCTGAACAGCCGGGGTAAAAGAGCAGTTGCAGGGCCAGCGGCAGGCCGGCATCACGGGCCAGCACCGCACACACCGCAGCCAGGGTGCCGCCTGCGCTGTCGCCGCCCACGGCCAGGCGCTCGCTGTCCAGACCCAGCCCGTTTGCATGGGTTGCCACCCACCGCAGCGCATCCTCAGCGTCATGGGCGGCCGTCGGAAACTTGTGCTCGGGGGCGAGGCGATAGTCCACCGACACCACCGCGCAGCCCGCGAGGTGGCTGAGCTGACGGCACAGGATGTCATGCGTCGCGATGCTGCCTATGGTGAACCCGCCGCCGTGGAAATACAGCAGCACCGGCAACACTTCGGACGAAGGCGCGTACAGCCGGGCCGGCAAGGCATGGCCGTCCCGCGCCGGGATGTGGAAGTCTTCGACGCGCGCCAGCGCCGGTTTGGGAATTTCCAGCACGCCCGAGCCGGCCTCGTAGGCCGCGCGAGCCTGGGTGGCCGTCAGCGTGTGAAACGCCGGGTGCCCTGCCCGCCCCATGCGGCTGATCACGTCGCGCATGGCGGGCGTCAGCAGAGCGTGTGCAGCCTGTCCCCGCATTTACCGGGAAAGCAGAGACATCGGCCGGGCGCCCGCTATCGCCAAAGTGACCATCATCCGGGTATGCATGCAAGTCAAGAGAGTCTCCAGCCGGTAAAGTAGGGTGTTCAGGTTGGGCAGGAATACGCCAACCGCCCCGCATCGTACAACGCCGAAAGACAGCAAACCATGGCCTTCATTTACTACGTCACCCAGATCCAGTTCGACTACGGCGCGGTCAAGCTCCTCAAGCAGGAATGTGAACGTGTGGGCATCAGCAAGCCGCTGGTCATCACCGATGCCGGCGTCAAGGCGGCCGGTGTCCTGCAAAAAGCGCTCGACGCCCTGCCCGGCATGACCGTGGCGGTGTTCGACCAGACGCCCTCGAACCCGACCGAAGCTGCCGTGCGCGCCGCAGTCGCCATGTACAAGGCCCAGGGCTGCGACGGCCTGATCGCCGTCGGCGGCGGCTCGGCGATCGACTGCGCCAAGGGCGTGGCGATCGCCGCCACCCACGAAGGCCCGCTCAAGACCTACGCCACCATCGAAGGCGGCTCGCTGAAAATCACCGATCGCGCGGTGCCGCTGATTGCCGTGCCCACCACCAGCGGCACCGGCAGCGAGGTGGCGCGCGGCGCCATCATCATCCTGGACGACCACCGCAAGGTCGGCTTCCACTCCTGGCACATCGTTCCCAAAGCGGCGATCTGCGACCCCGAACTGACGCTGGGCCTGCCCGCCAAGCTGACGGCTGCCACCGGCATGGACGCGATTGCGCACTGCATGGAGACCTTCATGGCGCCCGCCTTCAACCCGCCGGCCGACGGCATCGGCCTGGACGGCCTGCAGCGCGGCTGGGCCCACATCGAACGCGCCACCAGGGACGGCAGCGACCGCGAAGCCCGGCTCAACATGATGAGCGCCTCCATGCAGGGTGCGATGGCCTTCCAGAAAGGCCTGGGTTGCGTGCACAGCCTGAGCCACAGCCTGGGCGGCGTCGATCCGCGCCTGCACCACGGCACGCTGAACGCGATGTTTTTGCCGGCGGTCGTGCGTTTCAACGCGAGCGCCGAGTCCATTCAAAAAGAAAACCGCCTGAACCGCATGGCACAGGCCATGGGCCTGGCCTCAGGCAGCGACATACCGGAAGCCATCAAGGACATGAATGCCCGTCTGGGGCTGCCCAAGGGCCTGGCCGAGATGGGTGTGCAGCGCGATCAGTTCGACCAGATCATCGTGGGCGCGATGGCCGACCATTGCCACAAGACCAATCCGCGGATTGCGACGACTGGGGAGTATGAGGAGATGCTGGGGGCGTCGCTTTGAGGGAAGATTTTCGAAGCAAGCTGTGCCAGCGTTCTAGAACCGCAGAAACTAGGTTAACTCTATGACCGGCAAACGTATTTTTTCTGTTGCCATGCTAATTTGCATAGCAACTCAATCCTCTAATGCCTTTGAGAGAGATGGCTTCATATGGGGGATGAGCATCGACGAAGCTACCAATGTATTGGTTAAGGCTGGATGGGTAGTCGAGAAGATGCCTGTAAAGAATCCCCATGACTTTGTCTTTTTTCACAAGAGAGATACTCCTCACGACAAAGGCTCACTCAGTTTTTGTAATGCCCGTCTCGCGAGTTATGCGCCTCCGTATGTGCTTCCAATACCTCACACTCGGCCGATTTCCTATTACATAGGGTCCTTGGCAGAACTTACGGAACAATATGGGCCCGCCAAATATCGTGCCGCGGGATCAAAGGGAGGCAGTGGGTGGGTTCAGCATTACTGGCGCCGCGAAGAGGAAATAATTAACCTGCAATTGGCAGCCGTTGGTTCGGAAGCTATTGCTATTGCATACATCCAGCCCAAATCCTGTCTGGATAAATTCCCGTAGACGGATTCGCAGGCATCAAGCTCACAACGCCTCCACCCGCCCCATATCCGGCTTCGCCAGCCACCCCTGAAACTCATCGGCCAGTTGCCGGCTCGCTGCCACCGCTGCGCTCCAGGCCTTGATGCGTCCGGGCAGATCGGCGCCGTAACGCAGAAAGTCGTTGCGATCCGGCAGCTTGGCGTTGGGCAGGGTCTGGACCCAGGCCGGATCGGGCGCCAGCAGCAGCATGTTGTCGAGGAAGTGCGTCGCGCCGTGGCGCCACTTCAGGCCCTTGTCCAGCCAGCCGGGCACCACGGCTTTCTGGAAGTGCGGGTACAGCACCAGGCCCGGTTTTTTTGAGCCATTTTGGCCTTCAGCCCCCATCCCTTCTGCGTCACCAGCTATCAAATCAGAAGCGTAGTTGAGGTGCAGGTGGTAGTCGGTGATGCCGCCGTCCCAGTAGGCGCCGGGTGGTGCGCCGGGAATGTTGTGCACGGCTTGCAGCATGAAGGGAATCGAGCAGCTGGCCTGCAGCGCCGGCTTGAAGTTGGCCTCGGTCAGTGCCAGCTGGCGGGTGCGGTAGTCGCTGGTGGCAAAGGGCAAGGGCGCGCCCTGGCTGGAAAACACCACGCGCTCCAGCCAGGCGCCCATGGCCTTGCGACGCACGGTGTTGGTGAGGAATGCGCCGAGGTAGCCCAGCGGCGTGCGCAGGCGGTGTTCTCGCCCGAGCAGGTGGCGGCCGCGCGAGGTGACGATGTGCAGGCGGTAACGCGGGTGCTGCAGCACCTGCAACACGCGGCCGCCGTAAAAGTCCTGCAGGCTCTGGCCGAACTGCTCGCTGACGTGTTGCGCGCTGGGCCGCTTCTGGCCGGGCTGCCAATCGAAGTGCTGGCGGATGTAGTCGTCTTCCAGGCGCTGGAAGGCAGTGACCGGCTCGTCCAGGCAGGCGGTCGCCATGCGCCAGGCGCCTATCGATGCGCCGACCAGGTGCACTTGCTGACTGCTGCCCGCGAGCCAGTCGCCGAAGATGAAGCGGTCCAGCGGCCCCAGCACCAGGCCCTTGGGTCCGCCCGCCGCGCCCGGCACCACGCGCACGTCCTGCGGGCGCAGGCCGTGTTGTTCGATGTGGCGCCGGGCTTGGGGGCCGGCGTAAAGGCGTAGGGCATGCATGGAGGGAATTGCAGTTGCTATTGTTTTGGTAGCTGCTTGCGCCCGTGTTGATTGGGCCAGATGCCGATTTGACATCAAAAGCCGGCGCCCTGCAGCCTTCTGCGCGACAAACGCTATTTCTTCAGGGCGGCCAGCTTGCTGAAGGCGGACTCCATCGCGGTCGAAGCGGCTGGCTGCGGCGACCGGCCCGGCGCGCTGCTGTAGTTGTTGCCCCGGTTCGGGTTCTGGCCCGGTCGCGCGCCTTCAAAGCGGTTGTCGCGCGGGCCGTCGCGGCGCGCCGGGGCAGCGTCCAGCTTCATGGTCAGCGCGATGCGTTTGCGGGCCACGTCCACCTCGGTCACGCGCACTTTCACGATGTCGCCGGTTTTCACGACTTCACGGGCGTCGGTGACAAACTTGTTGGACAGCTGGCTCACATGCACCAAGCCGTCCTGGTGCACGCCGATGTCGATGAAAGCGCCGAAGGCGGCCACATTGCTGACCGTGCCTTCCAGCGTCATGCCTTCTTTCAGGTCCTTGATGTCTTCCACGCCGTCGTTGAAACGCGCCACCTTGAAGTCGGGGCGCGGGTCGCGGCCTGGTTTTTCAAGCTCGGCAATGATGTCTTTCACGGTGATCACACCGAACTGCTCGTTGGCAAACAGCTCGGGTTTCAGCGTCTTGAGCATCTCGGCGCGGCCCATGAGTTCGGCCACCGGTTTGCCGGTGTGGGCCATGATTTTTTCGACCACCGGGTAGGTTTCGGGGTGCACGCCGGTCATGTCCAGCGGGTTGCTGCTGGCGCGCAGGCGCAAAAAGCCTGCGCTCTGCTCGAAGGTCTTTGCACCGAGGCCGGTGACCTTGAGCAAATCGGCGCGTGAAGCAAAGGCGCCGTTGGCGTCGCGCCAGCGCACCACGGACTTGGCCACGGTCTGGGACAGACCCGAGACACGCGCCAGCAGCGGCACGCTGGCGGTGTTCAGGTCCACGCCCACGCTGTTGACGCAGTCTTCGACCACGGTGTCCAGGCTGCGCATCAGGTCGCTCTGGTTCACGTCGTGCTGGTACTGGCCGACGCCAATGGACTTGGGGTCTATCTTCACGAGTTCGGCCAACGGGTCCTGCAGGCGGCGCGCAATGCTGGCGGCACCGCGCAGGCTCACGTCCACGTCGGGCATCTCCTGCGAAGCGAATTCGCTGGCCGAATAGACCGAGGCGCCGGCTTCGCTGACCACGACTTTTTCCATGACCTGCCCGACCTTGGCCAAACCCTTGATCAAATCGGCGGCGAGCTTGTCGGTTTCGCGGCTGGCGGTGCCGTTGCCGATGGCGATCAGATTCACGCCGTGTTTCTCGCAGAGTTTGGCCAGGGTGTGCAGCGAGCCCTCCCAGTCCTTGCGCGGCTCGTGCGGAAAGACGGTGGCGGTTTCGACCAGCTTGCCGGTGGCATCGACCACCGCGACCTTGACGCCGGTACGTATGCCGGGGTCCAGGCCCATGACCACGCGCGGACCGGCCGGCGCGGCCAGCAGCAGGTCGCGCAGGTTGTCGGCAAACACCTTGATGGCGACTTTCTCGGCTTCCTCGCGCAGGCGGCTGAACAAATCGCGCTCGATGGACAGGCTGAGCTTGACGCGCCAAGTCCACGCCACACATTTGCGCAGCAGGTCATCGGCCGCCCTGCCCTTGTGGCTCCAGCCCAGGTGCACGGCAATTTTTCCTTCGGCGATGCTGGGTTTGCCGGGCTCGGGAATTTCGGGCAACAGCAGCTTGGCGTCCAGGATCTCCAGCCCGCGGCCGCGAAACACCGCCAGCGCCCTGTGTGAAGGCACGCGGCCGATGGGCTCGTCGTAGTCGAAGTAGTCGCGGAACTTGCTGTTCTCCAGATTGTTTTCATCCTTGCCGGTGACCAGCTTGGACGAGAGCAGGCCTTCGCTCCAGAGCCACTGGCGCAGCGACTGCAGCAGCGCGGCGTCTTCGGCCCAGCGCTCCGACAGGATGTCGCGCACGCCGTCGAGCACGGCCTGCACGGTGGTGAAGTCGTCGCCGTTTTCGTTTTTTTCGGCTTTCACGAAAGCCACCGCCTCGTCCGCCGGCACGAGCGCCGGATCGGCAAACAGCTTGTCGGCCAGCGGCTCGATGCCGGCCTCGCGCGCGATCTGGCCCTTGGTGCGGCGTTTCTGCTTGAAGGGCAGGTACAGGTCTTCGAGCTCCTGCTTGGTCGGTGCCGCGGCAATCGCGGCGGCCAGTTCGGGCGTCAGCTTGCCCTGCTCTTCAATGCTTTTCAGCACGGACTCGCGCCGCTCCTGCAGCTCGCGCAGGTAACCGAGGCGAAACTCGAGTTCACGCAGCTGGATGTCATCGAGACCGCCGGTGACTTCCTTGCGGTAACGCGCGATAAACGGCACGGTGGCGCCGCCATCGAGCAGCTCGACGGCGGTCTTGACCTGGTGTTCCTGAACCTTGATTTCAGCCGCGATCTGGCGAATGATTTTTTGCATGAAGAGGAGGGATTCGTCGTTGGCTGTGAATGGGGGAACCGGGTGGGCGCCGGGCGAGGGACTGGGCCTCAAACCACGGCGTCAAGGGTCGGGATTGTCCCACAGCGGGAAGCCCTACTCTGGCGGCGTCCCCCAGGTTCCTAGACGTCGGCAGGCCCCACCGGTACGGCGCAGAGTTCGGGGTCCAGCGGCAAGGTCAGCTGCACGCGGGTGCCGCTGCCGAACTTGCTCGAGATGGTCAGTTCACCACCCATCAGCCGGGCGCGCTGGCGCATGTTGTCAAGGCCCTTGCCCGCCGCCTCTGAGAGCAGGTCGTGGGCGATGCCCGCGCCATTGTCCCGCACCTCAAACTCCATGCAGCCCATGTCGGCGGCGTAGCGGCAGGACACGGCCACCCTGGAGGCCTTTGCGTGGCGCATCACATTGGACAGGCACTCCTGCGCAATGCGAAGAACCTGCCGCGCCTCATCACCGCGAACGGTTTCCAGGGCACTGCATATCTCGACGTCCCAGATCATGTGGATGCCCAACTTGTCGAGGGGGGGTTGCACCCTGTAGCGCAGGGAGCCCAGTGCCTCGACGATGTTCTGGTCCTCCGACTCGATGCCGTCCACCGTCAGTTTGATGTCCAGCAGGCATTGCTCGAGCGCCAGGCCCAGGGCCTGCTGTTCGGGCGCGTGGTGGTCCAGCGACGACAGGATGCTGACAATCTGGGAGGCGACGCCATCGTGCAGGTCCCGCGCAATGCGGCGGCGCTCGTGGCGAACGGCGGAGGCAGTCGCCCCCGTCTCCTGGCTGCTGCCGGCCCGGGGGACATCGCCCGTGCCCAGCAGTCTCAGGCGCCCGCGCCGGGTCACCAACTGCCAGACCACCAGCAGGAGTAGCACATAAAAATGCCTGAAAAGCACGGCGCTGTCTTCCATGGCATCTGCCAGCGTCACCTGCTGTATGCATATGCCCAGACCAAGCATGCTGCCCGCCAGGGCCAGCCAGCCCGGGGAACTGCGTGGCAGGTAGACGCAGGCCGCCATGGCGATGGTCAGCAGCATGGCCGACAGCAGGTTCATCAGCACCCAGGGGACGGGCACCTCTGCGCCGTTGGTGTTGCCGTTGTAGTACATCGCCGTTGCTCCCGCCAGGGCCTGCACACCGAGGATCCAGTAAATCCTCGAGCTGGCCACGTGCACCACGGTGAACAGGAAACAGGCCGCGCTGATGAGCAGAAACTGAAAACCGAGGTGGGCGACGTAGGCCGCGTGCGGCGATCCGGCCTTGAAACCCAGCCCCATGCCGACCAGAAAGTGGGTCAGCCATAGCAACAGTGCCAGGCGCAAAGCCCCGGCGAGAGCGGGGCTGGAAAAACCGCGTTGTAAAGGGCCCGGTTTGGAGGATTCGGACCGTGCCGGCGACGCCGCCCGGCGCACACGCTTGGTATGCGCGGGGAGCAGACCCTCGGGAAATGCGCGTATGGACATGAGGGTCCCCTAGAACAGGCCGCGATGCGCCGCATAACTGACCGCCTGGGCCCGGCTGCGCACATGCAGCTTGCGGTAGATGTTCTTGATGTGGGAGTTGACCGTCTGGCAACTGACGGCAAGCCGCGCACCAATTTCGTTGCTGGTGTAACCCGCTGCCACCATTTTCAGCACTTCCTTTTCGCGATCCGACAGTCTCTTGTTGCTCGTTCCATAGGAGGAGTGCCCGGGGTCCTGGCCATTTTGCAGCTTGTGCAATAGTCGCCGCGCGAGGTGGGGCGTGATGGAGGCGCCGCCATTGGCCACCTGCAGCACCGCCTCGGGAAAGTTGCCGAACCAGGAGTTCTTGACGAAGTAGCCCGTGGCGCCCAGTGTGAAGGCGCGCAAGGCGTGTTCTTCGTCTTCCAGAGCGGAGATCACTACCGCCTCGGCCATGGGCCTGGTGGTTTTCATGTGGTCGATCAGGTCGAACCCGGTACCGTCACCCAGATTGAGGTCCACCAGCATCACGTCGAACTCGAGCTGGGAAATCAGGCGCCGGCCCTCGCGCATGTTGCTGGCCTCCCCCACCACATCCGTGCGCAGGTCGCCCAGCAATTCCTGCGAGATCACCTTGCGGATGTGGGGGTCATCATCGATCAGCAGGACCCGCACCGGCTGGCCGGGCTGGCCATTGAGGAAGTTGGGCCACAGCGAAGGGGGGCCCTCGTGTGCTGCCTGCAGGCCTGGTTGAATTCCGCGAATATCGCGGGGCGGGGGCTGCAGCGCAGCCGTGGTCTGGATGATGTTTTGCATAACGTCCCTGTACTGTTTTTTTTACGTGCTCTTGAATGAAACCGGTGCAAGTGTGCAGAGCGGAAACCTGCTGCGGTATGACCCGCATCAAAAAATCCCGGATGATGCCGGTGGCATCACCCCGTGGTTTCGCTGAACACCCTTGCGCTTGACTGTTTGTCCACTCCCAAAATTGTGCTGAAGCCCTGGCGGATTCGTTACATCAAGTCACGTGGTGAACGAGGCAGAAACATCGAACATCCGTGATTTTTTTGTGCAACGGAGCAATTAGGTCGCAAATGGGTGACCCTATTGATGTTTATTTCTGCGTGTTTCTTTGGATACAGCTTGTTACTGACTATTTCCCTTCGTCGAACCATCTCACAAATTGATAGCGTGGCCCCCTTGCAGGACCGCCGTCGCCACATCGATTACTGAAAAGGGACGACGGCTTTTCTCCCCCGATTGAAGTACTCACGACTGGTTATTGGCGTAACCCTGCGCCGTACCCAAACTCCACCTCGACAACGCCGAAAGAGCTGCCAATTCCCACCGGAAAGAGCTGTTCCCCACCGCGAAGTCAATGTGGCTGGTCACCGGATTCCCTGGCGACCAGAAGGTCTTAAGTCACTTTTTAAGGAAACTGTCATGAAAAAACTTGTACTCCTCGCCTTGTCCGCTGTTGCTACCGCTGCAATGGCTACCGGCCCGACACCTGCCAGCGAAATCACCATCAGCGGCAACTCTGCCCAGATCGCGGTGTTGTCAACCACCGGCGTCGTCAACACCGCCAACGGTGAAGACTCACTGGCCCAGCAAAACCTGGCCAGCAATGCCGGTGATGTGACGATCAGCGGCAACTCGCTGCAGATCGTCGGTGCACGCGGCAGTTATGTGGGCAACACCTCGAACGCCAACACGGTGGCCCAGCAGAACCTGTCGTCCAACATCGGTGAAGTCACGGTCAGCGGCAACTCGCTGCAGGCCACGCTGCTGGATGCCAGCTATGTGCTCAACAGCGCCACCGGCCGCGATGCGACAGCGGTGCAGAACATTGCTTCGAACAATGCCTGCTTCGCCTGCACCACGACCAGCTCTGGCCACGGCCACGGCCACTGAGAGCGTCGTTCCAGGGTCTCTTTCGTCGCCGAATCCGTTGTCAGCCCCGGCTGATTCAACGGGTTCTGCGGGGTGAAGGCCCTGGCGGGGCGTGCCGGGTCAGGCGGCGCCTGATCCGGCACTTTTCCACTTTCCTTTTCTTTAACGTGTGGAGATTCCGTCATGAAAACGTCATCGCAGGTAGTGGGCGCAGCCACCATGGCCGCCCTGTTTCTGGTGGGATCCGCATGGGCACAGAATGCGCCCGGCGAGGACCCGGTCATTCTGACCAAACGCATCTCCGTGCAGATGGCCCCGATCGGCGGCGCACGTCCGAGCTCGCCGCTGGAGTCCATGAACAACATGCCGGCATGGATGAAGGCCAAGGTCGCACGTTATGAGGCCAAGGCCAATGCTGACCAGACCAACGGCATCTCGACCGACGAGGACGCGACCCGCTCGGCCAGTTCTGACGGATTCAAGAAAACCTGCATCCAGGAAGTCGGCAGCACGACGGTTGCAAGTGCTGCACCCGGTGCCCGGCAAAACGGCCTTTCCACCAACCAGCAGATCGTGGTGCTCAAGGGTGATCTTGTGAACATCTGCAAGTAGCCGTGGCCTTTGCCGCGGCAGACCCGGCGTGTCTTCAGACCGTCATTTCAAAATTTTCACAATCGTCGTGGGGAGAACAACATGAAACCATCCATCCGGCTTGCGCCTGTCAGGTCCCGCCTCAGTTCGCTGGCCCTCGTGCTGGGCCTGGCGGGCGCCGTCCTGCTGGCAGGCTGCGCGACACCGGCCGATCCGCGCGACGATGCCAAATTCCAGTCCTATGCCAGCGCCACCAACCGGCCCGTGGTGCGGCCCGTGCGATCGGTCTCGAGTTTTTCCGATTCGCTGATGTGCATGGACTACCTGTTCCGCGAGGCGGAGATCTCCACCACGCTGATCACCAGCAAGCAGATTCCCGATTTTTCGACCCGTGTGCCGGTGGCCACGAAAGACATGATCATCACGGCCCTCTCGCAGATGTCCCGGCTCAGCAACGCCTTCCGTTATGTCGACTACGAGGTCGACATCGCGCGCCAGGACACGGTGCAGAACCTGACCACCATCCTGCTCAACAACAACCAGATCCAGCTGCAGCGCCCTGCCCTCTACTTCTCCGGCGCGATCGCGTTTGTCGACCAGAACGTCATCAACAACCGCTTCGAGGTGGGTACCGCTGCCTCGCGGCTGGACACGGGCTACAGCAAGAACCGCAACGCCACCATCATCGGGCTGGAGTTGCACATCGGCGACTTCCGTTCGCGCACCCTGATCCCCGGGCTCGACTCTGCCAATGAAGTCATCATCGCGTCCGGCGGGCAGGGCCTGGACCTGGCCGGCCGGATCGGCAGCTACGGCGTGCAGTTCAATGTAGGCCGCGACTATGCACAGGGGGCCGGTGCAGCCATCCGGACGCTGGTGGAGCTGGCCACCATCGAACTGGTCGGCAAATGGGCGCGTGTGCCTTACTGGCAGTGCCTGACCCTCGAGCAGACCCACCCCGATTTTCAGCGGCAATTGCGCGACTGGTACGACCAGGGCTCGCCGCTGCTGCACAACAAGCTGGTGCAGCGTTCGCTCATCAGCCACGGCTATTTGGGGCCAAACGGCACGCAGCTGGAAGAAAACAGCCCGGAATTCCGCACAGCGCTGGGGCGCTTCCAGGCCGATGCGGGCATGGTGGTGTCCGGCAGGGTTGATTTTCCGACCTACGAGCGCGCCCTTCGCCATTTCGTCTCGCTGGGCAAGGACGGCAAGCTCGTGCAGATCGGCTGGTCCTCCAGCAGCGACTCGCCGCTGGCCAATGCGGCCGACTACCAGCGCCCGGGTGGCACGAGCCCCTACGGCCCCTCGGCCTATGGCAGCGCGGCGCCGCCCAGAAAAATCAGCCTGCAGATCGAAAATGTGCTGGTGGGACGTTCCGCCTTCGAGGTGGGCGAGCAGATCTTCCTGTCGGCGAGCCTGTCACGCGCGTCCTACCTGTACTGCTTCCTGCATGAGGCGGGCGGCAAGGTGATGCGCCTGCTGCCCAATGCCACGAATCCGAATGCATTGCTGAGCGCCAGCCAGGCGATCCGCATCCCGGACTGGATGAGTCCCACGCCCGGCTTCATCATGGATGCGACCAGCACGGGCACCGAGCGCGCGGGCTGTTTTGCCACCGATGCCGACGTGGCCGGAAAACTGCCGCAGCTCCTGCAGGCTCCGGCGCTGGTGCCGCTGCGGCAGACCACCAGCCTCGATGACATCAACAAGGCGTTCGCCGGCAGCCTGGGGGCCGATGGCTACACCTTTGCCGGTGTCCAGTGGCAGGTCGGGCCCAGGCGCGCCGCTGCGCCGGCCGCGGCTGCTGCGCCACCTGCAGCCGCGCGTTAGTCTGCGGCAGGAAGCCGGACATGCTGCGGTTCATCTCCCGTGTTTTCTGCTGCTGCCTGTGGCTGGGAGCGGTCCAGGCTGCCGGCAGCATCCAGACCGAGCCGGCTTTCGACGGATCGCCGCCGCCCGCGCCGCCGCTGCGCGCGGCGGACCCGACGCCCGAAACGCTCAGCGCTACCGAATTGCCGCCGCCACCACTGCAAGCCGGGGAGCACCCTTCGGCGCTGGAGGCGGAAGTCGCGCGGCTGCGCGCACGGGCCCTGTCGGCAGACCCGCAACCGGGCCGCGTTGCGCGGGAGCAAGCCCGCGCGGCCTGGCTGCTCGGCCTGCTGTATCTGCACGGCATCGGCGTGACGGCCAGCCCGGGCGAGGCGGCCGTCTGGTTTGAGCGCGCGCGTGCGCTGGGCGAGCCGCTGGCCGCCGCCGGCCTGGCCTGGTGCGAGATCGATGGCTGCCGCACTGCGCCCAACCCCGCGGGCGCGCAGCGCTGGATCACGCTGCTGCGCCGGGTGGACCTGCCGCGCGCCCAGTACCTGCAGTGGCTGGTCGACGAGCGCCTGTCGCCGCTGCAGCTGGCGACACCGGGCTTGCGCGGTGAACCCACCCCCGTGGCGCCCGCGCCTGACCGTCAACTGCTGCTGAGCGCGGCGCGGGGCGGCAGCGTGCATGCCCGGATAGAACTCGGCTTCGAAAGCATCACTGCCAACCGGCCCGCGGAAGCGCTGGAGCATTTTCGCGCGGTCGCGTCCAGGTCGCAGGCGGCTTCAGCCAACGCGGCACTGCTGTCGGAACGCCTGCGCGTCACGCCGCCCGCCCGCAGTTCGGCCGCTGCCGCCGACACCTTTGCACGGGCGCAGCGCAACCACCGCGGCGAAGGTCAGCCGGCCAACTTCGTGGAGGCCATCCGCCTTTACCGCCTGGCGCAGAACCAGGGCAACGAGCCGGCCAAAAGGATGCTGGAGCTGATCTTTTCCCGGCCCGGTCCCGACGGACAGGTCGATATCGCCTGGATGCAGCAGCTGGCCTACCTGAACCTGTCCAGCGGTACGCCGGCGCTGGACAGCACCACGGTTCGCCGCGCGTTGCGCCGCGAGCCGACGCCGCTGTTCGACATGCTGCCCGCCTACCTGCGCAAATAGGCAGGAAGGCAAGGTAAAGAGGCTCGCAGGCCGGAGGGCGGGCAGGCCTTGCGCCGCCAAACTCCGCTACCATCCTGAGCATCAGCCCCCGCGGGGCGCGTCCACGGGAATGTGATGGCAGTCGAACAAGGCAGTGAGCTGGTCAAGGTGGTGATTTTGCTGGCCGCAGGCGTGCTGGCTGTGCCGCTGTTCAAACGGCTGGGCCTGGGCTCGGTGCTGGGTTACCTGGCGGCCGGTCTGGTCATCGGCCCCTTCGGCCTGGGTTTGTTCAGCGAAGCAGGCACGATTTTGCACCTGGCCGAACTGGGCGTCGTGATGTTCCTGTTTGTCATCGGTCTGGAGATGCAGCCGACCCGGCTCTGGACGCTGCGGCGCCAGATCTTCGGCCTGGGCCTGATGCAGGTGGTGGTTTGCGGTGCCCTGCTCACGGCGCTGGGCATGGCCGTCGGGCTGAAACCGGTGGTGGCGTTCATCGCGGCCATGGGTTTTGTGCTGTCGTCCACCGCCATCGTGATGCAGCTGCTCGAAGAGCGCGGCGACACCTCCACCCCGCGCGGCCAGCGCATGGTGTCCATCCTGCTGCTGGAAGACCTCGCCATCGTGCCCTTGCTGGCGATCGTGGCTTTTCTGGCGCCGGCTGCGAACGACGGCGCGGGTGTGTCGCGCTGGGTCAGCATCGGCGTGGCGCTGGCGGCCATCATCGGCCTGGTGGCGGTCAGCCGCTGGCTGCTCAATCCACTGTTTCGCGTACTGGCGCGGGCCAAGGCACGCGAGGTGATGACGGCCGCAGCCCTGCTGGTGGTGCTGGGCGCGGCCCTGGCCATGCAGTGGGGTGGCCTGTCGATGGCGCTTGGCGCCTTTGCCGCCGGCGTGATGCTGTCCGAATCCACTTTCCGGCATCAGCTGGAAGCCGACATCGAGCCTTTCCGCGGTATTTTGCTGGGCCTGTTTTTCATGGGTGTGGGCATGTCGCTGGACCTCAAGCTGGTGCTGGCTGACTGGCCGCTGATTCTTGGCGGTGTGCTGGCCTACATGG
The DNA here is from genome assembly GCA_040389085.1 of Pseudomonadota bacterium. GTDB lineage: Bacteria > Pseudomonadota > Gammaproteobacteria > Burkholderiales > Burkholderiaceae_C > Polaromonas. Next base: position 401,340 of record JAZKAP010000001.1, read on the forward strand.
CGTTCAAGGGCATGGGCATTTACGCCGTGGCCCGCGTCACCAAGTCGAACCATGGCGACGCCCTGCAACGTACCGCCATGATGGCCCAGGGCGGCGAGTTTGCCTTTGTGTTGTATTCGGCGGCGGCGGCGGCAGGCATCGTGGAGGCCAGTGTCAACGCCGTGCTGACGGCCGCCATCATCATCTCGATGGCGCTGACCCCGCTGGCGGTCATGTCGCTTCGCTGGCTCCTGCCCGCCAAGCCGGAGCAGGACATGGACGGTGTTGACGTTGCCCAGGACCTGCGGGGCAGCGTGCTCATCATCGGTTTCGGCCGTTTCGGGCAGATTGCCAGCCAGTCGCTGCTGGCGCGCGGCATCGACATTGCCATCATCGAAAACGACACCGACATGATCCGCGCGGCGGCCCAGTTCGGCTTCAAGGTGTATTACGGCGACGGCACGCGGCTGGACGTGCTGCACGCCAGCGGCGCCGGTCATGCCCGTGCCATTCTGGTCTGTGTTGACAAGAAAGAGGCAACCAGCCTTATCGTGGAACTGGCCAAGCATGAGTTCCCCCTGACCCCGGTGCTGGCTCGCGCCTACGACCGCCAGCACGCGATCGAATTGATCCGCCTGGGCGTGGACTACCAACTGCGCGAAACCCTGGAGTCGGCCCTGGCCTTCAGCAGTGCGGCGCTGCGCCAACTCGGTGTGCAGGAGGCCGAGGTGGCCGAGGTGGCCGAAGACATACGCCGCCGCGATGCCGAGCGCCTGCAGTTGCAGCTGTGCGGCGACATCAGCAGCGGCATCGACCTGATGCATGGCGGGCGCTGGACACCGGCGCCGCTGACCAGGCCGAAGCAATCCGGCCAGGCACTCAACGAGCAAGCCGCCGAAGCGCTGGAGCCGGGCGGCTCACGCCCACCCGACCAGTCGGAGCCAGGCACCGACGCCGCCAGGCCCGGCTGATTGCGCGCTTCCCCGCGCGTGCGGACAGGCTTTTTTCCTACAGACAGGGCCACGCGCGGCCAGCATGATCAGGACTTCATTTCCTGGAGCCCGAACATGCGTATCCGAACCATTGTCCTAATCGTTGCCATTGTGCTGATGGCCGGTTTTGCCGCGCTCAACCTCGACGAATTCAGCCGGCCCTCCCTGCTGAGCCTGGGCTTCACCACCGTGCAGATGCCGCTGGGCATGGTCATGCTGGTGCTGCTGGCGGCGGTGCTGCTGGTGTTTCTGGCGACGACGCTGTACATCCAGAGCACCCATCTGCTGGAAATGCGCCAGTCCACCCGGGCGCTGACGGCCCAGCGCGAGCTGGCCGACAAGGCCGAAGCCTCGCGTTTCACGGAACTGCGCCAGTACCTTGAAGCCCAAGCCGTGGTGGCCCAGCAGCGCGAGGCCGCCCACGGGACGGTGCTGGCGGAACGGCTGGCCCAGACCCAGCAGGTGCTGATCGGCAAGATCGAGCAGTCCGGCAACACCCTGGCCGCCTACATCGGCGAACTGGAAGACCGCCTGGAAACGCGTGATGGCGTGCGTACACGCGTCGTGCGTACGGACACGCCTCCCCTGCTCTGATTTGCGACGGCATCGGGGAATTCACAAAAGTAAATTCCATCTGGCTACTTTTTCTTCGACTCCCCGCCTGGCAAAGTCCTTGGACGATTTCAGCACTTTGCAAGAACTCTCGACAATTAGCGAAGTACGTCGAACACATCGACATCAAGCTTCCTGGTCGGAGTCAATCCACTGGCCGCATCTACTGCGCCAACGTTCACCGTGCCCTGAAATTCATAGCACCCAACCAGGAATCGTATCGTCCCCGGAAAGCCCAACCGCATGAGCTGCCGCCGGCGCGGGGATTATCACCTCTACCCGGGTTCCGTTACCCCGCTCGCTGGTCACAACAAGCTTACCCTTCAGCAGGTGGACGCGTTCGCGCAACCCGGCGAGACCCAGAGACAGGGGCTTGCGCGGTCCGCCAGTGTCGAACCCGACACCGTCATCGACGACCGCAAACCGGATTTCTGTTGCGTTGCGCTCGCCGCTGACCTCGACATGATGGGCGCGTGCATGCTTCGCCACGTTGACCAGCGCCTCCTGGACGATGCGGAATACCCCGGTGGCGTAGGGCTCCGGCAAGTCCAGGTCCCCTTCAAGCTGGACGGTGCAGGCAACGCCTGTACGGCCGGTGAATTCCTCGCCAAGCCACTCGATACTGGTGGCAAGGCCCAGATCGTCCAGCATCAGAGGCCGCAGGTCGGCCGCTATGCGGCGGGTGGCCGCCACGCTGGCGTCGACCTCGGCCACCATCCGCGCCACGTTTTGTGCCATGTCGGGGTTGCTGGTCCTTAGCGAACTACCCAGTTGCACAAGGTCCATCTTCAGAACGGCAAGTGACTGGGCAAGTTCGTCGTGCAGTTCCCGCGCGATCCGCGCCTTCTCCTGCTCGCGCACATGGCTCGCTTGCGCGGCCATCTGCGTCAGGTCATCCCGCACCCGCACGGCTTCGGTGACGTCCCGGATGATGACCGTGTAGAGCCGGTCCCCGCCCCTGTCCACATGTGAAATGGACGCCTCGATCGGGAAAACCGTCCCGTCCTTGCGCAGCCCGCTCACGACCACGCCGCCGCTCCCGCCCATCCGCCGTGAAGTCTCGCCCGTACGTCCGAACCGCCGCACCTGTCCCTCGTGTGCGCCGCGGTGCTCGGTCGGAATGAGCATTCCCAGAGGCTGGCCCATGACTTCGTGAAAGCTCCAGCCGAAAATCCGCTCTGCCGCGGGGTTGTAGATGACGATGCGCTGGGATTCGTCCACGGCCACAATGCCGTCCATGGCCGACGCGAGAACCGCGCTCCATCTGGCCTCGTTGCCGCGCAGTTCCGAGCTGGCGCGGGTCATGGCGGCCGCGAGCTGGTCAGCTTCCACAATGCCCAAGGGCGGCACGCTGACCGCTGCGCCCCCCCCAAGTTCGCGGGCAGCGTTGTTCAACAGAGCCATGGCGCGGCCGATGCGCTGCGCGTACCACCACGCAGAAGCGGCGGCCAGACCCAGTACAAGCAGGATGGACACGGAGAACCAGAGCAGCGGCATGTACAACTCGCGCGCCAGTTCGGATTTCGGCACACCCACCACCACCGCCCAGCCGGCATCGCCCGTGGATGAATAAAGTGTGCGAACCGGAATGCCTTCGAGGGTAACGCCATCAAAAGCGCCTTCCCGGGCGATTGACAGCGCGTGGGCGATGGTGCTGGAGGCCGGCGTACCGACAAACTTGTCTGACTCTACGGTACGCGCCACCACCACGCGCGCGGAGTCGACGATGGCGCCAATCCAGGTTGGCGGCAGGGCCTGCTGGCGCAGGAGATCATCGAAATAGCGAAAGTCGAGGGTCGTCGACAGGGCGTACCGCACCTGACCGTTGATACGCACAGGAACACTCACGATAGCCAGCGGCTCGCCCGACGCTGGTGCTTTGATTACCCGGGCTATCGGCCTGCCCCCCAGGATGACTGGCATGGCTGGCGCTTGGGTGCCCAGCGCCGGCAATGGTGCGCCATAGGGGCGGGACGTGTTGACGAGCTGCTGGCCACGCTCATCCAGCACGACGACGGTGCCCAGGCCCGTCGACACCTGGAACGACAGGGCCTGCTTATAGAACGTGGCGAGATCCTGGTTGCGCAGGGAGTCAGAAACAGTCAGGGCGATCAGGCCGGCCTCGACCTCCCGAAGCCGGGAGTCGACCGCGACCGCAAGCGCGCGGGTCGTACGCAGCGCGCTGGCCTGCGCCTCTTCCTGTATGCGCATGGCCTGAAGGACGATGAACAGCAGGACGAGCAACACCGCCGGACCCAAGGGCAGCGCGGCGAGCGTAAGCAGACGGGACCTCAGGGTCTGAGGTTTCCGCCATATCGTCTCTCCCTCCGGCACTTTGCGCAGCATAGTCATGGGATTCTCATGCGGCCAACGCCGGAACGCAAGGCGTTGGCAGTATTGAATGCCGTTGAAACTCGCCCTGGTAGAACATTAGCGCCCATTCAGGCTGACCCACTTGAGGTGCCCTGCTGGTTTTGAAAGCCGGAGGAAAGGGCCCGTTACCATGGTCATCAGGGGACCGCGCCTTCGGTTGGTGTGAAAGCGGCGTTGTAAGAACAGCCGTTCCCGCACGACAGACAGGGGTTATGACTCTTTAAAGGCCCCCGGTCATGGCTGTTTCTGCTACAAAATTAATAGCTGTCTTCGCCCTTGCCGCATGGGCCAGCGCCACATCTTCCATGTCCAACCAGTGCGCAGCCAGCTCCGGCCCCCTGGTGACGCCGGTGCTGGAGCTCTATACCTCGGAAGGCTGCAGTTCCTGCCCGCCTGCTGATAAGTGGGCCTCGACCCTCAAGGGAAAAGACCTGGTGGTGCAGGCCTTTCATGTGGGTTACTGGGACTACATCGGATGGGTGGACCGGTTTGCGGCGCCTGCGCACACCACGCGCCAGCGGGAAGTTGCCAACAGGAACCGGCTGCGTAGCATCTATACGCCGCAGGTGGTTGTCAATGGCCGTGACTGGCCTCAGTGGCACGGGGCAGAGCAACGCATCAGCGGCCAGAAGGAAGCCGCCCAGATTCGCATTGAGCTCAGGCAACTTGCTGGCGATCAGTTCGAAGCCGTGGTCACGCCGGTCAACGCGGCGGCACCGGTGCCGGCGTGGGCGGCCTACTGGACAGTCACCGAGCACGGTCACAACTCGAAGGTAAAGGCTGGCGAAAACGCCGGTGAGTTTTTGAAGCATGATTTTGTGGTGCGGCAATACACCCAGGCCGGCGACTATCGAAGCGCCGATGCCACCCCGAAAAAACTGGCCTTTCGCAGCATTGCCGCCACGCCCGGCCATGATCGGCAGGTCAATCTGGTGGTGTTTGATCCGCAAGGCGGCAAGACCCTGCAGGCCCTGAGCCTGCAATGCCCGGCCTGACCGGCACCTTCAGGCGCAGACGATCTTCGCGGATTCGGCCTCGGCTATCAGCCAGCGGACGAAGTCCTGCGCATCGCTGTTGCCTGCCGAGCGCGGAGCCGTGGTCACAAAGTAGCCGAAGCGAGACGCGGCGCCGCTGAAAGGCGAAACCAACCGGCCGTCCCGAAGCAGCTCTGCCAGCAGCGGCAGGCGGCCGATTGCCACGCCCTGCCCGGCTACCGCAGCAGCCACCACATCGGAGTACTGCGAAAACCGGAGCGTATTCTTCATGCGCATGTCGGGCAGCCCCATGACCCGGAACCAGGGCTCCCAGTCCATGGTCAGTGGCTGGCCTTGAGGCATGTCGGTGGCCAGCAGGGTGTGGCCTGCCAGGTCCGCCGGTTCCGTCAACGGCAGGGCGTGATTCTTCAGCAGCAGCGGTGAACACACGGGCGTCACGGTTTCCTCGAACAGGGAACTGCCCTCGGCATTTTCTATGGTCCTGAGGCGGACCGAGACGTCGATGCCGCTTCGTTCCAGGTCCAGCACTTCCAACGTGGCGGAAATCCGCACGTCCACCCCGGGATGGCTGGCCGTGAAACGGGCCAGCCGCGGGATCAGCCACAGCGAGGCAAATCCCGGCGTGGTCGTGATGGCCACCTGCCGCGCCGGCGTGGTGGCGCGCACGCTGGCGGTGGCATCGCGCAGCCGCTCCAGGCAATCACTGACGGCACGCTGCATGAGCTTGCCGGCGTCGGTCAGCGCCAGCGCACGGTGGCGACGCTCGAACAGCGCGGTGCCCAGGTCGGCTTCGATCTGCTGGATCTGCCGGCTGACGGCCGATTGCGTGAGAAACAGCTCGGCGGCTGCCCGGGTGAAACTCAGCGTGCGCGCGGCGGCCTCGAAGCTGTGAAGGAGCTCCAGGCGCGGCAGCTCGCTGCGGCGAAAGCCCTGGGCAAGGACTGCCGGGGAAGCAGGTTTCACATTCTTTGGAGGCATGCCAAGGATTCCAAATGACCGTTTGAACGCTCTGAGGCCGGCCAGTATATTCATTTCCACACCGAATGTGAAAATTCAAAAGGAGTGCCATGATGACCGACTCAAGCCCCCTGGACCTGACCCTTGCCCACCAGGCGATGTTCAGCGTGTCCGATGCCGCCGGCGTACAGATCACCTGCCACGAAGGCAGTTTGTGGGTCACGCTCGATGACGATCAGCGCGATATCGTGGTGGACGCCGGCGGCAGCTTCCTGACGACGGAGCACCGCCGCGCGCTGATCTACGCGATGAAACCATCGTCGCTGAGCCTGGTGATGGCCGCTACTACCGCCCAGCCACTCCGCGCCGGGCGCACCCCGGTAGCGGCCGAGGTCAAGGTGACGTTTGCACTTCAGCCCGCCTGAACCTCACCGGCGCAGCGGCAACAGGCATCCGCTGACCGGGCGAAGCTGACCACGCCCGGTCGTTCAGACTGCCACCGCCGCGCGTTCGCCCTCCCGATTCGGCTGCTGACCCGGCAGGCCGCGATCGCCTGGCCTTCCCGGGCCCTTCCTTCCCCTGCATTATTTATACGCCCGGTTACCGGCTTTACACCTCGCCATGGACGGGCTTTCAGGCCCTGCTTCAGTCGAAAAAAGGACGCCTTCTCCAAGAGACGCCTGATGAAACACAGGGCTGCGCGCATGAAAGCCACCCGCTGTTTCGTCACCGGGGATACCTCATTGAAGGGATTGGCAGACCCGGCGGCGGGGATGACACTGGCCCCCGATAACGCAGGACGTGAAGCCCCGTCCCGAGGACGGCTTCGGCGCCACGCGATGTCGAGCAGACGGGTGATGCTGGATTCATCCGACAGCGAAGGGAGAAAAATCATGTCTCGATATCCAGAGAGATGGACTTGCACTGCTGTGCTGGTGGTGGGGCAATTCGCCGTTGCCGCGCAGGTGTTTGCCGGGGATGGCTTGCTGGTCATCACCCGGGAGGTGCCTTACCAGTCGGCGGCCGGTCCACGCCATACCGGGCAGGTCACTGGCGTCCAGACCGCGCCGGATGTCCCGGTGAGGTCCATGTTGGGGGCTGGATCCGCGGTCCGTGCGGGGGCCGTCACCGAGCTGACGGACCACGAATCGGCAGCCATCGCGGGACGCGTGCAGGGCCACATGGGCAGCGTGGCGGCCACTGCGCAGACGGCGACGGCGCAGGCCGGGTTGGCGTCTGGAAAATTCACCGGCGCAGGGGGCGATGCCTTTGCGCCGGCAGGCGGGCTGGGGTCGCTGGCTGGCGGCTTCGGCGTGCAGGCGGGAGCCAGCGTCAGCCGCGCCACCGGTGCACTGAGCCAGACCCTGACCGGCGTCCTCGCCCCCGCCGGCACCCGGTAGGGAGACGGTCATGATGCGGATTCAACCCAAACCAAACACGGTGCTGGCTGCGCTGGCCTGGCTGGTCTCGGTTCCTTGCTGGAGCCAGGGAACAGGTCCGGAACTGCCGGGCTATGTCACGCGCAGTGTGATCGACGGCAATGCGCTGAGCAATGTCCGCGGCCGATTCGCCGTGAACATGGCAGCAGGAGATTCAAATGCCCAGACGAATGCGGGCGCCATGGCCATTGGCCTGGACGGCGGCACTGCCGCGGCCCTGGTCGGTGTGCATCAGGCGACCGGGTGGATTCGCGCTACCGCGCCGGATCTGTCCATCGCGGTGATCGGGGGCCGTGCCTTTGCGAACAGCTCGGGCGCAGTTTCCGTGAACCAGACCAGTGGCGTGGGTAACACCCAGGCCAACGGCATGGCGGTTGCAGTGGGCTTTGATGTGGAGGCAGCTTCAGAGAGCCTGCTCGCTGCAACTGCTTCCGGCGTAGGGCTGGCTGGCCCGGCCAGGAGCGCAAACATGAAGGCGGTATCGATCTCCGATTCCGCCTTTCGCGGTTCGCGCGGCCTGGTCCAGATCAACCAGTCTGCGGGGTCGGGCAACAGCACGGCCAACAACTTCGCCTTCCAGCTCCAGCTGGGGACGAAACCTTAAGACAGTTCCTAACTTTTTGGAGATCATTCCATGAAAACGCAAAAAATGAAGTCTGCCCCTCTGGCACTGGCGGTGGCCGCATTGTTCGCCGCTCCGCTGGCTTTTTCGCAGGAAGGCCCCCAGGACAGCAAGTCCACGTCGGCAACCAGTGTCAGTACGGACAGCAGTTCCACGGAGAACCGCACCCGGGTCAACATCGAGAAAGACCTGCGCTACCGGCAGGACGTCAACGTTGGCGGTGACGTGCAGGTTGGCGGTGCGATCGCGGTCGACTCGAGCTCTGCCGCCGTGGTTGACGACAAGCAGATCAACTACCTCAACGAGGTCGCCAACGACGAAGTCACGAACTCGTCGGTGATCAACGGCAACGCCCTGCAAAACGCAGCAGGCAACATCGGTCTGAACGTCACGGCCGGTGACAACAACCAGCAGGCGAATTCTGCCGCGCTGTCCGCATCCGATGCCAGCTTCCTGTTCGGTTCGTCCGACGCTGAAATCTTTGCACGCCAGGATGTCCAGGCCAACCGGGCCATCAACTTCGGCAACACCAACACCGCGTCCCTGGCCGGCAATGCGTTGCAGAATGCGACCGGCAACATCGGGGTCAACATCTCCGCCGGCAACAGCAACCAGCAGAAAAACGACCTGGCGGCGTCTGTCGCGGTTGCACGCATGGCCACGGCGACAGTGGCGGTCAAGCAGATGAACGACCACAACGTCACTTCCAACACGCCCAAGCAGCGGGAAGTCGTGACCATGGTTCCGGTGGACCTGGCCTTCCAGTCCCGGGGTATCTATGCCGGCATCTCCGACCAGAAGGGTAACCAGTACCCCGACACCTGGACAGGTACCAGCCACCCGGGTGGCACCCAGACCGGGCACATCGACCTCGACAGCGACGTGCAGGGCGCCCAGAGTCGCCAGGCTTCGTCCGGCCTGAACGCCAACGGCACACCCAACGGCGACTCCAGCGCCGGCGGCGCCCTGAGCTTCAATGAGCAGGGTGACATTGCATTGAGCGGCTCGGTCACCGGCATGATCCCCGTCGTGACCCGCGTCAGCATTGCCACAACCAACACGTCGTCGCTGGGCGGCAACGCCTTGATGGGCGCGGCGGGCAATATCGGCGTGAACATCGCATCGGGCACCAACAACCAGCAATACAACGGTATGGCTGTGTCGGCGACTCACGCCGGTGGCACCAACGGCGGTGGCGGCGAGGCGCTGCGCCGCTGAAGTTCCGTTGCTGGATCAACCTTCGGCCGCCCCCCCGGCGGCCGAAGGCGTTCAGCCGGACAAGGATGAGCCGTCGTGACCCTTGCAAGCCACCAATGGATCCAGCCTGCCGCGTGGCTGCTGGGCCATGCCCTGGCCTGCCTGCCGGTGGCGGGTCAGGCCGGTGCGGTTGGCCTTGGCGGCGTGATTCCCGGTGCCGGCGCCATCCACAAGAACGTGCTGAGCATGCGGGAGCTCCGTTATGTGGACATGGTGCCGCAGAAAACCGATTTCAGCTGTGGTGCGGCGGCGCTGGCCACCATCCTCAATTACGCCTACGGCCAGAAGCTGACGGAAGAGGAAGTCATCCAGGGGCTGCTCCAGGTCAGTGATCCCGCCAACGTCAGGGAGAAGGGTTTTTCCCTGCTCGACCTGAAAAATTACGTGCAGGCCAGGGGCATGCGCGGCCGTGGCTACAACATGGCGCCGGAAATGCTGGAAAGGATCAAGGTACCCACCATCGTGCTGCTGGATATCCGGGGGTACAAACATTTTGTGGTGCTCAAGAAGACGACACCGGACAAGGTCTACCTGGCCGACCCGGCGCTGGGCAACCGCGTTGTCGCCAGACAGGAGTTTGTGAGCGGCTGGAACCGGGTGGTGTTCGCCGTCATCGGCCAGGGCTTTGAACGCGACACCGTGCTGTTGCGGCCCAGCGAACCGCTGACAGCACGCAGCACCATGGACACGTGGCGGCCGTTGACGGATGCCCAGCTGCTGGAGTTCGGATTTTCCAGCGCAGAGCTTTTCTGAGGCACTGCGCGAATGAGCAAAGGGATGGTCTTCAGTTGACGGACAGCAAGCTGTCCTGAAGTTTGAGGGGACATGTGATGACAAGAACCATTTATTCATTGGCGCTTGCCACGGCGCAAAAGAAAAAGCCGTGGCACAACAAGCCGCCGCACCCTGCGGCCGGCTGCAGGTCGTGGCAACAACGGACACTGGTGGCGGCGCTGGCAGGCGCCCTGGTGACCCTGCCCCTGGCGCGCGCCGCGCTGCCGCCCGACCTGAATGTGTTTGACCACGCGGCCGTCGTTCCGGACGATGAGCTCGGCCACATGCGCGGCAAATTCGTGGCGGCCGGACAAGTCATGTACTTCGGTGTCGAAATGGTGACGCGATGGCTGGCATCCTCTGGCCAGTCCATCACCGCGTCCGGGGTGCTGCAGATCAATCTGGCCGGCAACACGCCGCAGGTCAGCTTTGTGCCGACCATTACCGTGGAGCAAAAGGCCGCGATGGGTGGTTCTGCCGGTCAGGGTTCTGCGGTGGCCGCCGGCGGCGGTGGGCTGCAGGACGTCACCGGCGTGGTGCAGAACATCCAGGTGGCGGGCACCTCGAACGGGATCACCAACACCATAAGCATCAACGTCCAGAACACATCGGGGCAATCCGCCCAGCAGCCCCTCTCAACCGGCCCGCTCTCGGCGTCCACCACCACGGCCAGTGGCAGCGTGGCGTCCGTCGGACTGGGCAGCAACGGCATGAATGTCGCCGTCGCGGTGCCGGACCAGGGACGGGCGATGCAGCAGATTCGCCAGGTGGGCATGGGCGGGGGACAGGTGTTGCAGTCGGTGCAGTTGGGTGGCGACGTCAACCAGATTCAAAACAGGATCAATCTCAATGTCCAGATGAATTCTGCGTCTGGACCGGCATCCCCGTCGGGCAACCAGTTGCTGGGAATGAAGCTGATGCCGCAAAGCGGCGCATTTTGAGCTGTCCGGGTCGCCCTGGGCGCTGAAAGGGGCGCACCGCCTTCCGGCGGCCAGTCCATAGTGGCCATCGAAAAAACTGATGAGGGAGATCTTATGCGACGTTTTTTTCCGCTGCGGCCCCTGGTGTTGACCCTGGCAACCGGCCTCCCCCTGGCTTGTCTGGCGGACAACGATGGCGAAGTGGCTGAGTTGCGCCGGCAGATCCAGGAGCTGACCCAGCGCGTGGACACGCACCAGTCCTCGCTGCGGGTGCTGGCCACGCGCTTGCAGCAGCTGGAGGCGGCCAGCCCGGGCCAGGCGCGCATGGTGAGAACGGCCGATGGCGCCCAGCCTGATGCTTCCGCAAGCCGGGAGCCGGCTTCTGCTTCCGCAGAGGGAAGCGGCGCAGAGAAGGTGGTCCGGGAAGCACCCGCTTCGCGCAGTGCCGAGGCGGTGTACCGCGAACAGAGCGCCATGTTCGACCGCAAGTTCACCCTGGAAACGGGCGTGAGTTATTCCCACTCGAACCGGCGGGACCTTTTTCTCAATGGATTTCTGGCGCTGGATGCGATTTTTCTGGGGCAGATCAATCTAGACCGCATCAAGGCCGACACCCTGACCTTTGACCTGACGGGGCGTTATGCGCCGACGGACCGGCTCCAGTTCGACCTCAACGTACCCTACCTGTACCGCTACTCCGCCTTTTCCTCGGTCGGCGCGGGTTTCAGCACCTCGGCCGTGGCCGAGAGGAATGTCTCGAACGGCGATGTGGGTGATGTCAGTGCGGGTGTGTTCTACCGCCTGATCCAGGAAAGCGCGGACCACCCTGACACCGTGCTCAACTTTCGCGTCAAGGCACCGACCGGCACCAGCCCCTATGGCATCAAGTTCGAGGATTCACCGGATTCGGGTGGCAACCTGAAGCTTCCCGAGAAGCTGCCGACCGGCAATGGCGTGTGGGCGGCTTCGGCCGGGGTGAGTTTCATCAAGACGGTGGACCCGGCCATCCTGTTTGCCAACCTGGGTTACACCCACCACTTTGACCGCAGCTTCAGTGATATCAGTTCGGACCCGAACACGAGAACGCCGGGCAGCGTCAGGCTGGGTGACCAGTTTTCGCTGGGCGCAGGTTTTGCTTTTGCCCTCAACGAACGCATGAGTCTGAGCACCTCGTATTCGCACCGTTTTGCAAGAAAGGCACGGATCCGCCAGCAGGGCCAGGACTGGCAAACCGTCAACGGCAGCGATTCCAGCGCCGGCGTGCTCAACTTCGGCGTGACCTATGCCTTGTCGGACCGGCGGTCCATGGTATTCAACCTCGGCATCGGCGTCACCGCCGACGCGCCGGACATCACCATCGGGGTCAAGTTCCCCTTCAGCTTCTGACCTTCCCGACGTCGGTCAGCGCCAGCGCGCGTCTTGCCGGACGAAGACAGGCGGCCCCCGCCGTCAAGGTGACGTTTGCACTTCAGCCCGCCTGAGGGCGGTGACAAAACCCCTTGGAAAGCCGCCGTCCCGTGTCCCGGCTTCAGGGGCAGACGGCTTCGACGTTGTTGCCGTCGGGATCAATCAGGAAGGCTGCGTAGTAGGTCGGGCTGTAGTCCGGCCGCGGGCCGGGTCCTCCGTTATCGCTGGCGCCGACTTTCAGGCCGGCCTTGTAAAAGGCATCGACCGCCTGGTGGCTGCTTGCACGGAACGCGATGTGGGTGCCGGGACCCTTGGCGCCCTGGGACGCATAAAGCCATAAGGCCGGTGCGTCGGCCGGGCCGATGCCGGCATAGCTGTCGTCGTGGGAGCCCAGCACATGGCCCAGCGGTGCGAGAGCGGCTTCATAAAAACGAATGCTGGCTGCGAGGTCCCTGACCTTTATGCCGAGGTGGTCGTACATGGTGATTTCCTGCTTGAAGAGTGGATCAAGCGGTCATCATCGAGCAGCGCGGCCATGCGGTCTTGGAGAATCTTGCGCTCTCCTTTCAGGCCTTTTCTCGCGGCCTGGCGGAAGGCACGCGGCGAGACGCCGGCCGCGCGGTGGAAGGTGCGCACGAAGTTGCTGAGATCGGCAAACCCGACGTCCAGCGCCACATCGGTGACAGGCCGGTCGCCGCCGGCCAGCAGCCGCGCAGCGTGGCGCAGCCGGGAGCGCACCAGGTACTGATGCGGCGAGACGCCGAGTACTCGCGAGAACAGCCGCAAAAAATGAAACGGACTCAAGCCCGCCTGGCTGGCGGCGTGGGCCAGGGCGATGTCTTCCTGCGAATGGGTGGTGATCCACATCGCCGCGTCCACGGCGCGCCGGCGGTCTCTGGCCGTGGCGCGCTGCGGCATCTGCTTGCGGCCTGTCACCACGTCCACAAAACGGGAGGCGAACCACAGGCCGGCTTCGTCCAGGCCGACATCGCTCTCCTTGCAGGCCGCCGCCTGCGCCAACTCGCCCAGCACCACGAGTTCGGGTAAAGGCGGCAGGCCGCCGGTGCGCCAGGTGACGGCGTCGCCGCCGATCAGGTCGACAAGACCCGGCGAGAGATGGAAAGCCAGGCATTCGTCGCCGCAGAGATGGTGGTCATGTGTGCACATGAACTCGTCGCCCGGGTGGCCCACCAGCACCGAGCCGGCGACCAGCTCATAACACTCGCCGCGCACCCGGTAGCCGAAGCTGCCCTTGCGTACGTACGACACCGAGTAGCCGCTGTGCACCTCGGTGAAAGGCCTGGCGTCGGGACCGGTACTGCAGCGGTAGTCAACGACCTCGATGGGGCCGGACTGCAGCGCGGTGGCGGTCAGCATGAACGCCTCTCCTTCAGGCCTCGCGCAAGGCCTTCTTGAGCTCCTCGCCAATCTCCGGCTTGTGCGCAAACGGGTTGGTCGGGTTACGCGCCTGCAGGATGTCTTCCAGCCGCGTCTGCACCGAGCCAATGGCCTTGGGGTGGCTGTAGATATAGAACTGGTTGGCGGCGATCGCGTCGAACACCTTTTGCGCCACGTCGGCCGCCGTCACCTTGCCAGAACCCACAGCCTTGTCGCTCATGGCCTGGCCGATCAGCTGGCTTTTGGTCGGTCTGGCGGCCGGCAACTCATCGGGCCGGTTACGCTGGCTCTGGCTGATGCCGGTGGGCACGAAGAAGGGACACAGCACCGAGGCGCTGATCTGGTCGGTGACCAGCGCCAGGTCCTGGTACAGCGTTTCGCTCATGCTCACCACCGCATGTTTGCTGACGTTGTAAATGCCCATGTTGGGCGCGTTGAGCAACCCGGCCATGCTCGCGGTGTTGACGATGTGGCCCTGCCAGGCCGGGTCTTTTTTGGCGGCTTCCAGCATCATGGGCGTGAACACACGCACGCCATGCGCCACCCCCATGAGGTTGACGCCGATGACCCATTCCCAGTCCTTCAGCGTGTTCTCCCAGATCAGACCCCCTGCCCCGACACCGGCGTTGTTGAAGACAAAATGCGGCGCGCCGAAACGTGCCAGCACGGCGGCGCCCAGCGCTTCGACCTCGGCGGCTTTGGACACGTCGAGGCGGAAAGCCAGCACCTGCGCGCCGGCGGCCGTCATTTCAGCCGCGGCCTTGTCGAGCGCATCCTGCTGCACATCGGCGAGCACGAGGTTCATGCCGAGCCGTGCGCCTATGCGTGCGCACTCGAGGCCGAAGCCTGAGCCGGCGCCGGTGAGAACGGCTGTTTTGCCTTTGAAGTCACTGATCATGTTTGCTCCTGAAATGAAAGGGGTCGCAGCATCTCCACATGCGGAATGCCGTCTTCGATGTAGGGGTCTCCTGCTTTCGCAAAACCGTGCTGCAAATAAAATTTCTCAAGCCGTGCCTGCGCGCCTATACGGATGGGCTGCGCACCCCACTGCTCAACTACGCAGGCGATGGCCTGACGCATGAGCTCGTGGCCCTGGCCGCTTCCGCGCAGGATCTGGCGGGTGATGACGCGCCCTATGCTGGCTTCGGCAAACTTCACGCCGGGGGGAAAGCAGCGCGCATAGGCTACCAGCCCGCCATCGGCGGTACCCAGAAGGTGCACGGCCGCGTGGTCTGCACCGTCCATGTCCTGATAGATGCCGGCCTGCTCCATCACGAAAACTTCCGTGCGAAGCTGCAGGATGTCATAAAGCTCGGTGGTGGTCAGCGCTGCAAACGGGACAGACCGCCAGGTGATCCCGCTCATGCCGGTGCGACGGCTTTCAGCGCGTAACCGATGCGCGGGAAATGAACATGCACCTTGCCAGCCCTGTCGTCGGTGCGGCTCAAGGTGTAGTGCGTGCGTGTCGCAGCAACCAGCTCACCCTCGGTCGGTTCCGGCCCGAAGCTTTCAGCCGTGACCGTGACGCGGCTGCCGAGCGGGATGCCATGTTCGTCCTGGAAGGTGCTGTCGCGCAGCAGGCCATGACCAGGTTCCATGGGCTGCGCCGCTGTCGCCAGGGCAATCGCGCTGGCGGCGTCAAACTTCTCCATCGTGCCCTGCCCGATGGCACTCATGCGGTCGATCCAGTCGATCACCGCCGGCGTGTGCGCCAGAATGTCGGCGACCACGGGCGTGCGCACCCGCGTGAACCACAGCGAATGGTAGGCGGAAAAGTCGGCGATGCAGGGTACCTGGCCAAGCAGGAACGGCTGTTCGTCAAGCATGTCCGACAAGCGCCGCAGGTAGGACTTGTAGGCTGCTGCCGCGTCGGCCGGACGCAGGCGAACCATGCCCGCGCTCATGGCCTTGCGGTCTTCGCCAAACGCCCGGGCCGCCTCAGGCGGCCCGTCGGCAAATACGTGCGCGGCGCCCTTGGGGCCCAGATTGTGCGCCATGGCGGCCCAGAACAGTGTGCTGTCGGCCCATTGCGCGATGATGCGCGCCAAGCCCTTGCCCGGCTCGGGGTAGAGCGAAGGCGCGGGCTGCAGGTGCTCGAGCACATCGGCGATCAGCGCGCTGTCGCAATAGATGTCGGCACCGACCTGCAAAAACGGTGTCTTGCGGTAGCCGCCGGTCAACGCCACCACGTCGGGCTTGGGCATCAGGGCCGGAATGACCACCGACTTCCAGGCGAGTTGTTTGTAGCCCATGATCAGCCGGATCTTTTCCGAGAAGGGCGAGTTCGGGTAGTGGTGAAGAATCAGGTCGGCCATGGTGGTTCTTTCAGAAAGGTCAGCGCATCAGCGCGGCATGGCGCGGTTGATCAGGGCGTCGAAGTCCACGTCGGCGCCCAGGGTGCCGAAAGCCTGGCCCCAGTCGCCGCCCAGCCGTGAATCGCAGAAAGCCTCGAACACGGTGGCGGGGGCGCTCTGGTACAGCAGCGCGGCCTGCACGGCCAGCGCCACGTCCTGCGCCAGGCGCCGGGCCTCCATTTCGTTGGCCATCTCCTCGACGCGGGTCGGCAAGGCCGCGGCCAGCCGGTCCAGCGCCGGGTGGGCGCCTTGGGCGGGTGCCAGTTCCTGCGCCAGTGCGGCGGCGGCATCGGCCTTGCGCAAAGCGCGCAGCAGGTCCAGCGCCATGATGTTGCCGGCGCCTTCCCAGATCGAGTTGAGCGGCATCTCGCGGTAGATGCGGGCCATGATGCCTTCGCCGCCCTCCTCCACATACCCGTTGCCGCCCAGGCATTCCATGGCTTCCTGCGCAAAGTGGCTGCCGCGTTTGCAGATCCAGAACTTGGCGACCGGCGTGAGCAGGCGCGCCATCGCCTGTTCGTGAGGGTCGGCGCTGTGGTCAAAGGCCCGGGCCAACCGGATGGCGAGCGCGGTGGCCGCTTCGGATTCGAGCGCCAGGTCGGCCAGCACGTTGCGCATCAGCGGCTGGGTGATCAGCGGTTTGCCGAAGGCCTCGCGCTGGGCGCAATGGTTGAGCGCAATGGAAAGCGCCTGGCGCATCAGGCCGCTGGTGCCGAGTGCGCAGTCCAGTCGTGTCATGGTGCCCATCTCGAGGATTTGCGGCACACCGCGGCCTTCCTCGCCGACCAGCCAGGCGGTGGCGCTGTCGAACTCGACTTCGGAGCTTGCGTTGGCCTTGTTGCCGAGTTTGTCTTTCAGGCGCTGGATGTGGATCGTGTTGAGGCTGCCGTCCGGAAGGACGCGCGGAATGAAAAAGCAGCTCAGTCCTGCGGGCGACTGGGCCAGCACCAGGAAGGCGTCGCACATGGGCGCCGAGAAAAACCACTTGTGGCCGGTCAGGCGAAAGCGCCGGCCCCAGGCGTCGCTGCCATCGGGCACGGCCTGCGTCGTGTTGGCGCGCACGTCGGAGCCGCCCTGCTTCTCGGTCATGCCCATGCCCATGGTCACACCGGTTTTTCCCGAGAACAGCTTGAGCGCAGGATCGTAGGCTCGGCTGGTGAGCCGGGGTGCCCAGTCGGCGTGGATGGCGGCGTTGTCGCGCAGCGCCGGCGTGACCGCGTAGGTCATGGAGATCGGGCACAGGATGGACGGCTCGAGCTCGGTGAAAAGCATGAAACCGGCGGCTCTGAGCACGTGCGGCGATGCGCCTTCCCCGCTCCACGGCGTTCCGTGCAGTCCCGCGCTGACGGCCAGCTTCATCAGTTCGTGATAACTCGGATGAAATTCCACCTGGTCCACTCGCCGGCCAAAGCGGTCGTGGCTGTGCAGTTGCGGCGTGTGGGTGTTGGCCAGACGGGCGTGGGTTTGCATCTCCGCACTGCCAAGGGTGGCCCCCAGCGCACTGAGCTCTGCCGTCGCCAGCTGCGGCGCATTGAACTTCAGCACGTCGCGCAGGCCGTGGTTGGTGTCGAACAGGTTGTAGTCGACCAGCGGCTCGGGCTGGTTGAAGACTTCGTGGGTGACATTCATGGCATCCCTTTCAACGGCGGAGAAAATGCCGCGTCAGACCAACTTGACTAACTGCTTGCCGAAATTTTTGCCCTTCAGCAGGCCAAGAAAAGCTTCCGGAGCCGCAGCGATGCCCTGCGCAACGGTCTCGCGCGGCTTGAGCTTGCCGGTGCCAACCAGCGTGCCGAGTTCCTTCAGGGCCTCGGGCCAGACTTCCATGTGTTCGCTGACGATGAACCCCTGGATTTTCAGGCGATTCGTCAAAATCAGCTGCGGATACGTCATGGGCAGCGGCTGGCCGTCATAACCAGCGATCATGCCGCACAGCGCAATACGGCCGAAGGCGTTCATGCGCGTGAGCACGGCGTCCAGGACCATGCCACCGACGTTTTCGAAGTAGCCGTCGATACCGTCGGGGCAGGCTTCCTTGAGCGCCTTCGACAGCGAAGCCGCGTCCTTGTGCTGCTTGTAATCGATGCAGGCGTCGAAGCCGAGTTCTTCCACCGCGTATTTGCATTTGTCCGGTCCGCCGGCAATGCCGACCGCGCGGCAGCCGCGCGCCTTGGCCAAAGCGCCGAAGGCACTGCCCACGGCGCCGGTGGCGGCGCTGACCACCACGGTCTGGCCGGCTTTCGGCTCAATGATCTTCACCAGGCCGTACCAGGCGGTGACACCCGGCATGCCCACGGCGCCCAGGTAATGCGACAGCGGCACATGCGTGGTGTCGACCTTGCGCAGGGCGCCAGGCTGGGTTGCATCGACCACGCTGTACTCCTGCCAGCCGCCCATACCGACCACCTTGTCGCCGACGGCGAACTTCGGGTTTTTCGACTCGACCACTTCGCCGGCCGTGCCGCCGCCCATGACCTGGCCCAGGGCCTGCGGCTGGGCATAACTCTTGGCGTCGTTCATGCGGCCGCGCATGTAGGGGTCCAGGCTCATGAAATGATGCCGCACCAGCACTTGGCCGTCGGCCAGCGCCGGCGTATCGCTGCTGACGAGCTTGAAGTTGCTGGCGACGGCTTCGCCGGTGGGGCGGTTGTCGAGAAGGATTTGCTGGTTGAGTGGCATGAGGTGTCTCCTGGGGAAATGCTGTTTGCTATTGATTTGAGAGCTGCTTGCGCCCGTGGGATAAGGGCTGAAGCACGATTTGTCTTGTAAAAATACGTTCTGCCCACTAATCGGTTGAAATCACGGTCTGGAGGGAATTCACCCCTTTGGGGCCTACCGGCAGGCGTTTGACGTACTTGAAGGTGCCGGTGGCATGCGAGCAGATACGGCCCTGGTCGTCGTACACCGTGCCTTCGGTGAAGGCCATGGTTGCTGTGCGGTGGATCAGCCGGCCCTTGGCCGTCAGCTTGCTGCCGTCACCGGGCGCCGGGCGCATGAAGCTGGTTTTCATCTCGATGGTGACCACGCCCATGTCCTGCTGCACACTGCGCGCCGCCGTTGCCATGACCACGTCCTGCAGCGTCATCAGTGCGCCGCCGTGCGTCACATGAAACGAGTTCAGGTGCTCGGCCAGGGGCGTGTAGTCGATCTGCGAGGCCCCGCCTTCGAACAGCACGAGCTCGAAACCGAGGTGATGGACAAAGGGAATCTCGACGCCGAATTTCATACTTGTTTTCCTGTGGGTGTAGCGAGCGGGCGTCAGGCGAGGCGGACGGAGCGCAGGAACCGGAACGTACCCCGGTACGTGAGGATTCCGGGCACCGCCCAACGACGCATCACGCCTGCGCAGTAGCCCACGCTAGCCGCCTGTGACGGCGGAGACGCCGCCGTCCACGGCCAGCCACTGCGCGGTGATGTGTTTGCCGGCGTCCGACGCGTACAGCACACACAGGCCCTTGAGGTCTTCGTCGTCGCCCAGGCGCTGCAGCGGCGCGTGGGCGGCCAGTTTTTCCTCGCCCAGGGCCTTGAGTGTGCCCACCGTCATTTTGCTCGGGAAAAAGCCCGGGCAAATCGCGTTGACGGTAATGTTGTACTTGCCCCATTCGCAACCCAGTGCGCGCGTGAAGTTGATCACCGCCCCTTTGGACGTGTTGTAGGCCACGGTGGTCATCTCGGGCGGGTTGCCGCCCAGGCCGGCGATGGAGGCAACGTTGATGATGCGGCCGGAGCGCCGCGCGATCATGCTGTGTTTGGCGATGTGCTGGCTCAGGATGAAGTAGCCGCGGATGTTCAGGTTCATGACCTTGTCCCAGGCTTCGACCGGGTGGTCTTCGGCCGGCGCTCCCCAGGCGGCGCCCGCATTGTTGACGAGGATGTCCACATGGCCGAAGCGCTTGATGGTTTCATCGGCCAGCGCGCGGATGTCCGCTTCTTTCGAGCAATCGGCAGCGATCCAGTCCACGGCTATGCCGGCGGCCTTCAGCGTGGCGGCCGACTCTTCGAGGTCTTCTGCCTTGCGCGAACTCAGCATGATTTTGGCGCCGGCTTCGCCCAGCGCCTGCGCCAGCTGCAGGCCCAGGCCGCGTGAACCGCCGGTGACGAGGGCGGTCTTGCCGGTGAGGTCGAACAGCTGCTGGATGGTACGGGTCATGAGGGGCTCCTTGTTGTTGGGGAAGATGGGAACGAGTGTCGCGCAAAGCGCGCCTGCCTGCTGTCGCAGGCCGGACGGGTCAGTCGCTGCTGGTCAGGCGGGAACGCACGTAGATCAGCACAAAACCGATGGCCGCCGCGATGCCGCCGGCGACCACCATGGACCAGCCGAGCGCGGCATCCATGCGCTGCACCGACAGGCCCAGCACCAGCGTAAGCAGCCCGCCGTAGATCAGGATCCAGATCAGCTGCTGCAGCCGGGCAATCGACTTGCTCGACGTGGTGCTAGCCGATTCCTTGAAAAAACCCATCAGAACGCCTCCTCCGGCAAGTCGGCGCAGGTCAGGTCGCGGTCTGCGACCACCTGGAGCCAGGCGTCGATTTTAGGCAATTCGTAGTGATAAAAGTAGCGGACCGCGCCCAATTTACCGGCGGTAACAGCTATGGATTTTGTAGCGTCGGCCTGCAGCGCGGCAAGCGCCACATCGAGCCAGATCCAGGCCAGCACGGTATGGCCAAAGCCCTGCATGTAGGGCACGGCATTGGCCAGCGCATCCTGCGGGTTGCCGGTGGCCCAGGCGGCCTGGGTGGTCGTGCCGACCTGCTGCAGCGCCTGGCCCAGCGCCTTGGCATATGCCGCGAGTTCCGGCACCTGGGCGGCGCGCGTTATCGTGGCGTTGATGCGCGCGGCCAGCAGCTGCAGGCCCTTGCCGCCCTCCATCAACACCTTGCGGCCCAGCAGGTCTGTGGCCTGGATGCCGTGCGTGCCTTCATGGATCATGTTCAGGCGGTTGTCGCGCCAGTACTGCTCGACGGGGAAGTCACGTGTGTAACCGTAGCCGCCGTGGATCTGGATGGCCAGTGAATTGGCCTCCAGACACCATTCGCTGGGCCAGCTTTTGGCGATCGGCGTCAGCACCTCCAGCAGCAGCCGGGCCTCATCGGCCGCCTGCGCTTCGGAGGTGTGCTGCTCGTCCACCAGGCGGGCGCAGTAAAGCTCCAGTGCAAGCGCACCTTCGCAATAGGCTTTCTGCGCCAGCAGCATGCGTTTGACATCGGCATGTTCGATGATGCGCACCTGCGGCTGGGCCGAGTCCTTGCCCGCCGGTCCGACCGGCCTGCCCTGCGGCCGGTTCTTGGCGTAGTCCAGCGAGGCGTAGTACCCGGCCATGCCCAGCATGACGGCCGCCGTGCCGACGCCGATGCGGGCCTCGTTCATCATGTGGAACATGCAGCGCAGGCCTTCATGCGGCTTGCCGACCAGGTAGCCGATGGCCCCGGCCTGGCCGCCAACCGGGTATTTACCTTCGCCGAAATTGAGCAGCGTGTTGGTCGTGCCGCGCCAGCCCAGCTTGTGGTTCAGGCCGGCCAGCGCCACGTCGTTGCGTTCGCCGGTCAGCTGGCCATCGGTGCCCACCATTTTCTTGGGCACGATGAACAGCGAGATGCCGCGTGTGCCGGCAATCAGCTTGCCGTCCGGCCCGGGGATCTTGGCCAGCACCAGGTGGATGATGTTTTCGGTGAGCTCGTGCTCGCCGCTTGATATCCACATCTTGTTGCCGGTGAGGCGGTAGCGCGAGCCCAGCGGCTCGGCCTCAAAATCGGTGCCGTCAGGAACGGCGCGTGTCGTGATGTCGCTCAGCGAGGAACCGGCCTGCGGTTCGCTCAGGCACATGGTGCCGGAAAACCGCCCGGAAAATTCGTTGCGTGCAAACACCTCTTTCTGCGCTTCGGTGCCGTGCACCAGCAGCAGGTTGGCATTGCCCTTGGTCAGCAGGCTGGAGCCTATGCTGACCGAGGCCATGGCAAAAAAGCAGTTGGCCGCAGCTTCTATGGTGTAAGGCAGCTGCATGCCGCCTTCGTCGTAATCCTGCGCGGCGCAGAGCATCCCGGAGCCTGCGTAGGCCTTGTGGGCGTCGTGTGTGGCCTGCGGCAGGATGACTTTTTCGCCATCGAAGTGCGGCTCCTGCGTGTCGACCAGCCGGTTGAAGGGCGCAAATTTTTCCCGCGCGATGCGTTCGCAGGTGTCGAACACCGCGTCGAAGGTTTCGCGCGAATGGTCGGCAAAACGCTCGCGCTGGTTCAGCGACTCGGCGCCCAGCCATTTGTAGAGCAGGAAATCAAGGGTGGGTCTCAGGCTCATGGGTATCCGATCTGGAGGAAGTTCAGGTGACGCTGCTTTTGCCCGGCAGCCGGACGATCGTGCCTTGGGCCACGGCGCAGAGTTTTTCCTGGCCGCCCGCCACAACAAACACGTCGCAGCGGCACACTGCCTGCGATTTGCCGACATGCACCGCCTCGGCGCGCGCAATCAGGCGCTCGCCGACCGCAGGCCGCACATAGTTGATCTTGAATTCGGAGGTGACGACGGCCCAGTCCAGAGTCGTGCCGCCGGCATAGGTCAGCGCGTTGTCGGCCGCGTAACTGACCACGCCGCCGTGCACAAAACCGTTTTGCTGAAGGATGTTCGGCGCTATCGGCACCTGAAGTTCGCAGCGCCCGACGGACAAGGCATGCAGCTCGGCGCCTATCAACACACTGAAAGGCTGCAGGGCCAGAAACGCCTGCCCTTTCTGAAGGAGCAGGGTTTCATCCATGCGTTGCCCGCCTCTTACAGGACTTCGAAAATGCCGGCCGCACCCATGCCGCCGCCAATACACATGGTCACGCAGACACGTTTGGCACCGCGGCGCTTGCCTTCGATCAGCGCGTGGCCGGTCAGGCGCTGGCCGCTGACGCCGTAGGGGTGGCCGACCGCAATCGCACCACCATTGACGTTGAGCTTGTCCATCGGAATACCCAGCTTGTCGCGGCAATAAATCACCTGCACGGCAAAGGCTTCGTTGAGCTCCCACAGATCGATGTCGCTGACCTTCAGACCCAGGCGTGCCAGCACCTTGGGGATGGCGTAGACCGGGCCGATGCCCATTTCGTCAGGCTCGCAGCCGGCAACCGCAAAACCGAGGAAGCGGCCCAGCGGCGCGAGGCCTTTTTTCTCGGCCACTTTTTCATCCATCACCACCACAGCGCCGCCGCCGTCGGAAAACTGGCTGGCATTGCCGGCAGAAATCACGCCTCCGGGAACGGCCGGCTTGATGCCGCTGATGCCTTCCTTGGTCGTGCCTTCGCGAATGCCTTCGTCCTTGCTGACCGTCACCTGCTTGGTGGTCAGGCCCATCACCGCGTCGGCCACACCCATGGTGACGGTGATCGGTGCAATTTCGGCATCGAACAGGCCGGCAGCCAGCGCGGCCGAGGCTTTTTGCTGGCTGGCGGCGCCGTATTCGTCCATCTGCTCGCGCGAGATGCCGTAACGCTTGGCGACCTGCTCGGCCGTCTGCAGCATGTTCCAGTAAATCTCGGGCTTGTTCTTGACCAGCCACGGGTCGGCCAGCATGTGGGTGTTCATTTCCTGCTGCACGCAGGAAATGCTCTCAACGCCACCGGCCACATAAATGTCGGCTTCACCGGCAATGATGCGCTGCGCCGCCAGGGCAATGGTCTGCAGGCCGGACGAGCAGAAGCGGTTGACGGTCATGCCCGACACGGTGATGGGACATCCGGCGCGCAGCGCGATCTGGCGCGCAATGTTGGCGCCCGTCGCGCCTTCGGGGTTGGCGCAGCCCATGATCACATCCTCGACCTCGCCAGCTTCGATGCCGGCGCGCTTGATCGCGTGTTCGACCGCGTGGCCGCCCAGGGTGGCCCCATGGGTCATGTTGAAAGAGCCCTTCCAGCTTTTGGCCAGGGGGGTGCGGGCGGTGGAAACGATTACAGCTGAAGTCATGAAAATCTCCGGAGATTAATTGAACGTCTTGCCTTGGGTGGCCAATCAGTTGAAGGTCTTGCCTTCAGCGGCAAGGCGGGCCAGCAGCGGTGCCGGTTGCCAGAACTTGGCGTCGTCCAGCGGATTCTGGGCAAAACGCTTCATGCTCTGCACCACGTTGAACAGGCCCACCTGGTCAGCGTAATTCATGGGGCCGCCGCGGTAGATCGGGAAGCCGTAACCCATGAGGTAAACCATGTCGATGTCGCTGGCCCTGGACGCAATGCCCTCTTCCAGAATGTGCGCCGCCTCGTTGACCAGCGCGTAAACCAGGCGCTGCACGATTTCCTCGTCGGAAATCTTGCGCGGCGTGATGCCCAGCGAGGCGCGGTGATCTTCAATCATCTTGACCACTTCGGCATTCGGAATCGCATCGCGCTTGCCGGGCACGTAGTCGTACCAGCCCGCGCCGGTTTTCTGGCCGAAACGTCCCTTCTCGCACAGCAGATCGGCGGTCTTGCTGTATTTCATGTCCGGCTTTTCCTGGTAGCGGCGCTTGCGGATGGCCCAGCCGATGTCGTTGCCGGCCAGGTCGCCCATGCGGAACGGGCCCATGGCCATGCCGAATTTTTCCATGGCCTTGTCGACCTGCGCGGGTGTGCAGCCCTCGTCAAGCAGGAAGCCGCCCTGGCGGCCGTACTGCTCGATCATGCGGTTACCGATGAAGCCATCGCAGACGCCGGACACGACGGCGGTCTTCCTGATCTTCTTGCTGACAGCCATCACCGTGGCCAGCACGTCCTTGGCGGTTTTTTCGCCGCGAACGACTTCAAGCAGCTTCATCACGTTGGCCGGGCTGAAGAAATGCATGCCCACCACATCCTGGGGGCGTTTGGTGAAGGCCGCGATCTTGTTGACGTCCAGCGTCGAGGTGTTGGAGGCCAGGATGGCGCCGGGTTTCATCACGCGGTCGAGTTCCTTGAACACTTTTTCCTTGACGCCCATTTCCTCGAACACGGCCTCGATCACCAGGTCGGCGTCTTTCAGGTCGTCGTAGCTCAGCGTGGTGCTCAGCAGGCCCATGCGCTGCTCGTACTTGTCCTGTTTGAGCTTGCCTTTCTTGACCTGGGCTTCGTAGTTCTTGCGAATGGTGGCGAGGCCCTTGTCCAGCGCTTCCTGCTTCATCTCCAGCATCTTGACGGGGATGCCGGCGTTCAGGAAGTTCATGGCAATGCCGCCGCCCATGGTGCCGGCGCCAATCACGGCGATGGACTTGATCTCTCGTTTGGGTGTGTCTTCCGGCACGTCCGGAATTTTGGAGGCCGCACGCTCGGCCGCGAAGATATGGCGCAGCGCCTTGCTCTCCGGGGTCCACATCAGGTTGATGAAGATCTCGCGCTCAAACAGCATGCCTTCGTCGAATTTTTTCTTGGTCGCGGCTTCCACCGCGTCCACGCACTTGACCGGGGCCGGGAAGTTTTTGGCCATGCCCTTGACCATGTTGCGCGCAAACTGGAAGTAGGCGTCGCCGCCCGGGTGTTTGCAAGGCAGGTTACGCACCAGCGGCAAGGGGCGCGTGTCGGACACGGCCTGGGCAAAGGCCAGCGCTTCCTGGGCCAGCGATTCAGCGGACGCCGCCATCTTGTCGAACAGCTTCTGGCCGGGGATCTGGGCCAGCAGCTCACTCTTGACCGGCTCGCCGCTGACGATCATGTTCAGGGCTGGTTCCACACCGAGAGCGCGCGGCAACCGCTGCGTACCGCCGGCACCGGGGATCAGGCCGAGCTTGACTTCAGGCAGGGCCACGTTGCAGCCGGGTGCGGCAATGCGGTAGTGGCAACCGAGTGCCAGTTCGAGGCCGCCACCCATACACACCGAGTGCACTGCAGCCACCACCGGCTTGGACGAGTTCTCGACGGCCAGGATGACGCTGAGCAGGTTGGGCTCGGCCAGCGCTTTCGGCGAGCCGAATTCCTTGATGTCGGCGCCACCGGAAAAGGCTTTGCCAGCACCGGTGAGCACAATGGATTTGACGGCCGCATCGGCATTGGCTTTTTGCAGGCTGTCGGTGATGCCCACCCGGGTGGCATAACCCAGACCGTTGACCGGCGGGTTGTCCAGGGTGATCACCGCGACACTGCCGTGAACTTCGTATTTGGCTGTCATTTGCTTTTCCTTTGTTGCGTGTTACCCGGCCGTTGGCGGGATCAGGTGATGATTCTCAAACGGCTTGGCATTCAAAAATAGTACGACCGTTCTATTTGTCATTGTAGAAGGCTGGCGGGGCACTGCAAGACTTGCCGGTGCCGACCTTGTCCCTACCGTGACAAAGCCGGCCTCAGACTTCCAGCCACTCCTTGCGGGTGTAGGCGTCGGCGCGCAGGCTTTCCGGCGTGCCTTCAAACACGATGCTGCCATGGCCCATGACCAGCGCCCGGTCTGAAATCGCCATGGCAATGGTCAGCTTCTGCTCAATCAGCAGCACCGAAATGCCCTTGGCCTTCAGGGTCTGAAGGTACTGCCCCACCAGTTCGACGATCTTGGGCGCCAGCCCTTCGGTCGGTTCGTCGATGATGATCAGGTCTGGGTCGCCCATCAGTGCGCGGCACAGCGTAAGCATCTGCTGCTCGCCCCCCGACAACACGCCGGCTTCGGTGTGCTGCCTTTCCCTCAGGCGCGGAAACATGCGGTACATGTCTTCAAACGACCACCGGCTGCCTTTGCCCTTGCCTTTTTGCCCGAGCATGAGGTTCTGGTGCACGGTGAGCGTCGGGAAGATGTCGCGGTTTTCCGGCACATAACCAATGCCCAGGTGGGCGATCTCGTAGGCCTTCTGCCCGGTGATGCGCCGGCCTTTCCAGTGGATGTCGCCTTCGCACTCCACCAGGCCCATGATGGCCTTGGCCGTGGTGGAGCGCCCGGAGCCGTTGCGTCCCAGCAGGGCCACGATTTCACCGGGCTGGACCTCGAAGTGGACACCGTGCAGCACATGGCTCTTGCCGTAATAGGCGTGGAGGTTTTCTATTTTGAGCATATTCAGTGTCCCCCCGCCTGGGAATCGGCCACGGCAGAGCCCAGGTAGGCCTCCTGCACACGCGGATTCGCGCGGACCGCTTCGGGCACGTCAAAGGCCAGCACCTCGCCGTAGACCACCACCGCGATCTTGTCGGCCAGCCCGAACACCACCCCCATGTCGTGCTCGACCGTGAGCAGGGTCTTGCCGGTCGTTACCTCCTTGATCAGGCTGATGAAGCGGCTGGTTTCGCTGCGGCTCATGCCGGCGGTCGGCTCGTCGAGCAGGATGACGTTCGCACCGCCGGCAATGGTGATGCCGATCTCCAGCGCGCGCTGCTCCGCGTAGGTCAGGTTGATGGCCAGCACGTCACGCTTTTTATCGAGCTTGATCATCTGCATGAGTTCCTCGGCGCGCTCGTTCGCGTCATCGAGGTCGGCCAGGAACTTCAGGAAGGTGTACTTGTAGCCCAGGCTCCAGAGCACGCCGCAGCGCAGGTTCTCGAACACACTGAGCTTGGGGAAGATGTTGGTGATCTGGAAGCTGCGCGACAGGCCGGCCCGGTTGATCTCGAACGGCTTTTTGCCGTCGATGCGCTGACCGTTGAGCAGCACCTCGCCGCTGGTGGGAGCGAAGCGTCCGCTGATCAGGTTGAACAGCGTGGATTTGCCCGCACCGTTGGGGCCGATGATGCCGACCCGTTCGCCGGCGGTTACAGCAAGATTGACTCCGCGGATGATTTCGGTCTTACCGAAACTCTTGCGAAGATTTTTTAGTTCAAGTGCGTATGTCATATGGTTTTCCGCCGGGCCGCCCCAAGGAAAACGCGGCCCCCCCGGG
This sequence comes from Pseudomonadota bacterium, assembly GCA_040389085.1. Lineage (GTDB taxonomy): Bacteria > Pseudomonadota > Gammaproteobacteria > Burkholderiales > Burkholderiaceae_C > Polaromonas. The sequence continues at coordinate 429,187 of JAZKAP010000001.1, forward strand.
GGGCAGCGAAGTACACGTAGTGACAAGCGTGGGGGCTCATAGTGCCTCCCTGCGTTTGATTTCTTTTTCAATGTATTCCTGGATCTCGCCCCACTCATGCAGGAACTGCCGGCGCGTGACCTCGAACAGGCCCAGTCCGGTCAGCATGACCAGTGCCGCGCCGAACCAGCTGTTGACGCTCTTGGCGTCCAGCGGAACCCCCAGGAACTGCAGCTTGGACCCCAGCGTGGTGTTGAGCTGCAGGTGGTAAACCATTTCGATCATGGCGCCAGCGCCCAGCAGCAGGACCAGCGCGGTGACCGCGAGTGCCAGGTAACTGACCCATAGCTGCCTGAGCTTGCCGTACATCGCCACGCGCAGGTTCATCATGATCAGGCTGGCAATGCCGCCGGGGGCGTACATGACCATGAACAGGAAAATCAGGCCCAGGTAAAGCAGCCAGGCCTTGGTGAACTCGGACAGCAGCACAAAGGCCAGCACCATCAGGATGGCGCCAATGATGGGCCCGAAAAAGAAGGTGGCGCCGCCCAGGAAGGTGAACAGCAGGTAGGCCCCTGACCGCGCGGCCCCGACCACTTCTGCGGTGACGATCTCGAAATTGAGCGCGGCCAGCCCGCCCGAAATGCCGGCAAAAAAGCCGGCAATGATGAAGGCGATGTAGCGGACCTTCTGGGTGTCGTAACCCACAAACTCCACGCGTTCCGGGTTGTCGCGCACGGCATTGAGCATGCGGCCCAACGGGGTTCGCGTGAAGGCGAACATGGCGCCGACGGCGACGAAGGTGTAGGCGGCGATCAGGTAATACACCTGGATCTGCGGACCGAAGGTGATGCCCAGCCGGGCGCTGCCGGTCACCCGGTTGCCTGACACGCCACCTTCCCCGCCAAAAAATTCCGGAATCATCAGCGACAGGGCAAAAACAAGTTCACCCAGGCCCAGCGTGATCATGGCAAAGGTGGTGCCGGACTTGCGGGTGGTGACATAACCGAACAGCACCGCAAAGCCCACGCCGGCCAGTCCGCCCACCAGGGGCACCAGCGACACCGGCAGCGGCAGGGCGCCGCTGGCGACGCTGTTGAGCGCATGGATGGCCAGGAACGAGCCCAGGCCGGTGTACACCGCATGGCCGAAACTCAGCATGCCGCCCTGCCCCAGCAGCATGTTGTAGGACAGGCAGGCAATGATGGCAATGCCCATCTGGGACAGCACCGTCATGGCCAGCCCGCTGCCAAACATCAGCGGCGCGACGGCGAGAACCAGGGCGAACAGCCCCCAAGTGAGCCAGCGCCCGATGTTGAGCGGCGCAAATTGGTAGTGGTTTTTCATGAATCAGCCCTCCCGCTTGCCCAGCAGGCCGCGGGGCCTGAAGATCAGGATGAGCACCAGGAACAGGTAGGGAAGGATGGGCGCCACCTGCGACAGCGTGAGCTTGACGTAGGAGTTGTCGGCCACGCCCGCACTGAGCGGCAAGCCGATCTGTTGCGCCAGGGTCGCCAGCGAATAGTCGAAAGCCACGGCAAAGGTCTGGATGACGCCGATCAGCAAGGACGCCACGAACGCCCCGGACAGGGAGCCCATGCCGCCGACCACCACCACCACGAAGATGACGGAGCCCACGGTGGCGGCCATCGCCGGCTCCGTGAGAAAGGTGCTGCCGCCGATCACGCCCGCCAGCCCCGCCAGGGCGGAGCCCGCACCGAACACCATCATGAACACGCGGGGAACGTTATGGCCCAGGGACTCGACCGCTTCCGGATGGGTCAGCGCGGCCTGGATCACCATGCCGATGCGGGTGCGGGTCAGCAGCAGCCAGACGGAAGCCAGCATCACCAGCGCGACCAGCATCATGAAGCCCCGGGTAGCGGGAAACGGCGAGCAGACAATCCGCACGGCGGCATCGGCTGCGCTGCACAGCTCCGCAGGCGCGGTGCCCCAGATCAGGCTCAGGCCTTTGACGGAATCGTTGATCAGGGTGAAAACGGGGCCTTGAAGTGCTGCGGGCGGGTGGAACTCGACGGCAATACGGCCCCAGATCAACTGCACCAGCTCGACAATCACGTAAGACAGGCCGAAGGTGATCAGCAACTCGGGGACATGCCCGAATTTGTGCACCTTGCGCAAAAACTGGCGCTCAAACAAAGCGCCCAGGGCACCGACCACCAGAGGGGCGGCGACCAACGCCGGCCAGAAGCCGACGAACTGGGCCACGGTGTAGCCCACATAGGCGCCCAGCATGTAAAAGCTGGCGTGCGCAAAATTCAGGACGCCCATCATGCTGAAAATCAGCGTAAGCCCGGAACTCAGCATGAACAGCAAAAGCCCGTAGCTCAGCCCGTTCAGCATCGAGATGATGAAAAACTCCATTCCTGCTGACCTTCCTCAACGGTAAAAAATAAAAGAGCCCGATACGGCAGACCCGCTCGGGCTCTGTTTCAAGCGCTTTTGATTACGGGCGCTTCATCTGGCAGCTGGTCGGCGTGCTCGAGACATAGTTGGGATACTCTTTCAGGACCGCCAGCGTCATGCCGGTTTTCTCGGGGCTGTATGGGTACTTGGCATCGGCCTTTTGCCAGACCGACATGTACAGCGGTTGCTGCAACTGGTGGTCGGTCTTGCGCATTTCGACTTCACCGTTGAAGCTCTTGACCTTCAGGCCTTCCATCGCGGCGGCTACTTTCACCGGATCGGTGGATTTGGCCTTGGCCATGGCCGCGCCCAGCATCTCGAAGATGCGGATGGTGGAGCCGGTGTAGAAGTCGTCGTTGTACTTGGCGTTGAACTCCTTCATCCATTTGTCCATCTGCCCACCCATGTTGTAGTGGTTGTAGGCGATCTGGTAAACGCGCCCGGCACCGTTCTGGCCCAGGGCCGTCGGTGTGCCTGTGACGCCGGCGTAATAGGTGAAGAACTTGCCGGTGTAGCCGTTTTCGTTGGCGGCCTTGATCAGCAGCGACAGATCGGAACCCCAGTTGCCGGTAATCACGGTGTCGGCGCCCGAGGCCTTGATCTTGGCGATGTACGGAGCGAAGTCACGTGTCTGCGCCAGCGGGTGCAGGTCTTCGCCCACGAACTGGATATCCGGACGCTTGCGGCCCAGGGACTCCTTGGCGAACTTGGCAACCTGGTGGCCGTGCGAGTAGTTCTGGTTCAGCAGGTAGATCTTCTTGATGTCTTTCTGGTCGGCCATGAAGCTGGACATGGCTTCCATCTTCATCGACGTGTCCGCATCGAAGCGGAAGTGCCAGTAACTGCACTTGCTGTTGGTCAGGTCGGGGTCCACGGCCGAGTCGTTGAGGTACATCACCTCTTTGCCGGGATTGCGTTCGTTGTGTTTGGTGACAGCATCTGACAGTGCCATGGCGACCGAAGAACCGTTGCCCTGAATGATGTAGCGCGCGCCCTGGTCGATGGCTGCTTTCAACGCATTCAGGCTTTCTGCGGGGCTGAGCTTGTTGTCGATGGGGGTGATTTCAAACTTCACGCCAGCCGGGTTGCCGGCGCCGCTGAATTTTTCGGCAAAGAACTGGTAGCCCTTGATCTGGCTGACGCCCACCGGCCCAAGCAGCCCGGTCAGCGGGTCAATCCTGACCATTTTGACGGTCTCGCCCTTTTGGGCGAAGGACACACCGGCAACCATCATCATGGCCGACGCTGCAACAATTTTCATGGTCAATTTCATCAAATGTCTCCTTGTTAACTGATACAGGCAGAGTACAAGTTTTTGTGCGCTGCAGCGTAGGGGATTGCCCGTAAAAACCGGCCTGGCTATCGCGCAGGTGACAAAGCGCCGCGGCAGAAAAATCCGGACATTCTGCAGCGCGGAATGAACCGCGCAGCCAGGTCCGTTGCCGGCCGCGGCAAGGTTGGCGTCACAGGCCGGGCAAGGTGTAGTCCTTGAGCTGCTCGCGCAGGCGGGTCTTGAGCATTTTTCCGGTCGCGCCCAGGGGAATCGCGTCGACAAACACGACGTCGTCGGGAATCTGCCACTTGGCCGTCTTGCCTTCGTAGAAACTGAGCAGCTCCTCGCGGGTGACTTCGGCGCCCGGTTTTTTCACCACGGCAATGATGGGGCGCTCGTCCCACTTGGGATGCCTCACACCGATACACGCTGCCATGGCCACGGCAGGGTGGGCCACGGCGATGTTTTCGATGTCGATCGAGCTGATCCACTCGCCGCCGGACTTGATCACGTCCTTGCTGCGGTCGGTGATCTGCATGTAGCCATCGGGGTCGATGGTGGCCACGTCGCCGGTCGGAAACCAGCCGTCCACCAGCGGGTTGCCACCCTCGCCCTTGAAGTACTCGGCGACGATCCAGGGACCTTTCACATGCAGGTCGCCGAAGGCCTTGCCGTCCCAGACGATTTCCTTGCCCTCGGGGTCGACAATTTTCATGTCCACGCCGTAGATGGCCCGCCCCTGCTTCAGGCGAATCTTCATCTGCTCGTCTTTCGACATGTCCAGGTGCTTGTTTTTCAGCGTACACAGCGTGCCCAGCGGTGACATCTCGGTCATGCCCCAGGCGTGCAGCACCTCGACGCCGTAGTCTTCCTGGAAGGCGTGGATCATCGCGGGCGGACAGGCCGAGCCGCCAATGACCGTGCGCTTGAGCGTCGAGAATTTCAGGCCGGCGGGCTTCATGTGGCCCAGCATCATCTGCCAGACGGTGGGCACGCCGGCGGCGTAAGACACCTTCTCGGCTTCGATCAGTTCATAAATCGACTTGCCGTCCAGCGCCGGGCCGGGAAACACCAGCTTGGCACCGGTCAGCGCGGCTGAATACGGGATACCCCAGGCGTTGACGTGGAACATGGGCACCACCGGCAGGATGGAATCGCGTGCACTCAGGCACATCACGTCCGGCAACGCTGCGGCGTAGGCATGCAGGATGGTCGAGCGGTGGCTGTACAGCGCCGCTTTCGGGTTGCCCGTGGTGCCGCTGGTGTAACACATGCTCGAGGCCGAGTTTTCGTCGAAGCTGGGCCAGCTGTAGTCCGGCGAATGGGGGGCGATCCAGGCCTCGTAACTGCTCAGGTTGGGGATGCCGCTGTCCGCGGGCAGCTTGTCCGCATCACACAGCGCGATGTAGTGCTTGATGGTCGTGCATTTCGCATGGAAAGCCTGCACCAAGGGAAGGAAGGACATGTCAAAACACAACACCTGGTCTTCCGCGTGGTTGGCAATCCAGGCGACCAGGTCAGGGTGCAGGCGCGGGTTCAGCGTGTGCAGCACACGGCCGGAGCCGCTGACACCGAAATACAGCTCGAGGTGGCGGTAACCGTTCCAGGCCAGCGTGGCGACCCGGTCGCTGAACTGCAGCTTGAGCGCGTCCAGTGCGCCGGCCACCTGGCGCGAGCGGCGCGCAACGTCCCGGTAGGTGTAGCGGTGGATGTCACCTTCAACACGGCGCGAAACAATCTCTGCATCGCCGTGGTGGCGCTCCGCAAAATCGATCAGCGATGAAATCAGCAGTGGCTGGTTTTGCATCAAACCCAACATGGTTTTGTTTCCTTTCTTGTCCGGTAAAAATTCTGCGCCGTTAGGCAACCTGGTAACCGCATGCATGGTAACGCCCGCGACGCGGGTTCCGGACCCACCCGCGTCTCAATCAGCACCTCGGCGACAGCGCAGGGAAGGTGTCTCGGTTTTTCTTGACGTGCATCACGGTCGGGCAGTTGCCGGGCTCGCCACGCGAATGGCCATGCCGCACTGTGCACCGCCGCGTCCGGGCCCGGCAACAGATGTCGCTGCTCCGACAGTTCGTAGGTATAAACCCGATGAAGCCCGGACGTACCCATACCGGCGAGAGGGTGCCCCCGCGGCTGCGGAGACAATCGCCCCCATGTCACTTGAAGAAGCCGTTTTCCCGCACCACCGCTTTCTGCGCGGCCAGCCGTGGTTTGCCGCGCTGCCCGCCGACACCCAGACCCGCCTGCTGGAGCGCACCCTCACGCTGTCGGGCCGCAAAGGCGAGGTCATGCTGGCGGCGGGGTCGCCGGTCAAGGGCTGGTATGCGGTGCTGTCAGGGCTGGTCAAGCTGCAAAGCACCTCCTGCGCCGGTCGGGTCTCGGCTTTTCTCGGGGTGCCGGATGGCGAATGGTTTGGCGAGGGTTCGGTCCTGAAAACCGAGCCACGCCGGTATGACGTGATTGCCCTGCGCGACACCCTGCTGCTGTGCCTGCCGCGCGCCCAGTTCGATGACTTGCTGGCCCACAGCCTGCCCTTCAATCATTTTCTGGTGGCGCACCTGAACCGGCGCCTGGGCCAGGCCATGACCATCATCGAGGCGGAACGCCTGCGCTCCCCCGAGCAGCGTGTGGCCCTGTACCTGACCCGCGTGTTCTGGCAGGGCCGGCGCCGGCTGGTACTGTCGCAGGAAGAACTCGGCCACCTGGCCGGGCTGTCGCGGCAGACGGTCAACCGGGCCCTCAAGACGCTGGAACAGGAAGGCCTGGTGTCGCTGGAGTTTGGCCGTGTCGCCATGCTCGACGAACAGGCCCTGGCCGCATACGCTGTCCGGCCCGAGGGATAAGGCCCCCACGCTTGTCACTTCGCGTACTGCGCTACCCCACGAGGGGGCGCTGCGCCTGCGGCCTGGCAAAGCCGGTTCCGCGGCCCCGGTTGGCCAAAACGGCTTAACCCCACCGGCACAGGGTCGCAGGGCTCCATAGGACAATGGACGCATGAACTCTGTCATCGGCGAGCCGCTTGCTGCGATCCCAGGCCTGAAATGGGCCAACCGTTTTGCCCGGCTGGGTACGGATTTTTATACCGACCGCCTTCCCAGCCCCCTGCCTGCCCCGTATTGGGTCAGCCGCAACCAGGCTCTGGCCCGCGAGTTGGGTCTGGACCAGGCCTGGTTTGAATCGCAGGAAGCGCTGGCGCTGTTCACCGGCAACCAGATGGCCCCAGGCTCGCAGCCGCTGGCCAGCGTCTACAGCGGCCACCAGTTCGGCCAGTGGGCCGGCCAGCTCGGTGACGGCCGGGCCATCCTGCTGGGTGAACTGGCCACCCCCGGCGGCCCCCAGGAAGTGCAGCTCAAGGGCGCCGGCATGACGCCCTACTCCCGCATGGGCGACGGCCGCGCCGTGCTGCGCAGCTCGATCCGCGAGTACCTCTGTTCCGAGGCCATGCACGGCCTGGGCATCCCGACCACGCGCGCCCTGTGTGTCACCGGCTCCGACGCCAGGGTCCGCCGCGAAGAGATCGAAACGGCTGCCGTGGTGACACGCACCTCGCCGAGTTTCATCCGCTTCGGACACTTCGAACATTTCAGCTACAGCGACCAGCACGGGCAGCTCAAGGTGCTGGCCGATTTTGTGATCGACCACTTTTACCCCGCCTGCCGCGGGAGCGCCCAGCCTTATGCCGCCCTGCTGCAGGCCGTCAGCGAACGCACGGCCCATCTGATGGCGGCCTGGCAGGCCACCGGCTTTTGCCATGGCGTGATGAACACCGACAACATGAGCATCCTGGGACTGACCGTCGACTATGGCCCTTTCCAGTTTCTCGATGCGTTTGACCCCGGCCACGTCTGCAACCACTCGGACACCCAGGGCCGCTACGCCTACAACAAGCAGCCCAACATCGCCTACTGGAACCTGTTTTGCCTGGGGCAGGCCCTGCTGCCGCTGATCGAGGCGCAGGACCAGGCGCTGGCCGCGCTGGAGTCCTACAAGACGGTTTTCCCCGAGGCGCTGGAGGCCCGCATGCGCGCCAAGCTGGGCCTGCCGGATGCCCGTCCGGAAGACAAGGCGCTGATCGAAGCCACCTTCAAGCTGCTGGCCGCGGACAAGGTGGACTACACCATCTTCTGGCGCCGTTTATGCCATTTCGGCACGCCAACGGGGCGTGAAGCGGTGCGCGATCTGTTTCTGGACCGGGCCGCCTTCGATGCCTGGGCGCTACAGTATTCGGAGCGCCTGGCGCACGCCGATATTGGGCTGGTGGACGATTTGATGCTGAAGCACAATCCGAAGTACGTGTTGCGCAACCATCTGGGCGAACAGGCGATCCAGGCCGCGAAACTAAAAGATTTTTCCGGGGTCAACACCTTGCTGACCCTGCTGCAGGCCCCATTTGATGAACATCCAGAGCACGAGGCCTACGCCGGCTTCCCACCCGACTGGGCAGCGTCCATCGAAATCAGCTGCAGCTCGTAAACAAGATTAAAGACAGTCTCAAAAGGTAGCGTCATGACCGCAAAAATCCAGAAAACAGATGCCGAGTGGAAAGCCCTGCTCGCCGAGAAGGGAGCCGAGCCCGGTGCTTTCGAGGTGACCCGCCACGCGGCCACCGAACGCGCCTTCACCGGCAAATACGACAAGACCTTTGAGCCGGGCACCTACCGCTGCATTTGCTGCGATGCCGAACTGTTCGACGCCTCGACCAAGTTTGACGCGGGCTGCGGCTGGCCAAGCTTTTCACAGGAAGTCAAAGAAGGCGCGATCGAAGAACACGTGGACCGCGCCTACGGCATGACACGCACCGAAACCGTCTGCGCCAATTGCGGTGCCCACCTGGGCCATGTGTTCCCCGACGGCCCCACACCCACCGGCCTGCGCTACTGCATGAATTCCGCCTCGCTTGATTTTCAGAAAAAGTGACAAAGCCCCCACGCTTGTCGCTGCGCGTACTGCGCTGCCCCCCGAGGGGGCGCTGCGCCTGCGGCCCGGCGAAGCCGGTTCCGCGGCCCCTGCTTGAAAAGAACGGGGCGTTGCCCCTGATAATCTGCCCATGAAAATTCTGTTCGACTTCCTGCCCATTGTTCTTTTCTTCGGCATGTTCAAGTACGCCGAAGCCAACACCGCCTGGTCGGCCCAGACAGCGACCGACTGGCTCGGCTTCATGGTTTCCGGCGGCGTGGTGGGCACCGCCGAGGCGCCGGTGCTGCTGGCGACGGTGGTGGTGATCCTGGCCACCCTGGCGCAGATCCTCTGGCTGGTCGGGCGTGGCCGCAAGATCGACACCATGCTCTGGGTCAGCCTGGCTCTGGTGACCATGCTCGGCGGCGCCACGATTTATTTCCACAGCGAAAGCTTCATCAAGTGGAAACCTACCGTGCTGTACTGGGTCATGGGCGGCGCGCTGCTGGTCGGGCAGCTGGTGTTCGGCAAAAACGGCATCCAGTCGCTGATGGGCGCGCAGATGACCCTGCCCGACGGCATCTGGCGCAAGGTCAACTACAGCTGGATGGCGTTTTTCGCGGTCATGGGTGTGCTCAACCTGTGGGTGGCGTTCAACTTCCCTACGGCCACCTGGGTCAACTTCAAGCTGTTCGGCGGCCTGGGCCTGATGCTGGTTTTTGTGCTGGCGCAGGCTGTTTTCCTCAACAAACACGTCAAGACCGAGCCATGATGCCTGCTGCCCCCTCCGCTGCCCTGCCCGTCCACGCGGCCCGGATCGACGAACAGCTGCGCGAGCGCCTGAGCCCGAGCCTGCTGGAAGTGATCGACGAAAGCGCGGCACATGCCGGTCATGCCGGGGCCAATGCCCAGGGCTTCGGCAGCCACTTTCGCGTGCGGATTGCGAGTCCGGCGTTCGACGGGAAAAGCCGCGTGGCCTGCCACCGGCTTGTGTATGATGCACTGCAAAATTTCATAGACCAGGGCCTGCATGCGCTGGCCATTGAAATCATTAAAACCCCCTGATTTCGGGCACCCCGGCAACGCGGCCGCCTCTCACCCCTCCCAAGTACCCAAGGAAACCATGAAAAAACATCTTTTACTGGCAAGCGCGCTGACCGGCCTGATGGCTGTGGGCGCATCGGGTGCATTTGCCCAGAACATTGCCGTTGTCAACGGCAAGGCCGTGCCCAAGGCCCGCGTTGACGCGCTGGCGCAGCAGCTGGCGCGTTCCGGCCGTCCGGTCACCCCCGAAATGCAGGGCCAGATCAAGGAAGAAGTCATCGCCCGCGAAGTGTTCATGCAGGAAGCCGAGAAACGCGGCCTGTCGGCCAGTGAGGACTTCAAGACGCAGATGGAACTGGCCCGCCAGGCCATCCTGATCCGCGAGCTGTTCGCCGATTTCCAGAAGAAAAACCCGGTGACCGATGCCGACCTCAAGGGCGAGTACGACAAGTTCGTCGCAGCCAACGGCGGCAAGGAATACAAGGCGCGCCACATCCTGGTGGAAAAGGAAGACGAAGCCAAGGCCATCATCGCTAGCCTGAAAAAGGGCGGCAAGTTTGAAGACATCGCCAAGAAGTCCTCCAAGGATGCCGGCTCCGGCGCCAACGGCGGCGACCTGGACTGGGCCAATCCGAGCAGCTACGTGCCCGAGTTCGCCGAAGCCATGACCAAGATGAACAAGGGCCAGCTGACCGACGTGCCGGTGAAAACCCAGTTCGGCTACCACGTCATCCGCGTGGACGACATCCGCACCGCCCAGCTCCCACCGTTTGAAGAACTCAAGCCGCAGATCGCGCAGCAGATGCAGCAGCAAAAACTCGGCGCCTTCCAGCAAGGCCTGCGCGAAAAGGCCAAGGTCGAGTGATCCCCCTCGTGGGCCGAAAGAGTCCACCACTTCCCAAAAAAAGCGGCTCCTGAGCCGCTTTTTTGTTTCGTCAGACCCCGGACTGCGTGAGTTCCCGATTGACGAAGGCCGCCAGGGTCGTTCCAATGGTGGCGTGCTAACCATCACCCTGCCGGAGACCCCCATGCCCACACGTTCATGCCTGACCACCCTGCTGCTGCGAGGCCTGCTCGCCGTCGCTGCCCTGTGCAATGCATCGCTCGCCTTTGCCCAAACGGCGGGCAAGACCGAGGTGCTCTGGCTCGGCCAGGCTGCCACGCGCATCACCACGCCCACGGGCAAGGTCATCATGATCGATCCCTGGCTCACCTCCAACCCCAAGACGCCGGCGAACTTCAGGACGCTGGAAGCGCTGGGCAAGGTCGACCTGATCCTGGTCACCCATGCCCACTTCGACCACTTTGCAGATGCACCGGCGCTGGCCAAAATGCACAACGTGCCGATGTACGGCCCTGCCGGCATGAACCAGACGGTGTCCACGCTGGGTATCCTGCCGGCCGAGCTGGCACCGCGTTTCGGCAAGGGCGGCACCATCATGCCCTTTGGCCCGAATGGCGTGAAGATCACGGCGGTACGCGCCGAACATTCGTCGGAACTTGCCTGGAAGAACCCGGCGACCAACAAGGACGAGGTCCATGTCGGCGGCGAGCCGGTGGGCTTCATCCTCGAGATGGAAAACGGCTTCAAGATCTGGCACATGGGCGATACCGGCGTGTTCGGCGACATGCGCCTGATCGGCGACATGTACCGGCCCGACCTGGTGTTGATCCCGATCGGCGGCCATTTCGTCATGCATCCGGCTGACGCTGCCATGGCGGTGCGCGACATGATCAAGCCGAAGTTCGCGCTGCCCATCCACTACGGCACCACCCCCGTGCTGCGCGGCACGCCGGCGGAGTTCGAGGCAGCCCTGGGCAAGGCGCCCGGCACGCCCCGCATGCTGGCGGGCGAGCCTGGCCAGAAGTTCGATTTCTGAGGTTCGCCCTCCTGCGCCGTCTCATCACCAGGGGACTGGCCACCTGGTGAAAAACGGCGCGGTGCGGTGGCGCCCGCCCCCCTACGTCAGGCAGGTACGGCCGGCGCTGGCGCCTCCCAGGCGAAGCTGCCTCGATAGGCATGCCAGCTCGCATGGCCCAGCCAGGGGCCGACCACCAGCAGGCCCAGCGCCCAGGGTAACAGCATCGCGCCCAGGACCAGAAGCACAATCAGCGCACCCCAGACCAGCATGGGGCCGATGCGCCCCGCCACCACCTGGATGCTGGCAATGCCGGCGGTGATGGCATCGGTGTCACGGTCCAGGATCATCGGGATGGACACCACACAGGTGGAAAACACCAGGCCGGCGAAAACGCTGCCGACCACGGTGTACACCGCGATGAACTGCCAGTTCTGCGGGTTGAACACCGCTTTCAGCACGCCGGCCGTGCTCGGCATGCCGGTGTTGAAAAACACGGCAAAAACGACCAGCGAGGCGCGGCCCCACAGCAGCTCCAGCAGCATCACCACCAGCACCAGCATGCCCATGCTGCCCAGATGTTTATCCCAGCAGGTCAGCGAGGCACCCAGGCTTTGCGGCAGCCCCTGCTCGCGCCGCCGGCTGGACTCGTACAGCCCCATGGCCAGGAAGGGACCGACCAGAAAACAGCCCGACACAAAGGACATGGTGTACTGCGGCAGGTTGCGGAACACCGCGCCCAGCACCACGGCCATGAGCCAGAAACAGATGCCATAAAACAGCGCGATGCCGCGCGCCGCCATCAGGTCGTGCCAGCCGGCGCGCAACCAGCGCAGCGGGTCGCCCAGGCGCAGCGGCTGCAACACGCGAACCTGCGGCGCCGGCGGCGCGGCCAGGGCGGCGGTGGTGGATTCGGGGGGATGGGCAGAGGCGTTCATGCGGCATTGAACCGCGTGCACCGCCTCGGCGCATCAGGACCAACCCGGGGCGAGCCCCGTGCGGTCTGCCTGGATGCTATATTTTATATAGCTATAAGCGCACGTCCAGCAAGGGCTGAAGGCCTACTTCACCCATTTTCTGGCATTGCGCCAGATCTCCAACCATGGGCTGGACGCGCTGATGTCCTGGTCCGTCCAGCTCATCTGCACATTGCGGAACACCCGTTCGGGGTGCGGCATCATCGCGGTGAAGCGGCCGTCGGCGGTTGTCACGGCGGTCAGGCCGCCGGCGCTGCCGTTCGGGTTGGCCGGGTAGGCTTCGGTCGGCTGGCCGTGGTGGTCGGTGAAACGCATCGCGGCAATCACCTTGCCGGCATCGCCGCGGTACGCAAAATTCGCATACCCCTCGCCATGCGCCACCGCGATCGGCAGGCGGCTGCCGGCCATGCCCTGCAGGAAGAGACTCGGTGAGTCGAGCACCTCGACCAGGCTCAAACGGGCTTCGAAACGCTCGCTGCGGTTGGTGGTGAAACGCGGCCAGGCCTCGGCGCCCGGAATGATGTCGGCCAGCTCGGCAAACATCTGGCAGCCGTTGCACACGCCCAGGCCGAAGGTGTCGGTGCGCCCGAAAAACGCCTGGAACTGATCCGACAGCGCCGGGTTGAAGGTGATGGAACGGGCCCAGCCTATGCCGGCACCCAGGGTGTCGCCGTAGCTAAAACCGCCGCAGGCCACCACGCCGGTGAAGTCGGCCAGTTGCGCGCGGCCGGTCTGCAGGTCGGTCATGTGCACATCACAGGCCTCGAAGCCGGCCTGCGTGAAGGCGTAGGCCATTTCCACATGCGAATTGACACCCTGCTCGCGCAACACCGCGACCCGGGGCCGCGACAGGTTCACCGCCGGCGCCTGGGGCCGCTTGGCCGGGTCGAACGTCAGATGGACGTGCAGGCCGGGATCGGCCGGATCGCCCGCCGCCGCGTGTTCGGCATCGGCGCAGGCCGGGTTGTCGCGCTGCTGGTTAATCTTCCAGCTCACCGCGTCCCAGACCTGGTGCAAGTCCTGCAGTTTGGCGCTGAAGACCGCCTTGGTGTCGCGCCAGACCTGGATCTCGCCCTTGCCCACCTCGAGCGAGGCATGCTGCGGACGGGTCTTGCCGATGAAGTGGCTGAATCTGGACAGGCCGTGTTCGCGCAGGGTCTGCATCACCGCATTGCGGGCCTCGGTCCGCACCTGGATCACCGCGCCCAGCTCCTCGTTGAACAGCGCCTTGAGCGTGAGCTCCTCGCGGCGCGCGCCGACCTGCGACGCCCAGTTCTTGCTGTCGCCCGTGTCCATGCGGCTGTCGGAGATGCCGTCGCCTTCGAGCAGCAGCATGTCGATGTTGAGCGAAACGCCCACGTGGCCGGCAAAAGCCATTTCGCAGACCGTGGCCAGCAGGCCACCGTCGCTGCGGTCGTGGTAGGCCAGCAGCTGCCCCTGGGCGCGCAAGGCATTGATGGCGTTGACCAGGTTCACCAGGTCCTGGGGGTCATCGAGGTCGGGCACGGCGCCGTCTTCCAGTTCCAGCGTCTGCGCCAGAATGGAAGCACCCATACGGGCCTGGCCCTTGCCGAGGTCGATCAGGATCAGCGTGCTGTCGGCCTCCGATGCGTCGAGTTGCGGCGTGAGCGTGCCGCGCACGTCGGGCAGCGTCGCGAAGGCACTCACGATCAGCGACACCGGCGAGGTGACCTTTTTGCTGGCGCCATCGTCGCTCCAGACCGTGCGCATGGACAGCGAATCCTTGCCGACCGGAATCGACACGCCCAGCGCCGGGCACAGTTCCATGCCGACCGCCTTGACGGTTTCATACAGTGCGGCGTCCTGGCCCGGCTCGCCGCAGGCGGCCATCCAGTTGGCCGAGAGTTTGACCCTGGGCAGCTCGATCGGCGCGGCCAGCAGGTTGGTGATGGCTTCGGCGACGGCCATGCGGCCCGAAGCCGCCGCATTGACGACGGCCAGCGGCGTGCGTTCACCCATGCTCATGGCTTCGCCGGCAAAACCCTGGTAATCGGCCAGGGTCACGGCACAGTCGGCCACCGGCACCTGCCAGGGGCCGACCATCTGGTCGCGGTGCGTCAGGCCACCCACGGTGCGGTCGCCGATGGTGATCAGGAAACGTTTGGAGGCCACGGTCGGGTGGCTCAAGACGGCGATCACGCTTTGCTGCAGGTCCACGCCGGTCAGGGCCAGGGGCTTGACCTCGTGGCGAACCGAGGTCACGTCGCGGTGCATCTTGGGCGGCTTGCCCAGCAGCACGTTCATGGGCATGTCCACTGGGGCTGCGGCATCCTTGTCGGAGAGCACCAGTTGTTTCTCTTCCGTCGCGACACCAATCACCGCAAACGGGCAACGCTCGCGCTCGCAAAAAGCCTGGAACTGCGGCAGCGATTCCGGCGCAATCGCCATCACATAACGTTCCTGGCTTTCGTTGCTCCAGATTTCCTTGGGGGACAGGCCGCTTTCTTCCAGTGGCACGGCACGCAGATCAAAACGTGCGCCGCGCCCGGCGTCGTTGACAAGTTCGGGGAAGGCATTGGACAAGCCGCCGGCGCCCACGTCGTGGATGGCCAGGATCGGGTTGGCGCTGCCGAGCTGGGCACACTGGTTGATGACTTCCTGGGCACGTCGCTCGATCTCCGGGTTGCCGCGTTGCACCGAGTCGAAGTCGAGTTGCGCCGCATTGGCGCCCGAGGCCATGGAACTGGCCGCGCTGCCGCCCATGCCGATG
This sequence comes from Pseudomonadota bacterium, assembly GCA_040389085.1. Classification (GTDB taxonomy): domain Bacteria; phylum Pseudomonadota; class Gammaproteobacteria; order Burkholderiales; family Burkholderiaceae_C; genus Polaromonas. The sequence continues at coordinate 444,382 of JAZKAP010000001.1, forward strand.
CGCATGCCGGGGCCACCGAGCTGGATCAGCAAGGTGCCAGCCGGGAACAGGATTTTCTTCGTGAGGCCGGCGTCAATCGTGCCGACGCCGCCGGCGATCATGATGGGCTTGTGGTAACCCCAGCGCTGGCCGCCCACGGTCTGCTCGTACTCGCGGAAGTAGCCGGCCAGGTTGGGCCTGCCGAACTCGTTGTTGAAGGCCGCGCCGCCCAGCGGGCCCTCGGTCATGATCTGCAGCGGGCTGGCGATGTGCTCCGGCTTGCCATACCCCTCACCCTTGCCGTCAAACAGGCGGGACACGGTGAAGCCGGTCAGGCCGGCCTTGGGTTTGGAGCCGCGCCCGGTCGCGCCTTCGTCGCGGATTTCGCCACCGGCACCGGTCGAGGCGCCGGGGAAAGGCGAAATCGCCGTCGGGTGGTTGTGCGTTTCCACCTTCATCAGCACATGGGTCAAGACGTCGTCCGTTGCGCTATAATTTTGATAGCTGGTAGCGCCCGCCCCTTCTGGGCTAGAGGCCGATTTGGCATGGAATCGCTGAACCGGCAGGCCTTCCATGACGGAAGCGTTGTCCGAATAGGCCACCACCGTGTGTTGCGGGTGGAGCTTTTCGGTGTTGCGGATCATGCCGAACAGGCTTTTGTCCTGGGCCACGCCGTCGATCGTGAAATCGGCGTTGAAAATCTTGTGGCGGCAATGTTCGCTGTTGGCCTGCGCGAACATCATGAGCTCGACATCGGTCGGGTTGCGCTGAAGCTGGGTGAAGGCGGTGACCAGGTAATCAATTTCGTCGGCTGCCAGCGCCAGGCCGAACTCGCTGTTGGCCGCTTCCAGTGCCGCCTTGCCGCCAGCCAGCACGTTGATCGTCTGCAGCGGCGCGCCCTGCAGCTCGGTGAACAGGCCGGCGGCCTGCGCCCGGTCGGTCATCACGCTTTCCGTCATGCGGTCGTGCAGCAAGGCGGCAACCTGGTCGCGCTGGGCGTCACTGAGGGCCGTCTTGCTGAAAAAGCCCGACTTGAGGGTCAGCCGGTACTCGGTGATACGTTCGATGCGCTTGATGGCCAGCCCGCAGTTGTGGGCAATGTCGGTGGCCTTGGAGGCCCAGGGCGAAACCGTGCCGAAACGCGGCGAGACGATGAAAAGCAGCGCTTCATCCCCCTTGGCAGTGCTGGCGGAGCTCTCCGGGCAGGGATCGCCGTAAGTCAGCAGCGCCGCCAGCCGGGTTTTGAGCGCGTCGTCAGGCGGTGACACGGTGGCCACCAGGTGCACGAAGCGGGCGCTGATGCCCGCGATCTTGCCCTCGATGGCTTGCAGGCGCGGCAGGAGTTGCTGGACGCGAAAGTCGCTCAGGGCGCTGATGCCGTGGGCGTCGCCCTCGAAAGTCGTCAGATGCAGGGTCACGGTGGCGGTGGCCTTGTAGTGGGAGGTGGGCAGCTCACAAGCTGTTTTGGGGTTTAACACCGCCTGCAGGCGCAGAAGGCTGGGGGAGTCGCGTTAACCCGTAATTTTATCAGTGAGTCGGTGCCGGGCCGCGGCCGGCCGGGCTCGCCAAAGACCGGGCAAAGAGGGGTGCCATGCAGCGCCGGTGTGGCAGTGGGATAATCCCCCCATGAGTATTACGTACAAAGACGCAGCAGGCATCGAGGGTATGCGGGTCGCCTGCAAACTGGCTTCCGAGGTGCTGGACTACCTGACGCCCTTCGTGAAGGCCGGGGTCACCACCCGGGAAATCGACAAACTCGCCAACGACTACATGGTCAACGTGCAGGGCACCGTGTCGGCCACGCTGGGTTACCAGCCGCCCGGTTACCCGCCCTACCCGGCTTCGCTGTGCACCTCGCTGAACCACGTGGTCTGTCACGGCATTCCCAACGACAAGCCCTTGCGCAAAGGCGACATCATGAACATCGATGTCACCGTGATCACGAAGGAAGGCTGGTTCGGCGACAACAGCCGCATGTACATGATCGGCGACGTGTCGATTGCGGCCAGGCGTCTGTGCAAGGTAACCTACGAGGCCATGTGGCACGGCATCATGCGGGTCAAACCCGGCGCCAGGCTGGGCGACATCGGGCATGCGATCCAGACCTTCGCTGAAAAGCAGGGCTTCACCATCGTGCGCGAGTTCTGCGGCCACGGCATCGGCAAGCGTTTCCACGAAGATCCGCAGGTGCTGCATTACGGCCGCCCCGGCACGCTCGAAGAGCTCAAGCCCGGCATGACCTTCACGATCGAGCCCATGATCAACGCCGGCAAGCGCGACATCAAGGACGGCCCCGAAAAAGACGGCTGGACCATCGTGACGCGCGACCACTCGCTGTCGGCGCAGTGGGAGCACACGATTCTGGTGACCGAAACCGGTTATGAAGTGCTGACGCTGTCGGCTGGCAGCCCGGCCATTCCGGACTTTGTGCCACAGCCGGCGCCGCAGGCGGCCACGGCGAAGGCCGAGGCCCCCTCGACCGCCGATTCGGCCGCCTGAGCCGGCTGCGCCCCGCGCCCTCCCGCGCCCACAGCGCCTGCTGCCCATGCTTTCCGCGCTGCCCCCTGCTTCGTCGTCCACCACCGAACCGGCCCGCTTGCGCGAGCATTACCGGGCTGGCAAAAAAGCTCTGCTGACCTCGCTGGCCGGCAGCGGCGCATCCACACGAGGCATCCGCAGCCTGCTGCGCAAGCTGGCCCGGCACACCGACGACACCTTGCGCCAGCTCTGGCAACGCGCCGGATTCCCGGCCGGCTACTGCCTGGTGGCGGTCGGCGGGTTTGGCCGGGGCGAGCTGTTTCCGCATTCCGACGTCGACGTGCTGCTGCTGCTGCCCGATGACGCCCAGGTCGACAGCGATGCGGAGCTGAAGACCCGGATCGAGAGCTTCATCGGCAGTTGCTGGGACACCGGCCTGGAGATCGGCTCCAGCGTGCGCACGGTCGGCGACTGTGTCGAGGAAGCCGCCAAGGACGTGACGGTGCAGACCTCGCTGCTCGAAGCGCGACTGCTGGCGGGCTCCAGAACGATGTTTGCCGCGCTGCTGGCGCAGCTCGAGGGCGTGCTGGACCCGCGGGCCTTTTTTGTGGCCAAGACACTGGAGCAGCGCCAGCGCCACAACAAATTCGAAGACACGCCCTACTCCCTGGAGCCCAACTGCAAGGAGTCCCCGGGCGGCCTGCGTGACCTGCAGGTCATCCTCTGGGTGGCGCGCGCAGCCGGGCTGGGCAAGTCCTGGGACGACCTGGCGCGCAATGGGCTGGCCACCGCCTTCGAGGTCCGCCAGATCAAGGCCAACGAAGCCCTGCTGAGCCTGATCCGCGCCCGCCTGCACCTGCTGGCCGGCCGGCGCGAGGACCGCCTGGTGTTCGACCTGCAGACCGTGGTGGCCGAGTCCTTCGGTTATGCGACGGTGACCCACAGCGACACCGGGCGCGTGGTCTCGCGCGCCAGCGAAGCCCTGATGAAGCGCTTTTACTGGACCGCCAAGGCGGTGACCCAGCTCAACCAGATCCTGCTGCTCAACATCGAGGAGCGTCTCCACCCCAGCGCGCAGGCGCCGCAGCCGATCAACGAACGTTTCCTGAACAAGGCCGGCATGATCGAGGTGGCCAGCGACGACCTGTACCTGGCCAACCCGCACGCCATCCTCGAGACCTTTCTGGTCTACCAGACCACCGTGGGTGTCAAGGGCCTGTCGGCCCGCACCCTGCGCGCGCTGTACAACGCACGCGGCGTGATGGACGCGCGCTTCAGGCGCGACCCGGTCAACCGCGACACCTTCCGGCAGATCATGCAGCAGCCAACGGGTATCACCCATGCGATGCGCCTGATGAACCAGACCTCGGTGCTGGGCCGCTACCTGTGGGTGTTCCGCCAGATCGTCGGGCAGATGCAGCATGACCTGTTCCACGTCTACACGGTGGACCAGCACATCCTGATGGTGCTGCGCAATGTGCGGCGCTTTTTCATGGCCGAACACGCGCATGAATACCCGGCGTGTTCGCAACTGGCGGCCGGCTGGGACAAGCCCTGGATTCTGTATGTCGCCGCCCTTTTCCACGACATTGCCAAGGGCCGTGGTGGCGACCATTCCGACCTCGGCCGCAAGGACGTGCGGGTGTTTTGCCGCCAGCATGGCATCGCCGCCGAAGACGCGAAGCTGATCGAATTCCTGGTGGGCGAACACCTGACCATGAGCCGCATTGCCCAGAAGGAAGACCTGAGCGACCCGCAGGTCATTGCCGGGTTTGCCAAACGTGTCGGCAACGAGCGTTACCTGACCGCGCTTTACCTCCTCACGGTGGCGGACATCCGCGGCACCAGCCCCAAGGTGTGGAATGCCTGGAAAGGCAAGCTGCTCGAAGACCTGTATCGCTACACGCTGCGCGTGCTGGGCGGGCGGGCGCCCGATGCGGACGCCGAGGTCGAGGCCCGCAAACGCGAGGCCCTGACCATCCTGGCGCTGCATGCCGAACCTTTCGAGGCGCACAAGGCTCTGTGGGACTCGCTGGACGTCAGTTATTTCATGCGCCACGAGGCCGGCGACATTGCCTGGCATGCGCGCCACCTGTCGCGCCATGTGGGCACGGCCAAATGTATTGTGCGGGCGCGCCGCTCGGCCGCCGGCGAAGGCCTGCAGGTGCTGGTGTACACGCCCGATGCGCCCGACCTGTTTGCCCGCATCTGCGGTTATTTCGAGGAAGCCGGTTTCAGCATCCTGGACGCCAAGGTCCACACCGCCAAACCCACCAGAGGCACAAGCGGTTATGCGTTGGACACCTTCCAGGTGGTCAGCCCGACCCTGGCCGACCACTACCGCGAACTCGTGGCCATGGTCGAAGCTGACCTGGACCGCGCCATTGAAGAAAATGGCCCACTGCCGCCGCCGGGCAAGGGCCGGGTGTCGCGCCGCGTCAAGAGTTTCCCGATCACGCCGCGCGTGGACCTGCGGCCCGATGAAAAAGCCCAGCGCTGGCTACTCAGCGTCTCGGCCAGCGATCGTGTGGGCCTGCTGTATTCGATCGCGCGCGTGCTGGCCCGCCACCGCATCAACCTGCAACTGGCCAAGGTCACCACCCTGGGCGAACGCGTGGAAGACACCTTCCTGATCGACGGGCCGGAACTGCAGCACAACAAGGCTCAGATCGCCATCGAGACCGAACTGCTCGAAGCACTCGGGGCCTGAGCGCACGAGCCGTCACAGGCCGGTCCGGCCGCTTCCCGTCCATCCCGGGCTCCAAGTTGAAGAACATTTATTTATTTAAATCAATAAGTTAAACGATTTTCTTCATGTTACACATGATCACTGTTTGAGGCTTGTGATGGGCTGCCAGAAGCAGACAATGAACGAACAGCGGACCGGTAGCCAGGAAAAAAATGGTGGCCAGCCCCGCAACCGGACATTTCACCCAAGGAGCTTGCCATGCATGCCCAGACACACACCCTGTTGACCCGCGAGCAGCAGTTGCACGCCTCGGGCGAATGCGACGACGACGGCCGGCCCCTGGCCCGTCAGGTCTTTTTTGAACCCGACAACTGGCTGGTGCCCGAGAGTTATGACGACCTGCTGGCCGCCCACGCGGCCTGGCTGGCCGACCGGCCCGAGCAGCGGGTGATGGTTTCCGGCCACAGCTACGGCACCGGCAGCCACCGCTTTTTCTGGTTGATGGGCGACCGCCGCGCCATGGCCGTGCGCTCGGCGCTGATCAAGGCCGGCGCCGGGCGCAAGCAGGTGCTGATCCAGAGCCGGGGCGCGGCCCGGCCGCTGATCGAGCTGGCCGGTGAAGAGGTCGCGCAGTACCGCCGCCGTGTCACGCTGGACTACCTGGACGCCCGTATCGAGACCACGCCGCCGGTGCCACCCGAAGGTTCCGCCGCCTGGTGGCGCTCGGTGTTCGGTTCCGGCGGCAAGGCGCGCCTGCCGGCCGACCGCCCAGCGGCTCAGGCCGGGTGAAACCCCACTTGGAAAGACTCAGTCGTCCTCAGACGCATCCAGGCCCGGGAACAGCACCTCGGTGTAGCCGAACTGCGTGAGGTCCCGGATGCGCATCGGGTACAGCACCCCCATCAGGTGGTCACACTCGTGCTGCACCACACGGGCGTGAAAGCCGTCCACCGTCCGGTTGATCGGATCGCCATAGGGATCGAAGCCGGTGTAGCGGATGCTTGAGAAGCGTGGTACCACGCCACGCAGGCCGGGCACCGAGAGGCAGCCCTCCCAGCCGTTTTCCATGTCGTCCGACATGGGCGTGATGACCGGATTGAGCAGCACCGTGCGCGGCACCAGGGGCGCGTCGGGGTAACGCGGATTCACCGCATCCGTGCCAAAAATCACCAGCTGCAGGTCCACACCGATCTGCGGTGCGGCCAGGCCGGCACCATTGACGGCGCGCATGGTTTCGAACATGTCGGCCACCAGCAGGTGCAGTTCATCGGTGTCGAAACCCGTCACGGGCTGGGCCACCCGCAGCAGGCGCGGGTCCCCCATCTTGAGAATGTCGCGTACGGTCATGAAAATCCTCTGTCGTCAAAACGTCGAGCATACAGAAAGAGAAAGAAAGAAGGCGGGACGGCCGTGTTGCCCGCTGCACGGCAAAATGGGGAATGTCCGAACCATCCCGCCGCCAGCCGGCCCTTCCCGCCGAGCCGGCCGCCCCGCTTCCCCTCGTGACACGCTGGGCGCTGTTGGTATTGGCGCTGCTGAGCCTGGCCCTGGGCGTGATCGGCATCTTTGTGCCGGTGTTGCCGACGGTGCCTTTTGTCCTGCTTTCGGCCTGGGCGGCCGCCCGCAGCTCGCCGCGCCTGCTGGCCTGGCTGGAAAGCCATACCTCCTTCGGGCCCATGCTGGTCGAGTGGCGCCGCGGTGGCGTGGTGCGCCGGCGCGCCAAATGGACGGCCACGGCGGTGATGGGCGGGAGCGCCGTCTTCATGCTGGTGGTGGTGCCAAACCGCTGGGTGGCCGGGCTCGCCATCGGCTGCATGGCGGGCGTGCTGGCCTGGCTGTGGCGCCGGCCCGAACACCTCGCCGACGAAGCCGCGCCGCCGCGGACCTAGGCGGGATCCGCCAGCATCGCCAGCAGGGCCGCTTCGTCGATGATGGCCACACCGAGCTCCTGCGCCTTGGTCAACTTGCTGCCGGCTTCTGTGCCGGCAACCACGTAGTCGGTTTTTTTGCTGACCGAGCCCGCGACCTTGCCGCCCGCAGCTTCAACCCTGTCCTTGGCCTCGTCGCGGCTTAGCGAGGGCAGTGTGCCGGTGATCACAAACGTCTTGCCCGACAGCGGTTGCGGCGCACGTACCGCCGGCTGCCCCTCCGGCCAGCTGACGCCGCAGGCGCGCAGCTGCTCGACCACCTCGCGGTTGTGCGGCTGGTCGAAGAAGGTGCGTATGCTTTGCGCGACGATGGGACCGACATCGCTGACCTCGAGCAGTTGCTCCTCGGTCGCATCCATGACCGCGTCGAGGCTGCCGAAATGGCGCGCCAGCTCCTTGGCCGTGGCCTCCCCGACATGGCGGATGCCCAGGCCGAACAGGAAACGCGGCAGGGTCGTCTGCTTGGACTTTTCGAGGGCCTCGAGCAGGTTGTTGGCAGACTTGTCGGCCATGCGCTCCAGGCCGGCCAGCGCCGTCAACCCCAGGCGGTACAGGTCTGGCAGGGTGCGAACCACGCCGGCGTCGACCAGCTGCTCGACCAGTTTGTCACCCAGACCTTCGATCTCGACCGCGCGCCGGTGCGCGTAATGCAGGATGGCTTCCTTGCGCTGGGCGCCGCAGAACAGGCCGCCGGTGCAGCGGTAGTCGGCCTCGCCCTCTTCCCGCACGGCGTCCGAGCCGCACACCGGGCAGGTTCGGGGCATGGTGAACTGCGGGGCGTCCTGCGTCCGTTTGTCGAGCAGCACGCTGACCACCTCGGGGATCACGTCGCCGGCGCGGCGCACGATCACCGTGTCGCCGATGCGCACGTCCTTGCGCCTGGCTTCGTCCTCGTTGTGCAGCGTGGCGTTGGTCACGGTCACGCCGCCGACAAACACCGGCGCCAGTTTGGCCACCGGCGTGAGTTTGCCGGTACGGCCGACCTGCACGTCAATCGCCAGCACCGTGGTCATCTGCTCCTGGGCGGGGTATTTGTGCGCCACCGCCCAGCGCGGCTCGCGTGTCACGAAACCGAGCTTTTTCTGCAGCGCCAGACTGTTGACCTTGTAGACCACGCCGTCGATGTCGTAGGGCAACTGGTCGCGCTCGCGGCCCATCTTCCCGTGGAATGCTATCAATTCAGAAGCGCCTTGCGCAGTCTGCGTCTGGGCTGCAACCGGAAAACCCCATGATTTGAGGGTCAGCAGCAACTGGAAGTGGGTATCGAAGTCCGGACCGCCCTCTTCCTGCGGCGTGACTTCCCCCAAGCCATAGGCAAAAAAGCTCAGCGGGCGCTGCGCGGCGATCGCCGGGTCGAGCTGGCGCACGGCGCCGGCGGCGGCATTGCGCGGGTTGACGAAGGTTTTTTCGCCCTTCGCACCTTTTGCAATTTTTTCGCGCTGCCGCTGATTGAGCGACTCGAAGTGGTCGCGGCGCATGTAGACCTCGCCGCGCACTTCCAGCACAGGGGGGGCATCCTTGGGAAGCCGCAGCGGAATTTGGCGGATGGTGCGGATGTTCTGCGTCACGTCCTCGCCGGTTTCGCCGTCGCCGCGCGTCGCGGCCTGCACCAGCACGCCATGTTCGTAACGCAGGTTGATCGCCAGGCCGTCGAACTTGAGTTCGGCCACGTATTCCACCGGCGGATCACCCTCCCCCAGTCCCAACTCCTTGCGCACGCGCACATCGAAATTCTGCGCCCCCGTCGCCTCGGTGTCGGTTTCGGTGCGGATGCTCAACATCGGCACGGCGTGGCGCACGCTGGCGAACTGGTCCAGCGGCCGGCCGCCCACCCGCCGGGTCGGCGAATCCGGGCTGGCCAGTTCGGGGTGCTGCGCTTCCAGCGCCTGCAGTTCCTGGAACAGCCGGTCGTATTCGGCATCCGGAATGGCCGGCTCGTCGAGCACGTAATAGCGGTGCGCGTGTTCGTTGAGCTGGTCGCGCAGGATGGCGATACGTTCGGCAGGCGCCGGCGCTTTCCGCGGCTCGGGCGGCGCAAACATGTCAGGGGTGACCATGGGAAGAAAACTCAGGAGAACAGGCGCCGGCCCAGCGCCGAGCCGGCCGGCATGTCGCGGCCTTCCAGCGTGTCGTAGAGCTGCTCGAGGTCGGCGTGGATGACTTCCATGGTCTCGGGTCGGATAGGCTGGCCCTGGTCGTCGATGATCACGCCGTCCATGCTGGCGGCCAGCGTGATCGCGGCCTCGCACATGCGCACAAACGGTTGCTCGGACCGCAGCACCTGCGGCACATCCAGTGACAGCGTCAGCTCGCGCAAGGCGGTCTGCTCCGGGTCTTCGGCCATGGCCGCCTGGGTGTCGAAGGCCAGGCCCAGGATGGGCGCATGGCCGGACTCGCTGGCAGGCAGCACCATGCGGCCCGGGATGGAGCCGGTGATAAAGCCGAGCTTGGCGGCGCTCTGGTGCACATAACCGGGGCTCCAGGCGGTGTTTTTTGCCCGCAGCGTGAAGCTCAGCTGCGCATCATGGGCGCTGGCAAAGGTGTCCAGCTCACGGGCCCGCGCGACCTCGTCGAGCATGTCGGGAAATTCGGGCTGGCCGTCGATCGCGTCGGCAAAGGCTTGCGCCTTGATGACAAATTCCGAGAACTCGATCTGGTTCAGTGCGCCGGTACGGTTGGCCAGCTGCACACCGGCCTGGAAGGCGCCGTAGCGCTGGCCCGCGAACGGGGTTTCCCAGGCATCGGTGGCGACATTCAGGCCTTCCACCGCAAACGGCTTGCTGCCGGCGCGGCGCGTGGCGGGCATGGCCGCCAGCGCGGCTTCGCCCGACACCGGCGCGTCCACCAGAATCGGCGCAATGACGTCGATGAGCGCATCGAGCCCGGGTTTTTTCTCGGGCACGGTCATGGCGGTCAGCGCGTCGAGGCTGGAATCGCGGTCAAAACCGGGCTCCAGGCGCTCCGGCTCGGTGTCAAAGGACGGCTCGCCGCCCACCGGCTCGACGGGAGGGGGCGCCGACGGGTCGGGCGTGGCGCGCCGCGGCAGGTTTTTGCGGGCGGACCAGGTGCTGTGGGCCACCACGATCGCAAGAATCAAACCGCCGAGTATGGCCAAACTGATCTGGAGTGTGCTCAAGACATCGCCCCCACGTTCGCCCACTGCGCGTGGCTCTCGAGGCCTTGCAGGCCGCAGCTCGCCAGAGGCTTCGCTTCTGTCGCCTGTCCAAAGCTGCTCAAGCAGCTTTGGAGCCGCAGGCTCCAGCCCCTCGGGGGCCGCTGCGCCTGCGGCCCGGCAAAGCCGGTTCCGCGGCCCCGGCTGGTCTTGAGCCCCCTGAGTTTCCTTGCTTCAATGGTCATGCGGCCTCCGCAAACCCAAGAGCGGCTTCCATGTCGACGGCCACGATGCGCGAGACACCCTGCTCCTGCATGGTCACGCCGATCAGCTGTTCGGCCATTTCCATGGCGATCTTGTTGTGGCTGATGAAAAGAAACTGCGTTTCCTTGCTCATGCTGGCCACCAGCTTGGCATAACGCTCGGTGTTGGCGTCGTCCAGCGGCGCATCGACCTCGTCGAGCAGACAGAATGGCGCAGGATTCAGCTGGAAAATCGCAAACACCAGCGCAATCGCGGTCAAGGCCTTTTCGCCGCCCGACAGCAAATGGATGGTCTGGTTTTTCTTGCCCGGCGGCTGGGCCAGCACCTGCACGCCGGCATCCAGGATTTCCTCGCCGGTCATCACGAGTTTGGCGTTGCCGCCGCCGAACAGGCGCGGGAACATCTCGCCGAAATGGCGGTTGACCGTCTCGAAGGTGGTTGACAGCAGGTCCCGCGTTTCGGCATCGATCTTCTTGATCGCATCTTCCAGCGTCGTCATGGCTTCGTTCAGGTCGGCCGACTGCGCGTCGAGGAACTGCTTGCGTTCGCGGGCGCTGCTGAGTTCATCCAGCGCAGCCAGGTTCACGGCGCCCAGGGACTGGATGTCGCGGTTGATGCGGTCGATCTCGCCCTGCAGGCCGGTCAGGCGCACATTGCCGGTCTGGATGGATGCTTCGACGGCAGCCAGGTCGGCCTGTGCATCTGCCAGCAATTGCGCGTACTGCTCGAAGCCCAGGCGCGCGGCCTGCTCCTTGAGCTGGAATTCGGTGATGCGCTGGCGCAGCGGATCGAGTTCCCGTTCCAGTTGCAGTCGGCGTTCGTCACTGGCCCGCAGCTTGGTGGTCAGGTCGTCGTACTGGCTGCGCTTGGCGCCGAGGTCGGCCTCACGCTCGAGCTTGACGTTGAGCGCGTCCTGCAGGCCGGCCTGGGCCGCGGCGTCCGTCAGGCGCGAGAGTTCCTCTTTGGCGCGTTCTTCCTCGCCGGCAATCGACGCGGCCTGCTGCGCCGCAATATCGATGGAGCGCGTCAGTTCGTCGCGGCGCGAGGCCAGGCTGCGCAGCGCAAACTGCGCTTCCTGCGACTGGCGCTCCAGCGCGCGCTGCTGCTCGCGTGATTCGTTCAATTTGCGCTCGGCCTCGATGACGCGGTCGTCGAGCTGGGCGTGGCGCTCCTGGCTGTCGGCCAGCTGCATGTCCAGCTCTTCAAAGCGCCCTTCGGCCGTCACCCGGCGCTCCTGCAGGTCGTTCATCTGCGCGTCGATTTCAGCGAGGTCGCCGGCAATCTGCTCGCTGCGCGCCCGTGTCTGTTCGGCCAGTTGCGTCAGGCGCAGCACCTCGACCTGCAACTCGTGCGTGCGGCTCTGGCCTTCGGCGGTCTCGCGGCGTGCCGTGGCCAGGCGCTGGGCCGCATCGGCATAAGCCGCTTCGGCGCGAATCAGGGCACTACGTGCCTCGTCGCTGATCAGGGCCTGGGCGCGCAGCTGTTTTTCGAGGTTTTCGATTTCCTGCGCACGGGCCAGCAGGCCGGCCTGCTCGGAATCCTGGGCATAAAAACTCACGCTGTGCAGCGTGACCGCGTGGCCGCTTTTCACGTAAATGACTTCACCGGCTTGCAGCTTCTGGCGTGCCGCCAGGGCTTCGTCCAGGCTGGTTGCGGTCAGGCAGCCGTGCAGCCAGTCGCCCAGCAGCGCCGTCTGGCCGGCATCGCCCAGACGCAGCAGATCGGCCAGGGATTTGAGGCCGCTGGCGGACGCGCTGGCCGGTGCGGCGGCCGTTGGCGGCGAATAAAACGAGAGTTTGGCCGGCGGCGTGTCGCGCCCGTCCGTGCCCGCAAAACCACGCACCATGTCCAGGCGGGAAACTTCCAGCGCGCCAAGCCGCTCGCGCAGCGCGGCTTCGAGGGCGTTTTCCCAGCCCTGCTCGATATGGATGCGGCTCCAGAGGCCCTGCAGGCCATCAAGCCCATGTTTGGCCAGCCAGGGTTTGAGCTTGCCGTCGGTCTTGACTTTTTCCTGCAGCGCCTTGAGCGCTTCCATGCGCGCGGACAGCTCGGCCTGCCGGGCAGACTCGGTGTTCACGGCCTGCTGCTTGTTGCGCCGGTCTTCGTCGAGCTGGGGCACGCTGTCGGTCAGCTCGTGCAGCCTGGCCTCGGCTTCGTCCTGCGCTTCCTTCGCCGCGGCAAACTGGGTATTCAGGTTGACGAGGCGCGCTTCGTCGGGTGCGTTGAGGGCGTTTTTGTCCGCGGTCAGGCGCTCGTGGCGCAGGCTCAGGGTGCGTGACTGTTCCTCGATGTTGCGCTGGTCCGCGGCCAGCACCTGGATCTGCTGCTGCACCTGGCCTACGCTGGTGCGCTGCTCATTGGCTTTGGATTGCGCGGCACGCAGCGCTTCTTCGAGGGCGGGCAACTGCCCGGCCTGGTCTTCGCTCTGCGCGGCCAGCAGCTCGGCCTGCTCTTCAGCCTGAATCGCCCGCTCGGTCAGGGTTTCGGTTTCCAGCGCGGCCTCTTCCTTGCGCGCGGCCCACTGGCTGGTCTGTTCCTTGAGTTGCGCCAGGCGCTGCTCGACGCGTTGCCGGCCTTCGACCACAAAGCGGATTTCGGCCTCGAGCCGGCCGACTTCGGCGCTGGCTTCGTAGAGCTTGCCCTGGGCCTGGTTGACCTGGTCGCCGGCGGCGTAATGCGCCTGGCGGATGGTTTCCAGGTCGGCTTCGATATGACGCAGGTCGGCGATGCGGCTTTCGAGGTCGTTGACCGACTTGGCCGCATCGGCCTTGACCTTGGCCTGGTCGGCTTCGCTTTCGGCGCGTTTGAGGAACCAGAGCTGGTGCTGCTTGAGCGTGGCGTCGGCGTGCAGCGTGTTGTAGCGCAGCGCAACCTCGGCCTGTTTCTCGAGTTTTTCGAGGTTGGCATTGAGCTCACGAAGGATGTCCTCGACGCGGGTCAGGTTCTCGCGCGTGTCGCTCAGGCGGTTGGCGGTTTCGCGCCGGCGTTCCTTGTACTTGGAGACACCGGCCGCTTCCTCGAGGAACAGGCGCAGCTCTTCGGGCTTGGATTCGATGATGCGGCTGATCGTGCCCTGGCCGATGATGGCGTAGGCGCGCGGGCCCAGGCCGGTGCCGAGGAACACGTCCTGCACGTCGCGACGGCGCACCGGCTGGTTGTTCAGGTAGTAGCTCGAGGTGCCGTCACGCGTGAGCACGCGCTTGACAGCAATTTCGGCGAACTGGCCCCACTGGCCGCCGGCACGGTGGTCGGCATTGTCGAACACCAGCTCGACGCTGGAGCGGCTGGCCGGCTTGCGCAGGTTGGTGCCGTTGAAGATCACGTCCTGCATGGATTCGCCGCGCAGCTCGCTGGCCTTGCTTTCGCCGAGCACCCAGCGCACGGCATCCATGATGTTGGACTTGCCGCAGCCGTTGGGGCCGACCACACCGATCAGCTGGCCCGGCAGCACGAAATTGGTCGGCTCCGCGAACGATTTGAAGCCGGATAACTTGATTGAATTGAGACGCACGGCGGACCCTGTTTTTATTCCTGGCGCTGGGAGATGCCTGAAGCTAAGCTGTTGATTTTTATGGAAATTTTCTGAAATACCCGGCCTGCTTCAGGCAATGCACAGCCCGCAATGTTACCCGAGCCCGACGCCCGGGCCGCTGTAAAAAATGGTGACCGGCGCCATGCGGGCCACGGTGGCGCTGGTGGCGCCCTCTTCCATGGCCGGTTCCTGCTGGAATTCATGCATCAAAATGGCCTCCAGCCCTTGCTCGTCCTGCGCGGGCAGCTATTCTTTTCGTAGCAAAGTGGCTTGGGAGGTCGGCCGGCCGCCGCCCGCGCGGCGTTCACACGGGATAATCCGGGCCATGAATCCATTGTTGAAACGCCTGCAGCCCTACCCCTTCGAGCGGCTGCGCCAGCTCCACGCCGACGTGACGCCGAACCCGGCCTACCGCCCCATCAGCCTGGGTATTGGCGAGCCCCGGCATGCGACGCCGGAACTGATCAAGGCCGCCCTGAGCGCCAGCCTGGCTGGCCTGGCCAGCTACCCGGCCACCGCCGGCGAACCGAAACTGCGCCAAGCCATGGCCGACTGGCTGCAACGCCGTTACGGCCTGGCGCTGGACCCGGCCACGCAGATCCTGCCGGTCAACGGCTCGCGCGAGGCGCTGTTCGCGCTGGCGCAGACGGTGATAGATCCGACCCAGCCCGGCGCGACGGTGGTGTCACCGAACCCCTTCTATCAAATCTACGAAGGCGCGGCGCTGCTGGCCGGTGCGGACACCTGGTTCGCACCCAGCGACCCGGCGCGCAACTTCGCGGTGGACTGGGCCGCCGTGCCGCAGGAGGTCTGGGCAAAAACGCAGCTGCTGTTTGTCTGCTCGCCCGGCAACCCGACCGGCGCGGTCATGGGACTGGACGAGTGGAAGCTGCTGTTCGAGCTGAGCGACCGGTACGGCTTTGTGATTGCCTCGGACGAGTGTTACAGCGAGATCTATTTCCGTGAGGAGCCGCCGCTGGGCTCCCTGCAGGCCGCGGCGCAACTGGGCCGGCACGACTTCAAAAACATCATCGCGCTGACCAGCCTTTCCAAACGCAGCAACGTGCCGGGCCTGCGCAGCGGCTTTGTCGCCGGTGACGCGGCGCTGATCAAGCCCTTTTTGCTCTACCGCACCTACCATGGCAGCGCCATGAGCCCCATCGTGCAGGCGGCCAGCATCGCTGCCTGGAACGACGAGAAACATGTGGTGGAGAACCGCGCGCTGTACCGCGAAAAGTTTGCCCGGGTCACCCCCCTGCTCGCCAGCGTCATGGACGTGGCCCTGCCTGACGCCGGCTTCTACCTGTGGGCGCAGATTCCGGCACGTTTTGCCAACAACGACCCTGCGTTTTCGCGCGAACTGCTCGCTCTTTACAATGTGGTGGTGTTGCCCGGCAGTTACCTTGCCCGCGAAGCCCGGGGCCACAACCCCGGTACCGGGCGCATCCGCATGGCGCTGGTGGCTGAAACCGCTGAATGTGTTGAAGCTGCCGAAAGAATCGTTCAATTTATCCAATCCACCTGATCTGAAAAAAATGAATCAAGACCAACTGCAAAGCATCATCAACGCCGCCTGGGAAGACCGCGCCAACCTCTCGCCGCAGGCTGCGTCCAAGGAGATCCAGGATGCGGTCGAACACACGATTTCCGAACTCAACGGCGGCCGCCTGCGCGTGGCCACGCGCCAGGGTGTGGGCCAGTGGACCACGCACCAGTGGATCAAGAAGGCCGTGCTGCTGAGCTTCCGCCTGAAGGACAACGTGCTGATGCGCGCCGGCGACCTGGGCTTTTATGACAAGGTGCCGACCAAGTTCTCGCACCTGAGCGAGCAGGAAATGAAGGAAAGCGGCGTGCGTGTGGTGCCGCCGGCCGTGGCCCGCCGCGGCAGCTACATCGCCAAGGGCGCGATCCTGATGCCGAGCTATGTGAACATCGGCGCCTATGTGGACGAAGGCACCATGGTGGACGCCTGGGCCACCGTCGGCAGCTGCGCGCAGGTCGGCAAAAACGTGCATCTGTCCGGCGGCGTGGGCCTGGGCGGCGTGCTCGAACCCCTGCAGGCCAACCCCACCATCATTGAAGACAACTGCTTCATCGGCGCGCGCTCCGAAGTGGTTGAAGGCGTGATCGTCGAGGAAAACTCCGTCATTTCGATGGGTGTCTACATCGGTCAGAGCACACCGATCTACGACCGCGAGGCGGATACCGTGACCTATGGCCGCATTCCGGCCGGTTCTGTTGTCGTGTCGGGCAACCTGCCCAAGGCCGGCGGCAAATACTCGCTGTATTGCGCGGTGATCGTCAAGAAGGTGGACGCCAAGACCCGCGCGACCACCAGCCTCAATGATCTCCTCCGCGACTGATGGCCCTCTGACTGACTGATCGGAACCGACGATGACTGCGCAGACCATGAGCACGATGGAACGTATCCTGCGTTTGATGGCCGATAAAAAGGCCTCCGACGTCTATCTGTCGGCGCATTCGCCGGCCCTCATCAAGATCAACGGCGAGGCCATTCCGATCAACAGCCAGATCCTGCCGCCGGACGCGCCGCGCAACCTGCTGGCGGAGGTGTTGCCTCCCGAGCGCATCGAGGAGCTCGAAGAACTCGGCGAGCTCAACATGGGCTTTCCGCTGGCCGGCGTCGGCAATTTCCGCATCAGCGGTTTCAGGCAGCGCAGCACCTATGCGGCCGTGATCCGCTACGTGCCCGGTGAGATTCCGCCGCTCGAGAGCCTGAACGTGCCGCCCATCCTGGCCGACCTGATCATGGAAAAACGCGGCCTGCTGCTGATGGTGGGCTCCACCGGCGCCGGAAAAAGCACCACCCTGGCGTCCATGATGGACCACCGCAACGCAACCATGCCGGGCCACATCCTGACGATCGAAGACCCGGTCGAGTTTTTGTTCACCAACAAGAAATCGGTGGTCAACCAGCGCGAGGTCGGCAGCGACACACAGTCGCTGCAGGTGGCGCTGAAAAACGCGCTGCGCCAGGCGCCCGACGTGATCCTGATCGGCGAGATCCGCGACCGCGAAACCATGTCGGCCGCGATTGCCTATGCGCAGTCGGGTCACCTGTGCCTGGCCACCATGCACGCCAACAACAGCTACCAGGCGCTCAACCGCATCCTGAGTTTTTACCCGGTCGAGGTGCGCACCACCATGCTGGGCGACCTCGGCGCGGCGATGAAGGCCATCGTCTCGCAGCGCCTGCTGCGTACCCTGGCCGGCGGTCGCGCGCCGGCGGTCGAGGTCATGCTCAATACCAAGCTGATCTCCGAGCTGATCGAAAAAGGTGATTTTTCCGGCGTCAAGGAAGCAATGGAAAAGTCCATGGCCGAGGGCTCGCAGACCTTCGAGCAGGACATCGCCAAGCTGATCGTCAATGGCACGGTCACGCGCAAGGAAGGCCTGCTGTATGCCGATTCGCCCACCAACCTGATGTGGCGCCTGGAAAACGACTTCGCCGTGGCCGCCAAGGCGGCAGAAGAGCCCGAGGAAGAGGACGACGAAGCATCCTTCACCGAAATCACCCTCGACGTCCGTCACGACACCAAGACCGGCAACACCGGTTATGGCAACCTGTAGGCGTAGCCCCGGCATCCTCCTTCTCCTTCGTCTCCTTTTTCATGTCTTCCACACTCCGACTTGCTGAACAACTGATTTCCCGACCCTCGGTGACCCCCGACGACGCGGGTTGCCAGGCCATCCTGGCCGCGCGCCTGCAGGCGCTGGGTTTTGAATGTGAAACCATCGTCAGCGGGCCAGAGCACTTCCGCGTCACCAACCTGTGGGCAACATTCAAGGGTTTTGGCCCTGTAGCCCAGACAGGACGGGCGCAGGCAGCTCCTGATTCGATAGCGCCCAAAACCCTGGTTTTTGCCGGCCACACCGATGTGGTGCCGACCGGCCCGCTCGAGCAGTGGACCAGCCCGCCCTTCACCCCCAGCCACCGCGACGGTGTGCTCTACGGGCGCGGCGCCGCCGACATGAAAACCTCGATCGCGGCCATGGTCGTGGCCGTCGAGGAATTTCTCGCGGCCACCCCGCAGCCGAATCTGTCCATCGCCTTCCTGATCACCAGCGACGAGGAAGGCCCGTCGGTGGACGGCACCGCCGTGGTGGTCCAGCAGTTGAAGGCCCGCGGCGAGGTGCTGGACTACTGCATCGTCGGCGAGCCGACCTCGGTCAACCAGCTCGGCGACATGATCAAGAACGGCCGCCGCGGCACGCTGAGCGGCAAGCTCACGGTCAAGGGCGTGCAGGGACACATCGCCTACCCGCACCTGGCCAAAAACCCGATTCACGACTTTGCCCCCGCGCTGGCCGAGCTGGTAGCCACCGAATGGGACAAAGGCAACACCTTTTTCCCGGCCACCAGCTGGCAGGTGTCGAATGTGCATGGCGGCACCGGCGCGTCCAACATCATCCCGGGCGAGCTGGTGGTGGACTTCAACTTCCGCTTTTCCACCGAATCGACCGCCGACAGCCTGAAAACGCGGCTGGAAGCCATCCTGCAAAAACACCAGCTCGACTGCACGCTGGCCTGGACCCTGGGCGGCCAGCCCTTTCTGACCACGCCCGGCGAGCTGGTGCAGGCCGTCAGTCAATCCATACAGGCCGAAACCGGGCTGCAGACCGAGCTCTCGACCACCGGTGGCACCAGCGACGGGCGTTTTATCGCCAGCATCTGCCCGCAACTGATCGAGTTCGGCCCGATCAACGCGTCCATCCACAAGATCGACGAACACGTCCTGGTCAACTCGCTGGACCCGCTCAAAAACATCTACAGGGGCGTGCTGGAGCGCCTCGCCGGCCAGTGAGCGCAGCGCCTGCCCCGACGACCGTCATCGCTCTGGTCGAGTACTGGGCCGACCGCCTCGAGGCAGCCGGCCTGACGCTGGCCGATGGCTTTGGCCAGGGCACCCTCACCGCTTTCGATGAAGCCGCCTGGCTGGTGCTGTGGTCGCTGGGCCTGCCGCTGGACGAGCTCGATGAAGAGGAAAATACGCCTGTATCCCCCGCCGATGCTGCAAAGGTTGCTATCCTTCTGGAAGCACGCATCAACACCCGAAAACCCGCCGCCTACCTGACGCGGGAGGCCTGGCTGCAGGGCGTGCCCTTTTATGTCGATGAACGCGTGATCATTCCGCGCTCGCTGATTGCCGAACTGCTGGTCGATGAAAGCATCGACCCCTGGCTCAGCGCGTCCACCCACCGTGTGCTGGACCTGTGCACCGGCAACGGCAGCCTGGCCATCCTCGCCGCCATGGCGTACCCCGACGTGGCCGTCGATGCCGCCGACATCAGTACCGACGCGCTGGCCGTGGCCCGCATCAATGTGGACGTCCACGAGTTGCAGTCGCGTATCACCCTCATCGAGTCTGACGGACTGGCCGCCTGCCCCGGCCCGTATGACCTGATTCTGTGCAACCCGCCCTATGTCAACGCGGCCACCATGGCCGCCCTGCCGGCCGAATTCAGGGCTGAACCGGCCCTGGCGCTGGCCGGTGGCGCGGACGGCATGGACTTCATTCGAAGCCTTTTTCTAAACGCGGCCGGCCATATGAGCGAAAATGGTGTTTTGGTGCTGGAAATCGGCAACGAGCGCGAGAATTTTGAACGCGCCTTCCCGCACCTGGAACCGCTCTGGTTTGAAACCAGCGCCGGCCCCGACCAGGTTCTGCTCCTCACGCGCCAACAACTGGCTTGAGACTTGCGTCTCGGGCCGTCATTGGGGCGCAGCGCGCCGACTGGCTATTTTTCTTGTGTCTGCTTGGTTTAAATGATTACCCTTAAAAACGTGGTGCTGCGTCGCGGCGCCAAAGTGATTCTCGACAGCGCGTCTGTCACCCTCAACCCCGGCGAGAAAGTCGGCCTGGTAGGGCGTAACGGCGCGGGCAAGTCCTCGCTGTTTGCCATGCTCAACGGCACGCTGCATGAAGACGGCGGCGAGTTCTACATCCCCGCCCAGTGGCGCATGGCGCAGGTCGCCCAGGACATGCCCGAAACCGAACAGAGCGCTACCAGCTACGTGATCGAAGGTGACGTGGTGCTGCAGGCCGCGCAGGCCGAGGTCGATGCCGCCGAAGCCAGCGGTGACGGCGACCGCATGGCGCACGCCTACATGGAGCTCTACGACTCGGGCGCGCACGACGCGCCGGCCCGCGCCCAGGCGCTGATCCTCGGCCTGGGCTTCAAGCTCAGCGAACTCGACAACCCGGTCAACAGTTTTTCCGGCGGCTGGCGCATGCGCCTGCAACTGGCGCGCGCGCTGATGTGCCCCTCCGACCTGCTGCTGCTCGACGAACCGACCAATCACCTGGACCTGGACGCGCTGGTCTGGCTCGAGGCCTGGCTCAAGCGTTACCAGGGCACCATGCTGGTCATCAGCCATGACCGCGAGTTTCTCGATGCCGTGACCGATGTCACCGTGCACATTGAAGGCGCCAAGCTGACCCGCTACGGCGGCAACTACAGCAAGTTCGAGGATCTGCGCGCCGAGCAGATGGCACTGCAGCAGGGTGCCTTCAACAAGCAGCAGGACAAGATTGCCCACCTGCAGAAATTCATTGCCCGCTTCAAGGCCAAGGCCAGCAAGGCCAAGCAGGCGCAAAGCCGCGTCAAGGCGCTGGACCGCATGGAGAAAATTGCGCCGCTGCTGGCCGAAGCCGACTTCACCTTCGAGTTCAAGGAGCCGGCCAACCTGCCCAACCCCATGCTCTCGATGCAGCATGTCGACTTCGGCTACCCGCCGCCGGCCGATGCGCCCGCAGGCACACCACCCACGGTCATCGTGCAGAACGTCAGCAAGTCGGTGCTGGCCGGCCAGCGTATCGGCATCCTGGGTGCCAACGGCCAGGGCAAATCCACCGTGGTCAAGACCATCGCGCGTGCGCTGGCCCCCATCAGTGGCGAGATGACCGAGGGCAAGGGCCTGAACATCGGTTACTTCGCACAGCAGGAACTCGACGTGCTGCGTCCGGCCGACAACCCGCTGGAACACATGATCCGGCTCGTCAAGGAAGTCACCGCCGCCGGCAAGATAGGCGGCCAGCAAACCCGCGAGCAGGACCTGCGCAGCTTTCTGGGCAACTTCAATTTCGGCGGCGACATGGTCAAGCAGGCCGTCGGCAGCATGAGCGGCGGCGAAAAAGCGCGCCTGGTGCTGTGCATGATCGTCTGGCAGCGCCCCAACCTGCTGCTGCTCGATGAGCCGACCAACCACCTGGACCTGGCCACCCGCGAGGCGCTGTCGATGGCACTCAACGAGTTTGAAGGCACGGTCATGCTGGTCAGCCACGATCGCGCCCTCCTGCGAGCCGTGTGCGACGAATTCTGGATGGTCTCGCGCGGCGGCGTCGCGCCGTTCGACGGCGACCTCGACGACTACCAGCGTTACCTGCTCGACGAAGCCAAGCGCCAGCGTGAAGAAGCCAAAAAGTCCACCAGCACTGCAGCGCCGGCTGCAGCTGCTACCAAAACAGTAGCTGCCAGCGGAACAGCGACGCCGGCTGCAGCCACTTTTGATGCAAAAAAATCGGCCAGCAAGAAGGACGACGCGCAGCGCCGGCAACAGCAGTCGGACACGACCAAGCCGCTGCGCAAGGAACTGGAAAAAATCGACGCCCGCATGCAGTCGCTGACCGCGGAACGCGACAGCCTGCAAGCTTCGCTGGCGACCACTACCGCGCCAGCGGAAATGGCGCAGTCCGGCAAGCGCCTGAAGGTCATCGACACCGAACTGGGCACGCTGGAAGAGCGCTGGCTGGAACTCACCGAGCAGATCGAAACCTCGCTGGCCTGAGTCGGCGTTGGGCGCACGGGGTTGGGCTTGCGGCTCTAACCCCGCCGGGCATTTCGCGCTAAAGTGCACTCATGCCTACCGCCCTCCAGATGGCTTCCGACGACGCGGCCCTTGCGGCCGCGGTGATTCGCAGCCGCAAGCTGCTCAACAAACGCGCCATGGTCGCTGCCGCGGCCAGCGCCGTGCCGGTGCCCGGCCTCGACTGGGCGGTCGATGCCGCGATGCTGTCGAAGCTGATTCCTGAAATCAACCGCGAGTTTGGCCTCACGCCGCAGCAGCTCGACCAGCTCGATCCGAAAAAACGCGACCAGGTCCAGAAAGCGGTCACCCTGGTCGGCTCGGTCCTGATCGGCAAGTTCATCTCCAGAGACCTGATCCTCAAGGCCGCCACCAAAATCGGCATGCGGCTGACCACCAAACAACTCGCCAAGTACGTGCCCTTCGCCGGCCAGATCGTTGCGGCCACCGTCGGTTATGCGGCCATCCGCTATCTGGGCGAGGAACACATGAAGGACTGCATTCGTGTGGCGCGGCAGGCGCAGCTGGAAGTGCCTCTGCTGGGCTACTCCGCCTGAATGTCCTCTGCCGGCCATGACGCCGTCAGGATGTTGCCGATGACTTGAAACGAAGTACCGATCAACAATCAGGTAACAGGCAAAGAAAAAGCGCCTGACTTTGCAGTCAGGCGCTTTAAAAATTTGGTGGGGCCTGCGGGGGTCGAACCCACGACAAACGGATTAAAAGTCCGCTGCTCTACCAACTGAGCTAAGGCCCCAAGGATTTCTCCCTGGTCTGT
The DNA here is from genome assembly GCA_040389085.1 of Pseudomonadota bacterium. Lineage (GTDB taxonomy): Bacteria > Pseudomonadota > Gammaproteobacteria > Burkholderiales > Burkholderiaceae_C > Polaromonas. The sequence goes on from JAZKAP010000001.1 coordinate 466,970, forward strand.
ACTGCACGTGATGCAGAACAGCCTCAAATTATAGCGTCATTTTTTGGCTCTTTAAAAAACTACTCAGCAATTTTGTTGAGTACCCAACCTGCAGCGCATAAACCGAAGGCCGATGTCACGCTGACCACCGATCCATAGCCATGGCAATTGAGGCTGCCGTCGCTCGATGCGTCGTCCTGGATGTCACAGGCATCCAGTGCAGCGTCAGCCCCAGTGGCCAGGGCCGCTGGCTGCATCACCGCCTCGCGGCTGAACACACAGGCCACACCGATTTTTCCCTTGCGCGCTGCGCCCCGCTCCTTGCGCAGGCGGTAACGCAACTGCGCGAGCAACGGGTCGTGTGTGACCAGCGACAGGTCTTCAATATCGACCTTGTGCGCGTGGCGCTTGCCACCGGCCGCACCGACGCTGATGAAGTTGACCTTGTGGCGCATCGCCCAGGCGGCCATGGCGGTTTTGGCCCGGACCTGGTCGCAGGCATCGATGACCGACACATGGTTGTTGCCATGCGCCTCCAGCGCGGCAATCGCCGGCCAGTTGGCGGCGTCGACAAACTCTTCGATGCAATGGACAGCACAACCGGGATGGATGTGCGTGATGCGTTCGCGCATCGCCTGGACCTTGGCCTGCCCCAGTGTGGTGTCGAGCGCGTGGATCTGGCGGTTGATGTTGGACTCGGCGATGTGGTCCAGGTCAATCAAGGTCAAGCTCGCCACGCCGCTGCGCGCCAGGGCTTCGGCGGCCCAGGAACCCACACCGCCCAGGCCCACTACCACCACATGGGCCGCACGAATTTTTTTAGCGCCTGACACGCCATACAGACGCGCCAGCCCACCGAAGCGCCGCTCCAGGTCAGCAGGGAGTTCGGAAGAAATTTCAGTCACTGGCCATTTCCTGGGGGCAGCAAAGACAGCCCAGTGCCGGACGTGGGAACCATCAAGCGCTGCGCTCCAGTCGCCAGATCTGGTATTTCAGGCCCGCCACGCAGCCAGCCAGGATGGCCGCCACCGCGACGATGCTGGTGGCGCTCAGCGTCGAGAGGCCCGACAGCCCCTGGCCTATCGTGCAGCCCATCGCCGTCACGCCGCCCACACCCATGAGCACGGCACCCACCAGGTGGTTGCCCGTGTCTTCGGCATCGCGAAAACCTTCCCAGCGAAAGCTGCGTGACAGCAGCGAATACACGGCCGAACCAAACACCACACCAAACACCGATACGATGCCTATGGTCAGCAGCTTGCTTTTGTCGCTGAAAAACATGAGCCAGTCCACCGTGTAGGCCACCGGCGAGACAAAGCTCAGCGCTTCGATGCGGCCGGAGTTGGTTGCCAGAAAAGTCTCTTCCAGGGTCTCCGGGTGTTCGGCAACATAAGCGAGATGGCCGCTGACCCACCACATGCCGACAATCACCGCACCGATGCCAAAGCCGGCCAGCAGGTTGTCAAAACGGCGAAATCCGGAACCCGCCAGCGCCCAGACGATCAGCCCGCCGCCCAGCACAAGCGCAAGCACCAGTCCGGCGAGGGCGGGCGAGACACCCGCCGCAGCGGCAGCCCATGTGGGCAAGGCAGCGTTGCCGGCGAAATCGATGGCAACGCGGTCCACCGTGGCGACACGCACCACGGCCGTGATGCCCTTGAGCGTCGCAAATGCGGCCACCGCCATGACCACAAACACCACCAGCGACTTGAGGTTGCCGCCGCCCATGCGGACCAGTGTCTTGCTACCGCAGCCGGATGCCAGCACCATGCCAAAACCGAACAGCAGGCCGCCGACCAGCGCGGACAGCCAGATGAAGCGGTTCGAGGCGTACAGCGTTTTGGCCGGGTCAATCAGCCCGCCGGCCGCCATCGCATAAAAGCCGATCATGGCCACGCCGACAGCCAGGCCCCACATGCGCATGCGCGTCCAGTCGCCCATGTTGACAATGTCGCTGACCGCGCCCATGGTGCAGAAGTGGGTCCGCTGGGCAATGGCGCCGAACAGCGCCGCCAGAATGAAGGCCGCCCAGAGAACCTGGGCGGTGAGTGTGTTGAGCTGGGAGATATCCATCCCCCGATTTTAGGGGCTGGGCACGAAGTGCGCTGCCCTGCCGCCTGCGAAGGCTCTACTTGAGCCTGGCCAGCCGTTCCTTGGCGACCGAAGCGGCTTCCGACTGCGGGTAGGCCTTGATCAGGTCTGTCAGCGTCTTTTGCGCCCCTTTGACGTCCTTGAGCTCGACCTGGCAGTTGGCCACGGCCAGCACGGCTTCCGGGGCGCGCACATGCTCGGGGTCGGCGGCGACCAGCGCGCGGAAATTGACCAGTGCATCGCGGTAGTTGCGCAACGCGTACTGGGCGTTGCCTAGCCAGAACAGTGCCGGCGCCTTGTAGCCGCTTTGGGGATAACGCTTGAGAAAATTCGTGAAGGCGGCCTGGGCCGGCGCGAACTCGCCCTTGCGCAAAACCGCCAGCGCAGCCTCGAACTCCTGCTTTTCGGCAGGGTCTGCCACGAACTCACGACCGTCAACGCTGACCTTGGACGGTTCGAACCGGCTGAGCCGGTCATTCACGCCCTGTGACAAATCCTTTTGCATGCGCTGGACTTCGGCGAGTTCGCGGCCGAACTGCTCGTCCTGCCCGCGCATTCTGGCGAGTTCGCCGCGCAACTGGTCGATCTGGCCGGACAACTCGAGCAGACTGCGGCGCAGCTGCGCGGTTTCATCACCGGACTTGCGCAACTCGGTCGTTGTGGCATCGAGCCGCTGACGCAATTCAAGAATCGCCTTGCGCGCTTCATCATCCTCGAACAGCGCCGCATGGGCGTTGAACGTCATGACGCAGGCCAGTGCGCACGCCACGGCCCCCAGCGAAGTCCGGAAGTTCTTCAAGGTCATGGCTCCGGCTTAACGGTAGTTGAATTCAGCGCGGCGATTTTTGGAGTACGAATCTTCATCCGTGCCCGTAGCAGCAGGTTTTTCTTCGCCGAAGCTGACCGCTTCGACCTGCGCATCGGTGGCGCCCAGCAGGCCCAGCGCGCGGCGCACGGCCTCGGCACGTTTCTGACCCAGGGCCAGGTTGTACTCGCGGCCGCCGCGCTCATCGGTGCTGCCTTCAATCACAAGCTTGCGTGCCTTGTTGGCGCTGAGGAAACGCGCATGGGCTTCCACCGTCGCCTGAAATTCCGGCTTGATGACAAAGCTGTCGTAGTCGAAGTAGATCACGCGGGCTGCACCGGGCGGGCCGGCGAGCGAAGGATCTGTGGCACCGATCTGGACCGGCGCCACGTCGCGGCCGCTGACGCCAGCTGCATCGCCGGTTCCAGGTGCCGCGGTGACCGGGGTCCGGTTTTCGACAGGCACTTCATTGAGTTTGACGCCCGAGCTGCAACCGACCAGTGCGGCGGTCAGGGTGATGAGGGAGGCGAGTGAGATCAGGATGCGTTTCATGTGTGGATACTTTCCGTAAAAAACAAAGGGGGTTGGTAGAAGGCGGGCTGGTTACCTCTGGAAAGGTCCCCAGTCCGGCTCACGTATGTCTCCGGCGGCGCCGGTCAGGCGGGCTTTGATCTTGCCGTCCAGGGTGGTGGTCAACAGTGCTTCCCTGCCCTGTTGCTGGGTGGCATACACGATCAGCCGGCTGTTAGGCGCAAAACTCGGGCTTTCATCGGCGCTGGTGTCGGTGATCGAGATGGCGGTTCCCTTGCCGAGGTCCATCAGGTGCAGCTTGAAGGCGCCACCTATGCGTGAAATATAGGCCAGCCAGCGACCATCCGGGCTCAAGGCCGGCGATATGTTGTAACTCCCGGTAAAGGTGACACGTTCGACATTGCCGCCATTGGCGCCCATGCGGTAGATCTGCGGTGAGCCGCCGCGGTCGCTCACAAAATAGACGTATTTGCCGTCCGGTGAAAACGCCGGCTCGGTGTCGATGCTGGCCGATTGCGTCAACCGGCGCGCCTCGCCGCCTGTTGCCGGAATGGCATACAGCTGCGAGCCGCCATCGCGGCTCAGCGTCGCGACCAGCTGGTTGCCGCTCGGTGCCCATGCCGGCGCACTGTTGGAGCCGCGGAAGTTCGCCAGCAGGCGGCGTTTGCCCGAGGCCACATCATGGGCATAAATCACCGGTTTGCGCGATTCGAACGACACATAAGCCAGCTGCGCGCCGGTGGGCGACCAGGCCGGGGAAATGATGGGCTCGGGGCTGGTCAGTGCCGACTGGGCACCTTCGCCGTCGGAGTCGGCCACCCAGAGGTTGTAGCGCGGGCCGACCTTGGTCACATAGGCGATGCGGGTGGAGAAAACACCTTTCTCGCCGGTCAGTTTTTCATAGACAAAATCGGCGATGCGGTGGGCCGACAGGCGCAGGTCACCCTGCGGTATCACGTAGCTTTGCCCGCCGAGGTCCTGCCCGCGCACCACGTCCCACAGGCGGCAGCGAACGTCGAAGCGGCCATCGGCCAGACGCGTCACGCTGCCGGTCAGCAGCGAATCGGCGGCGCGCTGGCGCCACACGGACAGGTCGGGGCGGGAATTTTCGTCCAGATTCTGGCCGGCGGTATCGACCGCGCGGAACTGGCCGCTTCGCTCCAGGTCGGCCTGCACGATGGCAGCGATTTTCTGCGGCGACTGCGCATCGCCACGAAAACCGGCAATGGCGATCGGCAACTGGGTCAGGCCGACGCCCGACACCTCGACCCGGAACTGGGCCCAGGCGGACGGTACCGCCAGGGCGCCCAGGCTGCCGGTCAGGCCTGCGATGAAGCTGCGACGGCCTGTTGACAGGCCCCGAATCGAAGAAAAGTCAGAGTCAGGTTTTTTGAGGTGCATTTTTCTGGTTCAAACAATACAGGGTGAAGTACTTGCCGAATGCGGCCTGGGCCTGCATGGCACACACGGCAAAACCCATGCTGCCGTCGAGGATGCCGAGGCGAAAGAAATAGCTCTTGATGAAAGCGACCACGCCCGATATTACCGCCCTCGGCATGGAGCTGGACCTGCCGCGCGCATGCGCCTGCGTGGCCCATGCCAGGCTGTATTGCTCCAGCTTGCGCCAGTAGTGGGCGGGCGTCGGGTAGCTGTAGTGCAGCAGCTTGGCGTTCAGCCGTGAAACAGCGCCTGAGCTCAGGATCACGCGCTCATGCACCAGATCGTCGCTGAACCGGGCCTGTCCGCGCCGGAACAGGCGCAGCACCGGGTCCGGCGTCCATCCACAGTGGTGAATCCACTGGCCGCAGAACTGGGTGAGGCGGGGAATTTCAAAGGCGTCGGCCGCGCCATGGAGGACCGCTCTCTGGATCTCTGCGGCCAGCTCGGGCGTCACACGCTCATCTGCATCGATGGACAGCACCCATTCCCCGGTGGCCAGGCCCAGGGCGAGATTTTTTTGCGGACCAAAGCCGGGCCAGGCGACGGTTTCGGTCACTTCCGCCCCGAAGGCTCTGGCAATGGCGCGTGTGTTGTCGGTGCTGGCGCTGTCAACCACGACCCACTGGTCGGCGAACCGAACGGACTCCAGGCATGCCTGCAAATTGGCCTCTTCGTTTTTCGTGATGATGATGACGGACAGGGTCATGGGAGCTCGGGTGTTGGTGAATGTCGCAAGCCAGCCGCCCTAATTTAACGCTCCGCAGACAAGGGCCTGATTGTGGGCGCTCCCAGCGGAGGTGTTTGTAGGAAATGGCCGCCAATTGTTCCACGATAATGCAGGCTTGCTCACTTCACGGTCCTGATGCGGCGCCCATGCCAACTATCGCAGCCCTTTCCCGCACCGTCACTGCTGCCCCGCTCCCGGCTCCCGGTGGGGTGCCTGCGACTGGCTGCCAGATGCAAATGTGTCTGGTCATGGTTGCCCCGGCCCCGGCCGGCGACGAGGTGCCGGTTTGACGACCGGCTCCGAGCAGACTGGCGCCGCTGACGCCACGGGGGCGGTGTCACCGGCGCCCATCGGCCAGCGCCTGCGCCGCATCTGGCCTTATTTCAGCCAGTCCCCCAGCGCCTGGGCCATCGCCGTTGGTGCCACCGTGGTGGCTTCCGCCACCGAGCCGCTGGTGCCCGCGCTGTTGCAGCCCCTGCTGGACAAGGGCTTTCGCAAGGGCGGCATCGATATCTGGATGGTTCCCGTGTCGCTGCTGCTGCTGTTCGGCGTGCGCGGCTTTGCGGGCTTTCTCGCGCAGATTGCACTGGCCAAGGTCACCAACGTCGGCTTGCTGGAATTGCGCAAGGCCATGTTCCGCAAGCTGATGACCGCCCGCCTGGACCTTTTTTCGAACCAGTCCGCCAGCACCCTGGCCAACACCGTGGTCTACGAGGTGCAAAACGGCTCGTCCATGCTGGTCAACTCGGTGATGGGCCTGACCCGGGACACCCTGACCCTGCTGGCGCTGTCCAGTTATCTGCTTTACCTGAACTGGCGGCTGACCCTGATTGTCACGCTGCTGATCCCCGCCATTGCCTGGGTCATGCGTGTGCTCTCCAGCCGCCTGTACCGGCTGACCAAGGCCAGCCAGGCGGCCACCGACTCGCTGGCCTATGTGGTGGAAGAAAACGTGCTGGCCCACCGCGATGTCCGGCTGCATGCGGCGCAGGAGAGCCAGGCCACGCGTTTTGCGCAGCTCAGCGATGCCTTGCGGCGCCTGTCCATGAAATCCGTGGTGGCCTCCGCGGCCATGACCCCGGCCACGCAGATGCTGGCGGCAGCCGCCCTGTCGGCCGTCATTTCGGTCGCCCTGCTGCAAAGCTCCACCGACACCACCTCCGTCGGCTCCTTCGTGGCCTTTGTGACCGCCATGCTGATGCTGGTTGCGCCGATCAAGCATCTGTCGGAGGTCGCCAGCCCGATCACACGCGGCCTGGCGGCGCTGGAACGCGGGCTGGACTTGATGGAGAAAACACCCGACGAACCGGGCGGCGATTTTTCGAAACCGAGGGCGGAAGGAAAAATCAGTTTCATCAATGCGCGTGTGGCCTACAGCGACGATGGCGCGCCCGCGGTGGACGCGCTGAACCTGACCATCACCCCCGGTGAAACCGTGGCCCTGGTCGGTGCCTCAGGCGCGGGCAAGACCACACTCGTCAATTTGCTGCCGCGGTTTGTCGAGCCCACCTCCGGACGCATCGAGCTCGATGGCCACGAATTGCGTGAATGGCAAATCGACGCGTTGCGCGGCCAGTTCGCGCTGGTCAGCCAGCATGTGGTGATGCTCAACGACACCGTGGCCGCCAATGTGGCGCTGGGCATGGCGGTGGACAGGGACAAGGTGCTGGCCTGCCTGAAGGCTGCCAACCTGGAGCGTTTTGTGGACGAACTGCCCCGCGGCATGGACACGCTGGTGGGCCACAACGCCACACAGCTGTCGGGTGGCCAGCGCCAGCGCCTTGCGATTGCCCGCGCCCTGTACAAGGACGCGCCGGTGCTCATTCTGGACGAGGCCACCTCTGCGCTGGACACGGAATCCGAACGTGCGGTGCAGGAAGCGCTGCAGCGGCTGATGCGCAACCGTACGACGCTCGTCATTGCGCACCGCCTCTCCACGGTTCAGCACGCCAGCCGCATCGTCGTGATGGATGCCGGCCGCATCATCGAAACCGGCACACACGCCGAACTCATTGAACGCGACGGCCCCTATTCCCGCCTCTACAAGCTCGGGCTGTACGACGCCGATCTATCGCAAAGTCCTCCCGTGGCGCAACTTTCATGACAATTTCCATCAGTGGTTTTACCTTCATCCGCAACGGCGTCGAGCTGGGCTTCCCGTTTGAAGCCTCGATACGCTCCCTGCTGCCGCTGGTCGACGAATTCGTCGTAGCCGTGGGCCGCGGCAACGACGAGACGCTGGCGCGCGTGCTGGCCATCGGTGACCCCAAAATCCGCGTGATCGAAACCCTGTGGAACGAACGCATGGCAGACCGCGGCTTTGTCTACGCGCAGCAGAAAATGATTGCCCAGTATTCCTGCACCGGCGACTGGGCCTTCTACCTCGAGGGTGATGAGGTGGTTCACGAGGAAGACCTGGCCGCGATCCGCGCCAGCGTCGAGCAGCACCATGGCAACCCGGCGGTGGAAGCGCTGGTCTTTGATTACCACCATTTTTACGGCTCCGCACAATGGGTCTCGGTCAGCCCCGGCTGGTACCGCCGCGAGTGCCGGCTGATCAGGAACACCATCCGCTCCTACGCGCCCGACGGCCAGTACTGGCTGGTAACCACCGAGCACAAGCGCCCGCGCAATCCGCAGGCGGCACTGGCTAACGCGCACATCTACCACTATGGCTGGATTCGCAGCAACGAGGACATGCAGAAAAAGCTCGACCAGGTCAGCAAATACTGGGCCGACTCCACGACCATGCAGATCAAGTACAGCCAGTTCGATGCGCGAGCGCTCGAGGCTTTCAAGGGGACCCACCCGAAAGCCGTGCAGGAATGGCTGCTCTCGGACGCCGAGCAGGAGCTGCAGATCGACCCGGCCTACCAGCCCACCCGCAAGGAAAACAAATACCACCTGATGCGGAAAATCGAGCTGCTTACCGGACTGGACTTCAGCCGCAAACACTTCAAGCTGGTGGCCTGAAGGCCTGAACGCAGCTTGTCAGCGCTGCTCCGCGGCCAGCGTTGCGAAATACACCGCTTCCTGCTGGCGCGCAATGGCCGGCCACTGGTAGCGGCTTGCAAACGCCCTCGCCTGGTTACCCAACTGCTGCCGCAAGGCCTCGTCGCCGAGCACCTGCTGGAGGGAGGCTGCCAGTTTCGCGGCATCCTGCGGATCGTCCAGAAGCAGCGCATCGGCGCCATGGCTGAGCAGGCTGGAAATACCGCAGTACGCCGCACTGCTGACCACCACCGGCAGGCCGTGCGCCATGGCCTCCAGGACCACCATGGCAAACGTGTCCTCCAGTGTCGGGTGCACCAGGCAGTCCGCGGCGCGGTACGCAGGTGCCACGTCCTGCAGCGAGCCGAGGAAAAACACGCGCCCGACCACGCCCTCCGTTTGCGCCTGCCGTTCAAAGACCGGGATTTGCCCCGGGTTGCCCACCACCGCCAGCAGCACGTCCGTTGGCAGGTCGCGCAGTACCCGCAGCAGCGTCCCCAGTCCTTTCTTGCGGTAATCATTTCCCACCAGCAGCAGGCAACGCCCCTCGGACGGCAGGCCCAGCTGCAGGCGGGCAGCACCTCGTTCCGTGGCCGTGGTGGGTGCCGCGGGCATCACCACCCCCGGTGTGATCACGGTGGTGACGGCCAGCGTGCCCGGGTAGGTCGCGGCCAGGGTGTCGCCCAGGCTGGCCGACGTCACCACCACGCAGCGCCCGCCCCGGGCCGCGAGACGCAGGCGCTCCAGCCCCAGGTAGGTCAACAGGCGCGGGCTGCTCCAGACCTTGGCCCAGGCCAGCACGCGCCGCCAGCCGGTCCGGCCATGAAACAGGTTGTATTTCACCGGCAGCACATGCACGGTCTGCACCTGCCCCTGCCAGGTGTTTTCATGCGAATGAACAATGTCAAAAACCCGGCGCGTGGCCCACCAGGTGGCGGTGGCGTACCAGAGCTGGTTCACCCAGCGCGGTTTGCGCAGGGGCATGGATACGCGGTGGTAGGTCACGCCCGGCGCACTGTGCCGGATCTGCTGCGCAAACACATGGATCTCGTGGCGCTGGGCGAGCTGCTCCACCAGCGCAATCGAATAACGCTCGGCCCCGCCCCCGGCCGGGTCAAAAATGCGGTTCAGCACCGCAATGCGCAGCCTGCGCGGAGCCTCAGGCTGAACGGATGAGTCGCTCACCTGCGTTCCCGGTCTTCGTAGGCCGTCGCAAGCTTGAGCCAGAACACCGGCAGGCTGGTGGAACGCACGACCGGCACGCGCGGCAACTCCATCAGGTCGTTCCCGGCGGAACTGCGGCCGCGCTTCGTTGTGGTGACGGTCTGGAACCCGGCCTGGCGAGCCATGGCCACGTGCTGCGGCGCGTATTCACCGAAGGGATAACAGAAATGCCGCACGGGGGCGGCCAGCAGCCCTTCGAGCGCCGCCCTGTCGTTGGTCATTTCAGCGAGCGCGGTGTTGTCGTCGCTTTGCAGCAGACGCGCGTGGTTTTGCGTGTGTGATCCGACCTCCTGACCGCCGGCCACCCACAGGCGCAACTCGTCCGCCGTCATCAGCGGCACTTGCGCCATGCCTATGCCTTGGTCCCACTCGTTGGTCTTGCCCAGCAGCTTGCTCACGGCATAACAGGTTGACGAAAACCCCTGGCGCTGCAGCACCGGCAGCGCATGGGTCAGGTTGTTGCGGTAACCGTCGTCAAAGGTGATGCCCACCACCTTGCCGGTTTTTTCGCCGCGCAGATAGGGCAGCAGCGCGCTCATCGACAGCCCCTGGTAGCCCAGCAGCTTCAGCATGGCCATCTGGCGCGAAAAGGAGGAAGGCGAGACGTAAAGGCTGCGGAAAGGCGCACCTTTGGGCGGCGCTTCGCTGATCTGGTGGTAGACCAGAATCGGTATCGGGCGCTGGGGGCTGGCGGGGGTGGCGGGCATGCAGGACGGGGGGCGGTGCTTCAGAGCAGGACGATATCGTACTGTTCCTGCGCCATGGCGGCTTCGGACTGCAGCGAGATCGGCTTGCCGATGAAATCACTCAGGCCGGCCAGGTGCTGGCTTTCCTCGTCGAGAAACAGCTCGATCACCTTGGGCGAGGCAATCACCCTGAACTCCCGGGGATTGAACTGGCGGGCCTCGCGCAAAATCTCGCGCAGGATGTCGTAGCCGACGCTGCGCGCCGTCTTGACCACGCCCTTACCCTGGCAGGCGCTGCACGGTTCGCACAACTGGTGCGCCAGCGATTCGCGCGTGCGCTTGCGCGTCATCTCGAGCAGGCCCAGCGCCGAAAAGCCGTTCACGCTGGTCTTGATGCGGTCGCGCGCGAGCTGTTTCTGGAATTCGGCGAGCACGGCGTCGCGGTGGCTGTCACGCAGCATGTCGATGAAATCGACAATCACAATGCCGCCCAGGTTGCGCAGGCGCAACTGCCGCGCAATCGCCTGCGAAGCTTCCAGGTTGGTCTTGAAAATCGTGTCGTCGAAATTGCGCGCACCGACAAAACCGCCGGTGTTGACGTCCACCGTGGTCAACGCCTCGGTCTGATCGATGATCAGGTAGCCGCCCGACTTCAGCGCCACCCGCCGGCCCAGCGCCTTGGCAATTTCCTCGTCGATGTTGAAGAGGTCAAAAATCGGACGTTCGCCGCTGTGCAGTTGCAACCGCTGCAGGGTCGCCGGCATGAACTCCGTGGCGAACAGCCTGAGTTTGTCGAACTGCTCGCGTGAGTCGATGCGTATGCTCTGCGTGTTTTCCAGCACCATGTCGCGCAGCACGCGCTGCAGCAGGTTCAGATCCTGGTGCAGCACCGAGGTCGGCGGCAAGCGCAGGGCGGCGTCCTTGATGCGGGCCCAGGTCTTGCGCAGGTAGGCGATGTCCTCGCCTAGTTCCGCATCGGTGGCGTCCTCGCCATTGGTGCGCAGGATGAAGCCGCCCCCCATGTCGCCGGTCAGGGCCTGCAGCCGCTGGCGCAGGTCCTCGCGTTGTGCGGCGGGAATTTTTTGCGACACGCCGATGTGGTTGTCCTGCGGCAGAAACACCAGCAGCCGGCCGGCGATGCTGACCTGCGCGGTCAGCCTCGCGCCCTTGGTGCCGATCGGGTCCTTGAGCACCTGCACCATCAGCGACTGGCCGACAAACAGCTGTTTTTCAATCGGCTGCAGCGCTGCCGCGGACGTTGCCGCGTTGTCGGCATCGGCATGCCGGCTGTTGATGCTGCTCATCAGGTCTGCCACATGCAGGAAAGCGGCCCGTTCCAGGCCGATGTCGATGAAAGCCGACTGCATGCCTGGCAGCACCCGGACCACCTTGCCGAGGTACACATTGCCGACCAGGCCACGCTCCAGCGTGCGCTCGACATGCAGCTCCTGCACCGCCCCGTACTCGACCACGGCCACACGGGTTTCCTGGGGCGACCAGTTGATCAGGATGTCTTGTTGCATGGTGTCTTCTTGTGGGGCTTCTTGGGGGGGCGCTTTTTTATATTTTCAGGCCTGCGGCTTGCAGCAGCAGCGCGGTTTCATGCAGTGGCAGGCCCATGATGCCGGAATAACTGCCGCTCATGTGCGAGATGAACATCGCCACCCTGCCCTGGATGGCATAGGCGCCGGCTTTGCCCAGCGGCTCGCCGGTGCCAACGTAGGCGCGGATCTGGGCCCGGCTCATGGGGGCAAAGGTCACCCGCGACACGCTCAGCGCCTGAACTCGCTTGCGGCCATGCTGCACCGCCACGGCAGTCAGCACCCGGTGGGTTCGTCCGGCCAGTTCGGCCAGCATGCTTTCGGCATGGGCGGCATCGTCAGGTTTGCCATAGATGCGGCGCCCCATCGCCACCGTGGTGTCCGAACACAAAATCGGGGCCGGCGGCAAACCGCGTTGTTTCAGGCGCGCCACGGCAGCGTCGAGCTTGAGCTGCGTGACGCGCTGGACATAGGCGGTCGGCGCCTCGCCAGCCAGCACCACCTCGAGCGCCTCGCTGTCTTCGCCGGCATCGGGCAGCAGCAGTTCGCAGGACACGCCCAGCTGCTCCAGCAGCTGGCGGCGGCGCGGGCTTTGGGACGCAAGGTAAATGAAGTTGGTCATGTTTCAGAACACGAGGCGGACCGCCTCCCCGGTTGAGTCAAGCAGGGGCCGCGGGACCGGCTTCGCCGGACCGCAGGCGCAGCGGCCCCCTCGGGGGGCAGGGAGCTACACGCAGTGAGCGACCGTGGGGGCAACATCATTCCCTGTGGTACGGGTGGTTGACCGTGATGCTCCAGGCGCGGTAGAGCTGCTCGATCAGCAGCACACGCACCATGGCATGCGGCAGGGTCAGGTCCGACAGGCGCAGGCGCTCGTGGGCGGCCTGTTTGAACGCGGGGTCCAGCCCGTCCGGGCCGCCGATGACGATGGCCACGTCATCGCCTTCGCGCTGCCAGCTCTTGAGCTTCTCAGCCAGCGCCACCGTGGTCATGGCCGTGCCGCGTTCATCCAGCGCGACGATGCGGGTTCCCTTGGGAATCACGCCCTCGATGCGCTGGCGTTCGGCCGCCAGCAGATTTTCGAGGGTCTTCGAGGCGCGCGGCTCGGTCTTGACGGCCTTGAGTTCGACCTTGAGTTCCGGCGGAAAGCGTTTGGCGTAGTCGTCGTAGGCGGTTTGCGCCCAATCAGGCACCTTCTGCCCGACGGCGACAATCGTCAGCCTCATTTGCTCCGGGTCGTGGTTTTCTTCGCAGCGGGTTTCCTGGCAGCCGTCTTGGCTGCTGCTTTTGCAACCGTTTTCTTCGCCGCGACTTTTTTGGCGACTGGAATCTTGACGATCGGTGTTTTTGCCGGCGCCTTTTTCACCGCCGCTTTGGCCGTCGATTTGGCAGCCGCCTTGACAGGCTTGGCCGCAGGCTCCGCAGCCGGTGCGGCGGCATTGCGTTTGGCGGTCCAGTCGGTCATCTTGCCGACGCGGCCCACATAAGTGCCGTCATCGGTCCGGGCAACCACTTTTCTGGCGGCAGGTTTGGCCGCAGCCTTGCCGGACGATTTCGCACCAGCGCGCGACCTGGCCGGCTTGGGCGCTTCCTCGACGTCGGGCCTGGACGCCTTGACCAGCGGTGCAGGCGCGCCCAGCTTGAGCTTGACGGGTTTGTCGCCCCACAACTCTTCGAGGTGGTAATACTGGCGAATCGTCGGCTGCATGATGTGCGCCACGGCGGCGCCGCAATCCACAATGATCCACTCGCCGTTTTCCTCACCCTCGATGCGCGGCTTGGCAAAACCGGCGTCACGCACGGCATCACGGACACTGGCGGCCAATGCCTTGGTCTGCCGGTTGGAGCTGCCCGAGGCGATGATCACGCGCTCGAACAGCGAGGTGATGTGCTCCGTGTCGAACACCTGGATGTCTGCCGCCTTCACATCTTCCAGCCCATCGATGATGGCTCGCTGCAGTTTCTGGACGTCTTTTTTCGCAGCGGTGCTGGCGGTGTTGGCAGGGGTGGAAGTCATGCAGTGGTTTGCTTCAATGAGTGAGTGGACGGGAATTACGGGGAAATGTAGAGATGATGGCGCTCAATATAACGCGCAACCGGCTCCGGAACCAAGTGGGTCCAGCCCTGCGGGCTGGCGCTGCCTGAACTGATTTGCCGCCGGATGTCGGTGGCACTGACGGGCATCAGGGGCATTTTGAGGGTCAAAACCGCGTGCCTGGCCTGGCTTTCAGGGTCAAAACCGGCACCAGTGCTTGTCGAACCGGCGCGGTTTGCTATACAAATTATAGCTATTTCCAGAATCGCCTGCCAGCGGTGCCATGTCTTGAGGGCGGCGAACTGGTCGTTACCAATGACCAGGTAGAGCTGGGCACCGGGGTTTTCGGCCTGCAGGGCCTCCAGCGTGTCGATGGTGAAGCTGGGGCCGGCACGCCGGATTTCCCGGTCGTCGACCACCACCCGGTCCAGCCCGGCAAACGCCAGCCGGGCCATGGCCAGCCGGTGTTCGGGCGCGCTGAGCGTTCGGGTCTTGTGCCAGGCCTGGCCGGTCGGAATGATGTGCAGGGCATCGAGCGCCAACTGCGCAGTTGCAGCCTCTGCCAGCGCCACATGAGCCAAATGCGGCGGGTCAAACGCGCCGCCAAAAATGCCGATACGTTTTGCGCCTGTTGACGGCTCAGCACTCAAAGCCAGTCCCGCCTGACCAGAAATTCTGTGGTCAGCCGCGCCTCGGCCGAGCCGGCTTCGACGGGACGCTGGTAGGACCAGGCGGCCAGCGGCGGCATCGACATCAGGATGGACTCGGTGCGCCCGCCCGACTGCAGGCCAAAGTGGGTGCCCCGGTCCCAGACCAGGTTGAACTCCACATAACGGCCGCGGCGATACAGCTGGAAATCGCGCTCGCGCTCGCCGTAAGCCATGTCCTTGCGGCGCTCGACAATGGGCAGGTAGGCGGCCAGGAAGGCGTCGCCGACCGAACGCATCATCGCCAGGCTGCCCTCGAAGCCCAGTTCCTGGAAATCGTCGAAAAACACGCCGCCTATGCCGCGCTGCTCCTCGCGGTGTTTCAGGTAGAAATACTCGTCGCACCAGGTCTTGAAGCGCGGGTACTTGTCCTCGCCAAACGGGCCCAGGGCGTCCTTGCAGGTCTGGTGAAAATGCACCGCATCCTCCTCAAACCCGTAATACGGCGTCAAATCCATGCCGCCGCCGAACCAGTAGGCCGTCGGGCCCGAGGCCGGCGTCGCCGCGATCATGCGCACATTCATGTGCACGGTAGGCACATAGGGGTTGCGCGGGTGAAACACCAGCGACACACCCATGGCCTCGAAGGGCGCGCCGGCCAGCTCGGGCCGGTGCTGCGTGGCCGAGGGCGGCAGTTTGGGGCCGCGCACATGCGAGAAGCCGCAGCCGGCGCGTTCAAACACCCTGCCCTGCTCCAGAATCCGGGTGATGCCGTTGCCCTGCAGCGTTTCACCGGGTTCCTTGTGCCAGTGGTCGGCCACGAAGGGCTGGCCGTCGAGCGCGGCGACGGTGCTGATGATGCGCTCCTGCAACTCCAGCAAGTAGCTGCGGACGTGGGAAGAATCGGTCATGGTGGTCATTTCACGATGGTATCGGCCTGGGGCAGGCCTGAATTGATCAAACGCACGGGGGCGGCGGCACCGGCCCGAAAGCCGCGGAAGTCCTGCAGGGACTTGGCCATGCGCTCCAGGTCGCGGTCTTCATCACCGGTCAGCCGCACAAAATCACGAAAAACCAGGCGTTTGCGTGAATAGTCGAGACCGGCCAGACCCACCGGCACATCGGCTTCCAGCGCCAGCCGGTAAAAACCGCTGCGCCAGCCGGCGGTGAGCCGGCGTGTTCCTTCCGGCGACAGGGCCAGCCAGAAGTACTGCCCATCGGCCTTTTTCTGTTTCATCATGGCGGTCATCTGCCCGACCACGCCCTGGGGTGCCGAGCGCCGGACAGGCACGCCGCCCAGCCAACGCAGCCACGAGCCGAACAGCGGAATGCGAAACAGCGTGTCCTTGCCCCAAAACTGCACCGGAATGCCGACCGCCCACTTCAGCAGCACGGCGATGGGGAAATCCCAGTTCGAGGTGTGCGGATAGACCACAATCACGCCCTGCAGCGTCGGCAGGCCTGCAAAATCAATACGCCAGCCGAGGGCCCGGACCACCGCCCGGGCCAACCCGCTCCCCTGGAACTGCACGGGATGCGGCGGCTGGAAATCCATGCCCATCAGGACTTGATGGCCCGGAATCCGATGTCCCTGCGGTACTGGGCGCCGTCGAAATGAATCGCCTGCGTTGCCTCGTAGGCCCGGTGCTGGGCCTCACGCACGGAGCTGGCCAGCGCCGTGACACACAACACACGGCCGCCGGAGGTCACCACGCCGGCCTTGATACCGCCCGCAGCCGTGGCGGTGCCGGCGTGGAACACCACCACGTCTTCAGGCGCCTCGGACGGATGCACCACCGGCAGGCCGGTGATCAGATCGCCCTTGCGGGGCTGGAGCGGGTAGCCGTGCGCGGCCATCACCACGCCGAGCGCCACGCGGCGGTCCCATTCCAGCTCCACCTCGTCGAGCTTGCCAGCGGTGGCCGCCATCATCACGTCGAACAGGTCGGACTTGAGCCGCATCATGATGGGCTGGGTCTCGGGGTCACCCATGCGGCAGTTGAACTCCAGCGTCTTGACCTTGCCGTCGGCGGAAATCATCAGGCCGGCATACAGAAAGCCGGTGAAGGGAATGCCGTCTTTTTCCATGCCCTTGATGGTCGGCAGGATGATCTCGCGCATGGCCCGCGCGTGCACCGTGGGCGTGACCACCGGCGCCGGCGAATACGCCCCCATGCCGCCGGTGTTCGGGCCCTGGTCGGCGTCCAGCAGTCGTTTGTGGTCCTGGCTGGTGGCCATGGCGGCCACGTTTTTGCCGTCGCACATCACGATGAAGCTGGCTTCCTCGCCCTGCAAAAATTCCTCGATCACGACACGCGCGCCGCCGGCGTTGTGCGTCACGCCCAGCGGGTTGAAGCTCGGGTCGGGGGCCAGCATGAACTCGATGGCTTCATGCGCCTCGTGCAGGCTCATGGCCACCACCACGCCCTTGCCGGCGGCCAGGCCATCGGCCTTGACCACAATCGGCGCGCCTTTTTCGTCCACATAGGCATGGGCCGCGGTGGCGTCGGTGAAGGTTTCGTACTCGGCCGTCGGAATGCCGTGGCGCTTCATGAAGGCCTTGGAAAAGGCCTTGGAGCTTTCCAGCTGCGCAGCGGCTTTGGTCGGGCCGAACACGCGCAGGCCGTGCGCGCGGAACTCGTCCACGATGCCGGCGGCCAGCGGCTGCTCCGGGCCCACCACTGTCAATGCTATCTTTTCGGTAGCTGCCCACGCCCGCAGCGCCTGGACATCCGTGATATTGATGTTCTCAAGGCGAGGATCCAGCGCGGTGCCCCCGTTGCCCGGCGCGACGTAGACCGCCTGCACCTTGGGGGACTGCGCCAGCTTCCAGGCCAGCGCGTGTTCACGGCCACCGCCGCCGACTACCAGGACTTTCATGCGGAAACTTTCATGATTGGGTGTTTATTCTGAAATGGCGGCGTTGTGAAACACGTCCTGCGTGTCGTCCAGGTCTTCCAGCACGTCCAGCAGCTTCTGCATCTTCTGGCCCTCGGCCCCTGTGAGCTCGATGGTGTTGTCGGCGCGCATGGTCACTTCGGCCACTTCCGGCACCAGGCCGGCCGCTTCGAGCGCGTTCTTGACTGCTTCAAACGCCGTGTAAGGCGTCAGCACCTCGATGGCGCCGTCCTCGTCGGTGATCACGTCGTCGGCGCCGGCTTCCAGCGCCACTTCCATGATCTTGTCTTCGTCGCTGCCCGGGGCAAAAATGAGCTGGCCGCAATGCTTGAACTGGAAAGCCACCGAACCTTCGGTGCCCATGTTGCCGCCGTATTTGGAGAACGCGTGGCGCACCTCGGCCACGGTGCGCACCTTGTTGTCGGTCATGCAGTCCACGATGATGGCCGCGCCGCCTATGCCGTAACCCTCATACCGGACTTCCTCGTAATGCACGCCTTCCAGGCTGCCGGTTGCCTTGGCAATGCCGTATTTGACGTTTTCGTTGGGCATGTTGGCCGCCTTGGCCTTTTCCACCGCCAGGCGCAGGCGCGGGTTGGTGCTCAAGTCGCCGCCGCCCATGCGGGCCGCGACCATGATCTCGCGCATGACACGGGTCCAGACACGCTGGCGTTTCTCGTCCTGGCGACCCTTGCGGTGCTGAATATTCGCCCATTTACTGTGACCAGCCACGGAAATCCTTTGGAATTGATTTAATCTACAAACCGTATTTTACTTTTTCACTTGGAGGACACCCCATGGCCGAGCCCTTTTTGATTGCCAGGAATGCTTCCACCCACTGTGAGCTGCTTCCCGGGCTGGCCAACCGCCATGGCCTGATCACGGGCGCGACCGGGACCGGCAAGACGGTGACGCTGCAGGCCCTGGCCGAAAACTTCTCGAAAATCGGCGTGCCGGTCTTCATGGCCGACGTCAAGGGCGACCTGGCCGGCATCAGCCAGGCCGGCAGCATGGGCGAAAAAATGGCGGCCGTGCTCAAGGAGCGCGGCATCGACAAGCCCGTGCCCCTGGCCTGCCCCACCACGCTGTGGGATGTGTTCGGCGAACAGGGCCACCCGGTGCGCGCCACGGTGTCCGACATGGGGCCGCTGCTGCTGGGCCGCATGCTGGGCCTGAACGAGACCCAGGCCGGCGTGATCAACCTGGTCTTCAAGATCGCCGACGACAACGGCATGCTGCTGCTGGACCTGAAAGACCTGCGCGCCATGCTGCAGTACGTGGGCGACAACGGCAGCCAGTTCACCACCCAGTACGGCAACATCAGCGCCGCCAGCGTGGGCGCCATCCAGCGCGGCCTGATGCAGATCGAAACCCAGGGCGGTGACAAGTTCTTCGGCGAGCCCATGCTCAACATCAGCGACTTCATGCAGACGGTGGACGGCAAAGGGGTGGTCAACATCCTGGCGGCCGACAAACTCATGAACTCGCCGCGCCTGTACGCGACCTTTCTGCTGTGGATGTTGTCCGAGCTGTTCGAGCAGTTGCCCGAGATCGGCGACCCCGACAAGCCCAAGCTGGTGTTTTTCTTCGACGAGGCGCATCTGCTGTTCGACGAAGCGCCCAAGGCGCTGATCGAGCGTATCGAGCTGGTCGTGCGCCTGGTGCGCTCCAAGGGCGTCGGCGTCTATTTCGTCACGCAGAACCCGCTGGACATTCCCGACTCGGTGCTGGCGCAGCTCGGCAACCGGGTGCAGCACGCGCTGCGCGCCTACACCCCGCGCGACCAGAAAGCCGTCAAGGCCACGGCGCAGACCATGCGGCAAAAGCCCGGACTGGACATCGAAACCGCCATCACCGAGCTGGCCGTGGGCGAGGCCCTGGTGAGTTTTCTCGACAGCAAGGGCCGCCCCAGCGTCACCGAACGTGCCTTCGTGCTGCCGCCGGGCAGCCAGATCGGCCCGATCACGCCGCAGCAGCGCCAGGCGCTGATGCAAAGCTCGCTGGTGGCCGGGGTGTATGAGAAACACGTGGACCGCGAATCGGCCCACGAAATGCTCAAGGAGCGTGCCGAAGTCGCCACGGCCGAGGCCGCCAAAGCCGCTGGCGGCGGCGCGGCCGGGCAATCGGCTTCGGGCGGCATTCTGGGCGGCCTCAACGACGTGTTGTTCGGCAGCACCGGCCCGCGCGGCGGCCGGCGCGAGGGCCTGGCCGAAAGCATGGCCAAGTCGGCCGTGCGCACCATGGGCTCCACGGTGGGCCGTGAGATCATCCGCGGCGTGCTGGGCGGCCTTTTCGGCAGCAAGAAGCGCTGAACCTTTTACCTTTCAACCAACCAGACAACAGAACAACCAAGGTATTTATGAGCAAGGTTCACCTGATCGACCACCCGCTGGTGCAGCACAAGCTGACCCTGATGCGCCGCAAGGACGCTTCCACCAACACCTTTCGCACCCTGCTCAACGAGCTCAGCAGCCTGATGGCCTATGAAGTCACCCGCGACATGCCGGTGCAGGACGTCGAAATCGAGACCCCGCTGGAAACCACCACCGGCAGCATGATCGACGGCAAGAAGCTGGTGTTTGTGTCCATCCTGCGTGCCGGCAACGGCATCCTGGAGGGCATGCTCAACGTGGTGCCGGGCGCCCGCGTCGGCCACGTCGGGCTGTACCGCGACCCGAAAACCCTGGAGCCGGTGGAGTACTACTTCAAGATGCCGCAAGAGATGGAAGAGCGCGACATCGTGATCGTCGACCCCATGCTGGCCACCGGCAACTCGGCCATTGCCGCCGTGACCCGGCTCAAAAAGCTCAAACCCAAGTCCATCAAGTTCGTCTGCCTGCTGACCTGCCCCGAAGGCATTGCCGCCCTGCAGAAGGCCCACCCCGACGTGGACATCTACACCGCGGCCATAGACCGCCAGCTCGACGAACACGGCTACATCCTGCCCGGCCTGGGTGATGCGGGCGACCGCATCTTTGGAACAAAATAGGCCTCCAGCCCAATAAGCACGGGCGCAAGCAGCTATCACTTCAATAGCGAAAGAAGCCCATGCTGGACCTGCTGATCAAAAACGCCAGCCTGCCCGACGGCAGGGCCGGCATGTCGGTCGCCGTGCAGGACGGCCGCATCACGGCGGTAGAACCCGGCCTGGACGCGCCGGCCCATGAAACCGTGGACGCCGGCGGCTACCTGTTGAGTCCGCCTTTTGTGGACCCGCATTTCCACATGGACGCGACGCTCAGCTACGGCCTGCCGCGCATCAACGAAAGCGGCACGCTGCTCGAAGGCATTGCCGTGTGGGGCGAACTGAAACCCACGCTGACGGCTGACGCCATCATCGAACGCGCCCTCACCTACTGCGACTGGGCGGTGGCCAAGGGCCTGCTGGCCATCCGCAGCCATGTGGACACCAGTGATGCCAGCCTGCTGGTGGTGGACGCGCTGCTGGAAGTGAAAAAGCAGGTCGCGCCCTACATAAACCTGCAGCTCGTTGCCTTCCCGCAAGACGGCGTGTTGCGCAGCAAGGGTGGTGTGGAGAACCTCAAACGCGCACTCGACAAGGGTGTGGACGTGGTGGGCGGCATTCCGCACTTCGAGCGCACCATGGCCGAGGGCGCTGCCAGCGTCAAGCTGCTCTGCGAAATCGCGGCCGAGCGCGGCCTGCTGGTCGATATGCACTGCGATGAATCCGACGACCCGCTGAGCCGCCACATCGAAACCCTGGCCTTCGAGGCGCAGCGCCTGGGCTTGCAGGGCCGCGTCAACGGCAGCCACTGCACGTCCATGCACAGCATGGACAACTACTACGTGAGCAAACTGATTCCGCTGATCGCCGAGAGCGGCGTCAGCGTGATCGCCAACCCGCTGATCAACATCACCCTGCAGGGCCGCCACGACACTTACCCCAAGCGCCGCGGCATGACCCGCGTGCCCGAACTGATGGCCGCCGGCGTGAATGTCGCCTTCGGGCACGATTGCGTGATGGACCCCTGGTACGGCCTGGGCAGCGGCGACATGCTCGAAGTCGCGCACATGGGCCTGCATGTGGCCCAGATGACGAACCAGCAAGGCCTTCGCCAGTGTTTTGATGCGGTGACGGTCAATGCGGCGAAGGTGATGCACCTCGAAAACTACGGCATCGCGCCGGGGTGTGATGCGAGTTTTGTGCTGCTGCAGGCGAGGGATGTGGTGGAGGCGATTCGGTTGAGGGCGAATCGGTTAAAGGTTTGGAAGAAGGGAGCGCTGCTGGCGGAAACGATGAAAGTCCAAACGGAACTGCGGCTGGCCCAACGCCCTTCAGCCACGGATTTTCGGCACAGGTCCAGGTCGTCAACCCATTTCAGCAAGACCTGAATGGACTGGAACGCCCCACCGCCAAGTGATAAGGAATTACCCGCAATACTTGGCCAACTTGTGATCAAAGCACGAAGCCAGGGATCGGATGAAAAACGGGAGGCGGTTGAGGCCATCTATGAGCTGGCGTTCAAAATGGGCCCAAAGGCCGCCAAAGCTGTTCCAGTGTTAATCGAACGCTTGGGCGATGCCGACCCCAAGACTGCGGAAAGCGCGCTTTGGGCTCTAGGCTATTGCAAGCCCCAAAGCATCGAGCCACTAATTGACTGCCTTCTCAACGTCGACCCACAGGTTCGGGAGCGCGCTGCGTGGTCGATCGGCAATATTGGCGACGAGGCTCACTCAGCAAGCGATTCACTTCGGCGGCTCCTGAAAGACCCTGCCGCGAACGTTCGTTCGCGCGCGGCCTGGGCACTAGGTCTCGTCCACGATTGCGACACGCGAACCGTCGAATCTCTCTTTCAAATGGTTGAGTTCGGGACGACCGTTGATCGCAGTTCCGCACTTCATGCTCTCGGGAACATCGGGAAAAGCATGACTGACCGCTCTGGTCTGCATCGCCATCGTCCGCTCATCTTCTCCGCGTTGAATGATGCCGACGAAAATACGCGCTGGGCGGCACTCTATGTCATCGAGGCGTTGGACCTCCCAGCTCCAGACCATGCTGATGTCCTGCTTGGTATGTTGAAGCAAGATCCCCCCGAAAGAGTGGTGAACGCAGTACTGTCGCAGTTGATAAAGATTGCCCCCCAGATAAATCTGTCTACCCAAGCGGCATACCTCTGTCGATGGCTGAACCGGGATAGCCGGTCGGCGTCGCAAGTCTGCGAAATTTTAGGCTTGATCCGACCAGCTCCACTGGATGTCCTCGACATACTGGTTGCCGCACTGAGTGTTGACGAATACGTTGTCCCTGTATCGACAGCCTTGTGGAAGATTGACCGGCGCGTCACCGAATCGCTGCCGGCTCTTGCACGGATCTTCGATGAGTACGACGAAGCTGTGTGCGATGTCATGTGCGAACTAGGGCCGGCGGCTGCACCACTTCTTCCCAAGCTCATTGAGGTAATGCAAAACGAAGATAGCTGGGATCTGCAATGGGCCGCAACCGACGCACTGGGAGCCATTGCCTCGGCTGATCCCTCTGTCGTGGAGGCTTTGCAGACAGCCCTTGGTCATCAGAGCCCGATTGTCCGGTCTGCTGCGGCGCGGGCGCTGGCGCGTGTAGGTACCCCGGCGATTCCACGGCTCCTCACGCTTCTTCAAGCGCATGACGACCCTCGTGCGGCGTGGGCCGCGTTTTCGTTGGGGGAGATGGGGTCTATAGCCATTTCCGCGGCACCGGAGCTGCTCGAAGGTTTGCAATCAGTTAAAAATGTGCTGTCGACCGCATGCGCGATTGCTCTGGCGCGAACAACGGGTGATCCGCAAACCGTGCCGTACCTGGTGCGCATCATCGAAAGTGGGGAAGCCGCTTCTCCTCGCTGTGCTGCGGCAAACGCACTCGGTGGGCTCGGTCCCGTTGCCATCACTGCTGTGCCGGCCCTGGAACTGTTGCTGGACGATGCAGATCCGGATTGCAGCACTGCTGCACAAGAAGCGCTTGATGCCATCAAGGCAAAGGCCCACTGAGGCTATCCAGTGTGATCCCAAGTCGCCGGCTCTGACGCCAAGCGCGAAGAACACGGGGCATGGCCGACAGCGGGTACATTGAGGCGATTCACTCATCACACCCAATGGATCCCACCCACCTCCACCAAATCGCCGTCGAGGCCATGCGCTCCCGTGGCCTGTTGCCCGTCTTTTCCCCGCAGGCCCTGCAGGAAGCCGAAGCCGCCCGCCAGACCGGCCCCGAACACGGCGGCAACATCCGTGACCTGCGGCACCTGACCTGGTTCTCGATTGACAACGACGACACGCGCGACCTGGACCAGTTGAGCGTGGCCGAGCCGCAGGCGAATGGCGCTGCGCGCCTGCTGGTGGCGGTGGCCGATGTCGATTGTTTGGTGCGCCGCGGCGGCGCGGTGGATGTCCATGCGGGTGTCAACACAACTTCGGTGTACACGGCGGCGGGCATTTTCCCGATGCTGCCCGAGGTGCTGTCTACCGACCTCACCTCGTTGCACGAGCGCCAGGAGCGGCTGGCCGTGGTGGTGGACATGTTGGTGGCCACAGACGGCACGGTGTCCGGCTCAGACATCTACCGCGCTGTGGTGTTCAACCACGCGAAGCTCACTTACGACGCGGTGTCGGCCTGGCTGGACGGCGCCGCGCCGGCCCCGACGCAGATGGCCAACGTGCCGGGCCTGGAAGCGCAGGTGCGCCTGCATGACACATTGGCTGGCAAGCTGAGGTTATGGCGCCAGTCGCGCGGTGCGCTCAACGTCAGCACCATCTCCGCGCGCCCGGTGTTCAAGGACGGCCTGTTGGTCGACCTGCAGCCTGACGAGAAAAACCGTGCCAAGGACCTGATTGCTGACCTGATGATTGCCACCAATGGCGCAACGGCGCGTTTTCTGATGGACCAGGGTTTCCCGTCGATACGTCGTTTTTTGCAGTCCCCGCGCCGCTGGGACCGCATCGTGGCCCTGGCCGCAAGCCATGATGTGCAGTTGCCCGAAGAGCCCGATGCACTGGCGCTGGACCGCTTCCTGAGTGCGCGGCGCGCGGCCGACCCGGCCGGTTTTGCCGACCTGTCGCTGGCGGTGGTAAAGATGCTGGGCTCGGGTGAATACGTTGCCGCACCGGCGGTTGCCGGCGGCGCGGCGGAAGCAGGAGGCAATGGACAGGGCCACTTCGGGCTTGCCATCAACGACTATGCGCATTCGACCGCACCGAACCGCCGCTTTCCCGACCTGGTGACGCAGCGGCTGCTCAAGGCGGCGCTGGTCGGCGAGCCGCCGCCCTATTCCGCCGACCAGCTGGCCGAAATTGCCCGACACTGCACGCTGCAGGAAGACAACGCCAGCAAGGTCGAGCGCCAGGTGCTCAAGGCCGCCGGCGCGTATTTGCTGCACGACCGTATCGGCGATGTGTTCGACGCCTTGGTGACGGGTGCGGCGGCCAAGGGCACGTTTGTGCGCATCAGCAGCCCTTTGCTGGAGGGCCGGGTGGTGCGGGGTTTTGAAGGGCTGGACGTGGGGGACACGACACGCGTGAAGCTGGTCGCGGTGGATGCGGAGAAGAGCTTCATCGACTTCGAGCGCGCCTGAGCGCCATCGCCGACCTGGCGGGGAATGTAACGCCCTGTGAAGACCCTTGTACCGGGGGCAAGCAGCGCCATCTGGGACAAAGCGGCCCGCCGGGCCTGCGCCCTCTTCAAGGAGCTTCCATGTTCAAACGCCTGACCCTGCTCTGGGTTTTGCTGCGCGGCGACGCGCGGCGGCTCTGGACGGCCTTGCGCCACCCCCAGGCGCCCGGCTGGCTGAAGTGGGGCACCGCGCTTATTGCGCTTTACCTGATCTCGCCAATCGACCTGATCCCCGATGTGCTGCCTTTCATTGGCGTGATGGACGACCTGGTGCTGGTGCCGCTGGCGATCCACTGGCTGCTCAAGCGCCTGCCGCCCGAACTGGTGCAGACTGCGGCAAAACAGCGCGCCAGCTAGACCGGACAGCGCTGCCCGGGGCCACTCCGGTTTTACCAAGTGAAGCAGGTACACCTGAGGCCAGGCTACGGAAGCACCAAATGCACGACCAATGGCGCCAACTTGCGCGCAGTCGCAATTACTTCGCGGCCACTGGCGCAGCAAGCCCCTGCGTTTCAATATCCAGACCGCCGATGGGCGAGGAGCGCAGCGTTGACTTGCCATCGCGGCCACTGTAAATATTGAACATCATTGGACCGGCAGCTACTGTATTGACAACGACTTCAGAATACGCCCGCTCAATGGATGCAGAAAGATCCGAAGCAAAGATAGCCACGTATTTTTCTGCGGCATCCTGAGGATTCAGGTAAACCGTCCGCTCCACCGAATTTCCGCGGTGGCGCAGCGTCTTCTCGTCAAACAGGCGAGTCAGCTTGAAATCAGCGTCATAAAACGCGAGCCGCGGCACAACCAGCGAAATATCCCCCACAGTCCCTTGCGGCACACTGTTGACCGTCAGGCTATAGGTCTGTTTGTAGGCCGGCAATTCATAGAGAACAAAAAAAGCCTTTGTCCCTCCAAACGAAAACGCCTGCTGGGTTTTGTCGAGTTGAACCTTCGTTTTCTGCAAAGGTAGCGGTGAATGCGCCGCTGTCGCCAGCGTCGGACAGCAAATCGTTGCGGCGCGGAGGTCGGCTAAACCCAGGGCAA
Source organism: Pseudomonadota bacterium (assembly GCA_040389085.1). Classification (GTDB taxonomy): domain Bacteria; phylum Pseudomonadota; class Gammaproteobacteria; order Burkholderiales; family Burkholderiaceae_C; genus Polaromonas. Next base: position 493,215 of record JAZKAP010000001.1, read on the forward strand.
CAACTTCGCTCCCCTTGGGGATGGATGCGCAGCCTGCCAGCGACGCAATGGCGATGGCACTTACAACTGCCCGCATCAGTCCCTCGTCATATCCTGGGCAATCTGCGCAACGATTGCCTCGACGCCCGCATAGAGGCCCTGGCGGGTCTTTTTCGGATCAGCTGTCAGCGCCTCGATGGATCCGAACCGGTACGTCGCGTCAGATGCAAAGTGCACAGTCTGGGTGTTGGACATGGCGTAGCCGTAGGTCAAGGTGTCCTCGTAGAGCGTTTTTCCTGATTTGCTGTCGACACTTCTGACTCTCACGACAACGAAAGGAAAGTAGTCGGTGGAAGGACCTGCCGCAAGGTAACTGCCCACGGTCTCTACAAGCAGCACACTATCGGTCTGCACGCCACTGTTGACAATTTCAAGCGCGGCCTGATCCAGTCCAGCGCGTTTTGTCACAGGCACGATCTTCGTGTCGTATCCAGCCTTGGCCATCGCGTCTGAAAGAAGGCTTGCCGTGCGCTCCTGCAAGCGAGTCTCGGCGGCGTCGATGGCGGCGGTAAGGCGGTTGCTTTTTGCCTGGATGTCTGCGGCGGCAATCAGCCCACCCACCAGGCCAAAGCTCATGCCAGGGTGCCCCAGCACCGCAGCTTCATAGGTTTCCTGGTTCGGTGACCGGGTCACAACGACTGTTTTGATATGTTGGGCGCCAACCTTGTTAAACGCCAACTTCTTTGGCTGCTGTGCGCAACCAGTCACGACGACAAGCGCAATCAGCGCCAGATAGCTGCCAAATCTCATTGATCCTCCTCAAAGTTGTTTTTAAATTGCTCGCCATTATTACCGCAGCATCTCCGTGGTTTGATGACTCGCCGGATGTTTTTTGCAGACAACTCCGGCAACAGTAACTACAAAGTACAAAGTACAAAGTACAAAGGCTACAAAGGCTACAAAGGCAGCATTCCAGGTTTGTGAGCAGGGTCCCGGCGCCCCACGTGCCGAATAAGATCGCCCGCATGAACTACTGGCTCATGAAATCCGAACCCGAAGCGCTACCCGGTGTACAGGGCCTTGTGCTGGTTGGCCTTCCGCTGCATCCGTCCGGTAAGCCCTCGACCGAACGTGCGGCGCACCTGGGCGGTGTTGCGCTGCCCATGCTTTTTCTGCAGGGCACACGCGACGGCCTGGCTGAGCTGAAACTCATCACGCAGGCCACGGCAGAGCTCGGAAAACGCGCGACCCTGCACATCGTCGAGGGCGCAGACCACGCCTTTCATGTGCTGGTGCGCTCGGGCCGCGACGACGCGCAGGTGCGTGAGGAACTGCTGGCCACCATCGCCGGCTGGATCAGGAAGCACCGGGTTTGAGCTGAGGTCGATCGAACCACCATGCCGATAAACTGGGCAACACGTTTTATCGTCATCACACCTACACGGACTCCCATGCCCCACCTCAGCCCCATTCCCCTCGCGGACATCAAGGAAGACGACATCCGCGAGCGATTCGAGCATTACAAGAAGACGCGCGGCTTCACGCCCAACAGCATCATGACCATGGTGCGTCGGCCCAACATCGTGCGCGCCTTCATGGCGCTGAACCAGGCGGTGCTGTACGAAGGCACGGTGCCGGAAGAAACCAAGATGCTGGTCAGCCTGGCCAGCAGTTATGCGGCGGGCTGCCTGTATTGCCAGTCGCACATGACCAATCTTTCCAGCATCTACAAGGCGTCGGACGCGAAGATCGCCGCGCTATGGGATTTCGAGAACAGCGCGCTGTTCAGCCCGGCAGAACGCGCCGCCATCAGCCTGGCGCTGAAGGCCGGCAAGGTCCCCAACGAAGCCTCGCAAGCGGACTTTGACGAGCTGAAGAAGCACTACAACGACGAGCAGATCGTCGAGATCGTCGCGGCCATCGCGCTGTTCGGTTACCTGAACCGCTGGAACGACACCATGGCAACGGCGCTGGAGCCGCTGGCCGTGGAGGTGGCCGAGCGCGCGATTGGCGGCGTGGGCTGGGAAGTCGGCAAGCACCGCTGACCGGCTCCGGGGGCCAGTTCCGCCGAACGGCTTGAGGCCTTCTTCACGGGGCCTGGCCAGTGGCCTGTCCGCCTCAAACATCCAGACAAATCGACCTCCAGCCCATACACCTCTTGCGATACAAGCTATCAAATTGGTAGCACACCCGGCCTGCCGTTCAGCCCCGTTGGCCGACCGTCAGGCAGATGGGGAGATGCCAGCCCGACCACCCCCTGTCATAACTGACAGGGGAGCGCAGGGCCCCGTGGCGATGGCATTTTAATCATTTTGACTTGCAGATACGCCGCTTCGGCCGCCTCGTGAACACCTTTGTGGATTTGACCCGCTGCGCTCACTGTCAGCTCTGACAGGATTGACCGATTTTCCGTCGGCTCAAAACAATGGCCTCGAGTTTTTCAACTTGACGGAGGCTTCACATGATGCAATTCCATCCTTCCTGGCGCGTGCTGCCAGTGCTCCTTTTGACGCTGGCCTGCCCCGGCGTCTTCAGCCAGACCACCAGCAAGCCGGCGCCGGCACCCGCTGCAGCGGGCAAGGCCACACCGGGGCCCACTGTCAAAACGGCGGCGCTGGCAGCGCGGCCCGCGCCGCCGGTGGCCCTTGAATGGCCGACCAAGCCCATCCGCCTGCTGATCGGCTTTCCGCCCGGTTCGGTGCAGGACCTGTCGGCCCGGGCAATTGCCGAGCCGCTGTCGAAGTCGCTGGGCCAGCCGGTGATTGTGGAGAACAAGTCCGGCGCGTCGGGCACGATTGCCGCGGACCAGGTGGCCAAGTCCACCGACCTGCACACCTTCGGCGTCATGAACAACAGCCAGCTCACCATCGCGCGGCTGCTCAACCCCATGATTGCCTACGACCCGGCCGTGGACCTGGCGCCGGTCGCCCTGATCGGCACGACGCCGCTGGTGCTGGTCGTCAGCAACTTCGCCCAGGGCAACACCGCGCAGGAGTGGCTGACCTGGCTGCGCAACCAGGGCGACAAGGCCAGTTACGGCTCGCCCGGCACGGGCACGCCAGGGCACCTGGGCATGGAGCTGATCAAGAGCCGCAGCGGCGGCCTGGGCGTGATGCACGTGCCCTACCCCGGCAACCCGCAGCTCATCACGGCCATGCTGGGCGGGCATTTGCAGGCCGCCTTGCTGCCGCCCGGCCTGGCCATGCAGCAGGTTCGCGCGGGCAAGATGAAGGCGATCGGCGTCACGTCCGATCAGCGCAGCATGCTGGCCCCGGAACTGCCGACGCTGCGCGAGGCCGGCATCATGGGCGCCGACATGGAGTTGTTCACTGCGCTGGCCGGCCCGGCCTCGCTGCCGGCCGCCGTGCGCGACAAGCTCGGCGCCGCGGTGATCGAGGTTCTCAAAACCGGCGAGACACGCCAGCGGCTGATCACCGTGGGCTGGCAGCCTGCGCCCTCCACCGCCGAGGGCCTGCGGACCCGAATGCGCAGCGACACACGCAACCTGGGCGGCATCATCATGCTGCGCGGTATCCGGGCCGACAGCTGATTGTTGCTGATACATCCAAGTTTTGGCCGCCCCTCGAGGGCGGCTTTTTTTTGCCGTCCATCAGCGATGGCCCGCCGCAACCCCGCGTTGCGGATGGACGCTGGCGGGGAATCGGCCTAAGGGCTGAACGCCTGGACGCTGACCAGCACCACGATGATCGCCGCCAGGATCAGGGAGACGCCTTTCCAGAACAGCAGGGGATTGCGCTCCAGCAAGGGCGGGCGCGTCTTGTCGAGAAACGCCCGGTTGGGGTGCCGCAGGTCATATAAAAACTCCGACAACTCGTCGTAACGCCGGGCGGGGTTCGGATGCACGGCCTTGCGGAGCACGCCGTCAATCCAGGCGGGTATCTCGCGGTCGTCATGCAGCGCGGAGTCGTAGCGCAGCCTGTTTTGTGCGGCCCGGGTTCTGCATTTCGCCACTTCGGCGCCGTAGGGCAACCGCCCGGTGAGCATCTGGTAGGTGATGACGCCCAGCGAGAAGATGTCCGAGCGTGTGGTGCCGCCTTCACCCAGGAAATATTCGGGTGCAGCGTACTGGGCCGTTCCCAGCACGGGGTCCGGCTCGCCGGGTGCTGCTGCCTCCGTGAGGCTGGCCACGCGGGTGGACCCGAAATCAATGATTTTTACCGTGCCGGTCCTGTCGATCATGATGTTCTCCGGCCGCAGGTCCTGGTGCAGCATCTCCAGCCGGTGAAAGGCGCGCAGCCCTTTGGCAATCTGCTCGACCACGCCGCGCACAGCTTCCAGCGCGGGCCTGGGGTTGTCGATCATCCACTGGGTCAGGGTCTGCCCGTCGATGTATTCGGTGGCGACGTAAACGTAGTGGCGCTTGCGGGTCGGCACATAGGGCTTGAGCACATGCGCATGGTTGATGCGCCGGGCGATCCACTCTTCGGTCAGAAACCTTTCCAGGTAGGCCGGGTCGGCCTGGAGGTCGATCGACGGCGTTTTCAGGATGACCTGCGCGCCTGTTTCACCGTCCACCGCCAGGTAGATGTGGCTCCGGCTGCTGCCATGCACCTCGCGGATGATGGTGTAGCCGTCAAATGCCGTCCGCGCGTCCAGGATGGGCGGCAGCGGCAAACCGGACAGTTGCTGGACCATCTCGGCGGCCTGCTGGCGGGGCAAGGCATCGACCCGGACGATCTGGGCCGTGAGGTTGTCGGTGCTGCCCTGCTTGAAGGCTTTTTCGACGATGGCCCTGGCGGCCGTCTCCAGCCCGGCGGGCTCGCCCGCGCCGCTCTGGATGATGGCGGCCATGTCGTGCTCGCTGACATGTTCGTACACGCCGTCTGTGGCCAGCAGAAAAATGTCGCCCTGCTCAACCTGCTGGGTCTGGTAGTCGATTTCCAGCTGCGGTTTGATGCCAAGCGCGCGGCCCAGATAGCTCTGGCCCTGCGAGATCCACACGCGGTGGTCGCTGGTCAGTTGCTCCAGCGCCCTGCCGCGCAGGCGGTAAATGCGTGAATCCCCCACATGAAAAATATGCGCGGTGGTGGACTTGATGACCATGGCACTCAGCGTGCACACATAGCCCTTGTCCTTGTCGTAGCGGTACTGGCTTTTCTGCGTCTGCGCATGCAGCCAGGAGTTGGTGGCGCTCAGGATCCGCTCGGCCGACGTCTTGACGGACCAGGCCTCCGAGGTGCAGTAATAGTCTTCGAGGAAACCCGTGACGGCGTACTGGCTGGCCACGTCGCTGACCGCGCTGCTGCTGATGCCGTCGGCCAGCGCAACGGCAATGCCCTTGGCGCTCAGTTGCGGCTCTTTCGGTACGTAGATGCCGTGGAAATCCTGGTTGGTTTCCTTGCGGCCCTTGTCCGAATACTGACCTGCCGATATCTTCAGTTCACTGGACATGGAGGGTAACCCCTGCGCATCTGGCATGCGCGAGGGTTTTGTGGTTGTGGCGGATTATTTGAAGGAACGTGTCGGACCGGTCTTGATGTGGGTGGCATACAGCGTCAGGCCGGTGAAGGCCAGGCCGCCCACCAGGTTGCCCAGCACCGTCGGGATCTCGTTCCAGATCAGATAGTCCATGATGGTGAACTTGGCGCCCAGCAGCAGGCCGGACGGGAACAGGAACATGTTCACGATCGAGTGCTCGAACACCATGTAGAAAAACAGCATGATGGGCATCCACATCGCGATCACCTTGCCGCTGACCTGGGTGGAGATCATCGCACCCACCACGCCGGCCGACACCATCCAGTTGCACAACATGCCGCGCACGAACAGCGTGAGCATGCCGTTGGCGCCATGCGCCTGGTAACCCAGCGTGCGGTTCTCGCCGACCACCCCGATGGCGACGCCCACCGCGCTGGGCGGTGTGGAAAAGCCGTTGGTGACGTAGATCGCCATCATCACCGCCACCGTGAAAGCACCGGCGAAGTTGCCGACGAACACCAGGCCCCAGTTGCGCAGCACGCCCTTGAGGGTGACGCCCGGGCGCTTGTCGATCAGTGCCAGCGGGCACAGCACGAACACGCCGGTCAGCAGGTCGAAGCCGAACAGGTAGAGCATGACGAAGCCCACCGGGAACAGCACCGCACCCAGCAGCGGCTGGCCGGTCTGAACGTTGATGGTGACGGCGAACCAGGCCGCCAGCGCCAGGATGGCGCCGGCCATGTAGGCCCGGATCACGGTATCGCGGGTGGACATGAAGATTTTGGATTCACCCGCATCCACCATCTTCGTCACAAACTCTGAAGGCACTAAATAAGACATGCAATTTCCTTGGTCCGTAGTAACAAGCCAAACAAGACAAAAAAAAACGTCCACTTCCCATGCCTCAAAAGATGAGACAGAAGTGGACGCCGTTATCCGTTTGAATCAGTGCGCAGCGACTTTTGCCGCGCCTTGATCAGGCCGCTGTTAGCCTGAGTCACCCAAGAACAAGCACATACTGTGCCACCAAAATGAAGCATGGCACCGGTCCATTCGCCCGCCGGCGGGGAATCCATACACCGCGTTGCCCCAAGGCAGTGCGTTCCTGCTGTCCGTTAATCACTTTGGTGCGGTCTGATGGATTGCTGCAACCCCGGCGGTTCAGTGAGCGGGAGGTGGGGACGTGCGGTGCGGCGGCAACACCGGGCGTTCTTCAATAAAAGTTTCATGGCGCTGACATGTTGGTCCAAAACAGTACGGGCTTCTACGTTTTACTTCTGGAGAATCTTCATGGATCGCCGCACATTCTTGAATTCAAGCACCGTTTTGGGAGCCTCGGCCCTGGCACTGCCCCGCCTCGCCCGGGCGCAGACCGCCCCCGCCGTCATCACACGAGACGCCATGCGGCCGCAGATGGCCCATGGCATTCAAAGCGGCGATCCGAAGTCCGACGGCGCCATCATCTGGACCCGCAGCGACCGGCCTGCGCGCCTCTGGCTGGAGTGGGCCACCACCGCCAGTTTTGCCAATGCCACCCGGCTGCGTGGACCCTACCTGATGGAAGACACCGACTTCACCGGGCGTGTGGACCTGGCGGGCTTGCCAGCCGGCCAGGAGATTTTTTACCGGGTGGTACTGCAGGATCTGCATAACGAACGTGTGCTGTCCGAACCCATGGCTGGCCACCTGCGCCTGCCCGCCAGCACCGGGGCCAAGGCTGCGCGCGACGTGCGTTTCACATGGAGTGGCGATACGGCGGGGCAAGGCTGGGGCATCAACGAGGCCTGGGGCGGCATGAAAATCTACGAGCAGATGCGCAAGGTCAACCCTGACTTTTTCCTGCATTGCGGTGACACGATTTACGCCGATGGCCCGATCCAGGCCCAGGTCAAACTCGCTGACGGCTCCCTGTGGAACAACGTCGTCACCGAAGAAGTCAGCAAGGTGGCAGAAACACTGAACGAATACCGTGGCCGCTATCGCTACAACCTGATGGACGCCAACGTGCGCCGCATGGCGGCGGAAGTGCCGCAGATCTGGCAATGGGATGACCACGAGGTGGTCAACAACTGGTCGGATTCCAAAGACCTCGCTGCCGACAAGCGTTACACCGAGAAGAACGTGCCCTTGCTGGTGGCGCGCGCCACCAAGGCCTTTCATGAATTTGCGCCCCTGCGCCGCACCGCCGACGTGGAAAGCGAGCGTGTGTACCGGCATCTGCCGCAGGGCCCCCTGCTGGACATGTTTGTGGTCGACATGCGCAGCTACCGTGGCCCCAACACCCACAACCTGCAGACCAGCGAGACCGAAGAAAGCGCCTTCATGGGCCGCCCCCAGATTGGCTGGCTGCTCGATGGCCTCAAGCGCTCCAAATCGGTCTGGAAAGTGATTGCCGCCGACATGCCCATCAGCCTGCATGTGGGCGACGGCAAAGACGCCGACGGGCGCGACCGCTGGGAAGCCAGTGCCAACGGCGACGACGGTGCCCCGCTTGGCCGCGAGATTGAAATTGCCCGCCTGCTGCGTGAGATCAAGCGCGCCGGCATCAGGAATGTGGTGTGGCTGACCGCCGATGTGCACTACACCGCTGCGCATTATTTCGACCCGGCCAAGGCCAGGCTCAATGACTTCTCGCCATTTTGGGAATTTGTGTCGGGGCCGCTCAACGCCGGTGGTTTTGGACCCAACAAAACCGACGCGACCTTCGGCATGCAGGTGATGTACCAGAAAGCCCCGAACGAAGTGAATGCGCCGCCCACCAACGGCATGCAGTTTTTTGGTCAGGTGGACATCGACGCCAAAACCCGGGCCATGACAGTCACCCTGAAAGATCTGGCCGGCGCCTCGCTTTACACCAAGACACTGGCACCGCAGCGAAGCTGAGCGGCCCAAGCGCCGGTCAGCTTTGCACGCTCAGTCCATGGCGGTCGGCGATCCGGCTGCAACAGCCGCCAGTGGCCGGTTCTCCAGCTCGGGGGCCGGCGGCAAGCCGGTGACCTTTAGGATGTCCTCCTGGCCAAGCGTCTCGTGTTCGAGCAGCGCAGCGACCAGCGCGTCGAGCTGCGGGCGATGCCGGGTCAGCAGGCGCCTGGCCTCGGCGTGGCTTTCCTGAATAATGCGTTGCACCTCGCTGTCGATGCGCTGCGCCGTCGCTTCGCTGAAGGGTTTGTCCCCCCCGAAGCTGCCGGTGATGCCCAGGTAGCGGTTCTCGCGCGGCGCCAGCTGCACCATGCCGAGTGCGTCGCTCATGCCCCAGCGCGTGACCATGTTGCGCGCGATCTGGCTCACCTGTTCGATGTCGCTTTCGGCGCCGGTGGTACGGGTGCCGTAGACCAGCTCCTCGGCGGCGCGCCCACCCAGCATGCCGACGATGCGCGCACGCATGTAGGCTTCGGGATAGTTGTAGCGGTCGGTCTGCGGACGCTGGTAGGTTACGCCCAGCGCCTGGCCGCGCGGCACGATGCTGACGCGCTGCACCGGATCGGCGCCGGGCACGACCAGACCCAGGATGGCGTGTCCGCTCTCGTGGTAGGCGATGCGCTGGCGGTCGTCGGCGCTCAGCAGCAGCGGCCGTTCAGGACCGAGCACGATTTTTTCCAGCGCGTCGAGGATGTCTTTTTGCGTCACGCTGTCCTGCTCGCGCCGCGCCGCAAGCAGCGCCGCCTCGTTGGCCAGGTTCTTCAGGTCCGCACCCGCCAGCCCCGGTGTTGAGGCCGCCACCTCGGCCAGGTCCACGTCGGCCGCCAGCGGCACCTTGCGCGTGTGCACCTTGAGGATGGCTTCGCGGCCGGTCTTGTCCGGCAGGTTCACGACGACGCGCCGGTCGAAGCGCCCGGGCCGCAGCAGCGCGCGGTCCAGCACGTCGGGCTGGTTGGTGGCGGCCAGCACGATGACACCCTCCTGACCCGAGAAGCCATCCATCTCGGCCAGCACCTGGTTGAGCGTCTGCTCCTGCTCGCTCGCGCCGCCGATCGCAATCTGCCCGCGCGCCCGGCCGATCGAGTCGATCTCGTCGATGAAGATGATGGCCGGCGCGTTCTCGCGCGCCTGCTTGAACAGGTCTCGCACACGCGCCGCCCCGACCCCGACGATCATCTCGACAAATTCGGAGCCGCTCATCGAGAAGAAAGGCACACCGGCCTCTCCGGCCACCGCCCGGGCCAGCAGCGTCTTGCCGGTGCCGGGCGCGCCTATCAGCAACACACCCTTGGGCGCACTGCCGCCCAGGCGGGTGTATTTGGCCGGCGACTTCAGGAAATCGACCACCTCGACCAGTTCGTTTTCGGCTTCGTCGATGCCGGCCACGTCGTCGAAGGTGACCCGGTTCGCGGTGTCCTGGTCGTAGCGCCGCGCCTTGCTGCTGCCCAGGCCGAACAACCCGCCGCCCATCAGGCCGCCACCGCCCCTGGCCGCGCGCCGGAACATCCAGACATAAAAGCCGATGATCAACAGGGCTGGGCCGAAACCGTAGAGCAAGGTGGCCAGGCCTCCGCCCGCCTGCAGCGGGATCGCGCTGATCTCGACCTGGTGATCGATCAGGAAGTTTTCCAGCCCCGGGTCGACAAAAGCCGGCAGCGTGGTGTCGAAATGCGTCACTGAACGCGGCTTGGCGGGAACCGGGCTGGCCCGACTCGCCGCTGCTTCGGCCGCCGGCGGCGGCCAGGTGACGGGCGCCACGAAACGACCCTCGATGCTGACCCCCCGGCTGTAGATGGAGGCCACATTGCCTTTGGCCACCTGTTGGCGGAATTCGGTGTAGGGCACGGTCGCGGGAAGGTCGCCACCCGGGAAGAGCAGACGCGCGAGCAGGTAGTTCGCCGCCAGCACGGCCAGCAGGATGAGCCAGGCCCGGCGCGGCGGACTCGCGGGCGTGTCCCTGCTCGGGCCGGGCCGCGGGCCTTGTTCGGTGCTTTGCACTTGTTGAGGGGGCCAACGCATGATCTCTCCTTGACTGAGCCGATCTTAGCCACGCAGGGCCGGTCCCGGTGCCCAAGCGGCCCGCGTTTCCCCGGCCTGCTTGCGCTCCATCAACATCACCAGCACCCGACCGCCCGGTTCGCCGGCGTCAGGCGGGTTCCAGCGTGACCGCGGTGCGCAATTGCTCCATGGCAGCCACGCAATCGAGGACTACCGCCTGGAGCTGGACACACGCATCGCCGGCTTGCGGCGACGAGCCTGGCGCGAGGCGCGCGCCCGCGGCGGTACTGAGCCGCGACTGGGCGGCCTGGAACAGCAGGTCCCAGTCCTCGAATGGAATTTTCAGACGGCACGGCGCCCCCTGGCCGGGATCGGCTTCCCATGGCAAGCCGGTCGAGGCCGCGGGCGGGACAGGCGACGGCCGCGGCGCCTTCAGCAGGAAACCGAGGTTGACGAAACCGAGCGCCTTGAGGGCTTTGTGCGCAAGAGTTCGCACCTGTCTGGTGGGCAAGGAGGCTGTTCGCTTCATGCAGGAACCTGCGGAATTTGCTGCATAACGCTGCAACGACGACAAGGCGCTAATGCGACCGAGGCTCGGTACGCCACTGCCTTGGGTCGTTTATAGAAGTTTCAGAGACGACGGTCGGTCCGGTAGCGGACTTAGCTGAGAAAAATGAATAAATATGTAGGACGTCACGCCGTCTGGATGGGCGGGGAAGCAGTGGACGACATCACACGGCCGGCTTTGCTCCTAGCTGGCCATCTCCATCGGCAGCAAGCGGTCGTATTCGTCCTTGACCACCTGGTAACACTCGCAGGAACGCTGCTCCAGCCCCTTTCGGTCCAGCACCTTGATGCGGCCGCGGGCGTAGCTGATCAGCCCGGCCTCCTGCACCTTGAGCGCTGCTTCCGTGACGCCGACCCGGCGCACGCCCAGCATGTTGGCAATCAACTCCTGGGTCATCACCAGTTCGTTGCCCGGCAGGCGGTCCAGGCTCAGCAACAGCCACCGGCACAGCTGCTCGTCCAGGGAGTGGTGGCGGTTGCAGACGGCCGTTTGCGACATCTGCGTGATCAGCGCCTGGGTGTAACGCAGCAGCAGATTCGTCACCGGCCCGGCCTTGTCAAACTCGTCCTTCATGAACTTTGCTTTCAGGCGGTAGCCCTTGCCGCCGCTTTGCACCACGGCACGGCTGGGCGTGGTGTTTCCGCCCATGAAGAGCGCGATGCCGACAATGCCCTCATTGCCGACCACCGCAATCTCGGCCGAGTCGCCATTTTTCATGACGTAGAGCAGCGAGACGATGGACGAGGTCGGAAAATAGACGTGGTGCTCGACCTTTCCGGACTCATAAAGCACCTGGCCAAGCGGCATGTCGATGGCTTCAAGATGCGGCAACCAGGCCTTGATCTGCGTGTCCGGCAAGGCGGCGAGCAGGCGATTGAGTTTTATTTCGCTCGAACTGGCAACCACAGCCTTCGGATGTGCGCTTGACGAGGAAGAAGTCCGGGGCGGCTTTGATTTGGGTGAAGATGTAGGCAATGCAGAACCAGGTGAGGAGCCTGTTTCCTCAGGTCGCCGAGGTGGCAGCTGGACAGACTCGGTTTCCAGCGTACGACCTTGAGACCCGCCTGTCTGTGCGATGGCGAACGGCCGGGAGTCGGCTCTTTTTGTAGGCGAATCGCCCGCCCAACAGGCACGCGCTGACCAGGAGTCTGCGCGGCAGAAGGCGTCGAAGCGAAAAGCGGCCCCAGCGAGGACAGTTTTTGCCGGATTTGCAGCCCCATAGCCGTCGCTATGGGGCAGTAAGCCGGTGAAAAATGGACCGCTGCGGTCGCTTTGCAGCCGACGATCCTTCTGCCGCGCAGACTCCTAGGGCTGTTTGCGCTCCAGCAACTTCACCAGCGCCCACAACACCCGGTTCGCCGGCGTTGCCACGCCCAGGGCTTCGCCGCGCTTGACGATCAGCCCGTTGAGATAGTCGATCTCGGTGGGTTTTCCGCGTGCCAGGTCCTGCGCGGTGGATGAAAACTGGCTGGGCATGCTGGCAGCGAGCTTGTCCACGGCCATGTGAACGTCGCCTGCCACCTGCACGCCTTCGGCCCGGGCCACGGCCAGGCATTCGGCCACCACGTCGCGCATCAGGTCGGACACACCTTCACCGGCCACCGTCTGGCCATACGGCAGCTGGGTGATGGCCGAGACGGCGTTGTAGGCGCAGTTCAGAATGAGCTTGGCCCACAAGGCGCCGCGCACGTTGTCGGAGATCTCGGTCGGCACGCCGGCGGCGATCAGCGCCTGCGCCACGGCCGCGCTGGCCGGGGACGGCTCGATCACCAGCTCGCCACGGCCGTGGTGTTTGACGTGGCCGGGACCGGCCATTTCGGTCGCCACGTAAACGACGGCGGCGGCCACCGTGTGTTGCGGCAGCACGGTGCGCAGCCGGTCGGCGTTGTCCACGCCGTTTTGCAGACACAGCACAAGGGCATCGGGCGCCAGATGCGGCCGTATCAGCGCGCCGGCGGCTTCGGTGTCGGTGGACTTGACGCAGAACAGCACCAGTTGGGCGCCCTGCACCGCGCCGGGCTCGCTGCTGGCGGCCAGGCGCACATGTTCGTCGAAGCTCCGGGTTTCCATGTGCAGGCCATCGCGTGAGATGGCTTCCACATGTTGCGGCCGGGCGATCAGCACCACGTCGTGGCCGGCGCGCGCCAGCATGCCGCCGTAATAACAGCCGACGGCGCCTGCGCCCATGACGGCGACCCGGAGGGAGTTGGGAGAAGGATGGACGTTGGTCATGGGTGTCGTTCTGAAGAGGAGCTCCCGGCCTTTTCGACAGGCGAAAGACAGGGCAGGTTCGGGGGAAATGGATGGCGCATTCTAGAAAAACTTCAGCAAGTGTGCAGGACGAGCCGTCACCCTACCCCTTCGCCCCGACCGTGCGCTGCCGGCAGGTTATCCTGACCGCATGTGTATGCAATTTCCAGACTGGCGGGCGAACAACCCGCAGCGTGCGGGGCCATGACGGCGTGGCAGATCGCGCTTTTCCTGCTGTGTGTGGCCCTGGCGACCTGCGCCCAGAATCTCAGCGGTTTTGCGTTCGCGCTGATCCTGCTGGGCCTGGCCGGCCTGCTGGAGCTCGCCCCGCTGGCGGACCTGGCCAACGTGGCCACCGTGCTGGCACTGGCCAACGCCCTGGTCGCCCTGCGCCGCTCGGGCCGCACGCTCGATGTGCCCGCTTTCCGCGACACCACGCTGGGCAGTGCCGTGGGCATTCTGGCGGGCGTGCTGCTGGTCGGCTGGCTCAGCGCCAACGTCACGCTGATTTTGCGTGTGCTGCTGGGCCTGACGGTGGTGGCCTGCGCCATCGTGGTGCTGCTGCAGGCTGCGGCCCTGCGCGAACGGTCGTCTGCCGCCTCGTTTCGCACCTGGGGCGTGGTCTCGGGCCTGCTGACCGGGCTTTTTTCGACCGGCGGGCCGCCGCTGGTCTACCACCTGTACCGCCAGCCCATGCCGCTGCGGACGGTGCGAGACACTCTGGTGGCCACGCTGGCGGCCAGTTCGCTGATGCGGCTGACCATGGTGCTGGGCACCGGGCAGTTCAGCGCCAACGCGCTCAAGCTGTGCCTGCTTGCTGCGCCGCTGGTGTTCGCGCTAAGCTGGTGGCTGGAGCGGCACCCGCCCGGCTGGTCGCGGCCCACGGTGCTCAAACTGGTCTGTGCGTTGCTGCTGCTGACGGGGGTCGGGCTGCTGGTTCCGGCGCTGCTGCAGATCGCCAGGACCGGCCTTTAGGGCCGGCCCTAGCCCCCCATTGAAGTCCTGAATCCATGAACTACTGGCTGATGAAATCCGAACCCGGGGAATGCTCGGTCGACGACGTACTGGCGGCTCCGAAAGCCACGGTGCCCTGGGTAGGCGTGCGCAACTACCAGGCGCGCAATTTCATGCGCGACGCCATGCGGGTCGGCGACGGTGTGTTGTTCTACCACTCCAGCTGCGCTGAGCCGGGCATCGTCGGCATTGCGCGCGTGGCGTCCACCGCCTACCCCGACCCGACGCAGTTCGACCCGGCCTCGCCGTATCACGACGCCAAGTCCCAGCCGGAAGCACCGCGCTGGCTGCTGGTGGACGTGCAGGTGCTCCAGAAAATTCCCACCATCACCCTGCCCGCGTTGCGCGCCCGGCCCGAGCTGGCCGAGTTGCTCGTGCTCAAGAAGGGCAACCGCCTGTCCATCACGCCGGTGGAGCCGCGCCACTGGCAGGCCATCACGGGCAGCGGCGCCAGCGTCCAACAAAAAAAGCTGAGGCCATGAAAATCGGGGGACTGCTTCTGGGTGGGTTGCTGGCCCTGGCGGCGCTGCTGCTGGTGGCTGGGCAACTGGGGCTTTTCGCGGGGAAGCCGCCGCAAGACCTGGGTGTGCGGAATGGCGGCCTCAAGCCGCCGTCCCCCACACCGAACAGCGTGTCCAGCCAGGCCGGCAGACATGCCGGCCACCCGCAGCGCAGTGGCGCCGACATCGCGCCCCTGCGCTACACCGGTGATGCCAGGGCCGCCCTGCGCCGCCTCGCCAGCTTGCTGGAAACCACCCCCGGCTGCGCGCTGGTGACGCAGGAGCCGGCCTACCTTTACGCGCAGTGCAGCACCCGCTGGCTCAAATTCACGGACGATGTGGAGTTTTCTCTTGACGAGGCTGGCGGCGTGATTCATGTGCGTTCCGCCAGCCGGCTGGGAAGCAAGGACTTTGGCGTGAACCGCGCGCGCGTGGAGGCCCTGCGCGCACGTTTTGATCAAACCCCACGGCCCTAGTTTGCTACAAAAACAATAGCTGCTTGCACCCACGCTTATTGGGCTGGAAGCACTTTTGACATGTCATCAGGGCATCAGCCCGCTGCCGGACGGCGATGGTGTGCGAAAAAGGTCCACATCATCAGCGTGGCGTCCGGGCCTTCCGGCGCGCTGAAATCCACACTCGCGTCGCCGCCGCTCCAGGCGTGGCCCAGGTGCTCGATCTCGCAGCTCACCAGATGCGGCTTTCTGCCGGCGTACCAGGTGGCGCTTTCGTAGGCGTGGCGCGGATGGCGCCCCGTGGCACGCGCCGGG
Source organism: Pseudomonadota bacterium (assembly GCA_040389085.1). Taxonomy (GTDB): domain Bacteria; phylum Pseudomonadota; class Gammaproteobacteria; order Burkholderiales; family Burkholderiaceae_C; genus Polaromonas. Next base: position 508,652 of record JAZKAP010000001.1, read on the forward strand.
TAGCGGCGCAGCACCGGTTCCGGGCGGGTGATGGCCGCGGCGTTGAAGATCGTGAACTGTTCGGTCAGCTGCGTCATGTTGATGCGCCGCACCACCGCGTCGCGCGCACCGTGGATGAGAATCGCCGGCATGCCCGGGAAGGCCGGCAGGGCCGCGGTGAAGGAATGCGCTGCCTCGCTGTGGGCCGCGCCGGCGCCGTGCTGCATGGCCCGGTAGGCGCTCATCGGTGAGTCGGTCGTGCCGAACACCGGCGCCGAGTGCAGGCCCACGGCGGCCACTTTTTCCGGGTAATGCAGGGCCAGGATGTTGGCCAGACCGGCGCCGGCCGACAGACCCGCCACGTAGGTGCGCGTCGGGTCCAGCGCGTGTTTGACCTGCACATGGGCCATCATTTCAGCGATCAGCCTGACATCGCCCTGCCCCTCCTGGGTGGCACGTTGGTACCAGTGCCAGCAGCGGTGCGCGTCAGCCGTGGCCGACTGGTGCGGGTAGAGCACGGCAAAACCCTTGCGTTCGGCGAGCTGGTTCATGCGCGTGGCAATGGCAAAGTCGGTGGCGGTTTGCTGGCAGCCGTGCAGCATGACCACCAGCGGCCGCGGCGCCGGGCTGGCCGCGGCCGGCAGGTAAAGCCAGTACAACATGCGCCGCGCGGTTGCGAGCTGGCCGGCGGCCGGCACGGAGAAATAGGCCTTTTGCCAGGTTCCGGGCAGGCCGGACACGGCGTGTGCCGGCGGCGCGACGGGTTTGCGCAGGGCTTTCACCGCCTTGGGCCTGGGCAGCTTGACGGGTTTGGCGCGGCGCACCGGGCTGGCGGCCACCGCGGGCACCAGGCTCTGGAACAGCCTGCGGCCTTGGGCCTGCTGGGCCTTGCCCATGCGGCGCATGCTTTTGAGCCAGAGGCTGCTCAGGCTTTTGGCCATCGTGCCCCGACAACGGTGGGAAGGTGAAATGTCATCGGTCCTTCCTTGCGTGAATTGGTAAGTACACCATCATTTTGCTGCATTGCAGCAAAATCCGCTTGACCTGCTCCGGCAGGGCCCGCGCGCGGCGGCGGCCACGGAGCTTGATACGTGTCAGTCCCGGTGCCGGCCCCAGCCGTTACGATGGAGGGCTTAACGGCTTGCCTCCCCTTTTTTTGCCCCCATCTTTGCCCTGCCATGCCTGATTTCCTGACCGCCGCCCTCTACAAATTTGTCGACCTTCCCGACTACGCCGACCTGCAGGCGCCCCTGCAGGCCTTTTGCGAAGCCCAGGACGTGCGCGGCACGCTGCTGCTGGCCCGGGAAGGCATCAACGGCACGATTGCCGGCCCTGAAGCCGGCGTGCGTGCGGTGCTGGCGTACCTGCGACGGGATCCGCGCCTGGCCGACCTGCCGCACAAGGAGTCCTGGGCGCAGAAGCTGCCGTTTTACCGCATGAAGGTGCGCCTGAAGCGCGAAATCGTCACCCTCGGTGTGCCCGGCATCAACCCGAACGAGATGGCCGGCGAATACGTGAAGCCGCAGGACTGGAATGCCCTGATCGCCGACCCCGACGTGGTGGTGGTGGACACCCGCAACGACTACGAATTCGGCATAGGCACGTTCGAGCGCGCGCTCAATCCCCAAACCCGGAGCTTTTCGGAATTGCCCGCCTGGGTGGCAGCGCAGTCCGCGCCCGGCGGGCTGCTGGCTGAAAAGGATGGCAAGAAACCCAAGGTGGCGATGTTTTGCACCGGCGGCATACGCTGCGAAAAATCCACCGCCTTCATGCGTACCCAGGGTTTTGACGAGGTCTACCACCTCGAAGGCGGCATTCTCAAGTACCTGGAAACCGTACCCGAAACCGACAGCTTGTGGCAAGGCGAATGTTTTGTCTTCGACGAACGCGTCTCCGTGGTGCACGGCCTGGCCACCGGCCACTACGGCCTGTGCCGCGCCTGCCGCGACCCGATCAGCGAAGCCGACATGGCCTCACCGCTGTACGTGCCCGGCGTCAGCTGTCCGGCCTGCCACGACAAGAAAACCGAGGAGCAGAAGCGCGGCTTCATCGAGCGCCAGCGCCAGGTCGACTACGCCAACCGCCGGCGCCAGCCGCACATAGGCGCGAAGCTGCCGTCGTCGGTCGCCGGGGACAGCGAAGGCGCCTGATGGGCGCCTTGCCCGCGCTCCCCGTCCTCTACTCGTTTCGCCGCTGCCCGTACGCGATGCGCGCGCGGCTGGCGCTCAGCGTCAGCGGCCAGGCGCATGAGCTGCGCGAAGTGGTGCTCAGAAACAAACCCGCCGACCTGCTGGCCGCTTCGCCCAAGGGCACGGTGCCGGTGCTGGTGCTTCCCGACGGCGAGGTGATCGCCGAAAGCCTGGACATCATGCGCTGGGCGCTGGCCCGCCACGATCCGGCGCAGTGGCTGTCGCCACCGGGCGCCTCGTCCGACGAAATGGCTGCGTTGATTGCCGGCAACGACGGCGATTTCAAGCGCCATCTGGACCGGTACAAATACCCTAACCGCTACCCGCAAGAGTCTGGCGCATCACCCGCCGACTTTGCCTTGCACCACCGCAGCGAAGCGGCGCACTGGTTGGCGCAGCTCGACATCAGGCTCACCGACGGCTGGCTGCTGGGCACCCAGGCCAGTCTGGCCGACATGGCCATCCTGCCTTTTGTGCGCCAGTTCGCCCACACCGATGCCGACTGGTTCGCCGCGCAGCCGTGGCCGCGCCTGCAGGGCTGGCTGGCGGCCTTTGAAGGCAGCGCGCTGTATGCCGGTGTGATGGCCAAACAGCCGCCCTGGCAGCCCGCGGCCTGAAACGGTCATTACTATCAAATTCATAGCTTGCTGCGCCCAACCCGTATGGGCTACAGGCCATTTTTATGGTTAATCTCCATCATTGCCGCCTCTGCTGTTTGAGGGGTGCAAGCCCGTCGGCGGCCACAAGCCGTCCATAGCGGCGCCTACAATCCTCAGACGCGTATCAAACCGCGTTCACCATACGAATTGAAGAGATGGAACTGCGTCAGCTTCGGTACTTTGTGAGGATTTGCGAACTGCGCAGCATGGGACGTGCGGCGGTTGAGCTCGGCGTCGGCACCTCGGCCCTGAGCCAGCAGATCAGCCGGCTGGAAAGCGAGCTGTCCACCCGCCTGCTGCAACGCATTTCAACCGGTGTGACGCCCACCGCCGCCGGCATGGCCTTTCTCCACCAGGCACAACTGACGCTGCGCCATGCCGATGCAGCGGTTCTGGCCGCGCAGCACGCCCGGCTGTCGGGCCATGTCAGTGTCGGCCTGGCACCGACCACCGCGTCTGTCCTGGGGGTGCCGCTGTTGCAGGCCATGCGCCAGTCCTACCCGGATGTCCGTTTGCACCTGGTGGAGTCGCTGTCAGGCCACCTGGCGACCATGCTTCAGGCACGCCAGCTGGACCTGGCCGTTTTATTCCAGACCAACACCCTGCGCCGCTGGAGCGTCGCGCCCCTGCTCGAGGAAAAGCTGTTCGTGATCGCATCGCCAGCGCTCCCCCAGCGGCCGGTGGGCGCCAAGGTGCGCCTTGCCCAGCTCGCGGGCGTGCCGCTGATCCTTCCGAGTGCCGACCACGGTTTGAGGGCAACGCTGACCGCCGCGTTCGCGCGCACAAGCGTGGAGCCTCTCGTGGTGGCCGAGATCGACGGGCTGGCTTTGCTGATGGACGCGGTGCGCGCGGGTCACGGCGCCACCATCCAGCCCGGTGCGGCGATGGCGCGGCATGCCGGCGATGACTTGCAGCACAGCCAGATCACCGATGCCCACGTGGGGCGCCGCAACCTGCTGGTCAGCCTGTCCGATGACGAGCTGTCACCGGCCGCGCTCGCCACCCGCGTGGTGATGACCGACACCGTGCGCAAGCTGGTGCGGGACGGACTTTGGGCCGGCGCAAGTCTTCTCGATCACTGAACACCTGTTGATCAAACAGGGCTTTCGCCTGAAGGCCGGACTGGCTACAGTCGCAGCACCCCACAAGGAGAGCCATGTGATTGATGTCCTGGTCGTCGGCGGCGGAAATGCCGCGCTGTGCGCCGCCCTCATGGCGCGCGAGGCTGGCGCCAGCGTGCTGCTGCTGGAAGCCGCACCGCGCGACTGGCGCGGCGGAAACTCCAGCCACACCCGCAATTTGCGCTGCATGCACGACGCCCCGCAAGACGTGCTGGTCGAGGCCTACCCTGAAGAGGAATACTGGCAGGACCTGCTCAAGGTCACGGGCGGGCGCACCGATGAACACCTGGCACGCCTGGTGATTCGCGCCTCGTCGAATTGCCGGGACTGGATGCGCAGCCACGGCGTGCATTTCCAGCCACCGCTGTCGGGCGCACTGCATGTCGCACGCACCAACGCCTTCTTCATGGGCGGCGGCAAGGCCCTGGTGAATGCCTATTTCCGCAGCGCCGAGAGGCTGGGCGTGCACATCCGCTACGAGACCCCCGTGGTGTCGCTGGAAATGGACGGCGACCGTTTTGTTGCCGCAACGACTGAACAAGGCGAACGCATAGCAGCGAAGAGTTGTGTGCTGGCCGCCGGCGGCTTCGAATCGAACCGCGAATGGTTGCGCGAAGCCTGGGGCCAAAATGAACGCGGCGAGTGGCCGGCAGACAACTTCCTGATCCGCGGCACCCGCTTCAACCAGGGCGTGTTGCTCAAGCACATGATTGCCGCCGGCGCCGACACCATTGGCGACCCGTCGCAAGGGCACATGGTCGCCATCGACGCGCGGGCCCCGCTGTACGACGGCGGCATCTGCACACGCATCGACTGCGTCTCGCTGGGTGTGGTGGTCAATCGCGACGCGCAACGCTTTTACGACGAGGGCGAGGATTTCTGGCCCAAGCGTTACGCCATCTGGGGCCGGCTGGTGGCGCAGCAGCCGGGACAGATCGGCTACTCCATCATCGACCAGAAGGCCGTGGGTCGCTTCATGCCGCCGGTGTTCACCGGCACCACTGCGGACACACTGCCGGAACTCGCGCAAAAACTGGGGCTGGACGTGGACACCTTCGTACAGACCATCGCCGACTACAACTCGGCCTGCCGCGTCGGCCGCTTTGACCACACCGCGCTCGACGATTGCCACACCGAAGGCCTGGCGCCTGCCAAAACCCACTGGGCGCGCCCCATCGACACGGCGCCGTTCTACGGCTACCCGGTCAAACCGGGCATCACCTTCACCTACCTCGGGCTCAAGGTGGACGACACGACGGCGGTGCGTTTTGGCGGACGGCCCAGTCCCAACCTGTTCGTCGCCGGGGAAATGATGGCCGGCAATGTGCTCGGCCAGGGCTACACCGCAGGCGTCGGCATGAGCATTGGCACGGCTTTCGGCCGTATCGCAGGAACCCGCGCTGCCATGGCGGCAGCAACAGCGAAAACGGACCACCATGCAACAACTTGAATCCCTGACCCGCGAAGCGGTGTCACTGGCTGGCGGCGCCCGCGTGATTCCCATCCTCACTGCCAAAGAGGCCGAGGTCGGCCGGCAGATGCAGATCTGCAACTCCTGCCGTTACTGCGAGGGCTTTTGCGCCGTGTTTCCGGCCATGACACGCCGGCTGGAATTCGGCAAGGCCGACATCCACTTCCTGGCCAACCTGTGCCACAACTGCGGCGCCTGCCTGCACGCCTGCCAATATGCGCCGCCGCATGAGTTTGCGGTCAATGTGCCCAAAGCCATGGCCGAAGTGCGCGGCCAGACCTATGTCGACTATGCCTGGCCGCCGGCGCTGGGCAAGCTTTACCAGCGCAACGGCCTGACCCTGTCGGTGGCGCTGGCTGCGGGCCTGGCGCTGTTCCTGATCCTGGCCGTCGCGATGAAAGGCGGCCTCTGGAATACCGGGCTGGGCGGCAATTTCTACAAGCTGTTTCCCCACAACCTGCTGGTGAGCCTGTTCGCGCCCGTTTTCCTTTTTGCTGCATTTGCCCTGGCGATGGGCGTCAGGCGTTTCTGGCGGGACGTCACGCCGGCCACCAGCGGTGCACCGCTGAACGGCCCCGCGGCCGCCGAAGCCGCGGATGCGGTGTTGCGCCTGAAGTACCTCGGCGGTGGACACGGTGAAGGCTGCAACAACGAAGACGATGCCTACTCGCTGTCGCGCCGGCGCTGCCACCACCTGACGTTTTATGGCTTCATGCTGTGTTTTGCGGCCACCAGCGTGGCCACGCTTTACCACTATGTGTTTGGCTGGGTCGCGCCCTACGAGTTGCCCAGCCTGCCCAAACTTCTGGGTGTGGTCGGCGGCATCAGCCTGATGATCGGCACGGCCGGCTTGTGGCGCCTGAACCGCAAGCGCCATCCCCTGCACGGCGACCTGGCGCAAAAGCCGATGGACCTGGGTTTCATTGCCCTGCTGTTTCTCACCAGTGTGAGCGGCCTGGCCCTCTGGCTGGGGCGGGGCACGCCGGCGCTGGCCGTGCTGCTGTGCCTGCATCTTGGGGCCGTGATGGCCCTGTTTGCGACGCTGCCTTACGGCAAATTTGCGCACGGTATTTTCCGCACCGCGTCGCTGCTGCGTCATGCCATTGAAAAGCGGAAACCCAATCCGGTTGGCCTGGGCGCCGACTGAGTCACTCAACACCCACCAAGGAACCCATGATGAACACATTCCCTCTGCGCCGCGCTGTGGCGCTGGCCGTCCTCCCCTTGCTGCTGGCCGGCCAGGTCCAGGCTCAGGATTTTCCCCCGAAAAAACCAGTCACCCTGGTGGTGGGTTTCGCTGCGGGCGGGGCCGCCGACGCGGCTGCGCGCCTGATCGCCAAAAAGCTGGGTGAAAACATCGGCCAGACCGTGGTCGTTGATAACCGGGGTGGTGCCGGCGGCAACATCGCGCACCAGCAGGTGGCCACCGGGCCTGCCGATGGCTCCGTGCTGCTGTTTGGCTCCATTGGCCCGCTCACCATCGCGCCGCACGTGATGAAGGTGAACTACGACCCGTTCAAGGATCTGGCTGCGGTGTCCGGCGGTGTCAACTTCCCCAACGTGCTGGTTGTGCACAAAGCCCTGGGCGTCAAAAATCTGGCCGAGTTTGTGGCGCTGTCGAAGAAAAAACCAGGCAGCGTGGACTTTGCTTCCACGGGCGCGGGTTCTGCATCCCATCTGGCCGGTGAGCTGTTCAACCAGCGCGCCGGCATCGAGATGGTGCATGTGCCTTACAAAGGCGGCGCCCCTGCCCTGCAGGACTTGCTGGGCGAGCGGATTGCCTCCTACTTTTCAGCGCCGCCTACCGCTTTGCCGCATGTGGAATCCGGCAAGCTCATTCCGCTGGCGACCACCGGTTTGACGCGGCCGGCGTACATGCCCAATATCCCGACCGTGGCCGAAGCGGGTTACCCCGGCTTCGAGGCGCTGAACTGGTACGCCTTCGTGGCATCGTCGAAGACGCCTGTGGCCTTGCTCGATCGCTGGAACACGGAGATCGTGAAGGTGCTCAACGATCCGGGTGTCAAGGATGCGCTCAACAAGCACGGACTCACGCCGCAGCCCACGACACGCGCCGAGCTGACGACCTTCATGAAAAAGGAAGACGCCAAGTGGAGCGCCATCGTCCGGGAGCGCAAGATCACGGCCAACTGACAGCTGGATTCCGGGTCCTCTGCGCAGCAAGTCCGCGAGGACATGCGGGAAGCCCGGGTCTTGCCTGGGTCTTGCCTGGGTCTTCAGGCGCTTATGACATGAAATCAACCTGTAGCCCACACCAGCTGAGCGCCAGCAGCTATCAAATATATAGCTGATCGGGGCATCTTCAGCCGAAAGGTCAAACCTCCGGCGCCACCATCTCCGCATACTCGTACAGCGCCCCCAGCACCTCTTGTCCGCGCTCGTCCGCCGTCTCTGACAGCACATCAAGCGCGGCCAGAAACGCATCCACATTGCGCGCCCCGCCCTCACCTTCGAGCAGCCGTGCGGCGCGGTGCGCCTCCCAGCGCTCGGCATCTTCCGGCGAGAGCGTCGCCTCGAAATTGCGCGCGCGGTAGCGAAACACCAGCTCTTCGAGCCGGTCGTCGTCGAAGCCGGTGCGGCTGTGTGCGAGTTCGGCGGGCGGCAAGGCGCGCAGCTGGTTCAGGCGGCGCCTGTCGTCGTTGTTGATGAAGCCGCCGTACAGGTCTTCGTCCACGTCGGGAATGCCCTCTTTGGGCCGCGCAAAGACTTCGGGCCAGATCGCGCTCATGTCGGGCAGGCCGGCGGCTTTTTCGGCGTGGCGCAGGGCGGCTTCGAGGTCCACCCCCCACTTGGCCGCCATCTCCGGGCTCAGGGTGGCCAGTTTGCGCACCACCATGGGCGACTTGTTCAGATGTACCGACTTGATCGGCAGGCGCAGCACGCCTTCGGGCAGGTCGGCGCTTTTGCTGAACAGACGCTGGCGCAGGGTTGCCACGTCGAGCAGCGGCAGCTCGCCGGGGTCCTGCGCCAAGTCCCAGGCCAGCAGCTCGTTTTTGTTCGAGGGGTGCATGGCCAGCGGCCACATGACGGCCAGGCAACCGCGCTCAGGCGGGAACATGCCCGACACATGCAGAAACGGCTGCGCCGTTTGCGGGCTGGTGGGCAGGCCCAGCTCGGCGGCCACGCGGTCTTTCTTGTGCAGCGCCAGGCAGAAGTCGAACAGCCTGGGCTGGGCCGCGCGGATCAGGCGGGCCAACGCAATCGTGGCGCGCACATCGGACAAGGCGTCGTGCGCGGTTTCGTGCATCAGGCCGTTGGCGCGCGCCAGGTCTTCGAGCTTGAAGCTCGGACGCAGCGCATTGGCCTCGCCGGGACGGCGTTCATCGGGTTTCATGGGCCACTGAATGCCTTCGGGCCGCAAGGCGTAGGCCATGCGCACCACGTCGAGCAGGTCCCAGCGGCCGCAGCCGTTTTGCCACTCGCGCGCGTAGGGGTCGATCAGGTTGCGCCAGAACAGGTGGCGCGTGACCTCGTCGTCGAAACGGATGGTGTTGTAGCCCACGCCAATGGTGCCGGGCTCGGCCAGCACGGCTTCGATGCGCCCGGCAAACTCATGCTCGGGCAGGCCGCGCTCCAGGCACAGCTGCGGCGTGATGCCGGTGAGCAGGCAGGAGGACGGGTCGGGCAGGTAGTCGCGCGCCGGCTGGCAGTAAATCATCAGCGGCTCGCCGATCTCGTTGAGCTCGGCGTCGGTGCGTATGCCGGCAAACTGCGCCGGCCGGTCGCGGCGCGTGTTCAGGCCGAATGTTTCGTAGTCGTGCCAGAGGAAGGTGTGCGTCGCCATCGGTAGGGGCCTGTCAGCCAGGGTTATGCATCAAATATGCCTCCAGCCCTTACCAGACGGGCGCAAGCAGCTATGGTTTCGGGAGCATTTGCAGCGGCCCAAGAAAAAGGCCGGCAGCGTGATGCTACCGGCCTTTTGGGCTTTTTCAGGCTCTTTGGGACCGCAACGCCATTTTCCGGCGGCCCCGGGTCGCTGCGTCAGTCGGCGGTTGCCTCTTCCGGCTCTGGCTTGGCCTTGCCTTCCTTCTTGGGCAGCGGCTGGATGTCGAGCACGACCTCGCCGTTTTCCACGCCTTTTTCGTCGGTGGTCACCTTCATGTCCACCGTCAGGCGCCCGCCATCGACCAGGCGGCCGAACAGCAGTTCGTCGGCCAGTGCACGACGGATCGTGTCCTGGATCAGGCGCTGCATCGGCCGTGCGCCCATCAGCGGATCGAAGCCCTTCTTGGCCAGGTACTTGCGCAGCGTGTCGGTAAACGTCACGTCGACCTTCTTCTCGGCCAGTTGCGTCTCCAACTGCAGCAGGAACTTGTCGACCACGCGCAGGATGACGGTTTCGTCCAGCGCCTTGAAGCTCACCACCGCGTCCAGGCGGTTGCGGAACTCGGGCGTGAACAGGCGCTTGATGTCGGCCATCTCGTCGCCCGCCTCGCGCGGATTCGTGAAGCCGATGGTCGCCTTGTTCATGGTCTCGGCGCCGGCATTGGTAGTCATGACGATGATCACGTTGCGGAAATCGGCCTTGCGCCCGTTGTTGTCCGTCAGCGTGCCGTGGTCCATGACCTGCAGCAGCACGTTGAAGATGTCCGGGTGCGCCTTCTCGATTTCGTCGAGCAGCAGCACGCAATGCGGCTTCTTGGTGACGGCCTCGGTCAGCAAGCCACCCTGGTCAAAACCGACATAACCCGGAGGCGCGCCAATCAGGCGGCTCACCGCATGGCGCTCCATGTACTCGGACATGTCGAAGCGGATCAGCTCGATGCCCATGATGTAGGCCAGCTGCTTGGCCGCTTCGGTCTTGCCGACACCGGTGGGGCCGGAGAACAGGAAGGAGCCGATCGGCTTGTCGTCCTTGCCCAGGCCCGAACGCGCCATCTTGACGGCAGACGCGAGCACGTCGAGGGCCTTGTCCTGGCCGAACACCACGCTTTTCAAGTCGCGTTCCAGCGTCTTGAGTTTGCCGCGGTCGTCGTTGGACACGTTGGCGGGCGGAATGCGCGCGATCTTGGCCACGATCTCCTCGACCTCGGCCTTGGTGATGATTTTCTTGCGCTTGGACGGCGGCAAAATGCGCTGGGCCGCGCCAGCCTCGTCGATCACGTCGATCGCCTTGTCAGGCAAGTGGCGGTCGTTGATGTACTTGGCGCTGAGCTCGGCCGCGGCCTGCAGGGCGGCCACGGCGTATTTGACGCTGTGGTGCTCTTCAAAACGCGACTTCAGCCCTTTGAGGATGTCCACTGTTTCCTGCACGGTCGGCTCGACCACGTCGACCTTCTGGAAGCGACGCGACAGGGCGGCGTCTTTTTCGAAGATGCCGCGGTACTCGGTGAAGGTGGTTGCGCCAATACATTTCAGCTGGCCCGAGCTGAGCGCAGGCTTGAGCAGGTTGGATGCGTCCAGCGTGCCGCCCGAGGCTGCACCGGCCCCGATCAGGGTGTGGATCTCGTCGATGAACAAAATGCCGTTGGGCTTGTCTTTCAGCGCCTTCAGCACGCCTTTGAGGCGCTGCTCGAAGTCACCGCGGTACTTGGTGCCGGCCAGCAAGGCGCCCATGTCCAGCGAGTAGACCTGTGCTTCGGCCAGAATCTCGGGCACGTCTTTCTGCGTGATGCGCCAGGCCAGGCCCTCGGCAATCGCGGTCTTGCCCACGCCGGCTTCACCGACGAGCAGCGGGTTGTTCTTGCGGCGGCGGCACAGGATCTGGATCACGCGCTCGACTTCGTAGTGGCGGCCGATCAGCGGATCGATCTTGCCTTCCTTGGCGAGCTGGTTCAGGTTCTGGGTGTACTGCTCCAGCGGCGAGGCTTTTTCGTTCTTCTCGCCGCCCTCTTCGTTCTCGGCGGCGCTCTCGCCGGCCTTGGTCGGCTCGGGGGGGTCGCTCTTCTTGATGCCGTGCGCGATGAAGTTCACCACGTCCAGGCGCGTCACGCCCTGCTGGTGCAGGTAATACACGGCATGCGAGTCTTTTTCGCCGAAGATGGCGACCAGCACGTTGGCGCCTGTGACTTCCTTCTTGCCGTTGCCGGTGGACTGCACATGCATGATGGCGCGCTGGATCACCCGCTGGAAACCCAGCGTGGGCTGCGTGTCCACGTCGTCGCTGCCGGCGACCTGCGGCGTGTTGTCCTTGATGAAGTTGGCCAGCGACTTGCGCAGGTCATCGATATTGGCGGAGCAGGCGCGCAGCACCTCGGCGGCGCTGGGGTTGTCCAGCAAGGCAAGCAGCAGGTGTTCCACGGTGATGAACTCGTGGCGCTGCTGCCGGGCCTCGACAAAGGCCATGTGCAAGCTGACTTCTAGTTCCTGGGCAATCATTGCTTTTCCTTTCGGCTTGCTGCTGGGATATCTGATGGGATCATTGTGTAACTCTTCAAGCCGATATGGGCTGTTTTTTCAATTATTCAATGGGCTCGCACACACACTGCAGCGGATGGCCGTTCTTTCGCGCCGCTTCCGTGACCTGGTCGACCTTGGTGGACGCGACATCCTTGGAAAACACGCCGCACACGCCTTTGCCGTCCAGGTGGATCTTCAGCATGATCTGCGTGGCCGTTTCCCGGTCCTTGTTGAAAAATTCCTGGATCACCACGACGACAAACTCCATCGGGGTGTAGTCGTCGTTGAGCAGCACGACCTGGTACATCTGCGGCGGCTCGGTCTTTTGCGGGCGGCGCTCAAGCACGACCGCATCCCCGCCGTTGGCATCCTCGGGCTTGAAGGCCGGTGCCTTGGGTGGAGCGGGAGTTTTGGGAGGTTTACTGGCCATGGAAATCATTCTAGCCACCGGAATTGTCCAGTGTGCCTGACAGGGAAATTGGTGGCGGGAACGCGACAATCAAGCGCGGGCAATTGACTTCTGGTCTGCCGGTTCAAAAGCCCATGAAAAAAGCCGCCCAGCCTGAGCCGCGGCGGCTTTGCAGCATATTCTGCCTGGTTTTCCGCCCGCGCAGCCTTGGGCTGGCATGGCGGGCGGCCCGGCAGCCTGCCCTCTTACATGTGGTCGATCATGACCTGGCCGAAGCCGGAGCAGCTGACCTGGGTTGCGCCATCCATCAGGCGGGCGAAGTCGTAGGTGACTTTCTTGGACTCGATCGACTTTTCCATCGAGCTGATGATCAGGTCGGCGGCCTCCGTCCAGCCCATGTGGCGCAGCATCATTTCGGCCGACAGGATTTCGGAACCGGGGTTCACATAGTCCTTGCCGGCGTATTTCGGCGCCGTGCCGTGGGTGGCCTCGAACATTGCGATGGTGTCGCTGAGGTTGGCGCCAGGGGCAATGCCGATGCCGCCCACCTGCGCGGCTAGCGCGTCGGAGACATAGTCGCCGTTCAGGTTCAACGTGGCGATCACCGAGTATTCGGCCGGACGCAGCAGGATCTGCTGCAGGAAAGCGTCGGCAATCGAGTCCTTGACAGTGATTTCCTTGCCGGTTTTCGGATTCTTGAACTTCATCCACGGGCCGCCGTCGATCAGCTCGGCACCGAACTCCCTGGCCGCCAGGGCGTAGGCCCAGTCACGGAAGCCCCCTTCGGTGAACTTCATGATGTTGCCCTTGTGGACAATCGTCAGGCTGGGCTTGTCGTTGTCAATGGTGTACTGCAGGGCCTTGCGCACCAGGCGCTCGGTGCCTTCCCTGGACACAGGCTTGATGCCGATGCCCGAGGTGTTGGGAAAGCGGATTTTCTTGACGCCCATCTCGTCCTGCAGGAACTTGATGAGTTTTTTGGCCTTGTCGGACTCGGCTTCGAACTCGATGCCGGCGTAGATGTCTTCCGAGTTCTCGCGGAAGATCACCATGTTGGTCTTGTGCGGCTCTTTCACCGGCGAGGGTACGCCCTTGAAGTACTGGATCGGGCGCAGGCAGACATACAGGTCGAGTTCCTGGCGCAGCGCGACGTTGAGCGAGCGGATGCCGCCGCCGACCGGCGTGGTCAGCGGACCCTTGATGGAGACCACATAGTCCTTGACCGCAGCCAGGGTTTCTTCCGGCAGCCAGACGTCGGGGCCGTAGATTTTTGTGGACTTTTCACCGGCATAAACTTCCATCCAGTGGATTTTTTTCCTGCCGCCGTAGGCCTTGGCCACGGCCGCATCGACCACCTTGAGCATGACCGGCGTGATGTCCGCACCCGTGCCGTCACCTTCAATGAACGGAATGATCGGCTCGTCCGGGACATTCAATGAATTGTCGGCATTGACGGTGATTTTCTGCCCCTGGGCGGGCACCTTGATGTGCTGGTACATGTGAATAAGTCTCCGGTGCGCGCTTGAAAATGCAGTGACTGACTGCCGGGCGCTGTTTAGGTGGTAACCCGTAAATTCTAGTCCCAAAACTTCCCACAACACATTTAATGGCCTGCGTGTCAACCGTTTGCAAACAGGGCTCGTTACAGACATGTCCACGAGTTTTTCGGGGGACCTGGTTCAAAAACTTATTTAGGAAAACTCCAAATGAACAAGATTCTTGCTGCCCTGATCGCTGGCCTTTTCGCAGCTGGTGCTTTTGCACAAGCTGCCGCACCTGCCGCGCCTGCCACACCCGCAACACCGGCTGCTGCTGCCGCACCTGCTACCCCGGCAACCGCTGCAACACCAGCCGCACCCGCTGCCAAGGTAGATGCCAAGGCCGCCAAAGCCGAAAAAGCAGCCGCTGCAAAAGCCGCCAAAGCTGAAAAAGCAGCTGCCGCCAAGAAAGCCAAGGCTGACAAAGCAGCTGCTGCCAAAGCCGCCAAAGCTGAAAAAGCTGCCGCAGCCAAGAAAGCCAAGGAAGACAAAGCTGCTGCCAAAGCCGCCGCTGCCAAGAAGTAATTCTTCGCGCTCGCCTGAAATGCCCGCTTTGCGGGCATTTTTCATGGCTGTCGTTTATGCTGGCAACCTGACCTCTTTCCGGTGAAACACCCTATGCCCTTCCTGTCCTGTTTCCTCAAACCGCCCATGCGCGGGCTGGCGCTCGCGCTTTCCTGCCTGGTGTTGACCACCGGCTGCGCGCTGGCGCAAGGAACGCCGCAAACAAGCCTGCCGCGGGTCAAACTGTCGGCGGGAATGCACCAGATCGACGCGCAACTTGCCTTGACGCCCGAGCAGCGGCAAATCGGGCTGATGTTCCGCAAGGAGATGCCGTCCACCGAAGGCATGCTGTTTGTGTTCGAACAGCCTGCCCAGCAGTGCTTCTGGATGAAAAACACCCTGCTGCCGCTGACCGCTGCGTTTGTTGCCGACGACGGCACCATCGTGAACCTCGCTGACATGAAACCGCAGACGACAGACTCGCATTGCTCGGAAAAACCGGTGCGTTACGTGCTGGAAATGAACGTCGGCTGGTTTGCCAAAAAAGGCATCAAGGCCGGCAGCAAACTGGCGGGACCGGTGTTCGCGCCGCCCCGCTGAACGGAACGCGCCGCGTTGGCGGCACCATGAAAAAAGCCGACGCGAAGTCGGCTTTTTTGTGCGCCGGTCAAGGCGTCAAGGTTGTTTACGCCTTGAAAGACGCCAGTGCCGCGTTCAAGGTCTTGCTCGGCCGCATCACGGCATCGAGCTTGTCGAAGTCAGGCTTGTAGTAACCGCCAATATCCGCCGCTTTGCCCTGCACGGACTGCAGTTCGGCGACGATGGCCTGCTCGTTGGTCGTCAGTTCCTTGGCCAGCGGCGCGAACCGTGCAGCCAGGGCCGCGTCTTCGGTCTGTGCGGCCAGTTCCTGCGCCCAGTACATGGCCAGGTAGAACTGGCTGCCGCGGTTGTCCAGTTGGCCGGTCTTCGGCGACGGATTTTTGTTGTTGTCGAGAAGCTTGCCAGTGGCGGCATCCAGCGTTTTGGCCAGAATCTTCGCCTGGGCGTTGCCGGTCTTGATGCCGAGGTCTTCCAGCGACACCGCCAAGGCCAGGAATTCGCCCAGCGAGTCCCAGCGCAGGTGGTTTTCCTCAACCAGTTGCTGAACATGTTTGGGGGCGGAGCCGCCGGCGCCGGTTTCATACATGCCGCCACCAGCCATCAGGGGCACGATGGACAACATCTTGGCGCTGGTGCCCAGCTCCATGATGGGGAACAGGTCGGTCAGGTAGTCGCGCAGGATGTTTCCGGTGGCGCTGATGGTGTCCAGGCCGCGCACAACGCGCTCCAGCGTGTAGCGCATGGCACGCACCTGGCTCATGATCTGAATGTCCAGACCCGCCGTGTCGTGCTCGTGCAGGTACATCTTGACCTTGGTGATCATCTGCGCTTCGTGCGGGCGGTAGGAGTCGAGCCAGAACACCACCGGCATGCCGGAGTTGCGCGCGCGGGTCACAGCCAGCTTGACCCAGTCACGGATCGCGGCGTCCTTGACCTGGCACATGCGCCAGATGTCACCGGCTTCCACATTCTGGCTCAGCAGCACCTCGCCGGTGGCGAGGTCGGTGATGTTCGCCACGCCGTCTTCGGCGATCTCGAAGGTCTTGTCGTGCGAGCCGTATTCCTCGGCCTGCTGGGCCATCAGTCCCACGTTGGGCACCGTGCCCATGGTCTTGGGATCGAAGGCACCGTGCCACTTGCAGAAGTTGATGATCTCCTGGTAGATGCGGGCGAAGGTCGATTCGGGCATCACGGCCTTGACGTCCTTCAGTCGGCCGTCGGCACCCCACATCTTGCCGCCGTTGCGGATGGCCGCGGGCATGGAAGCGTCCACGATGATGTCGTTGGGCGAATGGAAGTTGGTGATGCCCTTGGCCGAATCGACCATGGCCAGCTCGGGGCGGCCTTCGTGGCAGGCGTGCAGGTCGCGCTTGATCTCGTCCTGCTTGCTCTGCGGCAGCGTGCCGATCTTGTTGTACAGGTCGACCATGCCGTTGTTGACGTTGACGCCCAGTTCCTCAAACAGTTTGGCGTGTTTTTCGAACGCTTCCTTGTAGAAGATCTTCACGCAGTGGCCGAACACGATGGGGTGCGACACCTTCATCATGGTCGCCTTCACGTGCAGTGAGAACATCACACCGGTCTTGTGCGCGTCCTCGATCTCCTTCTCGTAGAACTCCACCAGCGCCTTCTTGCTCATGAACATCGAGTCGATGATTTCGCGGTCCAGCAGCGCGACCTTGGGCTTGAGTACGATGGTCTTGCCGCTTTTGGTGATCAGCTCCATCTTGACGTCGCGTGCGCGGTCCAGTGTGATGGACTTTTCGCCGTGATAGAAGTCACCGGCGTGCATGTGAGAGACATGCGAGCGCGAAGCCTGGCTCCATTCGGCCATGCTGTGCGGGTTCTTGCGCGCATATTCCTTCACGGCCTTGGGTGCGCGGCGGTCCGAGTTGCCTTCGCGCAGCACCGGGTTCACGGCGCTGCCGGTGCACTTGTTGTAGCGCGTGCGGATGTCCTTTTCCTCGTCGGTCTTGGGGGCTTCCGGGTAGTCCGGAATCTTGTAGCCCTTTCCCTGCAACTCCTTGATCGCGTCCTTGAGCTGAGCCACCGACGCGCTGATGTTGGGCAACTTGATGATGTTGGCTTCGGGCCTGAACGTGAGCCTGCCCAGCTCTGACAGGTTGTCCGCAACCCGTTGTTCCTCGGTCAGGTATTCCGGAAATTGCCCCAGAATCCGGCCAGCCACCGAGATGTCGCTGGTGGTGACCTTGATCCCGACTGGCGCGGTAAAGGCGCGAACGATGGGCAGGAAGGCACTGGTCGCGAGTAAGGGGGCCTCGTCGGTCAGGGTGTAGATGATGGTGGGTTGCTCGGTGCTCATCGCTTATCTCCAGAAATTGTTATGGGAACGCCACCGGCTGCGTCACAGACCGGAGGTCAAGATCGGATGTTGTCTGACTTTCCTTAGAGGAATCTGACCCAAGCTGCATTTTATGCAACGCAATATCACAATGCGAAATTAAAGGCATTTCAGACAACTTTTTTTCGCACGCCCGAAAAAAAACGCCGCCAGGTGAAAAGACCGTCCGCGGCCCAATGCGCATGTCCGGCGAAGGCATGCCGCCAGCCCCGGAAGCGCAAGACCTGTGGACGACCATGAAAAAAAGGGACTCGAAGATCAAATCTTCGAATCCCCTTTTTGGTTCCAGCAGATGGTTCCAACAGGCCAACCAGGTTCAAAACCGGATTGTTTGACGCAAAGCCCGCGTCCCGAGGAACATAGCAACCCGCCGAACGGATGTCAGGCGAAGTTCTTGGCGGCGAAGTCCCAGTTCACCAGCTTGTCGAGGAAAGTCTCGACAAACTTGGGACGCTGGTTGCGGTAGTCGATGTAGTAGGCATGTTCCCACACGTCCACCGTCAGCAGCGCCTTGTCGGCGGTGGTCAGCGGTGTGCCGGCCGGGCCGGTGTTGACGATGTCCACCGAGCCATCGGCTTTTTTCACCAGCCAGGTCCAGCCCGAACCGAAGTTGCCGACGGCCGACTTCACAAAGGCTTCCTTGAAAGCCGCGTAGGAGCCGAACTTGGCGTTGATGGCCGCGGCGAGCGCACCGCTTGGCTCGCCGCCGCCGGCCGGTTTCATGCAGTCCCAGAAAAAGGTGTGGTTCCAGATCTGGGCCGCGTTGTTGTACACGCCACCGCTGGATTTCTTGATGATCTCTTCGAGCGTCATGGCCTCGAACTCGGTGCCTTTTTGCAGGTTGTTGAGGTTGACCACATAGGCGTTGTGGTGCTTGCCATGGTGGTACTCAAACGTCTCCTGGCTGTAGTGGGGAGCCAGCGCGTCGATGGCGTACGGGAGTGGGGGGAGTTTGTGTTCCATGTTTTTTTCCTCGTGAGGTGTTGTTGATAAAGCCAGTGTCGACGGCCATTGTAAAAACTAAATCAGCCGCGGTGCAGAAACGGTCAAATCGACCTCGCCGTCGGCAAGGGTAGCGCGCAGCGCCTGCCCGGGATGGGTGGCGCGGGCGCTGGTGACCGCCTGCCCCTGCAGGTCGGCCAGCCAGGCATAACCGCGCTGCAGTACCAGCTTGGGATCGAGCGGCTCCAGCCTGAGCTGCGCACGCTCCAGCCGCCGTTGTTGCTGCGCCAGCGCTCCCGCCATGGCCTGCGGGAAAGCCAGCGCCAGTCCCTGAAAACGGCTGTTCTCCCGCTGCACCCCGGACTGCAGCGCATGCCGCAGGCGCTGCGTCTGTCCGGCCAGCCGGGCCTGCTGGCGTGTCACCAGATGGGACGGCCGGCTCACGCGGGACGCCGCCCAGTCGAGGCGCTGGTTCTGGGCCTGCAGCTGACGCTCCACGCCGTCCTGCAGGCGCCCCTGGGCCGAGTCCAGCGCACCGAGCCAGACGCTTTGCGGCTGGGCACACATTTCGGCCGCCGCGGTGGGGGTGGGCGCGCGCAGGTCAGCGCAGAAATCGGCAATCGTGAAATCGGTCTCGTGGCCGACGCCGCACACCACGGGCACCGGCGAAGCCACGATCAGGCGCGCCAGCTGCTCGTCATTGAAGGCCCACAGGTCTTCCATGGCCCCGCCGCCGCGCACCAGCAGCAGCACGTCCACTTCTGCGCGTTCGCTGGCCTTGCGCAAGGCCTGCCGCAACTCCTCGGGTGCCTGGGCGCCCTGCACGCTGGCCGGGTAAATCACCACCGGAATGTGCGGCGCGCGGCGCTGCAAGGCCGTCACCACGTCATGCAGGGCCGCCGCCCCGAGTGAGGTCACCACGCCGATGGCGCGCGGCAGCAGCGGCAAGGCCCGCTTGCGGCCGGGCTCGAACAGGCCCTCGGCCTCCAGCCGGGCCTTGAGCAACAGGAATTGTTCGAACAGGTTGCCCTGCCCGGCTTGCCGCATGGACTCGACCACCATCTGCAGCTCGCCGCGCGGCTCGTAAACGCCGAGCCGGCCACGCACTTCGACCAGTTGGCCATCGCGTGGCGAAAAATCCAGCAGGCCGGCGGCCCGCCGGAACATGGCGCAGCGGATCTGCCCCTGCTCGTCTTTCAGGGAAAAGTAACAGTGCCCACTGGCGGCCCGCGAAAACCCGCTGACCTCCCCCTGCACGGCCACCGGATTGAAACGGGCCTCCAGGCTGTCGGCAATCGCGCGCAGCAGGGAACCCACGGGCCAGACCCGCACCCCCGGCGAGGCTCTTTCGGGCGGCCCGGAAGACTCAAACATGCGCAAACCCCTCGATAAGACGGGGGTAATACTCCACAGAGCCGCATGAAAGCGGGGTCAAACCCGCAGTTTGCCGGGGAAGCCTAGATAAGTTCATGTAACTCATTGATTTATAAGAACTATATTCTGCTTATTTTTTCATCGTTCTGTCACAGAGCCCATTTGGCGCGGCTTGGCGGGCCCACATCGGCTACTTGCTAACAAAGTTATCCACAAGATCTGTGAGTTAGGTCCTACAAGCTTCCGCCTTGCGAAAAGGCGGCGGGCACACAGTGTTGCCTCCGGGCCACGCCCCTGGCTGAGCCATAATCCACAGAAACTATTTGCCGGGAGACGTTTACTTGTTTTCGATCATACAAGCCGCAGGCTGGCCCATCTGGCCCCTGGTTGCCTGCTCCATCCTGGCCCTGGCCCTGGTCATCGAGCGTTTTGTCAGCCTTAAAACCGGAAAAATTGCCCCGCCCAAATTGCTGGACGAAGCCATCACCGTGTCGCGCAGCACGGTTCCCGCCCCTGACGTGGTTTCGCACCTCGAGCAGAACTCGCTGCTCGGACAGGTGCTGGCCAGCGGTTTTCGTGCGCTCAACACCAACCCGCGCATCAGCGAGGACGATCTGCGCTCCACACTCGAAGGCGCGGGGCGGCGCGCCGCCCACACCCTGGAGCGCTACCTGGCGGCCCTGGCCACCATCGCCTCGGCCGCGCCGCTGCTGGGTCTGCTCGGCACGGTGATCGGCATGATCGAGATTTTCGGCTCCCAGGCCGGCAGCGGCGGCGTGGCCAATGCCGCCGGCGGCAACCCCGCGCAACTCGCACAGGGCATCTCGATTGCGCTGTACAACACCGCCTTCGGCCTCATCGTGGCGATCCCGTCGCTGATCTTCTGGCGTTATTTCCGCGCCCGGGTGGACGGTTACCTGCTCACGATGGAAATCGCCTCCGAGCGTTTTGTGCGCCACCTGAACACCCTGCGCAAATCATGAACTCCCACGCCCGGCACCACGGAGGCGCAGCATGAATTTCCGCCGCTCGTCGCGCGACGAACCCGAGATCAACCTGATTCCGTTCATCGACGTGCTGCTGGTGGTACTGATCTTCCTCATGCTGTCGACCACCTACAGCAAGTTCACCGAGCTGCAGATCAAGCTGCCGGTGGCCGACGCCGACCAGCAGCGCGACTATCCCAAGGAAGTGATCGTCGCCGTCAGCAGCGACGGCCGCTACATGGTCAGCAAGGTGCCGGTTCCCGGCCGCAGTATCGAAGCACTCAGTGCCGCCATCAGCGCGGCGGCCAGGGCCGGCAAGGACAGCGTGATCATCATCAGCGCCGATGCCAGCGCCACACACCAGTCGGTCATCACCGTGATGGAAGCGGCCCGGCGCAGCGGCCTGACCCAGATCACCTTTGCCACCCAGAGCGCGGCGCAGGCCGGCGCCCGGTAAACGTGACGACCCGGCTGCAGCAGGCCTGGCTGCGGCGCGGCATGCTCGCCTGCCTGCTCTGGCCGCTGTCCCGGCTGTACGGCCTGCTGGCCGAGTTGCGCAGGCTGGCCTTCCGGGCCGGCTACTTCAGATCTGAACGCCTGCCCGTGCCGGTGGTGGTGGTGGGCAACGTGGTGGCCGGCGGGGCCGGCAAGACCCCGGCGGTGATCGCCCTGGTGCAGCACCTGCAGGCCCGCGGTCTGCAGGTCGGGGTGGTCTCGCGCGGCTACGGGCGCACCAGCGCGCATTGCCTGGAGGTCTTGCCCGGCACCCCCATCGACGAGTCAGGCGACGAGCCTGCCCTGATCCGGCGGGCGACAGGTGCTCCTGTTTTTGTAGCATTCCGGCGCACCGAAGCAGCACGCGCGCTGCTCGCTGCACACCGCGCGACACAGGTGATCGTCTGCGACGACGGCCTGCAGCATTACGCGCTGCAGCGTGATGTCGAGATTGCGGTGTTCGACGAACGCGGCGTCGGCAACGGCTGGCTGCTGCCGGCCGGCCCCCTGCGCGAACCCTGGCCGGAGCGCCTGCAACGCGGCGTACGCGCAGGCGGGCGCGGTATCGACCTGGTGCTGCACACCGGGGCGCTACCGGCCTTCGACGGCTTCCGATCAACACGGCGCCTGGCCGACCACGCGCTGCGCGCCGACGGCAGCCACGTCGCCCTCGAGAGCCTAGCCGGTCAACCGTTGCTGGCGCTGGCCGGCATCGCCAAACCCGAGGCCTTTTTTGCCATGCTGCGGGCCCGCGGCCTGGTGCTGGCCGAAACCCGGGCACTTCCCGATCACTACGCTTTTGATAGCTACCCGCGCCCGCAGGACAAGGGCTACACCGTGATTTGTACAGAGAAAGACGCGGTCAAGCTGTTTCCCCGGCAAGCGGATGTGCTGGCCGTGCCGCTGGAGTTTTCACCCGAGGCGGCCTTTTTCACGGCGCTCGATGCCTTGCTGGCCCCCCTGCTTTCTCCATTACCATCCTCCCATGGACACCAAACTGCTTGAACTGCTGGTCTGCCCCGTGACCAAGGGCCCGCTCGACTACGACCGTGAAAAACAGGAGCTGATCTCGCGCAGCGCACGTCTGGCCTACCCCATCCGCGACGGCCTGCCGGTGATGCTCGAGAGCGAGGCACGCACCCTCACAGACGAGGAGCTCGGCCTGTGATCCTGGATGCTTTCGACGAGGAACTCTGGCTGTGACCTGTCGCGCATGAGTTTTACCGTCCTCATTCCGGCCCGCCTCGCGTCCACCCGCCTGCCCGACAAACCGTTGGCCGACATCGCGGGCGTGCCCATGGTGGTCCGCGTGGCGCAACGCGCCGTCCAGAGTGGCGCGGCCCGCGTGGTGGTCGCGGCTGACAGCCGCCGGATCGTGGAGGCCTGCGCCGCCTTTGGCGTGACGGCGGTACTGACCCGTCCCGACCATCCGAGCGGCAGCGACCGGCTGGCCGAGGCCTGCGACCTGCTGGGCCTTGCCGACGGGGAATGTGTGGTCAATGTCCAGGGGGACGAGCCGTTGATCGACCCGGCGCTGATTGATGCCGTGGCCCATCTGCTGGACAGCCGCAGCGACTGTGCCATGAGCACGGCCGCGCACGCCATTGCCAGTCTCGAGGAACTGCTGAACCCGAATGTCGTCAAGGTGGTGCTCGATGCGCGCGACACGGCGCTGTATTTCAGCCGCGCAGCTATCCCTGCCGCGCGGGATTTTTCCGGCCAGGCCTGGTGGCAGGCCGGCCCTGCGGCCCAGGATCTGCCGCCGCCCCTGCGGCACGTGGGCATCTATGGCTACCGCGTCGGTTTCCTGCGGCAGTTTCCGGCCTTGCCGCAAGCACCGCTGGAGCGGCTCGAGCAGCTCGAGCAACTGCGCGCGCTCTGGCATGGCCACCGCATCGCCGTCCACGTCACCGCGCAGGCGCCCGGGCCCGGCGTCGATACACCCGAGGACCTGGAGCGCGTGCGACGGCTGTTTGTGTAAGCTGCGCGCAGGGGACGCATGCTATCCTTCAGCTCAAAATAATGTGAGGCCGGGGCCGGCACCAGGCCACCCGCCCGCTGCCGAATTCATAAAAATCCAAGGACATCCATGAGACTGATTTTGTTGGGCGCGCCAGGCGCTGGCAAGGGAACGCAAGCGACCTTCATCTGCCAGAAATACGGCATCCCCCAGATTTCCACCGGCGACATGTTGCGTGCCGCGGTCAAGGCCGGCACACCCCTGGGCATCGAAGCCAAAAAGATCATGGACGCCGGCGCGCTGGTCAGCGACGACCTGATCATCAACCTGGTCAAGGAGCGTATCGCCCAGCCGGACTGCGCCCAGGGCTTTCTGTTCGACGGTTTCCCGCGCACCATTCCCCAGGCCGACGCCATGAAGTCCGCCGGTGTGAAGCTGGACTACGTGCTGGAGATCGACGTGCCGTTTGAGGCCATCATCGAGCGCATGAGCGGCCGCCGTTCGCACCCGGCCTCCGGCCGTACCTACCACGTCAAGTTCAACCCGCCCAAGGTGGACGGCAAGGACGACGTGACCGGCGAACCGCTGATCCAGCGCGAAGACGACAAGGAAGAAACCGTGCGCAAGCGCCTCGAGGTCTACAGCGCACAAACCCGTCCGCTGGTGGACTACTACTCCAGCTGGGCCAAGGCCGCGCCCGACGCCGCGCCCAAATACCGCGCGATCAGCGGCATGGGCGGTGTGGATGACATCACGGCCAGGGCCTTTGAAGCGCTGTCGAACTGACGCTCTCCCACACGATAAAAAGGCCGTCTGTCGACGGCCTTTTTGCTGGGCGTCACTCGACGCGCTTCGCCGTCACTCAGGCCGGACTGGACCTCAGGCCATACGCCTTGCCATCGACAAACAGGTATTCGGCGCGCAACACCGCGTCCCCCTTCTCACCGGCAAAGGTGAAGCCCAACACCGAGACCTGCGTGCCGGGCTTGATCTCGGCGACTTTCCAGGCCTGCAGGCGCGTCAGGGGCGCCAGCTCGATCTCCCAGCGCCTGTCCCTGCGCGTGGGCACAACGGCCCTGGCCAGCAAGGCCTTGCCATCAACCGGGGCGCTCTGCGCAGGCAGCGCGCGCTGGGCAAGGTCGACCGGCAGCTTCAGGGTGGCCGGCAATTCAATTTCGAGCTCCACATGCGGGTTCTGCCAAAGGGACTTGAGCACCCTGCCTTCGAGGTAGATCGGCCGGCCCTGGTCAAACCCGCTCCAGCCGTGGTGCGCCCGCGCAAAAGGCATCAGGCCGGTGCTGGAGACGGCACACAGGGCCCCGATCACGTCACGTCGTTTCATCTGTCAACTCCTTGAGGCACGGTTGGCTTAGAGGTAAGCGATCCAGCGGCCGCACGCCAGGACGGCCAGCCAGATCAGGGTGGACACCGCCATCTGCACGCGCGCCCAGACATCGAGTTTGTCGAGCGAGCCGCGTCCGTGGAACCAGGCTGCATTACACGCCGCAGTGAATAACAGCAGCATCTTCAGGGTGAAAGCGCGATTCGCCAGCAACTCGGCCGGCTGGGACGCAAACATCATCAGGCCGGACGCAGCCGCGATGGCAAAGCCGGTGAGGGCCAGGCCCAGGCTCAGGCGTGCCAGGTCCCTCACGGGCAAGGCCGCCCCCAACCCGAACACGCGCAACTCCAGCAGCACCAGGTTGCCGAGCAGCAGCGCAATGCCGCTGATATGCACCATCTCCAGCGCCGGATAGGCCCACAGGTGGGATTTCAGGGCCGCAAACATCGCGTCAACGGCTTCCGTCCATCAATTGAAGCATCAGGTCCACCC
This sequence comes from Pseudomonadota bacterium, assembly GCA_040389085.1. GTDB lineage: Bacteria > Pseudomonadota > Gammaproteobacteria > Burkholderiales > Burkholderiaceae_C > Polaromonas. The sequence goes on from JAZKAP010000001.1 coordinate 533,435, forward strand.
GCGCCTTCACCGGGCTCAGACCCTGCGAATCGGTTATGGCGTCATCGGCCCTGGACAGCACCCGGCCCTCCAGGCAGCGTGTGGCGCGAACCACGCGCACGCCGGCGGCCTGCGCCTGAAGCAGCGCCGCCTCGAGCTCATGGTGCAGCGTGCCATTGCCCGTCGCCGCCACCACCAGGCCCTGCACCCCGGCGGCCACCAGCGCCTGAACCGCGCCGGCACCCGCGCCCGCGTAATTCATCACGATCTCCACGCGGGGCCAACCCAGTCCGTCCTGCTGTTCTACTACTTTTTTGATAGCTGACGGCGCTTGATGAACGGGGGCTTCAGGCCAATTTCTTACCAAGCGCAAGCGCCCTTCCTCGACATAACCGATCGGCCCGGCATCGCCGGAGCTGAAGGCATTGAGCCGGTAGGTATGCACCTTCTGCACGTCAGGCGCGCCGTGAATGACGCCCGCACACACGGCCAGCACGCCGCGTGCGCCAGGATGCGCAGCCACGGCCACGGCGTCCAGCAGGTTCTGCGGGCCGTCGGGCGCCAGCGCCGTGGCTGGGCGCATCGCACAGGTCAGCACCACAGGCTTGCCGGGATGGAGCAGCGCGTGCAGCAACCAGGCCGTTTCCTCCAGCGTGTCGGTGCCATGTGTCACGACGACGCCCTGCACATCGGGTTGCGCCAGAAAGTGGCTGACCCGCGCCGCGAGCCGGGCCCAGACTGCAAAACTCATGTCCTTGCTGTCGATTTGCGCCACCTGCTCGGTCACCAGATCGCAGGGGCCTTCGGTCAGGGCCGGCACGGCTGCGACCAGCTGGGTGATGCCCACCTGCGCAGCGATGTAGCCGGTATGGTCCGAGGCACTGGCGGCGGTGCCGGCAATCGTGCCGCCGGTACCCAGAATCACGATTTTTCTGTTCATAAGCGTTGAGACTTGCATTCTTTAAAAAACTGGATGAAAATACAGCTACTGGATATTAAAACAGCTCGCCAGGATTCCTCACTCCATTCTGGACGATGGAATCCCCTGTTTGACAAGGAGCCCCGTGATGAGCAGCTTCAACGATTTTTCCGAAATGCCCAAACTGACTGCACGCCAGCAGCAAATACTTGAACTGATTCAAAGCGCCATCGCCCGCACCGGCGCCCCGCCCACGCGCGCAGAAATTGCCAACGAACTCGGGTTCAAGTCCGCCAACGCCGCCGAGGAACACCTGCAGGCGCTCGCCCGCAAGGGTGTGATCGAGCTGGTCAGCGGCACCTCGCGCGGCATCCGCCTGCGCAGCGACACCCTGCGCTCCATCAACGAGTCACGCATCAAACAGTTTTCCCTGCCGTTGCAAAGCCTGGCCCAACTCGCCCTGCCTCTGGTGGGGCGGGTTGCTGCTGGCAGCCCCATTCTCGCGCAGGAGCATGTGGACCACACCTATTATTTCGAGAGCAGCCTGTTCCAGCGTCAGCCCGACTACCTGCTCAAGGTGCGCGGCATGAGCATGCGCGATGCCGGCATCATGGATGGCGACCTGCTGGCCGTGCAGCAGACGAAGGAAGCCAAAAACGGACAGATCGTGGTGGCGCGCCTGGGTGATGACGTCACCGTCAAGCGTTTTCGCCGCAACAAGAACCTGATCGAGTTGCTGCCCGAAAACCCCGACTTCAAAACCATTGTGGTCGAGCCCGGCGATGCCTTCGAAATCGAGGGCTTGGCGGTGGGCCTGATACGCAACACCATGCTGATGTAGCCATGGTCCGGGCAGTGCGCATGCAGGGACTGCCTATTTTTTCCGCGCAACAGGTGGCGGGCGTTTGGTCGCGTGGACCAACACCCTGGTGCGGCGGTTGTTCAGTTTGAAATCCTGCCTGTGTTTACCTCTACTTCTGGAGTTCTCATGGGAATCGCCGTTTTTTCACGTTCACCCGCTCTTTCACCCCTTTGGTCGGTGCTGCTTTCGCCGCTGCAGGCGCTTGCCGCTTTGCTGCGGCCGGTACGGCCAGCGCCCCCCTTGCCCGCATTTGTCGCGGCATCACGGCACCAGGCGACGGAGGAACTGCCAGTGGTCCTCAAAACCACGGTCGCCGGCGCCCGCCATGCGGCGGTGGCAAGCCATAAACCCTGTCAAACCGTGGCCAAGGCCACGTCGCCGCGCCGGCTGAGAATCGTCCGCGAATTTGAGGCCGGCGTGAGCCCCTCATGCGCGGGTCGCATGGTCATTTCGGGCCGCATGGCCGATGTCTGCGCCGAGCTCGATCGCATGGCCCAAAGAGAGGCCGCCGTCCAGGCCGCCTGAAAAACCTTGCAGCACTTGCTGCCTCGCGGCAGCCTGCAACCGGGAAGGACACCTGCTTTCCTTTTCGGGACGGCTTGCCGTCCTTGAGCCCGCGCCGCCTCACGGGGGAAAACTTGCAGGCACAATATCGGCATGAATATTGTGATTCTTGACGACTACCAGGATGCGGTACGCAAACTCGCCTGTGCCGCGAAACTGGACGCTTACCAGGCCAAGGTCTACACCAACACCGTCAAAGGCATCGGCCAGCTCTCGGTACGGCTCAAGGACGCCGATGTGATTGTGCTGATCCGTGAGCGGACGCATCTGCCGCGCCAGCTGATCGAAAAACTGCCCAAGCTCAAAATGATTGCGCAGACCGGCCGCGTCGGAAGCCATGTCGATGTCGGCGCCTGTACCGAGCGCGGCATTGTCGTCGCCGAGGGTGTGGGATCACCGACGGCACCGGCAGAACTCACCTGGGCCCTGATCATGGCCGCCATGCGCCGGATTCCGCACTATGTCTCGCACCTCAAGCACGGCGCCTGGCAGCAGGCCGGCCTGAAAAACGCCTCGATGCCGCCCAACTTCGGCATCGGTTCGGTCCTCAAGGGCAAGACCCTGGGCATCTGGAGCTACGGCAAGATCGGCCAGATCGTTGCCGGTTATGGCCGTGCTTTCGGCATGCGCGTCCTGGTGTGGGGCAGCCAGGCCTCGCGCGCACGCGCCCAGGCCGACGGTTATGAAGTGGCCCTTTCCAAGGGCGAGTTTTTCCGGGACAGTGATGTGCTCAGCCTGCACCTCCGGCTGCAGGACGACACACGCGGCGCGGTGACCCTGGAAGACCTGGCACAGATGAAAACCTCGTCCGTGCTGGTCAACACCTCACGCGCCGAACTGATCGAACCCGAAGCACTGATTGCCGGCCTGAACCGCGGGCGTCCGGGACTGGCCGCCGTCGATGTGTTCGAGTCCGAGCCCATCCTGCAGGGCCATGCCTTGCTGCGCCTGGAGAACTGCATCTGCACGCCGCATATCGGCTATGTGGAGCAGGAAAGCTACGAAATGTATTTCAGCTCTGCGTTTGACAACGTGGTCAACTTCATCAAGGGCACACCCACCAATATCGTGAACCCCGGAGCGCTGCAGGTACGCCGCTGATGCGGCCTGCGAGCAAACCCGCAAGTCTGCAACAAAGCCCTGACTTTCTGCCGGCCTGACCACCGCCGCAGCCGAAGATGAAGCCCCGACACCTCGAAGTCGATCAGGTTGAAGTCGCCAGATCCGCCCGTCAGGAATGCGGGCGCATGCGTTTTCGGCGCAGACGCAAGGCCGGCGGGCCGTCCTGCCGTGAGAGGATCGGCCCGTCCATCTCCAGCGTACTCAGGTCAAGCATCAGCCCTGCGATGAACGCATGGATCCAGACTCTCGCGGCCACGCGGGACGCTGACAGGCGTCAGGTTCTCAGGTCGAAGGAAACACCGGCACTGCGCGGGCTGGATGGCCCTGCAGGCCGGGTCTGCCGGATGGTCGCAGCTCTTTTCAGGAGCGTGAGGATTTGTCGAAGTCGTCGGGCCGGTAGCCCGTGTCGTAGTCGTCAAAGTCCACCAGCGAGTCCAGCCCCGTCGGCCTCACGGAGTTGGGTGCAATGGACAAAGGTGATGCCATGGAGGCCGCACCGGTGCGCTGACCGTCCCTGCGCCGTGCCGTGTGCAGCAGTTCTGCAAGGCTGGAGGGGGAGCCGGCCTGTGCACTGTTGCCTCGGGGATCATGCCTCGCCGATGATGTCCTGGCCGTTGCCTGGTTGCCCGCAGGTTTGTCATCGCTGCCGCCCGACAGCTGGGTCAGGTCGATGTCCAGACCCAGGCGTGGCGAGGACCTCGGCTGCATCGCCAGATCGGGCCACTGGGTGTCACCGCTGCTGCCTGACGAGCCGGATTCAAGTTCAATGATTTCGCGGCCCACCGCATACAGCATCAGCAGTTCGCGATACTCTTCCAGGGCCAGCACCTCTGCGCCGTCCCCAGGCTCCCGAAACAGGGCCTCATCAATGATCCTGAATACCTGCCGCGTCGGCCAAGCGGCCTGGATACGCAACAAAATGGCGGCATAGGCGGCGCCCCCAGCACTGGTTGCCACATAACGGTCAAAGGACAGAATCCGGGTGTTGAAGACCTTGTTGACATCGTCACGCAAGTCTTCGTAGTCCTGCACATTGCCGGCCTGGTGATAGAGATCCAGCAGGTCCAGATAAACCAGCGCACTGGTTTTGACGTTGTCGACCAGGTGCTTGCGAAGCAGCGCGATGGCCTTGGCCTGCTGCCCCAAAGAACTGAAAAATTCCACTTGCTGCTGAAGATCAAACAGTTCCGGAACCTTGACGGTACGTGGCACGAAAGGCACGCTGACCGAGAAGCGGGGTCGGTCGCGCGGCGGCAGCGACGGGATGGACTCGGCCGCCGGGTAGCGGGAGGCGCGCCTGAGCTCGTCGAACAGCGATTCATTGACGTCAAGCTCGGCGGCCCGGCTTGCAGCGGCCAGGGTCACGCCTCTCGAAAGGCCGGATTCCGTACTGAAAGTGCTGTGTTCGGAGGAAGATGCGGCGCCCGCTGCCTGGGCGGTGGAGCGCTGGTACAACACGAAAAGCAGGCCCATGACCGCGATGGAAAAAAGTGCGGCCAGGCCATACACCACCACCTTGCCAAATCGCGCGTTCTCGGCCTGCTCGAGCTGGAGCCGGTTTTCGGCCAGCGCCGCCTGGTTGCGCATCATGTCTGCGCGCAATTGGCGAAGCTCGGCTTCCAGCGTCTGGACCTTGTTGCTCTCCAGGGTGCCGGCCGCCGCTGACGCCGCCAGGGGGGCGCTCGCAGACAGCGGCTGCGGATCTGCCGCCGCAAGCGTGGCCTGCAGACTGGCCCCTGCCGCGCGCGGCTTGGTCGCAGCAAGCACCACATAACGGCGCATGGTTTTTTGTACGCACCCGGCCCGCAGATGCACGGTGACTACGGGTCCTTCGACGGGTGTCGCAGAGCGGATATGGACCAACCAGTCCTGGGCGGTGGCGGCCTTTTCCGGCGTTATCCGGACACTGGCCTTGTCGAGCGGCTTGTCCACGTAGAAAACATCGGCTTCAAGACACAGCGCCTGCGGGTCGTCGCCAGCGTCAAGCATCAGCTGCATGGAAAGATCCAGCGGCTGACCCAGCACGGCCGAGCGGGTGCTGGGCCCCAGTGTCACCGCCAAAGCACTCGCCGACAGACACAGCCACAAGCCCCCTGTCAGAAGGGCGCGGTGTTGGATTGGACGCAAAAAGGTGTTCACTTGGCTGATTCTGGCATGTCCGGCACATACGAAAGATGCAGACAGAGGTCCCTGGGACAAAAAAGAGACAAGGCCCCGTGCCTTGCAGGCCTTGGGCCGACCCGTATGACCCTGTAGCCCACCTCCCCGCACTATCGTGGATAAACCCGACGCGCAAGTCTAACTCGCGCTCCAGGACCACGCAAACGACGCGACCCCTGCGAACACCCCCTCCAACAGGAGGCCGGACGCGGTCCGGGCTGCTGGATAATACTTTTCCATGAAACCTATTTATAAAACTGTTGGCCTGGTTGGCACGGGCGCCATGGGCCGGGGCATCGCACAAATCGCCGCTCAGGCGGGCAGCACAGTCAAGCTGTTCGACGCCCAGTCGGGCGCGGCCGACAAGGCGCGCGACGCGCTGGCGGCGCAATGGGACAAACTGGTGGACAAGGGCCGCCTCGACGGCGCGCTGGCCGCCGCCCACAAAGCCCGCCTGCTGTGCGCCGACACCCTTGACGATCTGGCCGATTGCGACCTCGTCATCGAGGCGGTTGTAGAACGTCTGGATGTGAAGAAGTCACTGTTTTTGTCGCTGGAAAGTGTTGTTTCCGGACAAACCATCCTGGTGAGCAACACCTCCTCGCTGTCCATCACGGCCATCGCCGCCGGACTCCAGCACCCAGGGCGTTTTGCCGGCTACCATTTTTTCAACCCTGTCCCCCTGATGAAAGTGGTCGAGGTGATTGCCGGCCTCAAGACAGAAGCCGCCACCTGCAGCGCGCTGGCGGACTATGCGCGGCAAATGGGCCACACGCCAGTGCAGGCCCAGGACACGCCGGGCTTCATCGTCAACCACGCCGGAAGGGCCTACGGCACCGAGGCCCTGCGCATTGTCAGTGAAGGCATTGCTGATTTCGCCACCATTGACCGCATCCTCAGGGACCAGGCCGGCTTCAAGCTCGGGCCGTTTGAACTGATGGACCTGACCGCGCTTGATGTCTCGCACCCGGTGATGGAGTCGGTGTACCACCAGTATTACGAGGAGCCGCGCTACCGCCCGAGCGTGATCACCGCACAACGTCTGGCCGGTGGCCTGCTCGGCCGCAAAACCGGCGAAGGGTTCTACCGCTACACCGACGGCGCCGTGCAAACCCCTGCGGAACCGCCCGTGCCCGTGGTGGCCGAGATGCCCCCGGTTTGGGTGTCGCCCCGGGCAGCGCGCCGATCGGAGCTGCTGCAACTGCTCAAGAACCTCGGCGCCAACATAGAGACCGGCGCATCACCTTCGATGAATGCACTCGTGCTGGTGGCGCCGCTGGGCTTTGACATCACCACCGTGGCCGTGGTCGAGCGACTCGACCCCGCACGCACGGTGGGCATCGACATGCTGATCGACGACGCAGCCTGCAAGCGCCGCGTGCTGGCGACCAACCCTGCAACCCGCAGCGACATGCGTGACGCCGCGCACGCCCTGTTTGCGCGCGACGGTAAGGCCGTCAGCGTGATCCGCGACAGCGGCGGCTTTGTCACGCAACGGGTGGTGGCCGCCATCGTCAACATTGCCAGCGACATCTGCCAGCAGGGTATCTGCAGCCCCAAAGACCTGGAGACCGCCGTCACGCTGGGCCTGGGCTACCCCATGGGCCCACTCGCCATGGGTGACCGTTACGGCCCCACCAACATCCTTGAAGTGCTGTTCAACATGCAGACCGTGTACGGCGATCCGCGTTACCGCCCTTCCCCGTGGCTGCGCCGCCGCGGCGCGATTGGCCTGAGCCTGATGCACGAAGAGGCATGAAACACCCCCTTCGGACGCTCACTGCGTGTAGAGCCTTCCCCCCTCCAGGGGGCGGCGCCTGCGGCCCCCGTTTGTGCGGGACCACGCTTCCTGCTTGTTCCCTATTTCGCTGAACTGGAAAAACTGACATGACAGGCGCACTCAAAAGCACCAGCGACGGCGCCACCCTGGTGCTGACCCTGAGCAACCCGGAATTCAAGAATGCACTCGGCCCGGAGATCTATGCCGCGGGCGTGGAAGCGCTCAACGCCGCCGAGAACAACCCCGACATCCGCAGCGTGGTCATCACCGGCGAAGGCGCCAACTTCTGCGCCGGCGGCAACCTGCACCGCCTGCAGGCCAACCGGCAACTGCCGAGGGAGGTCCAGGCGCAGAGCATCAACGGCCTGCACAGCTGGATCGATTCGATACGCACCTTCCCGAAGCCGGTGATTGCAGCGGTCGAGGGCGCTGCGGCGGGTGCCGGTTTTTCACTGGCATTGGCCTGCGACTTTGTGGTCGCCGCAGACAATGCCGTCTTTGTGATGGCCTACAGCAGTGTGGCGCTGTCACCGGATGGCGGCGGCAGCTGGGCCCTGAGTCGTGCCCTGCCGCGCGCGCTGGTCGCGGAACTGCTGATGTGTGGAGAACGCATAGGTGCACCGCGGCTCCATGCACTGGGTCTGGTCAACCGCAGCGTCGCCGCCGGAGATGCGCTCAACGAGGCACTGAAACTGGCCGACACGCTCAATGCGCGCGCGCCCAACGTGCTGGCCAGCATCAAGGAACTCATCAACGACGCACAGGGCAACACCCTGAGCCAGCAACTGGACGCCGAACGCGGGCATTTCGTGCGCAACCTGCACCACTCCAATGGCGGCGAAGGCATTGCGGCCTTCCTGGAAAAGCGGCCGCCGGTCTACGACTGAGCAGGCCGCGCCTGTGCAGGGGGCGGGCGGCGCCGGGACACCGAGGCGACAGATGGAGGTCTGCGGCATCGTCGCTGGCGCGACAATAGCTCTCTTGTGAGTCACCCAAAAGACAGGCCATGGACGATCCCATTCTTACGATAGACGAAAGAGAGGCCATCAACGGTGGCCGCTGGTTTTCATCCCTATCCCCCTCACTCAGGCACGACATACTTCGATGCGCTTACGTCCAACGTTTCAAGGATGGCGAACTGATCGCCGCCCGCGGCGACCCGCCGGAACAATGGATTGCCTGCGCCAAGGGCGCAGTTCGCGTGAGCTCGACATCGATCTCGGGCAAGCAGATCACGCTGACCTATGTGGAGCCCGGCATCTGGTTCGGCGATGTCGCGATCTTCGACGGCGACCGGCGCACGCACGACGCCTACGCCCATGGCGAGACCACCATCCTGTGTGTGGCCAAGGCCGACTTCAAGAAAATCCTGGCCGCGCATGTGGAGCTGTACGAAGCCATGTTGCGCCTGCACGCGCGCCGCATCCGCCAGCTCTACGGTCTGGTGGAAGACCTCAACACCCTGCCCCTGCGTGCACGGCTGGCCAAACAGCTGTTGCACCTGGTGCGCAGTTACGGCGTCAGCAGCCTGAGCGACGGGCGCGAGGTGCGCATCGGCCTGCAACTGGCGCAGGAAGAACTGGCGCAGCTGCTGGGTGCCTCGCGCCAGCGCGTGAACCAGGAACTCAAGGCCATGGAGCGCGAGGACGCCATCCGCATCGAACCGGGTGGTTTGGTGGTGCGCAACCGCGAGGCGCTGATGCGCATCTCCGAAGCCGACCTGGAAAAATAAAGCGATGAGCAACTTTGACCATTTCCTGGGCACCCGCGCGGTGTCGGGCCAGCACGCTTTCGACATGGAAGTGCTGAGCACCTACCTCGAGAAACACCTGCCGGGTTTCCAGGGTCCGCTGAGCGCCGAAATATTCAAGGGCGGTCAGTCCAACCCGACCTACAAGCTGATCACACCCCAGCGCTCGTACGTGATGCGCGCCAAGCCGGGGCCGGTCGCCAAACTGCTGCCGTCGGCGCATGCGGTCGAGCGCGAGTTCAAGGTCATGACCGGCCTGCAGGGCACCGACGTGCCGGTCGCCAAAATGTACTGCCTGTGTGAAGACGAGGCCGTGATAGGCCGGGCCTTCTACGTGATGGAGTTTGTCGAGGGCCGTGTCCTGTGGGACCAGGCCCTGCCGGGCATGACGAATGCCCAGCGCGGTGATATTTACCGCGAGATGAACCGTGTCATTGCCGCGCTGCACAAGGTGAAATTCGCCGAGCGCGGGCTGGCCGACTACGGCAAGCCCGGCAACTATTTCGAGCGCCAGATCGGCCGCTGGAGCAAGCAGTACATCGCCTCCATCACCGAACCCATCCCCGAGATGGACGCGCTGATGAAATGGCTGCCCGAGAACATTCCGGCCAGCGCCCGCGATGAATCCATGGTTTCCATCGTGCATGGCGACTTCCGCCTCGACAACCTGATGTTTCACCCGACCGAGCCGCGTGTGCTGGCCGTGCTGGACTGGGAACTCTCCACACTCGGCCATCCGCTGGCCGACTTCAGCTACCACTGCATGGCCTGGCACATTCCGCCGGGTGCTTTCCGCGGCATCGGCGGTCTGGACGTGGCCAGCCTGGGCATCCCGACCGAGGCCGAGTACATCCGCCTGTATTGCGAACGCACCGGTTTTGCCAGCCCGGAACTGATCAAGGCCGACTGGAATTTTTACCTCGCCTACAACCTGTTCCGGCTTGCCGCCATTTTGCAGGGCATCGCCAAGCGCGTCGAAGCCGGCACCGCGGCCAGCGCACAGGCCATCGCATCTGCCAAAGGCGCACCAGCGCTGGCGCGCATGGCCTGGGACTTTGCGCAAAAGAGCCAATCACAGAGCACCTGACAGCCCTCCCCTTTACGACGACGCCACTCCAGGAGATAACGATGGAATTCAACTTCACCCCCAAGGTACAAGAGATGCAGGCCCGCCTGCTGGCCTTCATGGACCAGCATGTTTATCCGAACGAGGCGCGTTTCTTCCGCGAGATTGCCGAGAACCGCGCCAAGGGCAACCCGTGGATTCCGACAACCATCATCGAGGAACTCAAACCCAAGGCCCGCGCGGCGGGCTTGTGGAACCTGTTCCTGCCGCACTCGCCGCGGGCACCCGAAGGCCTGTCCAACCTCGAATACGCGCCGCTGTGCGAAATCATGGGCCGCGTGCCTTTTGCGCCCGAAATCTTCAACTGCTCGGCGCCCGACACCGGCAACATGGAAACGATCGCCCGTTACGGCTCGGAAGCCAACAAGGACCGCTGGCTGGAACCCCTGCTCAAGGGCGAGATCCGTTCGGCCTTCCTGATGACCGAACCCGAAGTGGCTTCGTCCGACGCCACCAACATCCAGTGCAGCATCGTCCGCGACGGCGACGACTATGTGATCAACGGCCTGAAATGGTGGTCGTCGGGTGCCGGTGACCCACGCTGCGCGGTTTACATCGTCATGGGCAAAACCAACCCCGACGCGGGCCGCCATGAGCAGCAGTCCATGATCCTGGTACCGGCCAATGCGCCCGGCATCACCGTGATCCGCCCCCTGAGCGTGTTCGGCTACGACGACGCACCGCACGGCCACATGGAAGTGCGGCTGACCAATGTGCGCGTGCCGGTGGGCAACCTGCTGCTCGGCGAAGGCCGCGGTTTTGAAATTGCGCAAGGCCGCCTTGGCCCCGGACGCATTCACCACTGCATGCGCAGCATCGGCATTGCCGAACGCGCACTTGAACTGATGTGCAAGCGCCTGAACACCCGCATCGCTTTCGGCAAGCCGGTGGCACGCCAGTCGGTCTGGCACGAGCGCATCGCCGACGCACGCTGCATGATCGACCAGGCCAGGTTGCTGACGCTGAAGGCGGCGTACATGATGGACACGGTCGGCAACAAGGTCGCCAAGGCCGAAATCGCCATGATCAAGGTGGTCGCGCCCAACATGGCTTGCCAGATCATTGACTGGGCCATCCAGGCGCATGGCGGTGGCGGCGTGTCCGATGACTTCCCGCTGGCCTATGCCTACGCCCACCAGCGCACGCTGCGGCTGGCCGACGGCCCTGATGAAGTGCACCGCGCTTCGCTGGCCAAGCTGGAACTGGCCAAACACCTGGCCATGCCCGGCGAGGTCGAGATGCCGATCACCCGCGGCAGCTGACAGGAAAAACCCGGCGCCGATCAGCTATAAAAACGATAGCTGACTGCGCCCGCAGCTGCTGGGCTCAAGCCATTTCTGGCTTGAATCAAAGGGGAATGTCCGTCGACAGGCCGGCCAGCGCCGATTCACAGGCGCTGGTGTACACGATCGCGGCATGTTGCAGCGTGGCGATGCTGGGCGGGCTGTACTGCATGCGCAGGTAGGCCTTGCCGCGGAGCAGCATCAGGATGAAGGGGGTCTGCGCATCCGGGCCCGGCTCGGGCCAGTGGAGCAGCAGCTCGGCCAGGTTGCCGTCCAGCCATGCCAGGGCATGTTCGCGCCGGTCGGCCAGCACGGTGTAACGTTCCCAGAATTCGGGCACCACGCTGCTCCAGCCAACTTCGTCATACATCGCGAGCCAGCGCATCTCCTCGGGCAGGCTGGGGTCGGCCGTGGTCTGCAGCGTGTCGGTGTAAATCGCGTAGGCGCGTTTTTCCAGCGACTCCTTGAGCGGCCGGTTCATGATGAGCACCGCCGCGTCTTCGTTGATGTCCAGCGCTGCACGGGCACGGAGTTCCTCGCCGACGATGTAGTCGCGTGATGCCGCCCCGCTCTCCAGCTTCCAGCTCTTGCCTTTCACCTTGCCGGTCAGCACACAAGCGGCGCCCTTGCCCTGGCTGGAGTAACTGAAGCCATGCGTGCTGGCCCACTCCGACACCGCGTCGGGCCTTGCCGCTTCCTGCGGCTGAGTCTCGCTTCGGACAAAGACCTTTTTCAGGCGCTCAAACATGATTCCGGCTTTTCTCTAAAAGTGCTTGAGAACCTGTCCGCCCGCCAGCAAGGGGCGCGGAGAGCCTCTTTGTCATCATAGTTCCAAAGGTTGCATTCATGCTCAAAGTCTATTCCTGGCCCACACCCAACGGCCACAAGGTCCACATCATGCTGGAAGAGTGCGGCTTCCGCCTCGGTCGCGACTGGGAAGCGATTCCGGTCAACATCGGCACCGGCGACCAGTTCCAGCCCGAGTTCCTGGCCATCAGCCCGAACAACAAGATTCCCGCGCTGGTGGACCCCGAGGGGCCGGACGGCAAACCCATGGCACTGTTCGAATCCGGCGCCATCTTGCTGTACCTGGCGGCCAAGACCGGCAAGTTCCTCCCCAGGAGTGACCGGCTGAAATTCCAGGTGCCGCAGTGGCTGATGTTCCAGATCGGCAGCGTCGGCCCCATGATCGGGCAGACTCACCACTTCCGCCAGTACGCACCCGAGAAAATCGACTACGCGATCAACCGCTACACCAACGAAACCCGACGGCTTGACGGTGTGATGAACCAGCAACTGGCGGGCAACAAATTCATCGCCTGCAGCCAGTACACGGTGTCCGACATCGCCATCTTCCCCTGGCTGCGCAACTGGGAAAACCACGGCTTCGCCTGGGCCGACTACCCGCACCTGAAGAAATGGTTCGACGTCATTGCGGCCCGACGTGCCGTGCAGCGCGGCGTCCAGGTGCTGGCTGACCTGCGCCGCCCCATCACCGACGACAAGGCAGGCGAAGTGCTGTTTGGCAAGACGCAATATCAAAAACGCTAGGCGCGCAGCTGCAGCCGAGTCAGTTGTACTCGATGTTGACGGCGCCGTTGACCGGTTGCGACACTGCAAAGGTCAGCCCTGACCCACCGCTGACCGCCAGGGAGCCATCGGCCTTGCGCGTCACATTGACGGCCGCGGTACTGGCCGCCGGCGGCGCGGCACCTGCTCCCACACTGCCCTGTGTAGCAGTGGCGCCCTGCGTTCCGGACCCACCTTCCGCCGCACCGCCCCCCTGAGCGCCGCTCCCACTGGAGCTGGCGGGAGCAGCCACCCCGACACGCAACAACGGACCGCTGGTGGACAGGCTGTTTGTAAAACTTTCGACGGTGAAGACGGTACCCGGCAAGGCCGGGGGCGTTTCAACCACCGCCGGCGCTGGGGCGGGTGTCACTACGGGTGTCACTACAGGTGCCGGCGCGGGCACCGTGACAATGACCGCCACCGAGCCAACCACCGTTGCACTGGCGATGCCTGCCGCCGTCACCGCATGGCTGCTGCCGGTCATCAGGATCAACCCACCGATCATGAACGCGCAGGCAATACCCGGCTGAGGTTTTTTTGGCCGCCAATCATTTTTTTTCATGATGCTCCTCGCGGGGAAGACCGGACACCGCTCCGGCCGGCATTTTTCGCAGCAGAAAATCCACGCCGTTGATGAATTTTCCGTCGGGCAGGATGTTGATCTCACGCACACCCGGATCGACCAGACCGAACCGCCTCAGTTGCTCCATAGAGACCTGCACATGGTAGCGGCCCTGGGGAATGGCCGGAACGATGTAATAGCCGTCTGAACTGGTCTTGATTGTAGTGATGACGCGCCGGTTGCTGTCAAGCAATTCGATCACAACATCGCCGATTCCGCGCCGTGTATTGTTACTCTCGACCAGGTACACCGTGCCATCTATTTCGCTGGTCAAAATGATGGGGAAGTCAATTTCCGCCACATGCCCGGGTCGTGGCACCACTCGCACCCCCTTGCGCTGCGGCGCCCAGTAGGGGTCCTCCAGTGTCTGCGTGTCGACAGCCAGGTCCACATGCTGCCGCGTCGGCAAACGGTCCAGCCAGGCAATCCCTGCGGCATCGGTCCGCACCGGCGCCCGGCTGCCGTTGACGGTGATCGCGGCGTTTTCAACCGCTTCCTCGCCGACGTCCATGACTCCGTTGGCATTGCTGTCCACAAAAACACGCGCCGAAGCTGCACCGCTGTCGGCTTTGGGCAGCGCGTCAAAACGCCACTGTCCCTGGCGTGGTTCCCGGCCCATGGCAATAAAGAGCTGCACGCCCAAGGTCAATACGCCCTTGCTGGAATAACTGGTGCTCAGTCCCAGCCCGTAACTGCCCAGGCTTTTGTTCAAGCCTGCCGTGTACAGGGTCTCCCGGCTACTGATGGAGCGCACCACGCCGAGGTTGAGCAGGTAACCTTCGCCCAGCCGCCTGTCGCCCGCAAGCACCACGGTATCGAGTTTTGCCTGGGGTTTGAGGAGGTAGCCCAACTGGCCACTCAGACCGGTGACTCCGACGCGGTAGCTCAGTTGCAGGGCGCCGCTGGCTGTGGTCGTGCCGCCCGAGTTTTGCCAGGTCAGCTGATTGGCCACCGAGGTGCCCCTGACATAGGCGGCGACGCGGCCGGTCAGGGCCACGTTGCTGAGACCGGATTGAAACTGCTCGCGCTGGACTTCCACGGTCACCGGCAAGCGCGGCAACAGGCCGGCCGGAATGGCACCGTCCAGCCGCAACTTGTCGCGTGTGCGCAAAGGATCGGCGGCGGGTAAAAACAGCTCGCTGTAGAAGTCCTTGAGCCGCAGGTGGCTGTAACTCAGTGAGACAGGCCCGACGCGGGTTTTCAGGCCTGACTCATTGAGCCAGCCGCCATTGGGCGAGCGGAAAAGGTCGCTGCTGAGAATGAAGGATTTCCAGAAACCACGCAGCCCGAGGTTGCTGTACAGCTGTCCGTCGCTGCCAGCGGCGCCGGTGGCCGCCGCCGTGGAGCTACCTCTGGTCAGCGACGACGGGAGGCGCACGAAACCACCGGTACCTGTCAGGTACTTGTTCAGGCCCCACTCGAACTGGGCCACCGAGCGCGACTGGCCGGCGCTGTCGTGGTGCTGGGCGAGGCTGTAATAAAACGCACCGGGTGGCGTGCTCGACTGCTCCAGCAAAAAGCTCTGTCGCTCCACGCGTTGCTGGCCGAGTGGTCCGTGAAAGACCAGGCGAAACTCATTGGCCCCGTAGGCCAGGGGCTGGTCGTCAAAGCTGTAACGGCCATCCGCGCGCGAGCTCTGAAAACCGACCAGGGCCTCGTTGAAATACAGTTCCACATCCCAGCCGGGCGGCAGGTCACCCTGCAGCGTGTGGCGGTCAAAACTGGTCGGCTGGGTGATCGGCCGGTTGCTGAGCGTCAGCCCATAACCCTTGCCGGTTGCACTGCGGCCGGCGATGTTGGTCACACTGGGGGCGGAGACACCGCTGCCGAACATCACCGAGCTGGCGCGCATGGGGCCAAGCAAACCCGCATCTGGATCGTGGCGTGCCAGCGTGAAACGCACGTCCGGCGATGGGTCCTGGCGGGTGCTGCTGACAAAAAAGGCCGATTCCAGGCCCAGCAGGTCGCCCGTCAGGTAGGCGGTGTAACTGGCACTGGTCTGCCGGCTGCCATTGCCGGTTCGCAGGCCCATTCCGAAAGTCTGGTCGATAAAGGGCACGCCCAGCAGGCGGTAAGGCATGTCCACGCGCGGGTAGCCCGGATCTTCGTAACCGGTGCGGGCGCCCAGCTTGCCTGCGCGGCGCTCACGCTCCAGGCGATCCTGCAAGGGAAGGCGCTCCCTGGGCTTGACCCGCAGCGTCAGACTGGACAGATCCACTTCGAAATCAAGTGGCAACCAGCGTGAAAGCAGCGAAGCCGCGACATAGATATCGTCTCCCTGCAGACGGACCAGCGTCCGGTCGAACAGCTGTGTCTGGTCGGCCAGCGTGATCCTGCCCTGGACCGCATCCAGATTGAAGCTGCGTGCCTCGCTCAGCACATACCCGTCGGCCGTGCCCTGTTCTGCCTGCGTCCGGATCGCCAGCGTCAGCAGCCTGGCCAGTTCACCCAGGGGCAGAAATGTCTCGCGGCCAGCCTGGTAGGTCGTGATGGCATCGGTCAACACATGTTCATCGAGTTGCACCTCGAGCAACACCAGGTTCAACTCATCGGCACGGCGCAGGGGCCCGGGAGTTGCCGCTGGAGGCGCCGGGGGCGCCGTTGCGGCCGCCAGCAACGGCGGCTGCCGGGCCGGGGCCGCTGTCGGGGGCGCTGCAGGTGCAGGTGCAGGTGCAGGTGCAGGTGCGGGTGCAGGTGCGGGTGCAGCAGATGGTGCGATGTCCAGCACCAGCCTGTAGCCCCTGCCCGCTTCGGGCTTGAGCGAAAAAATGTTGGGTTCGGCCTCCGCCTTGAGTCCGAGTTCCAGGAGAACCGCCCCGGCAACGGAAGGGGATGACCTGACGTGTATGGGTTGCATGTAGGGGTGATCGGCAGCGATCTGGCCCGCTAGCCCGGTCAGCGCCGCATTGAGTTCCACATCTTCGAGCTCCAGCACCACGCGCCCGGGATGGCGCAGGATATACAGGCTGAAGCGCAGCTCCGTCCGGGACTCAAGCACGATGCGCGTCCGGGCATCACCCCTTTCCACCGACGCTGCGCTGACCGACAGGCTGGCGAGCGCCATGCCCGGCGCCAGCAGCAGCAACACCGGGAGAAGCAGCCAGTTCCTGCAGTTGGGCATCGAAACCCCGCCGGCGAGGCTGCGAAATAAAGCGGGGCCCCTCATGATAAAAGCTGCTGCGTCATGGGTAGGCGCAACCGCTGTCCCGGTCAAGGCAATTCGATGGCGGCTTCCGCCAGCAACTTGCCGCCAGCTTCGGGACGCTCCCGGTAACTCAGGCGCAAGGCGCCACGTGCCAGCACCACTCCGGCGGGCGGCTGCAACTCCAGCCTGGCGCGACGCAAGGCATTGGGCGTGTAAACAGCCACGCCGCCGGCTTTTCCGACTTCCTGCGGCACACCTCCCTGTGGCGTGAATGTCGCAATCAGGTCTCCATACACAGAACGGTTGCCGCTGCGCTGCAGCACCACGGCCAGCATCGCCGGCTGGCCAGCTGCGGGCTTGGGCAGTTCCAGCCCGGACAGCGTGACGGTGGCCGACGTTTCGCCCTGCCGCACGATCACGGGAATCGATATGCCCACCAGCGCCCTCAGCTGGACACCGACTTCGCCCGGCCCCGGCTTGGTCGCCTGGGCGTCAATGCTGCTGGCGCCAGTGGCTTCGGGAACCAGATCAAACTGCAGATGTGAGCGGTATTCGCCCACCGGCAGGTCTGCCGGTTTGCGCAACAGGATGCGGATGGTCTGGCCGCGCCCCGGGGCCAGCACCACCTGCCGCGGCGAATAACGCAACAAAGCATCGGCAAACTGCTCACCGGGCAAGGGGGGGTCAGCCGCGGTAAATTCACCGGTTTCGTTCATGCGCCGATTCACCAGATGGACGCGGTACGTGGTGCTCTCCTGTCCATTGTTGATCAGCTCCAGTTGGGCCGCCCGCTGGTTTTTTTCAAACACGACACGCGTGGGAAACAACATGAGGTCTGCCGACGCAGGAAATGCAGCCAGCAGCAGCCAGAGGCCCACCAGCCAGCTCAAGCCAGTCAGAACAAGGCGATCCCACCGCATCGAAAAATACGCAATGACCGCTGCGGCGAATCGGATTCCTGACGTGGATGGCAACATGGCGGGGCTCCTGAGGGTGGCGAATGGAAGGTCTGGACGACTGACGGGCCGGGATGCGAGGTTGGAGGTCATGGACTGGGGCCGTTGGACAACAGTTTCAGGGGATGTTGACCGTGACGTTAAAGCTACCGCTGTAACTGCCACTTGCCTGGTTGCTGCCTACACTGAGCGTGGCGCCTACCGTCAATATTTGCGTCCCGCCAGTGAGCAGACCGGTCGACCCACTGGTGGCCACCGGGTTACTGACGAAGTTGTTCACCGCCATGGTGGTACCGGGATTCCCCGCCAATGCCATGGACACAACGCCGTTGTCCGGCAGGGTAATGGAATAGGTCGCACCCGGTGTCCCTGTCACGGTGAACGACGCAGCGGCCCCACTGCCGGAAGAGATCAGAAAAACCCCGCCGCCTGAACCGCGGGCACCGGCAGCGCTAATGGTTACTGTCCCCGCGCTGGCTCCCGCCGAGAAGCTGCCAAAGGCGAGTGCCTGGTTGGCCACCAGCGTCTGCGCCCAACCCATGGATGCGGTGGTGACCGCGCAGGCCAGCGCGAACAGGAGGCGGAGCGTTTTCATCGCAGGCATTTCTCGACAACCCCGTTGTGATGCGAGGTCAGGTGTTGTGGGACCACGGTCCCGGAAACCAGACCGGCTTGCCGGCCACACCGCTTTCAGTCGCCTGGTACGTTCGCGGGGTGGCGCGGCTTGCAGGAATCGCTGACTGCCTAGTTGTAATCAACCGAAACGTTGAAGGTTCCGGTGTATGCCCCGGCCACCTGGCTGGCGACGGTGGTGATGGTGGCCCCTACCCCCAGCGTCTGTGCACCTGCAGTCAATGTGCCGGTACCTGACGGGTCGCTGGTGAAAGTGCTGACCGCCATGGTTTCGGGCGCAGTCGCTGTACCTGTCGTGATGTTCACCGTACCGTTGGTCGGCAGGGTAATCGCATATGTCAGCACTCCACTGCCGGTGACATTGAACGTGGCCCGACCAACCGTCGAGGTGGCAAGCAGCGCACCGCTGCTGGTTCGCGCACCAGTCGTCGCGTTGATCGTCACCGTCTGTGCGGCTGCGCTGGTGGAAAACGATCCGAAGCGCAGGGTATCGCCGGCGGCGATGGCGATGGGTGCCACCACCGTCGCGGTGGCAGTGTTCGAGGTCGTTGCGGCCTGCGAGTTGATGCCGTGCCCCGCCACGCCCAGAACCAGGGCTGCCGCCAATGTTGTGTGCAATGCACGACGCTTGAATGTCGAAAAATGCTCTGATTTCATGATCACCCCTTTGTTAATGAATCAACTTCAACATGCCCCAGCCTGACCACGCCCCGCCTGATGGCGAAAATGGAAAAGCTGCATTTCCAGGACGCCGGACTGTCCATTTCGTCCTTTCGGAATGCTTTTTTTTGTATCTTTTGTGCGATTCTATTTATCAACATGTGATTTTTGTTGGGAAAATCACGAAACGTTTGGTGATTTTTTTACCGTTCAATATTTTTTATGCTAAAGGATTTACTTCAAGCAATTTGCGCTGCCCGCTCTATGACTTTGGGCCTATATCCATGTCGAGCCGGGCGACCACAGCGACGTGATTTCGCAACGCATTGGCGCGGCGAAGCACTGGGCACAGCTGCGAGGCGGCGCCTGAGGCGGTCAGAACAATAAAAATGGGGAGGGTTGGAGGACGCAATGCATTCAGCACTGGTCTGCCCGGAGGGGATCGAACCCCCGACCCTCAGCTTAGAAGGCTGATGCTCTATCCAACTGAGCTACGGGCAGATATGAAAAAAGCCCACAGAGTGAGCTTTTTCATTGGATTCTTGGTCGGAGTACAAGGATTCGAACCTTGGACCCCCTGGTCCCAAACCAGGTGCGCTACCAGACTGCGCCACACTCCGACTAGTCAAATATTATAGCCCGAACAAAGCCCGACTTTGCGCCCCGCTCCGTTTATTTGCAGAGGCAGCCCTGCAAGCACCAGGATTGGCCGGGGGCAGCGCAAAAGGTTTCACAATGGAAACCCTGAAACACCGTCAAACACAGGAGGCTCCCATGGGGGTAAGCATCGTGAGACTGGGTACGGCCCGGCAGGCTGGCGAAGGTCTGCGCATAGGCACGGTACGGCGACCGCCACGCGGCGTACCCAAAAGTGAATTCGCGACGCAGGACTGGTACGACGTCTGGTACCCCAACCTCGCCCCCAGCGCCGAGACCATGAAACTGGGCCAGTCCGTGGAGACCGACAAGGACTGGGCCGCATTCAGCAAAAAATACCGCGCCGAAATGAACGAGCCCGATGCCAGCCGCAACCTGGACCTGCTGGCGGCGCTGTCGCACCAGACAAATTTTGCGATGGGTTGTTACTGCGAGAACGAGGCGCGCTGCCACCGTTCCTTGTTGCGGGACCTGCTTCAGGAGCGTGGCGCAGAGATTACCTGAACGTTGACGCTCCCTCCTCCTTCAAGCAGGGGCCGCGGAACCGGCTTCGCCGGGCCGCAGGCGCAGCGGCCCCCTCGGGGGGCAGCGGCTACATGCAGTGAGCAAGCGTGGGGCTTACAACTTCACGTACTCGTACTCCACCGCGTTCGCGTTGATGCCGCGGTCCGGCGGAGCGATCCAGCCGGCCATCTTGCCCGGCTCGGTCACACGCTGCATCAGGCTGTGGATGAAGGTCTTGTCGGCGTCGTTGGGCAGCCACTCGTCTTTTCGGGCGTTGAATTCGGCTTCGCTGATCGGGTTGCCCTGCGGGTCGGTGTGGGCGGCCGACCAGACGCCGACGCTGCGACGGAAACGCGAGTTCGGCAAACTCAGCTCGAAGTCCACGCCGGCCCGTTTGATCGCCATGTTCCAGCGCGTTACGCCGACATTGCAGTCTTTCACGTATTCCAGGCGCGTGATCTCGTTCATGCCGTTGCGGGTGGAGATGGTTTCGTTCTTCAAACCGCCCTTGCCGTCCGGCACCTGGATGATCATTTCGCTCTCGAGCTCGACGTGGTCGGCGAACTTGGCTTCGTCCGGCCGGCCCTTGATGCCGTTGCTGAAGTAGTTGGCGGCGTTCGACGAGGCCTCGGAGCCGAACAGGTCCAGCGAGGAAGTGAACCAGAAGTTCATGAACTTCTGGACGGTGGGCAAGTCGATCACGCCGGCCTTGCGCAGGGTGTCCACGTTGTCGGTGTCCAGTTCCTTCATGACTTCCAGCGTGCGTTTGATCACGCGGCCAATGCCGGTCTCGCCGACAAACATGTGGTGCGCTTCCTCGGTCAGCATGAAACGCGTGGTACGCGCCAGCGGGTCGAACGCGCTTTCGGCAAAGGACTTGAGCTGGAACTTGCCATCACGGTCGGTGAAATAGGTGAACATGAAGAAGCTCAGCCAGTTGTCCATGGGCTCGTTGAAGGTGCCCAGGATGCGCGGCTTGTCGGCGTCGCCGCTGTGGCGCGTCAGCAGTTCTTCGGCCTCCTCGCGGCCGTCGCGACCGAAATGGGCGTGCAACAGATAAACCATGGCCCACAGGTGCCGGCCTTCTTCCACGTTGACCTGGAACAGGTTGCGCAAGTCGTACAAACTGGGCGCGGTGTGGCCCAGCAAGCGCTGCTGCTCGACGGAGGCGGGTTCGGTGTCGCCCTGGGTCACGATCAGGCGGCGGAAGGCACTGCGGTACTCGCCCGGCACTTCCTGCCAGACATCCTGGCCCATGTGATCGCCGAATCCGATCTTGCGGTTTTCTTCCTGGTCGGCCAGAAAAATGCCCCAGCGGTAGTCGGGCATGGGGGTGTAGCCGTAGCTGGCCCAGCCGGACGCATCCACGCCGACGGCGGTGCGCAGGTAAACCTCTTTCGCGTTGAAGTCGCTCGGGCCCATTTCGTCCCACCAGCTCATGAAGGCCGGCTGCCAGTGCTCGAGCGCACGCTGCAGCTGGCGGTTCTCGCCGAGGTTGACGTTGTTGGGGATCAGGGCTTGCAGGTCAATGGTGCTCATGGTGTTAAATCCTTTTCCAATCAAATTTCGCTTTTTTGCCGGTACCGAAAAGTTTCAGGGCACCGTCTTCCCCGACCGCATTCGGTCGGATGAAAATCCAGTTCTGCCAGGCCGACAGGCGGCCGAACACGCGTGTTTCCATGGTCTCCTTCCCCGGAAAGCGCAGCGAGGCTTCCATGCCGGTCATCGCATCGGGCGACAGGCTGGCGCGTTCTTCCAGCATGATGCGGATCTCGTCATCCCAGTCGATGTCGTCGGGGCTCAGGGTCACCAGGCCCAGCTCGAGCGCCTGGTCGGCACGCAGCGGGCTGTCACCGAGTTTTTGCAGCTGCGCGATGGTGGCCTCGTCTTCATAAAACCGGGTCTGCAGCCGTGTCAGGTGATTGACGGCCGGGAACCAGCCGAAGTTGGCGGGGCTCAGTTGCAGCGTGGGCGCGACGTCGGGCGAATCCGGCAGGTCCAGCATGTAGATGCGGTCGCAGGCCAGCGCCAGTTCGTAAAACGTGCCGGCAAAACAGGAACCGGCATCGACCAGCGCGATCAGCGAGCGGCTGGTCACGTCCAGGCGCGCCAGCGTGCGGCGCAGCGCGCCCGTGGTTTCCTTGACCAGCCAGTGGTCCTTGAGCTGGGCCAGCACCTCGTCCATGCGGATCACCTGGCCGGCGTCGCCTTGCGTCTTGATGACCCAGGTGCCGACTTCGAGTTCGTTGGTGCGCAGGTTCAGGATGGCGTCGTCGAGCTCGCGCTGCAGCTTGAGCGGGTACCAGCTGGCACCGGCGGCTTCGATGGCTGCCGGCGTGGACTCAATCGCGGCGGCCGGCGCCTTGACGGTGAGGGTGGCAATGCGCTTTTCGCGGTCCACCTGCGCATCGACCACGCTGTAGTGGTAACCGGCATCGTCGATGAGCACCTTCAGCGGCGTGAGTTCAATGCCTTTTGAGGCTGCAGCCCTTGTGGACTGGGCGCGAAGCGCTTCTATTTCAGTAGCAAGCAAGGCGCTGAACTGCTGCGGTTTGGCATAGGCGTCGATCAGTTTCCAGTCGCGGGCACGGTCGGCGCGCACGCCTTCGGACGTGGTGCAGAAGATGTCGGCCAGGTCGCGGCGCACCTTGCGCTTGTCGGTCACGCGCGTCAGGCCGCCGGTGCCGGGCAACACGCCGAGCAGCGGCACTTCGGGCAGGCTCACGGTGGAACTGCGGTCGTCGACCATCACGATGCGGTCGCAGGCCAGGGCCAGCTCGTAGCCGCCGCCCGCACAGGCGCCGGTCACGGCGGCGATCGCCTTGAGGCCATCATGGCGCGAGGAGTCTTCCAGGCCGTTGCGGGTTTCGTTGGTGAACTTGCAGAAGTTGACCTTCCAGCCGTGGGTGGACAGGCCCAGCATGTAGATGTTGGCACCCGAGCACCAGATCTTTTCCTTACCCGACTCGAACACCACCACCTTGACGGCCGGGTGCTCAAAACGGATGCGGTTGATCGCGTCGTGCAGCTCGATGTCCACACCGAGGTCATAGCTGTTGAGCTTGAGCTTGTAGCCGGGCTTGATGCCGCCGTCTTCATTGATGTCGAGCTTGAGGCGGGCCACATCGCCCTCCACGCTCAAGGTCCAGTGCTGGTACTTGGTCGGGTGTGTGGCGAAGCTCACGAGCTCGCGCTCCTGGCCCTCAATCACCTGTTTGAACAAAAGTGGTTCGGTCATGGCGTTCATGGAGTCTCCTTGGGTTGCGCCTGGGCAGGAACGGCGCGTTCCAGGTCTTTCAGGCTTTGTTTGAGGGTTCGGGCGGCGGTGTCCACCACGGCGTCGGCGCGGGCATACAGCGCTTCGCGGCTGGCCAGGATACGGCGCAGGTCTTCCATCGCCTCGTCCGTGGCACCGCGGGTGGCAGTAAACGGCCGCATGTCGCCCTGTGCCACCACGCGTGCCATGTGTTCTTCCGGGCTGGCCTTGAGCCAGACGCAGTAAAAGCGGCTTTGCAGCAGGTCAAAAGTCTCGCGCTCGCTGACGATGCTGCCGCCGGTGGTCATGACGACGCCGTCGGCATGGTCCTCGGCAATGCGGAACAACGCGCGGCGCTCGTAGCGGCGGTAGCCGGCCTGCCCGTGCAGCAGCAGGATTTCATTCATGCTGGTGCCGGCTTCTCGTTCGATCTCGCGGTCGAGTTCGACAAAAGGCACGCCGCGCTCGGTGGCCAGCTTCAGGCCCAGCGTGGACTTGCCCGCGCCGCGCAGGCCGATCAGCGCAATACGCTGCTCACGGCCCAGCGCATCACTCAGACCGAAGGTGCTGCCGAGCAGCGCGTAGGCCTGGTCCAGCTGTGTGTCGTCGAGCCGGCCCAGCAGCCCCTGGACGCGGGCCAGCGCCGGGCGCGGTGCGTCCTGCAGCAGTTCCAGAATCGAGATGTTGAGCGCGCGGGCCGCGGCTTCCAGCGAGTTGATCGAGACATTGCCCTTGCCGCTTTCCACGTCGGCAAGGAAACGCTCGCTCAGGCCGGAGTCGCTCGCCAGCGCCTTGCGTGTCATGCCGCGACGGGCGCGCCAGGCACGCACCCGGGCACCCAGCTCGGCGAGCGTGGCCTTGTTCGCTTGGTCGGACAGGTTTTCGACGTTGGACATCTGCGTTATTTGAAAAAAGTTTGCGTTAAATCAATATTGCACTATACTTCACGTAATTCGCTTGTCAAGCAGTTTATTGCATCTTTTTTCGGAGATCACTGATGAAACTCAAAATTCTCGTGGGCACCATGACCAGCACAGCCGACTATGTGGCCCAGGCCATTCAGATGGATTGCGCCGATCTCGTCAGTGATATCGAGGTTCAGCTGATGGATGGCCTGGACATCAGCGTCTTCGACAGCGCCGCCGAAGAAGATGCAATATATCTCATCTGTTCTTCCACGTACGGCCAGGGCGATGTGCCGGACAACGCCCGGCTGCTGTACGACTCTCTCGATGCCCAGCCCAAATTCCTGGGCCACGTGCGCTACGGCGTGATCGCCCTCGGCGACCGCACCTACCTGCAGACCTTCTGTTTCGGCGGCAAGAAGTTTGACGAGCGTCTGCAGGGCCTGGGCGCGCAACGTATCGGTGAAGTCTGGTGCCACGACGCCAGCGCCGGCACCCTGCCCGAGACCGAGGGTGCCGCCTGGTGCCGCGAGTGGCTGGCGCTGGCACTGAGCAGCACGCCCAGCACCGAAACCGCCTGAATTTCAATAAAAACAGCCTCCAGCCCAATAGTGGCGGGCGCAGGCAGCTATAAAAAATAGAGCATCCGGAGACCCCATGAACCTGAGCCGCGCCGACCATTCGGTAAGCCCCCCTCGCGTCGACATTCCCCGCGACTACAACGCCGCCCATGACCTGCTGGAGCGCAATGCCAGCCGCCCCACAAAGCCGGCCTTCATCGACGCCGTCAGCGGCGCGACGCTGAGCTACGGCGAGCTGGACGAACAGGCGCACCGTTTTTCCAATGCGCTGCGGGCCCAGGGCTTCGCGCCCGAGAGCCGTGTGCTGCTGGCCATGCTGGACACCCCTGAATGGCCGGTGGCTTTTCTGGGCTGCATCCTGGCCGGTGTGGTACCGGTGGCCGTCAACACCCTGCTGACCACGCCCGACTTCGACTTCATGCTGCGCGACTCGCGCGCCCAGGGCCTGATCGTGTCGAAAGCCCTGCTGCCCGCGTTTGAGCCGCTGATCGGGAACATTCCCACGCTGCGCAGCGTGATCGTCGCCGGCGCCGAAGATGCGACGCCGCATGCGAGTCTGGCCCAGATGATCCGGGCACAACCAGCTACAAAAACCGTAGCACCCACCTGCGCCGACGACGCCTGTTTCTGGCTCTACTCCAGCGGCTCCACCGGCGCGCCCAAAGGTACGGTGCACCTGCACAGCCACCTGATCCAGACCGCCGAGCTGTACGGCCGCGGCGTGCTGGGCATCGAGGAGACGGACGTGGTGTATTCCGCGGCCAAGCTGTTTTTTGCCTACGGGCTGGGCAACGGCCTGACCTTCCCGATGAGCGTTGGCGCCACGGCCATCCTGCTGCCGGCACGCCCGACCACGGCCGAGGTCTTCCGCATCCTGAAAGAGCACCAGCCCACCATCTTCTACGGCGTGCCCACGCTGTACGCCTCCCTGCTGGCGGACCCGGCGCGCCCGCCCCGGGCTGCGTTGAATCTGCGCGTCTGCACCAGCGCCGGCGAGGCCCTGCCCGCCGGCATCGGCAACAAGTGGGCCGCCGAGTATGGCTGCGACATCCTCGACGGCATCGGCTCGACCGAGATGCTGCACATCTTCCTGAGCAACCGGCCTGGCGAAGTGCGTTACGGCAGCACCGGCAAGGCCGTGCCCGGTTACGAGCTGCGCATCGTCGGTGATGACGGCCAGGAATGCAGTACCGGCGAGATCGGCGAGCTGCAGATCAAGGGCCCCAGCTCAGCCCTGATGTACTGGAACAGCCGCGCCAAGACCAAAGCCACGTTTGCCGGCGAGTGGACACGCAGCGGCGACAAATACACGGTGGATGCCGACGGCTACTACACCTACAGCGGCCGCACCGACGACATGCTCAAGGTCGGCGGCATCTATGTCTCGCCCTTCGAGGTGGAGGCGTCGCTGATGACCCACCCGGCAGTGCTGGAAGTGGCGGTGGTCGGCCTGGCCGATGCCGACCAGCTGGTCAAGCCCAAGGCCTTTGTGGTGCTCAAGAAGGGTCAGGAAGCCTCGGCCGACGACCTCAAGGCGCACGTCAAGCAGCAACTGGCGCCTTACAAGTACCCGCGCTGGATCGAGTTTGTGGACGAGCTGCCGAAAACCGCGACCGGCAAGATCCAGCGCTTCAAGCTGCGCCAGCAGGTCGCGGCCTGAGCACTCAGGCTGGCAGGGTAATTGCTTTAGGTATAAACAATTTAATCTTGAATCTCGGGTTTTTCACTAGGGTTTTCGCAGCACCGCGCCGTTACCATCAAAGCCTTCCGGCGCTATTCGTTCCGTCCCAACCAGGAGTTTTCCATGACCTCACGCCTTCCTTCACGTCGTTTGATCCTGAGCCAGAGTGCGGCCGTCATCGGCGCCGCCTCCACCGGCCTGCTGCTCCCTCAAGTGGTGCAGGCGCAGTCCGGCAAGGTGCGCGTGGGTTTCATGCTGCCCTACACCGGCACTTTCGCGCAGCTCGGCGTGGCGATTGAAAACGGTTTCCGCATGGCCATTGACGAACAGGGCGGAAAGCTCGGCGGCCGCGAGATCGAGTACTTCAAGGTGGACGACGAATCCGAGCCTTCCAAGGGCGTTGAAAACGCCAGCAAGCTGGTGCAGCGTGACAAGGTCGATGTGCTGGTCGGCACCGTGCACTCCGGCGTGCAGATGGGCATCCAGAAAGTGGCGCGCGACTCCGGCGTGCTGAGCCTGATCCCGAACGCCGGTGTGCATGCCGCCACCCGCGGCCTGTGCGCGCCCAATGTGTTCCGCACCTCTTTCAGCAACTCCCAGCCCACCCGCGCGCTGGGCCAGGCTATGGTCGCCCGCGGCCACAAAAAAGCCGTCTGGATCACCTGGAAATACGCTGCTGGCGACGAGGCCTTTGAAGGCTTCAAGGAAAGCTACACCGCAGCCGGTGGCACCATCGTCAAGGAATTGGGCCTGCCCTTTCCCAACGTCGAGTTCCAGGCGCTGCTGACCGAAATTGCAGCGCTCAAGCCGGACGCCGTGGCCTGCTTCTTTGCCGGCGGCGGCGCGGCCAAGTTCATCCGCGACTACGCCGCAGCCGGCCTCAAGGGCAAGATCCCCCTGTACGGCTCGGGTTTCCTGACCGAAGGGGTGCTGGACGCCGCCGGCCCCGCAGCCGACGGCATCATCACCACCATGCATTACAGCGACTCGCTGGACACACCGCGCAACAAGGCGTTCCGCACCGCCTATGCCAGTCGCTTCAAGATGCAGCCCGACGTGTATGCGGTACAGGGTTACGACACCGGCCTGCTGCTGGTCCAGGGTGCCAATGCAGTCAAGGGCAACCTGAACAGCAAACCAGCCCTGTACAAGGCGCTCGAGTCCGCCGTGATCGACAGCCCGCGCGGCAAGTGGACCATGAGCAAGGCCCACAACCCGGTGCAGGACATCTACCTGCGCCAGGTCGAAAACAAGGAAAACAAGGTGATCGGCGTGGCCGCCAAGGCGCTGGCCGACTCCGGCGCCGGTTGCAAGATGGGCTGATTTTTTTCTGCTTCAAAATGGGAGGTTTCGGGCCTCCCATTTTTTTGCCTTGTTTCGCAGCGAAGCTTCAACGCCTCACCATGACCCTGACCACCTATCTTCTCTACCTCGCGGCCGTCGCCCTGCTGATCTTCACACCCGGGCCGACCATGCTCATGTGCATGACGACCTCGCTGAACCATGGCCCGCGCAAGGCCATGACCTCGGTGGCCGGCAGCGTCAGCGCCGTGCTGGGCGTGATGTTGCTGTCAGCCCTGGGCCTGGGCGCGCTGCTGGCGGCATCGGAAACGGCCTTCACGGCCGCCAAGCTGCTGGGCGCGGCCTACCTGATTTACCTGGGTGTCAAAACCTTTCGCAATGACGCGTCGGTGCTGCGGGCCGATGCGGGGCCGCTTGAGGCGCCGCGCCGCTCGTTTTTCCTGCGCGGATTCCTGGTCGGCGCGAGCAACCCCAAGGCCGTGCTCTTTTTCGCCGCCTTCTTTCCCCAGTTCCTCCATCCGGCCGAGCCCTTCGTGCCGCAGTTCACCATCCTCGCGCTGACCTTCATCGCCTTCGAGTTCAGTGTGCTCAGCGGCTGCGCCGTCGGCGTATCGCGCATTGCGCCGCTGCTGCGCTCCAGCCGCGCGGTGCGCTGGTTCAATCGCGTCTCGGGCGGGCTGTTCACGCTGATGGGCGGGCTGTTGCTGCTGACACGTCGGCAAGCCTGAAGCGACACGATGGATCTCGCGAACTTTCTCATCCAGCTGCTCAACAGCGTCCAGTACGGCTTGCTGCTGTTCATGCTGGCCGCCGGCCTGACGCTGATTTTCGGCATCATGGGCGTGGTCAACCTCGCCCACGGCAGCTTCTACATGCTGGGCGCCTACCTGGCCTGGTCGCTCAGCGCCTATTTCGGCAGCCTGACCCTGGCCATCCTCGGCGGCGCCGCGCTGTCGGCAATTTTCGGGCTGGCGCTGGAGTGGCTGCTGTTTCGCCACTTCTACCAGCGCGACCACCTCGACCAGGTGTTGCTGACCTTCGGCCTGATCTACATCTTTGAAGAGCTGCGCTCCATTGTCTGGGGTGACGATGTCCATGGTGTGCCGATTCCCGAGCTGCTCAGCGCTTCGATCCCGCTGACCGAGAACCTGTCCTACCCGGTCTACCGCCTCTTCATGTCGGGCGTGTGTATTGCGCTGGCCGTCGGCCTGTACCTGCTGATTTCAAAAACCCGGCTGGGCATGAAGATCCGCGCCGGCGCCTTCAACCGCGACATGGCGGGCGCACTGGGCATCAACATCAAGCTGATCCACGCCGTGGTGTTTGCCCTCGGCGTGACGCTGGCTGCGGTGGCCGGCATGATCGCCGCCCCGATTGCCAGCGTCTACCCCAACATGGGCTCACAGGTGCTCATCATGTGTTTTGTGGTGGTCGTGATCGGCGGCATCGGCTCGGTGCGCGGCGCCCTCATCTCCGCCCTTCTGGTCGGCCTGGTCGATACCTTCGGCAAGGTGCTGCTGCCACAGGTGGCCGGCATGCTGGTTTACATGTTGATGGCGGCGGTTCTGCTCTGGAAGCCTGAAGGCTTGTTCAAGCAATGAGCACGATGAAAGCCAACCTTGAAGTCCTGCCGCGCGGCGTGCAGGTCACGCTGGCACTCGGCCTGGTCGCCCTCGTCGCCTTCCCTTTTGCGGGCACCGACTTCTACACCCAGATGGTCACCCGCATGATGATCATGGCGATTTTTGCCATGAGCCTGGATTTGCTGCAGGGCGTCACCGGCCTGGTCTCGCTGGGGCACGCCGCCTACTTCGGCCTGGCCGGTTATGCACTGGCCTTCCTCATGCCGCAAGGTGAAGCCGTCAGCCTGTGGTGGACGCTGCCCGTGGCGGTGCTGGCCTCGGGGCTGGCCGCGCTGATCATCGGATTTTTCGTCGTTCGCACCCACGGCATCTACTTCATCATGGTCACCATGGCCTTTGCGCAAATGGTGTTTTTCCTGTTTTTCGACAACAAGGTGCTGGGGGGGTCGGACGGGCTGTACATCAATTTCAAGCCCGACACCACCTTGTTCGGCTGGATGCCGTTCGATCTGGACAACAAGCGAACGCTGTATTACTTCACGCTGGCCGTGATGCTGGGGGTCTACGCCTTTTTGCGCCGCCTGCTGTGGAGCCCGTTCGGCCGTGCGCTGGCCGGCATACGCGTCAATGAACACCGCATGCGCGCCATGGGTTTCGGCACCTTCCGCTACAAACTCACGGCCTTCACCCTGGCCGGCGCGCTGGCGGGGCTGGCGGGTTACCTGTGGGGCACCCAAACCGGCTACATCAACCCCGAACTGATGGGTTTTCACATGAGCGCACACGCGATCATGATGGTCATTCTCGGCGGCATGGGCAACTTCGCCGGCGCGATTGTCGGCGCCTTCGCTTTTGAATACCTGCTGCATGTCTTCAAGGATCTGCCACAGGTAGGCAGCGTCAACCTCGGCAAGCACTGGCAGCTGTGGATGGGCTTGTTCATCGTGCTGCTGGTGACCTTTGCGCCACGCGGCATCCTGGGCCTGGTGGAACGCTTTGGTAAAAGCAGGGGAGCTGGCGATGAGTGAGGTGCTTCTTTCTGCGCGCAAGCTGACCAAACGTTTCGGTGGCCTGGCCGCCGTCAACGACGTCTCGCTGGACCTGCAGCGCAAGCAGATCCACGCCGTGATCGGCCCCAACGGCGCCGGCAAATCGACGCTGACCAACCTGCTCTCGGGCGACCTGCCGCCCACCTCGGGCTCGGTGCGGCTCGGCGAGCGCGACATCACCGGCTGGAACCCGGAAAAAATCTCGCGCCAGGGCCTGGGCCGCAGTTACCAGAAAACCAATATCTTCCTGCCCTTCACGGTCTGGGAAAACGTCCGCCTGGCCGCGCAGTCGCGCCAGCCGCATGCCCTGCACTGGCTCAGCCGTGCTACCCATTTGAGAGCAGTCAACGCCCGTGCGGAAAGGGCCATCGAGCTTTCCGGCCTGGAGAACCGGAAACAGGCAATCGCCGGTGCCACCAGCCATGGCGAGCAGCGCCAGCTTGAAATTGCCATGACGCTGGCCACCGAGCCGCAGGTGCTGCTGCTCGACGAGCCACTGGCCGGCATGGGTGTGGCCGAGGCCGAACGCATGGTCGCGCTGCTGCTCAAGCTCAAGGCCGACCACGGCATCCTGCTGGTCGAACACGACATGGACGCGGTCTTCACGCTGGCCGACCGGCTGACCGTCATGGTCAACGGCCAGGTGATCGCCAGCGGCACACCCGCCGAGATCCGGGCCGATGCCGGCGTGCAGGCGGCTTACCTCGGGGAGGAACACTGATGGCCAACCTGCTGATCGATGCCAAAGGCATCCAGACCTATTACGGCGCAAGCCATATCCTGCGCGGCATCAACTTTTCCGTCGCGCGTGGTGAAACCATTGGCCTCATGGGCCGCAACGGCATGGGTAAAAGCACCCTGCTCAAAAGCATCATGGGCCTGGTCAAGCCGCGCTCGGGTAGCCTGGACATCATGGGCCAGGCTATGCTGGGCCGGGCACCGTACGAAATTTCCCAGCTCGGCATCGCCTATGTGCCCGAAGGCCGCGGCATCTTCGGCAACCTCAGTGTGGTCGAAAACCTCAAGATGGCCGCGCGTGCCGGCAGACCGGGAAGCGCCGCAGACGGCGTGGGCCGAAGGAACGACTGGACCTACGACCGGGTGCTGGAGACCTTCCCCCGGCTGAAGGAACGCCTGGGCCATGGCGGCCAGCAGCTGTCGGGCGGCGAGCAGCAGATGCTCACCATCGGCCGCGCGCTGATGACCAATCCCGATGTGCTTATCCTCGACGAAGCCACCGAAGGCCTGGCGCCGCTGATTGCGCGCGAGATCTGGCGCATCTGCGGTGTGATCCGCGAGAGCGGCATCAGCAGCGTGATCGTCGACAAGAACTGGAAACACGTCACCCAGATCACCGACCGCAATGTGATTCTGGTCAAGGGCGAGGTAGTGTTCGAAGGCAGCTCGGCCGACCTGCATGCACGGCCGGAGCTGCTGACGCAATACCTGGGCGTCTAGCCGACACAGAAGCAACGGAAAAAACATGTGAAGCAGGCGTAGGCGGGCCCTGGCGCAGCAAGGGCCTGTCGCAATCGACAAAGCCCGACCCGCATGGCATCATGGCCTCACGCCGGGCATCATGACCGGCCCCACTGAAAGGCTGGATGCATGCGTTGGCCCTGGCAAGTTGATGCGCCGCTCCGGCAATCACAAACGCATGCAGACTCTGCGCAGGACTCGATCGGTCGCCCGATCGCCTGGCTGACGGGTGGCCTGATGGTGGTTTCCGCCTGCGCGGTGGCCATCGCCCTCTTTTACCTTCGCGGCGAAGCCCTGCGCGCCGGCGAGAAACTGACCCAGTCGCTGGTGCAGGTGATCGAGGAACAAACCGGCCGGTCCTTCCAGACGGTGGACCAGCGCCTTCAACTTGCGGCCAGCCGGCTGCTGGCATTGCAAGATGAAAAGCGGCTTGACGAACACACGGCCCGCACCATGCTGCGCGAGCAGCTGAGCAGCCTCCCCTTTGTGCGCGCCATCTGGGTGCTGGATGCCGGCGGCCGCATCGTTTTCGACTCGGATCTCGGCAACATCGGGGCCAAGCTGACAGACCGCGAGTATTTCCAGATCTACCAGCAGCACCCGTCGGCCGGTTTCCACATCAGCACGCCGGTACGCAGCCGCTCCACTGGCAGTTGGCTGATCAGCGCGTCCAGACCCCTTCGGGCTGAGAACGGCAGCTTCGCGGGCGTGATCGTGGCCGCCGTGGAACCGCCTTATTTCGACAGGCTCTGGCGCGGAGTGGACCTGGGCGCCGGCGGCGCGATTGCGCTGTTCCGCCGCGACGGGGTGCTGATGTTGCGCAGCCCGATGGACGACACCGTCATGGGCAAGGCCTTTCCTGACCTGCCCCTGTTTTCCGAACAGCTTCCCAAAAGCACGCAAGGCGTCTACCAGGCGACCAGTCCGATCGACGGGCAGATCCGCATGATTGCCTACCGCGCCCTCGGCTCTTATCCCGAGCTGGTGATCTACGTTGGCACCCCGTACGACGAGGTACTCGCGCCCTGGAAGCGTTTTGCCACCCTCACCTGGCTGATCTGGCTGGCAGCCGCGGCGACAGTGACGCTGCTGTCGGCGCTGCTCTACCGGTACTCCCAGCAGCGTGCACGCACCCAGCTGCGCTTTCGCCAGTTGGCCCAAGCCATGCCGCAAATCGTGTTCATCACCGATGCAGGCGGGCACATGACGTTCGTCAATCACCAATGGACCCACGTGACGGGCCTGCCGGCGGAGGCTTCGCTCCAGGGCGGCTGGTTCACACGTGTTCACCCGGATGACCTGGAAAGGACCGCCGAGGATTTCCGCCTCGCCATCGAAAGCGGGCAAAGCCTGCACAACGAACATCGCCTGCTGTGCGGCGACGGCACCTACCGCTGGCAGCTGGCGCGGGTGATTCCCAACCGCGACGACGCCGGGCGCATTGTCTCGTGGTACGGCACCTCCACCGACATTGACGACCTGAAACAGACCGAAGCTGCGCTGCATGCACAAACCGCGCTGCTGCGCATGGCGGGGCAATTGTCCCGGGTGGGCGGCTGGGCACTGGAGTTGCCCGCGATGCGCTTTGTCTGGTCGGATGAGGCCCTGTTGATCCTCGAGCAGCCCCCAGACAGCGCGCCCACCCTGACCTCCGCCATCGGCCTTTGCACCGAACAGTCGCAGGCACTGGCCGCCCGGGTGGCACAGGAATGTGTGGAAAACGGCACGCCTTTCGACGTCGAGGTGGAGATGGTGACCGGTACCGGCCGCCACATCTGGGTACGCTCGCTGGGCCAGGCCGTGCGGGACGGCCACGGCACCATCATCCGCATGCAGGGGGCGCTGCAGGATGTCACCGAACGCGTCAAGGCCGAGCATGAAGTCCAGGCCCATCTACAAACCCTGCAGCGTGCCGCAGAAGCGGCGCAGGCCATCACCCAGCACCACACGCTGGATGCCGTCATGCAGGAAGTGGCGGAGCAGGCGCGCAGCATCATCGGCGCCCACCAGGCGGTCATCAGCCTGCGTCGCGGCCCTGAAAAGGGCCAGGTCCTCACCGCGCTGTCGCTGTCCGACAAATACGCGAACTACCGCCATTTGATCGAGCCGCCCGATGGCAGCGGGATCTCCGCCGTCATCGGCGAGACCAACCGGCCCATGCGCCTGACGCAGGCGGAGCTCCAGGCCCATCCGCGCTGGCGCGGCTTCGGCGCGTATGCGGACCGGCACCCGCCCATGCGCGGCTGGCTCGCCGTGCCGCTCACTGGACGTGACGGCAGCAACGTCGGCCTGCTGCAGCTGTCGGACAAACACGAGGGCGACTTCACCCGGCAGGACGAATACGTTGTCACCGAACTCGCCGAGCTGGCCCTGATCGCGATCGACAACGTCAACCTGCTGGCCCAGGTGCAGGCGTTCAACAGCGGCCTGGAGGAAAAAATTGCCCAGCGCACAAGCGAGCTGTCCCGCCAGGAGGCCCTGCTCCGTGCGCTGGCCGAGCAGGCGCCGTACCCGATCTGGACGATTGATCCGGAAGGCAATGCCACCTTTGTCAGCCAGGCCTGGTACCAACTTTTCGGCGGCGCGCCTCCCGACTGGCACGGCACGGCCTGGATGGGGCTGGTGCATCCGGACGATTTGCCGGGCATGCTTGACGCATGGAACGGCCACCGCCAGACGCGCACGCCCCACGCCGGCACACGGCGCCTGCGCACACCCGATGGCAGCTACCGCCTCATGTCCTACCGCGTGTCACCGGTGCTCAACGACGCCGGCGAGGAGATGTTCTGGGTCGGCATCGATGTGGACATCACGGAAATCAAGGCGACCGAGACCGCCCTGCGGCTGTCGAACGCGGAACTCGAGGCGTTTTCCTACTCGGTCTCGCACGACCTGCGCTCGCCGCTGACCACGGTGGACGGCTTCAGCCGCCTGCTGCTCAATGAGCTGCGAGGCCAGGAGTCCGTGAAAGTCCAGCATTACCTGGCCCGCATCCAGGCCGGCGTCGACAGGATGGGGCACCTGATCGAAGGCCTGCTGTCCCTGGCCCATGTGACACGGCAGGCCCTCCAGCACGAGCCGGTGGACCTGAGCGCCATCAGCACCGAAATACTCGCGCGCCTGCAGTCCGCCGACCGTTCGCGCCATGTGGTGTTCAGTGTCGAGCCGGGCCTGCTGGTGCACGGCGACAGCCGGCTCTTGCAGGCCGTCATGGAAAACCTGCTGGGCAATGCCTGGAAATTCAGCGCGCGCTGCTCCAATGCCGAAATCTCGGTGGGCCGGCTCTCGCCGCGCGGCGCCTTTTTTGTGCGCGACAACGGTGCCGGCTTTGACATGGCCTACGTCGACAAACTCTTCGGCACCTTCCAGCGCTTGCACGATGTCGCGGAGTACGCGGGCACCGGCATCGGCCTGGCCACGGTGGCGCGCGTGATTTCACGCCATGGCGGCCGCATCTGGGCCGAGTCGGCGCCCGGACAGGGAGCAACTTTTTTCTTCACGCTGCCGGTAGCGGCCTGACGTTCTGACGCCCTGCCGCGCGGCTACATCAGGGGCCGCAGCTCCCGCGCGGCGTCGAACAGCAGCGGCAGCAGATCGCGCTGCATCTGCTGGGCGCTCAACCGCTGCGGTGATGCAACCACGTTGAGCGCAGCCACCGTCCGGCCCTGCATGTTGCGCAGCGGCACCGCGAGCGCATGCACGCCGAGCTCGTGTTCTTCCACTGCCAGGCACCAATCGTCGGTGCGAACCTGTTCGATCACCGCGCGGAACTGCTTGACGTCGATGATGGTGCGCGTGGTCAGCCGCGGCAGGGTGCGGCCCTTGAGCCATTGCGTCAGGCCGGTTTTGGGTTTGGCGGCCAGCAGCACCCGCCCGGTGGAGGTGGCGTGGGCCGGCAGGCGCGCGCCCAGATGCAGGCCGTAGGCCAGCACGCGCACGGCACCGCCGGTTCCGTTTTTCCATTCGTAGCCGCTGCGCCCGACAATCACCACCTCATCGCCGTCGAGCACCCCGGCGGAAAACGACTCCTGGGTCTGCGCCGCCAGACGGTTCAGGGTCGGCTGCACGGCACGCGGCAGCCGCGCCGACGCGAGGTAACTGCCGGAAAAGCGCAGCACCTTGGGGGCCAGCCAGAAATAGCTGCCGTCGGTTTCCAGGTAACCCAGGTGCGCGAGCGTCAGCAGGTGGCGGCGCGCGGCGGCACGGGTGATGCCGGCACGTTCTGCGGCCAGCGTGGCGTTCAGCCGCTGGCGCTGCGTGTCAAAACTCTCCAGCACTGCCATGCCCTTGGCCATGCCTTCAATCATGTCGGCCTTGGCAATGGGCCGGCTGGTCTGGAGGACCGCGCCCATCTGCTCGGAGGGTGGCGAATTTCTGCTCATTGCGCGATCATCGCACAAATGACCTGCAGATCGTGCACCGCGCGCGTAGCCGTCTGGCAGTCACCGGGCATGAGGCCTACGCTAGCGACTCAGTCAAAACGAAGTGGAGATAAACATGCGTACCCAGGTTGCCATCATCGGTGCAGGCCCTTCCGGCCTGCTGCTCGGCCAGTTGCTGCACAAGGCCGGCATAGATGCGGTCATTGTCGAGCGCCAGAGCGGCGACTACGTGCTGGGCCGCATCCGCGCCGGCGTGCTGGAGCAGGTCTGCATCGACCTGCTCGACGAAGCCGGCGTCGGCCGGCGCATGCACCAGGAAGGCCTGGTGCACGGTGGGTTCGACATGCTGTTCAAGGGTGAGCGCCACCGCATCGACATGAACGGCCTGACCGGCGGCAAAAACGTCATGGTCTACGGCCAGACCGAGGTGACCCGCGACCTGATGGATGCGCGCCAGGCGGCGGGCCTGCCCACCATTTACGAAGCCGGCAACGTGGCCGTGCACGACTTCGACACGAAGAAGCCGCGCGTGACTTACGAAAAAGACGGCCAGACCCATGAGATCGAATGCGACTTCATCGCCGGCTGCGATGGCTTTCACGGTGTGTGCCGCGCCAGCGTGCCCGAGGGCGCGGTGGCCGAATACGAAAAGGTCTATCCCTTCGGCTGGCTGGGCGTGCTTTCCGACACCCCGCCGGTGCACCATGAACTCATCTACGTCAACAGCACGCGCGGCTTTGCGCTGTGTTCTCAGCGCAGCGCCACGCGCAGCCGCTACTACCTGCAGGTGCCGCTGACCGACAAGGTCGAAGCCTGGTCGGACGACGCCTTCTGGAACGAGCTGCGCCTTCGCCTGGACGCCAACGGCCGCAACAAACTCGTCACCGGCCCGTCGATCGAGAAAAGCATCGCCCCGCTGCGCAGTTTTGTTGCCGAGCCCATGCGTTTTGGCAGCATGTTCCTGGCAGGGGACGCCGCCCACATCGTGCCGCCCACCGGCGCCAAGGGCCTGAACCTGGCCGCCACCGACGTGAAATACCTGTCCAGTGCGCTGATCGAGTTCTACGCCGACAAAACCGAAGCCGGCATCGACACCTATTCCGAGCGCTGCCTCAAGCGCATCTGGCGGGCCGAGCGTTTCTCATGGTGGTTCACCAGCCTGATGCACCACTTCCCGGAAAATGGCCCCATCGGCCAGAAGCTGCAGGATGCCGAGCTGGACTACATCGTCCACTCGGAGACCGGCGCGCGCTCGGTCGCTGAAAACTACGTTGGCCTGCCGCTCGATTTCGGCGCCTGAGGCTGACGTGGCAGCCCCCGTCAGCTGCCATCCGCCTCATGCACCAGCAGGTCGCCGGGCTGGCAATCCAGAAACTCGCAGATCTTCTGCAGCGTGTCGAAACGAACGCCCTTGACCTTGCCCTGCTTGAGCAGCGACAGGTTGGCTTCGGTGATGCCGACGTAGGCGGCCAGGTCTTTGGACCTGGCCTTGCGCTGCGACAGCATCACGTCGAGTTTGACGACGATGGACACGAGAGAGCTGACTGACTAACTAGACGAACTGCGCGTTTTCTTCAGCGAGCGCCACGGCCTTGGCCATGACCGCAGAGATCTGCCACACCATGCCGGCAAACAGCAACGTCAGCAGTTCGTTGCTGCCCAGGCCCATGGCCAGCGCGCGTTGGCCCGCCGGTGCGCCCAGGGTCAACACCACGCTGATGGCCATGGAAACAAAAAAGCCAGTCACCACCGAGGCAAAAACGCCCGCGGCGAAACCGCGCAGATAACGCACGTTGCGCAGGCTGAAATACTCGCTCTGAGAGAAGCCCGAAAAACAGCGCATGGCGCAGACCAGACCGTAGGATGCGCAACACACCGGCACCATGCCCAGCACCACGGCCAGAACACGTTGCCACAGCTCCACGTCCAGCATGGCCACCTGTAGCGTCGACAGACTGACGCCTGATCGGAGCAACAAACCCTCGGTCGGCGTGGTCACCAGCTGGTAGAGCACAGCCAGCGGCAAGGCCACCGCCAACAGGGCACAAACCCAGGCAAAGGCACTGTTCAGGCGTTGCACGTCGGGGCGTGCCAGGGTGCTTGCGGCGAATGCGTTTTTCATGGGAGCCTCCTGTGTCTTGAGGCGCCCATTATGGCTTCAAATATCTGTAAAACAATAATTATTTATTGTAAAACATTAATTTTTACAAAAAAGAAACAGAACTGACTGGCATCCGACGAGGTACCGGCAGCCTCGGCCGCAGGCGCAAAGTCTGGTAAGGTCAATTGCCTCTGGCCGCCTTTCACCTTTCTGCCCTCCAGACCATCAGCCACCACGATGACCTCACACGCCTCCGCCAAAACCCCTCCCCTCCAGGCCCTGCAGGGCATCCGCATCCTGAGCCTGGCGCTCAACCTGCCCGGCCCCGCCGCGCTGATGCGTTGCCGGCAGATGGGCGCGACCTGCATCAAGCTCGAGCCGCCCTCGGGCGACCCCATGGGCCTGTACAACAAGCCGGCCTACGCGCAACTGCATGAAGGCGTGAAGGTGCTGACGGCCGACCTGAAAACCGAAGCCGGCCAGAAGGCTCTGCACCGCGAACTTGAAAAAACCGACGTGCTGCTCACCTCCTTTCGTCCTTCAGCCATTGACAAGCTGGGCTTGGGCTGGAAAAAAATCCACACGCTGTACCCCGCGCTGTCGCATGTCGCCATCGTCGGCGCTCCCGGCGCACGCGCTGAAGAGCCCGGCCACGACCTGACCTACCTGGCCGACAACGGCCTGGTGCCCGGGCTGGAGCTGCCCGCCACGCTGTACGCCGACATGAGCGGCTCGCTGATGGCCAGCGAAGCCGTGCTGCAGGCCGCCTTGCAGCGGCAGGAGCCCTATGCAGGCACCGGTGACCCGCATCCACGCGGGGCCTTCATCGAAGTGGCGCTGTCCGATGCCGCGGCCTATCTGGCGCTGCCGCGGCAATGGGGCCTGACGCAACCCAGCGGTTCGGTCGGTGGTGCGCATGCGGGCTACCGGGTTTATCCTTGCCAGGACGGCCGTGTGGCGGTGGCCGCGCTGGAGCCGCACTTCGCCGCCGCCCTGTGTGCCGCCGCGGGCGTGGAAGCCGCGGACATCCGCGCCATGTTTGCACCCGCCACGCACGAAGCAATCGCGGCTTTCATGCGCACACAGACACGCGCGCAGCTTGACCAGCTCGCGGCCGCGAAAGACATTCCCCTGCATACGCTATTGAATTCATAGCTGCTGGCGCCCGTTCCATAAGGGCTGTAGGCTAATATGGCTTCATAAAAGGGAGAGGGGCGACCGGTGGCCGTGTTGCATGGCACCCGGGCGCGTAGGATGGGGGCCGCACCCTGTCGCAGGCCCCACCATGACCGAGTTCGAACTCAAGCTTGAAATCCCGCCCGCCCGGCTCGCTTCAGTGGAAGCGGCGCTGCGCCGCGGCATGACACGCACCCAGCGCCTGCGGGCGCGCTACTTCGACACGGCCGACGGTGCGCTGGCGGCGCAGGGCGTGGTGCTGCGCCTGCGCAAGGAAGGCCGGCAATGGGTGCAGACGGCCAAGGCCCCGGGCAGCCGGCCGCTGGAACGGTTGGAGCACAACGTCGCGCTGGGCAGCCAGACCGCCCCCCTGCCCGACCTGTCGCGCCACGACGGCACGCCGGTGGGCGAACGCATCCGCCAGGCCCTGAAGCACCAGCCCGACGCGGAGGCGCCCGATCTCACCCTTGTCTACGCAACCGACATGGTTCGCCTCACGCGAACCGTGCGCGCACGCGGCGCGCTGGTCGAGCTGGCGCTGGACCAGGGCCACATCACCGCCGGCGACAGAAGCTTGCCCGTGCGCGAGCTGGAACTCGAACTCAAGCAGGGCCCGGCCGCGGGCGCGGTGGCACTGGCCACCACCTGGTGCCTCCGGCATGGCCTGTGGCTCAGCAGCGTGAGCAAGTCCCAGAAAGGCCAGCGCCTGGCACTGGGCCAGGATTTCGGCGCGGCCGTGGGCGCCGAAGCGCCGCGTTTTCCCCGCCACGCCTCTGGACGCGAAGTGGCCGCCGCCGTAGTGGCCACTTGCCTGAACCAGGTGCTGGCCAATGCCAGCGACGTGGCCGGCGGCTGCAGCGCCGAAGAGAACATCCACCAGCTGCGCGTCGGCCTGCGCCGGCTGCGCACCGCACTGCAGGAACTCGATGCCCTCGCCGGCGGTTGGGGCGATCAGGGCGAGGCCTGGAAGGCGTCGCTGGCCAGCGTTTTCCGCGAGTTGGGCCAGCACCGCGACCGCGACTACCTGCTCGGCAAGCTGCAGGGCCAGATCGAAGCCGCTGGTGGGCCACCACTGGACTGGCACGATGCCTTGGGTGCCCTGCCCAGCACCGCCGAGGCGGTACGCTCGCCGGCTTTCCAGCAGGCCCTGCTGGGCCTGATCGGTTTTGTTCACGCCGCCCCCGGTGAGGGCGCGTCTGCGCCTGACGACACATCGCCGAAGAAATTCCTGCGCAAGCGCCTGACCAAGCTGCACAAGCAGGTGCTGGTGCAGGGCGGCCAATTCACGGCCCTGCCCGAGGCCGAGCAACACGCGTTGCGCAAGCGTCTCAAGCGCCTGCGTTACCTTGCCGAGTTCGCGCAACCTCTGTTTGCCAAACGCAAGGCCGCCGCCTACCTGGCCGCCCTCAAGCCGCTGCAGGACGCGCTGGGCATCTACCATGACGAAGTGGCGGCGCTGCAGGTCTGGCAAGGCCTGTCGGGCCACGATCCGCGCGCCCTGTTCGGCGCCGGCTGGCTCAGCGCGCGGCGCGAGGTGCATGTGCAGGCCTGCCAGCAGGCATGCGACCTGTTGGCCCGGCAGGCCCGGCCGTTCTGGGACTAAGCGCCTGTCGCCCGCCGCCGCGCCAGCAGCAACATCGCCGCGCCCAGCAACAAGGCCCCCACGCCCTGCCGCGCTGTCAGCGGCTCGGCAAACAGCCAGGCGGCCGCCAGCGCCGCCACCAGCGGTTCAATCAGCGTGCCCACGACTGCGGCAGTGGGTGAAAGTCGACGCGCGCCCCAGGCAAACGCCAGGTAGGCGACTGACGTGGTGGCCACACCGGTGTAAACCACCTGCAGCCAGGCCGTGCCGTCACGCGGCCAGGTGATGCCCTGCGCGCCGGCCAGTACAAACATCAGCAACGCCGCCACCGTCATGCCCCATGCCGAGGCGCTGACAGCCGGCACATGCGCCGGCATGCGCGCATTGCCCAACACCACCAGCGAGTACAAAGCGGCAGAGGCAAACGACCAGGCCAGGCCTGCCAAGTAGTCTTTCGGCAGCACGATCGCTTCAGCGGGCACGACGATCAATGCCACACCGATGAGTGCCAGCAGCAGCGCAGACAGCAGTTGCCCGCTGGCCCGCTCATACCCGCGCAGCACCGACAGCAGCGCCACGATCACCGGCGCGCAGCAGATTGAAATCACTGTCGGCAAGGCCGCGCCGATGTAGGCAACACCCATGAACCAGCAGGTCAC
Organism: Pseudomonadota bacterium; assembly: GCA_040389085.1. Taxonomy (GTDB): domain Bacteria; phylum Pseudomonadota; class Gammaproteobacteria; order Burkholderiales; family Burkholderiaceae_C; genus Polaromonas. The sequence goes on from JAZKAP010000001.1 coordinate 575,465, forward strand.
GTTCATCGCCATGGCCAGGCCGGTAAGAACAACAAGCGCCCTCTCCCGCCACGGCAAGTGCCGCCATTGCCCGGCCGCTGGCGTAGTAGCCATCTGCCGCCAATGCCACCACCACAACAGCGGCAAGCCCAGCGCAAAACGCGCCAGCGACAGACTGAAAGGCGACAGGCCGCCGCCCTCCATCACCGACTGGGCAACCAACGCGCCCACACCCCACAAGACGCCCGCAAGCAGGACGCCACCCCAGGCCAAAGCGGCCGATGTTCGGGAATTCATGAAAAAGTTCTCCATCCGTGCGCCTGCTGCCAAGCTGTTTGCAGCTAGAGGAAAGAAGAGAAAGGCAGGCAGGCGCGTCAACTCATGGCCGCGCGCTGTTGTTCATTGAGCAGAACAAACGCGGCCGCATGCGCGACCCGGCGCGAAGCCGGGTGCAATGCGAGTTAGGCAGAAGGGGGAGAAAGTTGAAGGATCATGCCTAGCATCTTAGTCAACTGACCAGAAATTGCGTGATTGGCATGTACTGAACCTGTGGCTTTTGCGCGATGTACGCTATTTAGAGGATGCCACCTCAGGAATTGACTCCTAGAATCATCTGAAGGGTTTGCATTCTGCGGCACACCAAGTCGTCCACCTCTGCCAATTAGGTTATCGGTGAGTTGGAAAACTTGAAATTTTTCAGTGCCATTCCCGTAAGTAATCTGATTCCAACGGCTGCAAATACTCATTGGAATTTTTCTAACTAACGCCATCCAATTCATTTGGATTCACTCAAATGATCTTTTCAAAGAATCAATTTCGCGTTCCGTTCGACTTTCGCAACGACGACGTCTTAACCAGTCTCGAAAATGGAACAGATGCCAAGTTCATTCTGGATTGGGAAGGTAATGAGGAAGTTGAACTGCTAGGTAACGTATGGGCTGTTCAGCGATTTATTACCGCCATTCTCAAATTTAGTGAACCAACCTTGTGCTGGTCGGAGAAGTCTCTTCACGCATTAAAGAACACTCCGGGTTCCGCGTTTTTGCTTGGATGTGCAATACAGATAGACAGCGCCAAACATATCTTGATTGATGGCACGTCGCTAACGCCGTCGAGAAGAGTGGCTCTGCAGCAGGCAGTGGGCTCTCACCAGCTGGAACCCAATTGGTTCGACAGCACAGATTCTTTGGTGTTTACAGAAAATAAACTCCGCGGATGGAATAAGGACTTCTACACAGGCCCTGCACTCCTTCGACCCAGATCGGAGATCGAACGCTTACTTAATCCATTGATAGAAGCGAAAATCGACGGACTACCAAATGAGGAAATGCTTAATAAATGGAAGGATTCGCTGATATCTGTCATTTACGAGCTTTTCGAGAATACGCACATCCATGCGCGCTTCAACTACGACGGTTTTTCCATAGTTCCCGACTTGGTTCGAGTAGTAGTGGTGCGATTGACAAAAGTTTCAACAGGAGGAAATGCAAAAAACTTTCGCACTGGAAAGATAGTTGACTGCTTAGAAATATCGATTTTGGACTCAGGCATCGGTTTTTTTGGATCCAAATTTAAACGCCCAATTGCTGAAAAAGATGACCTAAAAGTAGAGTGGCTGAATCTCCGCCAATGTTTAGACAAGCACATTGACGATGAACCATTTCAACACACGCACCGTGGGGTCGGTCTATATGAAGTTCTCAGAGCTTTATATTTTTTGAAAGGCGCGATTCAGGTTCGATCAGGGCGTACTTTTGGCTATCGATCCTTTTTACCTGTCGACTATCAACTCCAGATGGAACCGTCGAGCGCCGCCTCTCGACCAGGCATGCCAAAGGGAAAACTTCTAGACTTTCATGAGCCATATCGAGCAAGCCCGACACTCAACAACGAGGTACGCGGTGTGGTGGCAAGAACACTAGTTCCGTTGGCGTGGTCATGATCAAAAGAAATCACTTTATAGCGCGCATCGCTCACTCCCAATGCTTGGTCAACGGGCAACTCAGCGACTTTAGCGAATCACATCTCTTGGTCTATGAGAGTCCCATTTTTTCAGAAGGTCAGCTTAGTCAAGATGTAAGAGATGTTTTGGAAAAATATCCGTTTACCAGCGAAATATCAGTCTTGGCGCCGCGCGTTGCGGAAGAAATGCTCCTAAAACAGGTTGACAGCGAAACCGTGCAGCTTCGCGTTGACCACCCTGCATGCAGCACGATAACCATTTCGGTTTTGATCTTCGATAGAAACCAGAATTTCATTACTGCCCAGAGAAATGCAGCGCTTGGTCCCCAGCTGGTTCAGCCACTATCGGAGTCACTAAAAAATGCGTGGATATTTGATCTTTTCCACCGTAATAAGTGCTTGGTGACAGCTCCCGATGGAATTCATTTTGGTAAAACATCCGGCAAGCACTCTGATCAGTTTCTTCGAGCTGCGAACGCATTAGTTGGCTCCTTAGAGTGCGAACTGTTGGCATTTTTCTTACTGCCATTTGCATCAAAACTGAAGCCCCAACGAATTTATGTCGATACAGGTCCTTTGATCTCAGTTGGCTTGGCACTCAGTGATCAATGCATTAAGCGAGAACTATGGTCTTCTCCCCCATCAATTCAGTCTTTTAGCAGCTACGACGGTTTAGATCTGATTTCCAACGCTCCTCCCGATCATTTGATATTGATATCGGCATCAACTTCGGGCGGCCTCGAAAACAAAATCATCGAACGAACTCAGAACATCTCAAGAGTCGCCACAATTTTCTACATACAGGGCACCTCGCAAACCCGGGCAGCTTCGTATCTTGTGGGAAATATTACAGAATCAGAAAGCGGCCTTTACGGCTACTCAGAAATTGCCACACACGACAGTTCAAAGAGCTGCGATTGGTGTAATCGTGGACTACCGTTTGCCGAGTTTGAAGGAGATCAATTTCTTCTACAAAAGAGAAAGACTCAGAAAATAAATATAGCCTATCACCCAACGAATGAAGCGAACAATTCACTCAAAAAAAGTGCCCGCGATTTTTTCTTGGAGGCAAAGTCGAAGGGAATATTTTCGGTGAGACTTACCGCAGGTGAAGCTGATGGCTACAGGGAGGTATTGATTGACAAAGAGAAGCTAACTTCAAGCACTCCAGGATTATTAAAATTTTTGGAAAAATCGTTACAAAAATTCCCGTTAGATCTACCGATACATTTTCTCGTTTCTGACGACTTTACGTCTGAGCAGATGGGTGCGCTCCAGCCCTATTCTGTAAATGGAAAGCAATCATTTTTAACGGCCACGTTTACAACGGAGCTACAAAAACATGCGGCCATTAAAAAGGGAAATGCACTGGTAGCCTTTGCTCTGATTGATTCCTTGCATACTCCAAGAAAAATTAGTGAAATTCTTAGATCAGTGGTACCCGATGGAGAGGTTGTTTATTCCGCTATGGCGACCATTGTTGAATCACCTGAAGAATTCAAACAACTGGGATCGGCTTTGAGAACTGGTGCGAAGGGGCCAAGAACATTTACTTATGCAGAGGGCGCCGTTCTTTTTTTTAGGCGCCGTTTCGAAGTTCGAACTACTTGGCAATATGAAAAAGATTGGTTAGAGGGTCTCGTAGAAGAAGATTTACTTAAGAACGTAATGACTCCGCCGGAAATAACGGCACGGCTAGCCTTTCTCAAAAGAACGGGCCATGCCGAACATGATCTATTTTGGTCGGGACAAAACGGAGAGGCTCTAAGGCTTCAGCATGATTTTGTATATCTGCCTGTTAGTGACGACGAATCACAAGCGGATATCTATGCCATTGTGAGTAATCTACTATCCACCGCCATTCAGTTCAACAGAAGTGCTACAGACGAATCACCCATAGGTGATATACGAAGAGCATTGCGAGATACAGTTTATTCAGAGGCGCTAATAGATCCAAATAATTTTCTAAAATTCAACGATGCCATTTTGAGGGCGGCATTACTTCGCGCTGCATCACCAACAGAGCTAAACTACTCCAGAGATTTAGATCTCAGCGGAATGATGACAAGCTTAATAGTCCATGAGATTGCAGAGTGGCAATTTTCACGCGGCCAAATGCTCTCTGAATTCATCACCGCAATAGCCACCGACCATTTGCGTTTGTGTACTCAGCATATGGATCAGATTAAAAAATCTATTTCTCGCTCCGTTTATCTCCCTCCATATATTAAGCGGCTAGGTTCAGGAATCCCCGGCTCTATCTCGGGCGACCAACCTAAAAAAAACATTCATCTTTCGATCATTAAGCGCTTGAAAAATTGGATTCAAACTCTTAAAAGATACTGAAACAACCGCTCAGCCGGCTGCGACTCCGCCAGATCCACCGGGGCACACAACACCAGCGACCGCTTGACCCAGACATCCGACAAGGGCCGCGCAGTCAGCCGTCCGCTGCCCACCCCACCGCCGCGCCCACGCCCCGCTCCACTAACTACTCATCACGTCAAAACTGCTCAGAGTGGTACGCAGACGCAATAGCTGGTGACGCTAGAACGCTCACTATTTGATAGCTGCTTGCGTCCATTGCATAAGGGCTGGAGGCCCGTTTGACTCATAAAAACTAGTGAGAGACGAACTCAACGGTGCAGACGACTCAGCGGCTGTGCCCAGCCAGCTGAGCCTTGAGCGCGGCGTTTTCCGCCGTCAGTTCGCTGATGGTCTGCCTGAGCCGCGCGATCACACCCTCGGGCGATTCGGGGCCGGTGCGTGCCACGGCGCGGGTTTCGCGTACCTGGCGGGCGGCCTGCTGCAGCTCTTTGCGGCCACCGGCGGCGGCGGCCACCTGCGCCTCGACCGGCAGTGAGGCCACGGTGGCGGCCGCGTTGATGGAGATCGCGCCGGACTTCACTGCCGCCATCAGTTCGGGGGCGGCCGACTTCTGGATTTTCTCGATCTGGCTGATGGTGTTGCTGCTGATGCGCGCGGCTTTGGCCACCGCGTCGCGCGTCAGCAGGGGTACAGGCGCCGGGGTCGGGGCCTCTGTCGCCTGGCCGGACTCGGAAGGCGCCTCCGCCGGCGTTTGCGCGCGCGCCGCCAGGATGTCTTTTTTCCGCAGGGCCAGCACGCCGCGCTGGAAGTCGGACACGCTGCGCCGCCCCAGGTGCTGGTCAATCATCCACAGGTGCACGTCGTCCATGGATTTGAAATGGCTGTTCTGCACGGTGTTGAAAGGGATGCCGTGCTGGGTACAGATGCTGTGGCGGTTGTGGCCGTCCACCAGCACGTCGCCCCACAACACCAGCGCATCGCGGCAACCTTCGGCCAGCAGGCTGCGTTCCAGGGCCTCGCGTTCGTCGGCTGTCAGCGGGTCGATGTAGGCAAGCAGTTCCGGGTTGACCGTGATGTTCATGGTGAGTTCGTCAGGGATGGCTGGCAAAAACGTCTCCAGCCCTCCACGCAGAAAGGGCTGGGTCGTCAAAAAAAAAAGGAAGTCACGCGGCAGGGGCAGAGCACGGCCTGGTGCGTGACAGTCGGCGGGGGCAAGCTGCAGGAAGCGCCCCAAGCAAGATCATAACGAGGACCAGCCGCGGGCCGGACGCTCACGCGCCTGCAAGTGCCGCCCTGGCTGAGGGTGCAGGCTTGCCGGCTGGAAGCGCCTTGACTGAAAACTTCAAATAAAAAAGGCTTCCAGCCCTTGTCCATCGGACGCTAGCAGCTATGAAAACAGTAGCAATCCCGACAACCCGTCCTGTAGCAGCCCTTCCACAGGACAAGCTCCGGGCGAACGCTTAGCGCGCCGCCGGCAAACGCCCCAGCACCTTTTCAAGCGCCAGGCCAATCGCAATCAGCCGTCTGTCGCTGCCGGCCGGCCCGTCCAGCTCCAGCCCTGTCGGCAGGCGGCTGCTGGCGCCCAGGCCCATGGGCAGCTGGATGCCGGGAATGCCGGCGTTGCTGCCGGGGTCGGTGTTCTGGATGAAGAGGCCGAAGTTCTCCAGGCTGCTGGCCTCGGGCGTGGCGGGCAGCGCGGTGCGCGGCACGGTGGGGAACACCAGCGCGTCGAGCCGCTGGCCGGCAAAGGTGTCGGCGTACAGCTTGACCAGCGCGGGCCGGTGCACCGTCATGGCGGCCTGGTAAATGGGCGCGGCATCGACCAGGCCGCCCGGCCCGGGCAGCTTGCGCGGAATCACCAGCGCGTCGTAGGTGCCCTTCACATCCGGGCTCGCAATGGCTGCTGCCATCTGGTTGATGCTGACGCCGGTGTTGTAGCGGGCCAGGTAGGCCACCATGTCGTCATACGCTTCGTACAGCGCGACGGGAAACCCCACCTTGCCGTTGAGCTCGGCCAGTTGCGGCATGGCGACATCGACCACGGTGACACCAGCCGCTTTGAGCCGGGCCAGCGATGCTTCCCAGGCGCCGCGTGTGTCGCTGTCCAGGTTGGCCAGGAAGCCGGGCACCACGCCGAGGCGAACAGCTTTGAGGTCTGCAGGCAGCAGCGCGGGCGCACCGGTGACCACGCGGTCCAGCAGCTCCACGTCGGCCATGGCAACGGCCATCGGGCCGGCCGTGTCGCGCGTATGTGAAATCGGCGCAATGCCGGCTTGCGGATAACGCCCCATGCTGGGCCGCAGCGAGGCGCAGCCGTTGAGCGCGCAGGGCACGCGCAGCGAGCCGCCGGTGTCGGTGCCCAGCCCGGCGGGCGCCATGCGCGCGCCCAGCGCGGCCGCGCTGCCGGCCGACGAGCCGCCGGCCATCTTTGTCACGTCATAAGCATTGCGCACACCGGGCTGGGGGCCGGTGTTGAAGGCCGGGTTGTAACCCGAGATGCCAAAGGCCAGCTCATGCAGGTTGGTCTTGCCAAGCACGATGGCGCCGGCGTCGCGCAGCTTCTGCAGCACGGGTGCGTCGGCGGCGGGCACAAAGTTTTTCAGCGCCGGTGTGCCGGCCGTGGCGGGCAGGCCGCGGGCCTGGATGTTGTCCTTGACGACGATGGGCACACCCTGCAGCGGCAGGCAGGCACCGCCCGCCGCACGGCGCTGGTCGGCCGCGCGCGCGGCCTGCAGGGCGCCGGTTTCGTCCAGCGTGACGAAGGCATTCAGCTCGGGCCGGGCTTTGGCCCGCACCAGGTAGGCCTGCACCAGCGCCTCGCTGCTCAGCGTGCCGCTGCAGATGCGGGCCGCGGCTTCGGTGGCGGTGAGGCTGTCGATGTCGGGCGCGCCGCGCAGGCCGCCCGGCAGGCTGCAGGCCGACAGTGCTGCCGCCGCCAGGACGGTGCCGGCGTGGGAAAGGGAAAAACGGGCCATGGTCACTCCAGTGGGTTCAGTTGCTGCAGCGCGATCATGGCGGCTGCCGCCCCGGCTGTCTGTCATCGAATTCGATGACACGGCGGATTGACCGTGGCCGGCGTTGGCGCTAGGCTTGCCGCTGCATCCCGTCCCCCTTCTGCACCTTCATAGAGGCCCGCCATGTTTCTGTCCGGCACCGAGCAACGCGCACTGGCCACCTGCTTTTCGCTGCTGGCCGAGGACCTCAACGAGCGCGAAATCCGCGAGCGCATGGGCCAGGCCACGCTGGCGCTGTTCCGTGCGGAATACTTCGCCTCCTACATCTGGAGCGAGCCCTCCGGTTGCTTCGCCCACCCCGTGGCCATCAACATGGACCCGGCCAACCTGCAGCGTTACGAGGCCTGGTACCAGTACCGCGACCCCATCACCTTCGCGCTGCAGTCGCGCCGCCACGCCACCCTGGTCAGCGAGGTGATGCCGCGCAATGAGTTCCTGAAAACCGAGTTCTTCAACGACTTCCTGGCGCGCGACGGCCTGCACTGGGGCATCAACCTGCATGCCTTCGACGGCGACGAGGCGCTGGGCGACCTGCGCATCTGGCGCGGGCGCAAGGGCCGCGAGTTCAACCACCACGACCAGCAACTGCTGGACATGCTGGAGCCAGCCTTCGTGGCGGCGCTGCGGCGCGCGCGCCGCTCGCTGCCGGCGCCCGTCCCGGGCGGCCTGTCCACGGCGGCGCTGAGCCGACGCGAAATGGAGGTGGCGCGCTGCGTCTGCCGCGGCCTGACCGACAAGGAAATTGCCCGCGAACTCGCGATTGCCCTGCCCAGCGTGCGCACCTACCTGCAGCGCCTGTTCGACAAACTCGGCGTGCACCGCCGCGCCGGTCTGGCGCAGCTGGCGGACCGGCTGCATTGAGGCGGCTTGGCCGGCATTCGACAAAAATGGCCTGTAGCCCTTTTCATACAAGCGATAACAGCTATAAAACCAATAGCAATTCGGGACAAACCCGCCGGCACGGGCCGCGCGCCCGTGGCCACCCTGCCGGCGCCGCGCGACCCCCGTGGCTTGTGGAATACGCCCCGACATGCGAAAACAACGGTATTACTGACATGAGTTCGCGTCTGCAGGGGCTGCGCCAGGGCGGATAATCAAACCCCCGACACGGAGAGAGAACCCTTTGTTTTCAATGCGTCAAGACCGCCGGATCTGCCTCATCGGCGGGCTCATTCTTCTGGCGGCGAATCTGGCAGCAGGTATTGCCGTGTATGCCGTCATGCAGCGACAGACAGAGTCTGTTCTCAGCCGCGGCCTGCAGGCGGCGCTGCAAAGCAATGCCCGCCTGTTTGAAAGCCAGATCAACCAGGCCCTGACCGACGCGCGCACCGTGGCAACCCGTCCTTTTCTGATGCAGACCCTGAAAACACTTGGGGCGAAGCCGGACGATGCCGCGGCAACGCTGGCGATGCAGCAGGCAGCCACCTCGTTTCTGCCCACCGGTTTCAATGGTTTGTCCTTTCATGACGCGCGGGGCCGTGAAGTGGCCCGCGCCGGCAGTTTTTCGCCCAGTGGCGAGCAACAGGTCCTGCTGAGCCAGAAGGACCGCGCATTCCTGCTGTGGAACGGCCAATTCATTGTCCAGACGCACCTGGACATTCTCGACCCCCAGGGCCTTCGCGTGGGCGAGGTCAAGACGGAGACCGCCCTGCCCTTGTTGACCCGGGTCTTTGGCGATATGGCCACCATAGGCCAGAGTGCCGAGTTCGCGGTCTGCGCGCCGCTGGACGACGGCGGCAAGGACATGAACTGTTTTCTGGGGCGCGTGTCCGGTACGTCGTTCAAGCGCGTTGCGCGCGTCGTCGAGGGCCAGGCCCTGCCCATGAACCACGCCCTGCTCGGCAAGACCGGCATCATCGTTGCCCGGGACTACCGGCGCGAACAGGTGGTGGCGGCCTACGCGCCCATTGCGCCTTTCGCTTTCGGGATGGTGCTCAAAATCGACCAGAAGGAGCTGTACGCGCCGATCTACGCCCAGCTCAAGTTCATCCTGCCCCTGCTGGCAGCGCTGGCGATCGTTGGCATGCTGCTGCTCAATGTTCTGGTCGCGCCGCTGGTGCGCAAACTTGTTCACTCGGAAAAAGCCGCGCTTGAGGCCAACGCCCAGCTGCGCAACAGCGAAACGCAGTTGCGCGACATCACCGACACCTTGCCGGCCCTGCTTTCCTACGTCGATGCGGATGGGCGCTTCCGCTTTCACAACCGGGCCTATGAAGAGGCGCTGGGACTGACCTCGCAGCAGATCGACGGGAAACACCTGCGCGAAGTCCTGGGCGAGAAGATCTATCAAGCCACGGCCCCCCAGGTTGAACAGGTCATGGCGGGTTACCCGGTGGTGTACGAACGCATCCGGAACAACCTTCGCGGCGACCCGCGTGACTATGTCGTCAACTACTTCCCGCGTTATGGCGAAGGCAAGGACGAGGGCCGGGTCATCGGTTTTTATTCGCTGGCAACCGACATCACCGAACTCAAGCGCCTGGACCGCATCAAGAGCGAATTCGTCTCCACCGTGAGCCATGAATTGCGCACACCGCTGACCTCCATCCGCGGCTCGCTGGGCCTGATCGCCGGCGGCGTGGCCGGCCAGTTGCCCGACGCCGTCAAGTCGCTGGTGGAAATTGCCAAGAACAACTGCGAGCGCCTGATACGCCTGATCAACGACATTCTGGACATCGAGAAAATCGAGTCCGGCAAGATGCAGCTCAACCTGCAGGTGCTGGCGCTCAAACCCCTGCTGGTGCAGGCGCTGGCGGCCAACGAAGGTTTTGGCGCCGCAAAAAACGTGCGCCTGCGCCTGGTTTGCCCGGACGAGACCCTGCAGGTCCATGCGGACAGCGACCGCCTGACCCAGGTCGTGACCAACCTGCTGTCCAACGCGATGAAGTTTTCACCGCCCGACGAGACGGTGGAAGTGCACGTGTTGCGCGCCGGCCCGGGCGTGCGCGTCGAGGTGCGCGACCGCGGCCCCGGCATTCCCGAGGAGTTTCGCAAGCGCATCTTCCAGAAGTTCTCGCAGGCCGACTCGTCCGACACGCGCCAGACCAGCGGCACCGGGCTGGGCCTGAATATTTCGAGGGCGATCATCGAACGCCTGGGCGGCACCATGGGTTTCGAAAGTGACGCCGGTACGGGCTCCACCTTCTTCTTTGAGCTGCCGCAGGCGCCATGGGCGCAACCCGACGACCAGCCCGTGGCAACACTTGCCGCCAGCACGACGGCCAGCACCCGCCCGCGCATCCTCGTGTGCGAAGACGACCACGACATTGCCCACCTGATCGGCCTGATGCTGGAAAAAGGCGGCTTTGACGTGGACCGGGCCTACACCGCCGCCATGGCACTGGCCCTGCTGGAAAAAACCCGCTACGCCGCGATGACGGTGGACCTGGAGCTGCCCGACCAGGACGGCGTCACCCTGGTCCTCACCTTGCGCCGGCAGGCGCACACGCGCGACCTGCCCATCGTCGTGGTTTCGGCTTCGGCCAGCGAAGGCCGGATCGAATGCAACAACCTGCCGCTGAACGTCTCGGACTGGCTGGACAAACCGATCAACGAGAACCAGCTGGTCCTCTCCCTTCGCCACGCGATCGGCCGCATGGCCGAAGGCAAGCCGCGCATCCTGCATGTCGAGGACGACTTCGACATGCAGCGCATCACGGCCGCCATTGCCCAGGACTTCGCCGTCTTCGAGTTTGCCGCCACACCCGAGGAGGCGCGTGCGCGGCTGAGGGAGCAGCGCTTCGACCTGGTGCTGCTGGATATGGCCCTGGAGGGTGCGTCTGGCTGGGAGGTGCTGGCAGACATCGAGGCGCTGAACCAGCCGCCGCCGGTGGTGGTGTTCTCCGCCACGGAGCTGAGCCGTGCCAAAGCCGCCCGCTTCGCCGCCGTGCTGGTCAAGGCCCAGACCTCGAACACCGAACTCCTGCAAACCCTGCGGCGGGTGCTTGCCGACGGGCAGCCGGCCTGAACGAACGGCCCGTCGTCAGGGCCTCGCGCGGCTGACGGAGTTTCCGCTCGTCAGAGACTCCTGAATTGATAGCTGCCGGCGCCCGCCAGTAAAGGGCTGGCAGCCTATTTTCCTTGCAATTTGAAGCTCAGCCCTGCTGGAGCAGCGTGTCGATCTGCTGGTCCTTGCGCTCCCACAGGTCGCCGAGCCACTGCTGGAAAGACATGCGAAACGCCGGATCGGCGGCGTAGTCACCCTCGCTGAATTCGGGGGGAATCGGCAGTTGCTGCGCGCGCACGATGATGCGCGGCGCCTGGCCGCAGAGAAACTGCCAGAACGACGGCGCACCCGCAGGGTAGACGATGGTCACATCGATCAGCGAGTGGAATTTTTCACCCATGGCGTTGACGGCCAGCGCCAGCGCGCCGGCCTTGGGCTTGAGCAGGTGCCGGTAGGGCGAGGCCTGCGACGCGTGTTTGGCGGCGGTGAAACGTGTGCCCTCGGCGAAGTTCATCACGCTGGTGGGCACCAGCGCAAACTTCTCGCAGGCGCGTTTGGTGGCTTCACGGTCCTGCAGGCGGCGCTCGGGGTGTTTTCGCAGGTCGGCCTTGGTGTGGCGCTTCATGAAGGGAAAGTCCAGTGCCCACCAGGCCAGGCCGATGACCGGCACCCAGATCAGCTGCTGCTTGAGGAAAAACTTCAGCATGGGAATGCGCCGGTTCAGCACGTGCTGCAGCACAAAAATATCCACCCAGGACTGGTGGTTGGCATTGACCAGGTACCAGCCTTCGTAACGCAGCGCGTCCACGCCGGCCACGTCCCACACGGTACGCTGGGTCAGCCGCATCCAGCCGCTGTTGCAGGCGATCCAGGCAGTGGCAATCGCGTTGAGCAGCGGGTCGATGCGCACACGCACCGCCTTGAAAGGCAGCACCAGCTTGACCAGCGACGCGGCGAACAGCAGCGTGCACCAGAACAGCGTGTTGATGACCAGCAGACACAGCGCAATCACGCCACGAAGAAAGGAAGGCAGAAGTCCGAGCATGGGCAGTTCAAAGCCTGAATTCTCGCCTGCGCGGGCCGGCCCGGCTTTGTGGAAGGTCAAAGGCAGCCCAATGGCGGGCCGGCGGCGGCGCAAATTGCTCCTGTTTTAATAGCTGCTTGCGCCCGCTGCATAAGGAGTTGCAGCCGATTTGTCTTGAAGAAACCCCGCAAACCGCCATGGCAGGCCGGGTCTCGCCGGCCCTGTCAGTCGATGGTTTCACCCGTCAGGTTTTGCTGAAAACCAAAGGCGTTGATGTGGGTGACCGCCACCTGCTTGCCGGTGAACTTCAGGACGTAGCGAACGGTCTCGGCTTCTTCGGGCTGGCGCACCACCACGGTCAGGGTGTCGGGGCCGGTCCAGCTGGCCTTGCTGACGAAGGCGGCGCCGTCGCTGGCGTCGGCCGGCGCGAACTGACCGCTCAGGCCAAGCGGCAGGAACACTTTTTTCGTGTCGCTGCTGCCACGCGCCACGAAGCTGACAATCTCGTACGACGGCTTTGCGCCCAGGTGCAGCGTGAATTCCCTGACGCCCAGGTTGTTGGGTGCCAGGCGGTAGGTCTTGCCTGAAATGGATGGGGCCAGGGCCGGCGTGGCTGCGGCAAGCAGCTTCTCACTGGCCACCGCCTGCACGCGCTCTGCCAGCAAGGCGCTGGCGGCCGGGTTGGCGGCCAGGGGCGTTTCTGACTTCACGGCCTGGTCCACCAGATCAAGCATCTTGTCGATCGGGTAGTTTTTCCGTCCGGTCAGCGCCACGACCACGCCGCTCTGCGGCAGCACCAGGATGATCTGCCGGTGGTAACCCACGGCCATGTAGGCCTTGCGCGCGGGAAGGGTCCACCACTGGTCGCCATAACGCAGGTCCGTGGTGGCCGAGAGCAGCATAGGCACCTTGGCCTGGTAGACCCTGTCCACCCAGCTGCGCGGGACGATCTGTTTTCCCTCCCACTCGCCGCCGCGCAGGTACAGGTAGCCGATCTTGGCCATGTCGCGTGTCTGCAGGTACAAACCAAACCCGCCGGTGGCGATGCCTTGCGGGTCTTTGCGCCACTGCTCGCCGGAAATACCCAGCGGCCGGAACAGCTGCTGAGCCGCAAAATCAGGCACGGCCATACCGGTCTGGCGCGCGAGGATGGCGCTCAGCAGCTGCGAGTTGCCGCTGCTGTAGTTGAAGGCCGTGCCCGGCGCCTGCGCCATCGGCCGGTCCAGCACAAACTGCACCCAGTTTGGGCTGCGCAGCATCTCGAACAGGGTGTCCGGCCGCTGGTCCGTCAGCGGCTCCTTCCAGTCCAGGCCGGAGGTCATGTCGAGCAGGTGTTGCACCGTCATCGCCTTTTTCCGGTCGTCCACATGGGCGACGGTGCGGTCTGCAAAAAATTCCAGCACCGGCCGGTCCGTGCCGGCCAGCTTGCCCTGCTGGATGGCGATGCCCGTCAGTGTTGCCACCACTCCCTTGGTGGCCGAATTGAGCTTGTGCCGCATGCCCGGCTTGAAAGGCGCGTAGTAAGCCTCGGCCACGATGCGGCCATGCCGAGTGACCACCAGGCTGTCCATCTCGTTGGCGGCACCAAAGTCCGCCAGCGCCGCCAGCGCACCCGAGTCCATCCCCTGCTCTTCCGGCGTTGCCGTTGCCCACTGCTGCGTGGGCCATGGCCCCGCCTGGGTTTGCGCGCCCAGTGGCAGGCAGACCAAGGCGGCGGCAATGAAGGCAAGCAAGCGTTTGGCGGGCGGGTGCATATTCTCTCTCTTGGGGTGGTGCGCCGTATCGTAGCGGAGCGCGTCCCGCCGTGTCGCCGCCCGCTTGCCCTTCAGGGTGCGCGGGACCGCAGTTCCTGCAAGGTGCCCACGATCAGCCGCAGGCCAAAGGCGCCGACCACAGCCCCCGAGACCTTGGTCAGGCGGGCGAAGTTGCGCAGCCAGGCGCGCTGGACGGCCTTTTGCGAAAAGGCCACGGCGAGGCTGGTGTGCCAGACGACCGAGTTGAAATAAACAAGGGCGACCGCGCTGGCGACATGCAGCCAGGATGGCGACGGGGGCAAGGCCGTCGCGAACACGCTTCCATAAAACAGTGCGATTTTGGGGTTGAGCGCGCTGGTCATGAAACCCACACGAAACGCCGCGGTGTTGCTCAGGCTGCCCTGCGGCACGGAAGCCACCGAAGCACCCGACCGCCAGAGATTGAATGCCAGATAAAGCAAGTACAGCCCACCCGCGATCTGCGCCCCTTGGCGCAACATCGGCTGCGTCGAGAACACCACACCAATGCCCAAAACCGCCAGCGACGCCCATGCCAGAGTGGCGGTGGTCATTCCCGCAACGGCGGCCAGCGCCGCCGCGCGACTTTGTCCGCTGGCGAGCTGAGCGAGCAAGACGACGTTGAAGCCGGGCACGAGAAGAACGGCCCAGTGGAGTAGAGCGATGGCGAGGAGGGAGGAAAGCATCTGTATACCCTAACGTTGACGTTGCCCGACATGCAACACTAGCCGCGAAGCGGCGTACTGCTCTTGCATGTCCATACCAAGCAAGCAGTTAAACCGATCATACGAAGGCGTGCGGGTGCGAATTTTCGACTACCTTCCAGAAGTTTGGAGAAAGTAAATGAGCGGCAGCAGTGCCCACATTAGCGCAACTCCAAGCAACAGGTATCTATGGGATAGTGCAACCACTAACCCAACAAACGAGACACCAGCGGCCGCAACGGTACGCCACAAAAACGATGAACTGTCAGCCCCGGCAGAAGCGGCAAGGCCGAATACAAGCCACATGAATGTGACGACGCCGCTAGCGAGAAGACCCAGCCCCCCAGAGAAACCAAGCCGCACCAACATAGGAACTCTCGTTTTGCGGCCGATCCTCAGCAATGAGGCTCTTGAGTTTGGAGATGGTGCGGTTGGCCATAGACGTGAGGTTTTAGCGTTTGAGTCAGACCTCTGTCCCTGCGGCGACGACTAGCAGGAGCGTCTCGCCTGTGGCGACCAACTTCTCGCTGCCGCCGGAATGGGCAAACAGTTCGCACGAGGTGAAAACCTGGTTCTTGCCAGGCTTGACAACCTTTGCTCGAGCGACAAAGCGCTCTCCGACGGCTGGCCGCAGACAGTTGACCGAGTAGTGAGAGGCTAGGACCCTGCCCACCAGGGTTACGGCGGCGAAACCACAAGCGGTATCGATGAGCGCGCCGACCAGCCCGGCATGGAGAAAGCCTGAGTACTGACCGGCCTCTGGGCGCCAGGGCATCGCGATGGTTGCGCTTCCGGGTTCGGCCGCCACTACTTCAATACCGCACCAGCGGTTGAATGCTGCCGCAGCGTTGATGGCTCGAAGTTGAGCCAGTGCGTCGCTTGATTGCTCCATGGGGCCACTCCTGAAGTGAACAGTGAGTGGCAATCTAGGCGCATGCTCCGGCGCTGGCTGTCAGCACTGCGACAAAGTGTCACCTCTGCGACGACTCCGCGGCCTAACGTTGGAGTTGCCCGGCGCGCAGTGGCATTGCGCCGCGAAAGGTATGCTCCCGCGTACGGCTCGCGACGCAATGTCGCTGCGTGTCCGCGTCGAACGCCCTGTTAGAGCTCATTGCCACTGCGCTTCCCCGCATGCTGCACACCTCTTGAACCTGCGCGGAGGAAAGATGATCGTCGTCTTAAGCAGTAAAACAACCGCGATCACAATCGTCACCCAGTCGCGTCTTTCTGAAAGTACGGTAGAACCACACGCGCAGCAGGTGGGAATGTCCGGCGGGTACTCCTTCTCCAACGCGGCCTGAAGGTCACCCCGATCGCGCAGCGCAAAAGCAGCTCGCGCCGCATCAATGTATTCGACGGGCACCATCAATCTCACCCCTCCGAGCATTCGCGACATAGGCCAGTTGGCGGTAACGTGATGCTCGTTCTCCAGGAACGCCGGAACTCCCTCGGACTCGAGCAAAGCTCGACTCAAGTGAGCGTCCCAAGGACTCACATGCCACTCGGCGACCGCAAAACGGATCTTTGCGCTCATGAGCTCTAACGTAATGTAGACCGCAAAACCTGCGGTATAACTTGGCGGCTGCGGATTAATCCGGAAAAACCAGCAGCGTAAGTGCTTGTAGCGATTCGTTTTCCAGACATCTGTCGTTTATTCCGCACGATTAAATTTACCCACAAACCCAGCAAGGCCCACGTGTTGATTACTGCAGCCCCCTTCCAACGCGTCAGGCCGCATCGAACTGGAGCAACTGGTACAACACGCCGGCCCTGTCCTTGAACATGACAACGACACCTACCGGGCACCTCCGGGGTTCGGCGTGCAGCAATTCACCGCCAGCTTCAACGATTCTGCGCATCGAGGCGCGGATGTCTTCCGTCTGGAAGCAGAGAATGGTGGCCGGCGAGGCAGGCTGCGAGCCGGCTTCGATCTTCTCGAGGATCAAGGTGGTGGCGCCGGTTTTCAGCTGGACGATGCAAGGCCCATAAGTTGCCTTGACCTCGTACCCCAGGCCCTCCGAATAAAAGCGGACCGCCTCATCGAGGTCTGGGACAAAGACAGTTTGTACGCACACTGGCAGCATGTGATCTCCCTCTGTTCGCGCCATGGCTCTGCGGCTTGAGCTGGCGGCGGAGATCTTATCCGGGAAACCCGGCAGCGTGGGCGCTCATCGCACAGGTCGGCCGAGCGCGCCACTGGCCAGCGCCACACCGCAGGCCACCAGCACACTGGCGGCCAGTGTCCCGGCGCCCAGCGGCTCACCCAGCAGCCAGGTCGCGCCGAGAGCGGTGCTGATGGGAACCAGCGCCGCCGACAGCGACGCCCTCGCCGCGCCCAGCCGTGCAATGGCGATCATGTAGGTCACCAGCCCAAGCAGACCCGCGACTGCGCCCTGCCCCAGCGCCTGCCAGGCCACGTCAGTCCACGGCGCTGTCAACAGCTTCGGCGCTCCGAAGATCAGCAGCACCGGCAACAGCAGCAGGCTCGACCAGGCGTTGATGACCGCCGCGCCCTGCCATGGCGTGAGGCCACTGTTGCGAAACGCCAGCGTGTAGAGCGCCCACATCATGGCCGCCAGGATGAACAGCAGGTCGCCGCGCCAGGTTTGCGCCGCGTCGGCGAGGCTGCTTGCACCGAACACCGCCATGCCACCACCAATGAGCAACAAGCCCACCGCGCGCAGACAAGTAACGCGCTCGCCCTGCGCCAGCCTGGCACCCAGCGCCGTGAACAGCGGCACGCTGCCGGCCATGAACACGCCCATGTGGGCGGCCGGCGCCCACTGCGCGCCGGCGAGCACCAGCAAGCCGAACGGCAAACCACCGCCCAGCACCAGCAGCCCAAGCCGGCGGCGCGGCAGCCCTGGTGGCAACAAACCGGTGCGGATCAGCAGCGGCAGCAGCACCAGCGCGGGCACACCGTAGCGCAGCACGGCAATTTCCAGCGGACCCAGGGTGGTGGTGACGCCGTGGCGAGAGGCGATTTGCCAGCCACTGCCGATCAGGGCGGCGGCCAGCGCGGCCATCAGGCCGAGAGCGAGGTTGCGGTTCATGGGCGCAGTCTGGCTGCGCGACCCGGCGGCGGCTATCAAATTCCTGCGCTTGTGGCGGCTGCGGTTTCAGGCCGTGAGTTCGCGCCGGGCTTGTGCGGGCGTTACGCCGAGCTCGCGCACAAAGGCCGCGCCCAGGTGGCTCTGGCTGCTGTAGCCGAGCTCATGCGCCAGCGCGGCAATGTCGCGCTCGCCTTCTTCCAGCCGCTGCAGCGCTGCGGCCAGCCGCAAGCGCTGGCGGTAGCCGTGCAGGCTCAGGCCGGTGTGTTTGCGAAAGGAGCGCGCCAGATGGGAAAGCGAACTACACGCAGCATCCGCGACATCGTTCAACGTCCACGGTGCGGCGTCGGTTGCGGCGGTACGCGCCACCATGAAACGCTGCGCACGTTGCACCGCGGGTGCTGAGCGGCCTTGAAGCGGCGCGACGGGTGGTGCGTATCGCAGCACGGTTTGCAGAAGCACCTGGGTGGACTCACCCGCCCTGCCCAGACCGATCGCGCGCCAATGCCGCCTGAGCAGCCACACGGCGCGCGGGCTCAGCGCCCACGCATCGGACGCCAGCAACGCATGACCGACGCCCGGCTGTGCGCTGACGACGATGCTGGCGCGAACGGCGTCGGCACAAGGCTTCATCTGGTACAGCAGGCCGGCCGGCAGGCTCAGCGCGGTCAGGCCATCAAGCAGCACGTTTTGCCCGGCCATGCGGAATTCGGTGGCGCCGCTGGCCGGCAGCACCAGGCGCGGCGAGGCCACGACGTAGTCCGGGCTCCATTGCGCGGAAGACGCGTGCAGCACCACACGCTCGACCTTGAGGGTGGTGGTTTGCTGCAGCAGCGTGCGGTTCTGGGGCATGGCATCCACTATAGAACGAGGTGCGGCTGGCGTGGCCTGGCTGCAAAATTACTATCGATTTAATAGCTGCTCGCGCACGCTGCTTCTGGGCTGGAGGCCATTTTTTCTGTCTGAAACCGCCCCGCAAGCCGCCATGGCAGGCCGGCGCAAGCCAGCTGGGTCAGCCGCTTATTTCACCGGTGAGCTTTGGGCCAGCCTGCACTTCAAGGCAGGCGGCGCGCAGTTCCTGCAAGGTTCCCATGACCAGCCGCAGGCGCCAACGCCCGCCCCTGAGACTTTGATCAAGCAAGCGATTTGCGCAGATACCTTTCAAGCATTCACGGGCGTGCTCATGTATCGGGCTTCTTCACCGTAGGTTTCCATGTGCCCGGCGCCTGAGCCGGTCGGCACCGCCGCCCGAAAACCGTAACGCTCCCAGAACGATTTCGAGTCGTTGACCGCCGTCAGGCAGGCGAACTGAACCTTCAACTGCTTGAGCGCCTGGAAATAGGCTTCAATGAGTGCGACCGCAACACCCGTGCCTCGTGCCGCGGGGTGTAACGCGAGATCGTGCAAGTAGAGGGCGTTTGCCGTGAGTGGAACGGAGTAGGACGGACCATTCAAGGGCGGAGGGCTGCCAGCTTCAGCCGGTACCGCGACGAGATAACCGGCGAGGCCGTCGGGAACCAGGGCAACAAAACACGAGGTCGGGGACGCCCTCAGTTTGGCGAGAAACGACTGCTCCGACTCCAACTTGGTCTCGTCGTAGCAGCAGGACTGAATCTCAAGCACCGAGGCGATGTCTTCTGCCCGCATGGGCCGTATGACAGTCTCCAGCTTCATCGCGCCTTGCGCACGAAGGGCTTGGACCCTGGTTTGCCCGAGCCGTTGTCGCGTGGCGGCAGGCCGGTGTGCTGGGTCAGGATGCGGCCCTTCACCGGGGTGACGGGTTTGAGCGAAAGACCGGAAGTGCCGGCTTTCGCCGTCACGGTCGTCGAGTTCTTCTTGCGCGCGCTCACGTAGCCGCCGTCGGTCATGGGCTGGAAGGTCGGGATCAGGTGGTGCTTGCCGTTGCCGATCAGGTCGGCGCGGCCCATGGCTTTGAGCGCCTCGCGCAGCAGCGGCCAGTTGTTGGCGTCGTGGTAGCGCAAAAAGGCCTTGTGCAGGCGTCGCCGCTTGTCGCCGCGCACGATGTCCACCGTTTCGCTGTCGCGCGTGATCTTGCGCAGCGGGTTTTTGTTGGTGTGGTACATCGTCGTCGCCGTGGCCATGGGCGACGGGTAAAACGTCTGCACCTGGTCGGCGCGAAAGCCGTTTTTCTTGAGCCAGATCGCCAGGTTCATCATGTCTTCATCGCTGGTGCCGGGGTGGGCAGCGATGAAGTAGGGAATCAAAAACTGCTTCTTGCCGGCTTCGAGGCTGTACTTCTCGAACATCTGCTTGAACTTGTCATAACTGCCGATGCCGGGCTTCATCATCTTGGTCAGCGGGCCCTGCTCGGTGTGCTCGGGCGCGATCTTGAGGTAGCCGCCGACGTGGTGCGTGACCAGCTCTTTCACGTACTCGGGGCTTTGCACGGCCAGGTCGTAACGCAGGCCGGAGCTGATCAGAATCTTCTTCACGCCCTTGAGCGCCCGCGCGCGGCGGTACATCTTGATCAGCGGGTTGTGGTCGGTGTTGAGGTTCTGGCAAATGCCGGGGTAGACACAGCTCGGCTTGCGGCAGGCCGATTCAATCTCGGGCGACTTGCAGCCGATGCGGTACATGTTGGCGGTGGGGCCGCCCAGGTCGGAGATCGAACCGGTGAAGCCTTTGACGGTGTCGCGGATCGCCTCGATCTCCCGGATCACCGAGTCTTCGGATCGGCTCTGGATGATGCGGCCCTCATGCTCGGTGATGGAGCAGAAGGTGCAGCCGCCAAAACAGCCGCGCATGATGTTGACGGAAAAGCGGATCATTTCCCAGGCCGGGATCTTGGTCGCGCCGTCGTGGCTGCCGTTCTCGTCCTGGTAGGCCGGGTGCGGGGCGCGTGCGTAGGGCAGATCGAACACGTAGTCCATCTCGGCCGTGGTCAGCGGTATCGGCGGCGGGGTGATCCACACGTCGCGCGCGGTCGCGCCCTCACCGTGCGCCTGCACCAGCGCGCGTGCGTTGCCGGGGTTGGTTTCGAGGTGCAGCACGCGGTTGGCGTGGGCATACAGCACGGCGTCGCTTTTGACCTGCTCGTAAGACGGCAGACGGATCACCGAGCGGTCACGCGGCGGCACCTTGATTCTGCCCTGCATGTGGGACAAAGCGGGGTTGGGGACGAAGGTCAGCGGTTTGATGGCGGGGTTGGCCTGCTGGGCCTTGACCACCTTGTCCAGCACCGGCGAGCCGGCCGACTCGGCCTGGACCGCGACCTCGGCGGCTTCGTCCTCACGCGCACAACTGGCGCCCTGCTCTTTGGCCTGCTCCGAAATCATCAGGTAAGGGTTGACATGCGCCTCGACCCGGCCCGGCGCGTCAACGCTGGTGGAGTCGATCTCGAACCAGCCCTGGGCGGTCTCGTCACCGGTGCGCCGGATGAAGGCCGTGCCGCGGATGTCGGTCATGGTTGCGACCGGCTCCTTGGCGGCAATGCGGTGGGCAATTTCGACAATCGCGCGTTCGGCGTTGCCGTACAGCAGCAGGTCGCACTTGGCATCCACCGCGATGGAGCGGCGCACCTTGTCGGACCAGTAGTCGTAATGCGCGATGCGGCGCAGCGAACCTTCAATACCGCCCAGGATGATGGGCACGTCCTTGTAGGCCTCGCGGCAGCGTTGGCTGTAGACGATGGCGGCGCGGTCGGGCCGTTTGCCACCGATGTCGCCAGGGGTGTAGGCGTCGTCGCTGCGGATCTTGCGGTCCGCCGTGTAGCGGTTGATCATCGAATCCATGTTGCCGGCGGTCACGCCGAAAAACAGGTTCGGTTTGCCCAGGGCCTTGAATGGGTCGGCGCTTTGCCAGTCGGGCTGCGCGATGATGCCGACGCGAAAGCCCTGGGCTTCGAGCATGCGGCCGATGACCGCCATGCCGAAGCTCGGATGGTCCACATAGGCGTCGCCGGTGACGATGATGATGTCGCAGCTGTCCCAGCCCAGCTGGTCCATCTCGGCCCGGCTCATGGGCAGGAATTTCGACGTGCCGAAGCGGCTGGCCCAGTACTTACGATAGCTGGTCAGGGGTTTGGCGGCGCGCGCGAAGAAGGAGACGTCGATGGGGGCGTTCATGGGGGCCTAAAGAGGACCTGAAAGGGCAACCTTTGATTTTAAGGTTTTAAGCCCGCTTGTGCTCCTCACATGGGTACTTCACACCCCGAATCAACCCAAATCAAGCCGATTCGGCGTTTAAATGCCCGATTCAGGCCCGGGCATGGGCAATCAGCCGGTCCAGCATGCGGCCCAGCTGCTGCTGCTGATTTGCCGACAGACAGCCAAAAATCTCTTCGTTGCGCCGCGCAATCAGCGCCATCACGCGGCTCCACAAGCTCTTGCCTGCCTTGGTCAGCGTCAGCACCACGCCGCGACCGTCGGAGGTACTGGCCTCCTTGGACACCAGGCCGCGGTCCACCAGCGACTGCGCCGCGCGGCTGGCCTGGCCCTTGTTGAGGTTGGCCTTGGCCGCGAGTTCCACCACCGAGAGCGGCGCAAAGTTGCCAATGGCCGCCAGGCAGCGCGCCTCGCCGACCGGCAGGTTGAACTCGTCGGCATAGGCGTCACTGCTGAACTTGTCGGTCAGCTTGTTGACCAGGTGCAGCCGATAAGTCAGGAACTCGTCCAGCCGCGGGGAGCCGGGGGATTTACGCGGCATCAGCGGCCCCGGCGGCGCACTGTGTCTGCGCGTTGGCGATCAAGGGCAAGACCTGGTCGGCGCGCTCGAAGCGGCTCATCAGCGACAGGCTCAGCATGGCCAGCAGGAGCGGCGCCCGGGCCTCGCCCGCCTGCGCGAGGGCTTCGCACAGGACGGAATAACTCCGGTCGAGGTCGGCATCGGTCATACAGCGAATCCTTTGAGTTCCAAGGCGGCAAGCAGCGGCGCCGGGTCCAGGCCGCGCCAGCGGCCCATCACATAACCGTCGGGGCGTACCAGCACCAGGGCCTCGGCGCTGGCATCGGGCAGGCCGTAACGCTGGCGCGCCTGGCCCAGGGTGTCGGCCTCGGGTTCTATCGCCAGCACCGCCACGCCGTGGTCCGGCAAGTCCCGCAGCGCCTCGGGCATGGTGCCGTCGGCGAACACCAGGCACAGCATGTCGCGGCCAAAACATTGCGTGAGGTGCAGCGGGCCGTGCGGGCCGGCCAGCAGGGCCTCGGGCGCGGGCGCGCCGGGTGCAGCCAAGTCGCTGGCCCACGCGCCGGCTTGCGCGACATTGAGCGGTGAATCGACATAGGTGATGGGCGAGGACTGGCGCGGGTTGATCAGCGGCCGCACCTTGTCGTCGCTGAGCGCGAGCCGCAAGGTGGCTTCACGCATCAGCTTGAACGCAAAGTTGGGCGGCGCCATGAACTCGGTGCTTTTGGCACCATAGGCGATGTTCTCGCGCGCGGCGTGCACTCGCTCGGTGGAATACGAATCGAGCAGGTTCTCGCCCGCCCTGCCCTCGATCACGGCGGCCAGCTTCCAGGCCAGATTGCCGGCATCGTCCAGCCCGGAGTTGAGCCCGCGCACCCCGAAGATGGGCACCAGGTGCGCGGCGTCACCAGCAAACAACACGCGGCCGTGGCGGTAGCTGTCCAGGCTCAGGCATTTGGCGTTGTAAATCGAGATCCACAGCGGCTCCCACGGCTCGTCCTCGCCGATCATGCGCAAATGGCTTTGCACACGCGGCAAGACGTTTTCGGGTTTGACCGCCTCGATGGGGTCTTCGTCGTCGCGGATCTGGTAGTCGATGCGCCAGACATCGTCAGGCTGGCGATGCATCAGGATGGTGGAGCCCGGGTTGGACGGCGGGTCGAACCAGGCCAGACGCTCGACCGCCCTTTTTGTTTTTTGCACGATGTCGACGATCACGTATTTGCCGTCGTACTGTGTACCCTGCAACTGCAGGCCCAACTGCTCGCGCACAGTGCTGCGCCCGCCGTCGCAAGCCACCACCCAGTCGGCGTGCACGGTATGCAGACCCGCCGGGCCCTGCACCTCGACCTCGGCGCCATCGGCAACATTGCGTAGGGCCGTCACGCGGCTGGACCAGCGCACGTCCATGGCTGAGGTGCCTGCGCGGTGCGCAAACTCCTCCACATAAAACTGCTGGATGTTGACCATGGGCGCAAAACGCTGGGTCGGCTCGCTGGGCATCTGGAAATGCAGCACCTCGGCGTCGCGCCAGTAGCTGCGCCCGCCGACCCAGGACAGGCCCTTGTCCACCAGCGGCTTGTCGGCACCGACCCAGCCGAGGATTTCCTGCGAGCGGCGCGACATGCAGATGGCGCGGCTGCCGCTGCAATAAGCCTCATCGGCTTCCACCACCAGGCAGTTGATGCCGTAACGCGAAAGCAAAGCGGCCAGGGTGAGACCGACCGGTCCGCCGCCGGCAATCAGCACCGGAACACGGTCCGGGAACGAGGAATTCATGGAAGTCATGGGCAGGTACTTATTTGGTTGCGGACACAACTATAAGGCGAACTGGTTGCAGGCGCAACCAGTTTGACGCCGCCATTCAGTCCCTGTCCGTCATGGCGCCCGGGCCACCCTTGGCTATGATGGTTTTCATCACAACACCGGAGACAAGACATGCCCGAATTCAGCACCCTGCGCATCGAGAAGGACGCCGCCCACCCGCGCATCGCGCGCCTGCTGCTCAACCGTCCCGAGCGGCTCAACGCCATCAACGACGCCATGCCGCGCGAGATCCGGGCTGCCATCGACTGGGCAGCGGCCGACGATGAGGTCCACGTGATCATTGTCGAAGGCGCGGGCAAGGGGTTTTGTGGCGGGTACGACCTCAATCACTTCGGCGAAGGCAACATCGACCACCCTTGCCAGCAGGAGCAGTTTCCCTGGGACCCGATGGTGGACTACGCCTACATGAAACGCAACACCGAAGACTTCATGAGCCTGTGGCGCAGTCCGAAACCGACGATTGCCAAGGTCCACGGTTACGCCGCCGCAGGCGGCAGCGACATTGCCCTGTGCTGCGACTTGCTGGTGATGGCCGACGATGCACGCATCGGCTACATGCCGACCCGCGTCTGGGGCTGCCCCACCACGGCGATGTGGACCTACCGGCTGGGCGCGACCCGCGCCAAGCAGCTGATGTTCACCGGCGACACCATCGACGGAAAAAAGGCGGCCGACTGGGGCCTGGCCAATGAGAGTGTGCCGATCGACCAGCTGGAAGCGGCGACCTTGAAACTCGCGCAGCGCATCGCCGGCGTGCCGCGTTCGCATCTGGCCATGCACAAGATGGTGGTCAACCAGGTGATGCTGACCATGGGGCTGGAGCAGACGCAGATGATGGCCACCGTGTTCGACGGCATCACGCGCCACAACCCCGAGGGCATGTGGTTTCGCCGTTATGCCCAGGCCGAAGGTTTCAAGGCCGCGGTGCAGTGGCGTGACAGCGGCGAGCCGATTCCCGAAGGGGATGAGGCACGAAACGCCATTCGCGACCTGTCGTCGCGAACGCCTCAGGCCTGAGCTGGATTGACCTGGCCCGGCTCGCGCACCGGCTGGACGGGCTCGCCGGGCGGCAAATCAATCACCTCGGGCGGTGGCTCCGGTGACGGGGGCATTACCGGCGGCGGGCTACCGGGTGGCACGTGGGCCTTCCAGGAACGAGGCATGGCACGAAGGCTCATGACCGGTGGTCGCGCCTGCGGCGCCTGACCACGGACCGCAGCGCCGCGGCGGCCAGGGCACCCGCCGCCAGGGCGAGCAGCGCGGACTGACCCGGTTTGCGCGCCACCTGGCTGGCCAGCGACACGCGGTAACGCGCCAGCACACCCGGTGCTGCCGCGTCATGGCCGGCGGGGGCCAGAATCCCGTCCGAAGCGGGGTTGCTCAGCACCGCCTGTTCGGCCGATTGCAGCACGTCCTCGTTCAGCGGCCGCGACGGCGGGGCAGATACAGCGTTTTCTTCTTCAATACGGGGCGTGATCATCAGGACGCTTTCTCCGGGTCAGTTCCGGTTCAGTAAAAAATGGCGGACCCCAACCGGGCCGCGTGCTTTTCTCGCAGTCCTGAAACCTTAAAAGGATTGGCCGACCCGTCATGCGGGAAAGCCCACTGTCGCCCTGTAGGAGGAAGCCCCGGCGCTGCCGCGCCTGCGGCGGGGCCTGGCTCAACGTTTGTGCAGCCCACGCGGCGGTCAGGCAGTGCGACGCATCGAAGTAAGACAGGTCTTACAAGGGCTCGCGACTGACCTTACAGCCACTGGCGCCCGGCAACTACGGCCCCTGGTCGCCCCGCCTTGTAAGGTGGGAACTGCTCTTCCCCTAAGTGTTTCCCGCCGTGTTTTTCTTCCACCGCCCCTTCCCATGAGGACATCCGATGGCACTCGCAGCATCCTCCCCCACCGACACCCCCGGCACAGCGGGCACGCACCAGCGGCATTCCCCTGCCGGACCTGCGGTCTGGCTGGTGGTGGCCCTGGTTGGCCTGGGCACCCTGCTGGCCATGTTGCCCGAAGGCACGGCCGAGCCGCTGCAAACCGTCATTGCCTGGCTGATGGTCGCCATGGTGGCAACCCTGGCCGCAATCCTTGTCGCCAGGGGGCTGGAGCGCCTGCTTGAGTGCGAGTCCAGTTAGCGCGCCTGAGCCGCCGCGCGGACCGCCTGTCCTGCCACCATTTTTCCCATTTTTTGAACCGTTTTTCAAGGAACCCAGATGACGCAACCCAAGCGCAGTACAGCCAGTGCCCCCAAGCTTTCCAACGGGGCCACCGACAAGCAAAAACAGCTTCAGGCTTTTACTGCCGATGCCGCCAGCACGCTGACGACCAACCAGGGTCTGCACATTCCGGACAACCACAACTCGCTCAAGGCGGGCGTGCGTGGTCCGACGCTGATGGAGGACTTCATCCTCCGCGAAAAAATCACCCACTTCGACCATGAACGCATTCCAGAACGCGCCGTGCATGCGCGCGGCTCTGCGGCGCATGGTTTTTTCAAGCTCTACAAGCCGATGACGCAGTTCACCAGCGCCGGCTTTTTGCAGAATCCCGAGCTGGAAACCCCGGTGTTCGTGCGCTTTTCCACCGTCGCCGGCTCACGGGGGTCGGCCGACACGGTGCGCGACGTACGCGGCTTTGCCGTCAAGTTCTACACCGACGAAGGCAACTACGACCTGGTGGGCAACAACATCCCGGTCTTCTTCATCCAGGACGCGATCAAGTTCCCCGACCTCGTCCATGCCCTCAAGCCCGAGCCCCACAACGAGATGCCGCAGGCCGCGAGCGCGCACGACACCTTCTGGGACTTTGTCTCGCTGATGCCCGAGTCAACCCACATGCTGATGTGGGCGATGTCGGACCGCGCCATTCCGCGCAGCTACCGCATGATGGAAGGTTTCGGCGTGCACACCTTCCGTTTCATCAATGCTCACGGCGACGCGCATTTTGTGAAATTCCACTGGAAGCCCAAACTCGGCGTGCATGGCCTGGCCTGGGACGAAGCCCAGAAAATTGCCGGCAAAGACGCGGACTACCACCGCCGGGACCTCTGGGAAGCCATCGACAGGGGCGATTTTCCGGAGTGGGAACTCGGCGTGCAGATCATCGAGGAAGGCCAGGAAGACAAGCTCGGCTTTGACATCCTGGACCCGACCAAGCTGATCCCCGAGTCGGTGGTGCCGGTGCAGCTCATCGGCAAGATGGTGCTCAACCGCAACCCCGACAACTTCTTTGCCGAGACCGAACAGGTGGCGTTTCACCCCGGCCATCTGGTGCCGGGCATCGATTTCACCGACGATCCGCTCCTGCAGGGGCGCCTGTTTTCCTACACGGACACCCAGCTGTCACGCCTGGGCGGGGCGAACTTTCACGAGATCCCGATCAACAAGGCGGTCTGCCCCTTCCACAATTTCCAGCGCGACGGCATGCACCGCCAGGGCATCAGCAAGGGCCGGGTCGCTTACGAACCCAACACCCTGGCGACAGGCGCGGAATTTCGTGTCGATGGCGGCGCCCAGGGCTTTCACACCCACCCGCAGGCGCTGGAGTCCCCGAAAATCCGCCGGCGCAGCCCTTCATTCGACGACCATTTTTCCCATGCTACGCTGTTCTGGAACAGCCAGAGCCCGGCCGAAAAAGACCACATCGTGGCCGCCTTCCGGTTTGAACTGTCCAAGGTCGAGGTGCCCGACATCCGCCAGCGCATGGTCGACAACCTGGCGCATGTGGATGCCAAGCTGGCCGCCCGGGTGGCGGCGCCGCTGGGCATCAACGCGCCCGACGCCAAGGCCGCGGCCGGGCGGCTGGGCTTTCGCGACTACCGGATCGCACAGACCGTCGATGAAGATGCGGCGCTGAGCATGGCCGGCCGGCCGGCCACAGACAACATCCGGACACGCAAGGTCGCGATCCTGGCCGCCGACGGTGTGGACCTGCTGAGCTTCAAGCGCCTGCAGCAGGAGCTGCTGGACGCCGGCGCCCAGTGCAAGGTGGTCGCGCCCCAGCTCGGCCCTGTCACCACCTCGTCAGGCAAACAGCTTCCCGCGGACCACACGTTTTCCAACACCTCGTCCATCATGTTCGACGCGGTCGTGATACCGGGCGGCGCAGCCAGTGCCGCCACGCTGGCACAACTGGGCGATGCGGTCCATTTCGTGCTGGAAGCCTACAAACATTGCAAGACCGTCTGCGCCCTCAACGAAGGCGCGCAGCTGCTCGGTACGCTGGGTTTTGCGCTCGACACCAGGGACGGCGCGCTGATGGAGCCCACCGCGGGCATTCTGCTGGGTGACTCGCGCAAGGCGGCCGACGGTCAGGTGTCGCAGGCCTTGATTGCCGCCATGGCCCGCCACCGCCATTGGGACCGGCTCAATGTGGACGCCGTGCCAGCCTGAACCGCCGGCCCCGCCCAAGCTCAAGGCGTCAATGCTTCAAGGCGTCAGCGTCAGCTGGTGGGCAAAGGCCGCCGGCTTCATTTGCAGCGGGCGGTAACCCACCGCCGCCCAGGTCTGGCGCATGTCGCGGTAGCGGCTTGAAAACACCAGGCCGCTCTGCCCCGTCTGGTAGATGAACTGCGAGTTCTCCAGATCGGCCAGGTCGTACACGGCGCGCAGGGAGGCCGCATGTCGGTTGGCGAACGGGGTCTTGGCGTCGTTGGGCCAGTACTGGCCGACATTGATGGTGAAGGAGTCCCCGTCCGTCGGCACCCGCACGTCGAACACCCGTGCCAGCGCCGACACGCTGCCGAAGGGCCGGTGCACCGACAGCGCGTAGTGGACATCGCCCCACTTCCATGACGCCGGTACCTGGCCATGGCTGGCCTGCAGGCGCGTGAGCGCACGGTCCAGCGCGGCGGTGGACTGGGCTGCGCAACCTGCAGCGCCACACCAGAAGGCGTCGTTGCGCTGGACAATCTCCTCGATGGCACTGCGGAAATGGCGCTTGCCATACATGGCCTTAAAACGTTCCTCGCCCAGCCTGGCGCCTATCACGCCACGCGTGAGTTCATCGGCCCAGACCGAGAAAATCAGCGGGGCCGCGCTGTCGGCGCGCATGCGGCCGTCAAAGCCGGCCAGGACGGCTTTCGCCTGCTGGGCCAGCACATGTTGTGATGCGGTCTTCTGCAACAACGGCAGCAGCGTCAGCGTGGCCAATGACAAGGGGTCGCCCTGGATCTTCTGCATGGACGCCAGATCATGCCGGGGGGTGTCACCCAGCAGCTTCTCGATGCGGTCAAAGCGGTAAGGAGCCACCCAGTCCTGGCCCATGAAGAAGTCATAACCGGGCGGGGTCACGCTCTGGTTGGCATTGGCAAACCAGCCTTTCTTGCCGATGGCCACCGCGTCGGTCTGCGGCGTCTGGGCATACGGCAACCAGCCGGCCCAGTCGTACTTCGCCTCCCAGCCCGGTGAAGGTGCAATACCCCGTATGTCGTTGTCCGGCTGACGCAGGGGTACCTTGCCCACGGCCTTGTAGGCCACCTTGCCGGCCACATCGGCCATCACGAGGTTCTGCATGGGCGAGTGGTAGTTCGCGTAGGCAGCCAGCAGGTCGTCCACGGACTGCGCCTGGTTGCCACGCATGCCGGCCACCACGGTCAGGTTGTCCGTCTCGAGGGCGCTCCAGCGCAGCGCAAGCACGTACTTGCCCGTGTCCAGCACCTCGCCATGCGCTTTTTGCACGTCGCTGAGCACCGGGCCGTGGCGACTGGCACGCACCGTCAGGCTGACGTCCGGCTTGCCCTTGACGGCGATGGTTTCAAGGCGTGTCTTGAACCCGGCCCATAACGGCTGACCCGCAGGCCCCGGCACCCGGTACTGCTGCGGGTTGGCGGGGTTGATCTGCTCCAGGTACAGGTCCTGCACGTCGGGACCGGTGTTGGTAAAGCCCCAGGCCACCTTGTCGGTGCGGCCCAGCACCACAAAAGGCAGGCCGGGCAAGGTGGCACCGATCACGTCCATGCCTGGCAGCGTGCTTCCGTCCGCGGCCTTGCCGGCGGGTGCCTGCAGGTGTGCAAAGTACCAGATGGCCGGTGCCGACAGGCCCAGGTGCGGGTCGTTGGCCAGCAGGGGTTTGCCGCTGCGTGTTCGGCTGCCGGGAAGCACCCAGTTGTTGGAGCCCTTGCCTTCGACGTTGCCGATGTCAGTCGCCCAGCCATTGATGTCCTGCGCCATCAGACCCCGCATCCCCGGCTGGTTCCCTGTATCAAATCGGGCTTCAGCCCTTTCCGCACCTGCGCCAGCAGCTCCTGTTTTAATAGCATCCGGCACGGTTTTGTAAATGCCGAGCCCGGCATACAGCTTGGCGAAGTCGGTTCTGGAAGCCGGTGCCTCGCCCGGGTAAGGCGTGAACAGCTGCCACAGCTGTTCGGTCGTCAGTACTTTGGCCGCGGACAGGCGTGCAAATTCGGTGCCCCAGTTGCCGCCCAGATCCAGCGCCATCATCAGTGACCAGCCGACGCTGTCCTGCGGCGTCCAAGGCTGGCCCGACCGACCGCCCGGCTTGACGCCAAGGATGTGGAATTCCGGTGACAGCGCCTGTGCGCTGCCGGCATAGAAGGCATTGATGCCGTCGCTGTAGGCCTGCAGCGCCGCCTTGCCGTCGGCCGGCAACACCTGCCACTGGCGCGCGGCCGCTTCCATGATACCCAGCGTACGCATGAGCTTGTCGGTGTCCAGCGTGGCCTCGCCCAGCACCTCGGAGAGTTCGCCGTGCATGACGCGGCGATTGAACTCGAGTTGCCAGCCACGCTCCTGCGCATGCACATAACCGAGCGCCATCCAGGCATCGCGCGGGGACTGGGCTTTGATGTGGGTGACGTCGGCGCCGTCGCGTGCCACGGTCACCGGCGCTGCCAGTGCGGGCAGCTTGAGTTCGCCGTCCAGCGCCGGAAAGGCCCGTGTGGCGTACACAGCCAGCGCAGCCGCCAGCAGCGCGACCAGAACCAGTACCCCCCAGAAAAACCGTTTGACCCAGACCATGATCGCCTCCTGCTTGTTGTGGGAGATAGCCTAACCGAATCAGGCCCCCACCATCAGGTGCAGGCGATCAGGCGGCCGCGACCGGCTTGAGCTGCAGCGACTTGAGCTCCAGAAACTCCTCAAACCCGTACACACCCGCCTCGCGGCCATTGCCCGACTGCTTGTAGCCGCCGAAAGGTGCATTGGCATTGAAGGGGCCGCCGTTGATGTCGACCTGCCCGGTGCGGATGCGGCGCGCGACTTTCATCGCATGTTCGTCGCTGCCGCTCCAGACGCCGCCGCCGAGACCGTAAATGGTGCTGTTGGCAATCGCCACGGCTTCTTCCTCGTCCTTGTACGGAATCACCACCAGCACGGGGCCGAAAATTTCTTCCTGGGCGAGGGTGTCGGTAGCTTTGATGCCCAGGATGGTGGGCTGCACGAAGTAGCCCTTCTCAAAGGCGGGCGGCTGGTCACCGCCGGCAATCACGTCCGCGCCTTCTTCGATGCCGGTGCGGATGAACCCCAGCACGCGGTCGCGCTGGTTCGCGCTGACCAGCGGTCCGAGCTTGCTGGTTTCCTCGAGGCTCGGGCCGACGCTGAACCTGGCGATCACGGTTTTCGCCAGCGCCTTGACCTCGTCATAACGGCCGGCCGGTACCAGCATGCGGGTGTGGGCCGAGCAGGTCTGGCCGCTGTTGAGCATGCAGGCCGAGATCGTTCCCTTGACCGCGGCTTCCATGTCGGCATCGTCGAGGATGACACTGGCCGACTTGCCGCCGAGCTCCAGCGCCACGCGTTTGACCGACTGGCTGGCGAGTTCGCTGACACGTTTGCCGGCACGCGTGGACCCGGTGAAACTGACCATGTCCACCTCGGGGTGGGTCGCCAGCACTTCGCCGACCACAGGACCCATGCCGTTGACGAGGTTGAACACGCCAGGCGGCAGGCCGGCTTCGTGAATGATTTCGGCCAGGATCATGGCATTGACGGGCGCGATCTCGCTGGGCTTGAGCACCACGGTGCAGCCGGCGGCCAGCGCCGGCGCGATTTTCAGGGTGATCTGGCTGAGCGGGAAATTCCACGGCGTGATGCAGCCCACCACACCGATCGGCTCGCGCACCACCAGCGAGTTGCCGACCTTCTTTTCCCATTCGAAATTGCGCGCGATCTTGGCAAAGTTGCCCCAGTGCCAGGTGGGCCCGCCCACCTGCACCGCGCGAGCCATTTTCAGCGGCATGCCGACTTCTCGGGCGATGGTCAGCGCCATCTCGTCGGTGCGGGCCTTCAGGCCGGCCGCAACCTTGTCCAGGTAGGCGGCGCGGGTTTCGACGGGCAAGGCGGCCCAGCCGTCAAAAGCAGCGCGGGCGGCCAGAACGGCACGTTCGGCTTCCAGCGCTGTGCCGGCCGGCACGGTCGCCATGACCTCCTCGGTGCTCGAGTCGTATACCGGCAGGGTCTCTGCCGATTGCGCCTTGACCCATTGGCCATTGATGTAGTGCGAGGGGTAGGTAGTCATATCAAGCTCTAAAAAGGGGAATTTTGTGAAAAAACAGGGAAGCGAAAGGTAAATAAATCACAAATAAAATCATGATGATTTTCCCGGCGTGACCAAATCAAGAACATTCAAAAAGTAATACCTTTGTCTACAACCAGAGAATCAACATGACATTTGGTTACTAACACTTTGATTTATTTGTTGTTTTACGTTAACCATGTCACAGGATAGATCTTGCATCTGTAACCGTGGAGGCTTAATCTACCAGACCGCACGGTTCCGCACCGCCCTACTCTCGAAAGCACAAGCTCTATGCGCTGGATTAAACCTGATTTGAAAAGCAGTTTGCTGGGTCTGCTCAATGGTGGCGAAGTGACGCCTTCCAGCCTGGAAAAGCGTACCGAAGGCATTCGGCAATTGATGCTCAACGAACTCGGCGAGTTCGGCGAGAAACATTACCCGAAAATTGCGCTGCGGGTGCGCTACGCCCAGGATGCGCAAGGTCTCTGGTATGCACGCGGTGACGTCATGGCTGTGCTGTCGGCCATGCAGGGCGAAACCATCGCCCGCCAGAAGGTCAGCGGCATCACCAAGATGTTCGAAGGCCTGCTGCCCGGCAGCCTCGGCTCGCGGCGCAGTTCCCTGACCAACTAGGCTGCCCACCACCGGGCAAGGTGCCAGGAGGCCGACAACACCGCCGGCCAGCTTGGTGTGTTTCCCCCGCTTAATGGCTATGACCCCAGAGCAGAAAAGCGTCCCTGTCCTCGACGGCCAG
The DNA here is from genome assembly GCA_040389085.1 of Pseudomonadota bacterium. Taxonomy (GTDB): domain Bacteria; phylum Pseudomonadota; class Gammaproteobacteria; order Burkholderiales; family Burkholderiaceae_C; genus Polaromonas. Next base: position 608,936 of record JAZKAP010000001.1, read on the forward strand.
CGTCACCTTCCCCCCCACCGGCAACACCACCTTGGTCGGCACATGGCCAAACGGCAGGCCGCTCAACACCGGCGCCTTGATCTGGCGCTGTAACCACGCCACCACTGTGGCCAGTTTGAATCCCTTGTCGTGCGGCACGAGCTTGTAGTTGGTGAACTGCCCCAGCACCACCGCCTTCTGCTGCGCCAGCACACCGGCGTGCAACAGCTGGGTCAACATGCGCTCCAGCCGGTACGGGTGTTCATGCACCTCTTCCAGAAACAGGATGCCGCCCTTCACCTGGGGCAGGTAAGGGGTGCCCACCAGGGAACACAGCACCGCGAGGTTTCCGCCCCACAAAACCACATTTTTGACGCCAAATTTGCCCTCGTCCCCCGGCTGCCAGGCGCCATCAGCTCCTGATTTTGTAGCGATTTTGGGCAGGCGCCAGCCGGTGCCCTCGCCCTGCCCCGTGATCAGGTCGTCAAAGCAGGCTTCCATGATGTCGTCAGGCTGGCCCTCGGTCCCGAAGTCCTCGCCGAGTGCCGGACCGGCCCAGGTCACCGCTCCGGTTTTGGCCAGCAGCGCGTTCTGCAGCGCCGTGAAATCGCTCAGGCCGACAAAACGTGTGCCCCGGGACACGGCCTTGTCCAGCGCCTTGTAGTTGATCTGCGGCAGCAAGCGTGTCAGTCCGTAGCCGCCGCGGGAGATCAGTGCCACATCGGCACCGCTGGCGGCCGCCCGGGCGATCGCGGCGAGCCGGGTTTCGTCGTCGCCGGCAAAACGCTGATGGCTGCTCAGCGCAGCCTCGTCCAGTTCGACCTCGTAACCCAGCGCGGTCAGGCGCCGCACGCCGCGTTTGAAAGCGGCCTTGTCGCGCACGGCGCTGGAGGGGGAGTAGATGTAGATATGTTTTTTCACGAGACGAAGTATCCCACTGCCCGGACCAGCCCTTCCAAAGCCGCCGGTCAGCCACCCAGAGAACGCACCGCCTGCCGCGCAATGCTTTCCCCATGCTCCTGCACAAAATGCCCCGCCTGCGGCAACACCATGGCATCCGGACAGCCGCGGATCATGGCCTGCAATTGCTGCATGACCGGCAGGCCGAGCACGGGGTCCTGCGCACCGACGGCCATCAGGGTCCGGCCTTGCCAGCGTTCGCGCCAGAAACTGCGTGCCTCCCGTGAAATCGCGGCACCGTCCGATTCCTCGAACTCCGGCACCATGGCCGGAAAGGCACGCAGGGCGGCACGGTGGCCCCGGTCGGGGAAAGGCGCGTTGTAGGCGGCGCATTCTTCGGCACTCATCTGCGGGTTGCCGCGCGCGAACAGCCGCGCCACATCGAACTCGGGGTTTTTCGCGCACATCTCGCGCCAGGCCAGAAAACCCGGCGACAAAGGCTGATCGCCGGTCGCCAGCGTCGTGTTCATGACCAGCAGACCCCGATAGCGCTCAGGCGCGGCCATCGGCAGGGTCAGGCCCAGCAGGCCGCCCCAGTCCTGCACCACGAGAATGATGTTCTTCAGGTCCAGCCGCTCCACCAGCTCCAGCAGGTTCTGCCGGTGCCCGGTGAAGCTGTGAAAGCTGTCCTTTTTGGGCTTGTCGCTTTTGCCGAAACCGATCAGGTCGGGCGCCACCACCCGGTGCCCGGCCGCCAGGAACACCGGGATCATCTTGCGGTACAGATAGCTCCAGGCCGGATTGCCGTGCAGGCACAGCCAGGTGAGGCCCTCACGGGGCCCCTCGTCGAGGTAATGCATGCGCAGGCCGGCCAGGGACGGCAGGTCGCTGATATACCGGGGAACCCAGGGGTAGTCCGGCAGATCGGCAAACGCGCTGTCGGGCGTGCGGAGGGCGTCATCGCGCAGGGGATGGTTCAGTTTTGTCTCCTGGCGCTGTTCGCTGCGCCGCTGCTGGAAAAAATCCTGCAGCACCGCACCGCATTCCCCGGCAAGCACCCCGCCTTGCACCTGCGTCTGGTGATTGAGCTGCGGATGGGCAAACAGGTCGATGACGGAGCCGGCGGCCCCGGTTTTCGGGTCCGGCGCACCGAACACCACGCGCTTGAGCCGCGCGTGCAGCATGGCACCGGCGCACATGGCGCAGGGTTCCAGCGTGACAAACAGTTCGCACTCGTCGAGTCGGTAGTTGCCCCCGGCCTGGGCGGCAGACCGCAGGGCCTGCATTTCGGCATGGGCCGTCGGGTCATGCCCGTTGATGGGCTTATTGCTGCCGGTGGAGATCACCTGACCATGCCGCACCAGCACGGCACCCACCGGCACCTCACCCGCCTCGGCGGCTTGCCGGGCCTGCGCCAGTGCCAGTTGCATGTAGTCGGCGTCGCTCATGATTGCTTCGTTTTTAATAGCATCTTGCGCAAGTAGCACGGGGGCTGAAGCCCGATTTGATGCAGATTATTTGTCTTCCGGCATGGGCCGGGCCTGCTGCATCGTGTTTTCAATCGACTGGCGCATCTGATTCTGGATCTGCTGGCTTTGCTGCTGCGGTGTAGCGCCGGCCGCCGGCGCGGGCAAGACCAGACCAGCGTCAGCCGGCGCAACTTTCACAGGCGCCGGGGAGAGCTGTTTTTTCGCCAGTACGCCGATGATGGCGACCACGATCAGCAGGCTCAGAACGCCAACGATGGCACGCATGTCAGGCCTCCTTGCGGGGGTCGGCAGCGCCCCCCATGCCCAGCCGCTCCATCCAGCCGGCCAGCGCCTGTTCGTCGGGCGTGCCGGCGGCATACATGGCTTTCATGGCCGCATGCGATTCGGTCCGGTGCTGGTTGAGTTTGAGCTTGCACTGCAGGTCTGTGACCTGCAACTCGAAAGCCACAATGCCGGCCAGCATCTTGTGGGCAAACTCCTCGCCCAGGCCGCGCCACTGCTCGGCATAAGGCGGCTCATGGTCGCCAATCAGCTTTTTGAGCAGGCTGTCCTTGGCCTGCGGGTCTTCGATCAGGCTTGCCTGCACGGTGCAATGCACGGCGAGGTAATTCCAGGTCGGCACCCGCGCCAGGTCGGGGTAGACCTTGGGCGACAGGTAGGCATGGGGTCCGAGAAAGGTTGCCACGGCCTTCGGCCTTGCGGCCAGGTAGCGCCAATGCGGATTGGGTTTTGCGACGTGCCCCAGCAGCACCAGCCGATCACCGCGTTCTTCCAGATGCAGCGGCAGGTGCGTCACGTAAGGCAGCCCCGCGTCGTCCACGCTGATCAGGCTGGCGAAGGGATAGGTCCGAATCAGGTCCAGCGCATGAACGCCGCTGTCATCATTGAACTGGCGAGGCAGATACATAATCTGCGTACTTTAACCGTTCACGGACGTGCCGGAACAGGGGCGATGCCTGATTCCTCCTCGACGCAGTCCTCCGCGCGTTCCACCCGGTTGCGCCCTTTTTCCTTGGCGCGATACATGGCACGGTCAGCAGCGTTGGTCAGTTCAGCGGCTGAGGCAAGCTGTTCCGAGGACGTTGCCACGCCGATGCTGACCGTGACATGAATGCTCTCCTTGTCTTCGAAATCAAAAGCATGGCCCTCAATGATCTTGCGTAAACGCTCGGCGGGGATCATTGCCGCATCAGTCCCGGTTTCCGGCAGGATGAGCGTGATTTCTTCGCCGCCATAACGACAGGCAATATCCACCTCACGACAGGTACCCACCACCAGATCACCAATGCTCTTAAGCACCAGATCGCCGGCAAGGTGGCCGTAGCGATCGTTGATCTGCTTGAAGTTGTCAATATCCAGCAGCAGCAGGGAAATCGGTTGGCCCGTGCGCCCGCTGCGGGCAAACTCCTCCCTGAGCCGCAGGTAATGCATGCGGTGATTGAACAGTCCGGTCAGACCGTCGTGGTCGGCGAGTTCGCGCAGACGCTGCTGAGCCTGATCCAGTTGCCGCCCGACTTTGCCCACCAGCCAGTAGAAAAATCCCAGCAAAGTCATGCAGGCCATACCGCCAACCCACGCGCTCTCGCGAGCCAGTGCATCGAGCGTCTTTGCCTGGAGAGTTTTTGCCTGGGGCGAGATATCAACCAGCGTCACAATTCTTCCCACGCTGCGTCCGGCAACATCTTTGAGAGGCTGAATCACTGCCCGATACTCGGATATCCCGGCCATCAGGGGCACCACCACCTTCTGCTCCCCGATGAGACCGCGCTCCAGGAGCCGGAAAAGTTCCGGAGGTGTGTTCCCTTTCGACTGAATGCTCACCACCATATCGGGGAACCGGTTCCAGTCCGGCACACGTCCCAGTATGCGCATGCCCGATTCCCATGACTGGCGGTCGAGGAATTTCTTGTCAATCAAGATGGAAGTCTTGACGTTCGCCTGTCGCTGTACGGCCCTCAGCACATGATCGATTTCCATCCCCAACTCGACAAAGCCGAGCAGTTGCCCATCAGGACCGAACCACGGTGTGACCAAACGCAGTGTGAAAGTACCCAGCGCCCCCAGCTCGACACCGTAACTGGTTTTATTCTGCTGCTGTGCCTGCAGGGTGGTGCTGCGGTTTATGGTGTCGCCAGAGTGTTCCGGCTGATGCACGCGCAGGATATTCGCCCGGTTCGGGCCGGAAAAATAGAGATGGGTGATATCGTATTTTTTCTTCAGTTCGGCAAACATGCTGGCTGAGCTTTGCAGCAAGTGTTCACGGTCACCTCGCGCCAGGCTCTGGCGCAACGATCGGTCATTGGACAGCGCTTCCATGGCCGCCCCCAGCATGTTGGCCGAGAGTTCGATCTGATCCCGGTAGACATGCTCGGCGAGCGCAGAGGTTTCTTCTGTATACCGGCTGATATCACCGGTCGCTTTGAGACGGATCAGCGTCACGATGAGCAGCGTAGCGAGCACCAGCACGCTGGCGAGCGGGAGCAAGAACCACATCCGCAGCCGCTGCGTTTCACCGCCCGTTTTTCTCAGAAAGACCATATATCCCCCCAAGACAGCAAAAAAAAACGCTGCGAGAGCTGAAACCAGCCAGCCCCCGACGGCAAGGCACACCCCTATGCTATATCACCGCCCGGCTCGTTTTGGGGTTGAGTGGAGGCAAAAGCGAAATTGATCTGCAGATTCGAGGAAGATGCCTGCCTGCATCATCGGCGCACTCGTCAATCGCCCCCTAAGGGCGATGACTCGCCGGACACCACGCCCTACTCCCACTCGATCGTGGCGGGTGGCTTGCTGCTGACATCGTAGGTGACGCGGTTGATGCCGCGCACTTCGTTGATGATGCGGCTGGAGACCTTTTTGAGCAGCGCATAGGGCAGCTCGGCCCAGTCGGCGGTCATGAAGTCGCTGGTCTGCACCGCGCGCAGGGCCACCACGTAGTCGTAGGTGCGACCGTCGCCCATGACGCCCACGCTTTTCACCGGCAGAAACACCGCAAACGCCTGGCTGGTCAGGTCGTACCAGCTCTTGCCGGTGGCGTCGTCGGTGAAGTTGCGCAGCTCTTCAATGAAGATGGCGTCGGCGCGGCGCAGCAAGTCGGCATATTCCTTTTTGACTTCGCCCAGAATCCGCACCCCCAGGCCCGGGCCCGGGAAGGGGTGGCGGTACACCATGTGAAAAGGCAGGCCCAACGCCACGCCCAGCTCGCGCACTTCGTCCTTGAACAGCTCGCGCAGGGGTTCGAGCAGCTTCAGGCCCAGTTGCTCGGGCAGGCCGCCCACGTTGTGGTGGCTCTTGATCGTGATGGCCTTTTTGTTCTTGGAGCCGCCGCTCTCGATCACGTCCGGATAAATCGTGCCCTGGGCCAGCCAGGCCACGTGGCGCGAGTGGTCGTTCTTGAGCTTGCCGGCTTCGGCCTTGAACACTTCGACGAATTCGCGGCCAATGATCTTGCGCTTGGCTTCGGGGTCGCTGACGCCCTTGAGATGGCCGAGGAACTGGTCGGCGGCATCGACGCGAATGACTTTCGCGTGCAGCTTGCCGACAAACATGTCCATCACCATGTCGCCCTCGTCCAGGCGCAGCAGGCCGTGATCGACAAACACACAGGTCAGCTGGTCGCCAATGGCCCGGTGAATCAGCGCCGCCGCAACCGACGAATCGACACCGCCGGACAGGCCGAGGATCACTTCCTCGCTGCCGACCTGGGCACGGATTTTCTCCACCGCCTCGCTGATGTAGTCGCCCATGATCCAGTCGGCCCGTGTACCGCAGATATCCAGGACAAAACGCTCCAGAATGGCCGCACCGCGCTTGGTGTGCGTGACTTCAGGGTGGAACTGCACGGCGTAAAACCGGCGCTCTTCGTCGGCCATGCCGGCGATCGGGCAGCTGTCGGTACTGGCCATCAGCTTGAAACCGGGCGGCAGCTCGGTGACCTTGTCACCGTGGCTCATCCACACCTGCAGCATGCCGTGGCCGTCGGAGGTCGCGTAGTCCTGGATGCCTTCGAGCAGCTGGGTATGACCATGCGCCCGTACATCGGCGGGGCCGAATTCGCGCTTGTGACCGCTTTGCACGATGCCGCCCAGCTGGTGCGCCATGGTCTGCATGCCGTAACAGATGCCCAGCACGGGCACGCCCAGGTCGAACACCGCCTGTGGCGCCTTGTCGGTGCTGTCCTCGTAGACGCTGGCATGACTGCCCGACAGGATGATGCCCTTGAGCTTGCCGTCCTGAGCGTAGTCGCGGACCCAGTCGCTGGTCACATCGCAGGGATGGACTTCGCAGAACACATGGGCTTCACGGATGCGCCGTGCAATCAGCTGGGTGACCTGGGAGCCGAAATCGAGAATGAGGATTTTTTGGTGCTGCATGAAAAAGTGTCTTCAAGGCAAAAAAAGAAAAGGCGTCCTTCGCGGACGCCTCGGGCCATCGGGATGATCAGTCGGCCCGATAGTTCGGCGCTTCCTTGGTGATCTGCACGTCGTGGACATGGCTTTCGCGAATGCCGGCCGTCGTGATCTCGACAAACTCGGCCTGGTTGCGCATGTCTTCAATGGTGGCACAACCGCAGTAACCCATGCTGGCCCGCAGGCCGCCGGCCATCTGGTAAATGATGGCGACCATGGAACCCTTGTAGGGAACGCGGCCTTCAATGCCTTCGGGCACCAGCTTGTCGGCGTTCGGGTTGCCGGTGGTGGCTTCCTGGAAATAGCGGTCGGCACTGCCCTGCTGCATCGCGCCAATGCTGCCCATGCCGCGGTAGCTCTTGTAGCTGCGGCCCTGAAACAGAATCACTTCGCCGGGGGCTTCCTCGGTGCCGGCAAACATGCCGCCCATCATCACGGTGCCTGCGCCGGCCGCGATGGCCTTGGCGATGTCGCCGCTGTAACGGATGCCACCGTCGGCAATCAACGGCACGCCGGTGTCGCGCAGTGCCATGGCCACGCTGTCAATCGCCATGATCTGCGGCACGCCCACACCCGCGACGATGCGGGTGGTGCAGATGGAGCCGGGACCGATGCCGACCTTGACCGCATCGGCACCCGCTTCCACCAGGGCCAGCGCGGCAGCGCCGGTGGCAATGTTGCCGCCGATCACATCGACCTGCGGATAGTTCTTCTTGACCCAGCGCACGCGCTCGATCACGCCGTGGCTGTGGCCGTGGGCGGTGTCGACCACGATGGCGTCCACGCCAGCCTTGACCAGGGCTTCAACACGCTCTTCTGTGCCTTCGCCGACACCAACCGCCGCGCCCACGCGCAGGCGGCCCGAGGCGTCGCGTGCGGCATTGGGGAAATTGGTCTGCTTGGTAATGTCCTTGACCGTGATCAGGCCCTTGAGTTCAAAGTCGTCATTGACCACCAGCAGGCGTTCCAGCTTGTACTTGTTGAGCAGGGCCTTGGCCTCGGCGGCAGACGTGCCTTCCTTGACCGTGATCAGCTTCTCGCTCGGCGTCATGATCTGGTGCGCCTTGACGTCGTAGCGGGTCTCGAAGCGCAGGTCGCGGCTGGTCACGATGCCCACCACTTTGCCCCCGTCACAGACCGGAAAGCCCGAGATGCCGAGCTGCTCGGACAGTTCCAGTATCTGCAGCACGGTATGTTCGGGCGTGATGACCACCGGGTCGCGCACGACGCCCGACTCATAACGCTTGACCTTGGCCACATGGGCGGCCTGTTCCTGCGGCGTCAGGTTTTTGTGAACGATACCGATTCCGCCCTCCTGAGCAATGGCAATGGCCAGCCGGGCTTCGGTGACCGTGTCCATCGCAGCCGAAACCAGGGGCAGGTTCAGGCGGATGTTTCTTGAGAACTGGGTGGAAAGCGAGGTGTCCTTGGGCAGGACCTGGGAGAACGCTGGCACCAACAATACGTCGTCGAAGGTGAGCGCTTTGCCGAGTAGGCGCATAGGGATGGCTCCAAAAACACGATTGTACCCGCGCCGGTCCGTACAAACCCTAGCGCTGAAACTCCTGCCTGCCGCGTTACAAAAAGGCCACGCCAGACAGCGTTCATCTTCGCCTGCAGGAGCGCAACCAGTACACTGATCCCATGGAACTGAAAATCACGCCCAAACACCTTCTTTTGCTACTTGCCGGCTGGACTTTTGCGCTGTCGGCCGCCGCCCAGTGGCAGTGGGTAGGCAAGGACGGACGCAAGGTGTTCAGTGACCGCCCACCGCCGGCCGACATTCAGGACAAGGACATCCTCAAGCAGCCCGGCGGCCGGGGACGCGCCAAGGCGCCAGTAGCCGCCACCGAGGGCGCCGCACCCGTTGCAGCAGCAACGGCGACGCCGGCTACGAAGGCCAATACGCCGAAAATTTCCGGCAAGGATGCGGAGCTGGAAGCCAAGAAGAAAAAGCTTGAGGAAGAGGAAGCAGCCAAGAAAAAAGCCGGCGAAGAGAAAGCGGCCAAAGCCAGAGCCGACAACTGTGAACGCGTCAAAAAGGGCTTGGCTTCCGTTAATTCAGGGGACAGGCTATCCACACTTAATGCCAAGGGGGAACGCGAGTACATGGACGACAATGCACGTGCAGCTGAAAGCAAGCGCCTGCAGGCGATTATGGACAGCGACTGCAAGTAGGCCGCCACCGGTTCTTAGTACCCGGCCTTGGCCCCTGCCCTTTTGTTGGCAAACAGCCCTGATTTCTTGACCCCCTGCTTGTTGAAGCGCTCACGCCGCGCGATCTTGGGGTCCACCCTCAGCGGGCGATAGATCTCCAGCCGATCCTGCTGGTGCAGTTCCTGGCGCAAACTCGTTTTGCGCCCCCAGATGCCCACCGACAGCCTGCCAGCCGCCAGTTCCGGAAACTCGACCAGCATGCCGCTGACTGCAATGGCCTGTGCCACGGTGCTGCCGGTCGGAAGTGTCACCTGCCACTCGCGCACCTCGCGTGGACCGGGCGAATACAGCACAGAAATGTCCAGCGCCATCATGGTGCTCAGACCTCGGCCTCGCCGTACACCTGGGCGGCCCTTTTGACAAAGGCATCGACCAGGCTGCCGGCGATCTTGTCAAACACCGGGCCTACCAGCGCTGCCAGCGCCGCGTTGTCGAAGTCGTAGCGCAGCGTCAGGTCGACCTTGCAGGCGCGCTGGCTGCCGTCGCCCAGGGGGGTGAAGTCCCAGTCGCCGTCGAGCTTTGAAAAAGGGCCGTCCACCAGCTTGAGCGAGACCTGACGGTTCGGCACATGGGTGTTGCGGGTGGTGAAACTCTGATGAATGCCGGCAAAGGCGATGCCCACCTTGGCCGTCATGCCCTGCGCGCCCTCTTCGACCACACTGGCCTGATCGCACCAGGGCAAAAACTGCGGGTAGCTGGCGACATCGGTGACCAGGGCAAACATTTCGGCTGCGCTGTACCAGATCAAAACGGACTTGTGAACGGTTTTCATACAATCATGGGCTGCGCTCGATTGTATTAGCCGACGACGCCCTCAACTCTGACCCATGGCCACCAAAGAAGCATCCTCCAAAAAACCGGCCGCCGCGTCATCCGGAAAATCCACCGGCAAGCCCGCCATCAACCTGACACCCAAGGCTGCCGCTGCTGCCGTGCGTATTGCCGACAACAAGAAAGCCACGTTCAACTACCACATTGAAGAGCGCTTCGAGGCCGGCATGGTGCTCGAGGGCTGGGAGGTCAAGTCGCTGCGCGAGGGCAAGGTGCAGCTGACCGACGGTTATGTGGTGATCCGAAACGGCGAGCTGTTCCTGATCGGCTGCCAGATCAACCCGCTCGGAACTGCGTCCACCCATGTCCGGCCGGACTCGGTGCGTACCAAGAAGCTGCTGATGCACAAGGACGAGATCCGGCGCCTGATCGGCAAGATCGAGCAGAAGGGTTTCACGCTGGTGCCGCTGAACCTGCACTGGAAGGCCGGCAAGGTCAAATGCGAGGTGGGTCTGGCCAAGGGCAAGGGCGAACACGACAAGCGCGACACCATCAAGGACCGCGAAGGCAAGCGCGAGGTCGAACGCGCGATGAAGTCGCGCAGCCGCTGACTTCCATGCGAGGCTGAACCCTGTCTTGCAGAAATATTTGACGAGGCAGGGAATAAACTGGCAGCGCCAGGTGTTTATGGGGTGGCAGAGATGTTCTGCCCAACCCCCTCACCTACCGGAGCTCACCATGAAATTCCTGACCATCGCCGTCCTCACCGCCGCCCTTCTCGGCGGCTGCGCTTCCATGTCCAGCCATCCCGCCAAAGTCGCCGATGGCGTGCTGGTTGGCCCGAACGGCATGACGCTGTACACCTTTGACCGCGATGTGACGGGCAGTGGCAAGTCCGTCTGCAATGGCCCTTGCGCCACCAACTGGCCGCCGCTGATGGCCGCCGAAACGGACAAGGCCTCGGGCGACTACACGGTCATCACGCGCGACGACGGCAAAAAACAGTGGGCCATGAAAGGCAAGCCGCTCTACTACTGGGTCAAGGACACCAAGGCCGGCGACAAGACCGGTGACGGCGTGCAAAACGTCTGGCACATCGTCAAACCCTGAGTTTGCATGCCGGCTTGACCGCAGCCCATGGACCGTTCAGAGCTGATTGCACAGATTCCCGGGTTGCGGCGTTATGCCCGCGCGCTGACCGGCAATGCCTGGGCCGCCGACGACCTGGTGCAGGACACGCTGGAGCGGGCCTGCAGCAAATGGCGTCTGTGGACAGCCGGGTCCGATCTGCGGGCCTGGCTGTTCACCCTGATGCACAACCTGTTCATGAACCAGCGTCGCAGTGCGGCGCGGCAATTACAGGCGGGCCCTGCGGTCGACGTGGATGAACTGGCCGGCATGCTGGCGGCACCCGATGCGAGGCAGGATCAGGCCCTGGACCTGCAGCGTTGCCTGCTCCGGCTGCCCGAAGACCAGCGTGCCGTGCTGCTGCTCGTCAGCCTGGAAGACATGAGTTACGGGCAGGTCGCCCGCGTGGTGGGCGTGCCTGTAGGCACCGTGATGTCGCGCCTGTCACGGGCACGCAGCCGCCTGCGTGAACTGATGGGCAAACCAGCGCAGGCTCAGGCGACGACGGACAGCACCCGAAACGTTTCCGCCTTGCGGCGCCTCCCCTGACAAGCCCACACCGCCATGGATGCTTCAAGAACATCGCCCCTGACCCACGACGAACTGAATGCGCTGGTCGATGGGCAACTGACGCCCGGGCAACGGGCCGCCGCCATGGCGCAGGTGGCCGACGACCCGCTGGCTGGCGAAACCTTGACAGCCTGGCAGGATCAACGCGAAGCGCTGCGCGGCCTGCACCAGAAGCTGCTGGACGACCCCATTCCTGAAACCTTGCTGGCGACGGTGCAACGCAGCACGCGCGAGCGGCAGACGCTGGACCCGTGGTGGCGCTGGGGCGGCATGGCCGCCGGCGTGCTGCTGGCATTTGCCGTCGGCTGGACGGCGCACGGTCAGTTCGGCAACACGGCCCCTTATGCCGCAGGCCAGGCAGCACGCGCCAGCCAGGCGTTTGCACGCCAGGCCACGCTGGCCCATGCGGCGTTTGCGCCGGAAGTACGGCATCCGGTGGAAGTCGGCGCGGCGCAGCAGGAACACCTGGTGCAATGGCTGTCCAAACGCCTGGGCAAGCCGCTCAAGGTGCCCCTGCTGTCAAGCCAGGGATATGAACTGGTGGGCGGCCGGCTGTTGCCCGGTGAGAACGGCGCCCGCGCGCAGTTCATGTTCCAGAACGCTGCGGGCGTGCGTGTGACCCTGTACCTGGGGGCGCTCGATGGCAGCCACGTGGCAGGCAAGCCGGTGGACGCGGAAACCGCTTTTCGCTACAGCAACGACGGCCCGGTGCCGGCGTTTTACTGGATGGACCAGGGCTTTGGTTATGCCATGAGCGGCCCGGTCGCGCGCGCGGAGCTGATGCGGCTGGCCGAGCTGGTCTACCAGCAGCTTTAGGGCTGGTTCACCGAAGGTCGCGCAATGGGTGCACGTCGGCCGCCCAGGGACTGGCGAAAAACGCCTGCACCATCTGCGGCTTGACGTCTTCAATGCGGGCCGGGTTCCACTTCGGCGTGTAGTCCTTGTCGACGGCCAGCGCACGTATGCCCTCCACCGTCTCGCTGGCCACGCCTGGCCTGAGGTGAAAGCAGTGGTGCACCATGTCGCGCTCCATGCGCAAATCGTCCGCCAGGCTCATGCTGCGGGCGCGGCGGATCTGCTCCAGGGTCACATGCAGCATCAACGGTGAACGTTTGCGCAGCACGACGGCGGTCTTTTGCGCCCAGTCATCGTCCTTCGCGGCTTCCAGCGCATCGACGATGTGTTTCACCCGGGCCAGCGAAAAACAAGCATCAAATCTGCTCTCAGCCCTTTCAGGATGGGCGCCATCAGCTATCAAATGAGTAGCAATCCATAACTCGGCAGCCGAAACATCGGAAAAGGCCTGATCGCCCAGCTGCTGCCACAGACCCGGCAGGCTGGCAGCGGGCCGCTCGATGTCGGCCAGGCCGTACGCCAGCGCTTCGCCGGCACCGATGACCGCCCCGGTCAACGCCAGGTACTCCCCCGCACTGCCCGGGCAGCGGCTGAGGAAGTAGCCGCCACCGACATCGGGAAACAGCCCGATGTTGGTTTCCGGCATGGCCATCTTGGTGTGTTCGGTCACGATGCGGACCTTGGCCCCGACACTGATGCCCAGGCCACCGCCCATCACCACACCGTCCATGAAGGCAATGTAGGGTTTGGGATAGTTGTGGATCAGGTGGTTGAGGCGGTATTCCTCGGTGAAAAACGCGTCCAGGTCCGTGTCACCGGCCAGCGCGGCCTGGTGAAAAAAGCGGATGTCGCCGCCGGCACAAAAGCCGCCGAACAGGCTTTCCGGCGTGCCGGGACGTCCCGCCTTGTTGCTGCCCCGAATGGCCACGGCCACCACGGCCGCATCACCCTGCCATGCTGTCAGCGCCGCCGTCAGGTCGCGCACCATGGACAGCGAGAGCGCATTGAGCGCCTTGGGCCGGTTCAGCGTGATGAAGCCGACGCCCCCGCGCACCTCGGTCAGGATGTCGCTGTGGGCCGGTGCGTGTGTTGTTGTCTGGTTCATGCTCTCTGTCTCCATCCCATCAATTCATTGGCGACCAGCGCCCCGATGACCAGCAGGCCGCCGGTCAGCACACTGGCAGCGGGCACCTCGCCCGCGCCGGCCCAGGCCAGCAGAATGCCGAAAATGATCTCCAGCAGCGCCAGCAAGGCCATCTCGGGCGCTTTCAGCACGCGGGCACAGACCACCGACAGCACGCAGGGGATTGCCAGCTGGACCAGGCCCAGCAGGGCCAGCAGGCCGATGTCATGCGCCGTCGCGACAAACGGAAACGCCAGCGGCAGCGTGAGCAGCGAGGAAATCGCAGCCCCCACCAGCACTGCCGGCACCAGGTCGATTTTTTCGCCGTGCGCCTGACTGCGCTGCACCACGGTCCAGTTCACTGCCGCGGCCATGGGCACCAGCAAGGCCACCAGCGTGCCGGCGAGCTGGCCCGCGCTGGCGCCCAGGCTCACCTGGCTGCCGTGCATCCAGGCAATGCCCACACCCGCCACGGCAATGGCCACCCAGGTGCGGGGCGGAATACGGTGGCCGATGAAGACCCGAGCCACCAGCGCCGTGATGAAGGGCCCCACCGCCATGGTCACGAGCACATTGGCCACGCTGGTCATGGTCAGCGCCAGCATGAAGGCGGTGAACATGATGCTCCAGCAGACGCCTGACAGCCACAGGAAGCGGCCCGCATGGCGGATCCTGGAGAACACCGCGCGTCCCTGGAACAGCGGCAGGAGAACCAGCAAGGACAGCAGCGTGAAAAAACTGCGCCAGAAGGTCACTTCAAAACTGCGGGCCGATTCAAGATGGCGCGTCACCACGCCGGCGATCGACCACATCAGCGTGATCGCGATCATCAGGAGTACGGCGCGGCTGTGCGTCAGTTTCATGGTGTCCAAAAAATGAAAAAAGGCGGGCGGGCACCTGGGTGCCCGCACCGCCTTTTGATTTTTTTAGCGGCCGGCGCGCTTGCGCTCGCTTTCCTTCAGGTAACGCTTGCGCAGGCGGACCGACTTGGGCGTGATCTCGACCAGCTCGTCGTCCTCGATGAACTCGACGCCGTATTCCAGCGTCAATTCGATAGGCGGCGTGATCTTGATCGCGTCTTCCTTGCCGGACACGCGGAAGTTGGTCAGCTGCTTGGTACGCGTCGCGTTGACTACCAGGTCGTTGTCCCTGGAGTGGATGCCGACGATCATGCCTTCATATACCGGATCGTTGGCCTTGACGAACATGCGGCCGCGGTCGTCCAGCTTGCCCAGAGCGTAGGTGAAAATTTCACCATCGTCCATGGAAATCAGCACGCCGTTCTTGCGGCCGCCGATCTCGCCTTTGTGCGGCTCATAGCTGTCGAAGATGTTGGAGATCAGGCCGGAACCGCGCGTCAGGTTCAGGAATTCGTTGGTGAAACCGATCAGGCCACGCGCCGGAATGCGGTACTCGAGGCGCACGCGGCCACGGCCGTCGGATTCCATGTTGACCAGATCGCCCTTGCGCTCACCGAGGGCCTGCATCACGCCACCCTGGTGGGTTTCCTCGATGTCGGCCGTCACCAGCTCGATCGGCTCGTGGCGCACGCCATCGACGTCCTTGTAGACCACGCGGGGCTTGGACACGGCCAGCTCGAAGCCTTCGCGGCGCATGTTTTCCAGCAGGATGGTCAGGTGCAGCTCGCCGCGGCCCATGACTTCAAAAATGCCTTCTTCGTCGGTTTCCTTGACGCGCAGGGCCACGTTGTGTTGCAGCTCTTTCTGCAGGCGGTCCCAGATCTGGCGGCTGGTGACGAACTTGCCTTCACGGCCGGCCAGCGGGCTGGTGTTGACGCAGAAGTTCATGGTCAGGGTCGGCTCATCGACCTTGAGCATCGGCAGCGGCATGGGGTTGACCGGGTCGGTGATGGTCACGCCGATACCGATATCGGTCAGGCCGTTGATCAGCACGATTTCGCCGGGGCCGGCTTCCGTGGTCTGCACGCGTTCCAGGCCCTGGAAGGTCAACACCTGGTTGATGCGGCCCTTGACAGCCTTGCCGTCCGGACCTTCCATCACCACCACGTCCATCATCGGCCTGATCGTGCCCTGGCTGATGCGGCCCACACCGATGCGGCCCACAAAAGTCGAGAAGTCGAGCGCAGAAATCTGCAGTTGCAGCGGCGCTGCCGGATCACCTTCCTGATGCGGCACATGCTTGAGCACGGTGTTGAACAGGGCCGACATGTCGGGACCCCACTGCTCACCAGGCGCGCCCTCTTCCATCGACGACCAGCCGTTGATGCCCGAGGCGTAAACCACGGGGAAATCAAGCTGTTCGTCGGTGGCGCCCAGCTTGTCGAACAGGTCGAAAGCGGCGTTGACCACGTAGTCGGGGCGCGCACCGGGCTTGTCCACCTTGTTGACCACCAGGATGGGCTTGAGGCCCAGCGCCAGCGCCTTCTTGGTCACGAAGCGCGTCTGCGGCATCGGGCCTTCCTGCGCGTCGATCAGCAGTACCACGCCGTCGACCATGGACAGGGCGCGCTCGACTTCACCGCCGAAGTCGGCGTGGCCGGGGGTGTCGACGATGTTGATGTGTGTGCCTTCCCAGGTCACGGCGCAGTTCTTGGCCAGGATGGTGATGCCACGCTCTTTTTCGATGGCGTTGTTGTCCATCACGGTGTCGACCACTTTTTCGTGTTCGGCAAAGGTGCCGGACTGACGCAGCAGCTGGTCGACCATGGTGGTCTTGCCGTGGTCAACGTGGGCGATGATGGCGATGTTTCGGATTTGCTTGTGGCTCATGGTTCGCTTTCTAAAAACTTCAATTCGGTGGCAGGTTAATGGGCCAATGCGGCATACGCCGCAGGGCTGGAGGCAAGGGATGGGCTGGCAACCAGCATGTCCTGGATTTCAATCGGGCTGAGCAGGCGCCCGGGGATCAACTCATCGGCGGTGACATGGGCCGAGCCCAGAAAGGCCGGCGGGTCAGCGCCGTAGACCTGCACCATCGCGCTGTCCGGCCCCCACTGGCCCGGGCTGCCGCGACGCCGCAGGCCGCTCAGGAACCGCCCTGCATCATCGGCGCCCAATGTGACAGACGGAAAGGCTGCCACCAGCGACTGCACCGGCAGCAAACAGGCCTCCCGTTCAGCCTCGCTCATGGCTTCGAGCGCCAGCAGGCTCACGCACTGACGATCGGTATAACCGCCGGTCTCCAGGCGCCGCAGCGACCCGAGGTGGGCGCCGCAGCCGATGGCCTCGCCGATGTCTTCGCCGAGCGTGCGGATGTAGGTGCCCTTGCTGCACGACACTATTATTTTGATAGCTGCTGGCGCCCGTGAATCCTGGGCTGGAGTCATTTCCAGCTTGTAAATGGTGACGTGGCGCGCGTCCCGTTCAACTTCTTCGCCCTTGCGCGCGTATTCGTAAAGCGCCTTGCCGTCCTTCTTCAGGGCCGAATACATGGGCGGCACCTGGGTTTGCGCACCGGTGAAGCGGCGCGTCAGGTCGGCCAGCAGTTCGGGCGTGATGACCGGCACCGGACGCGTCTCGATCACATCGCCTTCGGCATCGGCGGTGCTGGTTTTCTGGCCCAGCAGCAACACGGCTTCGTAGGTCTTGTCGGCGTCGAGCTGCAGCTGGCTGAACTTGGTGGCCGCCCCGAAACACAGGGGCAACACGCCCGTGGCCAGCGGGTCCAGCGTGCCGGTATGGCCGGCCTTGTCGGCACGCAGCAGCCACTTGGCCTTCTGCAAGGCCTGATTGCTCGACAGGCCCAGCGGCTTGTCGAGCAGCAGCACGCCGTGCACGGGACGTCGCTGTATCTTTTGGCGATGAGGAGAAGTTTGCGTCATAAATTCCGACAGGCTCGGCGCACGGGCTGGCCCGCGCACTCTGTTGGCACCGTTGTCCCTGAACCTGTCATCAAGGGAAACGGCGCGAACTCAGTCGTCCTGGGCGCGGGAAGAAACCGCCTTGGCAATCAGGGCGTTCATGTCGGCCGCACGTTCGGTCGTGCGGTCAAACTGGAAATGCAGGGTGGGCACCGTGTGGATCATCAGCTTCTTGAACAGGCCGTTGCGCAGAAAGCCCGCGGCCTGGTTCAGCGCTGTTTCGCACTCTTTCGGATCGCCGATCAGCACGCTGAAAAACACTTTGGCATGTGCATAGTCCGGCGTCACCTCGACAGCCTGGATCGTCACCATCCCGACCCGCGGGTCTTTGAGTTCGCGCGCGATCAGCTCCGTCAGATCGCGCTGGATCTGATCGGCGACGCGAAAACCGCGATTCGGGGTGGATGATTTTTTACGCATACAAAATGTTGGGACTTGTGGCGGCTGGCCCCGTGAAGCGCCAGCCGCAAGGCAGTCTTAAGGTCTTCAGGCCTCCAGCGTCCTGGCCACTTCACGGATTTCAAAGAACTCCAGCATGTCGCCAACCTGGATGTCGTTGTAACCCTTGACGTTCAAGCCGCACTCGAAGCCTTCCTTGACCTCTTTGGCATCGTCCTTGAAACGCTTGAGCGAGTCGAGTTCACCGGTGAAGATGACGATGTTTTCGCGCAGCAGGCGCAGACGCGCGCTGCGGCGAACCACACCGGCGGTGACCATACAGCCGGCGATCGAGCCGATCTTGCTGACCTTGAACACCTGGCGAATCTCGGCCGTACCGATGACTTCTTCCTTCTTGTCCGGCGTCAGCATGCCCGACATCGCGGCGCGCAGTTCGTCCACCGCATCGTAAATGATGTTGTAGTAACGAAGGTCCACGCCGTTGTTTTCCGCCAGCTTGCGGGCCTGGGCATCGGCACGGGTGTTGAACCCGATCACCACGGCCTTGGAGGCGATGGCCAGATTGACGTCGGACTCGGAAATGCCGCCGACACCGGAGTACACCAGCTGCACCTTGACCTCGTCGGTCGACAGCTTGAGCAGCGACTGCGCCAGCGCTTCCTGCGAACCCTGCACATCGGCCTTGATGATGATGGGCAGCATCTTGACTTCGCCGGCGCCGATGTCGGAGAACATGTTCTCCAGCTTGGCAGCCTGTTGCTTGGCCAGCTTGGTGTTGCGGAACTTGCCGGCACGGTAGGTGGCGATTTCACGGGCGCGACGTTCGTCGAGCATGACCATGAACTCATCACCGGCCTGCGGCACTTCCGTCAGACCCTGGATTTCCACCGGGATCGACGGACCGGCCGTCTTGATCGGCTTGCCGTTTTCATCCAGCATGGCGCGCACGCGGCCAAAGGTCGAACCGGCCAGCACCACGTCGCCGGCCTTGAGCGTGCCGGACTGAACCAGCACGGTCGCCACCGGACCGCGGCCCTTGTCGAGACGGGCCTCAATCACCAGGCCCTTGGCCAGTGCATCGACCGGTGCCTTGAGTTCCAGCACTTCGGCCTGCAGCAGCACCTGCTCGAGCAGGGCATCGATGCCGGCGCCGGTATGGGCCGACACGCCGACAAAGGGCACGTCGCCGCCGAACTCTTCGGGAATCACTTCTTCAGTGACCAGCTCGCCCTTGACGCGCTCCATGTTGATACCCGGCTTGTCGATCTTGTTGATCGCCACCACGATGGGAACGCCTGCCGCCTTGGCATGTTTGATGGCTTCCTTGGTCTGCGGCATGACGCCGTCGTCGGCTGCCACCACCAGAATCACGATGTCGGTCGCCTGGGCGCCACGGGCACGCATGGCGGTAAACGCTTCGTGGCCCGGTGTATCCAGGAAGGACACCATGCCGCGCGGTGTTTCCACGTGGTAGGCGCCGATGTGCTGGGTGATGCCGCCGGCTTCGCCGGACGCCACCTTGGCGCGGCGAATGTAGTCGAGCAGCGAGGTCTTGCCGTGGTCGACGTGGCCCATGACGGTCACGACCGGTGCGCGCGGCAGCAACTCGGCCTGCTGGCCCTGGACGTCCTCGTCGGCAAAAGCCTCCGGATCGTCCAGCGAAGCCGTCACCGCCTTATGGCCCATCTCTTCCACGACAATCATCGCGGTGTCCTGGTCCAGCGGCTGGTTGATGGTGACCATCTGGCCCAGCTTCATCAGGTGTTTGATGACCTCGGAGGACTTCACGCTCATCTTGTGAGCGAGTTCGGCGACCGTGATGGTCTCCGGCACATGCACCTCGATGACCTTGAATTCGGTCGGCGCCACAAAGGTGGACTCGGAACGCGAATCGCGGTCCGAACTGCGACGGCCGCGCGGGCCGCCACGGAAATTGCCACGACCCGGCACGACTGGCGCGCCGCGGGTCTTGATCTCGCCTTTTTTCTTGGCTGCGTCGTCTTTCCAGGTCGAAGACAGGTTCTCCGACTTGACTTCCTTCTTGCCTGCGGCACCCGCCACGGCGCCCGGCGCTGCCGGTTTCGCGGCACCCGGCACGACGGCCGGCTTGTGCAGCGTGCCCTTGATGACGGCTTTCGGATCGACGTGCGGCACCAGAACGCGCTTGGGCGCATTCATCATGGCGCGAATGCCGGCGGCTTCCGCCTCGGCTTTCTTGCGGCGGTCCTGCAGGTCCTGCGCTTTCACGGCATCGGCCTGGAACTCTGCCGTGGCCTTGGCCTTGGCGGCCGCCTGGGCGGCACTGGCGTCAGCAGCTTTCGAAGCGGCCAGCGCCACAGCGGCGCTGTCCGGCTCGGCAGGTGCCGGTGCAGCCTTGGCGGCAGGAATGATTTTGCCGATGGTGGGTTTCTCCACCTTCTTCGCAGCTTCGGCGGCTTGCGCAGCAGCCAGCGCACTTTGCTCGGCGGCCTGGCGCTCGTTTTCAAGGGCCTGGTCCCTGGCATCCTGCTCTTCACGCAGGCGGCGTTTTTCCGACAGTTCTTCTTCCTGGCGACGCAGCAGTTCGGCATGGCGGCTGGCTTCTTCCTCGCGGCGAACCAGTTCGGCATTGTCGATCACCGGTACCTCAGGCGCGGCAACCGGCGCGGCAACCTCTTCGGCAGGCTGGTCAGAGCCTTCGTCGCGCTTGATGAAGGTGCGTTTCTTGCGCACCTCGACCTGGATGGTCCGGGCGCGGCCGGTGGCATCGGCCTGCTTGATTTCGGTGGTCGATTTCTTGACCAGCGTGATTTTCTTGCGCTCGGCACTGGCCGTGCCGTGGGCCGCCTGCAGATAGCTCAGCAGTTTCTGCTTGTCGGCCTCTGACAGGGGATCCGTGGCCTGCGCCTTGGCAACACCGGCACTGGTCAATTGCTCGATCAGGGTGGCGGTGGGTTTATTCAGTTCAGCTGCGAATTCAGCGACGGTAGTGGTACTGGACATATGTTTTTTTCCTGCTGGCCTCCATGATCATTGCTCTTGGGCCGTTGCCGGCGCGGCGGGCTCTGCAGCCTCATCGGTAAACCAATGCGCGCGCGCGGTCATGATCAGGGCTTTGGCCTCGTCCGCAGACTGGCCGGTGATATCGGTTAATTCGTCGACGGCCAGATCGGCCAGGTCGTCACGGGTGCTCACACCCGCATCGGTCAATTTCGCAATCAGTTCGGGCGTCAGGCCTTCGACATCGCGCAGGTTCTGAGAAACACCTTCGACGTTTTCTTCCCTGGCGATTTCCATCGTCAGCAAGGCGTCCTTGGCACGTGTGCGCAGTTCGTTGACCGTGTCTTCATCGAAGGACTCGATCTCCAGCATCTCCTGCAACGGCACATAGGCGACTTCTTCCAGGCTGGTGAAGCCTTCGGAGATCAGGATGTCGGCGATTTCCTCGTCCACATCGAGTTTTTCCATGAACAGCTTGCGGCTGGTGTCGGTTTCGGTGGCCTGCTTTTCGGCGGACTCGTCGGCCGTCATGATGTTGATCTTCCAGCCGGTCAGCTCGGCGGCAAGGCGCACATTCTGGCCACCACGGCCGATCGAGATGGCGAGGTTTTCCTCGTCCACCACGACATCCATGGCGTGACGCTCTTCGTCCACCACGATGGATGACACATTGGCCGGGGCCAGCGCGCCGATCACGAACTGGGCCGGGTCCTCGCTCCACAGCACGATGTCGACGCGTTCGCCGGCGAGTTCGTTGGTCACGCCGTTGACGCGGGTGCCGCGCACACCGACGCAGGTGCCGATCGGGTCCACGCGTTTGTCGTGCGACAGCACGGCAATCTTGGCGCGCGAACCAGGGTCGCGGGCGCAGGACTTGATCTCCAGCAGGCCCTGCTCGATCTCGGGCACTTCCTGGCGGAACAGCTCGATCATGAATTCGGGCGCAGTGCGCGACAGGATGATGGGCGCGCCACGCAGGGTGTTGTCGACTTCCATGATCATGGCGCGAACGCGGTCACCGGAGCGCAGGTTTTCCTTCGGAATCATGTCGCTGCGGCGCAGGCGGCCTTCGACGCGGCCGGATTCGACAATGATGTCGCCCTTGTCCATGCGCTTGACGGTGCCGACGAAAATCTTCTCGCCACGCGACATGAAGTCGTTGAGCAGCATCTCGCGCTCGGCGTCGCGAATTTTCTGCAGGATGACCTGTTTGGCCGCTTGCGCGCCAATACGGCCGATCGGCAGGCTTTCGACCGGTTTTTCGATGTAGTCGCCTTCTTCGATATCCGCAATCTCGTCGCGTGCATCGCTGACCAGCTCTTCGGCTTCCGGGTTTTGCAGGCCGGCTTCGTCAGGCACCACCAGCCAGCGGCGGAAGGTTTCATAGTTGCCGCTATCGCGGTCCACCACCACGCGGATGTCTACACCGTCGGCGTACACCTTTTTGGTGGCCGAGGCGAGCGCAAGCTCGACCGCGCCAAAGACGACGTCACGTTCAACATTTTTCTCACGCGATATGGCATCAACCAACATCAACAGTTCGCGATTCATTTCACAAGCCTGCCTTTCTTTTATATCTCTGTGGCGGGTGCGCTTTTCGGCCGGCGCCCCTTGAAGTCAACAACGGGCGCCAGACGCGCCTGCACTATTTCATCCAGCGTGAAACCCAGCGCCTGCAGCGGTGCGGGAATCCTCTTCTTGCTTACCTTTTGCCCGGGTTTGACGGCGGGCTCTTCGCTCCACACAATCTGCCACCCGGATGCCGCACGCTCGAGCGTGCCGCGAAATTTCTTCCGGCTGGCCGACACCCCGGACCCGGCCGCAGCCGCCGCACCGATGGGCGCCTTGAGCGTGAGGTCGATCAACTCGCCGGCAAAGCGCTCGAAATCCTTTTCGCTGCGCAAGGGCCGGTCTATGCCCGGCGAGCTCACCTCGAGCCGGGAATACGCTGTACCTTCCACTTCCAGCACAAACTGCAGCTGGCGCGTGACTTTTTCGCAGTCTTCCGCATTGATGAACTGCTCGGCACCCTGGACATAAGGCTGGTCAATCGTCACGCGCAGCAAACCACCGGCGGTACGCTCGATGTCCACCAGCTCGTAACCCAGTCCCGTGACTGTTTGCTCAATCGTCTCGTGTAATGCCATTCAGTTCTAAAAAAGCAGCTTCGTAAAAGTCAGGGTTGCAAAAACAAACGCCCAAAAAAAATGGGCGGTGAAAACCCGCCCATTTGGTCGTGAAGCGCATATTGTAACCTGCTGCTGACGCCTGTGCAAGCAGTTTACATGCCGGGGCGCCCTACCCGCCGCCGCCCTTGCGCAGGTCCCATGGGGCAAGCATCCGCAAATTCCGGAAAAGCGGCGAAATCAGCAAAAAGACTCAAATTGACAAAATCCGCGTCAGCCTTGTGCCGCCACCAGGGTCTGGGTGTAAGGATGCTGCGGCCGCTCCAGCACCTCGTCCACGCTGCCGGCTTCCAGCACTTCGCCGTCCTTGAGCACCATGACCTGGTGCGCCATGGCACGGATCACGTCCACGTCGTGGGTGATCAGCAGATAGCTCAGGCCGCGCTCGCGCTGGAGTTTCTGCAGCAGTTGGAGCACCTGTTTCTGGATGGTCACGTCCAGGGCGCTGGTCGGTTCGTCCAGCACCAGCAACTGGGGCTGGATGATCAGGGCCCGGGCAATCGCCAGCCGCTGGCGCTGGCCCCCGGAAAACTCATGCGGGTAACGCTGCAGCAGGCCGGGGAAATACTGCCCCCGCGCGCCCTCACTGCGTGTAGCTTGCTGCCCACCAAGGGGGTGCTTTTCGTCTTGGGGCGGCCCGGCGACGAAACTCTGCGCCTCGCCCATCCCCACGTCCGCCAGCGCCTGCAGCACCCGCTCACGCCGCTGGCCGGCAGACAGCCCCGGCTCGTGAACGCGCAGGCCTTCACCGACGATTTCCTCGACCGTCATGCGCGGCGACAGCGAGGAAAACGGGTCCTGAAACACCACCTGCACAGCTCGGCGGATACGTTTGTTGCTGGCAGCATCGCCGCTCCAGGCCTGGCCCGCCGCCAGCAGCTGCCCCCGGTGCGGATGCAGACCCAGCGCGGCCAGGGCCAGCGTGGATTTGCCCGACCCGGACTCCCCGATCACCCCCAGGGTCTGGCCGGCGGGAACCTGGAAACTGGCGCCATGGAGTGCCACAAACTCGCCCTTGCGAAACCAGCCGCGCACCCCGGGAATCGGCAGCGGATACGTCACCCGCAGATCCCGGGCCTGCAGGACGGCGGTAGCAGCAGGATCGGCCCGGCCCTCCACCACGTCGCGTGCCGGCCGGCTGTTTATCAGTTTGCGGGTGTAGGCATGCTGCGGCTGGTCGAACACCTGCGCCACCGGCCCGGTCTCCACAATGCGTCCGTCCTCCATCACGGCAATGCGGTCGGCAAAGCGCCGCACCAGGTTCAGGTCATGGGTGATCAGGAGCACCGCCATGCCGTTGCGCTGCTGCAGCCCGGTCAGCAGGTCCAGGATCTGCGTGCGCAGCGTGACGTCCAGCGCCGTCGTGGGTTCGTCGGCCAGCAGCAGTTTGGGCTGGCAGGCCAGCGCCATGGCAATCATGGCGCGCTGGCGTTGGCCCCCCGACAACTGGTGCGGGTAGGAGCCGGCACGCCGGGCGGCCTCGGGGATGCCGGTATCCGCTAGCAATTTGATAGCTGCCTGCGCAGATTCGGCGGTGGTCAGAGCCTTTTTCAGCTGCAAGACTTCGGCGATCTGCTCACCCACGGTGAACAGCGGGTTCAGGGCCGTCATCGGCTCCTGGAAAATCATCGCGATGTCCTGGCCGCGGATACCGCGCAAGGCCCGCTCGGGCAGGGACAGCAGGTCGACAGCCCCGTCATGTCCGGCGAAGGTCGCCTTGCCACTGATGGCAGCGTTCTGCACGAGGCGCAGCAGACTCAGTGCGGTGACGGTTTTTCCGGAGCCCGACTCGCCGACCAGCGCGAGTTTTTCCCCGGGCTGGATGGAAAAATCGATGCCGCGCACAACCTCCTTGCCGGCGAAGGACACGCGCAGGTTTTTGACATCAAGAAGACAGGGCACGTCCGTGCCGGGCGTGGAGGTCGTGGAGGCCGTCGAACGCAGCGAAGGGCCGCCCCGAGCAAGTTCAGCCCCCTCGGGGGGCAGCGACGACACGTCAGTGCGGAGCGTGGGGGCCGTCATTTGTCCGCTTTCCGGGGGTCCAGCGCATCCCGCAGCGCATCCCCCATGAAGGTCAGCAGCAGCAGGGTCATCACCAGCACCGCGAAGGTCGACAGCGAAATCCACCAGGCGTCGATGTTGGCCTTGCCCTGGTTCAGCAACTCGCCCAGCGAGGGTGTGCCGGGCGGCACGCCCAGGCCCAGAAAATCAAGCGAGGTCAGCGCCAGAATCGCCGCGCTCATGCGAAAAGGCAGAAAGGTGACCACCGGCGTCAGGCTGTTGGGCAGGATGTGGCGCCACATGATCTGCAGGTTGCCGACGCCCAGTGCGCGCGCAGCGCGCACATAGTCCATCTGGCGGTTGCGCAGAAACTCGGCGCGCACGTAGTCGGACAGGCCCATCCAGCCGAACAGGCTCAGCAGGAGCAGCAGCACGGCCACGCTGGGCGCAAAAATCGCGCTGAAAATGATCAGGAGGTACAACTCGGGCATGGAGCCCCAGATTTCGATGAAACGCTGGAAGGCCAGGTCGGTCTTGCCGCCCACATACCCCTGCACCGCCCCGGTGATGATGCCGACCACTACACCGATCAGCGTCAGCGCCAGCCCGAACAGCACGCTGAGGCGGAAACCGTAGATCAGCTGGGCCAGCAGGTCGCGCCCGCGGTCGTCGGTGCCGAAGATGTTGTCGCGCGACGGCGCCGACGGATTGGGCTCCTTCGCAAAATAGTTGATGGTGCGCGGGCCGTAGGGATTGAGCGGATAAACCGACCAGTTGTCCCCTTCCCTGAGTTTGGCGCGGACAAAGGGGTCGAGGTAGTCCGTCGGTGTATCGAAGTCCCCGCCAAAGGTTTTTTCCGAATAGTCCCGGACCAGCGGAAAGTAGAACGCCCCCTCGTACCGCACCAGCAGCGGCCTGTCGTTGGACAAGACCTCGGCAAACAGGCTCAGCACCACCAGCACGCAGAAAATCACCAGACTGCGGTAGCCCAGCTTGTTGCGCCGGAAGCGCTGCCAGGCCCGTCTGGAGGGCGATGCGGAAAGGGGCGAGGCAGGGATCGTCATGAATCAATCAAACTTCACGCGGGGATCAACCCAGACATAACAGAGATCGGAGACCAGCTTGGTCACCAGGCCGATCAGCGTGAACAGGTACAGCGTGCCCAGCACCACCGGGTAGTCGCGCCGGATCACGCTTTCGTAACTGAGCAGGCCCAGGCCATCGAGCGAAAACAGGGTTTCGATCAGCAGCGAACCGGTGAAAAAGGCGCCAATGAAGGCCGACGGAAAACCCGTGATGATGGGAATCAGCGCATTGCGAAACACGTGTTTCCAGAGCACCTGGCGCTCGGACAGGCCTTTGGCCCGCGCCGTCAGCACGTACTGCTTGCGGATTTCCTCGAGAAAGGAGTTTTTGGTCAGCACCGCCGTGACCGCAAAACTGCCCAGCACCGTGGCCGTGACCGGCAAGGTGATGTGCCACAGGTAGTCGGTGATGCGCGCGCCCCAGCTCAGGGTTTCCCAGTTCGACGAGGTCAGCCCGCGCAAGGGAAACCACTGCAACTGCCCGCCAAAAATCACGAGCAGGGCCACGCCCAGCACAAAGCCGGGAATGGCGTAACCGATCAGCACGATCAGCGTGGTGACGAAGTCAAAACGCGAACCCGCGCGCACCGCCTTGGCCACACCGAGCGGCACGGCGATCAGATAGCTGATGAAAAAGGTCCACAGCCCAAGGCTGATGGACACCGGCAGCTTTTCCTTGACCAGTTGCCAGACGTCCTTGTGCTGGTAAAAACTTTTCCCGAGGTCAAACCGCGCGAACTGCCCGAGCATCTGGAAAAACCGCTCGTGCACGGGTTTGTCAAAGCCGTACAGCGCCCTGATTTCCTGGATGCGCTGCGCGTCCAGGCCCTGACGCCCGCGGTAACCGGACCCGGTGGCCGCCGCCCGCTCACCGCCGGAATCACGCCCCTGCAACTGCGCCACCATCTGCTCGACCGGACCGCCGGGCACAAACTGCACCATGGCAAAGGTCAGCAGCAGCACCCCCAGCAGGGTGGGAATCATCAACAGCAGGCGTTTGAGGATGTAGCTGGCCATGGTTATGCAGCGGACAGCGAATGCATGAAGTGAAAAGCGTGGAGGGTCATTTGTTCGTGCTCGAAGCCCACCAGGTGCTCATGGCCCAGGTGTCGGCCTGGTAATACGGCGGAATCGTCGCCGGCAACACAAACGGCGCAGGTCGGTAACCGATCAGGAAGGCGTCGCCATAATACTGCGGCACCGAGTAAAAACCGTGCGTCAACACCCGGTCCAGCGCACGCATGGCGGCGGCCAGCTCGGGCCTGGTTTTGGCGGTCACCACCTTTTGCAGCAAGGCATCAACCGCCGGATCAGCAATACCCCAGACATTGGACGAACCCGGCGTTTTTGCAGCCTCGGAGCCGAAACGCTCCAGCAATTCGCTGCCCGGTGCGGTCGAGCCCGGCAGGCGCAGCGTCGTGACCTCGAAGTCGAACGCGTCCATCTTCTGCTTGGACAGGGAAAAATCGACGACCCGGTAAGTCATGGTGATGCCCAGCTTCTCCAGCGCTTTCTGGAAAGGCCCGACGATACGCACCAGCGACGGCTGGTCGTTGAGGAACTCCATCGTGAAGGCCTCGCCTTTGGCATTGCGCAGCGCGCCATCCCGGTAGGTCCAGCCGGCTTCGCGCAGCAGCGCCTGGGCCTGACGCAGGTTCTGCCGCAGGCTGCCCGGCGGCGTGGTGGCGGGCGCCACCGGCACCGCGCCAAACACTGCGGGTGTGAGTCTGGCGCGCAGCGGCTCCAGCAACGCCAGCTCGTCGGGCTTGGGTAGCCCCTCGGCATGAAATTCACTGTTCGGAAAATAGCCGTTGACGCGTTTGTAGATGCCGTAGAACAGCTGGCGGTTCATCCACTCGAAGTCCATGGCCAGCCCGATGGCCCGCCGCACGCGCACGTCCTGGAATTTTTCCTTGCGCAGGTTGAACACATACCCCTGGAAGTCGCCGGGGTTGCGGTTCTCGAAAGCCCGCTTGACGAGTTCGCCCGAGCTGAACTGCTTGCCGGTGTACTGGCGGGCCCAGTTGCGCGAGATGAACTCGCGCATGAAGTCGTATTCGCCGGCTTTCAGCCCTTCAAAACGCGAGGTTTCGTCGAGGTAGATCTTGAAGGTGATGCGGTCGAAGTTGAACTGCCCCTTGCGGCTGGGCAGCTCGGCGCCCCAGTAGGCCGGGTCGCGGACATAGGTGATGTCGCGCCCCATGGCCAGGCTGGCGGGCTTGTAGGGTCCGGAGCCTATGGGCAGGTCGGACACGATGCGGTCAAACGGTTTGCCGCCGCCCCAGGCGCGGCTGAACACCGGCATGCCGCCCACGACCAGCGGCAACTCGGGGTTGGGCACTGCGAAATCGAAACGCACCACCCGTTCGGAGAGCACCTGCACGCCCTTGACCTCGGCATAAATGCTGCGGTATTGCGGCGCGGCCAGCTTGCCGGTCAACTGCGTGAACGAATGCAGAACATCAGCGGCCAGCACCGGCGAGCCGTCCTGAAAGCGCGCCTTGGGATGCAGGAGGAAGGTCGCCGACAGCCGGTCCGGCGCCACCTCGACGTCGTCGGCCAGCAGCCCGTAGGCTGTGGTCGGCTCCTCGGCGTTGCCGGTAAGCAGGCTCTCTATCATCAGCATGCCGATGCCGTAAGGCGCCGTGCCGCGCAGCGTGAAGGGGTTGAACTTGTCGAAGTTGGTGGGCCGGGTCGGCGGCACCATGCGGATCTCGCCGCCCTTGGGCGCGGCGGGGTTGACGTAATCGAAGTGGGTGAAGCCCGGCGGGTACTTGATATCACCGAACTGCGCGTAGGCGTGGGCAGCCCAGGACGCCGGAGCCAGGCAGACCAGAACAGCCATCATCAAGGCCCGCAAAAAAGACAAATCCCGCATGCGACAATTCTGCACTACTTAAGTTGGCAAAGAGCGCCATGCACGCAGCGCGCCCTTTGCCCATTTCCTCGCACACACTGGAGCACAAGCATGGGCACACCCACAGGATTTCTCACCGGCAAAAAACTGTTGATCACGGGCGTCCTGTCCAACCGGTCCATCGCTTACGGCATTGCCAAGGCCTGCCATGCCCAAGGCGCCGAACTGGCCTTCAGCTACGTGGGTGAACGGTTCAAGGACCGCATCACCGAATTTGCCGCCGACTTCGACTCCAAGCTGATTTTTGACTGCGATGTCGGCGACGACGCGCAGATTGCCGCCCTGTTTGCGGACCTGACCAAGACCTGGCCGACCTTTGATGGCTTTGTGCACAGCATAGGCTACGCACCACGCGAGGCGATCGCGGGGGATTTCCTCGAAGGCCTGACACGCGAGGGCTTCAAGATCGCCCACGACATCAGCGCCTACAGTTTTCCGGCCATGGCCAAGGCCGCCCTGCCCCACCTCAACCCCAAGTCGGCCCTGCTGACCCTGACCTATCTGGGCGCCCAGCGCACCATCCCCAACTACAACACCATGGGGCTGGCCAAGGCCAGCCTGGAAGCCAGCGTGCGTTACCTGGCCGAATCGCTGGGCCCCAAAGGCATGCGCGTCAATGGCATCAGCGCCGGCCCGATCAAGACCCTGGCGGCCAGCGGCATCAAGGACTTCGGCAAGCTGCTGGGCATGGTGGCCGCAGCCTCGCCGCTGCGGCGCAACGTCACCATCGAGGATGTGGGCAACGTGGCAGCCTTCCTGCTGTCCGACCTGGCTTCCGGCGTCACCGCCGAAATCACCTATGTGGATGGCGGCTTCAGCCACACGGCCGGCATCGGCCGCGAGACCGAGGCGAGCTGAACCGGCTCGGGGTTCCATCCCGGGTTTGGAATCAAATATGGCCTGAGCCCCCGATCCACGGGCGCCAGCAGCTATATAAAAGTGAGCGTCATGGGGCCCGCGCCGGCGGGTCAGGCGCGGCGCCAGTACTCATACGTCCACGCGGTTCCAAAGCCCGCGCGCCGGTACAGCGCCTGCGCGGCGGCATTGCCGGCTTCCACCTGCAAAAAGACCCGCGCCATGCCCCGCGCCAGCGCAGCGTCTGCCAGTCCGGCCAGCACTCGTCCGGCGAGACCCTGGCCGCGGTGACCTGCGGCGGTGCGCATGCCGTGCACGCTGACCCAGCCATGGCCAAAAGCCGCCACCCCGCCCGCGAGCACCTGGCCGCCCTCCCGAACGCTGGCATACACCGAGCCCTGCGCCCGGCTCAATGCCCTGACCCGGCAGGCACCGTCCACCGGATCAAAGCCCTCCCCCAGGAAAAGCGCCGTCCAGGCCGCATCCGGCGCAGCATGGACCTCCGCGCTCGCCTGCGATGACACCACGCGCATGCGCGCCACCGTGCCCAGCTGCACCAGCGTGGGTTTGTCGGCGCTGTAGCCACGCTGGCTCAGTTCATGGCGCAAACCGTCA
Source organism: Pseudomonadota bacterium (assembly GCA_040389085.1). Classification (GTDB taxonomy): domain Bacteria; phylum Pseudomonadota; class Gammaproteobacteria; order Burkholderiales; family Burkholderiaceae_C; genus Polaromonas. The sequence goes on from JAZKAP010000001.1 coordinate 639,256, forward strand.
AAACAGGCGTCGGTGGCCAGGCGAAGCACCGCCGGAAGACCGCGTGCCGCGTAATACGCCTCGATGCGGCCCAGCACGCCCGGAGCGGTGTCCGTATGCTGCAGCGGCACGGCACTTCTGGCGCGGCCTATGGTTCCGTGATCGACAGGCAGCAGCCAGCCCTCCCGCTCCTCCACGGTTTCGGGGGCCACGGCGGCCAGCGTGGCCTGTTCTATGGAAGCAACATCTTTGGCGTTCATGAATGAAGTGTGTACCGGTTCAGACTTGCAGCAGGCCCGCGCCCGACCGCACAATCGTCAGGCGCAGGCCAAAAAAGCGGGCAAAACAGGGAAAACGGGGAAAGGCCAATACTACTGTTTTGATAGCTGACTCCGCCCTTTGTTCGGGCGCTTGCGGCATGAATCATGCAATAAATCCAGCGACATGACGGCATCTTCACCATCCACCCTCACACTCAGCCGCGCGAGCGGCGCTTTCCTTCGCATCTGCGCGCTGCCCTGGCTGCTGGCGTTGACGGCCCTGCTGGCGCCTGCCCTTCCCGCCGCGGCGGCCGGCAACAGCCCTCCACTGATGCTGGCCAATGTCTACCACCCCGGCATCGTGCTGCAGGAGTACTGGGTCAGTGAAAAACTCGATGGCGTGCGGGGCTACTGGGACGGCGAAAAGCTGCTGACCCGCGGCGGCGAACGCATCGCCGCTCCGGCCTGGTTCACCGCGGGCTGGCCCAGGCAGCCCCTGGACGGCGAGTTGTGGGCCGGCAGAGGCCAATTCTCCAGGGCGGTCTCCACCGTGCGCCAGCAAACGCCGGACGACGCCGCGTGGCGCGCCATGCGTTTCATGGTGTTCGATCTGCCCACGCAGGCAGGGACCTTCACCGAGCGGATTCCGGCCCTCCATGGGGTGGTCAGCCGCATCGACCAGCCCTGGGTGCAGGCGGTTGCGCAATCCCGGGTGGCCAGCCATGCCGAACTCCAGCGCCTGCTGGCCAAGACCGTCAGGCTGGGCGGCGAAGGGCTGATGCTGCACCGCGGCGCCTCGCTCTACCAGGGCCTGCGCAATGACGACCTGCTCAAGGTCAAGACGCACGAGGATGCGGAAGCCCGCGTGCTGGCCCAGTTGCCGGGCCAGGGCAAACATGCCACGGCCCTGGGCGCGCTGCTGGTCGAGACGGTGGGCCCGGACGGCCTGCCGAGCAAGCGCTTCAAGCTGGGCACCGGTTTCAGTGATGAACAGCGGCGCCACCCGCCGCCTGTGGGCAGCATCGTCACCTACCGCTTTCGCGGCCTGAATGACAGCGGTATTCCGCGCTTTGCGAGTTTCCTGCGGGTTCGGGAGGACATGGCGCCAGCACGGCCCTGAGCGCCGCTGCGCCGGCCGGCAGGCCGGTCGCGCCCTGATTACTCTTTCACGCAGTCGGCGTAATAGTGCTTCTTGCCGTCGGCATCTTCGATTTCGACCAGACCGTGAATGTCGGTCTCGAAACCCGGGCACTGCGCGTTGAACTCGCGCGAGAACTTCAGATAGTCGACGATCTTCTTGTTGAATACTTCGCCGGGAATCAAGAGCGGAATGCCGGGCGGATAAGGCGTGACCAACCCCACCGTGATGCGGCCCTCGAGCTTGTCGATCTCGACGCGTTCGGTCTTGTGCAGCGCGATGTGCGCGTAGGCGTCGCTGGGTTTCATGGCCGGAGTGAGGTCGCTCAGGTACATGTCGGTGGTCAGGCGCGCAATGTCGTACTTGGCGTAGAGCGCGTGGATGTGCTGGCACAGGTCGGCCAGACCCATTTTTTCGTAACGCGGGTACTTCTGACAGAACTCCGGCAGGATGCGCCACATGGGCTGGTTCTTGGCGTAGTCGTCCTTGAACTGCTGCAACGCCGTCAGCATGCTGTTCCAGCGGCCCTTGGTGATGCCGATGGTGAACATGATGAAAAAGCTGTACAGGCCGGTTTTCTCGACCACCACGCCGTGTTCGGACAGGAACTTGGTCACGATGCTGGCCGGAATGCCGGTCTTGGCAAACTTGCCGTTCAGGTCCATGCCGGGTGTGACCACGGTGGACTTGATCGGATCCAGCATGTTGAAGCCGGTCGCCATCTTGCCGAAGCCGTGCCAGTTGACGCCGGCCTTCGCATTCTTGGACTCGCCCTTGATGATCCAGTCATCCGAGCGGCCGATACCCTCGTCCACCAGCTTCTCTGGGCCCCAGACCTTGAACCACCAATCGTCGCCGTATTCCTCATCGACCTTGCGCATCGCGCGGCGGAAATCCAGCGCCTCGGCAATGCTTTCCTCGACCAGCGCGGTGCCGCCGGGCGGCTCCATCATGGCCGCGGCCACGTCGCAGCTGGCGATGATGCTGTACTGCGGGCTGGTACTGGTGTGCATCAGGTAGGCCTCGTTGAAGAGGTGCCTGTCGAGCTTGACGGTCTGCGAGTCCTGCACCAGCACGTGGCTGGCCTGGCTGATGCCGGCCAGCAGCTTGTGGATGGACTGCGTCGCATACACCATGGCCTGCTTGGGTCGCGCGCGTTTTTTCCCCATGGCGTGGTAGCTGCCGTAAAACGGGTGGAAGGCCGCGTGCGGCAACCAGGCCTCGTCGAAATGCAGGTTCTCCACATACCCGTCGAGCATGCCCTTGATGGTTTCGGTGTTGTACAACACGCCGTCGTAGGTGGACTGGGTGATGGTCAGCACACGCGGCTTGACCTTCTTGGCGTCCACGCCCTTGAGCAGCGGATTGGCCTTGATCTTGGCCTGGATGGACGCCGGCTCGAACTCTTCCTTGGGAATCGGGCCGATGATGCCGAAGTGGTTGCGCGTCGGCTTGAGGAACACCGGAATCGAGCCGGTCATGATGATCGCGTGCAGGATGGACTTGTGGCAGTTGCGGTCCACCACCACCACATCGCCGGGCGCCACCGTGTGGTGCCAGACCATCTTGTTCGAGGTGGACGTGCCATTGGTCACGAAAAAGCAGTGATCGGCGTTGAAGATGCGCGCTGCATTGCGCTCCGAGGCACCCACCGGGCCGTCGTGGTCCAGCAGCTGGCCCAGCTCCTCGACCGCGTTGCAAACGTCGGCGCGCAGCATGTTTTCGCCAAAGAACTGGTGGAACATCTGGCCCACCGGGCTTTTCAGGAAAGCCACGCCGCCCGAGTGTCCCGGGCAATGCCAGGAGTAGGAACCGTCTTCAGCGTAATCGAGCAGCGCCTTGAAAAACGGCGGCTGCACGCCCTCGAGGTAACTCTTGGCTTCGCGGATGATGTGGCGCGCCACGAACTCGGGCGTGTCCTCGAACATGTGGATGAAACCATGCAGTTCGCGCAGGATGTCATTGGGAATGTGGCGCGAGGTCTTGGTTTCACCATAAACGTAGATCGGCACATCCAGGTTCTTGCGCCGCACTTCCTCGATGAAGTGGCGCAGGTTCACCACCGCAGGGTCCAGATCCGGCCCGGGCGTGAACTCTTCGTCGTCAATCGACAAAATGAAGGCGCTGGCGCGGCTTTGCTGCTGCGCAAACTGCGACAGGTCACCGTAGCTGGTCACGCCCAGCACCTCAAAACCCTCTGTTTCTATGGCTTGCGCCAACGCGCGAATGCCCAGCCCGGAGGTGTTTTCGGAGCGGAAGTCTTCGTCGATGATGACGATGGGAAAGCGGAATTTCATCAAAAGGCCTTTGCCTGGAGCTGCCAAAAAAGAACGAATCAGGGCCGAAGTGTAAGGATATTTGGTGAAGGCAGAGTCGGCCCGGCCTTTGAAGCGCCCGGTTAAGCTTGCCAGCGGGCTTTTGTGGCCCAAAATGTGGCTTTTAGGAAACTAAGGAAACGCGACATGACAAGCTTGGCCGATTCGACGATTTGGTGGCTGCTGGCCGGTGGTGCCGTGGCGCTGGAGCTGGTCACGGGGACGTTTTACCTGCTGATGCTGGCCGTTGGCATGACGGCGGCGGCCCTGGCGGCCCATCTGGGTGCCTCCGTCATGGTGCAGATTGTGGTTGCGGCCGTGGTCGGTGGCGGCGCCGTGGTGGCCTGGCACTGGAAACGCAGCAAGAGCCCCAGGCCCGCCCAGGCCAATGCCAACCGGGACGTGCAGATGGACATCGGCGAGACCGTGCATGTGCAGCAGTGGAACGACGATGCCACCGCCACCGTGAAATACCGCGGCGCCCAATGGACGGTGGAGTTCGCCGACCATGATGCAGCGCCCCAGCCCGGCCTTTTCAAAGTCAGGAAACTCAACGGCAACCGCCTGGTGGTCGGCAAACTGTGAGAAAGTGCACGGTCTGATGCCCGGCTGCTGATGCCGCCCCTGTTTTTTGTTTTTTACGGAGAAACTCATGGAAATTGCACTCGTCATCCTGGTGATTGCCGTCATTTTTATCGCACGCAGCATCAAGGTCGTGCCCCAGCAAAATGCCTGGGTCGTCGAACGGCTGGGTAAATTCCACGGCAGCCTGACACCGGGCCTCAATTTCCTGATCCCTTTCATTGACCGCGTGGCCTACAAGCACTCGCTCAAGGAAATCCCGCTCGATGTTCCCAGCCAGGTCTGCATCACGCGCGACAACACCCAGCTGCAGGTCGATGGCATCCTGTATTTCCAGGTCACCGACCCGATGCGCGCCAGCTACGGTTCATCGAACTACATCGTGGCCGTCACCCAGCTGGCCCAGACCTCGCTGCGCAGCGTCATCGGCAAGCTCGAACTCGACAAGACCTTCGAGGAACGCGACATCATCAACGCCCAGGTCGTGGCCGCGATCGACGAGGCCGCACTGAACTGGGGTGTCAAGGTGCTGCGTTACGAGATCAAGGACCTGACCCCGCCCAAGGAAATCCTGCACGCCATGCAGTCGCAGATCACCGCCGAGCGTGAAAAACGCGCGCTGATTGCCGCCTCCGAAGGCCGCCGCCAGGAACAGATCAACATCGCCACCGGGGAGCGCGAGGCCTTCATTGCACGCTCCGAAGGTGAAAAACTCGCTGCCATCAACAACGCACAGGGTGAAGCGGCCGCGATCACGGCAGTGGCAGACGCCACCGCCCAGGCCATCGAACGTATTGCCGCCTCGATCCGCCAGCCCGGCGGTGAAATGGCCGTGCAGCTCAAGGTTGCCGAAAAGGCCGTGGAAGCCTACTCCCGCGTGGCGGCCGACGCCAAGACCACGCTGATTGTCCCGAGCAACATGACCGAAGTCTCGGCCCTGATCACCTCGGCCATGACCATGGTGCAGTCCACCCGGGGCGCCTGATCAGCATCGCAGAAGGCACCCACATGAGCGCCATGAACGTACTCGGCACGGAGCTGGTCCCCTGCTCCTACGACCCGCTGACCGGTTATTTCCGCGACGGCTGCTGCAACACCGACGAGTCCGACTCGGGTTCGCACCTCGTCTGCGTCAAGGTGACCAGCGACTTCCTGGCGTTTTCGGCAGCCAAAGGCAACGACCTAGTGACCCCGCGGCCCGAGTACCGCTTTGCCGGGCTCAAGCCCGGCGACCGGTGGTGCCTGTGCGCCAACCGCTGGCGCGAGGCACTGGAAGCCGGCTTTGCGCCGCCCGTGGTTCTGGAGTCCACCCACCTCAGGGCGCTGGAGTTCGTGACACGCGCGCAACTGGAAAAACACCGCTTTCACAGCGCGCTTCACTGATCAGCGCCATCTTCCTCGCCGCGCACTGCTACAATGTGAGGCTTCGCGGAAAGGTGGATGAGCGGTTTAAGTCACACGCCTGGAAAGCGTGCGTGGGGTTATACCCACCGCGGGTTCGAATCCCGCCCTTTCCGCCAAAAGTATAGTTGCCGTGAGTTTTCCACACGGCAGTAAAAGCTCCTGAAAGCCCAGCTTGTCTGGGCTTTTTTGTGCCTGCTATTTTTGTGCCCGCCATTGCGTGGCAGGCCTTATCGCCTCAGCAACACCCTCCTGGCTGCGAACGACGGTCCGGCACTGCGGGCGATTTCCCGTGCGCGCCTTGAAGAGCAAAAAAAAAGCCACCTTGCGGTGGCTTTTTTGCTGGGGGCCGGAAAACTTATTCCAGAGCCGTTTTCTTGCCGTCCTTGTAGGTGTACAAGGTGATGGACGGGTTCTTCAGTTCGCCGTTAGGCAGGAACTCGATGGTGGTGGTCACGCCCTTGTAGCTGGTTTTGAGCAGCTCGGGGATGTAGGTCTTCGGATCGATCGAGTTAGCGCGTTTCATCGCGTCGACCAGCACGAAGGTCGCGTCATAGGTGTACGGGCTGTAGACCTGGAACTGGTTCGGGTACTTCTCGTCGTAACGCTTCTTCCACTCGACGCCGCCAGGCATCTTGGCCAGAGATGCGCCGCCTTCGGCGCAAATCACGTTGCTCAGGGTCTTGGCGCCACCGGCGAGTTTGGCGATCTCGGAGGTGCAGATGCCGTCGCCGCCGAAATACTTGACCTTGCTCATGCCAAGCTGCTCCATCTGGCGCAGCATGGGGCCGGCCTGGGGATCCATGCCGCCGTAGAACACGGCATCAGGGCCTTTGGCCTTGATGGCGGTCAGGATAGCCATGAAGTCGGTGGCCTTGTCGGTGGTGAACTGCTCGTCAACCACGGTCATGCCTTTTTCCTTGGCAGTCTTCTTGAAGATGTCGGCAACACCCTGGCCGTAGGCAGAGCGGTCGTCGATGACAGCCACTTTCTTCAGCTTGAGCGTATCGGCGGCGTAAAACGCCAGACCGGCACCCAGGGCCAGATCGTTGGCAATGATGCGGTACGTGGTTTTGTAGCCTGGCTTGGTCAGGTCAGGGTTGGTGGCAGCACCGGTGACGTGAGGGATGCCGCAGTCGTTGTAGACCTTGGAGGCAGGAATGGTCGTGCCCGAGTTGAGGTGACCGACCACGCCGGCGACTTTGGAGTCGCACAGTTTTTGTGCGGCAGCCGTGCCCTGTTTCGGATCAGCTGCATCATCTTCAGCAACGATTTCGAAGGTGGCTTTCTTGCCGCCGATCATGACGCCCTGTTTGTTCAGGTCCTCAATGGCCATGCGGACGCCATTTTCATTGTCTTTGCCGTAATGGGCCTGCGCGCCGGAAGTCGGTGCGACGTGGCCGATCTTGACAACGAGCGTATCACCGGCGGGCGCGGGAGCCGCAGCGACCGGGGCAGCAGGTGCAGGTGCAGTGGCGGCCGGCGCAGCTTCTTCTTTTTTGCCGCAGGCAACAACCAACATGGCGGCCAAAGCGACCGCAGTCCATTTCATTTGCATAAATACACTCCAATTATTAAATTACCGTTGATGGTTGAGAACTGATTTTTTTACTCAACAGCCACGAACATAACGCAATTTCCGCGCCTGCACCATAGCAAGCAGCCCTAGTGTTGCGCTGGGGAGGCGGGGAAAGAAATGAAATTGATCGGCTATTAGCGAATCTAATAAAGCGCAAAAAGTGGCCCGGTCACAAGCGATAGCGCGGACCACCCGGCATGATCAGTCGTCGGCAAAAAACCGCCTGCATGGGGCAAAGACGTCATCCAGGCGTAGCCGCCTCAGGTATTTTTCACCACCTCGAAGAGGCCGCCCGCATGAACATCGGTAGCCAGGGGCTCGACCGGTTTCAGGGCTTGTCCAGCAGCTGGCTGGCCAGTTCCTGCTCAAAGGCCTGGTTGACCGACTGCCGCACGACGATCTCGATTTCGTCCCTGAGGCTGGGCGCCAGCGCCTGGGTGTGCTCCAGCACCAGACGGCCCACGGTTTCGCGCAGCAGCCGGTCCAGCGTCAAATCGACGCGCTGCATCACGCGATGCACCATCTGCTCCTGAAAGTGCTGCATGTCCATCGCCGAAGGAACGGGCCGGCCTCCGGTCGCGGTAGCCTGGGGTTGCACCACCTCCGTCAGCGTGGGCACAAACCGGGGTGGCGGGCGGTTCATGATGCGCCTGCGCTGGCCAGGTCGTGCCGCTTCATGGCATAACCGCGGTCGGCGTAATGCTTCCAGCGGCTGCGGGCCGCCGCGCGGTCATCATCGGCCAGAGTGACCAGTTCGATGAACCGCTCGAAACGCTCAAACCCGACCGGCACCTGGTGCCCGAGATTGACCAGCACCTCATGGTGGGGACAGGCCTCCAGCGAACCGGTCAGCACCACCGGTGTGGCAGACACCGTGGACGGAACGGCGCTCAGGTGGCAATGCGGCACAAATTCCAGCGGAGAGAAAGTCCACAACAACTGATCCAGCCGGGCCAGCATGTCCGGCTCCGCCGTCACCACCACACGCGCCCCGCTGCCCCAGGCCTTGCGCAGCAGCCGGCAGCTGTAGGCCAGCTTGTCCGGCACGTTGAAATGGAAAGCAACTTCCGTCATGCGCGTGACCGGGCCCCCGCCTTGGGGGTCCGGGTTTTGGCCGGCACCCTGACGGGCTGAACCTGGCTCAGCAAAAAGTCAACCAGCAGGGGCACGGGCCGGCCGGTCGCGCCTTTGGCGGCACCGCTTTTCCAGGCCGTGCCGGCGATGTCCAGGTGCGCCCAGGGGAACTTGCCGGCAAAACGCTGCAGAAACTTGGCCGCGGTGATGGCACCGCCAGCGCGCCCGGCGACGTTGGCCACGTCCGCGAAATGGGTTTTCAGACCGTCGGCGTATTCGTCGTCGAGCGGCATGCGCCAGCACAGATCGAGCGAGCTGTCGCCGGCCGCGGCCAGGGCCTGGGCCAGCGCCTCGTCACTGGAGAACATGCCGCTGCGCACGCCGCCCAGCGCAATCACGCAGGCGCCGGTCAGGGTGGCAATGTCCACCACGGCGCGCGGCTTCAGGCGTTCTGCGTACGTCAGCGCATCACACAACACCAGCCGCCCTTCGGCGTCGGTGTTGAGGATTTCGATGGTCTGCCCGCTCATGCTGGTCACCACATCACCGGGCTTGATGGCACGGCCGTCGGGCATGTTTTCGCAGGCCGGAATCAGGCCCACCACATTGAGCGCGGGCTGCAGCTCGGCCAGCGCGCGGAAGGTACCGAGCACACTGGCCGCGCCACCCATGTCGTATTTCATCTCGTCCATCTCGGCGGCAGGCTTGATGGAAATGCCGCCTGTGTCGAAGGTGATGCCCTTGCCGATCAGCACCACCGGCGCTTCGGCCTTGGCGCCGCCGTCATAACGCAGCACGATGAAACGCAGCGGTTCTTCCGAACCCTGGGCAACGGCCATGAACGAGCCCATGCCGAGTTTGGCGACCTCTTTGGGGCCCAGCACCTCCACCTTGATCCCGGGCAGTTTCCCGAGGTCCCTGGCGGCCTGGGCAAGCATCGTCGGCGTCGCGTGGTTGGCCGGCCGGTTGGCCCACTCCTTGGCCAGGGCCAGGCCCCTGGCCAGCCCGACGCCCTTGTCGAAGCCGGCACGGCTGGCCGCCAGCGAGGAGACGGCCACCAGCACCTGCTTGAGTTTTTGTTCGGCCGGCTTCGATTTGGTGGTGCTGTAAAGGTAGGCGGCATCGGCGCAGGCCAGCACGGCGGCTCGCGCGGCCTCCTGACTGGCCTGCGGCAGGGCACAGAGGCTGAGCAGCACCCGCCGCGCGTTGGTGTTTTTCAGCGCGACCATCGCCGCATGCACCGCGGTCCGTATGCTTTTGGCGCTGCCGTCGCCGGCGCCTGCCAGCAGCACCCGCGTGGCCGCGATTCCCTCGGGCCTATAAGCGCTGAGCAGCTTGCCGGCCTTGTTTTCAAAGTCCCCTGCCTTCAGGGCCAGAGTCACCATTTTCGACACCGCGTCGGTCCCGGCGCTGGTCTCGCCGCTCACCAGGACAATCAGGGCATCGCATTTTTCGGCACAAATTCGGGCGGGGGTCAGGGTTTTGAGTTCAAAGTCCATAATCGAGGGTTAGGCGACGCAAGCGCAGTTGTCGGTTGTTGTTAAGGGCAAGTTTCAGTCAATGTTATTCCAATCCTCGATCCGCAAAGAGCTGGCACGCAGTTTTGGGGCCACCCTTGTGGTTTTGATGACCATTGTGATCACCATCATCCTGATCCGCACACTCGGGCAGGCCTCGCGCGGCAGCGTCAACCCGCAGGACGTGATGCTGGTCATGGGCTACTCGGCCCTGGGCCGCATGCCCATCATCCTGACGCTGTCCCTGTTTGTGGCCATGGTCAGCACCCTCTCACGCATGTACCGCGACAGCGAGATGGTTGTCTGGTTTGTCAGCGGCCGCGGCCTGGGCTTTTTTCTCGTGCCGCTGTTTCGCTTCGCCTGGCCGGTGCTGCTGGTGATCACGCTGATGTCGGTATTTGTCTGGCCCTGGTCCAACCTGCAAACCCAGGAGGTGCGGGACCGGTACGAGCAGCGCGGCGACCTGGAACGGGTCTCGCCCGGCCAGTTCCAGGAGTCGTCCAACGGCAACCGGGTCTTTTTCATCGACCGCGATACCAGCGGGGAAAAAGTCAGCAACAACGTCTTCATCGCTTCGACCGAAAAGGGCAAGAATTCAGTGACCACCGCCAGTTCCGGCCGCATCGAAAAGGTAGGCAAGGACCAGATGCTGCTGCTCGACAACGGTCAGCGGCTTGAAAGCGAGATCGGCAAGTCGGCCCTGAAAATCACCGAGTTTGCGGAATACGGCAGCAAGGCCGGCGACAGCCCGCTGCTCAACGGGGCCAACATCCCCGAAAAATCCAAGTCCACCCGGGAACTGCTGAAATCGCCCACGCGGGCCAACCAGGGTGAACTGGCCTGGCGTCTGGGCATGGCGCTGGCCGCGATCAATTTTGTCGTGATTGCGCTGGCGCTGGCCAGCGTCAACCCGCGCGCCGGGCGCAGCGGCAACCTGATTTTTGTGCTGTTCACCTTTGTCGTCTATCACAACCTGCTGAACCTGGGCCAGAGCTGGATCAGCGTGGGCGCGGCCAATTTCGCCGGCTTTGTGCTGGCCCTGCACGGGGGCGCGCTGCTGCTGGCGCTGGGCTGGTTGTCCAAGCGCCACCTGAACTGGACCTTCAAGGGCGCCATGAGCCGGGAGCGCAAGCGGCAGGCCAGCCGGCAGGCGGGCAAGGTGGCCGCATGAAGACCATACGCCGCCTGATTTACGGCGAGGTGCTGGCCTCCATTGCTTTTGTGGCCGTCGGATTTCTGGCGCTGTTTTTCTTTTTCGACCTGGTCGATGAGCTGCAGTACCTGGGTAAAAATGCGGCAGGCGTCGTCAGTTCAGATGCCAACACCTACCAGATCCGGCATGCACTGCTGTATGTGGCGCTGCTGATTCCCAGCCACCTGTACGAGCTGGTGCCCATTTCGGTCCTGATCGGCACCATTTTCGTGATGGCCCGGCTGGCACAGAGTTCGGAATACACCATCTTGCGCACCAGCGGCCTGGAGCCCTGGCGCGCGCTGCGCCTGCTGCTGACCCTGGGGGCGATTTTCGTCGTGCTCTGCTTCGCCATCGGCGACTATGTGGCCCCGGCCGCCGACCGTGCCGCCCAGTTGCTCAAGGCCCGTTACCAGGGCCGCATCACCATCGGCCAGACCGGGGCCTGGCTCAAGGAAAAACAGGCCTACAACAGCTACGTGGTCAACGTCGGCGCCCTGTCCGCCGACAACGAGATGCAGGCTGTGCGGGTTTTCGAGTTCGACAACAAGGGACTGCTGGTGTCCATCACGCAATCGGCCATCGCACGGTTTGCGTCCGACGACTCCTGGCAGCTGGAAAACGGCACCCGGACCGAATTCACCGTGCAGCCGGGACAGGCCTCAACCAACGGTGCCGGGCGTGAAACGGCTAAAATAAGCATCAACAAGATCGCCCAGTTCCGCTGGCCCACCGGCATCAGCGCAGAGATGGTTTCGGTGGCCGTGCTCAAGCCGGAACGCATGAGCACGATCGACCTGTTCGCCTACATCCGCCACCTCAACGCCAATGGCCAGACCGCCCAGCGTTATGAAATCGAGTTCTGGAAAAAGGTGTTTTATCCGCTGAGCTGCCTGGTGATGGTGGTGCTGGCCCTGCCGTTTGCCTACCTGCACTTTCGCAGTGGCGGCATCGCCGGTTATGTGTTCGGCGGCGTGATGATCGGCATCAGCTTTTTCCTGCTCAACAACGTGTTCGGCTACATCGGCAACCTGCAGAACTGGCAACCCTGGCTGGCGGCCGCCGCGCCCGGCCTGCTCTACACCGCCATTTCGCTGGGCGCCTTCGGCTGGCTGGTCCTGAGACGCTGATGGTGCGGCAAGGCATTGTCCTGTTTGCGCACGGCTCGCGCGACCCCCTCTGGCGCCTGCCCATCGAGGCGGTGGCCGAGGCGATCCGTGCGCGCGACCCCGACGCCCTGGTCAGTTGCGCCTACCTCGAGTTGTGCACGCCGGAGCTGGCCCAGGCCGCTACCGACTTGATAGCTGCTGGCGCCCGAAAAATCAAGGTTTTTCCGCTTTTTCTCGGTGTCGGAAAACACGCACGGGAAGACCTGCCGCTGCTGCTGGCGCAGGTTCGCGCCCAGCACCCGGACCTGCCGGTGACCCTGATGCCGACGGCTGGCGAGCACCCCCAGCTGACCGCGCTGATGGCCGATATCGCCCTGTCCTGAACCGGGGGCGCAAGGCTCGCCGATTTCTGCTTTTTTTTAAGCGCTGCCCAAGAGTTCTTAGGTTGAAACGGCATAATAAAGCGAATAATTAGCAAGAATCGGATATGAATCTTCACCAATTTCGCTTTGTCCAGGAAGCCGTCCGGCGCAACCTGAACCTCACCGAAACCGCACGCATCCTGCACACCTCGCAGCCCGGGGTGTCCAAGGCCATCATCGAGCTCGAGGAAGAACTGGGGGTGGAAATTTTTGCCCGCCACGGCAAACGCCTCAAGCGTGTGACCGAACCGGGCGAACATGTGCTCAAAAGCATTGACATCATCATGCGCGAGGTCGGCAACCTGCGGCGCATCGGCGAGCAGTTTTCCGCGCAGGACAGCGGCACCCTGTCCATCGCCACCACCCACACCCAGGCGCGCTACGTGCTGCCGCAGCCGGTGGCCAAGCTGCGCGAAGCGTTTCCCAAGGTCAATGTCAGCCTGCACCAGGGCTCGCCCGACCAGGTGGCGCGCATGCTGATCGACGAGGTGGCCGAGATCGGCATTGCCACCGAGTCGCTGGCGCATTATGAAGAGCTGGTCACGCTGCCCTGCTACGAATGGCAGCACATGCTGGTGTTGCCGCTGGACCACCCGCTGGCCAAACAGGACAACATCACGCTGGAAGACCTGGCCGAGCAGCCCCTGATCACCTACCACCCCTCGTTCACCGGCCGCACCAAGATCGACCAGGCCTTTGCCGCCAAACACCTGCATCCGCGCATTGCGCTCGAGGCGATCGACTCCGACGTGATCAAGACCTATGTGCGTCTGGGCCTGGGCGTCGGCATTGTGGCCGAGATGGCGCTCAAGGACGACGGCACCAACACCGACCTGGTCGCCCTGCCGGCCGGCCATCTGTTCGGCGTGAACGTGGCGCGTGTCGCCTTCAAGCGCAGTGCCTACCTGCGCAACTTTGTCTACAAATTTGCCGAACTGCTCAATGACAAGCTCGACCGCGCCCAGATCACCCGGGCCATGAGCAGCCGCCACGGCGACTTCGAACTCTAAATTCCATCACTCCACCCTCACCATGACGACCATGCCTTTTGCCAGCGAGCGCACGCCAGAGATACAGACCAAACTGCCCGCCGTGGGCACCACCATCTTCACCGTGATGTCGGCGCTGGCCCTCGAAAAAAACGCGGTCAACCTCGGTCAGGGCTTCCCGGACTTCGACTGCGACCCCAAGCTGGTCGGCGCCGTCAACGATGCGATGACCCGCGGCCTGAACCAGTACCCGCCCATGCCCGGCGTGCCGGTGCTGCGCGAGGCGATTGCCGCCAAGCTGCAGCAGTTGCACGGTCGCAGCTACAACCCCAACGCCGAAATCACGGTGACGGCCGGCGCCACGCAGGCCATCATCACCGCGGTGCTGGCCGTGGTGCGCCCCGGTGATGAAGTCATCGTGCTCGAACCCTGTTACGACAGCTACGTGCCCAACATCGAGCTGGCCGGCGGCATTCCCGTGCGCGTGCCCCTGACGCCCGGCACTTTCCGACCCGACTTCGACAAGATTTCCGCCGCGCTCACTCCCAAAACGCGCGCGATCATCATCAACTCGCCGCACAACCCCAGCGCCACCGTCTGGACCCGCGAGGACATGCTGCGCCTGCAGGAGATCCTGGCGCCCACCGACGTGCTGCTGATCAGCGACGAGGTGTATGAACACATGGTGTTCGACGCAGCCCAGGGTCGCGTGCACGAAAGCGCCGCGCGTTTCCCCGGCCTGGCGGCGCGCGCCTTCATCGTCAGCAGCTTCGGCAAGACCTACCACGTGACCGGCTGGAAAATCGGTTATGTGGCGGCGCCCGCTTCGCTGACGACCGAGTTCCGCAAGGTGCACCAGTTCAATGTGTTCACCGTCAATACCCCGATGCAATACGGCCTGGCGAGTTACATGGCTGACGCACGTCCCTACCTGGACCTGCCAGCGTTTTACCAGCGCAAGCGCGACCTGTTCCGCGCCGGCCTGGCCAAGACACGCTTCAAGCTGCTGCCCAGCGAAGGCACCTATTTCCAGTGCGTGGACATTTCGCAAGTCAGCGACCTCGGGGAAGCCGACTTCTGCAAATGGCTGACCACCGAGATCGGCGTCGCCGCGATTCCCTTGTCGGCGTTTTACGGCAACGGCTTCGACCAGCGCGTCGTGCGCTTCTGTTTTGCGAAGAAGGACGAAACGCTCAACAGTGCGTTGGAGCGGTTGGCCCAACTGTAGACCGCTATCGTATTGATAGCTGTTGGTGCACGGCCTATAGGGGCTGGATGCCGATTTCATCATTGAAATCGGTACAAGGATATAAGTGCATTTGCGGCATCACGCTGCGTTCCCGGTTCGCTTGGGACAGCAGGCGCAACTCCCCACTCCCTCCCCCCGCCCCTCCCTCGCCCCGCTGGGCGATGG
>JAZKAP010000002.1:0-405807 GCA_040389085.1 Pseudomonadota bacterium
TTTCTTTGGTGACTTTCTTTTGGCGACGCAAAAGAAAGTTACTTGCCGCCGGGCACCCCCCGGCTTGCTGGTACACCACTGCCGGTAGAAAAGAAACAGTGTTCCCGAATTCCTCTGCGGGCGGAGGCTCTGCGGAGCCTCAGAGCTTGGTCTCTGGTGTCTCGTCTTCTTCAGCCGGCCAGTCGCGAATATAGGCCTTGAGCATCTTGTTCTCGAAGTTCTGGCCATCGACCACGGCCTTGGCCACGTCGTAAAACGAGATCACGCCTTCAAGGACCTTTTTGTTGAGCACCGGCATGTAGCGCGCATGGCGGCCCAGCATCATGCGGCGGACTTCGTCGATCTCGGTGTCGGGTGTGCAGGTCAACGGTGCATCGTCCATGGCCGTGCGTACCAGCGTGTTGCCGATCTCGCCGCCGTTTTTGACAATGCACAGAATCACTTCACGGAAGGTCAGCATGCCCACCAGGTCGCCGTGTTCCATGACGACCAGCGAACCGATGTCTTTTTCCGCCATGATCTGGGTCGCCTTGGACAGCGGCTCATCGGGCTGGACGGTGTAAAGCGTGTTGCCTTTGACGCGCAGGATATCAAGGACTTTCATGGGGCACTCCTTCAGGAATTTGTCTCGGCAGTCTTCAGGTTCTTCCCCGGTGCCGCCCGGCGGAAAATTCAGTTCAAATATAGCCCACAATCCGCTTGCAAGCCACCTCAAGTTGTTTCAGGCTGGCTGCTGTTTTCGCCTATCCCTTCCGCCAATTTCTGGAGACACCATGTCTGGCTACTCTGACCCGGGCTTCGACACGCTGGCCCTGCATGCCGGCGCCGCGCCCGACCCGGCCACCGGCGCGCGCGCCGTGCCGATTCACCTGACCACCTCGTTTGTCTTCGAATCCAGCGACCACGCCGCCAGCCTGTTCAACCTGGAGCGCGCCGGCCACGTCTATTCGCGCATCAGCAACCCGACCAACGCGGTGCTGGAGCAGCGCGTCGCCGCACTCGAAGGCGGCATAGGCGCCATCAGCACCGCCAGCGGCCAGGCGGCGCTGCACCTGAGCATTGCCACCCTGATGGGCGCGGGTTCACACATCGTCGCCAGCACGGCGCTGTACGGCGGCAGTCAGAATCTTTTGCACTACACGATGCGGCGTTTCGGCATCGAGACCACCTTCGTCAAACCCGGTGACATGGATGGCTGGCGCGCTGCCGTGCGGCCCAACACCAAGCTCTTCTTCGGCGAAACCGTGGGCAACCCGGGGCTGGACGTGCTGGACATGCCCACCGTGTCAGCCATCGCGCACGAGGCCGGTGTGCCGCTGCTGGTGGACTCGACCCTGACATCGCCCTGGCTCATCAAACCTTTCGACCACGGCGCCGACCTGGTCTACCACTCAGCCACCAAGTTCCTGAGCGGCCACGGCACGGTGATTGGCGGCATCGTCGTGGACGGCGGTAGCTTCGACTGGGAAAAATCCGGCAAATTCGCCGAGCTGACCGAGGCTTACGACGGCTTTCACAACATGGTATTCAGCGAGGAAAGCACCGTCGGCGCGTTTTTGCTGCGCGCGCGCCGCGAAGGCCTGCGCGATTTCGGCGCCTGCATGAGCCCGCACACCGCCTGGTTGATCCTGCAGGGCATCGAAACCCTGCCACTCCGCATGGCGCGGCACATGAGCAACACCGAAAAGGTCGTGGCCTTCCTGGCCAGCCACCCGCTGGTGGCACGTGTCGGCCACCCGATGCTGGAGAGCCACCCCAGCCATGCGCTGGCCAAAAGGCTGCTGCCGCGCGGCGCCGGCTCGGTGTTCAGCTTCGACATCAAGGGCAACCGCGAACAGGGCAAGGCCTTCATCGAAACCCTCAAGGTGTTCAGCCACCTGGCCAACGTCGGCGACTGCCGCAGCCTGGTGATTCACCCGGCCAGCACCACGCATTTCCGCATGACCGACGAAGCGCTGGCAGGCGCCGGCATCACGCAGGGCACCATCCGCCTGTCCATCGGCCTGGAGGATCCGGATGATCTGATCGATGACTTGAAGCGCGCACTGAAGGCGGCGGAGAAAGCAGCATGATCCTCAACGTCAACGGCCACGCCATCTATTGCTACACCGGCGGCAAACCCTTCGATGCGGCCAAACCCACCGTGGTTTTCATCCACGGCGTGCTCAACGACCACAGCGTCTGGATTTTGCAAAGCCGCTACCTGGCCCACCACGGCTGGAACGTGCTCGCGGTGGACCTGCCGGGCCACTGCAAAAGCGCGGGCGAGGCGCCCTCGACGGTCGAAGAGGCCGCCGGTTTTGTAGCCGCCCTCCTCGACGCGGCTGGCGTGCAGCGCGCCGCACTGATCGGCCACAGCTGGGGTTCGCTGATTGCGCTGGAGGCCGCCTCCCGGCTGAAAGAGCGGGTGAGCCACCTTGTGCTGGTCGGCATCGCTTACCCGATGAAGGTGTCCCCCGCCTTGCTGGACGCCGCCCTGAACGAGCCGATGAAGGCGCTGACCATGATCAATGTGTTTTCGCGCAGCACCTTGGCCGCACCGCCCTCGGCGCTGGGCCCGGGCACCTGGGTCTACGGCGCCAGCATGGCGCTGGGCCGGCGTGTGCTGGCGAGCAACACCCAAGTCAATGTCTTTCACCGCGGCTTCAAGGCCTGCGACAGTTATGCCAATGGCGACAACGCCATCACGCAGATCACCTGCCCCGTGCTGTTCCTGCTGGGTGCGCAGGACCAGATGACACAGGCCAAAGCCGCACAGCCGCTGATAGCCAAGGCGCGGGCCAGCGGCAAAACCGTGCAGCTGGTCAGCGTTCCCGTCGGCCACCACCAGATGACCGAGGCGCCGGAAGAAACGCTGTTTGCGATGCGGGATTTCCTTAGGGCCTGTTAACACTATTTATACAAGTGCATAAATAGTGTGAACAGGCCTTAGCACCCCGTGACCTGAAGGGCACAGCGCGCCCGGCCACGCCATGCTGCCGCGCCAGGCACAGGAAAATGCACGGGGAATGCGCCCATCTGTTGATTACCATCAAGTCCCGATCGTGACCGGCCGGTAGAGTAGCGGTGCCATCACGCACGACAACACAACTACCTCCACGATTGCCATGACTTCCACCTCACGCCGCACCTTTGTCATTCACGCCCTCACCGCCAGCGGAGCGCTGGCTGCCAGCAGTCTGGCGCTGTCCCAGACGGCGGCAGCGCCCATGGTCAAGGACACCGACGCCAATGCCGTCGCCTTGGGCTACAAGGCCGACGGCAGCAAGACCGACACCAAGAAATACCCCAAGTACGCCGCCGGCCAGAACTGCGCCAACTGCGCGCTGTACCAGGGCAAGGCGACCGACGCGGCCGCAGTTTGCCCCCTGTTCGCCGGCAAGCAGGTTGCCGCCAAAGGCTGGTGCAGCGCTTGGGCGAAAAAAGCCGCCTGACGCTGTCCTTGGTGCGGTGTAGCCCGCACCCAGGACGGCGAAAGTGATGCCAACGGCGACAACGCCGTCGCGCAGATCACCTGCCCCGTGCTATTCCTGCTGGGTGCGCAGGACCAGATGACCGAGGCGCCGGAAGAAACGCTGTTTGCGATGCGGGATTTCCTGAGCGGCTGAATGTTGCACCGGAAATCGGCCGCAAGAATGCGTCAATGGGCCAGCACGGGCATCAGTAGCTCGATTTCCGTGACCACAGCCGCCCATTGCCCGCCTGGCCCTGCATTGAGAACCTTGAAACGGGCGAGGTCCTGGAAGCTTTTCGCCACCGGCAGCAGATATTCGCCCGATCCGGGGTAGCTGCGAGCAATCGAAGGAGCGGTGGAAATGAATTGCCTGACCCAAGGGTAGCTGCCGGGCCCGGCGGTTTCAGGAATGGGCTGATACTCCTTCACCAACTCATCCAGGGCGGCTTCCCGGGATCTCATCAACTCATCCCAGGTCTCCAGTACGTTGGGCGCCGGATTCGGGTGGCTCATCAACTCCTTGACGCCCACGTACCGGATCGCCAAAGCCGGCAACTGATTTATCCAGCTGTTGAATAGAACGCCCATGCTGCCCTCCGTTTTCTGGTATTGCGTGGTCGACGGGTTCCGACGACACCCTGGATCGGGTTCACGGCCTGAGACCGTTCAGATGGGTGCAGACGTGCCGGATGACCACTGTGCTGTGTTCCGTGGCTATTTGGAGATGCCTGCGCCGCTGATCGAATCCTTGATGACTTTCATCCCGCAATCTGTGCAGTCCTTCACCGTGCTGCCAACCGCTTTGACCTTGTTCACCGGCCCGGATGCTTCCTGCACGTTTTTTTTGCCCTGCTCGACGCGCTCCTTGACCTTCTGTTCGTAGTTGTCCTGGGTACAGCCCATGTCGTTCGCAGGACAGCGTCCGGCCGCGAGCGCCGCGGACCCCGCGCCTGCACCAAGAACCATGAACAGCAGGTATGCGTATTTTTTCATTTCGCTCTCCTTGGGTTGAACAATTTCCTCACTGCAGAACTGCGGTCCCACCCGCATCTGCCGCCTGCAGCTTAGGCTTGCCCGGCCCACGGGGTCAATGTAAATAGTGCAGCCACACCATGCCAATAAGGCCTTCGCAGGTCATGCGCAGACGCCTGGAAGTGCTGTCGCGCGATCACGCCGGACCGGCGCGGCGCCGACACACAGCTCCGTGCCAAAATCACAAAATGACCGACGCCACGCCCTTCGCCATCACACCGCCTCTGTCGCCCGAACGTGTGCGGGAGATTGCCGCCAGCTTCGATCTGCGCGCCCTGCCCCCCGATTTCTACGCCAACCCCTACCCGGTCTATGCCCTGCTGCGTGAAACCACGCCGGTGCGGCGCATGCCCGACGGCTCGTATTTCCTCACGCGTTACGCCGACCTCGTGGCGGTCTACCGCGATGCGCAGACCTTCAGTTCTGACAAGAAGGTGGAGTTCACGCCCAAGTACGGTGAGGGCGCGCCGCTGCTCGAGCACCACACGACCAGCCTGGTGTTCAACGACCCGCCGCTGCACACGCGTGTGCGCAAGCTCATCATGGGCGCCCTCACGCGCAGGGCCATAACCGACATGGAGCCGGGGCTGGTCACCCTGGTGGACAGCCTGCTCGACGCCATCGAAGCCAGGGGCGGCGGCGACCTGATCGAGGACTTCGCCTCGGCGATTCCGGTGGAGATCATCGGCAACCTGCTGGGCGTGCCGCATGCCGACCGCGGCCCGCTGCGCGACTGGTCGCTGACCATCCTGGGCGCGCTCGAACCCAAACTCACACCCGAACAGGAAGCGCTGGGCAACCAGAGCGTCAGCGAGTTCGCGGCTTACCTCCAGACGCTGGTGGCCGAGCGCCGGAAAAATCCGGGCGACCCGGAGCACGATGTGCTGACGCGCCTGATCCAGGGCGAGGAGAACGGTGAAAAACTCAGCGAAACCGAGCTGCTGCAAAACTGCGTTTTCATCCTCAACGCCGGCCACGAAACCACGACCAACCTGATCGGCAACGCCCTGGTCGCCCTGCAGGAGTGGCCCGATGCCCGGGCGCATCTGCTATCAAAAGTGAAGTTGCCTGTGCAGGACCTGCAAGGGCCGGAGGCCGATCTTTCTGTTGAAGTTGACGAGTTCCTGCGTTTCGAGTCGTCCAACCAGCTGGGCAACCGCCGCGCGCTGAAGGCCTGCCAGGTCGGCGGCGTGGACCTGCCCGAAGGCGCGCTGATCACGCTGTGCATAGGCGCGGCAAACCGCGACCCGGCGCAGTTCGACCACCCCGAGCAACTCGACCTGACGCGCGAAAACAACCGGCACCTGGCCTTTGGTTTCGGCATCCACCAGTGCGCCGGCCTCAGTCTGGCGCGGCTCGAAGGCCGCATCGCCGTCGGGCGCTTTCTGCAGCGTTTCCCCGACTACCGCCTGAGTGCTGCGCCGACCCGCGGCGGGCGCGCCCGTTTCCGCGGTTTTCTGAAAGCGCCTTTTTCGATCACTTGATCCCGGGGAACCGCTGTGGCTATCATGAGCCACGACAACACGCCAGGAGACCCTCATGGACACCACCCACACCAGTGCCTCGCCACCAGCGGCAGACGCCAAAGCCTTCAAGAGTTTTGCGGAGTTCTACCCCTTCTACCTGAGCGAGCACAGCAACCGCACCTGCCGCCGCCTGCACTTCGCAGGCTCCAGCCTCTCGCTGCTGTGCCTGGCCGCGCTGGCCGCGACACGCAACCCGTGGTGGCTGCTGGCCGGCCTGCTGTGCGGTTACGGCTTTGCCTGGGTCGGCCACTTCGTGTTTGAAAAGAACAAACCTGCCTCCTTCAAGCGCCCGCTTTACAGCTTCATGGGCGACTGGGTCATGTACAAGGACATCTGGACCGGCAAAGTCAAGATCTGATGAACACCAACCACGGCATCCCCATGCAGCTCGACGCCCGGGCTGTGGACGTTCTCTCCGGCATCACCACCGCCACCCTGACCACGCTGCTGCTGAAAAAAGGCCTGCGCAATGTCTGGCTGCGCGGCGCCCGGCCGCTGCGCAGCGGCCAGCCGCGCCTGGTCGGCCGCGCGTTCACCCTGCGCTTCGTACCGGCGCGCGAGGATCTGGCGACACCCGAGTCGTGGTCGTCGCCGATCTCGACACGCGCGGCGATCGAAGACATGCCGGCGGGGTGTATTGCCGTCGTGGACGCGATGGGTGTCAGCGACGCCGGCATTTTTGGCGACATCCTGTGCGCCCGCATGCAAAAACGCGGTGTCACCGCTCTGGTCACCGACGGCGTGGTGCGCGACCAGGCCGGTGTGCTGGGCACGGGTCTGCCCGTCTGGTGCAATGGGGCGGCTTCCCCGCCCTCCGTCGCAGGCCTGACCTTTGTGGCCTGGCAGCAGCCGATTGCCTGCGGCGGCGTGGCGGTGTTTCCGGGCGATGTGATCGTGGCCGATGACGACGGCGCGGTACTGATCCCGGCGGCGCTGCTGGAAGAGATGCTGCTGCTGGCACCCGAACAGGAGCGGCTCGAGTCCTGGATCATGGGCGAGGTCGACAAGGGTGCGGCCCTGCCGGGCCTGTACCCGCCCAACGCGGAGAACAAGGCGCGTTACGAAGCGGCGAAAAAAGCCGGAAAGTGAAGCAGCCGGCTTTCGGCTACTATCAATTTCATAACACGTCACGCAGTCGCAGCGCGGGGAAACGTCCGTTTTCCCATAAATTTCTCATGGACGGGTCCTGGCTCAGCAGCAGCTGCGCCATCAGCGGCTCCAGCGCGGTGGAGGCCGGATCGGCGAGCAGCAGATAACGCGCCTCGTGTTCATCCTCCGGGTCGGTCAGCTGGCCTATCCAGTCCAGCGCCATCAGGGTCTCCAGCACGGGTTCGAGCTGCAACACGTCAACCTGCAACGCCCGCGCCAGTTCCGAGCCTTCCAGCCCGATGCGCGTGGTGCTGCGCGCCCGGTGCAGTTGCTGCAGCAGTTCCACCGCCAGCTGGAACTGCCAGCCGTGCGCACTGCCGCGGCGGGCCACGCCGGCCAGCAGGCTGGGCAGGTAGGCGGCAATCACCGCGCCCATGAGCACGATGACCCAGGCGACGTAAATCCAGACCAGCAGAATCGGCAAGGTGGCAAAAGCGCCATACACCAGCGAATAGGTCGGCACGCTGCTCAGGTACAGCGTCAGCAGCTTCTTGGCCAGCTCGATGCCGGCGGCGACAAACAGGCCGCCCGCCCAGGCGTGGCCCCAGCGCACAAAGGTGTTGGGCACATAGTGGTACAGCGCCGCCATGCCGCCGGCGAGCAGGAAAAACTGCAGCACGTCCAGCAACACGCGCACGCCACCGGGCATGTCGCCGACCACACCGCGCGAGCCGGAGATGACATACGACGTCACCGCCAGGCTGGCGCCCAGCACCAGCGGACCCAGCGTGATGGCGGCCCAGTAAATCAGCACGCGCTGCGCCAGCGGCCGCGGCTTTTTCACGCGCCAGATGCCGTTGAGCGTGCGGTCTATCGTCAGGATCATCGCGATCGCCGTGACCAGCAGCACCGCCAGGCCGGCAACACCGAGCTTGTTGGCCTGTTTGGCAAACTGCGTCAGGTAACCGAGCACCTGGCGCGAGATATTGTCGGGAATCAGGCTGTTGACCAGCCACACCTGTAGCGCGCCCTGCAGCTTGGAAAACATCGGAAAGGCGGTGAAGATGGCCAGCGCCACCGTGAAAAACGGCACCAGCGCGATGCTGGTGGTGAAGGTCAGGCTGCTGGCCGTCAGGCCCATGTGGTCGTCGCGGAAACGCTGGCGCAGCGTGATGGCGGTGTCGCGCCAGGGAAAGCGGGACAGGTCCGTCAATAACTGCTGCAGGGACTGCTGGAATTTCATCCCCGGTATCATGCCATCGACACAAGCATCAACATGACCATCGACAAAACATCACAGATAGACGCCACCCGCTGGCTGGCCGTGGGCAGCCTGACCGCCCTGATCATTCTCGGCCTGGCCTGGGAGATGTGGCTGGCGCCGCTGCGGCCGGGCGGCTCGCTGCTGGCCCTGAAGGTGCTGCCGCTGTGTTTTCCGCTGGCCGGCCTGCTGAAAAACCGCATGTACACCTACCGCTGGCTCAGCCTGATGGTCTGGCTGTATTTCACCGAGGGCGCGGTGCGCGCCTGGAGCGACAAGCCGCCCGGCAACTACCTGGCCATGGCCGAAGTATTGCTGTGCCTGCTGCTGTTCACCGCCTGCGCCCTGCATGTGCGCATCCGCCTGAAAAATGGCGCAAAAACCATTCAACCTGCTGCCTGAAAAACCTATGGACAAGATTCTCGATGCCTTGCGCGCCATCGTCGGCGACGCCCACGTGCTGACCGGGGGCGACCTTTCGGCCTGGGAGCTGGACTGGCGCAAACGCGCGCGCGGCAAGGCGCTGGCCGTGGTTCGCCCCGCCGACACGGCGCAGGTGGCGGCTGTTGTCAGGGCCTGCGCAGCGGCCGGCGTGCCCATGGTGCCGCAGGGCGGCAACACCGGCCTGGTCGGCGGCTCGACGCCCGACGCCTCCGGCCGCCAGATCGTGCTGAGCCTGCAACGCATGAACGCGGTGCGCGCCATCGACACCGCCAACCTGACCATGACGGTCGAGGCCGGCTGCATCCTGCAGACCCTGCAGGAGACCGCTGAGAAAGCCGGCTTCCTGTTTCCGTTGAGCCTGGCCGCCGAAGGCAGCTGCACGATTGGCGGCAACCTCGGCAGCAACGCCGGCGGCACGCAGGTCGTGCGTTACGGCAACACACGCGACCTCTGTCTCGGGCTGGAAGTCGTCACCGCGCAGGGCGAGGTCTGGGAAGGCCTGTCCGGCCTGCGCAAGGACAACACCGGCTACGACCTGCGCGACCTGTTCATCGGCAGCGAAGGCACGCTGGGCATCATCACCGCCGCGACCATGAAGCTCTACCCCATGCCGGCCGCGCAGCTCACCGCCTGGGCGGCCGTGCCGTCGATGGAGGACGCCGTTACCCTGCTCGGGCTGGCGCACCGCCACCTGGGCGCGGGCCTGACTGGTTTTGAAGTCATGGGCCAGTTCGCGCTGGGCCTGGTGGCCAAACACTTCAAGCAGCAACGTGTTCCGCTGTACGAAGACACGGCATTTTGCGTGCTGCTGGAAAACTCCGACCACGAGTCGGAAAGCCATGCGCGCGAGCAGTTTGAACGCCTGCTGGAAACCGCCATGGAAGAAGGCTGCGTGACCGATGCCGTGGTCGCGGAAAACCTGCAGCAGGCGCATCAGCTCTGGCATGTGCGCGAAAGCATCCCGCTGGCGCAGGCCGAGGAAGGCCTGAACATCAAACACGACATCTCGGTGCCGGTCTCGCTGATTCCCGAGTTTGTGCGCGTCACCGACCAGTTGCTTGCCAGGGCCATCCCGGGCGTGCGCCTTGTCAATTTCGGCCACCTCGGCGACGGCAACCTGCATTACAACGTGCAGGCCCCGGCCGAAGGCGACGCGGCCGCCTTTCTGCGCGAACAGGAAGAAAACGTCAATGCCCTGGTCTACGACTCGGTGCAGGCCTTCGGCGGCTCGATCTCGGCCGAACACGGCGTCGGCAGCCTCAAACTCGACAAGCTCGAAAAGCACAAATCGCCGGTGGCCCTTGGCCTGATGCGGGCCATCAAGCGCGGGCTGGACCCCGAGAACCTGATGAACCCCGGGCGGGTGCTGCGGGCATAATCAAAACCTGCACGGCGGCCTTGCCGCCTCCTTTTTCCGGCTCCAGCCGGCAGGTTGCCTCCATGACACGCCCTATCCGCTCCCAGTACGAACATTTCATGCGCCATGTGGACACCCACGGCGTGTTCAAGGCCGACCGCACCGGCACCGGCACCAAAAGCGTGTTCGGCTACCAGATGCGTTTTGACCTCAACGAAGGCTTCCCGCTGGTGACCACCAAGAAGGTTCACCTCAAGTCCATCGTGCACGAGCTGCTGTGGTTTCTGCAGGGTTCGAGCGACAACAACTGGCTCAAGGAACGCGGCGTGACCATCTGGGACGAGTGGGCACGCGAAGACGGCAGCCTGGGCCCGGTCTACGGCGTGCAGTGGCGCAGCTGGCCCACGCCAGACGGCGGCCACATCGACCAGATTGCCGAAGTCATCCAGACCCTGAAAACCAACCCCGACTCGCGCCGCATCATCGTCAGCGCCTGGAATGTGGCCGACCTGTCCAAGATGGCGCTGATGCCCTGCCATGCGTTTTTCCAGTTTTACGTGGCGCCGGCCACCGAGCCGGGCGGCAAGGGCAAACTCAGCTGCCAGCTCTACCAGCGCAGCGCCGACATTTTCCTGGGCGTGCCTTTCAACATCGCCAGCTACGCGCTGCTGACCCACATGGTGGCGCAGCAGTGCGACCTGGACGTCGGCGACTTCATCTGGACCGGCGGCGACTGCCACATCTACAGCAACCACGCCGACCAGGTGGCGCTGCAACTGGGCCGCGCGCCCTTCCCCTACCCGACGCTCAACATCAAGCGCAAGCCCGCATCGATCTTCGACTACGAATTCGACGACTTCGAGTTCCTCGAGTATGAACACCATCCGGCGATCAAGGCGCCTGTGGCGGTATAGGGACGTTTATGCCTGTCCAGGGCGTCAGCCACATCACCTTCATCGTGCGGGACCTGGATCGCATGGCGCTGTTTCTTTGCGAGGGCCTGGGTGCGAAAGAGGTCTACGACAGCAAGACCAGGAATTTTTCGCTGTCACGGGAAAAGTTTTTCATGCTGGGCGATACCTGGCTGGCCGCCATGGAGGGCGAGCCACCGGCCGAACGCAGTTACCAGCACCTGGCCTTGAAGGTGGAAGCCAGCGAGCTGCCCGGCTTTGAAACCCGGCTGCGCGCCATAGGCGCGGAGGTTAGGCCGGAGCGACCGCGCGTCCCCGGGGAGGGCCAATCGCTTTATTTCTACGATTTCGACAACCACCTGTTTGAGCTGCACACAGGGACACTTGAAGAACGGCTCAGGCAGTACAACTCATGACAGCTCCCCGCATCAACCTCATCTACGCCCGCGCCGCCAACGGCGTCATCGGCAAGGACGGCGCCATGCCCTGGCATCTGCCGGAAGACCTGGCGCACTTCAAGCAGCTGACCCAGGGCTGCCCGGTCCTCATGGGCCGCAAGACCTGGGACTCGCTGCCGCCGAAATTCCGCCCGCTGCCGGGACGGACCAACATCGTGATCACGCGGCAAGCCGACTGGCAGGCCGAAGGCGCCCAGCGCGCCGGTAGCCTCGAAGAAGCGCTGCAACTCGCGGGAACCGCGCCTGAGGTCTGGGTGATGGGCGGTGCGCAGATTTATGTGCAGGCCGAGCCGCTGGCCAGCCGCATCGAGGTCACCGAGATTGCCGAAAATTTTGACGGTGATGCCCATGCCCCGGCGCTTGGCCCAGGCTGGCGGGAAGCTGACCGCCGTGCCCATGTGGCTGCGAGTGGCCTGCCCTACAGTTTTGTCACGCTGGAGCGTCCATGAAAATCGCGACCTGGAATGTCAACTCGCTGGCGGTGCGTCTGCCACAGGTGCTCGACTGGCTGGCCGCCAACCCGGTCGATGCCCTGTGCCTGCAGGAACTCAAGCTCAGCGACGACAAGTTTCCGCTGGAGGCGCTGGCGGCCGCCGGTTACCAGTGCGCCGTCTTCGGGCAGAAGACCTACAACGGCGTGGCCATCCTGAGCCGCACGCCGCCGCGCGACATCGTCAAAAACATCAACGGGTTCAGCGACGAGCAGTCGCGCGTGATTGCCGCGACGCTGGACACGCCACAGGGCGAGCTGCGTCTGGTCAACGGCTATTTCGTCAACGGTCAGGCGCCGGGCACCGACAAGTTCGAGTACAAGATGCGCTGGCTGGACGGCCTGCGCACCTGGCTCAAGGCTGAACTGGCGGCCCACCCCAGGCTGGTGGTGGTGGGTGACTTCAACATCACGATGGACGACCGCGACACCTATGACGCCGAGGGCCTGCGCGAAACCATCCACCACACGACCGAAGAGCGCGAACACCTGAAAGCGTTGCTGGGACTGGGCCTGCACGATGCGTTCCGCCTGTTCGAGCAGCCGGAGAAAAGTTACTCATGGTGGGACTACCGCGAGTTCGCCTTCCGGCGCAACCGCGGTCTGCGCATTGACTACATCCTGGTCAGCGACACGCTCAGGCCCGCGGTGAAGAGCTGCGTGATCGACAAGTTGCCGCGCAAAAACGAACGGCCCAGCGACCATGTGCCGGTCGTGGCGGATCTCGATTTGCTATAAATTACAGAGCTGCTCGCGCCCGTCCCGACTGGGCTGAAGGCCGATTTCACTCTTTAGTTGCGGGCCACCCGCCCGGGTGATTCGGCGGACTCGGCGATCACGCCTTTGGCGTGGCGCTGGCCGTTGCAAACCTCGTGGCTGATGGCCAGGTTCTCCGCGTGGCTGTTGCCGCCCTCGCTCAGGGGCCGGATGTGCTCCAGCGTGGCAGCGGCCGGCAACACATGTTGACCGCAGACCCAGCAGGGCACCTGGCCATGGAGCTGGCGCGCCACGGTTTTGTAGATCTTGTCGCGGGTCAGGGATAAGCGGCTCATGGCTGGACTTTAAATCACGGAACGTAGTTCCTGCGCTGGGGACATGGAACCACACGGAGCGGGCGAGCGTGAGGCCCCCTTCAAGCAGGGGCCGCGGGTCCGGCTTTGCCGGCCCGCAGGCGCAGCGGCCCCCTCGGGGGGCAGGGCGCTACACGCAGTGAGCAACCGTGGGGGCCACACTCACTCTAAATTCAGTTCCTGAATCTTGCGCGTGATGGTGTTGCGGCCTATGCCCAGCTTCTGCGCGGCTTCGATGCGACGGCCGCGCGTGTTGAGCAGCGCCGTCTGGATCAGCTTGGACTCGAAGCGCCGCGTCAGCACGTCCCACACGTCGCTGCGCCCGGTCGCCAGCAGGGCCATGGCCTCGGCCTCGAGCCCGGTTTCCCAGCTGCTGCCGTTGGCCGCCGCGGGCGGGCTGCCAGCCTCCGCGGCCGGCACCGCGGCGCCGGCATGCGAAACGTCTGCCGCCGCGGCCCGCGGCATCTCGGCCGGCACGGACAGGGGTCGCTGCGGCGCTGTGCCGCCTTCGACCAGCACCGGCGCCCTGCCCGGTTCGGGCACGGCCCCCAGCACCTCGGGCGGCAGGTCCTTGGCTTCGATGACCTGGGCCGGCGCCATCACGGTCAGCCAGTGGCAGATGTTCTCGAGCTGGCGCACATTGCCGGGAAAGCTGAAGGTGCTCAGTTGCTGCAAAGCCGCATCGGAAATGCGTTTGGGCTCCACGCCCAGCTGCTTGGCGCTTTGCTGCAGGAAGTGGCGCGTCAGCATGAACACGTCTTCGCGCCGCTCGCGCAGCGCCGGCAGGCGCAGGCGGATCACGTTGAGGCGGTGGAACAGATCCTCCCGGAAGCCGCCCTCCTTGACGCGCTGCTCCAGGTCCTGGTGCGTCGCGGCAATCACGCGCACGTTCGTCTTGACCGCGTTGTGGCCACCGACGCGGTAAAAATTGCCGTCGCTGAGCACACGCAGCAGCCGCGTCTGCAAATCAAACGGCATGTCGCCGATCTCGTCGAGGAACAGCGTGCCGCCGTCGGCCTGCTCGAAGCGGCCGCGGCGCATGGTCTGCGCGCCGGTGAAGGCGCCGCGCTCATGGCCGAACAGTTCGGACTCGAGCAGGTCTTTCGGGATGGCGGCGGTGTTGATGGCCACAAACGGCCCGTTGGCGCGCGGTGAATGTTTGTGCAGCGCGCGCGCCACCAGTTCCTTGCCGGAGCCGGACTCGCCGGTGATCATCACCGTCACCATGCTCTGGCTCAGGCGGCCGATCGCGCGGAACACGTCCTGCATGGCGGGCGCCTGCCCCAGCATTTCGGGCGTGGCGGCCATGCGTTCCTCGGCCACTTCCTCGCGCTGGCTTTCCTCGACGGCGCGGCGGATCAGCTCGACCGCCTTGGGCAGATCGAACGGTTTGGGCAGGTATTCGAAAGCCCCGCCCTGGAAGGCCGACACGGCGCTGTCGAGGTCGGAGAAGGCCGTCATGATGATGACCGGCAGGCCGGGCAGCTTTTCCTTGACCTTCTCGAGCAGGTCCAGGCCCGAGCCGCCGGGCATGCGGATATCGCTGACCAGGATCTGCGGGCCGTCTTCTTCGGTCGCACTTTCCAGCGCGCTGAGCACCTCGCGCGGGTTGGTGAAACTGCGCGTCGGCAGGCCTTCACGCAGCAAGGCTTTTTCCAGCACAAACCGGATGGACTGGTCGTCGTCCACAATCCAGATCGGTTTCATGTTCTCGTCCCTTTGGTACTACCGTTTATCTGTCAAAGACAACGGATGTCAAGGCAGAGGTATCAGCAACTTGAAATCCGTGCGGCCGGGGACGCTCTCGCACTCAATCAAGCCGTGGTGTTGCTGAACAAAGGTTTGCGCCAATGTCAGCCCCAGTCCGGAACCGCCTTCGCGCCCCGAGATCAGGGGATAGAAGATACGGTCCTTGATGGAGTCCGGAACACCCGGTCCATTGTCGATAACATGCAATTCCAGTGCCAAGCGATAGCGCTGCTTGCCAAAAGTTACTTGTCGGGCAATCCTGGTCCTGAAAGTGATCTGCGCATCCCCCGCGGCAACACGCTCGGCGAGCGCCTGCGCGGCGTTGTGAGCGATGTTGAGCACCGCCTGGATCAGTTGCTCGCGGTCACCGCGAAAGTCGGGAATCGAGATGTCGTAGTCGCGCATCACGCGCAGGCCGCGCGGAAACTCCGCCAGGATCAGCGAGCGGACCCGTTCGCACACCTCGTGGATGTTGACGTCGCCCACCAGGTGCGGCCGGCGGTGCGGTGCCAGCAACCGGTCCACCAGGGACTGCAGGCGGTCGGCCTCGTGGATGATGACCTGGGTGTACTCGGTCAGCTCCTTGGACTCGATCTCCATCTGCAGCAGCTGCGCCGCGCCACGAATCCCGCCCAGCGGGTTCTTGATCTCGTGCGCCAGGTTGCGAATCAGCTCCTTGTTGGCCTGCGCCTGGTCGATCAGGCGCTCCTCGCGGTCCTGCTTGGCCTGCTGCTCCAGCGGCAGCAGCTCCACGATGGCCTCGCCCGGTGTGTCTGTCTGCGCCACCACCACATGCACGGGCATGGGTTCGCGGTTCAGGGGCTTGAGCCAGGCATCGTAACGCAGCGCGGCAAATTCATTGCTGCCCGCGCCTTCCAGCGCGTTGTGCAGGATGGACGGCTCGGTGAAACAGTCGGGAAGATGGGAGCCTTCGATGGTGCGGCGCGAGGTGCCCAGCGCGTCTTCGAGCGCCGCGTTGGCAAACACCACCACACCGTTGGTGCGCACAACGGCTACCAGTGTGGCCAACAGGTCAAAGGACTGGAAACGGGGGATGGCCGGAGCGGCGGCGAGCGCGGAAAGAGTGGGCTTTTTCAAGCCCTCCATTCTGACGCAGAACGTCTTACTGACGGACGGTGTTTGCGGGTAAACGGGAAATTTCGCGCTTCAGGCCGGCGATGTCGCTCTCGTGGCGGGCGATGCTTTCCTTCATTTCAGCCACCCGGTCGAGATAGCGCTGGTAATTGCGCCCCTCGATGCCCTGCTTCTCGGGCTGGCCGTTGTTGAATTCCTTTTGCTGCTCGGCCAGACGCTGCTCGGCCTTTTTGAGTTCGGACTCCAGGATGGCGCGGGTGTCGCTGTCGCGCGCACGCTGCGCCTCATTGCCCGCGGCAGGCGATGCCTGCGCCGCGGCAGCAACACGCACCGCAGGCCGGCTCTGGGCCAGACCCTGGACCACCGTCACATTGCCGCCTTCAATCTGCTTGCAGCCCCGCGACTGAGCATCCCTGGCGTTGTTGATGTATTCGGGCGCAGCGCCTTCCTTGCCGCCACAGCGGTAGATGCGCTCCTGCGCAAACGCAGCAGAAACGCTGCCGGCGAGAAGAAGGGTCGAGATTGAAAGAAGTACTGTAGGTTTCATGCGTAACCCCAAGCGCCTGTTAGGGCAAGGACGGTCTACCAGTATCCCGCAAAGGTGTCAAAAAGCAAAATGGGCTACCGGATAACCATGCAGCCCAATAAAAAAGGACGGCTTTCGCCGTCCTTTTTTGACCACAGACTGTAAAAAATTACAGTGAGTAGTACATGTCGAACTCGATCGGGTGTGTGGCCTGGCGCAAGCGCGTGACCTCACCCATTTTCAGCTCGATGTAGGCGTCGATCATGGAATCGGTGAACACACCGCCCTTGGTCAGGAAGCTGCGGCCCACGTCGAGGCAGTCCAGCGCCTGGTCCAGGCTGTGGCACACGGTTGGCACTTTTGCATCTTCCTCGGGCGGCAGATGGTACAGGTCCTTGGTGGCGGCTTCGCCGGGATGGATCTTGTTTTCCACGCCATCGAGACCCGCCATCATCAGGGCCGAGAAGCCGAGGTAAGGGTTCATCAGTGGATCGGGGAAACGCGCTTCGATACGGCGGCCTTTTGGATTGGCCACGTAAGGAATGCGGATCGATGCCGAGCGGTTTTTCGCCGAGTAAGCCAGCTTGACCGGCGCCTCGTAACCAGGGACCAGACGCTTGTAGCTGTTGGTTCCCGGGTTGGTGATGGCGTTCAGCGCACGGGCGTGCTTGATGATGCCGCCGATGTAATACAGCGCGAAGTCCGATAGACCAGCGTAGCCGTCGCCGGCGAACAGGTTCTTGCCGTCTTTCCAGATCGACTGGTGCACGTGCATGCCGGAACCGTTGTCGCCAACGATGGGCTTGGGCATGAAGGTGGCGGTTTTGCCGTAGGCATTGGCCACGTTCTGCACCACGTACTTGAGCATCTGCGTCCAGTCGGCGCGCTGCACCAGCGTGCTGAACTTGGTGCCGATTTCGTTCTGGCCAGCGCCAGCAACTTCGTGGTGGAACACCTCAACCGGAATGCCCAGCGATTCGAGGATCAGGGACATCTCGGCGCGCATGTCCTGCGTGCTGTCGACCGGAGGCACGGGGAAGTAGCCGCCCTTGACGGTGGGACGGTGGCCGCGGTTGCCGCCTTCGAGCTTGGCGCCCGAATTCCAGGGGGCTTCGTACTCTTCGATCTTGAAGAAGGTACCCGACATGTCGGTGTTCCAGCGCACGTCGTCGAAGATGAAGAATTCTGGCTCGGGACCGAAGTAGGCGGTGTCGCCCAAGCCGGAGGCCTTGAGGTAAGCCTCGGCGCGCTGTGCGATGGAACGCGGGTCGCGGTCATAGGCCTTGCCGTCGCTGGGTTCGAGCACGTCGCAGCTCATGAACAGCGTGGTTTCTTCGAAGAAAGGGTCGATGTTGGCCGTCTTCGGGTCAGGCATCAACTGCATGTCGGAAGCTTCAATGCCTTTCCAGCCTGCAACAGAAGAGCCGTCAAAGGCGTGGCCCGAAGTGAATTTGTCTTCGTCAAAGTGGGACACGGGCACGGTCACGTGCTGCTCTTTGCCCCGGGTGTCGGTAAAACGGAAGTCAACAAACTTGACTTCGTTTTCCTTGACCATTTTCATGACGTCTGCGACGGTCTTTGCCATCAGAATCTCCTGTTGCTGGATGGTGGTTAAAAAATTGTTTCGGCGTGGTCGAATGCACTTTTTGTGCCAAACGTCCCTCGCGGGTGTTTGCCGGTGATTTAAAGCCAAGCCCCTGATTGTGCCGTCATACGGCCCCCGTTTGGACGGCTCAGGACCGGCAAAACCGCAAAAGCAGCGAGAAAATTGAAGCACCAAAAAAGTGCTCTGCAAATTTGCACCTTATCGGTGCGCTTAATTAACGCACCAATTCGGGGCCCAACTTGGCATTAAAAGTGTGCAAGCCCGCGAGCAGCGCCGGGTAGGCCGCGTTCACGACATCGGGCGCGCCCTTGACGCCCAGCTCGATGTGCCGGCCGTACTCGGGGTGGTCCACGCTGGGCAGGCTGAACACCTTGACCCCGCTGTGGCGGGCCTCGATGTCGAGCATCAACGGTGTCAACGCCGCCTCCATGGCACCCATCACGATGACCGACTTTTCCGAATAAGCCAATTTTTGGTGCAAGCCCGCATAGTGCGTGTCCAGCAGCCATTCGACCATGGGCCAGGCCATGACCGGAAACCCCGGCATGAAGTGGACGGCGCCGGCCCCCGCCTGCACACTGAAACCCGGAATCTTGTTGTAGGGGTTGGGAATGATCTCAGCGCCTGCCGGGAACATGCCCATGTTCAGGCGGTGGATGTTGTCGTGCCGATCCGGCTCATAGGGCACGCCCTGCTCCCTGGCGATGTCCTGCATGCGCTCCCGGATCAGGCGCTCGGCCTCGGGGTGCAGCGCCAGCTCCACGCCCAGCGCCCGTGCCGCGCACTGGCGGGTGTGGTCGTCCGGCGTGGCGCCAATGCCGCCGGTGCAGAAAACCACATCACCCGAAGCCCGTGCGGCGGCAAAGGCGCGCGCCAGCGTGGCCGTGATGCGTTCGGGGTCGTCGCCCACGTAGTCGGCATAACTGAGCGGCAGGCCGCGCGCACCCAGCAGCTCGATGACCTTGGGCAGGTGTTTGTCGGCGCGTTTGCCCGACAGGATTTCGTCGCCGACGATGATGAGTCCGAAGTGTGTGGTCATGGGAAAAACAGGAAAGTCATGGCAGGGAACCGGGCCGGCCACCCGGCCCGCCCAGCGTAGTCGCAGGCCCCGCGGGGCCTTGGGGTAGAAGTTCGTCCGCTATCGTTTCAATAGCATCCTGCGCAAGGGGGTCGGGGGCCAGGGCATTGTTCTGCTTGCGAAGCTGCTCCAGCGCCGCCAGGCAGTAGTGGGAAAACCAGAGGGATGAAAAGGCAAACACCAGGGTATAGATCCAGATTGCCACCGGCACGAGGATGGGCGCCATGGCGACAAACATCGCCCCCGAGGCCCAGATCAGGCTGGGCGCGGCGCCCAGGTAGCCGCTGAGCACGCCGATACCCAGCAGGCTGCCGCGGTGGCGGCGAAAGAGCTCGCGCCGTTCTTCGGCGCTCGCGTGGTCAACCAGCGCGTCGTAAGCCATCACGCGGTAGGTCAGCCAGCCCCAGATCAGCGGCGGCAGGATCAGGATCAGCGGCGGGACCAGCCACAGCGGCATCGAGACGACCAGCGCAATGGCGGCCAGCAGGGTCGAGCTGAGCGACCAGAACAGGCTGGCGACGAGGGAGCCGCCCTTTTTCCGCTCCAGCAGCGGAAAGCGACGCTCGGCCACCAGCGCCACCATGGCCGGCGTCATCAGCAGCGCGACAAACAGCAGCGAGGCAATCACGATCACGGGAATCGCCATGAACAGCAGCAGCGCCGGCGCCAGCACCACCCGCAGGTTGCCCAACCCCAGGCCTTCGAGCCAGCGCACCATGGTGCTCAGCAGCTCATAACTTTCCAGGCCGCTGCGCACGGCGGCCAGGGCGTCTTCCCAGAAAAAATAGCCCAGCCCGAGCGAAATGACGACCATGATGATCAGCGGCAAAAACGACAGCGCAATCACCCGGGGGTGCAGGCAGTACATGGTTGCACGCCAGAAGGCGTCGAGAAGCTTGCTCATAGGGCCTGAGGATAACCCGCCGGAGTGACGGCTGCTCAGTCCCTGCCAACCAGCCGTTTCAGGCCCAGCCACTGCTGCGACCAGAAACCGTGGCCGTAGTCGCGCGACTGCTCGACCTGGTCGCGTATGCCGGTCGGGTCGTAACGATGCTCGAAGTTGGCGGTGCCGAAAAACACGTCCCACCAGGGCAGCAACACCCCGAAGTTGTGGCCCCGGGCCGTGTTGTTGCCCGCCGGCTCATGGCCGATGCCTATGCTGTGGTGCATCCGGTGGAAACGCGGGCTGACCCACAGGCGCTCGCCCACCCGCCCGAACCAGAGCCGCACATTGGCATGCTGCAGGCTTTCGCTGAGCTGGGTCAGGACCACGATGGCGATGAACTGGCCGGGTGCCACGCCGATCAGCTGCGCGGCCAGCACCAGCAGGCAGTCGACCGCGATGTCGTCGAGCAGGTGGTTGCGGTTGTCGCTCCACATCGTCATCTGGCGCTGCGCATGGTGCAGCGAGTGCAGGCGCCACCAGACATCCCACTGGTGCTGGCCGCGGTGGATCCAGTAGCCCAGGAAGTCAAACGCCACCAGGTAAATCAGGAAGCTGGCCACCGCGCCATCGGTCACGCCGGGCCAGAGCTGGTCCAGGTGAAAGGTGCCATAGCCGGCAGTGCGCAGAACCCCGAACAGTTCGTCAAAGACAGGCTCCAGCGTCATGAAGAGCGCAATGCGGAACAGTCCGAGACGGTGGACCAGGGTGTAGAGGATGTCGGTGCGGACAGTGGCGCGGTCCCGCACCGGCTCCACCGGTCGCCAGCGCTGCAGCGGGCCGAACACCGCCAGCAGCACCAGGATCTGGATGACGCCGACCATGAACCAGGCCGTCCCCACAAAGGCGTCCTCCAGAAAGTTGGCCAGGCCCAGTGCGAACAGGGTCGGCTGCACCACGGCTTCGAACAACCATTGCTGCACGGCAGAAAAGCCGTTGCCCACCCCGTCGATCAAGCTGTCCATGCTGCTATTTTGCCGCGGGCGCCGTGGCCGGCCCGCTGGCAGCCACCCAAGCCTGGTAGCGCGGGTGCTCGCGCAGCGTCGCAAAACAGAAGCCGCGCTCTTTCAGCCCGACGATCAGCGGCTCCAGCACGGCGGGTGCCCAGGGGTCCTGGCGCGACCAGATGCCCAGGTGCGCCAGCAGGATGTCGCCGGGCCGAATATCGCGCAATGCCTTTTTCAGCAGCACGGCGTTGGGGTAAGGGCCACTCGGCAGCTCGTCGCCCAGAAAACCGGCGGGCGACCAGCCCACATGCTCATAACCGCAGGCCTTGGCCGCCGCCAGCAAGGCTGGCGAGGTCTTGCCGCCTGGGGCCCGGAACAACGGCAGCGGCTTCTTGCCGGTGATGGCCTCCAGTCGCGCGCTGGAACGGCCGATCTCCTCGCAGTACTGCGCGGCCGTCCAGGTGAACTCCCGGCCTTCAGACGGGCCCGCCGAGGGTTTGATCCGGAACTGCATCGGCCCGCCCGCCGCCGGCCGCACGTCGGCGCGCCAGTAGCTGTGGTCCCAGGTATGGGAGGCAAATTCATGGCCCTCGGCGGCGCGCGCCTTCCACCAGGGCGCCCAGGCCGCGCCCAGGCTGCCATCACCGGTTTTTGTCCGCTCGTTGGCGGCAAAAAAAGTGACCTTGACCTGGTGCTTGTTGAGAATGTCCGCGATCAGCGGCGCCACCTCCATGTGGCCGGTGTCCAAAGTCAGGTAAACCGGTTTGCCGGGCTTGACTTGGGCATCCAAACAGCCGTCAGCCCATACTGGACGTGCGCCAGCAGCTATTAAAAACGTAGCAGCCAACAGCGCAACGAACGGCCGCAGGGCCCTCCCCTTCAAGCCGGGGCCGCGGAACCGGCTCCGCCGGGCCGCAGGCGCAGCGGCCCCCTCGGGGCTGGAGCCTGCGGCTTCAAAGCTGCCTGCGCAGCTTTGGACAGGCGACAGAAGCGAAGCCTCCGGCGAGCGGCGGCCTGCAAGGTGCGGCGAGCTACACACAGTGAGCAACCGTGGGGGCCTATCTAGGGGCGTGATCCAGCGTCCAGACACCATGAGGGCTCTTTCCAACATTGACCTGGCGCACCACCTTGCGGCTGGCCATGTCGATCACCGTGAGTTTGCGCGCCCAGCGCGAGGTCACATAAATGAATTTGCCGTCGCGCGAGACATCCATGCAGTCCGGCCCGCCGGGTGCCGGGTACACATCCACCACGGCCATGGTCTGCAGGTCGATCTTGCTGATGCTGTTGCCCACCCGGTTGCTGACCAGCACATGGCGGCCGTCGCCCAGCGCGCGAAAGGCATGGGCGCCCGCACCGGTCTTGATGAGGCGGCTGCGCTGCGGCTGCTTGCCGCTCACGTCGTAGACCTCGACCGAGTCGCTGCCGGTCAGTCCGACCAGCAGGAATTTGTCGTCGGCGGTGCCGAACACGTCGGCGGGCGTCAGGCCCGTCGGCGTGCGCCACTTGATGGTCTGGGTGGCCATGTCGATCGCGATCAGCTCGTCGCTGTCCTGCATCGACGAATACACCGTGGTGCTTTTGCTGTCTATCCACAAATGGCTGGGCGTCTTGCCGGTGGGGACACGCTTGACCAGGGTGACGTCCGTGCCGTCCCAGCGGTAGATGTCGATGTGGTTCAGCCGGTTGGCCGCCGTGACAAACCACTTCATGTCTGGTGAGAAACGCAAGTGGTAGGGGTCGATGATGCCGCGCACTACCCGCTGGACATCGGCGGTCCGGGGGTCGATGAAGGTCAGCGTGTCGGACAGCGCGTTGGCCACAATCACCGACTTTTCGTCAGGCGTGAGGTACAGGTGATGTGGCTGCTTGCCGGTGGGGATACGCCGGGTTTCCGTCCAGTCGACCGGATTGATGACGCTGACGCTGTCACTGAGTGAGTTGAGCACCAGCAGGGGCATGGTCTGGCTATGGGTCTGGGCCGGAACAGCGGCTGCGCCCAGGCAGGTGCACAGGACGGCAGCAAACAAGCGGAAGGGGAAATTCACAAACGGCTTTCTTCGGACAGCCGGCAAGTGTACCGGCAGGCCTTTTCTAACGCGCCAGGGGCCCGGTCCGCTTACATCCCTTACGATGCAGTGATGAATTTTGTCGAGATTGCCGGCACACGGCTTGAAGTGCAGTCCATCGCCGGTTCGGCCAGCCTGGCACCGCTTGTTTTCCTGCACGAAGGCCTGGGCTCGGTCAGCCTGTGGACCCAGCGCGGCCGCAGCTGGCCCGAAACAGTCTGCCAGGCCACAGGCCGCGCCGGCCTGGTGTATTCGCGGCGCGGCTACGGCCGGTCCGACCCCGTGCCCGATGTGCGCGGCGCCGGCCGCCTGGCGCCCGACTACATGCACCGCGAAGCGTGGGAGGTGTTGCCGGCCCTGCTGGCCAGCCAGGGCATCGCCCGCCCCGTGTTGCTGGGCCACTCGGACGGCGCGAGCATCGCCCTGCTCCATGCGAGCCGACACCCGGTGAGCGCCGTTATCGTCATGGCGCCGCATTTGATGGTCGAGGACATCGCCGTGCAGGCGATTGACGAAGCTACGGCTGCCTTTGAGTCGGGAGGATTGCGGGAAAGGTTGGCCCGCCACCATGCCGATGTGGACAGCGCCTTCTGGCAATGGAACGACGTCTGGCTGTCGCCCGGTTTTCGCGGCTTTGACATCCGGCCGGACTGCCGGCGCATCAGCGCACCGCTACTGGCCATCCAGGGGCTGGGCGACGAATACGGCAGCATGGCGCAGCTCGACGAGCTGGCCCTGGCCGCGCCGCAGACCGTGCAACTGAGGCTGCCCGATTGCGGGCATTCGCCGCAACGCGACCAGCCCGACAACACGCTGGAAGCGGTGGTACGTTTCCTGAAGGATGTGCCCTAGGCGTTTGCGCGATTGCTATGGATTAAATAGCTGCCTGCGCCCACCCCACTTGGCCTCCATCACTTATTATCCTGCTTTTTTGTCGGGCTCGGGGGTGCAGCCACAGCTGTCGGTCACGTCGATGTAATAGGTCGCCCAGGGACTCGACGCAAAACGCGCAGACAGCGGCTTGGCCGCCGTGTCTGCAAACCGGTCCGCGTCGTAAACCACCCAGAGCGGGCCCAGCCCACCCAGGGCCAGTGGCCGGCCATCCAGGTGGGTGGCCACGATCACCCGGTAGTGCGTGGCGTCCGCGGCCGACAGCTGGGCCGTGTAGCCATCGACGGCGTAGAGCTTGAACAGGGTCTGCGGCGTGATCGTGACGGCGCAGGCCTTCATGACGTCGGTCAGCAAGGGCCCCTTGAGCGTATGCGGCTTGCTGTCGTATTCCAGGGTCGGCTGGATGGTGGCGGACGGCAGCGCCACCAGGCTGGCAAAGTCGAACGCCCGCGCCTTGGCAAAGCCGATGTTCTGCCGCACCAGCATCCGGTCCATGGCCGGATCCAGCGCCCCCCGGTTGCCGCTGCCTATGAGCCCGCCCACCGTCAACAGCGTGGAGCTGCGCGAACCGCTGGGCGCATGCTGCGCCAGGCCCAGCGAAGGCAGGGTCGCCGCCCCGATGGCGGCGGCGCCCAGAAAGTGACGGCGATGGTTTGTCATGACGGCCCCCCGGAAGCATTTGTAGGTCTTTTTACAAAGAAATACAGCGTAACCGGGTGTTAGCCGCCGCTAACTGGGGTTTCTCCCGATCCGGCGCTACCGCGCGTCGCCTCAGGCGGCGGGTGCGCCGGCAATGGCCGCCAGGTCTTGCGCCGTCAGCCAGCGCCATTGGCCGGGTTTCAGGTCGGCCGGCAGATCCAGCGACCCGATGCGTGAGCGGTGCAGGCCCGCCACATCCTCCACCCGGTTGCCCACCGCGGCAATCATGCGTTTAACCTGGTGGTACTTGCCCTCGGTGAGCGTCAGGCGCAAGGTCTGCTCGCCGGTTTTTTCGCAGGCTGCGGCCCGCACCGGCTTGGGGTCGTCGTCCAGCACCACGCCCGCCAGCAGCTTCTGGACCTGTTTGTCATCGACCGGGTGTTTGGCCGTGACCTCGTACACCTTGGGCACATGGTGTTTGGGTGAACTCATGCGGTGGATGAACTTGCCGTCGTCCGACAGCAGCAGCAGGCCGGTGGTGTCCTGGTCCAGCCGCCCCACCGCCTGTACACCGGCAGCCGCCCCGCCGCCGCGCTGGCGGATCGGCGACGGCAGCAGGGTGTAGATGCTCGGGTAGGTGCTGGGTTTTTGCGAGCACTCGTAGCCGGCCGGCTTGTGCAGCATCAGGTAGGCCTTCTCGTGGTATTCCCAGTCCACGCCCTGGACCGTGAACCTCAGTCCCTCCGCTACAAAATCCATAGCTGGCTCCGTACAGGGGACACCGGCCACGACCACAAAACCCTGTTGAACCAGGCCGGCGCAGACGCGCCGCGTGCCAAAGCCCTGGGAGAAAAGAATGTCCTGCAATTGCATGTTTTTTGCCATGGGCCTATTGTCGCCGGGCCGGACAGGGTCCCGGCCTACCGCGCAACAGCCCATCGGCTTTCAGGGGCCGCCCGGACGTCTGGGTACGCTTTTCCTGATCAACGCAAGGAACTGCGGCGCGCCTTGCCGCGCCAGCCCTTGCTTCACGGCCCCGTTTCACAACCCATGATGAAAAAAAACCGCCTTGTGCTGACCATTCTGCTCACTTTCCTGATCACCGTGGCTGGCGTGCTGCTCGTCCTGAACTTCAGCACCGGTGAAAAAAAGGTCAACCGCGAGTTGCCGCGCCTGTACGCCACGCAGGATCCCCAGTTCCGCCGCGCCATGGGCGCCCTGCTCGGCCCCGCCCTGGTGGGAGGCAACCGGGTCCGGGAGCTGCTCAATGGCGACCAGATCTTCCCCGCCATGCTGCAGGCCATCCACGGCGCGCAGCGCAGCATCACCTTTGAAACCTACATCTACTGGTCCGGCGATGTGGGCCGCCAGTTTGCCGACGCCCTGGCCGAACGTGCCCGGGCCGGCGTGAAGGTGCATGTGCTGCTGGACTGGGTCGGCAGTGCCAGGATCGATGCGTCGTTTTTGCAGCAAATGGAAGCGGCCGGCGTGGAGATCCGCAAGTTTCACAAACCGCACTGGTACAACCTGGCGCGCATGAACAACCGCACCCATCGCAAGCTGCTGGTGGTTGACGGTAAAACCGGCTTCACCGGGGGTGTGGGCATTGCGCCCAAGTGGACGGGCGCCGGCCAGGACGCCGACCACTGGCGCGACTCCCATTTCCAGATCGAGGGCCCGGCCGTCGCCCAGATGCAGGCTGTGTTCATGGACAACTGGCTCAAGGTCATCGGCAAGGTGATGCACGGCGAAGCCTACTTCCCGGCCCTGCAGGCGGTCGGCAGCAGCGACGCCCAGGTGTTTTCGAGCTCCCCCTCGGGCGGCAGCGAAAGCATGCAGCTGATGTACCAGCTGTCCATCACGGCGGCCGGGAAAAGCATCGACCTGTCGACCGCCTACTTTGTCCCTGACGAGCTCACCACCCGCGCCCTGACCGATGCGCTAAAACGCGGCGTGAAGATCCGCATCATCACGCCCGGAGAAATCATCGACACGGACACCGTGCGTGCCGCTTCGCGCGGGAGCTGGGGGCCGCTGCTCCAGGCTGGCGCGCAGATCCACGAATACCAGCCCACCATGTACCACTGCAAGGTCATGATCGTGGATCAGCTGCTGGTTTCGGTCGGCTCGACCAACTTCGACAACCGATCCTTTCGCCTCAACGACGAGGCCAACCTCAACGTCTACGACGAAACCTTTGCAGCGCGGCAGACCCGCGTGTTTGAGGACGACCTGAAGCGCTCCCGGCAGATCACCTATGAGGAATGGGCCAGACGCCCCCTGAAGGAAAAGTTCATGGAACGGCTGGCGCTGCTGCTTGAGTCCCAGCTCTGACAGCAGCAGAAGCGGCGGGTTGCCGCCGGGCACAACAGAAACCGGCCGCTGGACAGGCGGGCTCGATTGACCAAAGAAAAAGGCCGCTGACTATCTCTAGTTAGCGGCCTTTGTCATGCGGTATGGTGGGCTGGGGACTACTTAAAGAACCCTTGAAATCGTTGCCAGATAACGCATTTTTCATTTATCAGAAGTCAACGTTCCCCCGCTTGTTCCCCCGCTCAAGGTCTGACCGCATTCCTCCTCTAATTGAGGGTTGACGGCTGTAACGTCCAAGACCACATTGAAAGCGCCCAATTTGGGCTCAGGAGAATGAGATGAAAGATGGCATTTATCACGTCACATTTAACTCGCAATCAGGAATGGGCGAAGGGA
This sequence comes from Pseudomonadota bacterium, assembly GCA_040389085.1. Taxonomy (GTDB): domain Bacteria; phylum Pseudomonadota; class Gammaproteobacteria; order Burkholderiales; family Burkholderiaceae_C; genus Polaromonas. The sequence goes on from JAZKAP010000002.1 coordinate 27,345, forward strand.
TCGTTGTTGTCGCCGGCTCAAAAGTCAATGGCGGGGATGACGGCTATACATATCAGGGTTCAGTTGTTGCCGCAGCAGATCAAGTAAGCGGTGTACTAACCGTCAATCGGCATGCCGCTGGCGCAACGTCCGTTTTTGGCGATATTTCAGACTTCATACTGAGGCTCAAGGGCACTCACTCTGATCGAGGATTCCAACTTACTGGCTCGGTTGATGGAATACCTCAAGCGCAAATTCAAATCAACGGTCGCTGGTTACGCTCTCTTGCGCCCTAGCGAGGGACGCTCAACGAGTCGTAGGAGCGCTCGCAGGTTTCACCGGAGATCCGGCTGTCATCAGCGATTTTTGCCAGGATTCCCGCGCGTTCGTCAATGCTTGCAAGCACGTCGGCAAGCACTCCGGCGGGGTCTTGGGCTGGCGCCCCTCCGGTGCCAGTGGCGGCACTGCCGCAGGCTTCACTGGCGCGCTTTGCAGCGGCTTGGGCTGCGTCCCGCAGGCTGGCAGCAGCACGGTTAGCACGCACAAGGTCAGTAGCCATAACGGCCAGCTTTGATTTTGCTTCGTGAATGGCATTGTCTTTTTCCTGTTGACGGCGGTTTTCTTCCTCACGTTCCACGCTTTCCGCCTTTGCATGGATCCGTGCAGCCTCGGCCCGGGTGTCGGCCCAGGTGGCGCGGTCATTGGCAGATCTAGTTTCCTCGTTGGCCAGGCGCACGGTCTGCACACCGGCCGCGGCGATGGCTAGGGCGGCAACACCTCCAACCAGCCATGTGGTCATCGGCAAGGGGATCATTTGCAGAGCCTCCAGACTGCCCAGGCGATCAGACCCACAAAGCCCAGGCCCAGGCAAACCAGAATGGTGGGCATCCAGGTAATCAGCCATCCGATAAGCCCCATGTCCATGTGCCCGCGTTGGCGGGAGCGCCGGGCCATCATGGGTAAAACACGCGGCGGCCGGACTTGGGCGCGCGGGTGCTCCAGTGGCTCCAGCCGTTTGTGGTGCTGGGGTGTTCAATGTAAAGATCGTGGTGAACCAGCCGGTCCTGGTGCGCCATCAGCCAGTTATCAATGGCGCCCTTGGGATCGTAGCGATCAACGGCCTGCCCCTCCTTGTGGGCGCTGTCTGGCGCGCCCTGGGTGCAGCTTTGCGGCCGGAAGCCGCCGAATGTCTGGCCGCTGACACCGCTTTTTGTGGCAGGGTTGTCGGGGAACTCCACGCCGTCCGCCAGCATTTCCAGCTCCAGGGCTTCGCACCTGGTCAGCAGCTCGATGGCGTTCTGTTCGCGCGCTGGCGTCCAGTCCTTGCTGGTGCGGTGCGGGCCAGTGTACTGGCTCAAGGTAATCATTCGGCCGCCTCTTTCCCGCGGGCCTTGTCGATGCGCTCGATCAAGTCGTCTACGGTTTCCATCGGCTTGGAGCGGAACTTTTTCAAAATCACGGCAGCACCCGATGCCACGGAAAACCCGATGGCTCCCAGTAAACCGTCCACCGCCGTGGTGTGCGCGCGCTTGGTTGGGTCCAGGAAACTGAGCAAAGAAAAGCTGTCCAGGAAGTCAAAAAACACTTCACCAAAAAGCCAGCTCGATGCGAATGCGACAAAGATCCGGACAAACCAGTCCCGCTTTGTGGTCGGCATGTCCACCGCAATCATGATTGAGGCACCCACGGCCGGCGGCAGCAGCTTGGACAGGATGACCGCGAGCCCCCCGGCCTCAGCTGCGTTGTTGGTCTGGTCAAACATTCGCATGGTTCTTTCTGATGTGTTCATCGGTGAATGCCATCGGCGTGTTTGGTGTCGTACCACTTGCAGATCTGAACCTGCAGCCAGTCGCAGCGGTCATGCCGGAAGTCGGTGCCGGTGGCGTGGCGGTTGAGGCGGTCGGTAACAATCCATTCCTTCGGAAGCTCCCACAGCAGCAGCGTCATCCAGAACATGTTGCAGAGGAAGTCGAAGATGTAGCCACGGATCAACAGGTAGAAAGCGATGATTCCGGCCGGCTTGGTCATGCCCTGCCCGGGGATGTCGCGCACGCGGGCAACATTCATCAAGGCCCAATAGCTCTCGATGAGGTTCAGCGGGCACGTCAACACCAGCAGCACGAAAAGGAGCAACTCTATCCATAGGGTTATTTCAAGGATGGTCATGGTTCGTCCTCAATGGCTTCGATGGCGACTTCCGCGTCCTTGCACTGCCGATAGGTCGGGTTTCTGGCGTAAAGCCCCATGATTGCCAACTCAAGGGATACGCTGTACTGTGTTGCGAGCATCGGCGCGGCCACAATTTCGGCGAAGCTGATTACCTGCTGGATCAGCGTGCGGTCCTTGCCCTTGCCAAGAGTCGCCAGGACGTGCGCGATGCGGTCAGCCTTGCTTGGTGGATCTGCTGGTTCCGCAGCATTCCCCGCGGCCAGCCACGCCAGGTAATCGCGCCAATCCTGGTTGCGCGCGTCGTCGGGGATGTAGGCGCCGTCTGAAAGGCGCCGAATCCCGCTGGACGTGACCTTGTACATCAGAGCCTCGCCACGGCTGTGAAGTGGACAATGCAGTTATCGGCAATGTCTGCGCCGATTCCGGCAAGCTGCGCGGATAGGCCGAATCCCAAGAGCCCGGACTGAATGGCCGCCGTATTTGTTGCATCACCCGACACGGTGACATCGCGCACTTGTGCATTCGCGGCGACCGGGTTGTAAAACGTGACAGTCGGCGCGGCAAACATCGGCAGATCCCAATGCACAGCGCTTTGCATCTTGTTGTTTGTCGTCAGCGCGGGGAAACACCATGCGCCGGTGGAACCTACGTTCTGGGCGGGGACCGTTCCGCGCGGGAAAGTTGAGCGCACGTACCGCTGGCAGGTTGTCAGCTCATCAATGTATTTAGCCACCGCTTTAGGCGGAGCCACTGCCCCACTAGCAAGCACCACGTATCCACCAATGCGAAGAATGTCGGTTGTCTGAGTGTTGGTTTTATCGTCCGACCAGATCAGCACGGCCAGATTCGTGGCACTCGCTGAAATTGCGACGTTTTCAGCCGTGTAGTCAGCCCATGAGGTAGTAACGGCAACGGCGGCCGGCACGTTGGCAAACGCCCAGCCGGCGGCGAGTGTGGGGTTGGTGCCCTCGGCGCCCCATGCTGAAATTGGATTTGCAGAAATTGCATCTGCGGTGCCCGTCCATTGCAAGATTCCGATACGGATCTTGCCCGCTCCATCGGTCAGGCCGGCCGTGGCCTTGAGCGGAACACGGAGGGAGCAAACGCCGCCCTTGAGGTCCGCCATATCGGTATTCTCAATCGGGCAGAACACGGCGAACTTGTTGTTATTGCCAGACCCTACGGTCAGCTTCAGCGCGTATCCGGCGCCGACAGGCACATCAGCCGTGTCTTGGGTCGGCACTGCGGCATTGGCGGCGCCCAGCAGCAGCCGCCAGCCGTCCACCGTGTAGCTGTTATCCGTGGTGCCGATGGCCGTCTGGGCGACAGCAAATGACCCATTGATGACATAGTTTTTACCGATGTCAAGGAGGGCTCGCAACGCGGCCAGGCTGGTTACCCCTGTTCCGCCAGATGTAGCCGGCAGCGGCAGGGCAATGGAGGCCGCACTTGCGGCGGCGGCTGCTGCGGCTGCTTGGGCGGCCAGCTTGTCCGCTTCTGCGTCGGCAGCTGCGGCCTCTGCTGCCGCCTGAGTGGCCAGCAGATCTGCAATCAGCTGGTCAGGGTCAATCGTGGAACCTATGGGCACCTTGACCGCTCGGCCAATCTCTTCGCCTAGCTCCTGATTCGACATCCAAAGGCGATCAATATCAGCATTGACAACGGCGGCATCAAAGTTGCCAAGCTGTTGGTAATCGTTGACGCGGGACTTGGGGATGATTCGCTGGAGTTCGACAACTTCACCGCCGACCATTGGGGTGGTGAACGTGACATCTACGCCGGCTGACAAGCCAAGGGCGGAAAGTGTGAATCCACTGGTGACAACTACGGCATCAACCGTTACTTGCAAGTCACCGGCCAGAACCACGCGGAAGGTGGTCGGGAAAACCGTCGCAGCAGCAGCGGCGGTATATTTTTTGTAGGGTGTCTGGACGGAAACTGACATGGCGGCCTTTGCGAAGTGCGCGCGGGCCGCGCCGGGTGGCTAATCGCTTGAGTCAAAAGCCAGCTCGTGCACGCTCGCGGAGTTTGCCCAATTGTGGGTTTGGCCCTCTGTTGGAATCCCGACTATTTGGCCGATGCGGACAGGTGTGTCGGCGATGGCGCCCGCACCTGAATCGATGTAATCGTCCGGCTGGGTGGTGCTGAGCGGGTTGAACTCTTTCAACTGGTCATAGGCCGGGCCATCACGCACCGATGAATGGCACCAGAGGACGCGCATGGACAGCGGCGGCTCGAAGGCGTCCAGAATGCGTTTTTGCTTGTTGATGGTCGAATGATCTTCCACTACACCGCACACCACGGCGGACAGCATTTTCCCGGGCTCTCCCTGCCCTGCCAGGTGTTTGCGCAGGCGGGCCGGCACAAAGCCCCCGGCGCCGTTGGTTTCCACGGTCACAGCCGGGATGCTGTACTGGATAACCATTTCCCGCACGCGTCGGCACTGGTCATCAAGATCCCCGGTCAGGCCCTCGGCCAGCTGCCAATAAAGCGCGCCGGCCGCGTCGGTCAGCACCAGAGAAAAGGCGGATGCGTCGGCCTTGATCTTGCCCAGCGCCACGTCCCAGCGCGCGCAGGCGCCGACGATGCGCGTCTGGCCCAGCATCATCACGGCTTCGCGGTTGATGGAGCGAACCACGGGCATGTCGGCATACTCGCGCATCCGGTCCGGGTCCAGGCGAGTTTCCCCCACGGGCTTGGCCTCCATCTGGTACTGGCTATCCCATGCGTTCAGCGTGCTGGTGTCCTTGCGGCGCTGCTCGATGTCGGCGCGAGTGAAGCGATCCGGCCAGGCGCATCCGGCGTAAATGTCCAGAACGGCGCCGGGCGCCGACTTCAAAGTGATGGCGCGGCCGTTGACCGTGTAGTCCTTGCCCTCCACCAGCATCCTGGAGAATTTGCCGATGCCCAGCAGCAGGTAATACCCGTCTGGGCCAGCGTCGAAAGTCAGGTGATAGACCGACTTGTCGCCTGTCAGGCTGCGGTACTGGTGTTCAAAAAGCGGGATTTTCAGCACGGCCGCGCCTCCGTCGATCTGTTCGGTATAAATGGAATTGTGCGTATGCGGTGTGCCGACATAGGTTTTCTGTGTGCCGGGCACGGCGATATGGGTTGACTCTTCAATCTTCTGGCGCAGGTTCGCGCGCGCCTCGGCCGTCTTGATGTTCTTGGGGACCTCGATGTCATCGAAGTCAATTTTGTTCGCGCGGTTGCCGGTGGCGTTACTGTTCACGCCCACCGCCTCCATGCTGGGATTGCGCGCATCGGTGGCGCCGATCACGGAAAAAGCATTTGCGCCCGGCTTGGGCGGCAGCATCCCCTGCGTCAGCGGGTGGCGGCGCAGCACGTTGATGGTGTCTTTTGTCAGCTTGGTGGCCAGGTCATCGCCTGCAGCCCAAACCAGTGAAATTGTCTCGGGGTCGCAGTACAGCAGCCACGCCTTGTAAACCGCGTAAATCGTGGACTTGCTGGCGCCGCGAAACACCATGAGCACGCGCACCAGGTCCGCCGTGTGTTCCAGCCATTCGCAAATGCGAACGTGCAGCAGAGGGACTTTCCACCGCTTGAGCTTCGCCCAAAGGATGAAGAAGACCAGGAAGCTGACTTTACCCTCGGGTCTTGGCATTGGCTTTTTTGGCTGGTGTTTTTGCCGGGGCTTGCTTCTGCGGGCCCAATCGTCCCAGCAGCTCCGCGGCCTCTTTCTCTGCGGCCTCGATCAGCGCGCGCTTCTCCTTTTCGTCGTCCGGCGCTCCACTGGCCGGCGGAGGCGCCAGCAGGGTGGTGATGCGACAAATAAGGTTCACGGTCCCCATGGCGTTTTTCTTGATCCAGACCCGATCACCTCGGTCCTGCTGCTTCATTTCCACCTGCTTGACGCCAGCGCCCGGCCAGTTCCGTGGGTCGGCTTCATCCAGGAAAACATCGGCCAGCCGTTCCTGCAGCTCTTCGAGCTTTTCAATCTGTTCTGGCGTCATGGTCAGTTCCCTATGGCTTGTTCAAAATCTGGCGCGCGGTCCGGGAAGGCGTCTGCCGGATCCCACCAATACCCCTGTTGCCAGTCCTTTTGTGCGCGCTGCTTCATGCGGGCCAGGTAGCCAGGATTCAGCGCCTCCTGCGCGCTGTAAAGAAACCAGTGTTCGTATGCGCCGCGTGTCCACCACAAATTGCTGTAGGGCAGCTGCGAGTTTGTCCAGCGCAGCGCCTCGGCGCCTATGTGGGTATCCTTGCCCTTCGCTGCTTCCCAGGCGTTACCGACAACCAGGTCCCCGGCCAGGCCAGCCACGGCACCGGCGGACGGACCCAGCACGGTTCCGACAACCTGCTCCGTTTTGTTGCCGCGTTGCTCGGTTGGATCCTTGAAAAGCAGGTCCCCCAGGTAGCCGGCGCCGCCGCCCTGGGTAAAAGCGCGCATCCAGAATTTGGGCTCGGTCATGTCGTAAGGGTCTTTCCCCTGCACGATGGCCTTATTTTGCAGGACCATCCCGCCGATCATGGTCAGAGTCAAATTCAGCGCAGCCAGCACCGCCACCTTGTTGACAGCAGCGCCTGCGGCTGATTCAGCCCCGAACCCGACGGGCGCGCCCTCGAGCCCTTGCGGCGTGTCCAGCACGCGGCGCCAGTGCCTGGTGAGCATGGCGACAGGGAAACTCTTGAACTGCGCGAATGAGCGCCACAGCTCACCGTCGATGGTGCCGGCAGGTCGACCGCCGCCGGTGACAATCGCACGGGTCGCCACGTCAGGATTGACAACTGCAAAATTTGCCTCGTCCAACGTGAAGCCCAGCACCTTGGTGGCCACCTGGGCGGCGTCGGTTGCGCCGGTTGCCTTGATGCTTTCGGGTGTCAGGAACTGCCGGCCCTGGAAGTCGGTCAGCTGCGCCTGGTTGACAACTGTCCAGTCCGCCTCGGTCAGCCCCTTGCGCTCCAGAAGGTGGCGGTCCCATGCTGTCAGGTCGCCCCACTTTTTGGCGGACATCTTGCCCAGCCCCGACATCAGCGTCAGGGAAAAGGCATTGCGCAGGCCATCGGTCCAGGCGTTCATCAGGGACAGCTTCATCACGGATCCAGCCACGCGGCCGGTCAGGCTGTGCGTCATGTTGTCGCCAGTCCAGCGGTTCAGCGTCGATGTCAGCGATTCACTAATGATGCCGTGCGCCTGCATGAATTCGCGCGTGTCGCCGTCGAACTGCTTGCCGATGTTGCGCAGCATGTCGAAGTAAGGAAGTTTGTTGTAGTGCAGGGTCGCCACGATGGTGCCCATATCCGTGGTGCTGGTCAGCACGGCGCCGCCCAACTTGGCGGCGGTCTGGATGTTGCGCAGGTCTTGCCCCACCTGGGACAGCAGCACGTTTTCTGGAGTTGCCGCCTTGCCGCTGACCACGTTCCAGTAAGCCTCTGCCGTGGTGCCCGCCAGGCGCTGGTCCTTGATGCCAGCCCAGCCGCCCAAATCGTCGACGCGTTGACCCACGTCGAGCTGCACGCGGTACTGTTGTTCCGGGTTGGGCCCGTATCGCTCCACCAGGCCAATATCGCGGGCCATCTTGCCGACGTGCCCGACCATGGCGTCATACAGCGAGCCTTCGCCGAATTCGTTCATGTAGCCCATCCAGGCGTCCCCGTCCTTGAAGTGCAGAACCCGGGTATCGCTGCCGCGGTTGGCGCGGGCGCCGGTGCCGGTGCCGCGGAATGATCCGGGCTCTACCTTGTTCAATCCGCCGGTGGCCAGTGTGTCGTGCGCAGCCGTCAGCAGGTCCAGCATTTCAGCATCGTTCATCAGCTGGCCGTCTGGCTTGACGTATTGCTCCCGGTCCAGCAGCGGCAGGACTTTCGCCGACCAGTCGGCCGGGCCGGCGTCCCGCACCTTCGCGGCGTCATGGGCCTGGGACAGGTAGCCATAAGCCAGTTTTCCGACATCACCGCCGGCAGCATTGAAGCGCAGGCGCATGGCTTCGATGGTGGACAGCCAGGCTTTCGCGCCCGCCTGGGCCACCTTGTTGCCGGTGGATCCGGTCCCGTTGGCAAACACCTCGCGCACCACGTCCGCCGTCATGGCGGGGTTGTCCACGTCAAACATGCGCATTGCCAGGTTGCGCATGGCGCCGGTGCCGTCCCGTGATTGCGCCGCGTCGATCATGTCACCCAGCCCGGCAATGGACTCATTGCGCACGCCGTCGATGTACTGGCCCGTTTGTTCAATGTCGCGGATAAGGCCCTGCGAACGTGTCAGCTCGGACAGGTCCATCGCCTTTTTGATCCGGGCATCGGTTTCTCCAGTGCGCAGGACCTGCAGCGTTTCCCGGTATTCCTTCAGTTCCGCCTGGTGCACCACGTCCTTAGTGGCGGCCGTGACGGCCTCGATCATGCGCTGGTCTTTCGTCAGGCCAAGCCAGCGCTGCCGGTCCGTCCTTGCAAGTTCCTTCATCTTGCCTACAATTGCGCCCTCGATGGCGGCCAGTTTGGCATCGCTGATTGACCGGCCGGCTGCTGCTGCGCGAACTGCGGCGATACATTTGGGATCCATGCTTAAAGTCCTTGAATTTCTGGTTTACCTTGGGGTCATGGTCGGCGGGGTGTTCCTGTTTGGCTCTGCCGCGTTGGGAAACTGGGGTAACGGCGCTCGGTATGCAGCGGTGTGGTGCAAGATCGTGTTGGGCATGGCAGCGGTAGGCGCTGCTATCGGCTGGCTGGTGCTCCAGTTCATGCCCCTTCCCCCAGCGTAAGCGCGCAATTCGCCGCCACCTCCAGCAGGCTGGCATCCCGGGCGCCCAGCTCTGTATCCGTGCCTTCCATCGATTCGCGGCGGATCCGGTCCATTTCCTGCCTGACCGTCACGTCGTTACCTTGGGCGTCCTTGCCGACAACCATATCCGGCGCAATGCGCTCCAGTTCAGCCACGCGACCAAGGACCGACCGGGTAAGCGGGTCCTTGTGCACCGGAGGCAGCTCATTGCCAAAAAGCCCCCCTTCTGGCAAAATGTCAACCATGGACATGAAACTTCCACCGATGCTGCCGGAATCCTTCCCGCCGGGCACCAGGTTTGCCGATGTCGAAGGTATCCCGGTTTCTGAAACCAACTGGGTTTGCACTGCCTGGGACAAAGTAGAGCCGCGCAGATTCCCCGGTGATTCGTTCATGCGCAATGGCGGCATGATTTCAGAAGCCGCATTCCGCGAGCTGGTTGCCTCTTCCCACGCCGTCGCGTAGATAGCCTGCTGCCGCGCTTCGAGCGCCGCAAGTTTCTCGCCCTCTGCAATTGTTGGACCGCGTCCTTCGTCACTTAATTGACGCATGAGTGTGGATTGCTCGACATAGAGAGGATGAGCCTCTTTTTTTGCAGTCATCATCTCGGCCAGGTTGACTTGCACCTCGGCAACATGCCCATCCACCAGCACGTTCATCTTTACATCACGGTAGCCCGTTGAATCGACCCTCTCCCCGGTCAAGCCATTGCGAAAGCCGTTTTCCAGCACGTCGAATTTGCTGCGCAATTCAGCAAGGGCGCGCTCCACGTCCTGCAGCGTCTTGACCACCACGGTGCCGCGCACCAGGTCCTTTATTTGGGTGGCGTCCCCTCCATAGTCCGCCTCGATTTTCGAGACAGCGCGGTCTACCCCTTTGAGGTTGGCCAGTTTGAGCTGCGCGCCCAGGCTGTCCGCCACCTCCATCAACCTGCCGTCAAACACGGGTTTTACCGCGCCGGCCTGCTCGTACATGCGGGCCAGGCCGGGCTCCATCGCCGCGGCATCGGCTGGTTTGAGCGGGGTCAGTCCCAGCTCGTCGCGGATCTGCGCCACGCGCTCGGGGTTGGTGCTCCAGTTGTCCCAGCTGCTGCGCTCGGTCTGCAGTTCTGCGATACGGCGCTGCAAGGCCTCGGGGTCCTTGATGTTGACGCCTTCGCGCTTTGCCAATTCCGGCCGCTTGGATGCCCCCTGCACTGCTGCCAGGCTTTCCCCCAGCTCGCGCTGCTTGCGGCTGACCAGCGCCGCCATGCGGCCGGCCTCTTTCATGGCGCTGTCATCGAAGCCAAACATATCGCCCGTGGTGTCGGCGCGTTCGCCCATCATGCTGCGAACGGCGTGCATAGTGTTGACTGCCTGGGTGATGGGCTTGCCGTCCTGCAGCGCTTGCTGGCCTACAGCTTGGAGGCGTCCGTCGCTGGGAGCTGCTCGGGCAATGGCCACGGCTGCGTCATCGGAGAGCTGGCCGGCACGATGAGCGGCAATGAGGTCAGGTCCGCCATCAGTTGCGAGTGCGAAAGCCCGCTGTCCTGTTGAGCGCGCCAGAAGTCCGCGTGCGTCTGCCTCGGCGCGGGTGAGTCCTGTCCCTTGGAAATACTGTACATAGTCGCCTACCTTTCCTTGTCCGTCGCGGATGTTGAGCTCGGCATCCAGCGCCGCCGCGCGCGCCGCTGTGAAGCCGTCGGCCTCCCGATGGATCTGCCCGGGGATGGTTTCCTCCCCGCTGCGGATCGCCAGGTCACGCCGGTGGCGGCCGGAAATAACTTCGAGGGTGCCGTCCAACCGCTCCCACACCTGAATGGGTGCCACGCCGGTGCGGTCGAAAGTCCCGCCCAGCGGTTCGACCACGCCCTGGACATCGGCGCCGCCCTTGAATTGCGGCACGTCGGCGGACAGCTGCAGGCGCTGCAGCGGAATCTCCACGGTCGCCAGGTCGGTTTGAAACTGGTTCGGGTCGCGCGGCTGCGGACCCCGCAGGATGGCGGCGGCCTCCCGCGGTGCGGTGGCTTCGCGCACGTCCTGGGCCAGCGTCAGATTGTGGGTCATCACCGCATCAACTTCGTCCGGGGTCAGGCCGGTGGTTTGAACTGGATCAGCACCAGGCTGCGCAGGCGGTGCGGCCGCGTCGTCCGCTATAGGTTTTATAGCTGCTTGCGCGCGTGTGGCGCGGGCTGCGGAGTGCATGGCATACCCAGCGAAACCAACAGGCACCAGAGTAGAAACCGCCAGCCCCATCGGGTCCAGCGGATCGTAAGCCTCGGCCAGGTCCTTGTAATTCGCCTCCCTGAGAATTGACCGGGTGGCGGCCTGCTGCGCCATGAATGCACCGGGCCCGCCAGCCGCCACAAGCCCGGCGGTCGCCAGGTAGGAGCTGGGCGCAGCCACGGGCAGCAGCACACCGGCCGCGGCAGATGCGCCGGTCAGCGCGCCGACCTTGGTCCGGGTGGTTTTGTCCACGCCTTGGGTGGCCAGGTCGCTGCCGACTGTCATACCCTCATCAACCCCCAGCACGACGGCGCCGGGCACGCCAGCACCGGCGACTGTGTAGCCCACGGCCTTGGTGACAAACCGGGTCAGGTCAAACGTCAGTTTTTCCGCGGTGCTGGCGGTGGCCGCGTCTGGCCGGTAGTCGCGGGAGACATTGCGGAAAGACCGGCCCAGGTTTGAATCGGTGTCAACGTCATCGGCCGCGATACTGGCGCGCTGCTTTTCAGTCTCGCGCTGCTCGGTGTCGGTCGGGATGGAGAACATGCCCCCAGCGCTGGCTGTTCCGGTCGCTGCCATCGTCTGGCCGTAGCCCTTGACGGAATCAGCCACAAACGCGGCGGACTCGCTGGCGCCTGCAGCAAGGCCCCGCAATGGCGCGCTCCATCCGTTCCACTTGGGGGCCGGCTTCGGTTTCTCCGGCGGCATGGCCGCCAGGTTGTCGAGCGCCTTGTCCGTGTCGTTCTGGTACAGGTCGCCAAGCATTTATTGGGCTCCGATGGTAATGCGGCGCTTGCCGTCGGCGGACATCACCGGCCGACCGTTGACCATGACATTAAATTTCCCCGGTCCGGCATAGGACAGCTCGGCGCCGGGCAGGCTTTTGACAAACTGGTCCACCGGCACCGGCACGCCCGCGGCGCGGACAAACTGGTCGGCCGGCTTGGCGTCTGGCCCGGCCGCCTGCAGGGCAATCTCGGCCGGGCTGATGGCACGCAGGCGCTTGTTCAGTGCATCCTCGTCCAGCCCCGCAGGAAGCGGCAGGCGCTTGCCGTTGTGCTCGATGATGTTGCCCCCCACTGCCAGGCGAACGGCGCGCTGCATGTCCTTCTCGGCCAGCTTGCCGCCGTTTTCAGCGGCCATGCCGTGGGCGATGTACAGCGCGGCATCCCTGACGCCTTCGGTCAGCTGCTGGGACGGGAAGAGGCCGGCGGTTTCCTCGGTCAGAAAGCGTTTCCACTGCCCGGCCTTCACGTCGGCCGTGGCTGCATTCTTGGTGCTGGTGCCGTCCTTTTGTGCCGCTGAGCCTTTCAGGATCAATTCCGACACATAGCGGCCTTCGGTGGTCTGGGCGCCGGCCGTGCCGAAAGCCAGGCTCAGCGCGCGGTCCTTGTCGTTGAGTTGATGGGCCATGCCGGCGGCGGCCTGCGGTCCCATCGTGGTGGCCAGTGTGGCAATTGCGGCGCTTTTTTCCCTTGGTGCCAGGTTGTCCAGCACGCGGCGGACTGGCTCGATTTCCTCGGCGGTCAGCGGTGCGACTGGCCCGCCGCTCCACTGTCGTGCGCGGTCGGCGATGGGCGCGCGCTCGGCCAGGCTCTTGGCAATCCCGGCAATCGAGCTGGTATCAAGCGGCTTGAAGTCGGCGGCATCGCTGCTGCGCTCCAGGTAGGCGCGCATCGGATCCTTGGCGATGTCGGTTTTTGCACCGTTCAGAACTTTCTCGATCTGCTCGCGCCGGCGGGACAGCGCCGGGGAGTTTCCTTCGCGCACGATCTGCGCCTGAATGGCGTCCAGGGCGGCGCGCTGTGCAGGCACGGGCATGGATGCCAGGCCGCCGGCCTCCTGCTGCTGCTTGGCCAGCTGCACCACGCCAGCCTGGTACGGTGTGCCCGCGGTCTGGCTGATTACCTTGTCGATGTAGGCCGGATCCATCGCCAGCCCCTTGTCGCTGACGCTCTGGAAGGTTTGAAAAGTCGCCTCTGCCCGTTTCAGGCTGGCTTCTGCCTGCCGTGCGGCGCGTGCCGCCTGCATTTCTGCGCGCTGGTCGAGGGAAAACTTGTAGGCGCTGGTGCGGTCCATCAGCACGGCCTTTTTCTGGGGGTCCAGGCCGTCCATTTTGCTAATGGCCTGCTCCACCACGTCCAACTGGCCGCGGCTGTTGCGGGCTCCGCTGACCATCTCATAAGCGCGGGTGTAATTCACGGTTTCGCGGAAACCTTGCACCTCTTTTTCCACCTTTTCAGGGGTCCAGCCAGCGGCCGGGCCAGCGGTGCGTGCGGTTTGCTCCCACTGCTTGGTGGCTGCCTCGATGTCGGTCCCAGCAAAGCGCTGCATTGACTCTTTGTAAGTCAATAGACCGGCGTCCGCCTCCTGCTGGTCACGCTTGCGGATAGTGTCCTCGAGGCGGTTGCCCAATTGCCCGTTGAGCCCCTGCATTTGTGCGGTCACCAGCGGCGCCAGGTCGGGCGGCAGGCTTTGAACCTTGTCGGTCAGGACCTTGGCGCTGCCCTCTGTCCAGGCTTTGCGCGCGTCGTCTTTCTTAATTGCGCCGGCGGTCAGCTTGGCAGTGATTTCATCGTTCAGGTCGGCCAGGCCGGTTTGAATTCCAGCGTGTGCGGTCAACTGCTGGATCTGCTCGGCGCGCGCGGCCTGCTTTTCAGCCTCCCGCTTTTTCTCGGCCTCCGCTTTCAGCCGCGCGCGCTCGATGTCGGCCAGCCCCTGGTCCGCAATGGCTGACGCGGTGGCGCCCAGCCGTGCGCCTGCCGCCCCGATCCCGCCATCATCTACTCCCCGACCAGGGCCAGGCGCCTGCGCGAGAGGCGTCATGCTTGGCGCTGGGGTGCGCGCGGTTTGCGGGGTCAGCTGGCCGCCGTCCCCCATTGGAATTTTGGCCATGTTCAGTTCAACCCCACGGATGCTTTATAGCCTGGATATGGCTCGCTGGAGCCGCCCGTCCCGGCTGCAGTCGAGGACCAGCCCCCATAGGCCTGCGAGCCGAATTTGAGTGCAGAGCCGGCCGCAGTCAGGTAGCTGGCAGACTTTGCATTTTTCCCGCTTGCCAGTGCGTTTTGTCCATTGGCCAGCGCCGACGCACCATTGGCGCGCGCATTGGCCGCCGCGGTGTCTCCAGAAATAGATGCGCCTTGACCTTGGGCGATGATCTGCCGCGCGCGGGTATTGCCTGACAGGATGGTGGTCAGTGCATCCTTTTCGGCGCCCTGCATGATTTCAAAGTTGATAAGTTCGGCTGTGCCGTCGCTGATTGAAACCCCGCTGCCGGCGGTGGCCGCAATGGCGGCAGAGCGCTGGCGCTGGCCGGCCTTTCGGATCTGTTCGGCCTGTAGCACGGCTTCGCCGCGTGCCGTGTCGGCGTCGGCTTCGGCCTGGGCCTTCTGGTAGTTCCCATAAGCAAGGGACTGCTGTGCCTGATTTTCGCTTTGTGCAGCAATGCGCCGACCTTCTGCAGCCTGATACTCCCCTTGCGCCTCTGCCTGCTTGCCCTGGTTGATGGCGCTCACGGCGGTGGTCGCCGCACCGGCCGCCGCCAGGCCCAGCATGATCGTGGTCGGTTCGCACATGGTCTATCCCCTTTTCCAAAACATCAAAAACTGATCGCCGGGCCCGCATGGGACGGTGCCGACCGTGAAACCCAGCCAGCGCAGCCACTGAATAGAAACCACGTTTTCACGGTGCACTTGGTTGTGCAGGAATTCATACTCGAGGTGCATGTCCGCCACTTGTGTGTGGCACTGCCGCACCAGGCGCCGCGCCACGGGCATGGCGGCATCAGTGGCCAGCAGCCAGGGCACACCCCAGCCCTCCAGATGTGAAGGGGTCACACCAAAAATCACCGCCGGCACGCCGTCAATCTCGGCGGTGCGGGACCAGACCGACCAGCCCCGGCTGGCCTCCACCAGTTCAGCGGGGTTGCTGCCCGGGTTGGACAGGCTGATTTCCTTAAAGTCCGCGGCGCGCAGGTTGCTCCCGATGTGCTCGGCGTCCTCTGCGGTAGATGGGCGGAAAGTGATGGTTTGCATGTCAGTCGTTCACCGTGCATTTACGAATCACGGCCAGGATGTGGAAGGCCACGGGCTCCGGCTGGCTGATGGTCAATTCGTTTTTGTAGAGATCATCCGAAAGGGTGACTTCGCGCAGATCGCCGCTGCCGACTTCTGGCGGGCGGTCCAACAGCTCGGCATTCATGCGGCGGAAGTCGGTGGTGATTCGGTTGTTCACCACGATGCCGACGGTATCGAGCACACGCACAACGACATTTCCAACACTGATAGATGCGCCCTGCGATGTGCCGGCGATGTTGCCAACCTCGGGGTTTTTCAGCGTCATCAAAGGCGTGTAGCCCAGCCCAACCTCCACCGCGTTGGCCGTGCGAGTCAGCACAATCTGCCCGCCGGTGACAACCTGCTCACCTTGGTAAATGCCATCGGCCAGGACCTTGACGGTTTTACCCTCGAGGTGTCCGAAGCCGGTCCAGGTGGTTTTGGCGGTCCCGTCGGTCGCCGTCATGGCGCAATCGGTTTTCAGGGTTGGGTCAAAATACTCGATGTAGCGCTTGACGTTGCCGTCGATAGTGCGCTGCACGATGCTCCAGGTTTGCTCTGATGTCGCCGTCGGCATGGCGGCGCAGTATTCATACAGCCCCTGGGTGGTCCACCGCCCCCATGCGTTGACTTCCTGCTCTGTGTCATAGGCGGCCACGGCCATCTGGCCATCAGCGCGGACACACGTCAGCTGTGCGTCTGGCTCTTGCTGAAAGCACATATCCACAATACCGGATTCGGTGATGTGCTCGGAAAAAACCGTGCGGTCCGGGGAATCGAAACCATCGATGTCGTACCGGTAGCCGCAGGCGCGGATCTTTCGGCCCGCGCGCTGGACAAAAAGAATTTCGTTACCAATCTTGACCGGCCGCACAAAGTTGGATCCGGCGGTTGATTCGTCGTTTTTCTGGATGCTGGTCGGGGTGATGGGCTTTTCCACACCTCCGCGGACGCTCATTTCATTGCTCGATGTGAAAACCATCAGCCTGCGGCCCTGCACAAGGTGCTGAATTGGGGCAATCTCAGAGGTTGCCAACTCGCGCGAGAAAGCGGCGTCGTCGGCAGAGCCAATTTCAAAGTCCAGCACATCGCCAATGCGGCTCCCCACAAGGGTCTGAGGGTGTCCAGGGGAGCCAGCCAGCAGCAGCCGCTGATTGTCGAGCGCCACGGCCCGCGGGTAGCCGTTCGCGCCTCCCCAGATTGACTTATTCAGCGTCCATGAATTGGTAATTGCGGCAGTCGCCGAAGTCAGCACCTCCTGAATCGTGCCATTCACCACGGTATTGGATACATAGCTGGTGATCTTTATCAGCCCGCCATTGATCTTGATGAATTTCCCAACCTCCGCATTACCTGGACGCCAGCCGCCGGCGCCCAGGGTGGCGGTAACTCCTGTACCTACAGGGCTGGCCACCGAAGACGTGCACGATGTCTGCGGTGTACCTGTGATAGACCAGCCGCCGGCAGAAATTCCAGTCCCAGCAAACTGGCTTTTAATCTCGCAGGTTACTGTGTCGTTATTGGTGTAGCCGGTGATAGTGGCCAGGCCTGACCCGGCAACAATGTCCCGGCCCACATCGCTGGCGAAAAAACACGCCACACCGGTGAAGGTCCGGCCGGCGCCGACTGTTGCGCTTGTCAGCGCCAGGGCGACCGTCGGCGTTTCGCCAAGCTCATCGAAGGGCTCCACAAAGAACGGAGCCGGTAGGATGCGCCAGTTGTCATCACCGAAGCGCTGCAGGCGCTGGACGGGAACCTCGGGATGCACCAGAAACATGGTATCGGCGCCCTGGACAAACCCAATATCGTCCAGCATGTCCTCGGTGTACGGTGTGACAATCTCGAAAGATCCAACCCGGGCGCCATCCTTGAAAACGCGCATGTACAGATTGCCGACCTCGAGCATGTAGGCCTGGTCCCGGTTGTATTTGAAAGTAATCAAGCGGGTCCATTTATCGCTGTGCTTGACCTCGGCAACCCATCGGGATCCGGGCCTGCGGCGGGCGCCGCCTTGCACCAGGTACTGCAGGTTTTCCCCGACCTTGAGCCCGTTGCCGTACTTGGCAATATCTACGCGGCTATCCACACGCGAGGACAGCTCCCCGGCCGTGAAGTTGGTCTGAATGGGGACAGCTGTACCCATCAGGAATACCGCCCGGAAAGCAGTGGAAACTCATCGCCAAAGGTATCGCTGGGGTTTTCCTGTCCATCGATGGCCTGGGCCTCGCGCAGCGTCTTGGTGGCGGTTTCCAGCAGGGAATCCCGCAGGCTGGTGCTTTGAACAAGTGGGAAGGCCAGCAGCGCTGCCATCATCGCCGTGGCGGTTTCCACCAGGCCGACATCCCAATTGTCCTCAACGTCATTGCGCCACACGTAGCGCAAGGGCAGCGCGGTCGCGTTGGCCAGGATCATGCGGTTTTCGAGCTGGAAGTCTGCGATAAACGCGCCCGGACGGCCTACCTCCATCAAGCGCAGGAAGTCAGACGGCAGGGGAAACTGTGCGGTGTAGCCGTAGGCCGGTGCAATCGCATCAGGTGACAGCAGCACGCGCTTGATAGCGCAATTCCAGAAGTGTTTGCGCAGCAGGTAATCGCGCAATGGCGGGTACAGGTTGGCGCAATACTTTGCCCGGTCGTTGTCCTCTTGCAGGCTGGCAATGGGGGACTTGCCCAGCATCATCAGGGCATTCGAGCAAATGGATACGGCCGTTGTCATGTTCCTGATCCTTCAAACAAAAACGGGGAGCCGAAGCCCCCCGTGTTAATGCGCCACCGCGTTGGAGACAGTCACGCGCCGGCAACTGCCTTTTACGGTGCTACGTACTGGATTTCTGCGCGGATCGCCACGTTTGCCGTGGGTGTTGCGCCGGCCAAAGTGCCGTAAATTTCGCAGTCCTGGGGAAGCACGTAATACTGGCCAGCGGTCAGCTTGGTGCCGGTGTAGATTGGTGCGGTCGCGGCCGTGGTGATCGCTGTCGCGGCCATGATCGCGGTTGCATCTACCGCCACTTTCGTGGTGGCATCGCGCAGGCCCAGGGCAAGCGTGACAGATGCGGCGTTTGTGTTGTTGGACAACATTGGGCCGGTCAGGACGCGCGAGCCCTTGGGCAGCACAATGCCAGTGCCGAAGGTGTCACCGTTCGCGGCCGTGTAAGCGGCCGGCGTGTCGAGGATGACGCAGCGCACACGGTTGTGGGCGGCGGAGTGGATTTTGCTACCGGCAGCGATTGCTACGGCGCTGCGGGTAACTGTTGCGAGTTCAGCCATGATGTGGGCTCCTGGTTGTGCTGGTTAAACGAAGTCGATCTGAACGACTTTTTTCTCGGACTGACGGCCGGCGCCGTAGCTGGCCGCCATCGAGGCCTGCGTCAGGTCCTTCTTGTCGGGGCGGGGGCTGATCTTGCCTTCCTCGTAGCCGGTGCCGAAGTCGATAGCGGACTTGGTGTAAGCCATGCCGCTGTAAACAGTGCTGACCTTTGTCATGCGCTGGTACGGGACCCACTTGAAGCCCATCCAGGTGTGATCCAGCTTGCCGGATTGCAACAGCTGCACGGTGGTGTGGTCGGAGCTGGTCAGCGTGGTGTCGGCCAGGACTTGGCTCAGGATGACATCGTTGTAGAGCATGTACAGCTCTTCACCGTTGTTCTCGTCGGCCTCGTTGGCGCGAAAAATCGCCTTGGCGGCGATGATCTTTGCCTTGGTGAAACCAGTTGCACCGTTCACGATGATTTGCGCGGCAGGCAGCGTGAAGGTGGACAGGCCATCAACCGATGCGATGCTGCCCAGACCGGCGGCATAGATCATGTCGTCAATCTTGCGGTTCTTGGCCGCCATGAGGGACTTCATGTAATGGCCGCCGGTGATGGGGTTGGCCAGGACTTTTGCCACGTCGGCGCGGTCCATCGGAAAAGCCTTGTAGAAGTCGCGCATCACGGCATTGCGGGCCGTGTGTTCGATGTCCGAGAAAACGGTGTCGCCGTGGCGCGTGGTGTTTTCGTCAAGGTCGCCACCAGAGCCCAGGCCGTTGATGGTGAAGGATGCGCCCGTAATGGTGCCGCGGTCGTTGACCGTGGACATGAGGCGGGAAGTCGTCTGCTGCGCCTCGAGGCGGAGCGCTGTGTCAAATGCTTTGACGTGTTGCGTGGTGATCGTGTCGGACATGAAAAGCTCCTGAAGTTTTGAACTTGGTTTGTTCGCCTTTCAGGGTGTCCATTGCTGGGCCTGGTGGTGCGCCTCACGCGGCCGGCTGCAGTCGCGTTACACGGGCTCTAACTCAGGGTGTCCGGGTGCCATGCCGGGCCTATGGGGTTAATGTCCCACTGGCCCGGTGTTGGAATCCCGACTTTTTACGCGGCCTTACTTGCCGCCGTTCACGATTGCATTCCACTTCGCGGTGGCTGCTGCGTGTTCAGGGTGCCGCGGGTTGCGGTATGCCTCGGACATCTGGATCTTCGCGGCCTCGGCTTCACCGCCACTGCTGCCAGAAGATCCGCCCGGGTTGACGCTGGTGTCCTCTTTGAGCTGCGCGCCGACAACGGCCATGATCTTGTTGAATGCGGGGATGTTGCCCAACTGCGTGTTGATTTCTTCCATCGTCACGCCGGCCTGAGAGGCAAGTTGCTCCGTTGCACGCCATGCCGCGGCGCCGTGCTTGGCATAGTCACCGCCCCAAGTTTCTTGCAGCGCTTTCACGGTGTCTTGCTCGTTGAACTGCATCCCGGCATTGACCAGGGTCGGCGCCATCTGCAGGAATTCACCCACGGCCATTTCAAACTGACCTTGAGAAAAGCCAGCCTTGTGCGCCTTCTCGCGGAAAGCGTTGGCCAGGCCTTCATTGATCGGCATGTCCTTCAAGGCCTCGGGCAGTTCGGGCAGCTTGTAATCGGCTGCAGCCTTGGGCCGGGCGCTGCCTTCACCCATGCGCTTTTCGAGCGCGGCGTGGGCGTCGGCTACTTTCTTTGCCGATGCCGCCGGGTCGAGCTCGCCCTTGTCGTTCTTGACCTGGTATTTTTCAGGGATGAATCCCCACGGCGTGGCAGCATCAGCAGCGCCAGCAGCCCCTGTGCCCTCACCGCCTGCAGCTGCGGCCGCTCCAGCGGCAACTGCGCTGCCACCAGCAGCAGCGCCGCCAGCTGCCGCAGAGTTCGCGCCTCCGGCACCAGCTCCAGCAGCACCAGCGCCGCCTGCTCCCGTTGCACCAGCAGCCGCTGCAGCTCCTGCCGTTGCGCCTGCTCCTGCAGCTGCCGCTCCATCCGCGCCGCCGCCCGCTGCGCCTGGTGTCGCTTCCATGAAAACATGGTGTTTGCCCTTCATGATGTTGCCTTTCTGTGGTGGTTAATCTTGGGGAATCTCTGCCGACAATGGCGCTTCACCGTTGGCGATGTTGATCTGGCCGACGATGAACTGGACAACCTCCTGGTTGCCTGAGTTCTTGAATGTTTTCAGGACGGCATCGATCCCGCCGGCTGTAACCGCGCCCTTGCTGAACATGGTCAGCAGCTGCTCTAGAATGGCCGCGCCATTGCGGTTTGTCTCGAACAGCTCCCGGTACATTTCCGGGGTTGGGACGATGCGCGCCACTTACGCGGCGGCCGGCATTGCCGACTTAATCATTTGTTCGCTGGCCATGCCTGCCATCTGGGCGTTTTGGGCTTGAGCCTGCGCCGCCTGGGCGACTTGCGCGCGTGTATCGCGCCGCGCCTGTACCTGGTCGGGGTTGCGCAGCAACTTGGCAGGCACACCCAGGGCGGACGCCTTCTCACGCTGCGCGCCTTCAAGGTCCACCAGGTCCAGCATTTCTACTGCGCCTTCCGGGTCCATCTGCGCGGCCTCGGCGAGCCCTTTCAGAAACACGTCGATGGCGGTCACTTCCTCCAGGCGCTGCGCACGGGCCAGCGGGCTGATGTACTTCACCGTGAAGTTACGGCCGCGCAGGCTGTCCGGGATCTTGCCCAGGATGCCGGCGCGCAGTGCGATAAAGAAACAGCGCTCGATAAGCGGCTGCAGGAATTCAGCCTGCAGGCGGGCGAAGATGGGAGCCATTTGCTGGCGCACCAGTTGCACGCGGGCGTGCACTTCGGTGGCCGTCATCTGCGGGCCATCCTGCGGCTGCAGCTGGTCGGCAAGCATGATCTTGCGGATGCTGGCGCGCAGCTGGTCGGACTTGGCGAAGGAGACATTGAAGTCCGCGCCGGTGGTCAGCGGGACAAAGTTGTCCATGTTGGCCACCATCACGACCCTGCGTGCGCCCAGGCGGGTGGTCTTGGAGTTGTAAACCCCGTCGTTCGTGGCCTTCCACATGCCAGAAACGGCAATGTCCAGGTTGGCCAGCTCCAGCTCCTGGATCTGGTTCAGCGTCTTGATGTCGGGCAGTGCGTCGGTGCCCAGGCCGGTGGCGTAGGGCGTGCCGGGAATCAGGCGCCAGCGTGGGATGGCACACGGGAATTCGTCATAGCCGGACTCGCGCACCATCTTTTTGGTGGCCACTTCATGGTGGCAGGACGCGAAAGGCTTATTTTTCGCCAGCTTGGCGCCGCCCTCCACATAGATGGACCGGGGGTAAATCGCCCAGACAAACCATATTTTTTCGCCAAGCGCTTCGCCGCCCAGCTTGTATTTGTCCTGCAGCGATTGGGACAAACTGGTCAGGCCGTACTCGTTGACGGCCTGCTCGAGCGTCAGCTCAAATTCACGGTAGATCGTGTCCACCATGTTGCCGGGCTTGCTGCAGGCGATGTAACACTGCGCCAGTGGCCACTGCTCGAAGTTGTAGCCGCCTTCTTCCTTCTCGGAGGTGTACAGGACAAACCAGCCGGCCGGGCCGAGGTCGGCGTGGCACTCGCTGGCCGCGGCGTCGAAGTTGCCCGCGTGGATGTTCTCGAAGATGATCCGGGCCGCCTGGTCGAAAAACTGCTTTTCTTCCTCGTTTTCGCCGCCGGCATCCATGCCAAACCAGATTGAATTGGCGGGATGCAGGCCTGACGCCATGCCAGACGAAAACAGGCGGCCGGAATCCACGGCGGTGCTGTCCAGCACCTTCGCCTTTTGGGCCTGGATGTCGGTCCCAGAAACCACGTTGCCATTGAAACCATGCGCGCGCTCGGGCGCCATGTATTCGAAGACATTGCGCCACACGGGCTCATGCGGCAGGCGCTCGCTCTTGAGCTGCGCCAGGCGCCGGACATCCTTTTCAGCGGATTCTGACAAGGGTCAGCCCCCCAAGGTTTTTTTACCGGCGCTCAATGCGGACGATGGCGCCAGGCCGGCACCGGTGGACAGGGCGCTCCCGCGGCGGGCCACACGACGGGCAGCAATCTCTGTGTTCGTTTTGGCCGTGGCGTCGGCGTCGATCTTCTCGGCCTCCACCTTTGGGTCAACCTTGACGACTTCGGGCACAGGCACCTGGGCAGCCGGCACGATGGCAGGCGCTGGAGCCGAAACTGGAGCTGGAGCGGATCCACCGAGGCACATGGTTTAACCCTTGTTGGCTGGGTTCGCGCCGAACGTAGGCGGCACGTAAAGGCCTTTATCCGTCATGGTCGGCGTGGTGATCTTGGACAGGTCGCCCAGCTCTTCCAGGGTGGGGTGCTTGACTTCCACGGGCATGGATGCCACGGGACGCGCGGCATTTGCCTGCATCTGCTGCATGGCGGCCATCATGGCTTCGATCTGCTTGGCCTGCTGCGCGACAACGGCGGCCAGGTCGGACGGCTCAACGGGCTGGGCTGGGGCTGACAGGTCAGTCTGGACAGCCTGGAAGGCGTCAGGGGCTGCGGCAGGAGCGCCGGGTGTCTCGAGGGTGCGGGAGGGCTTGGCCATGTCTGGGGCTTCCTTGGTTGATGCCGCGCGCGCGGCGGGAGGATAGAAGCCCTAAGTCTGGTTTAGCCGGCGTGTTGGAATCCCGACTTTTTGCGGTCTGGCGCATGGGCGCGCGCGGCTGAAAGCAGGTCCTCCACGTTCAGCGGTAGGGCTGCGCGTGGGTGCTGTTGTTGCTCGGTGGTCAGGGTCGGGCCGACAACCTGAATCCAGAGGTTCACCAGCGCTTCACCGCCGGCATGGCTGGGCTCGGCGTCATAGTTGCGCCAGCCCACCACCGTCCCGCGCGGCCAGCCGATGGTCGCGGCTATCCGGGCAGGCCGGTAACCCTTGCCCTCCAGCTCCACAATGACGCGGAACCAGTCGATCCTGATGCGTCCTGGCTTTTCGCTCATACTGGAGCCTTCAAGGGGGTCCCAATGGAAAACTGCCACCAGTGCAATGCAATTCGTGCGAGTCCAACTCGCGATTGGACGTCGGTCATGCTTGGCGGTGACGTCGAACGGTCGACAATTGGCATGGAACTCACTATTTGGCAGTGCCCAGAATGCGGCGCTGAGTGGCGGTGCAGGGAGAGCACAGGCAGCGGCGCCTTGTCCTGGGCGCAGCCTGCGGGCAGCGCGTAATGGCCGCCTAGCCTCCGATGTTCTAACCGCGGTGGGGTAGGATCAGCCGCAAAACGCGCGCGCGCGCGAGGCCCAGGCGGAAAACACATTTTTAGGGAGATACCTGTTTGAAAATCGACCGCGCTTTGCAGAGGCGAATACTGTCGGCACTTGCAGACATCTATCCCAATGGCTTCTACGAACCAAAAGAGGTCGCCAGCCTTCACGACGAGGACATCGAGGATGTGCTTGCCAACATTCAATATCTCGACGAACACGAGTTGGTCGAAAGTGGCGTTGAAATCCTGGATTCCTTGGGTGGCGACGGTTTCGACTGGTCTTTTAGCGGAAAGACAGTTATCACCGCGCGCGGCCTCGATTTTCTTGCCGATGATGGTGGCCTGAGCGCGATCCTCAACACGGTAACTGTGCGACTTGACGCCGCACAGTTCGCTGAACTTCTTGCATCCAAGGTCGAAAATTTGCCGGGCGTACCCGAGGAAGAACGCTCCGAACTGGCCAAGGCCATTCGCAGAATGCCTGCTACTGCCATTGAAAAGTTGACGGAGAAGATGGTCGATTGGACCGTCGACCACGCTGGGGAAATGCTGCCCCTGGTCCGCGCCGCTGTAGCACTGGGCGGCGGGTAACTTCCCGGTCATCGCCGGGCTCACTTCGGATCTCCCGCCTGCGGGTTGGAAATCAAAGTCCGTCCCTCTGCCGTCTGCTCGATGAAATGCCGGCCTGTGTCCAGCTTGGCACCGATGATCCGATCCCACCCTACCGGGTTCAGGTTCCACAAGTAGAAGACCAACACTCCTCCCTCGGCGTCCTGAGCATTTCCGATTCGTAACCCGTTGTGGCGGACATAGGTCAGGCCTTTTTCCAGGACGATCGGGTTGTCACGGATCGCGCCGCGCCAGTGGCCGGTCCGCAAATAGTCCTGCAGGTATTGGTCAAGGTGCATTGCTGCTCCCAGATCGGACCAGGGCCGCGCGGTCCTCAAGGACCTTCTGCGCTTCCTTGACTGCATGGACTCCACCGCAAAAGGTGCCAGCCGCGTGCTGTTCGACGATGCGCTGCGCCCAATCCAAGTTCGGGCCGGCGCGCATCGCTCTGTTCGCCACCTGCTGGCGGACGCTCTCCGTCAGGCGCTCGATGCTCACGCTGTCGCCCGCGTCGGAAATTCCCCGCGGCGGCCTTTCCAGTCGCAGGTTTTCACGCTGGCGCCTTCACGCAGGCGGTCATACAGGCGCGGGCCCATCGCCGCCTTCAGTTCGGTGGCCATCAGGTTGGACAGGACCACGATCGGCCGTTCAAGGCGGTAGCGGAGGTCCACGATTTCCAGCAGTTGCACCAGGCCAGCGGCGGATCCGTGATCGGCGCCCACGTCGTCCAGCACCAGCAGAGAGCAATTGCCCAGCCGCTCGATGATTTCGTTTTCGCCCTCGGGCTCCGGTGCGTACTCGGTATGACCGTCGCCGCCGGGGTGCTCGACCCACTTGGATTCCCGCGGATCCGACTTGCTGCGGCCCCACGTCGCGCGCAGCATCCGGATCAGCTCCACCACAGTATGGATTGCGGCCGGGGTGGCGTGCGTGTTGATGAGGTGGTTCACCATCGCGGCGCCCAGGTGGCTTTTGCCGGTGCCGGCTGGACCGACCAGCCAGAGGGTGTTTTTCGGGAGGTCCTGGCCCTTCTGGAACTGCGCCATGTAGGCTTGACAGTCAGCCAGTACCTGTCTTTGCTTGGGCTCGCGCGCGTCGTAAGTGTCGAAGGTGCAGCGCAGTTGCCTGCCGATCAGCCCCGACTCGGCCAGCAACGTCCGGACGCGCTGCTCGCGGGCGGCCTTCCTGCGCGCCTCGGCTTCAGCCTCCCGCTGTTGGCGCTCTGCCGCGTCAGCCTCCTCCCGGCATGTGGGGCAACCGGAAAGGATCTTTGCGGTGTACCGATGGGCTTGATATTCGCCGTGTTTTTCACACTGGCGGGCTACGGTTTCAATCTGGGGCACGTCCATCTTGCAGGTCCTTTTCGTAGTCTTTGGTTAAAAAATCGACGGTGTGATGGTTTTGCCGCCCTCGAAACGGGGTGCTGAACCCCTGTGTGCGTGGTGCGTCCGATGCGCGTTTGATGCAGGCCTTGGCAATCCATGCGCGCGCTTCGGCCGGGCGTTCCAGGACAGCGGCTTGAATGACGGCATCCGTGATTTCGTTGCCGTGTTGCTTGCGCAGCCCGCCGATGAAACTGCGGGCGGTGGCCTCCTTCGCTCCCTGCCCTGTCAGCAGCTCGACAGCTGATGCCCAAAGGTCGGACTCGGACACCTCGGCGGTCTGCGGCGACTTGTCGCCAGAGCCTTCGGGCTCTGAATTAAATAATCCCTTCTCCTTCCCTTCTCCTTCTCTTACCTTCTCCTTGGAGCCTGTAGCAGGGTCTGTCACAGACTTCAATGGCAGGTCTGTGACAGAGGGTTTTTCATTCAGTGACAGAGCCTGTTTCAAGGTCTGTTGCACCTTCTCAATTTCGGATTGCAGTCGCTGTTTTTCTTCCATGTCGGTGGAGGCGGTCAGCTTTTTCTGAAGTGCTGCAATGCGCGCCGCGGATGTTTTGTTGCGTTGTGCCACCTTTGCGTCGAGCGCGTGATTCACCCCTTCCGCTACTGTCGGGTGATACATGCGGCCATCGGTGCACAGGATCCAGCCGCGCATTGCGCCGTCCTTTATCTTTTTCCAGCTCTTGAGGTCCCGGCCCAACTCGGCCAGTCGGCACAGGGAGACGTCATCCACAGGCAGGCTGCCGGCAGGGACTTGGTCCCAGGACTTCACCCACAAGGTCAGGCCGGCGCGCCATTCGGAATCATTGGCTTGAGCGTGAAACTCCGAGGCAAAGAGCCTGGCGCGATAAATGGGGACGTGCGGGAAGTCGCGCAAGTCGCCCCCTGCCGGGGTCAGCGGCGCCATCGACAGCTCTGCAGTGATTTGCGAGCTAGTCGCCATGGGGCGGCGCCTCCAGTGCTTGGCGCTTGATCTGCCGCAGTGCGCGAATCACGCTCTCGACGTGGATCGGCGCGATCGCCACCAGGTTGGGTTCATCCATCCCGTCGGGCTGGGCGATGATGATGGAACCACTGGCCGACAGGTAGACATCGATTTCTTCCTGCCGGGGGACTGCATTGATAGTTGTCATGTGGGGACCTTTCCGACCAGCAGACTTTTCAGCAGCTGGTTTTCACGTGTTGATTCGGCCAGGCGCGCGCGCATTTCATCGGCCTGGCGCTCAGCTTCCGACTTGAGCATGGTCAGCGTGCAACCCAGTTGATAGGCGCCCCACTCCGGATAAATGGTGTTGCCCACAATCCGGCAGAACGGCGCCACCTTGTCGGCCTGCAGCGTGGCGGTGCCGGCTTTGATGCGCGAGAAATACCCGGCGTCAATGTCGAGCTCCCCGAATATCTCTTTGTCCTCCAAGCCAGACGACTGGCAGGCCAGTGCAAACGCTGCGGCGGCCGACTTCTGGCGCAGGATCAGCTCCCGCGGCATAGTGTTGGGTTCGGCCCGCCTGCGCAGACCCAGCTCGCCCTGGTTGGCATCTGCTGTCATGGTTCTTGACGCCACTTGCCTACCCCCCGCTGGCAAAAAAAACGGACGATGCAGGCATGACCAAACCGCGACTTCCTACTTTGGCGCCCGGCGCCCAGCCGTACCACGAGAGCGTCCACACCCGGACGGCGGTCAACACCAACCATGCCGGCGAGCGCGTCTGTGATGTGGTGTGTTCCACGCTTGCCATGCACTGGCACGGCGGAGAGTTGCGCCTGTCGCACCGCTTGACGAACGTCGCGCGGCAGCGCATTGGGGTGCGCCGGCAACCCCGGGGGCCACGCTGATTCAGAGCCACCGTTCTGTCTTGCATATCAAGCCGCCCCCGACGCCACCGGAGCGCATGGCAGATGACCAAGCTCTTGCTCCCACAATTCCTGCAGTTTCCGGCTCCGACGAGAGGGAACGTCCTTCGCTACACGGCGGGCGATCCGGGAGATGGTCGGCTGGGGTATGCCGGTGCGCTGGGCAATGACTGCTTGGGTCATTCCTGACGACAACAGTGCATTTACGTGATCAGGTGCTTCCATGAATATTCCTTTGACAATATTTTTGTATTGTCTATCATCGAATATGAATATGCAAGTGCGATTAAATGGAAATATGGAAACACTCGGAAGCCGTCTCAAATTCGCGCGCCTGAAGCGACAGCTAACCCAGGCCGACGTATCCCGGCGGTCAGGCGTTGGCCAGGGGGACATCTCAAAACTCGAAGGAGGACTTGTGTCTGGCAGCACAAAGGTCGTGCAGCTGGCCCTCGCTGTTGATTGCGACCCCTATTGGTTGGCTACGGGCTCTGGACAGCCTTATGGGCAGGCGGCGGCCGAGGACATGGAATTTGCTGGCCGTGGAGGGAACGTGGTCGGCATACCGGTTCGCGGGGCCTCGGAATTTCTAGAGGGTGGCGTGGATATTGACGAGAGTGACCCAAGCGCCGAGGGTGTGGTGCTCGGGTCGGGAGTCCTTGGGGGTTATGCGGTGAAGGTCCGGGGCGATCGAAATGCCCCAGCCCTGAAAGATGGCCAGTTCCTGGTTGTTGATACCCTGAACAACGTGCGTCCAGGGGACCTCGGCCTGTTCTCACTCGAGGACGGTACGGTCCTACTGAGGGAATTACTTCGGGAGACTGATGACGCCTATCACGTCGACTCCCCAGCATGGGGGGCCCGGCAAACCCTCCAGAAAATTACGGTATCGAATTGCGAATTGGTGGTCGCTGTCGTTTCGGCATCCCGCTGGAAAAAGTTGAAAGCGTAGCCCCAGATATTGCGAAATGAATTTTTACTCTGCCGGGCGGTCAGCAAGCAACGTGTCGACCGCCGGCAACGGCGTCAGCGGATCGCGCACCATGTAGTCGGTGCGCGGAACGTGCGTAAAACCCAGCCTGGCGTAGTAGCGCCGGAGCTTGGCGGTGGCAGCCGGCTGCTTGAGCTTGTAGCTCTCCAGAGCCCAGTGTTCCCTCCCCAGCCCCACGGGCTCATCTCGTGAGCTCGTCTCGAACTGCAGCGGGTAAGGCTTCATCACCATCAGGCCGGCAAACGACCGAAACTGATGCATCAGTGCCCTGAGCGCCAGCAGCCCCACGCCGTGGCCGCGGTGAGCCGGGTAGATCACGAGACGGTCAAAAATCAACACGTTCGCACTCATCGCGAAGTCGTCGCCGAAGGCGATCCTCTCGACCCTGTCCTTTAAGTTGCCGGTCTTGGTGTCGAACAGGCCCTGGTAAACGTCGAATATCCCCTGCTCTGTGTCGTAGACGTTGAATATGTCTGCCCGTTCATCCATGGCCGAATCACCGTCGACCAGGTAGAGGGAAAACGCCCCAATAGGATCAACGCGCTCACCCATGGGGTGGTGCCAGCCGATCGTGCCATTCCAATGCATCAGGTAACGGGACGGCTCATCATCGTCAAGCATCACCTGCTGCTCGGCGAACGTCAGCCGGCAAAAGCGGTATTCGTCAGGAAAATCTGGTTCAAATTCGCGGCCGGGCATGCGGCACTGTACGACCTTTTGACGGCAACAGGAACCCCGCGATATGTGCACAATTCACCTATGAACGATGAAACACCTTCCGATGGTTTCGATCATCCACCAATGTTTTCTCGAGGAGGAACCTCAGCATTGGGCAAGTGCACGTCTGTCCTTAAAACAAATGTGCCGGAGGAGACGGACATGGCGTTCCGGGCGCTTGCCAACAAAGCTGGCTGCACGGCCTCGGAGCTACTTCGGGATCTGGTGTGCCTGGTGGTGCACGACCAAACATTCGGTGAGATCACAGCCGACCAACGCAGAAAACTGCTGACCGTGACAGGGCCAGAAAAGGGCCTATTGCAGCGCCTTTTCAGGACCACCAAAGGCGAATAGAAGCTGGCTCAATGGCGTCTCGCAATGAGAACGCCATGACAACACCTCTATCTTCCCCACCGTCGGGCCAACCGCTCTCCTTGGTCAGGCCACAGCGGTCGCCGGGCGCCGCTGGCCAGCAGCGCACGCTGGCACATTACTTCTTAGGCAGTGGTTTCCGCGCATTGGGTGATCGCGCCGGGCCTTTATTCGGCTTGGGCGCCGTCAAGTTCGAGCCTTTCACCACTGGCAGGTACTTCACTTCAGGATCGCGGCCCAAATTTCCAACTAGGATGACTTTGTTCACCGAGCCTGGTCGCTTTGGGGCTTGCTTCGCCTTCGCGTCTGACTTCAGCAGAGTAATGGGCTTCCTGTACAGCCCCAGATCCTCCAAGTGCGATGCAAAGTTTTGGAGCGCTTCGAGCGTTTGCGGGGTGGCAGCCTCGAGCAACTTCACGGCTGCGAACGCCGCGCCTCGTCTATCGCTGGTGCTGAGCCATCGGCCCATCGTCTCGTACATATCGCGATCAGATTCGGTGATCGCGTCCTCGGGCAATCTGCTAAGCACAGACGTGGATATTTGGGCGGCCAGAGTGCGAAGAGTGTCCGCCATGTCAGCGGTCGATCTGAGGGACTCGGAGAGCGCCTCGGCCTGTTCGGCTCGTCCTTGGAGACTCGCCCAGCCGGCGTCACTCTTACCGGGAGCCGAAAAGCTTGCATCCAACCGAGAGATGATTTCCGCAGTTAATGACCTCTTGTTCGCTTCTGCAGCCGCGTCCAAGCCCTCCTTTAAAGCCTCGGGCATCCGCAAATTGACTTGGGGTTCATTTCTAGCCATCTTTGAATTATCGCAGCACGGTGCTTGCACAAAATAAAGCACGGTGCTACAGTAGCACCGTGCTTTAAAAGGAGTTGCACATGGCCCAAGACGACGAACAAACAAACCTTCGAATTCCCAAAGACTTGAAGGCCTGGCTGAAACTGGAAGCCGAGCAAAGTCGGCGCAGTGTCACAGCAGAAATCGTGACCCGACTTGAAAAGTCACGCAACGATCAGCTGCAAAAAGACGAAAACCGGGCGCTCTAACCTGCCCGGTTTTCTGATGATTCCCACCACTCGCAAAAGTAAGTAAGGACCAACGACATGGAATCTAACACGACCACCTCCCTCCGTGCAACCATTACCAGGGACACGATCCTGCGCCCCGGCGCACCCTCTTGCATCCCGCTGCTGTTCCAGGCAACCAGCCAGATTGAAGGCATCTGCAAAGAACTCCAGCGCCTGATCATCGACCTGGACATTGACTGCGACACCCTGCAGCCTTGCGCCGTTGCTCTAGCTCTCACAGCTCGGGTAAAGGCACTGAATTCGGTCTTGATGAGCTACACCGACGGCGACGACATTACTCTAGCCATGGCCTTCCGCGAGGTTTACGGCACAGAAGTCGGTGAGCGCCAGTGGGACGCAATCAAGGCGGCCGCCGCGGTGCCATCCGTCGAATCCGACTTCATGGAAGGTTTCGGGTTGGCGGTCGACATCTTCAAGATGGGCGCAGCTTTATCTGGGCCAGAGCAAGACGCCTGTGAGTTGACCGCCAAGATTCGCGGCAAAGGCGTCCAGCAAAACAACTTCGCGCTGGGCTTTGTGCAGCAACTAATTGACTGCCCGCAATTGGCGGAGGGGTTCGCAGCAGTACTGTCGAATATTTCCGCCGCTCCGCTGGTGGAACCCGATGAGTTGGCCTGCCTGACTTACGCCCAGATCGCCGGCCTCAATACAGCGCCACGGGCAAAACCTGCCACCAAAGCCCGCCGCGTTGACGCCGTGGCCGTCTGAACCACACACAACACGAAAGGAATCACCATGACACAAGCAACACTTGAGCGGTCCGCAGCAAAACGCCCAGCGGGCAAGGCATCTGCGAAGTCAACCAACCCGCGTGAAAAAATCATCTGGCAGTTGACAGAGTTGCAGGCCGGCATCGCCGTAATGGTCGAGTCGGAACAAGGTGATTGTCTCGGCCGGGTTCTGGACCACGCAGGAGAAACCGTGGCAAGTGCGGCCGCGCTCTTCGCGGCCAGCGATTCTGATGCCAGCTCCCACCGGATGCTGGACGCCAACAGTTTCATCCAGGCCGCGGCGGCACTGGCGGCGCAGGAACACTGCGACAAAGCCAAACCCGCCGCGCGGTGGACCGAGGCGCAGAGGCTCGCCGACTTGTCCGCCGCCATCGTCACCGCGCAGGACCAGCTTCTTACCGACATCATGATCGGGAATTGCACCGCGGTCTCATCAGCAGCGCCGACACCGGAGCCCCAGACGGCCCCGACCACAGCGGTGGACGGGTACGACGCGACCTTAGATCTTCACCGGGTACGCGCCGTTTTGTGGATGCTGATCAGAACTGTTGGCGGTGAAATCCCGGAGCAAGAACGGCCCGCAACCGAGGACATTGTTTGTTGCATCCAGTTCGTCAATCGAGTGTTTTCTCGAATCGGCACCGCATCAAATGACATCGTGAACGGTGATTTTCATACTCACATTTGCGACGGCCGCGGAATCGCTTCCGCCCTGGATGCCATGACATGGTCAGACGGCATGCAAATCGTGGGGTCAGACGAAATGATGAGCGGCCTGTTTGACGCCCTGTACTCCTGCGCTGACGACGCCTTGAAGGCGATCACCCCAGACACCTGCAAGACTGTCCCAGAATTGCGCCCTCGTTCACGGACCGCGCCGGATCCAGCAACGGTTTAAGAACCCAAATATTCAGGCGTCTCCATGTTACAACCATCCTCCTCCCCGACAAGTACAAAATCAATTGACGGTAAAGGTGCTCCGGAAAAGGCTGCTGAGCAGAAACCCCAATACGCTCGGGCAAGCGCCGCGGCCAAGCACTTCCAGATCGGGAGAAGTACTTTATGGTCGTGGGTTTCGCGACCTGGTTTTCCTGCGCCATTGAAGGCATCCGCCAAAGTCACACTGTTCGATCTGGGAAAAATCCAAGCTTATCTTGAAGCCCAGGCTGAGCAGAGTGCTCGGTGATGCAGGCGTCCTAAATGTTGACGACACTACGCACTCAACCCTAAAGGGATGGGAGAACCGGTGGCACACGCCGGCGTGACTTCGGCCTGGGCGCCATGGGGTTAGGGACGGGCGGCCGTTCTCGACTTGCTCGCTGTTCGGCAGCCTGGGACATCGCGAGCTCGTTGACGCGCTTGGCGAACGCCTCCACGGGAATTACCCAGCTGCGGCCAAACTTGAGCCCCGGGAGGTAGCCGGTCGACAAGTGAGCGGCGACAGTGGCCGGCTCGCAGCAAAGGATCTTCGCCACATCGTCTACCGAGTACACCGGCGAGTCAAAGTCAATCATGTGCCCTGCGATTCGTCCTGTCGCAATTTGATGGCAACCGCTCGTTGCCTGTCGATGAAACCATCAACGTCGTGAGGTACGGCCCCATTGGAGCTATCGACTGTAGCCCATCGATTTCATGCAGTCGTCCATGAACTGCATCTGGGTTGCGGCGCTTTGCAAGGCGGTGCCCAGATCCTGGCCGGCAGCGCCTGGGGCCATGGCATTCGGCGTGATGCCTGGAATGTATTGACGCTGCGCTGGGCCTGGCAACATAGAGCTTTGCATCCTGCAGCGCGCTAGATCACGTTCAAGCTGGCTCACCTGCTTTTGCTGAACGACGTCTGGATGTGTTGAGGCGTTGTCGGATTCAGACCAGATCGGCTGCTTGCTGGGCGCTGCGCAGCCGGTCAAAGTGATGCAGATGGTTGCGATGGCGGTCGTCGCTTTCATGCTGACTCCTAGGACAGATTATTCGACAGGTAATGCACCTCAATGTTTGAGGCTTATGGTGACAGGTGCGCCCAGTTGACGCCTCCTCCAATTGGGGGATGTGCCGCGGCTTGTTAGGTGCCACAGTGGCGCCAGCCCCGCAGTCCGTGGGGACTCCGAAGGAGACACAATGAAAAAGATCATCGCAATCGCGCTGCTGCTGGCCTCTGGCCTGGTCCTGGCCCACTCAGGAGGCACCGACAAGAACGGCTGTCATCGCGACAACAAGGCCGGCGGCTCGCACTGCCATTGAGGGATGACCAAGGCAGCGCAAAGCAGCCGAGTCAGGTCGCTCATGCTGCCCGCAGCGGAATGACATCCCGGCCGGCCGCCAGCTTGTCCAGATAATCAGCCCAAACCTGCATCATGTTCCGCCGCTGATTCAGGTACTGGGTCCGGTTGTAAGCCCGGCCGTTCGCGTCCTTCACAGCATGTGCCAGCTGGGCCTCGATGATCAGCGGGTCGATGTCCAAGCGCTCGGCCAGCATGGTGCGCGCAGTCGCCCGAAATCCGTGCCAAGTGTGAATGTCCGACGTGTAGCCCATGGTGATCAGCGCCGTACGCACGCTATTTTCGGAAATGGGCCGCTCGTGGCTGCGCTCACCCGGGAACACCATGACGCCGTGTCCGGTGTAGCCGTGCAGGCCTTTCAGGATCTCCACGGCCTGCCGTGACAGCGGCACCAGGTGCGGGTCGCCGAATTCCTTGCCGTCCTTGCCGCGCTTCATGCGTTCGGACGGAATGGTCCACAGCGCCTCGTCCAGATCGATTTCTGTCCAGGTGGCCGCCCGCAGTTCGCCGGGGCGCTGGAACAGCAGCGGGGCCAGCTGCAGCGCCGCGCGCACGATCGGCCCGCCCTTGTACAGCTTGATGGCACGCAACAGGCCGCCAAACTTGACCGGATCCGTGATCGCGGCGAAGTGCGTACCGCGGTAAGGTATCAGTGCACCCTTGAGGTCGGCCGTGATGTCGCGGTCCACGCGGCCGGTGGCCACGCCGTAGCGCCAGACCTGCCGGCAGAGCATCAAGCCCCGATCGGCCGTCTCCACGGCGCCGCGCTCTTCCGTCTTGCGCAGCGCGGCCAACAGCTCCACGGGATCAATGCTGGCCATGCGGCGTTCCCCCAGCCAGGGGAACAGATCGCGCTCGAACTGGCGTAGTGACCTGACTGCATGTCCGTCACTCCACTGCGCCACCTGCTTTTTGTACCACTCCAGGGCGACTACCTTGAACGTATCCCCCTCCGGGTTGCCGGCCTTGAGCTTTTCAACCTTGCGCAGCATCACCGGGTCGTGACCGTCCGACTTCTGCAGCTTGGCGGCATCCCGCGCCCTCCTGGCGGCCGTCAGGCCAACGGCTGGGTAGTTGCCCAAGGCCAGGCGTTTCTCAAGGCCGCTGATGCGGTATTTCCAGAACCAGCGCTTCTTGGTGTTGGGCGTCACCTCGAGGTACAGCCCGCCGGCATCACTCAACCGAACGCGCTTGGCGTCCGCCGGGCAAACGGCGTTTTTGCACTGCACGTCGGTCAGCATGGGGAGCCCATGGAGGCGTGAAAATGGGGGAACAGCAACATGGACTTGAATGGAATGGGGGTAAAGTGGTTCGTTTGTACCCCCTCTTTGGCCTGGCTGTCAACAGATCACTCCAGACAATCTCGGACAAAAAAAGACCGACTTTCAGAGGAGAAAGCCGGTCTTTTTGGACTTCGCTGGACTATGCCAGATTGATATATGGTGGAGCTGGGGGGATTTGAACCCCCGTCCGCAAGCCTTGTTCGGGCAGATCTACATGTTTAGCGGTCTGATTTGAGTCTCGCCACCTGTATCGCGCAGTCGCACGCTACACAGGACGCCAGCACCCTATTTTCTCGCCCCGGGTTAAGGTACCCAGCCCGGAGCCAGCCGATGAAATTATCTTTACAGCCGGGAGCATTTAACTTGCGCTAAACACCCCTTGCCCAGCCCATCGGCCTGCTGTTGTAAAGCTCACTGGCAATTAAGCAGCGAGTGCGAAACGTTCGTCGTTTGCAGTTAGTTTGTTTGAATCAGTTTTACGAGCACACTCAGCTCGACATGCACCACACCGCGTCCGAACCCACGTCGAAACCAATGCAGCCCCTAGCCAAGTAGTTTAAGCCATCCGCAGCAAATTCAAGAGGGCCGCCGGAGAAACAATGGTGGCGTCGGCTTTCCAGCCCCGGGTGTCGGTCATCGCCCCCAGGTAGCCATAGGCCGCAGCCACGGTCGGCATGCCGGCGGCGCGCCCGGCGACGATGTCCCGCTCGTCATCACCGACATAGACACAACGCCCGGGATGGAGCTGGAGCTGACGGGCGGCTTCCAGCAGCGGCGCCGGATGCGGCTTGGCGTGGGGAGTGGTGTCGCCGCTGATGATGGTCTGCGCGGACTCAAACAGCGGCATCCTGCGCGTCAGCGGCAGGGTAAAACGCGCCGATTTGTTGGTCACCACACCCCATTTGAGTCCGGACCGGTCAATTTGCGCAATCAGCTCGGCCACACCGTCGAAGGCATAGGTGCGCTCGGTCATGCAGGCTTCGTAATTGACGAAAAACTCTTCCTTCAGGTCACCGAAACCGTCATCGTCAGGCGTCAGCCCGAAAGCGATACCAATCATGCCGCGCGCACCCGCACCGGCCATGGGCCGGTAGTCGGCCAGCGGCAGCGGCGCCAGACCGCGGTCGGTGCGCATCTTGTCGGCGGCAGCGCCCAGGTCGGGCGCACTGTCGATCAGCGTGCCGTCCAGATCAAACAGCACAGCCTCGATATCGTTGAACATCGGCACCATCACCTCAGGGTTTCTGCGTGGCCAGCATGTAATTGACGCTGGTGTCGGCGCTGAGCCAGTAATGCCCGCTCAACGGGTTGTATTCCATGCCTTTGGTCTGCTGCAGATCAAGCCCGGCACGGCGGCAATAAGCGGCCAGTTCGCTGGGTTTGATGAATTTGGCGTATTCGTGGGTGCCGCGCGGCAGCAGGCTCAGCACGTACTCCGCACCGACGATGGCAAACAGAAAGGCCTTGGCATTGCGGTTGATCGTGGAAAAGAACACCTGGCCACCGGGCTTGACCAGCGTCGCGCAGGCCCGCACCACAGACGACGGGTCGGGCACATGCTCGAGCATTTCCATGCAGGTCACCACGTCAAAGCTCCCCGGCTGTTCGGATGCCAGTGCTTCCGCACTGATCTCCCGGTACTCGACGCCCTGGGTATTGGCCTCTAGTGCATGAAGCTGCGCCACTTTCAACGCCTTGCTCGCCAGGTCGATGCCCAGAACCTGGGCGCCCCGGCGAGCCATGGCATCGGCAAGAATGCCGCCACCGCAGCCAATATCGAGGACGCGCTTGCCCTGGAGCGGCGCCAGGCCCTCAATCCAGCCAAGCCTCAAGGGATTGATCTGGTGCAGGGGGCGGAACTCGCTCTCGGTATCCCACCAGCGGTGGGCCAGATCGGAAAATTTGGCCAGTTCGGCCGGGTCTGCGTTTTCAGTGGTGTGCATAAATTCGATTATCGCCCGCCCATAAAAAAACCGCGCCGTAGCGCGGTTTTTTAAGCGATCCTTGAGGGATTACTTGTTGGCGCGGGTACCAACCACTTCGATTTCCACGCGACGGTTCTTCGCGCGGCCTTCGCTGGTCTTGTTGTCAGCAACTGGCTGTTTCTCGCCCTTGCCTTCAGTGTAGACGCGGTTTTTCTCGATGCCCTTGGACACCAGATAAGACTTGACAGACTCCGAGCGGCGAACCGACAGCTTCTGGTTGTAGGAGTCGCTACCCACTGCATCGGTGTGACCGACAGCAATGATGACTTCCAGGTTGATGCCCTTGATCTTGCCGACCAGGTCGTCAAGCTTGGCTTTGCCTTCAGGCTTGAGCACAGACTTGTCGAAGTCGAAGAACGCGTCAGCAGCGTAGGTGACCTTGGTTGCTGCGGGAGGAGCTACAGGCGCAGCAGCAGCTGGCTTGGCAGGAACTGCGGCGGCGGGAGCCGGAGCAGGAGCTGCAGGAACGATAGCACCGTCGCAACCTGGAGCGGCAGTAGCCGGGGTCCAGTTGGCATCACGCCAGCAGTATTCGTTGGTGCCGTTTTTCCAGACCAGCTCGTTAGTGCCGTTTTTCCAGTTGTCAATTGTTTGTGCACCAGCGGCGGTTGCAAGCGCTGCGGAAGCAAACAACATTGCCACTTTGTTGAGTTTCTTCATGGTTCTCCTCTAGAGAAAAGCCGCAGACTTGCTGCGATTGGATACACGCCGTAAGTGACCATCACTCAAAGCGTTACAGTTATTGTGCCATAGCTCATTGGCCGTTCAAGCGCCCTATCGGCTTCGTCTGACAGAGAATCGAGATTCTTTGTTTTTTGTTGCGGACTTGCCACACCCCGATCAAGACCGGCACAGGCCTTAAAATCAGCGGGCTTATCTCCCTGCGCATCGCAATACCCTTTTCAGGCCTCTCATGACCCAGTTTGCCAAAGAAACCCTGCCCATCAGTCTTGAAGAGGAGATGCGGCGCAGCTACCTGGATTACGCGATGAGCGTGATCGTGGGTCGCGCCCTGCCCGATGCGCGCGATGGCCTCAAGCCGGTGCACAGGCGCGTGTTGTTTGCGATGCATGAGCTCAACAACGACTGGAACCGGCCTTACAAGAAATCGGCCCGTATCGTCGGCGACGTGATCGGCAAGTATCACCCGCATGGCGACCAGTCGGTGTATGACGCGATTGTCCGCATGGCCCAGGACTTTTCCATGCGCCACATGCTGGTGGACGGCCAGGGCAACTTCGGCTCGGTGGACGGCGACAGCGCCGCGGCCATGCGTTACACCGAGGTGCGCCTGTCCAAGATCGCCCAGGAGATGCTGACCGACATCGACAAGGAAACCGTCGATTTCGGGCCCAACTACGACGGCAGCGAGAAAGAGCCGCTGGTTCTCCCCTCCCGCATTCCCAACCTGCTGATCAATGGTTCCGGCGGCATTGCGGTTGGCATGGCCACCAACATCCCGCCGCACAACATCAACGAAGTGGTTGATGCCTGCCTGCACCTGCTGAAGAACCCCCAGGCCAGCATCGACGAGCTGATGGAAATCATTCCGGCGCCCGACTTCCCCACCGCCGGCATCATTTATGGCATCAACGGGGTCAAGGACGGTTACCGCACCGGCCGCGGCAAGGTCGTCATGCGTGCGCGCTGCCACTTCGAGGACATCGACAAGGGCCAGCGCCAGTCCATCATCGTCGACGAGCTGCCCTACCAGGTCAACAAGAAGACGCTGCAGGAACGCATGGCCGAACTGGTCCACGAGAAAAAAATCGAGGGCATCAGCCACATCCAGGATGAAAGCGACAAGTCCGGCATGCGCCTGGTCATCGAGCTCAAGCGCGGCGAAGTGCCCGAGGTGGTGCTGAACAACCTGTACAAGCAGACGCAGTTGCAGGACACCTTCGGCATCAACATGGTGGCACTGGTCAACGGCCAGCCCAAGCTGTGCAACCTGAAAGACCTGATCCAGGTGTTTCTGTCGCACCGCCGCGAGGTGGTCACGCGGCGCACGGTGTTCACGCTGCGCAAGGCACGCGAGCGCGGCCATGTGCTCGAGGGCCTGGCCGTCGCGCTGGCCAACATCGACGATTTCATCGCGATCATCCGCAACGCGCCAACACCGCCTGTCGCCAAGGCCGAACTGATGCTGCGCCCCTGGGACAGCAGCCTGGTGCGCGAGATGCTGACGCGCACCCGCGCGGACGGCGGCGTGGTCAATGCCGACGACTACCGCCCTGACGGGCTGGAGAAAGACTTCGGCATGGGCAGCGACGGGCTGTACCGCCTGTCCGAAACCCAGGCCCAGGAAATCCTGCAGATGCGTCTGCAGCGCCTGACCGGCCTGGAGCAGGACAAGATCGTTGCCGAGTACAAGGAAGTCATGGCGGAAATCGACGACCTGCTCGACATCCTGGCGCGTCCGGAACGTGTTTCGACCATCATCGGCGAGGAACTCGCTGTCATCCGCCAGGAATTCGGCCAGGCCAAGCTGGGCCTGCGCCGCAGCCAGGTCGAGCACAGCTCGTTCGACCTGAGCACCGAAGACCTGATCACGCCGACGGACATGGTGGTGACGCTGTCGCACACCGGCTACATCAAGAGCCAGCCCCTGTCGGAATACCGGGCGCAAAAACGCGGCGGTCGCGGCAAGCTCGCCACGGCCACCAAGGAAGACGACTGGGTCGACCAGCTCTTCATCGCCAACACACACGACTACATCCTGTGTTTCTCCAACCGCGGCCGGCTTTACTGGCTCAAGGTGTGGGAAGTGCCGGCCGGCTCGCGTGGCTCGCGTGGCCGCCCCATCGTCAACATGTTCCCGTTGCAGGAAGGCGAAAAAATCACGGTGGTGCTGCCGCTGACCGGCGAAAAACGCAGCTTCCCGGCGGACCAGTATGTGTTCATGGCCACCAGCATGGGCACGGTCAAGAAAACCCCGCTCGAAGACTTCAGCAACCCGCGCAAGGCCGGCATCATTGCCGTGGACCTCGACGACGGCGACTACCTGATAGGCGCTGCGTTGACCGATGGCAAGCACGACGTGATGCTGTTCTCGGACGGTGGCAAGGCGGTGCGTTTCGATGAAAACGATGTGCGTCCCATGGGCCGCAATGCCCGCGGCGTGCGCGGCATGATGCTCGACGACGGCCAGGGCGTGATTGCCATGCTGGTCGCGGAAGATGAAGAGCAAAGCGTTCTGACGGCCACCCAGCACGGCTACGGCAAACGCACTTCCATCCAGGAATACACGCGCCACGGCCGTGGCACCAAGGGAATGATTGCCATCCAGCAAAGCGAGCGCAACGGCAAGGTCGTCGCCGCCACCCTGGTTCATACCGACGACGAAATCATGCTGATCACTGACAAGGGTGTGCTGGTTCGTACCCGTGTCAGCGAGATCCGGGAGATGGGCCGCGCCACCCAGGGCGTCACGCTGATCGGCCTCGACGAAGGCTCCCAGCTCAGCGGCCTGCAGCGCATCGTGGAAAACGACGCCAGCCTGGACGACAATGAAACCGACACTGACACAGGCGCCCCTGCCTCCAACCCGGAAACCAATTGATGAACAAGCTGCTCACTGCCCTCCTGATTGCTGGCTGCGCCTTCTCGGCCGCGAGCCAGGCCCAGACCACCGATCCCAAGCTCGAATGGGCCACCCGGCTCGTCGCGCTGCAACAAGGCCCCGACCTGGACAGCCTGGTCGAACAACTGGCCGGTAGCGCCACCCAGGACCTGATCTCCGGCTGGGAATCCAGGCTGGAAACCTCCGTTCCCCAAGCCAAGCAGGCCAAGGCCACCGAAGACCTCAATGCCGAGCTTGCCAAGTTCGCCGCAGATGCCAACAAGATCATCGGCAGCAAGGTCAGCCAGGCCAACAAGGATGCCCTGGTGCCGGCCTACATGGACCGCTTTACCCTGGAAGAACTCAAGCAACTCACCGCTTTCTTCGACTCCCCTGCCGTGAAGAAATACAAGGCAACCACGCCCGATCTGGTCAATGTCTTCGTGAAACAACTGGTGGAGTCCTCCAGAACCGAGATCCAGGCCCGCGCCAAGCAGTTCAACGAAACCGCCACCAAAATCGTAGGCGCTGCACCCGCGGCCAAACCTGCAGGCGCCGCACCAGCGGCCAAACCCGCGAAGAAATGACGCGGGGCTGTTTCCCCAAGCCGGCGCGCCGTCGCCCAACCTTCCACCTGTGCGACGCCCTCCTGCCCGCCGGGCTCGAGACGACTTATCCATGACCCAAAGTCTTCAGCAACTTCGCGTAAAAATCGATTCTGTCGACCAGCAACTGCTGGCGCTTCTGAACCAGCGGGCCGCGCTGGCCAACGAGGTCGGCGAGATCAAACGCCAGGACGGCTCGCCGGTCTTCAGGCCGGAACGTGAGGCCCAGGTCATCCAGGGGTTGCAGGCGGCCAACCCCGGCCCGCTCAAAGGGGACAACATCGCCCACATCTGGCGCGAAGTCATGTCGGCCTGCCGCGCACTCGAGGCGCCCCAGCGCGTGGCCTATCTTGGGCCCGCCGGCACCTTCAGCGAGCAGGCCGCGGTGCAATTTTTCGGCTCCAGCATCGAACACGTGCCCTGTGCCAGTTTTGACGAGGTATTTCGCGCCGCGACAGCCGGCACCGCCCAGTTCGGGGTGGTCCCGGTGGAAAACAACACAGAAGGCGTGGTGACACGCACCCTGGACCTGTTCCTGAATTCGCCCGTGCATGTGGTGGGCGAAACCAGCCTGCTGGTGCGCCACAACCTGCTGCGCCTGACGGCGTCGCTCGACGGCATCGAAGTCGTTCTGGCCCACGCGCAGGCACTGGCGCAATGCCAGGGCTGGCTCGCCACGCATCTGCCCCATGCCGAGCGACGCGCGGTCTCCAGCAATGCCGAAGGCGCCCGCCTGGCGGCCAGCAACCCGGCATGGGCAGGCATCGCCAGCGAACGTGCGGGTGCCGAATTCGGCCTGCACATTGCGGCTCACGCGATCCAGGACGACGCCTTCAACCGCACCCGCTTTGCCGTGATCTGCCTGCCGCAGGTGCTGGGCGCGCCGCAGGCGTCGGGCAAGGACTGTGTCAGCCTGATCGTCTCGGTTCCGAACAAGCCGGGCGCTGTGCACGACATCCTGGTTCCCCTGAAAACCCATGGCGTGTCGATGACACGCTTCGAGTCGCGCCCTGCGCGCTCGGGCCAGTGGGAGTACTTTTTCTACATCGAC
Organism: Pseudomonadota bacterium; assembly: GCA_040389085.1. Taxonomy (GTDB): domain Bacteria; phylum Pseudomonadota; class Gammaproteobacteria; order Burkholderiales; family Burkholderiaceae_C; genus Polaromonas. Next base: position 69,476 of record JAZKAP010000002.1, read on the forward strand.
TTGCAGGGTCACCCTTCGCAGCCCAACGTGGCAGCGGCCCTGAAAGACCTGCAGCAGCTTTGTGCGTTCTACAAAGTGCTGGGCACCTACCCTGTCAGCGACTGAAACCATGACGCAATTGCAAGCAACCACGGCCCCCCGACATGTTTGAGCAACTGGGATTGATAGGCTGCGGCCTGATGGGTGGATCCTTTGCGCTGGCGCTCAAACGCGCAGGTCTGGTCAAACGGGTGGTGGGTTACAGCAAGTCGCCGTCCACGACCGAGCGCGCGCGCCAGATGGGCGTGATCGATGTGGAGGCGCCTTCGGCATTGCTGGCGGTCTCCGGCGCCGACATCGTGCTGCTGGCGGTGCCGGTGTCCGCCACCGAGGCCACCTTCAAGGCCATTCGCCATCTGGTGACCCCCACGACGCTGATCATGGACGTCGGCTCGACCAAGCGCGATGTCGTGGACGCCGCGCGCCGGGTGCTGCGCGACCACCTCGGCTGCTTTGTGCCTGCCCATCCGATCACCGGCAAGGAAGTTTCGGGCGTCGAACATGCCGATGCGGACCTGTACACCGGAAAGCAGGTCATCCTGACACCGATCGAACGCACCTTCACGGTCCAGCTCCAGAAAGCCGTGGATGTCTGGACGGCGCTGGGCTGCAACGTCGTGAAGATGTCGCCCCAGTCGCATGACGCCGCGTATGCCGCGGTCAGCCATCTGCCGCACTTGATCGCGTTTGCGCTGATCAACAGCATCTCCGGCCAGGCCCAGGGCAAGGACTACCTGTCGCTGGCCGGCCCGGGGTTTCGCGACTTCACCCGCATTGCGGCGAGTGATCCCAAAATGTGGCGGGACATCCTGATTGCCAACCGCGAAGAGTTGCTGGAGCAGTCGAAGATTTTCCAGGCCACCCTGCATTCGCTTGAAAAGCTGATCAGCAGCGGGGACGGCGATGCACTGGAAGCAGGTATCGACCATGCCAGCCATACCCGCGCCAACTGGCGAATCACTCCCCCCAAAGCCCTCAAATAGGCGCGGGGCCATGTTCGATACCGAGTTCCTGGACATTCCAGCACTGACGGGTGCCGGCGGCAGCGTGCACCTGCCCGGCTCCAAAAGCATTTCCAACCGGGTCCTGCTGCTCGCGGCACTGAGCGAAGGCCGCACCACGGTGCATGACCTGCTCGCCTCCGATGACACCGCCGTGATGCTGGCCGCGCTGCGCCAGCTCGGCTGCACGGTGGCACAAAACGGCAACAGCGCCGTCATCGACGGCCTGGGCGGCCAGCTGGCGCAACGGCAGGCCAGGCTGTATCTCGGCAACGCGGGCACCGCCATGCGACCGCTGACGGCGGCGCTGGCGCTGCTGGGTGGCGACTTTGAACTGTCGGGCGTGCCGCGCATGCATGAGCGTCCGATCGGCGACCTGGTCAACGCCCTGCGCGGCCTGGGTTGCGCCATTGACTACCTGGGCGAAGACGGTTTTCCGCCGCTGCGCATCCGCACCGGCCAGCTCACACTGGATGCACCCATCCGGGTACGCGGCGATGTCTCCAGCCAGTTCCTGACCGCCCTGCTGCTGGCCCTGCCGCTGGTGGCCGCCCGCGATATCCACATCGACGTGGTCGGTGAGCTGATTTCCAAACCCTATGTCGAAATCACGCTGAACCTGCTCGCGCGTTTCGGCATCACCGTCCAGCGCGAGGGCTGGCAGCGTTTCACCATTCCTGCCGGCAGCCGCTACCGCTCGCCCGGTGAGATCCATGTCGAGGGCGACGCTTCATCCGCTAGCTATTTCATAGCGCTTGGCGCAATAGCAGCAGGGGCTGCAGGCCAAAACGGCATAGAAATTGCCGGTGTGGGCGCGGATTCCATCCAGGGTGACATCCGTTTTGTGGAAGCCGCGCGGATGATGGGCGCACACATAGCCAGCACACCCAATACCCTGCGTATCTCCCGCGGCGCCTGGCCGCTCAAGGCCATCACCCTGGACTGCAACCACATCCCCGATGCGGCCATGACGCTGGCCGTGATGGCGCTGTACGCGGACGGCACCACCACGCTGAGCAACATCGCCAGCTGGCGCGTCAAGGAAACCGACCGCATCGCCGCGATGGCCTGCGAGTTGCGCAAGCTGGGGGCCGGCGTGGAAGAAGGCGCCGACTACATCCGCATCACGCCGCCAATCCAGTGGCGCACCGCCCCCATCCACACCTACGACGATCACCGCGTGGCCATGTGTTTTTCGCTGGCGGCCTTCAACCCGGCGCGTCTGCCGGTGCGCATTCTGGACCCGAAATGTGTCGCCAAGACCTTTCCGGACTACTTCGAAGCCCTGTTTTCGGTGTCGGTGACCGAGCGCAGGCTGATCCCGGTGATCTGTGTCGATGGCCCCACCGCGTCGGGCAAAGGCACGCTGGCCGCCCTGGTGGCGCACCGTCTCGGCTACCACTACCTGGACTCGGGCGCCCTGTACCGCCTGACGGCGTTTGCCGCCGGCCGTGCCGGCGTGGCGCTCGATGACGAAGCCGGCGTCGCCGCCGTTGCACGCACCCTGCCGGTGCGTTTTCAGGGCGAACAGGTGTTTCTGGGCCAGGATGACGTGTCGGACGCCATCCGCAGCGAAGCCGCCGGCATGGCCGCCTCCCGGGTGTCGGTGCATCCCGCCGTGCGCGACGCCCTGACCGAGTTGCAGCGGGGCTTTCGACAGCTGCCGGGGCTGGTAGCCGACGGGCGGGACATGGGCACCGTGATTTTCCCGGACGCCGCGCTGAAAATCTTCCTGACGGCGAGCGCCCGGCACCGGGCGGAACGGCGCCATAAGCAATTGATTTCAAAGGGAATTCCGGCTACAATAGCCGCGATTGAGCAGGATTTGGAGGCAAGGGACGCGCGTGACATGTCACGGCAATCCGCCCCTTTGAAGCCTGCTGATGACGCCAGGCCACTGGACAACTCCGAGCTGTCGATTGAAAAATCGGTGGCCCAGGTGCTGGACTGGTGGCAAGGCACCCGGCCCTTCTGACCCCCGTACCTTCGTGTAGACACGCCAGTGTCCGGTCAGCAGGAACATTTAACTTAACCCGCGGGTCACCCGCACACAACCGCCGCAGTCAGCTCTAAAAACGATAGCAATGGTGCCGTCGGAAACCTGCTCTGTGGATTAGGAAAATCAATGTCTGAATCTTTTGCCGCCCTCTTTGAAGAATCGCTGAAACGCTCCGAAATGCGTACGGGCGAAGTCATTACCGCCGAGGTAGTGCGTATTGATCACAACCACGTGGTTGTGAATGCCGGACTCAAATCCGAGGCTTATGTCCCCCTCGAAGAATTCAAGAACGACCAGGGCGAGCTCGAAGTCCAGGTCGGCGACTTTGTCTCCGTGGCCATCGACTCGGTCGAAAACGGTTACGGCGACACCCTGCTGTCCCGCGACAAGGCCAAGCGCCTGGCCTCGTGGATGAGCCTGGAAAAAGCCCTGGAATCCGGCGAATTCGTCACCGGCCAGACCAGCGGCAAGGTCAAGGGCGGCCTGACCGTCCTGGTCAACGGCATCCGTGCCTTCCTGCCCGGCTCGCTGATCGACACCCGCCCCGTCAAGGACTTGTCTCCGTACGAGAACAAGACCATGGAATTCAAGGTCATCAAGCTCGACCGCAAGCGCAACAACGTGGTGCTGAGCCGCCGCGCCGTGGTCGAAGCCAGCATGGGCGAAGAACGCGCCAAGCTGATGGAAACCCTGAAAGAAGGCTCTGCCGTCAAGGGTATCGTCAAGAACATCACCGAATACGGTGCCTTCGTTGACTTGGGCGGTATCGACGGCCTGCTCCACATCACCGACATGGCATGGCGCCGCGTGCGTCACCCGAGCGAAGTGGTGACGGCCGGCCAGGAAATCGTGGCCAAGATCCTGAAGTTCGACACCGAGAAAAACCGCGTGTCCCTGGGTCTGAAGCAGATGGGCGACGACCCATGGATGGGCGTGAACCGCCGCTACCCGCAAAGCACCCGCCTGTTCGGCAAGATCACCAACATCGCCGACTACGGCGCGTTTGTGGAACTCGAGCCGGGCATCGAAGGCCTGGTCCACGTGTCCGAAATGGACTGGACCAACAAGAACGTGGCCCCGAGCAAGCTCGTCAACCTCGGCGACGAAGTCGAAGTCATGGTTCTGGAAATCGACGAAGACAAGCGCCGCATCAGCCTGGGCATGAAGCAGTGCAAGGCCAACCCGTGGCAGGAATTTGCCCAGGACACCAAGCGCGGCGACCGCGTCAAGGGCCCGATCAAGTCGATCACCGACTTCGGCGTCTTTGTGGGCCTGGCTGCCGGCATCGACGGTCTGGTGCACCTGTCCGACCTCTCGTGGAACGAACCCGGCGAAGCCGCTGTTCGCAACTACAAAAAGGGCCAGGAAGTCGAAGCCATCGTGTTGGCCGTTGACGTGGACCGCGAGCGTATCTCCCTGGGCATCAAGCAGCTCGATTCCGACCCGTTCACAACCTTCGTGTCGATCAACGACAAGGGTGCGGTTGTGACCGGCAAGGTCAAGACGGTTGACGCCAAGGGCGCCGAGATCGATCTGGGCGAAGACATCATCGGTTACCTGCGCGCCAGCGAAATCAGCCGTGACCGCGTCGAAGACGCACGCAACGTGCTGAAAGAAGGCGACGAAGTCTCCGCAGTCGTGGTGAACGTGGATCGCAAGACCCGCAACATCCAGCTGTCGGTCAAAGCCAAGGACAACGTTGACCAGCAGGAAGCCATGGCTTCCCTGAGCCAGCAGTCTTCGCGTGAAAGCGCCGGCCTGACCAACCTGGGTGCCCTGCTGCGCGCCAAGCTGGACAACAACGAGAAGTAAACCGGACCCCTGAGACATGGCGTGCCCGCTCCCCGGAACGGCACGCCATTTCTCTGTCCCCCCATTTTTATGACCCGAAGCGATCTTGTCGAGGAACTGGCTGCACGTTTCAGCCAGCTGACCCACCGCGATGCCGAATATGCCGTCAAGACGATTCTTGACGCCATGAGCGATGCGCTGGTGCGTGGGCACCGCATAGAGATTCGTGGTTTTGGCAGTTTTTCGATCAACCGGCGCCCGCCGCGCATGGGCCGCAACCCGCGCTCCGGCGAAAGCGTTGCGATTCCGGAAAAACGTGTTCCTCATTTCAAGCCGGGCAAGGCCCTGCGCGAAGCGGTGGATACCCGGACCGAAGAAATGCTGGCCCCTCCGGTCAAATAGCGGCGTCCCGCCTGGTGCTGGCTACAATTGCCGGACCACAAGGGGACCTGTAGTGAAATACCTCATGTGGCTGCTCAAGGCAGCCATTTTTTTTACGCTTTTTGCGTTCGCGCTGAACAACCAGCAAGCCGTTTCCGTGTATTTCTTTTTCGGCACGCTGTGGCAGGCGCCCCTGGTGCTGGTCGTGCTGGTCACCTTCGCCTGCGGGCTGGCCACCGGCATCCTGATGATGATGCCGCGCTGGTGGAAAAAACGCAAAAACGTACGCGCCAGCCAGCAGAGCCATCTCGGCGAGAACCCTTCCACCATGCACCATGGACTTTGATTTCACCTGGGTTCTGCTCGGGTTTCCGATTGCCTTCACGCTGGGCTGGCTGGCGTCACGGCTGGACCTGAGGCAGCTGCGGATCGAAAACCGGCAGGCGCCCAAAGCCTATTTCCGCGGCCTCAATTTCCTGCTCAACGAGCAGCAGGACCAGGCGATTGATGCCTTCATCGAAGCCGTCCAGAACGACCCCGACACCTCCGAACTGCACTTCGCACTGGGCAACCTGTTTCGCCGCCGTGGCGAGTACGAACGGGCCGTGCGTGTGCACGAGCACCTGATGTCGCGCGGCGATTTGACCCAGACCGAGCGCGACCGTGCGCAGCACGCGCTGGCGCTCGATTTTCTCAAGGCCGGCCTGCTGGACCGGGCAGAAACAGCGCTGAGAAAACTGGAAGGCACGGGCTACGAGGAAGAAGCCAGGCTTGCCCTGCTGTCCATCTACGAACGCTCGCGCGACTGGACACACGCCACCGACATCGCCGCCAAGCTCGACAGCGCCAGCCACGGCAGCTTCAGCACCCGGCAGGCCCACTACCTGTGCGAACAGGCGGTGTCGGCCGCGGCCTCCGGCGATACCGGCCAGGCGATCGACAGCCTGCAACAGGCGGCAGCCATGGCGCCGGCCTCACCGCGCCCGCTGATCGACCTGGCCAAGCTCCAGACCCAGCTGGGTCAACATGCGGACGCGTTTGCAACCCTGCGCCAGCTGGAGCGAACCGCCCCGCAGGCCTTGCCGCTGGCAGCCGGCCTGCTCGTCAACATTGCACAGCAAAGCGGCCAGCAAGCGGCCGCGCTGGACCTGCTGAAGGCCAACTACGCCCAGCTGCCGTCGATTGACGTGATCGAGGCCATCGTCAAACTCGATACAGCGTCCGCCGATCCGCGCCAATGGTACGGCCAGCACCTCGAGCGAGAAGCCTCGCTGGTGGCTGCGGCCAAATGGATTGCCGGCGAAAAACTGGGCAGCGAGCACGAACACAGCATGGTGCAGCGCGCGCTCGACCAGGCCACCAAGCCCCTGATGCGTTACCGCTGCGCCGCCTGCGGCTTCGAAGCCACGCAGCACTTCTGGCACTGCCCCGGCTGCCAGGCCTGGGACAGCTACCCTGCCCGTCGCATCGAAGAGTTATGAACACCCCCGTCGGATGCTCACTTCGTGTAGCACCTTCCCCCCTTGCAGGGGGCAGACACCTGCGGCCTGGCAAAGCCAGATCCGCGGCGTCCGCTTGAATAAGATTCTCTCAACATGACCACATCTTTAACTCTGTCCCGCGAACAGCTAGCCAAGGCCCGCGTGCTGGTGGTCGGCGACGCCATGCTGGACCGCTACTGGTACGGGGCGGTAGACCGCATCTCGCCGGAAGCCCCTGTGCCGGTGGTGCGTGTCACGCGCCAGGAAGAACGCATGGGCGGCGCGGCCAATGTGGCCTACAACATCGTGACCGTGGGCGCGCGGGCTTCGCTGCTGAGCGTGGTCGGCGACGACGAAGCCAGCCACCAGCTCGAAGCCCTGGTGGCCGGCTCGGGCATCACGCCCTGCTTCGGCCGCGACCCGCAGCTCAAGACCACGGTCAAGCTGCGCGTGATCGGCCGCCAGCAGCAGCTGTTGCGCCTGGACTTTGAAAATATGCCCGAAAACGAGGTACTGGCCTCGCAGTCGGCCGAGTTCGAAAAGCTGCTGCCAACACATGACACGGTGCTGTTTTCCGACTACGGCAAGGGTGGGCTGGCGCACATCGGCCTGATGATTGCGCAGGCCCGCGCCACCGGCAAGGTGGTGCTGGTCGACCCCAAAGGCTCGGACTACTCGCGCTACCAGAACGCCACGGCCATCACCCCGAACCGTGCCGAACTCGAGCAGGTCATCGGCCCCTGGCATGATGAAGCCGACCTGCAGCGCAAGGCGCAAAATCTGCGCGAGGCACTCAAGCTGCAGGCCCTGCTGCTGACGCGCAGTGAAGAAGGCATGACGCTGTTTGACGCCCAGGGCCAGCTGCATGTGCCGGCGCTGGCGCGCGAAGTCTTCGACGTGACCGGGGCCGGCGACACCGTGATCGGCACCCTGGCAGCCATGGCCGCCGCCGGCCTGAGCCTGCGCGATGCCGTCCCGGTGGCCAACCGCGCCGGCGGCATCGTGGTCGGCAAATTCGGCACGGCGACGGTCAGCTACGACGAGCTGTTTGCCGCGCCCTGAAAAACAAGGAACAAACATGAAAATCGTCGTCACGGGTGCCGCAGGTTTTATCGGCTCCAACCTCATCAAGGGACTCAATGCCCGCGGCATCGACAACATCATTGCCGTCGATGACCTGACCGACGGAGACAAGTTCCGCAACCTGGCCGACCTGCAGATTGCCGACTACATCGACGCCGACGATTTCTACGAACTGTTTGCCGACTCCGCCTTCGGCAACGTCGAGGCGGTTTTCCACGAGGGTGCCTGCAGCGACACCATGGAGAGCGACGGCAAGTACATGATGGACAACAACTACGCGCTGTCCTGCGACTTGTTTGCCGCCTGCCAGGAACAGCGCACCCGGCTGCTCTACGCCTCCTCGGCCGCGACCTACGGTGGATCGGACACCTTCCGCGAGTCACCCGAGTTCGAGAAGCCGCTCAATGTCTACGGCTACTCCAAGCTGCTGTTCGACCAGCGGCTGCGGCGCGAACTGGGAACCGGCTTTTCCGGCACGGCCACCCAGGTCGCCGGCTTTCGCTATTTCAATGTGTACGGCCCGCGTGAGCAGCACAAGGGGCGCATGGCCAGCGTCGCCTTTCACCAGTTCAACCAGTTCCGCGCCGAAGGCAAGGTCAAGCTGTTCGGCGAGTACGGCGGTTACGGCCGTGGCGGGCAGATGCGCGACTTCGTGTTCATCGACGACGTCGTGGCCGTCAATCTCTGGTTTTTCGACAACCCCGGAAAGTCCGGCATTTTCAACCTCGGCACTGGCCGTGCCCAGCCCTTCAACGATGTGGCGCTGGCCGTCGTCAACACCCTGCGCCAGCAGCAGGGCGATGCGCCGCTGACGCTGGAAGAAGCCGCGCACGGCAGCCTGATCGACTATATCGATTTCCCCGCCGCGCTGGTCGGCAAGTACCAGAGCTACACCCAGGCCGATCTGACGGCCCTGCGAGCGGCCGGCTGCGACCATGTGTTTGCCGATGTGCAGACCGGCGTGGCGGCCTACATGCGCGCCTTGACCCAAGGCGAAGCCGCAAAAGCCTGACCTGAGCGCGACCGACCCCCGTCAGCGGGGATGTGCCGGTGCGGTGGCGTCTGCCGTCGAAGCGGCATCGGCATGCGGCTCGGGAAAACGGTAATACAGGGCGTTGAGGTAACGCGCCACGTCGGTCACGTCCTCCTCCCGCCAGCCCAGCCCCGAGGTTTTCTGCCAGCGCTCGACTTCGGCCTTGAGGCTGGCCCAGTTTCTGGCCGCCTTTTTGTCGCGCCAGTGCAGCTGGGCGTTGTGGCAGCCGATGCAATGGGTCGAATACAACAGTTCGCCGCGCAGGGCCCCGGTTTCTGCCCGGGCAAACGCGAGCCCGACCAAAGCGAAAAGAACAAGCACAACAAGCCGCTTTTTACTCATCATGGGGCCCTCCTCAAGCGCGCTGCTCGAACTCCCTGTCCCTGGCACCGATCACCCCGGCGGCCAGATCGGCCAGTTCCCGCGTCAACAACTCCAGGAGATCCTCCATCGTGACGACACCCGTCAGCCGGCCCGCCTCATCGACGATGACCAGCCGGCGCAACCGGTGCCTGCGCATCAGTGCCACCGCATCCATCGCATCCATCTCGGGGGTCGCCTGGACCAGCTCGACGGACATGATGTCTCCGGCGGTAAACACCTCGGGGTCCAGCCCCTCGGCCATCAGGGCGAGCACCAGGTCCCTGTCGGTCAGGATGCCGACCGGTCGGCTCTTTTGCGCAGCGTCGACAACAACAAGCGCGCCGACATGGTGCTTGCGCATCAGCTGGGCGGCCACCAACGCCGGGGTCTCGGGCTCGACCACGGCCACCACGGCGGTTGCAAAGTCTTTCAAACGAGTGGGCATCTTCAGCTCCTTTTCGCCGCATGGAGGCTTCTTTGTGGCGATACTGCAGCTTATGCCTTTCCCGGCGCCTGCATTGTTGATCCAGCGCAAATACACGGGTTGGTCAACCTGGCGGCTGCAACAGCCGTTAAACGCAGGACATCCCGGTGCACGGGAGGGATCACCTGCTTCAACCATCCATTTTGAGGAGCTTCCTGATGTTCAAGAAACTGTTGGCCTTTGTCGCCACCATGTATGTCGCCATGGCCTTTGCCGCGGTTGACGTCAACACCGCCACCTCGGCCGAACTCGATGCCATCAAGGGCATAGGCCCGGTGAAGTCGGCGCTGATCATCTCCGAGCGCAAGAAAGCGCCATTCAAGGACTGGAATGACTTTGTGACCCGCGTCAAAGGTGTGGGCACCGACAGCGCCGCCAAGTTTTCCGCCGATGGCCTGACCGTCAACGGCACCAGCTACAAGGCCGGTGCCAAAGCAGACGTCAAAGCCGATGCCAAGGCCGACAAGAAAGCCGACAAGCCGGTCACTGAAAAAGCCAAGGATGCCGCGGTCGCCACCAAAGACGCCGTCAAGGGCGCTGCCATTGCCACCAAGGACGCGGCCAAAGAAACCGCCAAGGACGTCAAGGCCGCCGTGACACCCAAGGCAGAGACCAAGGCCGAAGTCAAGGCAGACGTGAAGGCCGGCGCAAAAACCGAACCTGCCAAAAAGTAAGCAGCCTGCGCTTGCACACCAACCCGCCTTGCGCGGGTTTTTTCATGCCTTTTCGGCCCTCGGCCCTTATCCCAAAAGCGCAAGGAGCTATCGAAAATATAGCGAGTCAGCGAATGCTCCGGGTCAGGCCGGCGCGGTGTACCGGGCCACAAAGCCGCGGTCGATGCGGTCTTTCAGGTGCCACACCCAGCGCCCTTCCACGTGCAACTGGCCCCAGGCGGCAATCGCGTAACGTCCGCCACAGGAAATCAGGTTCAGCGTGCGCCCGGGCGGGGCGTAAGGCTGAAGCGGCTGCCCCTGCCATGCAGCGCGCAGGTTGGCCAGCAGGGGCGGCCCGGCACGCACCGCATACACACCACTGCGCGGATGCGGCGCATCGATGCGGCTGGCCACATCGCCGGCCGCAAACACATGGGCATGGCTGGTGCTTTGCTGAAAGCGGTTGACGGCCACGAACCCGGCGGCGTCCAGTGCCAGCCCGCTGCCAGCCAGCCAGCCCGGCGCCTGGGCGCCGACGGCCAGCAAGGGGGCGTCGCAGGCCAGGCGCGCGCCGCCGGCCAGCTTGACTTCCCCGGCCGACATGCCCACACAGGCATCGGGCAGCACCGTGATCTGCAGGCGCCGCAGGGCCTGCACCACCCGACGTTGCACACCGGTCGGGTAGTTCCAGGCCGGCGGCGGGCCGCCGGTCACCAGGCTCACGTGGCCACCGGGCGGGTAGTCGGCACTCCGAAGCGTATGGGCTGCGGCCATGGCCAGTTCCAGCCCCGCCGCGCCCGCCCCCACCACCACCAGATGAATCGGGCGGCTGCGACCCAGCGCCGCCACTTGGGGCCACAACTGGCCGAAGGCTTCGATGGGCCGCACAAACAGCGCGTGTTCGCGCGCGCCGGGCATGTCCGCCTCGATCCGTTCGCGATCCATCACTGGGCCGGTGTTGAGGCTCAGCCAGTCCCAGGCCACGGTTTCACCGCCGGCCAGTGTCACGGTCTTCGCCTCGGCATCGAGGGCCACGCCGCTGCCTTCGATGTAACGTGCACCGCAGCCCGCCAGCAGGCCCGCCAGCGGAATGACACACTGATCGAGCGCGTAATGTCCGGCCACAAAACCCGGCACCATGCCGGAATACAGTTGGCGCGGATAGGGGGCGATCACGGTGATGTTGAGGTCCGCCGGCCGGTTTTGCGCCAGGCTGTGCAGCACATGCACATGGGCATGACCGGCGCCCAGCAGCACCAGGTGTTTCAGGCCCGGTCGTGTATTCGAAGGGAAAGTCATGGGGACAGTGTGACATCCCCGACATGGCCCAGGCTGCGGCCACCGGTGTTGTCGGCATCGGCGCCCACCAGCACGGCCTGCAGCGGCGGCACCGCATCACTTTCCTCGCCGAAGGCACGGCGGAAATCAGCCGCCAGGTCACGCGAATGGGCGACCCACTGACCCAGGCGCTGCTCGCCGCTGTCCAGCACGATGAAACGCACGCGAGCGCTGTAGGCATTGGGCAGCAGGGTGCTCGGCGCCAGCGTGCCGTCCCAGACGTAACACAGGGTGGCCGACGGCAGCTTCTCGCCGCTGGCCGCACGCGCCAGGCGCAGCAAGTTGCGCTCGATCAGCCCGAGCCTGGCCAGCGGCATGTCAAACAACGCACACACCTTGAGCGGGCTGTCGTCGCCCTCACGGCGGCGCAGGTCGCCCCCGCGCAGCGCTTCGTCCAGCCGCCAGCGCCAGCGCAGCTGCAGCCCGGCCTCGGGCACGACCGCAGGCAGGTCATGCACCAGGTTGCCATAGGACTTTGACGCTTCGACCCGCAGCACCTTGCGCCCGTCCAGCTCGACCAGGGCATAACGGGTCAGCGGGATCTTGCCGCCTGGCACGCCCACCACCCGCCAGGGCGCCGGCGGTTTCTCTCCGGTGGCCGATGAAAACGCGGAGAGGCCCGGTCCTGGCGTCTGCGCCTGGGCCAGGGGCAGCAGCAGTCCGGCGAGCCACACCGCCAGCCAGCGCTTCATGTCAACCCCGCTTCCAGTCGTGGTAGCGGCGCACCCATTCGAGCAGGCGGTGGGGCTGGTGCGCACGTTTCCATTCGCCGGCCGCGTATTTGTTGGCCTCGGCCAGTGTCGGATAGGTATGGATGGTGGAGAGAATCTTGTTGAGCCCCAGGCCGTGCCGCATGGCCAGCACATACTCGGCCAGCAGGTCGCCGGCATGGGTGCCGACGATGGTCACGCCCAGAATCGTGTCCTTGCCCGGCACCGTCAACACCTTGACGAAGCCGCGCGCCTCGCCATCGGCGATCGCCCGGTCCAGGTCGTCCATGCCGTAACGGGTCACTTCAAACGGGATGTTTTTCTCCCGCGCTTCCTGTTCGTTCAGGCCGACTCGCGCCACCTCCGGGTCGATGAAGGTCGTCCAGGGAATCACCGAATAGTCGGCCTTGAACAGCCTGAACTCGCCAAACAGCGCGTTGACCGCGGCGTACCAGGCCTGGTGCGCCGCCACATGGGTGAGCTGGTAGGGTCCGGCCACGTCGCCCGCCGCATAGATGTTGGGGTACATGGTCTGCAGGTAGTCGTTGGTGTCCACCGTGCGCTGCACCGGGATGCCGAGTTCTTCCAGCCCGTAACCCTCCAGCCGCGCGACCCGCCCGACGGCGCAGATGAGCTGGTCGAAGTCCAGCCGCTTTTCGCTGCCGCCGTGTTCGACGACCAGCGTTTTCACACCCCCCGATGTTTCGCAGCGCAAGGCCTTGTGGCCGGTCAGCACCGACACGCCATCGGCGGCCAGCGCCTGGCGCGCCAGCTCCGACACCTCCTCGTCCTCACGCAACATCAGGCGCGGCGCCATCTCGACCTGCGTGACCTGCGAACCCAGCCGGGCGAAGGCCTGCGCCAGTTCACAGCCTATCGGGCCGCCACCGAGGATCACCAGGCGCCGGGGCACTTCGTCGAGTTGCGCGAAGGCCTCCCAAAGGGTGTCGCTGGTCACATAGCCAGCCTCTTCCAGCCCAGGCAAGGGCGGTACCAGAGGCCGGGCACCCGCTGCGATCACGATGCCGCGTGTTGTCAGGGTCTGGGTACCGCCGCCATTGAGCGCAATCTCGACAGTCCAGGGGTTGACGATGCGCGCATGGCCCTGCAGCACCTCCACGCCCAGGCCGGTGTAACGCGCGATGCTGTCATGCGGTTCAATCGCGCGGATCACCGCCTGAATCCTCTGCATCACCGCCTTGAAACTGAACGCCGGCGTGCCATCGCTCAGACCATAACTGGCACCATGTTTCATCTGATGCGCCAGTTTGGCGCTGCGGATCAGCGCCTTGGACGGTACGCAGCCATAGTTCAGGCAGTCGCCGCCCATCTTGTGGGACTCGACCAGCGTCACCTTGGCCTTGACCACCGCGGCGATGTAGGCCGACACCAGGCCACCGGCGCCGGCGCCGATCACGATGAGGTTGCGGTCAAAATGCGTGGGACGCACCTTGGCCCAGCGTGCGTAGACCTTGCGGCGCTTGAGAAACTGCAGCACCTTGTTGACCGCCAGCGGCAACACGCCGAGCAGCACAAAGGAGCCGATCAGCGCCGGCGAGGCAATCGACTGCAGCGAATCGATCTTCGCGATCTGCGTGCCGGCATTCACATACACCACGGTGCCGGCCAGCATGCCGAGCTGGCTGACCCAGAAATAGGTCCAGGTCCGGATGCGGGTCAGGCCCATCAGCAGGTTCAGGGCAAAAAACGGCACCACCGGGATCAGGCGCAGCGAGAACAGGTAAAACGCACCCTCTTTCTTTATGCCCTTGTTGATCTCGTCCAGCCGTTTGCCAAAACGGGCCTGGATGCTGTCCTGCAGCAGGTAACGCGCCGCCAGCATGGCCAGCGTCGCCCCCAGGGTCGAGGCGAAAGACACCACGATGGTCCCGAGCACCAGGCCGAAGCCGGCGCCAGCCGCCAGTGTCATGATGACGGCACCCGGCAGCGACAAGCCGGTGACGGCAACGTAAACCGCAAAAAACACCAGCGTCACCCACACCGGCTTCTGCTCAAAAACCGCCTGGAAGGACGACTGGCTTTCCTTGAGGAAAGCCAGGCTCAAATAACGGCCCAGATCCAGCGCAAAAAAGGCGCCTATGCCCGCCAGCAGCAGCACGGCAATGACAAGTTTGCGTGAATTCAAGTCCGTCCCCGGTGTGTGTTCTGTAGATGTTGTCGGGCGAAAACGCCGATTCTTACAAAACCAGGCGTGGACGGTGTAAGAAATCCCGCCCGGCAGCGACCAAGCAGGAAAATGGGTTTAACGCGAGGCTAACACTGCTTCCTCAAAATCCGCTCAAAATCCCCGTCTGAGCCTGACATTCACCCATCCACAAGGAAATCCCCCACATGACCCAGGCACTGGTAGGCATCATCGGTGGCAGCGGCCTCTACCAGATGGACGCGCTCGACAACGCGCAGGAACAGGTGATGGACACGCCCTTCGGCGCGCCCTCCGACGTGCTGGTCAGCGGCAGCGTCCACGGCGTTCCCGCCGTGTTTCTGGCTCGTCATGCGCGCGGCCACCGCCTCCTGCCCTTTGAAGTGCCCTACCGCGCGAACATCCACGCGATGAAGCAGCTCGGCGTGCGTTACATCGTCTCGGTGTCGGCCGTGGGTTCGTTGCGCGAGGATTTCAAGCCGCTGGACATGGTGCTGCCCGACCAGTTCATCGACCTGACCAAGCGCCGGGACAGCACTTTCTTCGGCCAGGGTGCGGTCGCCCATGTCTCCATGGCCCAGCCGGTCTGCCCCGCCGCCGCCGGCGTGCTGGCGCGTGCGGTGCGCAGCGTGCTGGCCGCCGATGCCTCCGGCCACGGCGTCACCCTGCACGAAGGCGGCACCTATGTGTGTATCGAGGGGCCGCAGTTTTCCAGCCTGGCCGAATCGCACTGGTACCGCAGCATGGGCGCCGGCGTGATCGGCATGACCAACATGCCCGAGGCCAAACTCGCCCGCGAGGCACAGATCGCCTACACCACGCTGGCCATGGTGACCGACTTCGACTGCTGGCACCCGCGCGAGGCGCAGGTGAACGCCAACATGGCGCTGGCCAACCTGCTCAAAAACGCCGGCCGCGCGCAGCAGGTGGTGGCTGAGGCGATACGCCTGCTGGGCGCCGAACAACCGGCCAGCGAGGCCCACACCGCATTGCACAACGCGCTGGTCACCCAGCCCGACGCCATGGCCCCCGAGGTGCGCGCACGCCTGGCCGCGCTGCTGCCCTGAACCCCACCGGATCCCATTTATGCACGACACCCTTCCCCTGCTGAAAAAAACGTCCTTCCCGGCCCTGCGCCGCGCACAACTCGACACCCTGCAGGTCAACCTCGGCTACAGGTGCAACCAGAGCTGCCTGCATTGCCATGTCAACGCGGGCCCGAACCGCACCGAAATGATGGATGCCGACACGATGGCGCTGATCCCCCAAGTGCTGGCCGCGCGCGGCCTCGGCACGCTGGACCTGACCGGCGGCGCCCCCGAACTGCATGAGGGCTTTCGCGACCTGGTGCGCGCCGCGCGGGCGCAGGGCGTGCGTGTGATCGACCGCTGCAACCTCACCATCCTGTTCGAGCCTGGGCAGGAGGGGCTGGCCGAATTTCTGGCAGAGCAAGGCGTGGACATCGTGGCCTCCATGCCCTGCTACTCGGCCGCCAATGTCGACAAGCAGCGCGGCGAGGGCGTGTTCGACCTGAGTATCGCGGCCCTGCAAAAACTCAACCAGCTCGGTTACGGCCAGAGCGGCTCCGGCCTGTCGCTGAACCTGGTCTACAACCCACAGGGCCCGTCGCTGCCGCCGGACCAGCAGGCGCTGCAGGCCGACTACAAGCGCGAGCTGCTGGCACATTTCGGCATCGTCTTCAACGAGTTGTATGCGCTGACCAACATGCCCATCCAGCGCTTTGGCTCGACCCTGGTGTCCAAAGGCACGTTTGACAACTACATGGACCTGCTCAAGGGCAGCTTTCAGGAACAGAACCTGGCCGGCGTGATGTGCCGCAACACCGTCAGCGTGGACTGGCAGGGCTGGCTGTCGGACTGCGACTTCAACCAGCAGCTCGGCCTGCCGCTGGGCACCTCGGGCCTGCAGCGCCATCTGCGTGACCTGCTCGGCAGCGGGATCGATGAGCAGCCCATCCGCGTGGCCGGCCACTGTTATGGCTGCACCGCCGGCCAGGGCAGCAGTTGCGGCGGCGCGCTGGAGCACTGACAGCGTCATGACACCGGTGCGCCTGTCCGTGGTCATGCCCGTCCTCAATGAAGCGGCTGGCCTGGGCGCGGCCCTGCAGGCGCTGGCAGCGCTGCGGGCAGGCGGCGCCGAGCTCATCGTAGCCGACGGCGGCAGCAGCGACCACAGCGCCGCGCTGGCGCAGGCGGGCGGCGCGCAGGTCGTCAACGCAGCGCGCGGCCGGGCGCTGCAGATGAACGCGGGCGCAGCCCAGGCCCGCGGTGAGGTGCTGCTGTTTCTGCATGCCGACACGGTGCTACCCACCAGCGCCGACGCGCTCATCAGCAAAGCCCTGGCTGACGGCTCGCGCGTCTGGGGCCGTTTTGATGTGACCATCACCGGCCGCGCCGCCATGCTCAGGCTGATTGCCGCCCTGATGAACCTGCGCTCGCGCCGGACCGGCATCGCCACCGGCGACCAGGCGATGTTCATGACCCGCGCGGCGTTTGAGGCCGTGGGCGGTTTCCCGGCCCAGCCGCTGATGGAAGACATCGAAATGTCCCGGCGCCTGCTCAAACTGTCGCGCCCGGCCTGCCTGAGCGCCAAAGTGCAGACCTCGGGCCGGCGCTGGGAAAGCCGCGGCGTCTGGCGCACCGTGCTGCTGATGTGGCGCTTGCGTTTCGCCTACTGGCGCGGCGCTTCGCCCGAACGGCTGGCCAAGTTGTATCGGTGACCACGCCATGACCCGCCTGGTGATTTTTGCCAAGGCGCCGCAGCCCGGCGCCGTCAAGACCCGGCTGATCCCCGCGCTGGGGGCGGACGGCGCGGCGGCGCTGGCGCGCGCCATGCTGGACCACGCGCTGCAACAGGCGCTGGCGGCGGGCCTGGACGCGGTGGAGCTGTGTATGAGCCCGGCGCCCGCTGACCCGGCCTGGCATGGTGTGGCGTTGCCCGCCGGTGTCGAATGTACGGCGCAGGGCGACGGCGACCTCGGTGAACGCATGGACCGTGCGATACAGCGCACCCTCGGCTTGCACCAAGGCCCGGTGCTGCTGATCGGCACCGACTGCCCGGCATTGGGCAGCGCGCACCTGCGCGAGGCGGCCCGGCAACTGGCAGAGCACGACGCGGTGCTGCTGCCCGTGGCCGACGGTGGTTATGTGCTGATCGGCTTGCAGGCGCCCTGCCCCGCCATATTCAGGCAGATGGCGTGGAGCACATCCACCGTCGCTGCTGAAACACTGCAGCGCCTGAACGCGCTGGGCCTGCGCGTGTGGCAGGGGCCGGTGTTGCACGACATCGACGAAGCGGCGGACCTGGTCCACCTGCCGGTCGGCTTCGTGGTCCAAAACATCAAACCAAATCGGCCTCCAGACCAATCAGTACAAGCGCCAGCCGCTCCTGATTCAATAGCAAATTCACTTCCGGGAGAACGCCCATGAGCAACCACAACGACAGCACTACCTACGACATCGTCACCGACTACTACGGCCGCCAGCTGCAGGGCACGGCAGACCTCAAGACCAGCGCCTGCTGCGACGTCAGCAGCATGCCCGAGTGGCTCAAGCCGCTGCTGGCGCGCATCCATCCCGAGGTGCTGTCGCGTTATTACGGCTGCGGCCTGGTCTGCCCGCCGCTGCTGGAGGGTTGCCGCGTGCTCGACCTCGGCTGCGGCTCGGGCCGCGACGTCTATGCGCTGGCCCAGCTGGTCGGGCCCACCGGCTCGGTGGTCGGCGTGGACATGACCGATGAACAACTGGCCGTGGCGCGCGCACACCAGGCCCACCACGCCGGGCTGTTCAGCTACGACAACGTGACCTTTCTGCACGGCTACATCGAGCGGCTGGACGAACTCGGGCTGGAGCCCGGCAGCTTCGACGTGATTGTCTCCAACTGCGTGGTCAACCTCTCACCCGACAAGGACGCGGTGCTCGCCGGCGTGCAGCGCCTGCTCAAACCCGGTGGCGAGTTCTATTTTTCCGACGTGTATGCGGACCGCCGCGTGCCGGCCGCGGTGAAAAACGACCCGGTGCTGTATGGCGAATGCCTGGGCGGCGCGCTGTACTGGAAAGACTTCGAACGCCTGGCGCAAGGCCACGGCTTTGCCGACCCGCGCCTGGTGGAAGACCGGCCGCTGGACATCACCGACCCGCAACTCGCGGCGCGCACCGGCAACCTGCGTTTTTATTCGGCCACCTGGCGGCTCTTCAAGCTGGCCGCGCTGGAGTCGGCCTGCGAGGATTATGGCCAGGCGGTGATTTACCAGGGCAGCATCCCCGGCCAGGCCGGCCGCTTTGTGCTCGACAAACACCACGACATCCAGACCGGCAAGGTGTTCCCGGTCTGCGGCAACACCTGGCACATGCTGCAGGGCACGCGTCTGGCGCCGCACTTCAGCTTCATCGGCAACTTCGACACGCACTACGGCATTTTTGAAGGCTGCGGCACCAGCCTGCCGTTTGACGGCGCGCCGGTCAGCAGCGCCGGCGTTTGCGGCCCGGCTGGCTGCTGCTGAACTGCTCCGCTCAGCTCACACCAGCGCGATCAGGTCGGTCACGCCGACGTCCACGCCGGCCTGCATCAGCAGCGTGGTGGCCTGCCCGCGGTGGTGCGTCTGGTGGCTGAAGAAATGCGTCATCGCCTGCCAGGCCGGGTGGGCGCGCTGCACGCCCTTGCTGTTGCTGTAGGTCATGGTGAACTGCGGGTAGCCCGCGGGCATGTCTGCCACCCAAGTCTCGATCGCGGCGTCGAGCTGCTCGCGCTTGGCACGCAAGGCCGGCCAGTCGTCAAACAGCACGGTATCGAGCTGGCTGCCCGGCGGCAGGTCCAGCGCGGCTCCGTTCAGGCTGGCGAGCGTGACGCCATGGTCCAGGCCACACTGCGCAAAACGCCGCAGCCATATCTGGTCAGCAACCACCAGGTGATTGAGCGTGCGGTGAAGCGATCCGAAAAAGGCACCACGCTCGCGTTTGCGCTCTTCGTCACTGAGCGTGTCGCAGGCCGCGTACAGGCGCTGGTTCATCCAGCGGTTGTACTTTGCCAGAAAGCGGTAGTTGTCCGCAAATGCCGCATCCATGCCCGTCACTCCTGAATTGATAGCTGCCTACGCCCGTGCGATAAGGGCTGAAAGCGTTTTTTACCACACATTAGCAAATGAAGCCCCGCCTCAGAGCTTGCCGAAGCCGCCACCGCCCGGCGTGTGGATCTCAAAGATGTCGCCGGGCAACATCTCTGCCTGACCGATGTGCTCCAGCGCCTCGATCTGCCCGCCGGCGCGCACCACCACATTGCGGCCGACCTGGCCCGGCTCACCCCCGGCCATGCCAAACGCGCCGTGTTTGCGGCCGTTCGACAAAATGCTCGCGGTCATGGGTTCGAGAAAACGCACGCGCCGCACGCCGCCGTTGCCGCCTGTCCAGCGCCCGGCGCCACCTGAGCCCTGGCGGATCTCGTAGCTCTCCAGCCGCACCGGGAAGCGGAACTCCAGCACCTCGGGGTCGGTCAGGCGCGAGTTGGTCATGTGGGTCTGCACGACCGAGGTGCCGTCGAAGCCCTCGCCGGCACCGCTGCCGCCCGAGATGGTTTCGTAATACTGGTGCCGCTCGTTGCCGAAGGTGAAATTGTTCATGGTGCACTGGCTGGCCGCCATCACGCCGAGCGCGCCATACAAGGCATTGGTGATGCAGGTGGAGGTCTCCACATTGCCCGCCACCACCGAGGCCGGCGGGTTCGGGTTCAGCATGGAGCCGGCCGGGATGATGACCTTGAGCGGTTTCAGGCATCCGGCGTTGAGCGGAATGTCGTCGTCCACCAGCGTGCGGAACACGTAGAGCACCGCCGCCATGCACACCGCGGTGGGCGCATTGAAGTTGTTGCTCTGCTGGGGCGACGTGCCGGTGAAGTCGATCTCGGCGCTGCGTTTTTTCGTGTCCACGCGGATCGCCACCTGGATCTGCGCGCCATTGTCCAGCGGCAGTGTGAAGGCACCGTCTTTCAGCCGGGTGATCACGCGGCGCACCGACTCCTCGGCGTTGTCCTGCACGTGGCGCATGTAGGCCAGCACCACCTCCAGGCTGAAGGTGTCCACCATCTTGCGCAGCTCCTGCACGCCTTTTTCATTGGCGGCGATCTGCGCCTTCAGGTCGGCCATGTTCTGCTGCGGGTTCCTCGAAGGGTACTGCCCGCTCTTAAGCAGCGCCACCATCTCGGCTTCGCGCAGCACACCGCGTTCGACCAGCTTGACGTTGTTGATCTGCACGCCCTCTTCCTCGATGCGTGTCGAAAACGGCGGCATGGAGCCAGGCGTGGTGCCACCGATGTCGGCATGGTGGCCGCGCGAGCCGACATAAAAGGTCGGCAAATCCGCGCCGCCCAGGTAGACCGGCGTGATCACCGTGATGTCGGGCAGGTGCGTGCCGCCGTGATAGGGGTCGTTGAGCACATAGACATCGCCGGGCTGCATCTTGCCGGCGTTCTCGCGGATCACCGTCTTGATGCTTTCGCCCATGGAACCCAGGTGCACCGGCATGTGCGGCGCATTGGCAATCAGGTTGCCTTCGGTGTCGAACAGCGCGCAGCTGAAGTCCAGCCGCTCCTTGATGTTGACCGAGTAGGCGGTGTTCTGCAGCTGCAGGCCCATCTGCTCGGCGATGTTCATGAACAGGTTGTTGAATACCTCCAGCAGCACCGGGTCCACCGTCGTGCCGGCTGCAAACTTGATCGCACGCTCCGCGCGCCGGTCCAGCACCAGGTGGTCCAGTGCCGTCAGCGCGGCCTCCCAGCCGGGTTCGACCACGGTGGTCGCGTTTTTCTCGGCAATGATCGCCGGGCCGGAAATAATGTCGCCCGGCTGAAGATCCTCACGCACCACCAGCGCGGCATCGTGCCACTGGCCGCCCGAATACATGCGTACCGTTTCCCGGCGCGGCACTTCACGCGGTTCGTGCGTGTGGTGGCGTGGCTCAGCCGGCGCATCGCCAGCGACAACAGCCTCAACCGACACCGCTTCGACCACCAGACCCTTGCCCTGCATCAGAAAGGCAAAACGCTGTCGGTAGGCGGCCTCAAAACTCGCCTCGATCTGGTCCAGCGTGCCGAAGGGAACCACCAGCGCCGAATCGCTTCCTTCGTAACGAACATGTACGCGGCGGTGCATGGTGATGGGCCCCAGGCTCACCTGCTGGCGCTGGAGTTCGACCTGCGCCGTCGTTGCAAGGCCTTCGAGCGTTGCGGCAATTTCGGGCACAGCTGACTCAGTCAGCTTGAGCTCCACCGCCTGTTCACGAATCACGTTCTGGTCGGCCAGGCCCATGCCATAGGCGCTGAGCACACCGGCGAGCGGGTGCACAAACACTTTCGTCATGCCCAGCGCGTCGGCCACCAGGCAGGCGTGCTGCCCGCCGGCACCGCCGAAACACTGCAGGGTGTAGCGCGTCACGTCGTACCCGCGGGCGACAGAGATCTTCTTGATGGCATTGGCCATCTGCTGCACCGCGATGTTGATGAAACCTTCGGCCACGACCTCGGCGCTGCGCCCGGTCTGGCCGGCCAGTTCGTTGAACTGCGTTTCAACCGCCTCGTAGCTGAGCGGCTCGTCGGCGTTCGGGCCGAACACCTTGGGAAAGTAACGCGGCTGCACCTTGCCGACCATGACGTTGGCATCGGTCACGGCGAGCCGGCCGCCGCGGCGATAGCTGGCCGGACCGGGATTGGCCCCGGCGCTCTGCGGCCCGACGCGGAAACGCTCGCCATCGAATTTGAGGATGGAACCTCCGCCCGCGGCCACCGTGTGGATGCTCATCATGGGCGCGCGCATGCGCACGCCGGCAACCTGGGTTTCAAACTCGCGCTCGAACTCGCCAGCGTAGTGCGACACGTCGGTGGACGTTCCGCCCATGTCGAAGCCGATCACCTTGGCGTGGCCGGCAATCGCCGCGGTGCGGGCCATCCCCACAATACCGCCTGCTGGCCCACTCAGGATCGCGTCCTTGCCCTGGAACACATGCGCGTCGGTCAGTCCACCCGAAGACTGCATGAAAAACAGCTTGACCCCGGGCATCTCGCCGGCGACCTGCTCTACATAGCGGCGCAGGATGGGCGAGAGGTAGGCATCGACCACGGTCGTATCTCCGCGGCTGACGAATTTCATCATCGGGCTGGTCTCGTGCGAGGTGCTGATCTGGGTGAAACCGATGTCGCGGGCAATGCGGCTGGCCGCCTTTTCATGGTCGGTGTAGCGGTAGCCATGCATGAAAACAATCGCAACGCTGCGCAGCCCTTTCTGGTATTGCGTCAGCAGCTCCTGTTTCAATAGCGTTTCGTCGAGCGCCTGCAGCACATCACCCTGGGCCCCGACCCGCTCGTTCGCTTCCACCACGGCGCTGTAGAGCAGCTCGGGCAGCACGATGTGGCGGTCAAACAGCCGCGGCCGGTTCTGGTAGGCGATGCGCAGCGCGTCGCGAAAGCCGCGCGTCGTCACCAGCAGGGTCGGTTCGCCCTTGCGCTCCAGCAGCGCGTTGGTGGCCACGGTGGTGCCCATCTTCACGCAGTCGACCACGTCGGCGCGAATCGGCTCGCCCGCCTTCAGGCCCAGCAGGTGGCGGATGCCGGCAACGGCGGCGTCGCGGTATTGCTCGGGATTCTCGGACAGCAGCTTGTGCGTGACCAGCGAACCGTCGGGCTTCCTGGCCACGATGTCGGTGAATGTGCCGCCGCGGTCGATCCAGAACTGCCAGCGCTTGTCTGTCCTGACTGAAGCGGGCGATGCGGTCGGTGCTGAAGATTGTTTCGAAGTCATGGTTTAAAGCCGTTTCCGGACAGGAAGTTGGCGGGGCCTGCGATCACGGCGCCCGTCGATATTTACTGAAGGTAATAGGGAACAAAAATCTGGTTGGCCTCGTTGCCCACAGTGCGCACCCATTCACGCGAGAATTTTTCGCCCATGCGTTTGATCTCAAGCTCCACGTCTGGCGGGATGCGCTCAATCCTGATGCCATTTTGCCGCAGCTCCTCGGTGGCGCTGGTGGACAGCGACTCGCTGGCCGCCCAGCCCCGGGCTTCAGCTTCGGCAGCCGCCTTGCGCACGGCGCTGCGCGCTTCCGGCGTGAGCGCCTCGAACGCCCCGCTGCTGACAAACACCACGTTCTTCGGAAACCAGCCGTTGATCTCATAGTAGTATTTGATCGAGCCCCAGACCTTGTTTTCCACCCCGGTCAGGGCCGAGGTGATCATGTTGTCCATGCGGCCTTCGGTCAGGGCCTTGCCGACGTCCACCATGGCCACGTCCACCGGCCTGGCACCCAACAATTCGGCAATCCGCTGCGTGGTCGAGTTGTAGGTGCGCATCTGCGTGCCCTTGAAATCTGCCAGGCTGCGTACCGGTTTGCTCGAGTGCAGCCCCTGCGGCGGCCAAGGCACGGCATACAGCAGCGTCAGCCCGCGCTGCGCGAAGTGTTTCTCAATACCGGGGCGTTGCAGCTTCCACAGGCGCGCCGCGTCCTTGTAGGAACCCACCACAAAGGGCACGGCATCGGCGCCGGCGATCGGTATCTCCTTGACCAGGCTGGTCATGATGGTCTCACCGGCTTGCGCCTTGCCGTCTGCCACCGCCTGCCGGATGTCGTTGAGCTTGGCCAGGGTGTTGTTGGGGTGTACCTGGATCACCAGCTGTCCGCGCGTCGCCTGCTCCACCTCTCGCGAAAACTGCATGATGTTCTGGGTATGGAAGGACTCGGCACGGTACCCCGTTGCGAGCTTCCAGGTGGTCTGGGCCAGCAGGGTTGGGACGTGACCCAGCAAAACCGCGCACAGGGCGGCCATCCAAAGTTTTTTCATGGAAACTCCTTGGGAAAGTGCGGCTTCTGGCGGGGACTTACATGTGACGCGGCAGCCACAGCACCACGTCCGGGAAAAAGTAGGTGATCAGCACCGCGACGATCATCAGAAAGAACAACGGCAATGCGGTGCGTGCGATCCAGGTCACCTCACGCCGGGTCAGGCCCTGGATGACAAACAGGTTGAAACCCACCGGCGGTGTGATCTGCGCCATCTCGACCACCAGCACGATGAAGATGCCAAACCAGATCAGGTCGAACCCGGCGGCCTCGACCGTGGGCAGCAGCACGGCAATGGTCAGCACGACCACCGAGATGCCGTCCAGAAAGCACCCCAGCACGATGAAGAAGCCGATCAACCCCAGCATCAGCATGAAGGGCGAGAGGTTCAGCGCACCGATGAACTCGGCCAGATGCCGCGGCAGGCCGATGAACCCCATGGACAGGGTCAGGAAAGCCGCGCCGGCGAGAATCAGGCCGATCATGCAGTAGATGCGGCAGGCCGCGACCAGCCCCTCGCGGAACTTCTCCCAGGTCAGCGAGCGCTCGATGGCGGCCAGCACGAGAGAGCCGGCCACGCCGAGCGCCGCCGCCTCGGTGGCGGTGGCGATGCCGCTATAGATGCCGCCGAGCACCACCACGATCAGCGAGACCACCGGGATCAGGTGACGCGACGCGTGGATTTTCTGGCCAAAGCTCATGCGGGCTTCGGCGGCCGGCACCTTGTCCTTGTTGAACAGCGCCCAGACGATGATGTACCCCATGAACAGCGCAGCCAGCATGAGACCCGGAATCACCCCGGCCAGGAACAGCTTGGCTATTGAGACATTGGCCGCCACCCCGTACACGATCATGATGATGGAAGGCGGGATCAGCAGCCCCAGCGTGCCCGCGCCGGCCAGGGTGCCGACCGAGATGTCGTCGGGATAGCCCCGCTTCTTGAGTTCTGGCAGGGTGATCTTGCCGATGGTGGCGCAAGTCGCCGCCGAGGAGCCGGAAATCGCTGCGAAGATGGTGCAGCCCACCACATTGATATGCAGCAGCCGGCCCGGCAAGCGGTCCAGCCAGGGCGCCAGGCCCTTGAACATGCTGTCGGACAGCTTGCTGCGAAACAGGATCTCGCCCATCCACAAAAACAGCGGCAGCGCGGTCAGCGTCCAGCTGGAGGTCGATCCCCAGATGGTCAGGGCCATGCTGTCGCCGGCCGGCCGGGCGCTCAGCAATTCCATGCCAAGCAGCGCCACGGCCAGCAGTGACAGGCCTATCCACAACCCCGATCCCAGTGCCGCAAACAGCAGCACGATCAGTCCAAGAGCAATGACGATATCCATGATGATCTTTCTTTGGGTCTGGGCTATTCAATGTGGGCGGCTTCGCTGGAGACGGCAATGAAACTGCCGCCCTGCCAGCGTTCAACCAGCGCCTGCACGAAGGACAGCGCAAAGCCGGTGCAGCCCAGCGCCATGGCGAGCTGCGGTATCCACAGCGGCGAGGCATCGGCCGCCGGTGAAATGTCGTGTGTGCTGTAAGACACCCAGACCAGACGGGCTGCGTACCAGGCCACATAGGCGGCCAGAGCCAGCCCCGCGCCCAGCGACCACCATTCCAGCAGGCCGCGCACCCTGGGCGATACACGATCGAGCAGCAATGTCACGCGGATATGGTCGCCGTGCTGGAGCGTACCGGGCAGCGCCAGGAACAGGGCAGCTGCAATCGCGTAGCCAGCGTAGGCGTCCAGGCCGGGAATGTCCCAGCGCAGCTCACGCGCCACCACCCCCAGCATCACGGTGCCGAAGGCGGCCAACATGGCCAGGCAGGACAAAGCCATCAGCAGTTGGTAGAAATTCCGGACGAGTTTGCCCATCACATGCTCCTGCATCGATCAAAAAAAGAGGAAAGGAAAAAGGGAAAGTGGCGGTTTTTTGTCGGCAGGCCTGCGTGGCGCAGGCCCGTCCGCCGCGGGAGAAGGGCTTACTTCTTGCGGTAAGCGTCGATCACGGCCTGGCCTTCGGGACCGGCGGTCTTGAGCCATTCGGCCGTCATGGTGTCGCCAATGACTGCCAGCTCCTTCTTGATGCTGTCGGAAGGAGCGCAGATGGTCATGCCTTTCGCAGCCAGCTCCTTGATGTACTCGTCGTCCAGCCGCTCGCTGGTGGCCCAGCCCCGCTCCTGGGCCGCTGCGGCCGCCTTAAGCAACGCCTCCTGGGTGGGTTTGTCGAGTGCGTCGAACGCCTTCTGGCTCACCACCGTGGCGTTACGCGGCAACCAGGCGCTGACCGGGTAGAAATACTTGACCTGTTCATGCAGCTTGCTCTCGATGCCGCTGGCGCTGGACGTCAGGAAGTTCTGCACACCACCGGTGGCCAGCGCCTGGCCGAGTTCGGCCAGCTGGATGGTGACCGGCTGGGCCTTGAGCAGCTGCGCGATGCGTGTCGTCGCCGGGTTGTAGGCGCGCATCTTGGTGCCGGCAAAGTCGGCCGGCGTGGCGACCGGTTTGAGCGAATACAGCGACTGGCCGGGCCAGGGTACGGTGAACAGCACCTTCACGCCCTGGGAAGCCAGCAACTTGTCCTGCGCCGGCCTGGCCGCCAGGAACAGGCGTTTGGCCTCACCGTAACTGGTGGCCAGGAAGGGGATCGAGTCCACACCGAACAGCGGGTTCTCATTGGCCGCGCCCGACAGGATGAACTCGGCCGCCTGCACCTGGCCGGTCTGCACCGCGCGCTTGATCTCGTTGGCCTTGTACAGCGAGCCGCCCGGATGCAGCGTGATCTTGAGCTTGCCGCCGGTGAGCTGGTCCACCTCATTGGCGAACTGCTGCACGTTCTGGGTCTGGAAGCTGTTGGCGCTGTAACCGGTGGGCAGATCCCACTTGGTCTGCGCAGAAACGGTAGCGGTTACCGCCAGGGCGGACAGACAGAAGATAAATTTTTTCATGGATGGCTCCTTGGTTAGAAACTGGCAAGCTGGTTGTTGAAAAGGTCGGTAATCAGCATCGCGCCGGGGGCGTGGGTGATGCAGAACTCGGGACGTGCCTGCTGGATGGCCGCTTGTGGTGTGACGCCGCAGGCCCAGAAGACCGGCAATTCGTCGGGCATCACTTCCACCGCATCGCCGTAATCAGGCATGGACAGGTCGGTGATGCCGATCAGCGATGGATCGCCGATATGAACGGGCGCGCCATGCACATTCGGAAAGCGGGAGGTGACCTGCACGGCCCGAATGGCAGCGGCGGCCTTCAACGGCCGCATCGTCACCACCAGCGGGCCCTTGAACGGCCCGGCCGCTTCGGTGGCGATACTGGTGCGAAACATGGCCACGTTTTTTCCCTGTTCCACATGGCGCAGCTTCAGGCCAGCCGCCATCAGCGCCTGCTCAAAACTGAAGGAGCAGCCAATCACAAAAGTCACCAGATCCTTGCGCCACAGGGCGCTGATGTCCGTGGGCTCGTCCACCAGCTCGCCATGGCGCCACACACGGTAACGCGGCAGGTCGGTGCAGATGTCGATGTCTGCACCCAGAGCCGGCAGGGCCGCCTGGCCTGGTTCCGACACGGCCAGCAGGGGACAGGGTTTGGGATTGCGCTGGCAATAGCGCAGGAAATCGCAGGCCTCGGCCGCAGGGAGGATAACCACATTGCCCTGCACATGGTCGCTCGCCAGGCCGCTGGTGTGCGAAGCCCAACGGCCCTGCCGGATGAGACCGCGAACATGCGCGGCATGGTTGATGCCGCCTGCGCCGAAAACCGAGAGTGCCGATTCAGTCGATGTGCTCACCAGAAAATTCCCCGTTTGCGTATGTCACTTTCATGACGATGGGCGAATTGTGTGAGTGTCGGCAACCTTCAGCAAATTCAAAATATTTCGCTTACATCATCGATTTTTTCGATGACAAGGGTTTACCTTTAGAGGGCTTTTTGACGCCCTTTTGGTGCATTCTTTCGGCCGCTGGCGAAGGCGACGGCCGACTGCACCACGGTTTCCACGGTTTTCGAACTGGGGTCCGTGCGGTAGCTGGCGTGAATGGGCAGCGACTGCAATTTTGCGTCGCAGGTCAGCGGTTTCAGGCGCGCAAAACCGGTCAACCGCTCAACCGCAGCACGCGGGAGCAAGGCCACCCCGAAGCCGCCCTGGACAAGTTGCACCATGGCGGAAATCGAGGAAATGGCATGCACCTTTTTGGGTTCCATGCGGTGCGTCCTGAACAGGTCAAGCAGGGTGACATGCGGTTGGGAGCCCTTCTGGAAGGTCAATAGCTCCATGCCGGCGAGCTCGTCAAGTCTGTAATTTCTTTTCTTGTGCAGGTCCGGGTGGCCCACAAACACCATGTCCATGGTCGGCAGGGCATGGTTTCGCACGCCTTCGGCCGAGGCTGGCAACACTGCAAAAACCAGGTCCAGTGTTCCGCGCTGCATCTGGTCAATCAGGATGGGGGTGGTTTCCACGGTCAACTCCAGCTCCAGGCCGGGATAGTCGGCCCGCAGTTTTTCGAGCCAGGGAATCAGCCACGAATGCAACACCGATTCGATGGCGCCTATGCGCATGGAAACCGCCATGGTCTGCCCCGACCCCATCTCGGCCTTGACCTCACGCTGCAGCGCCAGCAGTTTTTCTGCGTATTGCAGGAACCGCGCACCTGCACCTGTCAGCTTGAACTGCTTGTCACGGCGGTCCAGCAGCAAAACGCCCAATTCATCTTCCAGCGTGGCGATGCGGCTGGACATCGCGGACTGCGTCAGGTACAGCTTTTCAGCGGCCCGGGAAATGCTTTTAAGCGAGGCCACCCAGTAAAAGGCTTCAACAAAGCGGAGGTTCATGGCGAGGGTGCCCCGGAGGGGCTGTCAGGATTTTGGGGTATGCCCGGGGAAACTGGCGCGGGATTTGCGTCTATCCTATCCATACTTATCAACTTCCATTGTCCTGGAGCTTTCATGAAATTCAAACTCGCACTGATGGCCACCGTCCTGAGTGTCGGCAGCGCCGTATCCGCCCAGACCAAGTGGGACCTGCCCGCAGGTTACCCGGCGACCAACTTCCACAGCGAAAACCTGGTGCAGTTCGCCAGTGACGTGGACAAGGCCAGCGGCGGCAAGCTCAAGATCACGGTGCATGCCAACGCCTCGCTGTTCAAGGCACCCGAAATCAAGCGCGCCGTCCAGGGCGGCCAGGCCCAGGCCGGTGAAATCCTGCTGGCCAACTTCCAGAACGAATGGGCGATCTTCGGCACGGACGGCCTGCCCTTCCTGGCCGAGGGCTACCCCAGCGCCATGAAGCTTTACCAGGCCCAGAAGCCGGCGCTGCAAAAGAAGCTGGGCGAGCAGGGCATCCAGCTGCTGTATGCGGTGGCTTGGCCACCCCAGGGCATCTACTCCAAAAAACCTTTGGCTTCGGCAGCCGATCTGAAGGGCATCAAGTGGCGCGCCTACAGCCCGGCCACCGCACGTATCGCCGAACTGGTCGGCGCCCAGCCGGTAACGGTGCAGGCCGCCGAGTTCTCCCAGGCGCTGGCGACCGGCGTGGTCGAGTCCACCATGACTTCCGGCGCCACCGGCGTGGACAGCAAGCTGTATGAGCACCTCAAGTATTACTACGACACCCAGGCCTGGTTGCCCAAAAATGCGGTGATCGTCAACAAGGCGGCTTTCGACGCCCTGGACGCTGCCACCAAACAGGCAGTTCTCAAGGCAGCGGCCGACGCCGAAACGCGCGGCTGGGCAGCCAGCCAGGCCGTCAACACCAAAACGCTGGAAACCCTCAAGGCCAACGGCATGCAGGTGTTGCCGCCGTCCGCCGCTCTCAAGGCCGACATGAAAAAAGTCGGCGACGTGATGCTCAAGGAATGGCTGGACAAGGCCGGACCTGAAGGCCAGGCCATTGTTGACGCCTACCGCAAGTAAACCGCCAACATGCGCAAGCTGCTCGACGGCATTTACAACAGCGCCGCCGCCCTGGCGGCGCTTTTCATGGTGGGCCTGCTGGTCATGGTGCTGCTGTCCGTCGTCAGCCGGCAGTTGCATTTCCATGTACCGGGCACCGATGCCTACGCCGGCTACCTGATGGCCGCCAGCGGCTTCCTCGCGCTGGCGCACACCCTCAAGCGCGGCGAGCACATCCGCGTCACCCTGCTGGTCAACGCCCTAAGCGGCCGCTGGAAAAAAGCGCTGGAACTCTGGGCCCTGGGCCTGGCCACGCTGCTGGCTCTGCTGTTTGCCGCCTACAGCTGCAAGCTGGCCTGGCAGTCGCGCGTGTTCAACGACATCTCGACCGGCAGCGACGCCACGCCGCTGTGGATTCCCCAGCTGGCCATGGCTTTTGGTGCGGTCATTCTGGTGGTGGCCTTCATCGACGAGCTGGTGCTCGAGATCCAGGGCCGCCGGGCAACCATCACCAGCAGCGAAGCGCTGCGCAACGAATAAGGACCCCATGAACGACCTGACCATCATGGCCCTGCTGGTGCTGTCCCTCTTTTTTATCCTGGGCACTGGCG
Source organism: Pseudomonadota bacterium (assembly GCA_040389085.1). Classification (GTDB taxonomy): domain Bacteria; phylum Pseudomonadota; class Gammaproteobacteria; order Burkholderiales; family Burkholderiaceae_C; genus Polaromonas. The sequence goes on from JAZKAP010000002.1 coordinate 100,321, forward strand.
TCTGGATCGGCCTGACGCTGTCGGGCGTGGCCTGGATCGGCATGCAGCTGTTCACCTCGCGCGTGGCCGGCGACGCCATGGCCGTCACCATCTGGGGTTCGGCTTCGAGCTGGACGCTGACGGCCCTGCCGCTGTTTATCTGGATGGGCGAAATCCTGTTTCGCACCCGGCTGTCGCAGGACATGTTCAAGGGCCTGGCACCCTGGATGCAGGCCCTGCCCGGTCGCCTGCTGCACACCAACGTGGTGGGCTGCACCATTTTTGCAGCGGTGTCGGGCTCGAGCGCGGCGACCTGCGCCACCATCGGCAAGATGACCTTGCCCGAACTCAAGCGCCGCGGTTACCCCGAACACATGATTGTCGGCACGCTGGCCGGCGCCAGCACGCTGGGCCTCTTGATCCCGCCGTCCATCATCATGATTGTTTATGGCGTCTCGGCCGAGGTGTCGATTGCCAGCCTGTTCATCGCCGGCGTGTTTCCAGGCCTGATGCTGGCGCTGCTGTTTTCGGGCTACATCGTGGTCTGGGCCCTGCGCAACCCTGGCCAGATCCCTCCGGCCGACGCCAAAACGACTTTTCTGCAAAAACTCTCGGCCTCGCGTGCACTGATCCCCGTGGTGCTGCTGATTGCCGCCGTGCTGGGCTCCATCTACTCCGGCATTGCCACGGCCACCGAAGCGGCGGCCATCGGCGTGGTGGGCGCCCTGGTCATCTCTGTGCTGCAGGGCTCCATGAGCTGGACCACCTTCCGCGAAGCCCTGATGGGCGCCACGCGGCTTTACTGCATGATCGCGCTGATCCTGGCCGGCGCGGCCTTTCTGACGCTGTCCATGGGCTACATCGGCCTGCCGCGCCACCTGGCCGAATGGATTGCCTCGCTGGGCCTGAGCCAGGGCCAGCTGATCCTGGCGCTGACCTTCTTCTTCATCGTGCTCGGCTGCTTTCTCGACGGCATCTCCATGGTCGTGCTGACCATGGGCGTGCTGATGCCCACCATCCAGAAAGCCGGCATCGACCCGATCTGGTTCGGCATCTTCATCGTGCTGGTCGTCGAGATGGCGCAGATCACGCCGCCGGTCGGCTTCAACCTGTTTGTGCTGCAGGGCATGACCGGCCGCGAGCTGCCCTGGATCGCCAAGGTCACCTTGCCGATGTTTTTCCTGATGTGCGCGGCCGTCGCCCTGGTCTATGTCTTTCCGGGCATCGTCACCTGGCTGCCGCAGCAGATGAGCCGCTAGGGCAGCAGGCCAGGCACCGGCCTGCCAAAGGCCTTGGACAGCGCAGAGGTTTGCCAGCGGCCTGCACCAGGGCCGCTCTATAGAATCAGCCGAGATGCCCCTCGTCCTGCTCGTCGCCCTTCCCTTTATCGCCAGCGTGCTCGCCGCCCTGTTGCCGGCCAACGCCCGCAACAGGGAGTCGACGCTGGCAGGCCTGGTCGCCCTGGGCTGTGCGTTGCAGGCGGCCTGGCTGTTCCCGCAACTGACCGGCGGCAATGTGATCCGGGAAGAAATCGAGTGGGTGCCCGCCCTCGGCCTGAATCTCGTGCTGCGCATGGACGGCTTTGCCTGGCTGTTTTGCATGCTGGTGCTGGGCATAGGCGCGCTGGTGGTTCTGTACGCGCGTTACTACATGTCGGCATCGGACCCGGTGCCACGCTTCTTTTCGTTTTTTCTGGCCTTCATGGGCGCCATGATCGGCGTGGTGCTGTCCGGCAACCTGGTGCAGATGGTGATGTTCTGGGAGCTGACCAGCCTGTTCTCCTTCCTGCTGATCGGTTACTGGCACCACCGGCGCGACGCGCGGCGCGGCGCCCGCATGGCGCTGACGGTCACCGGCGCCGGCGGCCTGTGCCTGCTGGCCGGCGTGCTGGTGCTGGGGCGCATTACCGGCACCTACGATCTGGACCTGGTGCTGGCCTCGGGCGACGGGATCCGGGCGCACCCGCTGTACACCTTGGTGCTGGTACTGGTGCTGCTCGGCGCCTTCACCAAAAGCGCTCAGTTCCCGTTTCACTTCTGGCTGCCGCGCGCGATGGCCGCACCAACGCCGGTGTCGGCGTACCTGCACTCCGCCACCATGGTCAAGCTCGGTGTGTTCCTGATGGCGCGCCTGTGGCCGGTGCTCTCGGGCACCGGCGAATGGTTCTGGCTGGTCGGCGGCGCCGGCGCCATCACGCTGTTGCTGGGCGGCTTCATCGCCATGTTCCAGCGCGACCTGAAGTCCTTGCTGGCGTATTCGACCATTTCGCACTTGGGGCTCATCACCCTGCTGCTCGGGCTGAACAGTCCGCTGGCCGCGGTGGCCGCCGTCTTCCACATCATGAACCACGCGACCTTCAAGGCCTCGCTGTTCATGGCGGCCGGCATCATCGACCATGAAACCGGCACCCGCGACATCCGCAAGCTCAGCGGCCTGATGCGGCTCATGCCCATCACCGGCACGCTGGCGGTGATTGCCAGCGCCTCGATGGCGGGCGTGCCGCTGCTCAACGGCTTTCTGTCCAAGGAAATGTTTTTTGCGGAGACGGTCTATATCCAGTCCACACCCTGGATCGACTGGGGCCTGCCGATCATCGCGACCGTGGCGGGCATGTTCAGCGTGGCCTATTCGGCGCGTTTTGTGTTCGACGTGTTTTTCGGCCCGCCCTGCGGACCCGAGGTGCCACGCACCCCGCACGAGCCGCCGCACTGGATGCGGGTGCCGGTCGAGCTGCTGGTGCTGGTCTGCCTGGTCGTCGGGGTCGCTCCGCACTGGTCGGTGGGCCCGCTGCTGGCGGAGGCTGCCCGGCCGGTGGTCGGCGGCACACTGCCGGCCTACAGCCTGGCGGTATGGCACGGCTTCAACCTGCCACTGCTGATGAGTTTTGTCGCGATGGCCGGCGGCGCAACGCTCTACCTGCTGCAGCGCCGCGGCCGCGCGCTCGGCCATCTGGCGCACACACCGCTGCTGCACCGTTTCGACGGCCAGCGCATTTTCGAGAACGTGCTGGCGCGCGTCAGTGAGGCCGGCCGGCGCAGCCGCTACCTGCTGGCCACGCGGCGCCTGCAGGCGCAACTGCTGCTCCTGCTGGCCATCGCGCTCGCTGGCGCCGCGGCGGCGCTGTGGCTGACACCCGCCGAGCGTGGCCGGCGCGAGTTGCTGGCTTTTTCACCGATGTTTGCCATGACCTGGGCCATAGGCGCGGCCTGTGCCGTCGGCGCCGCCTGGCAGGCCAAGTTCCACCGCCTGGCCGCGCTGATGCTGGCCTCGGGCGCCGGTCTGGTGTGCTGCATCACCTACATCTGGTTTTCCGCGCCCGACCTGGCACTGACCCAGCTGGTGGTGGAAGCCGTCACCACGGTGCTGCTGCTGCTGGGCCTGCGCTGGCTCCCCATGCGCAAGGTGGCGATCCAGCCCACGCATGCACGCCTGCGGCTGTGGGGCCGGCGCGGGCGCGACCTGACCATCGCCGTTTTGGCCGGGGCCGGCATGGCAGCCTTGTCATGGACCGTGATGACACGGCGTTTTCCGGAAAGCATCTCCCCCTTCTTTCTCGACCGCGCGCTGAGCGAGGGCGGCGGCACCAATGTGGTCAACGTGATGCTGGTGGACTTCCGCGGCTTTGACACTTTCGGCGAAATCACCGTGCTCGGGGTGGTGGCCCTGACGGTATACGCGCTCCTGCGCCGCTTCCGGCCCGCGATCGAGTCCATGGCCCTGCCGGCGCAGCAGCGCGCGCAGGTCGACGACGGCAGCAGCGACCTGCTGAACCCGCGCCGCGCGGTGGACACCGCGGTCGGCTACCTGATGGTGCCCGCCGTGCTGGTGCGCCTGCTGTTGCCGGTGTCGGTGCTGGTGTCGGCGTATTTCTTCCTGCGCGGCCACAATGCACCGGGCGGCGGTTTTGTCGCCGGCCTGGTGATGTCGATCGCGCTGTTGCTTCAGTTCATCGTCTCCGGCACCGAGTGGGTGGAAGAACACCTGCGCATCTACCCGCGCCGCTGGATCGCCATCGGCCTGCTGCTGGCGCTGGCCACCGGCGGCGGCGCGGTGGTGCTGGGTTACCCCTTCATGACCACCCACACTGCCCACCTGGATCTGCCGCTGCTGGGCAGCCTGCACATTCCCAGCGCGCTGTTTTTCGACCTGGGCGTGTTTGCTATCGTGCTGGGGTCGACCATGCTGATCCTCACTTCGCTGGCCCACCAGTCGGTGCGCAGCCACCGCTGGGTCGAAGAACAAGAAGAGAAAAAGCTCCCCCCCGTTGCGGGCTCACTGCGTGTAGCCGCCTCCCCCCTGCAGGGGGCGCCACCTGCGGACCGGCAGAGCCGGATCCGCGATGTCACTGGTGAAGACACTCGTTCCACCGGCGAGAAGGGCTGATATGGAAATTGTCCTGGCCCTCGGCATCGGCGTGCTCACCAGCTCGGGCGTCTACCTGCTGCTGCGCCCGCGCACCTTCCAGGTCATCATGGGCCTGACGCTGATCTCCTACGCGGTCAACCTCTTCATCTTCAGCATGGGCCGGCTCAAGATCGACAGCGAGCCGGTGCTGGTGCCAGGCATCACGGACACGCTGGCCAACACCGCCGACCCGATGCCGCAGGCGCTGGCACTGACGGCCATCGTCATCGGTTTTGCGATGACGGCCCTGTTCCTGGTGGTGATGCTGGCCTCGCGCGGCCTGGCCGGCACCGACCATGTGGACGGCAAGGACGATGTGGTGGATGACTCCAGCCTGAAGGGCAAGGGGTCACCGGAATGAACGAACTCCTGCGCTGGCTGGACACACTGCTCGATGCCACCATGCCGCACCTGGTGGCCGTGCCCATCCTGGTTCCCATGCTGACCGCCGCGCTGATGCTGCTGCTGGGCGAACACCGGCGCCGCACCAAGGCGGCGCTGACCGTGGTGTCCGGCCTGATCGGCCTGCTGGCCGCGCTGGCCTTGCTGCGCTGGGTCAATGCGGTGGACACCGGCACCGGCGCCGGTTCCATCGGCGTTTACCTGCCGGGCAACTGGCGCGCGCCTTTCGGCATCGTGCTGGTGGCCGACCGCCTGTCCACGCTGATGGTGGCGCTGACCGGTGTGATCGCCTTCGCCGTGTCGATTTATTCGACCTCGCGCTGGGACCGTGCGGGCGTGCATTTCCATCCGCTGCTGCAGTTGCAGCTCATGGGGCTCAACGGGGCCTTCCTGACCGGCGACCTGTTCAACCTGTTCGTCTTTTTTGAGGTCATGCTGGCGGCCTCTTACGGCCTGCTGCTGCACGGCTCGGGGCGCCTGCGGGTGAGTGCCGGCCTGCATTACATCGCCATCAACCTGGCGGCGTCTTCACTGTTTCTGGTGGGTGCGGCGCTGCTGTACGGCGTGACCGGCACCCTCAACATGGCCGACCTGGGCCTGCGCATTGCCAACCTCGATGCGGCCGACCGTGGCCTGGTCCACGCGGCCGCGGCCATTCTGGCCACCGCCTTTTTTGCCAAGGCCGGGGCCTGGCCGCTCAACTTCTGGCTGGTGCCGGCCTACAGCGCGGCGGTGGCCCCCGTCAGCGCGGTGTTTGCGCTGCTCACCAAACTCGGCATCTACACCGTGCTGCGCCTGTGGACCGTGCTGTTCGCGCCCGACACCGGCGCGTCGGCGCAGTTTGGCCAGGAGGTGCTGCTGGCCATCGGCCTGTCCACGCTGTTTGTCAGCGCGCTGGGCATCACCGGCACGCAGCGCCTGTCGCACCTGGCCGGTTACGCGGTGCTGATCTCGGCCGGCACGCTGCTGACCGCCATCGGTTTGGGGCAGCCGGCCGTCTGGGCCGGTGCGCTGTATTACCTGCTCAGCTCGACGCTGGCCGCCAGCGCCTTCTTCCTGCTGATCGACATGATCGAACGCTGGCGCAATGCCGGTGCCAGCATTGCCCCGCACGAAAAGGCAGGCAACGCACCCTTTCTCTCGGAAGACCTGACCGTCGTCGACAACGTGAATCTCGACGACGAACAGCAGGCACTCTACGGCCGCGAGATCCCGGCCGGCATTGCCTTCCTCGGCCTGTCCTTCGTAGTCTGTACGCTGCTGCTGGCCGGACTGCCGCCGCTGTCGGGGTTTGTCGGCAAGTTCGCGATGTTGTCGGCGCTGCTCGACACGCCCGTGATTTCACCGGCGAACTGGAGTTTTCTGGCGCTGCTGCTGCTGTCCGGCTTTCTGACGCTGGTCGCGTTGAGCCGCGCCGGCATCCGCTATTTCTGGACGCAGCCCGTGAGCAGCATGCCGGCCTTGCGCGCCCTCGAGGTGATGCCGGTCGCCGCGTTGCTGGCGGCCAGCATTGCCCTGAGCATCGAGGCCGGCCCGGTCATGCAGCACGCCAACGCAATGGCGCAAAACCTGTTCAGACCCACCGCCTACCGCAACGCCGTGATGGGCGCCCGACAGGTGCCGAATCCGCCCATCCCGAAGGTCTCGCCATGAGGCAGCGCTGGTTGCCCTCGCCGCCGCTGTCGCTGGCGCTGTTCGTCGTCTGGCTGCTGCTGAACCAGGCCCTCGATGCCGGCACCCTGCTGATGGCGGCGTTTCTTGCTGTCGTGGTGCCGCTGCTGACCCGCAGCCTGCGCCCCGCCAACGTGCGCCTGCGCAAACCCGGCGTCGCCCTGCGCCTGGCCGTGCGGGTGATGGCCGACCTGCTGCATTCGGCGCTGACGGTCGCCCGGCTGCTGCTCACGCGGCGCACGGCGGACATCGAGGCCCATTTTGTGGAGATCCCGCTGCAGCTGCGCGACCCGAATGCCCTGGCGATGCTGGCCATGATCTGCTGCCTGACACCCGGCACGGCCTGGGGAGAGTTGTCGTTCGACCGGTCCAGGCTGCTGCTGCACGTGTTTGACATGAAGGACGAGGCGGCTTTCATCACGCTGATCAAGACGCGTTACGAAGCCCCGTTGATGGAGATTTTCGAATCATGAGCGACTTTCTTTTCTGGGGACTCAAGCTTGCCCTCTTCCTGCTGGCTGTCGCCATGTTGTGCACCGTCGCACGGCTGCTGATCGGGCCGACGGCGCAGGACCGCGTGATGGCGCTGGACTGTCTCTACATCAACGGCATGCTGATGATGCTGGTGCTCGGCATTGTGTACGCCAGCAATGTCTACTTTGAAGCCGCCCTGCTGATTGCGCTGTTCGGTTTTGTCGGCTCCACCGTCCTGGCCAAGTTTCTGCTGCGCGGCGAGGTGATCGAATGAGCACCGGGCTACCGCTGTGGGCCGAAGTCCTCACCGCCGTGTTCGCCGTGCTCGGCGCCGCCTTTGCGGCCATCGGCTCCTTCGGGCTGGTGCGGCTGCCGACCTTTTTCCACCGCATCCACGCGCCCACCCTGGGCGCGACGATCGGCGTGTGGTGCATCACCCTGGCAACCATCATCTACTTTTCGGTCCAGGGCGACAGCCTGTTCCTGCGCGCCGTGCTGATCACGCTGTTTGTGGCCCTGACGGCGCCCGTCACGACGATCTTCCTGATGCGCGCCAGCCTGTTCCGCGAACGGCAAAAGGGCGGTGCGGTGCCGCCGGCCGCGCCATCGGCCCGTACGCCGGATCAGGGTAAGCTTTAACTTTCTTCACGACCGGACGCACCATGCATGCAGTCATCGCCATCTGTCTGGGTGCCAGCGCCGGCGCGCTGGCCCGCTGGGGCCTGGCCTTGTGGCTGACGCCCGGCGGCCTCATCCCCTGGGGCACGCTGGCCGCCAACCTGATTGGCGGCTACCTGATCGGCATCTGCCTGGCCATTTTCCAGTCCTTGCCGCAACTCGACCCGGTCTGGCGCCTGATGCTGGTGACCGGCTTTCTCGGCGGACTCACCACTTTTTCATCCTTTTCAGCCGAAGTTGTCACCTTCCTGCTGGAAGAGCGTTATGGCCTGGCCCTGGGCACGGCCGCGCTGCATGTGCTGGGCTCGCTGCTCATGACGGTACTGGGCATCAAGACTGCTCTGTTTTTGATAGCTTATCGCACCCAGTAGGCAAGGGCCAGAGCCACTTTTCATTTGAAATGACAAAGCGGAGGCGATACGCCCCGTCCTGAACCCGTTCCGAAGCGACTCCACCCTTTCCCGCCCTGCCTTAAGGCGCATTTAAGGCTTGCATTCCTACACTTTGCTGAACTTATCCCCCAAGGATGCTCATGCAGACTGTGCGACGCAACGTGTTTGAACCCCGCTCCCGCCCCATCACCGCCACCCATACCGTCGTCGGCTCACCACGCCGGGAGGAAGCGGAAGACTTCATCAAGACCGTTTTTGCGCGGCGTTACAACGCCCGCGCGTCCTCCCTGGCGCCCAACCTCGCGCTGCTGGAGCAGGACGATCGCATCATCGCGGCGGCCGGCTGGCGCGGTGCCAGCACGGACAAGTTGTTTCTCGAGCGTTACCTGGACACCCCGATTGAAGTCGCCATGGCGCAGCTGGCTGGCCAGAACGTCGTGCGCGAACGCATTGTCGAGGTCGGCAACCTCGCGGCCAACAAGCCCGGCGGCAGCATTCACGTGATCCTGACGCTGGGCCGGCACCTGCACCGGCTGGGCTTCGAATGGGTGGTGTTCACCGCGACCCAGGAGCTGATAGGAATACTCACCAAACTGGGCCTGCCCATGCTGGCCCTGGCCAAGGCCGACCCCGCCCGCCTGGGCGACGATGCCGCGGCCTGGGGCACGTATTACGACACCCAGCCCATCGTGGTGGCCGGCCGCATCCAGCTCGGGCTGGACCGCATGAGCCGACAAGCATGAGCGCCGAACGTCTGTTAGCCGCGCTGGCCGCGCGCGCGCCCGATGCCGTGGTGCTGCGCGGCGAGACCGACACCTGGCGCGCCGCCGACGTGCTGGACACCGTGGCCGCACTGTCCATGAGGCTGTCCGGCCACCGCGTGCTGGCCGTGCTGGCCGACAACAGCCCGGCCTGGGTCATGGCCGACCTGGCCGCGCTGCGCACCGGCACCGTGCACCTGCCCCTGCCGACTTTTTTCAGCCCGACGCAAATGGCGCATGTGCTGGAACAGACCGGCACCGACGTGCTGCTGACCGACCAGCCCGAAAGAATCCTGGCGCTGAACCTCGGCTTTTCCGCGGCAGGGCAATGGAGCGGTCTGGTCTGGATGCAGCGGCAGTGCCCGGCCATCCCGCTGCCCGCCGGAACCGCCAAGATCTCCTTCACCTCCGGCAGCACCGGCACGCCCAAAGGCGCTTGCCTGAGCGCCGCCGGGCTGATGGCCACCGCCGAGGGCGTGGCTGCGCGACTGGGCGACCTGCCTATCACGCAGCACATGGCCGTGTTGCCGCTGGCCCTGCTGCTGGAAAACACCGCCGGCATTTACGCGCCCCTGCTGCGCGGTGCCGAGGTTCACTTGCCCGCCCTGCAAACCCTGGGCTGGCGCGGCATGGCCGGCTTCGACCCGGCGGCGCTGCAGCAGTCGGTGATGACAAACCACCCGCACAGCCTGATTCTGGTACCCGAACTGCTCAAGGCCTGGACCCTGTTTCTGATGATCAGCGGCCAGCGCGCCCCGGCCGATCTGGCGTTTGTCGCCGTCGGCGGCGCCCGCGTGGACCCGGCTCTGCTGGAGCGCGCCCGCGCCCTGGGCATTCCGGCCTACCAGGGTTACGGCCTGACCGAATGCGGCTCGGTCGTCTGCATCAACCGCCCCGGCGATGACGGCCCGGGCGTCGGTCGCCCGCTGCCGCATGTGCGCCTGCGCATCGAGAACAACGAGGTGCACATCGCCAGTCCGGCGTTTCTCGGCTACGTGGGCGATGCCGCATCCAGTCCGTCAGCCGGCGCGGAAGACTTCGCGACCGGCGACCTCGGCGAGCTCGATGCCAACGGCCACCTGCTGCTATCGGGCCGGCGCAAGAATCTCCTCATCACCTCCTTCGGCCGCAACATCTCGCCGGAATGGGTGGAGTCGGTGTTGCTGGCCCAGCCGGCCATCGGCCAGGCGGCAGTCATGGGTGACGCCCGCCCTTGGCTCAGCGCCGTGCTGGTCGCCAGCCCCGGCGCCACGCCGGCCCAACTGGACGCGGCCGTCGCGCAGGCCAACAACACGCTGCCCGACTACGCCCGCGTGGGCGGCTGGATCGCCGGCCCTCCCTTCACGCTGCACAACGCACAAGCCACCGGCAACGGCAGGCCGCTGCGCAGCGCCATTGCCACCCACCATGCCGCCGCCCTGGCGGCGCTTTACGAAACAAAGGATTCTCACGATGTCGTTTTATGAGCAACTCACCGCGTCCACCCAACAAGAGCGCGACCAGCTGCTGACCGTGCCCATCATTGCCGACTGCATGCAAGGCCGCGTCAAGCTGCCGGACTACCACGCCTTTCTCGGCCAGGCCTACCACCATGTGCGCCACACCACCCCGCTGCTGATGTCCCTGGGCGGACGCCTGCCCGAGCGGCTGGCCTGGCTGCGCCCGGCAGTGGCCGAGTACATCGAAGAAGAGATCGGCCATGAGCAATGGATCCTTGACGATATCCGCGCGGCCGGCGGCGACGCCGACGCCGTGCGTGACAGCCGGCCCGACCTGCCCGCCGAACTGATGGTGGCCTATGCCTACGACCTGGTGAACCGGGGCAACCCTGCGGGCTTTTTCGGCATGGTGTTTGTACTCGAAGGCACCAGCGTCGCGCTCGCCCTGATGGCCGCCGACCGCATCCAGCAGGGGCTGAAACTGCCGGACGCGGCTTTTTCCTATCTGCGTTCGCACGGCACGCTGGACCAGGAACACACCAAGCACCTGGCTGAACTGCTGGAGCAGATGGCACCGGAAGACCAGCAGGACGTCGTGCGTTACGCCCGCGTGTTTTACCGCCTGTACGGCGACATCTTCCGCGCCTTGTCGCACCCCGAGGCCGTCCCATGCAACTGAACCAGGCGCGCATTCTGCTGACCGGCGCCAGCGGTGGCCTGGGCCGGGACCTCGCGCGCGAACTGGCCGGTGCCGGCGCCGCCGTCCTGCTGGCCGGCCGCGACGCGGTGCGGCTCGCCGCCATCAAGGCCGAGCTGGGCGCCAGTGCCGACAGTGTGGTCGCCGACCTCACCACGGCGCAAGGCATCGCCGCAGCAAACGCCGCCGCGCGCGCCTTCGGTGTCAATGTGCTGATCAACAATGCCGGCGTCGGCGCTTTTGGATTGTTCGACCAGCAGGCCTGGCCCACCGTCGAACAGGTGCTGGCCACCAACCTCGAGGCACCCCTGCGCCTGACGCAGGCCCTGCTGCCGTGGTTGAAGGCGCAGCCGACCGCCGCCGTTGTCAACGTCGGCTCCATGTTCGGCAGCCTGCCCTATCCCGGCTTTGCCGCTTATTCCGCCGCCAAGGCGGGCCTGCGCGGTTTTTCGCAGGCGCTGCGCCGCGAGCTCGCCGACACCCCGGTGGCGGTCATCCATATCGCACCACGCGTGATCGATACGCCGCTCAACACCGAAGCCGTCAACCAGCTCAACCGCGCGCTGAAGAACAACAGCGACAGCAGCCAGGCCGTCGCCCGGCAGATTGTCGCGGCCCTGCGCCACGGCAAGGGTGAACACCATTTCGGTTTTCCGGAACGCCTGTTTGCCTGGCTCAACGGTTTCGCTCCCTCACTGATAGACCGCGGCCTGGCCGGCCAGCTGGCCATCATCAAGCAACACGCTCCCTCTTCTGAACAGCACTGAAAGGACTTTTCATGCACCCCGTTTCACGCTCTCTCCTCTCCTCCTTCCTCCTGCCGCTTCTGCTTTCCTTCGCCGGCTTTGCCGCCGCGGCCACACCCGAAGAATTGATACGCCCCATTCAGGACCAGTGGGCCGAGATCAAGTACAGCAAGCCGGAAAAACAGCAGGCCGACCTGTACCACGCCCTGGCGCAGCAGGCGCACAAGATTGTTGAAGCCAACCCCGCCAGCGCCGAGGCGCTGACCTGGGAAGGCATCGTGGTCTCCAGCGAAGCCGGCGCCAAGGGCGGCCTGGGCGCGCTGTCGCTGGCCAAAGAGGCCAAGCTGCGCTTCGAGGAAGCGCTGAAGATCAACGACAAGGCACTCGCCGGTTCCGCCTACACCAGCCTGGCCACGCTGTACGCCCAGGTGCCGGGCTGGCCGGTCGGTTTTGGCAACAAGGACAAGGCCGAGGAGTTGTTCAAGAAGTCGCTGGCCATCAACCCGACCGGCATCGACGCAAACTTCTTCTACGGCGAGTACCTGCTCGGCCGCGACCGCCACGCCGAAGCCCGCACCCACCTGGAAACCGCACTGAAAGCCGCACCGCGTCTGGGCCGCGAACTGGCCGACAGCGGCCGCAGGCAGGAAATCCAGGCGCTGCTGGCGAAGCTGAACAAGTAAATCTGCTCTGCTTTTGATAGCTGCTTGCGCACGTGATGTAAGGGCTATAGGCCTTTTTTATATCAGAAGATGACTGCACTGGCGCCGCGCCGGTCAGTGAAGCGGGCGCGGTTGGCGGCTTGCACCGGACGTGTCCGCTTGCGTGATGGCATAGCCCTCAATCTCAATTTCACGGGCTGGTGGACGACGCCTTCCGGTCGCGAACAGGCCAGATAAACAGCCCCACCGCCACGACACCGGCCACGAGCAGACCGAGGTCGGGCTTGACATCCAGGAGGAAGGCGGCCTGACCACCCACCAGGGACCAAAGAATGGGCACAGCGAGGACTGCGCGCAGGCGCGCGCCCGACGCGAGCGCGAGCACACCGATCGTGAAAATGGTGGTGGGGCAAGGCAGACCAAAGGTGGGCAGCTCCGGATACCCATGCCCTGCCAGCGTGGACCAGAGGGGATAAACAACGAGTGCGAAGGCGAGCAGGGCTACCCCGAGACCCGTCCGAAAGCTCCTGTCAAAAGCAAACTCGAATCGGCGGCAGATCACGCCGTGCCAGGCGAACAGAAGACCTCCGGCGATGGACAGCGCGCCGAACCCGTAGGCCACAGGATTGATGCGCGCGAAGAACGCCAGGTGGTAGGCGGCGCCGATCCAAACCCAGAGCAACGCCAGAATGGCTGACACGGCCGCGCCGGACCAGGGGCGCCGAAGTGCAATGAAGACGATGGCCAGCACCGCAAGCAGGACCAGGAAAATCTGCGCCGGCCAGACCGTGCTGTTGTACAGCCGGAAGACGCCAAAGAACTGCTCAATGGTGAAGGGCAGTTGCATGGTGGCTCCTGAGGGTTAAGGTCGGATTTGACCGTCGCAGACGACGCGAGTGCGCAACGCGCACGGATACACTTGCGGGTCCGTGTCAAAGGATCTGTTGGGTGGCGGGACTAGAAGTGCTCGCATGTTCCTATGAACGTGTCTTCGTTATCCAGGAACAAAAACGGCTTTCGTGGAGCTTTTTCGAGCTCACGAACGACCAACACGTAGACGTTGGAACCAATACCAGCTCCTTGATCTCGTCTCATCGTGGTCACCACTTTGAATGAATTCTGGTCTGAACCGATGTCGATCACGACGGGTTTCGTGGTGAACAAGTTCTTGAGAGTGCCAGCCATGATGCCGGTCTGTCGATCGACAGTAAATTCTTTGCCCTCATACAGCTTTTCCCAGTACTCCACCGAAGCCTTTGGGATACCCGGCATGGTGATGCGTTCGATCCGGCACCGATAGTCTGGGGCCGACTGAGGCGCAGCAAGCGCTGGCAGAGCAGCCATGAGCATGGCAAAGACAGATTGCAAACGACGTGACATAAGCCACCTAACTTTGATATATCCCGCAAAACCGAAAAATCACATGGCGCCCGGCAAAAAAAATGGCTGAAGCATTTCGAAATTCTTCATACTTTGCAAAGCTTACCGCAGCGGCCGAAGCAAGTGAACAGCGCTGTTGAAAACGGCAAAGTCGCCGAATGCGGACGGGTCAGCGCCGCATTCGCTATATCTTTGATAGCTGCTTGCGCCCGTCAGACAAGGACTGGAGGCCGATTTATCCAGTCGATGGGGCACCAACCCGGTCACATCCACCTCAACCCGCTCTGACCGCGCTCACGCAGCGCAGGCGGGCCGGGTGGTGCCTGTTCGACGCCTTATTGCGGCTCGATCTTCGCGTCGCGGATGGCCTTGGCCCACTTGGCCGTTTCCAGCTTGCTGCGCTGGGCCAGGGCTTCGGGCGTTCCGGGCTCGACCAGGAAACCGATCGGTGCGAATTTTTCCTGCAGGTCCTTGCTCTGTGCTGCTGCGTTGATGGCCTGGTTCAGTTTGGCGATGATGTCGGGCGGCGTACCGGCCGGTGCAAACATGGCGAAGTAGGCGATCAGCTCGTAGTCCTTCAGGCCCAGGGCTTCGTTGACCGTCGGCAGTTCCGGCACCGCGGGTGAACGTTTGCTGGAAGTCACCGCGAGGCCGCGGACCTTGCCGCCCTTGACCTGCGGCAGCATGACGGCAAAGTCGGCGGTGAACATCATCACCTGGCCGCCGATGAGGTCGGTCATGGCCGCAGGGCCGCTTTTGTAAGGCACGTTGGTCATCTGGATGCCGGCCATGCCGGCCATCATTTCAGACGACACCAGCTGCGAGGTGCTGGCGCTGGCAAAGGTGACGTGGCCGGGTTTGGCCTTGGCGAGGTCCACGAATTCGCGCAGGTTTTTGGCCGGTACGTCGTTGTTGACGGCCACGATCAGCGGCACCGAACCCATGTAGCCCAGCGGTGCAAAGGCCGTGTCCTGGTCGTAGGGGAGCTTTTTCATCAGGCTCTTGAGTGCCGCGTTGGTGCTGTTGGTCCCAATCAGGAAGGTGTAGCCGTCCGGGGCGGACTTGGCGACAGCATCGGCTCCCAGCATGCCGTTGACGCCGGCCTTGTTCTCGACCACGATGGTCTGCCCCAGCGTTTCCGACATCTTGGCCGCGAAAGCGCGCCCGATCTGGTCGGTGGCGCTGCCGGCGGCAAAGGGCACGATGGCCTTGATCGGCTTGTTCGGATACGCCTGGCCGAATGCGGCCAGGGAAAAAGTGGCCGCAGCCGCGAAAAGAATCGACTTGCACTTCATGTTGATGTCTCCTGTTTAAAAAATTGTTGAATATGTCCAGCAAACCGTCTAGCTTATTCGATGGCCATGCCCAGAATGGCGGAGCTCAGGCACTTGCCATGGGCGTCCAGCGCCAGGGACCGGGTCACCCCCCCGCCCAGCGCGTCGTGCAGCACGAAGTTCAGGGCGCCCAGATGCGGCACGACGTAACGCTCGACCTCGCCCTTGACGGTGTCTGCGTAATACGCACGCACCCGTTCCGCGGTGACGGCGCGCTCGATCGCCGGGAAGTCCTTGAGGTCGTAGGCGATGACGGAAATGATGGACCGGTTTCCCTTGTCGCCGGTACGGGTGTGGGCAATCTCGCGCAGCAGCATTGTTTAAAGCTCCATCATGGTGATTGAGGTCTGAACCAGCTCGCGCGGCACCAGGGTGGACGCCGCGGCGATCACCTCGCGGACCGACTTCGTCACGCCGCCGCCCCCGGCCGGCCCGTTGAGGTACATGGCCTCGACCTCGTTGGCCACCCGCTCCGCCTCTTTCAGGGTGGCCACACGCAGGGCCACACGCGCCCGGACTTCATAAGGCGTGTGGCCCGCGGACAGGGCCTCGCCATGCATGGCGTTGACTCCGATGAGTTCATAACGGCTGTCGAGCGCCTCGATGTCCGAAGCCTCCAGGCGCTGCTTCAGTACATCCAGCGCCAGCCGGCCCCGCGCCTCGGCGCCCAGGCCCGCGTAGGAAATCTGCCCTTCTCCGATGAAGCCGTCGCGGTAACCCACGGTCACTTTGAGCGTTGGCGGGCGCTGATGGCCCTGGGCGCCTTCGATGCGCACGCGGTCGGGCCCCACCTGGGTCAGCGTGACACCGGAGAAGTCCGCCACCACATCAGGCTGCAGGTAACTGGCGGGGTTTTCGACTTCGTACAGCAGCTGCGCCGCGCAGGTGGCGGTGGTGACGCAGCCGCCCGAACCGGCCACCTTGGTGATGACGGCGCTCCCGTCGGCCGACACTTCGGCCAGCGGAAAACCCAGGTTGGCGAGGTCGGGCACATCGCGGTAACCGGGGTCGGCAAAATACCCGCCGGTGACCTGCCCGGCACATTCCAGCAAATGGCCCACCACCGTGCCCTGGCCCATCTTCTGCCAGTCCGACATGGACCAATCAAACTCATGGATGAGCGGCGCAAGAAACAGCGCCGGGTCAGCAACACGCCCGGTGATGACCACGTCCGCGCCCAGACGCAGCGCCCGCACTAGCGCCTCGGCGCCCAGATAGACATTCGCCGACAACACGGTGCTGCCGAGGGACTGCAGCGGCGCGCCGCTTTCCAGCAGGGTCAGGTTCTGGTCCTGCAGGCCGGGCAACACGTCGTCGCCCTGCACCACCGCCACCTTCAGGCGGTCCAGCCCCAGTTCGCGCGCAATGCGGATGATTTCCTGTCCGGCCGCCTGCGGGTTGGCGGCCCCCATGTTGGTGATGATCTTTACGCCCCTGCCGGCGCAGGCCAGCAGCACCGCTTCCATGCGGTCGCGCAGCAAGGGGTCGAAGCCCAGACGAGCGTCCTTGCTGCGCTCCAGCTGGGCCAGGGCGATGGTGCGCTCGGCCAGGCACTCGAACACCAGGTAGTCGAGATCCCCCTTTTCCGCCAGCTCCGCGGCGGGGGGAATGCGGTCCCCCGAGTAGCCGGCGCCGGCGCCGATGCGGATGGTTTTCATGAAGGGGCTTTCACAGGGAACGCGATGTTGAAGCGGAGCATGACCGGGACTATGGCGCAAGCAGGCTCGCCTGTGAATTCGAAATTCTGGATGGCACTCAAAGGAAAACCGGATCAATCGGTATCATCCGCAGGGATGAACCTGTCCACACGTCAACTGCGTGCTTTCCTGGCACTGGCTGACCTGCGCAGCTTCACACGAGCCGCCGAGCAGATGCACTTGTCCCAGCCCGCCTTCAGTTCCCTGATCCGCTCGCTGGAAGACACGCTGGCCGCCAGGTTGTTTGACCGCGACACGCGCAAGGTCGACCTCACCGCAGCCGGCCGGCGCTTTGAGCGCGCCGCACGCGAGGTGGTGTCGCACTTCGACGATGTCATGGGCAGCGTTTGCCGCGACCTCAGCATCGTGGACCGTGTGGCAGTGGCCGGCATCCCCTCGCTGTGTGCCCGCTTCCTGCCGGTGGTGGTGGCCGACTACCGGCGCAAACACCCGGCCATCGACATCGAGGTGGTCGATGCGCTGCCCCAGCCCTGTGTGGACCTGGTGCGGGAAGGCAAGGTGGACCTGGCCCTGTCCACCATCGACGCGAAAGACGCCGACATCCACAAGGAACTGCTGTGCCTGGACCGCTTCTACGTCATCTGCCGGAAAGACCACGTACTCGCCGGCAAGGCGGCCATCACGATTGAAGAGCTGGTTCAGTTCCCGTTCATTCACTTCACGACGACCACCCGCCTGCGCCACCAGATCGACGCGGCCTTACGGCCGCACAAACCCAACACGGTGATGGAGGTCGAACGGCTGGAGGCGGTGCGGGGTCTGGTGGAAAGCGGGGTCGGCATCAGCCTGGTGCCCAGCCTGACGCTGTCGCATTTCAGCAGCAGCCAGCTCGCCATCAAGCCGCTGGCCGCACCCGGCATCGTGCGCGAGGTGTTTTTGCTGCGCGCGCAGGGGCGCGTGCCCTCCGCCGCAGCCGATGCCCTGGCCGAACCGATCCGGCAGCAGATGCAGTCGCTGCTGCAGCCCGGCAGCCTTGAACTCGATCATGAAAAACTGGCCGCCCTGGTGCCGGACCTGAAGGACTAGGCGTCTGCCTGTTTCTTGAGCAAGCCCCGCATCACCAGCACTGGCGCGGCATTCGCGAGTTGTTCAGGCTCTTATCCACAGCCTAAGCAACAGGGCGTGGGGGTAACTTGAGGAGTCGCTGATGCGGAGCCGCACCTCCAACCCTCCTGAACGATCACGGTTGAATCGACCAGAATGCTCCTGTTTTGATAGCTGCTTGCGCTCGCAAAATAAGGGCAGGAGGCCATTTTCTTATATAGATCCTCTGCCCCATGCTGTGTTTCCAGCAACACCAGCCTCTCCCGCCGGGACTTTCCGCAATCAGTCGTGCAAGACAGCCAGAAACTGCCGCAGCTCGGGTGTCTGCGGGCGGTTGAAAATTTCGTCGGGCCTGCCCGCTTCGTGAATCAGCCCCTGGTGCATGAACACCACGCGGTCACTCACCTTGCGGGCAAAAGCCATTTCGTGGGTGACCAGGATCAGCGTCATTCCTTCGTTGGCCAGCATCTCCACCACCTGCAGCACTTCGCCGACCAGTTCCGGGTCCAGGGCAGACGTGATCTCGTCGCACAACAACACCGTGGGGTCCATGGCCAGCGCGCGGGCAATGGCCACGCGCTGCTGCTGTCCGCCCGAAAGTTGATCGGGCATGCGGTCAAACAGGCTGCCCAGTCCCACGCGCTCCAGCAGCGCCTGGGCACGCGTGCGCGCTTCTTCCTTCGGCAGGCCCTTGACCAGCGTCGGCGCCAGCATCACATTGCGCCCGGCGCTCAGGTGCGGGAACAGGTTGAAGCTCTGGAAAATCATGCCGACCTGCTGGCGCAGCGCACGCATGGCGTTGGTATCGCCGTGTTGCAGGGCCTGGCCATCGACGGCGAGGCTGCCGCGCTCGAAGGTTTCCAGACCGTTGATGCAGCGCAGCAAGGTGCTCTTGCCCGAGCCGCTCTTGCCGATGATGCAGACCACTTCCTTGCGCCCGACCTGCAGGTCGATGCCCTTGAGCACTTCGGTGGCGCCAAAACTCTTGTGCAGGCCACGGATGTCAACCAGCGCAAAGGGGGGAGTCGATGAATGAGTCATATATCAGGCCAGACGGCGGTTTTCCAGCCGCTGGCTCCACCACGACAGCGGGTAACACAGGGCAAAGTACAAAAGGCCTACAAAGGTGTAGGCCAGAAAGGGTTGGTAGGTGGCGTTGGAGATCATCTGGCCGGCCTTGGTCAGCTCGACGAACCCGATGACCGAGGCCAGCGCCGTGCCCTTGATGATCTGCACCAGAAAGCCCACCGTGGGCGCAATGGCCACGCGCAGCGCCTGCGGCAGGATCACGTAACGCATCTGCTGCGTGAAGCTCAGCGCCAGGGTGGTGGAGGCTTCCCACTGGCCTTTCGGAATGGCGTTGACACAGCCGCGCCAGATTTCGGTCAGGTAGGCGCTCGCATACAGGGTCAGGCAAATCGCTGCGGACACCAGCGGCGAAGTGTCCATGCCCAGCAGGGCCAGGCCAAAGTAGACAAGGAAAAGCTGCATCAGCAGCGGCGTGCCCTGAAAAATCTGCACATACCAGGCCACCGCGGTGGCCGCGCCACGCACCCTGGCAAACCGCAGTAACAGCATGCCCATGCCGACCAGCCCGCCACCAACGAAGGCAATCAGCGAGAGCGCCACCGTCCAGCGCACGGCGCCGAGCAGAAAGCTGAAGATGTCCCAGAGAGAAAACTGAACCATGGTGGCTCCCGTTAACGACTGGAAAAGATGAAGCGCGGCCCCACCCAGTACAGCAACTGCCGCACGCCAATCGCCAGCAGCAGATAGACCGCAGTGACGATGATGTAAGACTCAAAACTGCGGAAAGTCCGGCTGGAAATCAGGTTGGCCGCCTGCGAGAGTTCTTCCGCCGAGATCTGCCCGCAGACCGCGGAGCCCAGCATCACGATGATGATCTGGCTCACCAGTGCGGGCCAGATGCGCGCCAGTGCCGGCGGCAGCACCACGCGCGAAAAGACCTGCCAGGGCGTCAGCGCCAGACTCATGGCGGCTTCGAGCTGGCCCCTGGGCGTGGTCTGCAGGCCGGCGCGCACGATCTCGCACGAATAGGCGCCCAGGTTGAGCACCATGGCCAGCACACAAGCCACCTCGACCGACAGCCGCAGTCCCAGCGAGGGCAAGCCGAAAAAAATGAAGAACAGCTGGATGATGAAAGGCGTGTTGCGAATCAGCTCCACATAGGCCCCCACCCCCCGCTTCAGCACCGCGCCGCCATGCAGCCGGGCCCAGGCGCACGCCGTGCCCACCACGACACCGAGCACCGCCGAAACGGCGGTGAGCGCCACCGTCAGGCCCAGCCCGCGCAGCAGCATGGGCCACTGGGCCAGCACGGTGAGAAAGTTGAATTCAATCATGGCGCTTCAGGGTCGTGGTGTGCGGGTGCGGACGTGTGTATGCGTGTGTGGCAGCTCAGTCTGGCAACACGCCGGTGCCGCGGCCCAGCCATTTTTGCGAATACTGCTCCAGCGTGCCATCGGCCTTGGCGGCGCGCAGGATCTCGTTGACCTTGTTCAGCAGCGCGGCTTCACCCTTGCGCACGCCGATGAAGTTGGGCGAGTCTTTCAGCAGCAGCTTGTACTCGGCCTGCACCTGGGGGTTCTTCTGCACGGCAGCCGCAGCCACGGCGGCGCCGGTGGCCAGCAGCTGGGTTTGTTGCGAGATGAAGGCGGCCACGGTGGTGGAATCGTCCTCGAAGCGCTGGATTTTCAGCGTGGGCGGGGCCACCTTTTGCAGCACGTCGTCCTGGATGGTGCCGCGGGTCACGGCAATGCTCTTGCCGGCCAGGTCGTCAAAACTCTTGATGCTCAGCGCCTTGGGGCCGAACACGGCCTGGAAGAACGGGGCGTAGGCCACGGTGAAGTCGATCACTTTCTCGCGCTCGGGGTTCTTGCCCAGGGCCGAGACGATCAGGTCAATCTTCTTGGTCTGCAGATAGGGAATGCGGTTGGGTGTGCTTACCGGCACAAACTCGGCCTTCACCCCGAGCTTGTCGGCGATCAGCTGCGCGGTGGCCACGTCCACGCCGGTGAGTTTGAAGTCGGGACCCATGTAGCCGTAAGGCGGAAAGTCGGAGGCCACGCCCAGGGCAATCGACTTCTTGGCCAGCACGGACGAGAGTGATTCATCGGCCGCATGGACTGGCGTGGCCACGGTCAGGACGACGCTGGTAAACAGGCCAGCCAGGGTGGAGAGTGCTTTGAATTTCATGGAAGGGTTCCTGTGAAGATGATGGGGAGACCCCACCTCTTTCGCAAAATGTGTGCCACCTGTTCCGCATGGCATTGCCCTTGCAAACAGATGATGGACAATATGAAATATGTGTTTCTTGACTATAAATCCATGAAAATTATGTTTCATAGTGGTGCGCATGCTCTCTTTTGGGCGCATCCGCACCAAAACCTCTCAGCCGCCCTGCCATGACCAAGTCCAAAACCATCACTCTGCGCGAACGGATTCAGGTTCAGTACGCTGCGTTGTCCCTGGTGGACCGCAAACTGGCCGACGTGGTGCTGGCCCGTGAAAAAGACCTGCTGGCCTACAGCGCCACCGAGCTGGCGGCGCTGGCCGGTGTCTCCAAGGCCAGCACAGCGCGTTTTTTCAAGCGCCTGGGCTTTGCCGACTTCCAGGCCTTCCGGCAGCACCAGCGCAATGGCATACCCCAGCCCTCGCCGCTGCACCGCATGGCGCAGCAGGGCACCAGCGCCAGCCCGCTGCAACACCACCTGGAGCAAGACGCCCGGCAGTTGCAGGCCCTGGCCGACAGCGTGACCGACCAGGGCGTGCAGCAGGCAGCCAGGCTGCTGGCCGGTGCGCGCCGCGTCTGGGTGGTGGGTTACCGCAACGGCTACATGGCAGCGTCGTATGCGCGGGCGCTGCTGTCGCAGATGCGCGCCGAGGTCCATCTGCTCAACGAGGGCGCCGGTGAAGAAGCTGAACTGCTGGCCGAAATCCAGCCCCACGATGTGCTGCTGGCCATGGACTTTCGCCGCCGCACCCACCACCTGTCCCAGGTGGTGGGCATCGCCTGTGATGCCGGTGCCGCACTGGTGCTGGTTAGCGATGCCCGCGTGTCGGCGCTGGCGGCGCGCGCGCAGGCCCTGTTCATCTGCCCGCCGCAGGACGAGCCGATTTTTGACTCCTATGTGAGCGCCATCAGCCTCATCAACTACCTGGCCACCGCCACCCTGGCCCAGTTACCCAAAAAGGCCCGCGCCCGCATGGCCGCCATTGAGCAAGTCCATGCGCAACTGGCCGACCTTGAATCATCTCTCTGAACCCTTCCACCCCATGACCGCTTTACCCCAACACCCTTTCACCCTGCTGCCCAATCCCCGCTTTGAACCCGGCGAGCCCTATGGCGCGCACCGCGCCACACTGCTCAGTGCGGCGGCGATGGAGCAAGCCAGAGCCGTCATCACCGCCTGGCCCGGCTACGCGGTCACGCCCCTGTGCTCCCTGTCCGGCCTCGCTCACTCCGCAGGCGTGGCCAGCATTCACTACAAGGATGAAGGCTCGCGTTTCGGCCTGGGCAGCTTCAAGGCGCTGGGCGGGGCCTACGCCGTGGCGCGCCTGCTGTGCCGCGAACTCGGCCAGCGCCTGGGCCGCAGTGTCAGCCACACGCAGTTGCAAAGCGAGCCCGCGTTGCGCCAGGCCTGTGCCGACATCACCGTCACCTGCGCCACCGACGGCAACCACGGCCGTTCGGTCGCCTGGGGGGCGCAGATGCTGGGCTGCCGCTGTGTCATCTACATCCACGCCACCGTCAGCGAGGGGCGCAAAGAGGCCATTGCCCGCTACGGCGCGCAGGTGGTGCGCACCAGCGGCAACTACGACGATGCGGTGCAGCAGGCCGACCGTGATGCCCGGGCGAATGGCTGGTTTGTGATTTCCGACACCTCCTACCCCGGCTACATGGACATTCCGCGTGACGTGATGCAGGGCTACCAGCTCATGGTGCACGAGGCCGTCAGCGCCCTGCCCCAGTGGCCTACCCACGTCTTCGTGCAGGCGGGCGTGGGTGGTTTTGCGGCGGCGGTGTGTGCGTATTTCTGGGAGCGCGACAACGCGCAGCGCCCGGTATTTGTGGTGGTGGAACCCGAACGTGCCGACTGCCTGCTGCAAAGCGCGCGTGCCGGCGCCGTGGTGGCAGTCAAGGGCGATCTGGACACCTTGATGGCCGGCCTGGCCTGCGGCGAAGTCTCGCTGCTGGCCTGGGACTTTCTGGCCACCGGCGCCAACGCGTTTTGCACCATCCCCGATGCCGCCGCTGTGGACGGCATGCGCCTGCTGGCCAGCCCGCAGGGCGGTGACCCGGTCATCGTCGCCGGTGAGTCCGCCGTGGCGGGCCTGGCCGCGGCCCTGCTTGCGGCGCAAGACCCCGCCGCCCGCGCATCGCTGGGTCTGGGGCCGGACAGCCGCGTGTTGCTGTTCGGCAGCGAGAGCGACACCGATCCGGCCCTGTACCAGCAACTGGTGGGCCGCAGTGCCGCCCAGGTACTGCGTGACGGAGCGGCCGCATGAGCGCCCCACAGATCAACGGCCCGCGCCTGCTGGAGAGCCTGCAAGCGCTGGGTCAAATCGGCGCGCTGCCCGGTGGCGGCGTGAATCGCCTGGCCTTGACCGATGCCGACCGCCAGGGCCGCGACTGGACGGCGGCGCGCATGCGCGCGCTGGGCATGCGCATGGAGGTGGATGCGATTGGCAACATCATTGCCACCTTCCCCGGCACCGACGACCTGCCCCCGGTGATGATGGGTTCGCACATCGACACGGTGCGTACCGGCGGCCTGTATGACGGCAACTACGGCGTGCTGGCCGGCCTGGAAGTGGTGGCCACCTTGCGCGAGGCCGGCCTGCCAACCCGCCGCCCGCTGGCCGTGGCCGTGTTCACCAACGAAGAAGGCGCGCGCTTCCAGCCAGACATGATGGGCAGCCTGGTCTATGTCGGCGGCCAGCCGCTGCAGGAGGCGCTGGCCACCTGCGATGCCGATGGCGTGTCGGTGCAGGCCGAGCTGCAACGCATCGGTTACCAGGGCACGGCCCCGGTGGGCGCGCCGGTGGTGGACAGCTTTGTGGAGTTGCATATCGAACAAGGCCCGGTGCTGGAGCAGATGGGCCTGCAGATCGGCGTGGTCGAAGGCGTGCAAGGCATCTCGTGGACCGAGTTCACGGTGGAAGGCCAGTCCAACCACGCCGGCACCACACCCATGGCGCTGCGCCACGACGCCGCGCTGGTGGCTGCGCAAGTGGCGGTGTTCGTGCGTGAACTGAGTAGACGCATGGGTGGCCGCCAGCTGGCCACCGTGGGCGCGCTGCGGCTCAGCCCGAATCTGGTCAATGTCATCGCGCAAAAAGCCGTGTTCACCGTGGACCTGCGCAACACCGACAGCGCCGCGCTGGCGCAGGCCGAAGCGGACCTGCATGCCTATGTACAACAAGCGGCCGAGGCCGAAGGCGTGCGCATCAGCTCGCGCGCCCTGGCCCGTTTTGAGCCGGTGGACTTCGACCCCGCGGTGGTCAACCTGGTGGAGCAGCAGGCGCAGGCCCTGGGCTGCAGCCACCAGCGCATGCCCAGCGGCGCCGGGCACGACGCGCAGATGCTGGCCCGCATTTGCCCCAGCGCCATGATTTTTGTGCCCAGCGCGGGCGGCCTGAGCCACAACGTGCGCGAGCACACCGAACCTGCCGACCTGCAGCGCGGCGCGCAGTTGCTGCTGCAGGTGGTGCTGGCGCTGGCCAATCGACCTTCCTAACTACTGCCCTTCTACTTTTATGCCACGCCATCTCAACGTCGCCCTCGGCCAGCTCGGCCCCATTCAGCGCAGCGACTCGCGCACCCAGGTGGTGGCCCGCCTGTGTGATCTCATGCGCCAGGCCCACGCGGTGGGCGCGCAGCTCATTGTGTTTCCCGAACTGGCACTGACCACCTTCTTCCCGCGCTGGTACATCGAGGACGAGGCCGAGATCAACAGCTTCTTCGAACAGTCCATGCCCAACGCCGCCACGCAGCCGCTGTTCGACCTGTCGCGCGACCTCGGCGTGGGCTTTTACCTGGGGTATGCCGAGCTGGCGCAGGAGGCCACGGGTGCGGTGCGCTACAACACCTCCATCCTGGTGGACCGCAGCGGGACCATCGTGGCCAAGTACCGCAAGGTGCATCTGCCGGGTCACAAGGAACACGAACCCTGGCGGCGGTTTCAGCACCTGGAAAAGCGCTACTTCACCCCCGGCCCCGGCTGGGGCGTGACGCAGGCCTTTGGCGGCGTTTTGGGCATGGCCCTGTGCAACGACAGACGCTGGGCCGAGACCTACCGCGTGATGGGCCTGCAAGGCGTGGAGATGGTGCTGATCGGCTACAACACGCCGGTGCACAACGCCCCGGCGCCGGCGCATGACGACCTGTCGCTGTTCCACAACCAGCTGTCCATGCAGGCCGGCGCCTACCAGAACGGCACCTGGGTGGTGGGCGTGGCCAAGGCCGGGCTGGAAGAAGGGGTGGACAGCATAGGCGGCAGCTGCATCGTCGCCCCGTCCGGTGAGGTGGTGGCGCGCTGCCTGACCAAGGACGACGAAATGGCCATCGCCCGCTGCGACCTGGATTTCTGCGCCGTCTACAAACGCACCACCTTCAACTTCGATCTGCACCGCCAGCCGCACGCCTACGGCCTGATCGTAGCGCGCAAGGGCGAAACGCTGGCCGCCGATGGCTCGCCACTGCACCTGCCTGTTTCTTGAGCATGCCCTGCATCGCCAGCCCTGGCGCGGCATTTCCGGGTTGTTCAGGTCCTTATCCACAGCCTAGGCAACAGGGGGTGGGGGTAACTTTAGGGGTGGTCGCCAGGGTGCGGGCTGCTCCTCGTGCCTGCTTGGCCGGCCAGGTTGAATCAGCTGGATTGCTCTTTTTTTGATAGCTGCTTGCGCTTACGGCATGTGGGCTGGAGGCCCGTTTTCCATGAAAAAATAGCTACTGACACTGAGCATCGAACACACGGGCGCAGTTCGAAGTCGGCATCAGACTGTTTGCGGACTTCAGTCTGCTCTAAGCCGTCTTTAACGTTTGACATGAGAGGCTCGACCCGGCTTGCCGGGGCAGGTCCTCTCGACTGAAGGGTGAGACGCCTGGTGCAATAGAACTCCCACGGTCTTTGCTAACGCGCAGGTGCAACCATGGCAGTGGCGATTGCCAGGTGTTGTCTCGGCTGGCCGCCGCCATGAGAAAGGAAACCCTCGGCAAAACAAAAGTTCTTGGCTGACCGAACTACATGCGCTTGAACGGCAAGTGACTCACTCACAAGGGCGAGCGACAAGAACTTTACTGATAGCTCAAGCGTAACCACGACCTCCGAGTCATAGTGACCGAGGCCAGCGAGGACGAACGCCGCATCAAAGCCTGCTGCGATGACGCCACCATTGATTGCGGCCGTACCCCCGCCGCCTTGCAAGCCAGCATCGAATTTGGTGAAGCGGACGATTGCTGAACCTGGCTCTATGAACGCACCGCTAAACCCGAACCAGTGGATCTCCTTTCGCGCGTTGAATTGCTTCAGTTGTTCTTCGCGACGCGATGGAGGCAGGCGGAACGGGATTGTTTGGCTTTGCATGGCAGGCGGGTTCTAGGCGAGATAGGCGTCTAACGCAATGTATAGAGCAAAACCTGCTCGATAAACTGGTCCGCGCTCGATATTGTGGACATGTCTTTCTCCTGAAGGTGGCTTGCAGCCTTGCTTTTCGCGGTTTTCAAGGATTTTTATACAGTATAAAAAATCACGACAAGCACCGCAGCCTGTTGCAGTCGATTGTGATGGGCCTGTCAATGCCTGGTCCCCATTGGGTGATTTCCCGAAATGTCGGCTTCCGCTGCTTTGCAGCCCCTCAAGCCGCCCGGCCCTCTCAGGAACTCCGCGCCACCCCACACACCAGCTCGCCCGGCTCATTGGCCAGCACCGCGCGTTCGTTCTTGGCCTGCGCCACTTCCATGTCGCGCGGCAGGACCACGCCGTTTTTCACGGCCAGGACCTCGGCCATCACGCTGACGGCGATTTCAGGTGGGGTTTTGCTGCCGATGTAGATGCCGATGGGGCCGCGCAGGCGCGCGAGCGCAGCTTCGTTGAGGCCGAAGTGTTCGGCCATGCGCTGGTGGCGCGCCTCGTTGTTGCGCCGCGAGCCGATCGCGCCTACGTAAAACGCATCGGTGGCCAGCGCTTCGAGCAGCGCCAGGTCGTCGAGCTTGGGGTCGTGGGTGAGCGCGATCACGCAGCTGCGCCGGTCCGGCTTGAAGGCGACCACCACGTCGTCCGGCATCTCGCTGAGCACTTTGGCGCCCGCAACCGACCAGGCGCTGCGGTACTCCTCGCGCGGGTCACACACGGTGACGGCAAAGCCGCTGAACAGGGCCATGGTTGCGAGGTATTCGGTGAGTTGGCCCGCACCGATGAGCAGCATGCGGTATTCGGGCCCGAAGGTGTTGACCAGCTCGACGGACGAGACACTGAGCTCCGCCGGGGCCCGGGCCGCGGCAAGCGTGACCGCGCCGTCGGTCAGGCGCACCGTGCGCTGCATCAACTGCCCGGCTTCGAGCGCCTGCACCAGCTCCGCCAGCGCCGCGGCGTCGGGGTCGTATTCGAGCAGCAGCTCCAGCGTGCCGCCACAGGGCAAACCAAAGCGGTGGGCTTCGTCGGCAGTGATGCCGTATTTGACAAAGGTCGGCGGCCCCGAGGGCATGGTGTGGTCGCCCCCCTGCGCAGGCGCCGACGCATAGGCCTGGGTGTGGCGGTAGATCAGGTCGTCTTCAATACAGCCGCCCGAGACCGAGCCGACCACCGCGCCGTCTTCACACAGCGCCATGATGGAGCCGACCGGACGCGGCGACGAGCCCCAGGTGCGCACCACGGTGGCGAGCAAGGCGCGTTTGCCCGCCGCGCGCCAGTCGCGCAGGGTGCGCAGAACCATCACATCGAGGTTTTCCATGGCCGGTCTCCTTTCTGACCTTTCTGACTTGGCGGCCTAACGTGCGAGCCAGACCGCACCGGCAATCAGCACCGCGGCACCCACGATCCATACCCACACCGGGATGCCCGGGCCGGCCGGCTCCGTGGAAACATCACCCATGACCATTTTGGCCGCATAACTTTCGGGGTGCTGGCGCTGCATTTCCTCGTCAAAGCGCTTGAAAAAATCTTCGGCCATGGACTTGGCCGCGCCGTCGATCAGGCGCTGGCCAAGCTGGGCCACCTTGCCGCCGACCGAGGCATGCACGGTGTAGGACAGTTCGCACCCGTCGGCATTGGGCACCAGCGTCACCGCGGCACTGCCCTTGCCGAAACCGGCCACGCCGCCCTGCCCGTCAAACGACAGCTTGTAGCTGGCCGGCGGGTTGATGTCGGTGAGCGTGATCTTGCCGGTGAACTTGGCCGAGACGGGCCCGATTTTCAGCGCCATGGCAATGGCGTACTGGTTCTCGCCGGTAGGCTCCACCTTGTCGCAGCCCGGAATGCAGGCCTTGAGCACGGCCGGGTCGTTCAGCGCGTCCCAGGCCTGTTGTTGTGTCACGGCCAGTTGGCGGCTTGCTTGCATGTCCATGTTTTTTTCCTTTTCTTTTCTTTTGCTATTTCGGCTTGTTGTGTGGTTGGTATCCGTTCGTCTTGTGCCAGTTGAAAGGCTTCAACAGGCTCAGCCCGAACGGTGAGTTATTTCTTCATCAGAGCCGCCAGGCTGGCTGCCAGTTCCTCGAGTTTGGCCAGATTGTGAACCGCGAGCATGCCGTGTGCATGGGCATGCAGCACCGCCGCGCCGCGCGCCAGCGGCGCGTAACCGTCAAAGCGCAGCAAGGGGTTGAGCCACAGCAGGCGGCGGCTGCGCCGGCGCAGCCAGGCCAGTTCGGGTGCCAGGTCAGCCGGCTCGCCGGTGTCCAGCCCGTCCGTGATGACCAGAACGATGGTACGCCGGCCGACCAGGCGGCGCGCATGGTGCTCGCGCAAGGTGGCCAGCGAGGCCCCGAGCTGGGTGCCGCCGGCAAAATCTTCAATCGCCAGGCTGGCGTGGGCCAGCATCTCGTCGGTGTCGGCCTGGCGGAAGGCCTGCGTCAGATCGGTCAGGTGCATGCCAAAGGCAAACACATCGCGGTGCGGGTGGCGCCGTGTGGCGGCATGCAGAAAGGCCAGCAGCAGACGCGCATATCGCTCCATCGACCCCGACACATCGACCAGCACCAGCAGCGGCAGGGCCTGCTCGCGCCGCTGCAGGCGCGGCAGCTGCATCAGCTCGCCGCCGGTGCGCGCGGCCTGGTGCATCACGCCCGGCCAGTGCATGCGCGCCCCACTGGCGGCCGGCCGGCTGCGCCGCGAGGCAAACATCGGCAGCGGCAGCTTGATGTCGCGCGCCAGGCGCTCGACCAGCCGGTACTCGGTGGCCGACAGCGCGTTGAAGTCGGCATGCTGCAGACGCTCGATGTCGCTGGCAGTCATGGCGGCGTCGAACTCGACCTTCTGGTCTTCGGTCGTCGGTTTGACCTGCTGGCCGAATGCCTTTTGCGGCGCCAGCGCCTCGCGCACACGCGGGCGGCGCTTGCTGGGCTCGGCCTTGCCCTCGGCACTGGGCAGCAGTTGCGCGAGCAGCTTGTTGGCGACTTTCGGATCCTGGAAATACACGTCGAACAGTTCGCGGAACACCAGCCGGTCCTGCTCGCGGCTGACCATCACGGCTTCAAAAGCAGCGCTCAGGTCTTCCCTTTCGCTGATGCCGACGGCGAGTGCGGCTTCCTTGGCCAGGGCAATGCGCTGGCTGTCCACCTTGACACCCGCGCGGCGCAGGGCGCGGCCGAAGCCGGCGATGTTGTCGGCGAGTTTGCCCGCTCTGGCGTCACCTAATAACATGAGCCCCCACGCTTGTCACTTCGTGTACTGCGCTGCCCCCCGAGGGGGCGCTGCGCCTGCGGACTGGCGAAGCCAGATCCGCGGCCCCTGCTGAAATGAAGAGCCCCTACGCTTGTCACTTCGCGTACTGTTCGAAGCTCTGCGGGAAATGACCCTGCGTTGACGCCATCCATCTCATGCACCCGCCTCTTCAGGCTTCAGCAATTCCACCGCCAGCTCATGCGTGAGCGCCGCCACATCTTCGCGCTGCTTGAACAGAATACCCGCGGTATCGGCCACCACCTCGGGGTCCACCACCAGCGTGTCCAGCGCCACCAGCGCCTTGGCCCACTCGACACTTTCGGCAATGCCGGGCGCGCGCTGGAAGGCGTTGCCAAACGGCGAGCGGCGCAGCCGGTCGACAAAACCGGCCACCTGGGCTGACAGCTGTTCGCCCGCCTCGGGCACCTGGGCGCGAATGATGGCCAGTTCGCGGTCACGGTCGGGGTAATCGAGCCAGTGGTAAAGGCAGCGCCGCTTGACGGCGTCGTTGAGCTCGCGCGTGCGGTTGCTGGTCAGGATGGTGACCGGCGTCACCTGCGCGCGCACCGTACCGATTTCCGGAATGCTGACCTGGTACTCGCCGAGGTACTCAAGCAGAAAGGCTTCAAAAGGCTCGTCGGCGCGGTCCACCTCGTCGATCAGCAGCACCGCGCCCGGCGCCGGGGTCTGCAGCGCCTGCAGCAGCGGCCGGCGTATCAGGTAGCGGTCCTGGTAAACCTCGCGTTCGACATCGGCCGCGTCACCATGGCCTTCCACAGCACGCATGTGCAATAATTGGGCGGCGTAATTCCACTCGTAAAGCGCTTCGCGCTGCTCCAGCCCGTCGTAACACTGCAGGCGGATCAGCTGGCGCTGCAGCGCCAGGGACAGCGCCTTGGCCAACTCGGTCTTGCCGACGCCGGGCTCGCCTTCGAGCAGCAGCGGGCGCTGCAGCTTGAGCGCGAGAAACACCGCCGTGGCCAGCCGCCGGTCGGCAAAGTAGCCGGCGCCCTGCAGCGCCTGGGCCAGTGCATCAATCGTGGGAAAAGGTGTCATCGGATCAGTGTACCTGTTGCTATCTATTCAATAGCTGCTTGCGCCCGTCCATCAAGGGCGGTAGGCCTAAAAGGCATCAAAGGCTTCAAGCCGTTCAGACCGGGCCCGGGACGGACCCAGCCCGAACGGCTGGGCACTGTCAGGCCAGCGCCTTCGCCACGCCGCGCTGGGTCTGCACGCTGATCAGGTTGGCGCGGTAAGCCGCCGTCGCGTGGATGTCGCTGTTGAGGTCCGTCGCGTCAATTTTCACCGCCGCGGCCGCTTCGGGCGTGAAGCTCTTGCTCAGCGCCGCTTCCAGCCCCGCGTGGCGGAACACGCCGCTGGAGGCGCCCGTGACAGCCACGCGCACGCCGGCGTCGAACTGCGCCACAAACACGCCGACCAGCGCAAAACGCGAGGCCGACTGCTTGAACTTCATGTAGGCCGCGCGCTTCGGAATCGGGAAGCTGATCGCGGTGATCAGCTCGCCCTCTTCCAGCGCGGTGGCGAACATGCCGAGGAAAAAGTCGTCCGCGGCAATCTTGCGCTTGGTGGTGTGGATGGTCGCGCCCAGCGCCAGCACCGCACTCGGGTAGCAGGCCGAAGGGTCGTTGTTGGCAACCGAGCCGCCCAGCGTGCCCATGGCGCGCACCTGGCGGTCGCCAATATTGGCGGCCAAATCGGCGAGCGCAGGCAGCGCTGCCTTCAGCTCGGCGTTGGTCGCCACGTCGGCGTGGCGCGTCATGGCGCCGATCACAAAGGCATTGCCTTCTCGCTTGATGCTGCTGAGCTCCTTGATGCCGCTGAGGTCCACCAGCTGGTCCGGGCTGGACAGGCGCAGTTTCATCGATGCCAGCAGGGTCTGGCCGCCGGCCAGGGCTTTGGCGCCGTCGGCCGTGAGCTGCGCGGCGGCAGCCAGGGAGGTGGGACGTTCCAGGGTGAATGGATACATGGTGATTTTCTCCTTGGATAGCTGTTTATTTCTTGGCGGACTGGATGGCTTCCCAGACGCGGCCGGGGGAGGCAGGCATGTCGAAGTCCGTCACGCCAAGCGGTTTGAGGGCGTCGAGCACGGCATTGATGACCGCCGGCGGCGAACCGATGGCACCGGCCTCGCCGCAGCCCTTGGCGCCCAGCGGGTTGTGGCTGCAGGGCGTGCACAGCGTGTCCAGCGTGAAGTTGGGCATGTCGTCGGCACGCGGCATGGTGTAGTCCATGAAGGAGCCGGTGAGCAGCTGGCCGGACTCGGGGTCGTACACGCAGTTCTCCAGCAGCGCCTGGCCGATGCCCTGCACCAGCCCGCCATGCACCTGGCCTTCGACAATCATCGGGTTGATGATGTTGCCGAAATCGTCCACGGCCGTGAAGCGGTCCACGCGCACCTGGCCGGTGGCCGGATCGACCTCGACCTCGCAGATGTAGGTGCCGGCCGGGAAGGTGAAGTTGGTCGGGTCGTAAAACGCCGTCTCGTTCAGGCCGGGTTCGAGCTTGTCGAGCGGGTAGTTGTGCGGCACGTAAGCCGTCAGCGCCACCTGGCCGAAGGTCACCTTCTTGTCGGTGCCCTTGATGGTGAACTCGCCGTTGGCAAACTCGACGTCGGCATCGCTGGCCTCCATCAGGTGCGCGGCAATTTTCTTGGCCTTGGTCTCGATCTTGTCGAGCGCTTTCATGATGGCCGTACCGCCGACCGACAGCGAACGTGAACCATAGGTGCCCATGCCGAAAGGCACGCGCCCGGTGTCGCCGTGCACCACATCGACCTGGTCCACCGAAATGCCGAGCCGCGCAGCCACGACCTGCGCAAAGGTGGTCTCATGCCCCTGTCCATGGCTATGCGAGCCGGTGAACACCGTCACGCTGCCGGTCGGGTGCACCCGCACCTCGCCGCATTCGAACAAGCCGGCACGCGCACCGAGCGCACCGGCAATGTTGCTGGGCGCCAGGCCGCAGGCCTCGATGTAGCAGGAGTAACCCATGCCGCGCAGCAGGCCCTTGGCGGCTGATGCCGTCTTGCGCTTCTCGAACCCTGCCACGTCAGCCAGCTCGTTGCCGCGCTTGAGCAGCGCATGGAAATCACCCACGTCGTACTGCAGCGCCACCGGCGTCTGATAAGGAAAGTCCTTCACGAAGTTGCGGCGGCGGATTTCGTCCTGCGCCAGGCCCAGCTCCCAGCCTGCGCGCGACACCAGCCGCTCCAGCAGATAGGTGGCCTCGGGGCGACCCGCGCCGCGGTAGGCATCGACCGGGGCGGTGTTGGTGAACCAGGCATCGACTTCGACGTAAATCTGCGGGCAGGTGTACTGGCCGGCCAGCAGGGTCGCGTACAGGATGGTTGGCACGGCCGGTGCGAAGGTCGAGAGATAGGCGCCCATGTTGGCGTC
The DNA here is from genome assembly GCA_040389085.1 of Pseudomonadota bacterium. Taxonomy (GTDB): domain Bacteria; phylum Pseudomonadota; class Gammaproteobacteria; order Burkholderiales; family Burkholderiaceae_C; genus Polaromonas. Next base: position 133,418 of record JAZKAP010000002.1, read on the forward strand.
GGTGTGCACGCGCATGGCCAGGAACTTGCCGTCCTTGTCCAGCGCCATTTCGGCGTGGCTGGAATGGTCGCGGCCATGGGCGTCGCAAACAAAGGCCTCGCTGCGGTCGGCCGTCCACTTGATGTTGCGGTTGAGCTTTTTCGAGGCCCAGGTCAGGCACACGTCTTCGGCATACAAATAGATCTTGGAGCCGAAGCCGCCGCCGACGTCGGGCGCAATCACACGCACCTTGTGCTCGGGCAGGCCCATCACAAACGCCGTCAGCAGCAGGCGCTCGACGTGCGGGTTCTGGTTGGAGACATACAGCACGTATTCATCGGTCGCGCGGCTGTACGAGCCGATCACCGCGCGCGGCTCCATGGCGTTGGGAATCAGGCGGTTGTTGGTCAGGTCCAGCTTGGTCACATGGGCAGCGGTGGCGAAGACTGCATCCACCTGGCCCTTGTCGCCGATGGCCCATTTGTAGCAATGGTTGTCGGGAGCGGCGTCATGCAGGGCGGTGGCCTTGGCGGCATCGGTGACACGGACCACGGCGCTCAGCACGTCGTAATCAACCTCGACCAGCTCGGCGGCGTTCTTCGCCTGCTCCAGCGTTTCGGCCACCACCATGGCGACATGGTCGCCCACATAACGCACCTTGCCCTGGGCCAGGATGGGGTGCGGCGGCTCTTTCATCGGGTTGCCGTCTGTAGAGGTGATCAGCCAGCCGCAAGGCAGGCCGTTGATCTTGTCGGCCGCCACATCCTCGCCGACAAACACGTCGAGTACACCGGGTGCGGCCTTGGCGGCGGCGGTGTTGATGCTGTTGATCCTGGCGTGGGCGTGCGGGGACCGGACGAACACCGCGTAGCTCTGGTTGGCCAGCGTGATGTCATCGGTGTATTGCCCGCCACCGGTGAGAAAGCGGTAGTCTTCCTTGCGGCGGACGGAGGTGCCAATATTTGGCAGGTTGACGAAATCGGATGCACCCATGTGTGTACTCCTGAAAATTTGGAAAGAAACTGTTTGACAGGGTTGCCGGCGGCTCGCCCGATGGCGGCGCCGGAAAAGGGGTCGGCGCGGCGGTTCAGGTCGCCATGGCGGCAGCGCCCTGCTGCACCGCCTTGACGATGTTCTGGTAACCGGTGCATCGGCAGATGTTGCCCTCGAGCAGCTCGCGGATTTCGCCTTCGCTGGCCTTGGGGTGGTGCTTGCACAGGTCCACCGCGCTCATGACCATGCCTGTCGTGCAGAAGCCGCATTGCAGGCCGTGGCATTCCTTGAAGGCTGCCTGCATCGGGTGCATGGTGCCGTCGGCGGCTGCCAGGCCCTCGATGGTGGTGATCTCGCTGCCCTCGGCCTGGGCGGCCAGGATGTTGCAGGACTTCACGGCGCGCCCGTTCATGATGACCGTGCAGGCGCCGCACTGGGCGGTGTCACAGCCGACGTGGGTGCCGGTCATCTTCAGCTGTTCGCGCAGCACCTGCACCAGCAGGGTGTTGGGCGGGGTTTCAACGCTTTTGGCTTTTCCGTTGACTTTGAATTGAACTTGCATGGGCTTGTCTCCAGTTGGCTATTTTTTGACGACGGGTTTGGCTACGGACGGAACAAGGGTCATTGTTGAAGTGGCGACCCCGCAGGGGCCTAGGTTAAACCCTAGGAGCTTGCCAAAGCCCGGTTAAATTCTCAAAATGGAACAGTTGCTGACAGGCCTTCAGCGCGTCGGCGCGAGGTCTGCTACGCTGCAGCCACCGCGGGCATCCTCCCGCAGACAGCCGCCTTCAAGAGCATTAACCCCCATGCTGACCGTCCTTCCCTCCTCCCCCGAACAGCGCCTGCAACAGATCGCGCAAGCGCGCCAGGCCGTGCTGCGGGACGGCCGGAGCCAGCCCGGCCTGCTGGCCGAATCGTGGATTGAGCGCTCCTGGCAGCGCTGCCTGGCCAGCGGCAAAAAACCCGAGCAGGAGGTCGGTTTCGACGTGCTGTCGGCCCAGGCGCTGCGCCGCACCGAAGAAGCCAACCACGTGCTGGTGCAGGCAGCACGCCCGGTGCTGGAAAAGCTGGGCGCGGCCATTGTCAGCACGCGTTATTTCGCCATCCTGACCAACGCGCAGGGCGTGGTGGTCGACGTCAACGGCGCCATCGACCGGCGTGACCGGCGCGCCGACCTGATCACCCGCATCGGCGTGGACCTGTCCGAACAAAGTGTGGGCACCACCGCCATCGGTGCGGCACTGACCGAGCTGCAGCCCGTCTGGTTGCACCGCGGCGAGCATTTTTTCAATGCCAACTCGGCCTACAGCTGCGCCGGCGCGCCGCTGTTCGGGCCGGACGGCCGCTGCGCCGGCATGCTGGACCTGACCGGGGTGGACACGGTCGAGCGCCCTGAACTCAAACACCTGGTGGTGCAATCGGCGCGCAGCATTGAAAACGCGCTGATCCAGAGCCGGCCGCACGATCTGCTGATCCGGCTGAACTGGTCCAGCCACAGCCTGGGAGAAGACAGCGACGGGCTGGTCAGCCTGGACCCGGACGGCTGGGTGCTGGGGGCCAACCCGGCGGCGCGGCAGATGGTGCCGGCGCTGCAGGCCGGCAGCCCGGCGGCGGTTCACTGCAGCGAGCTGTTTGCCCTGCCTTACGAGATGCTGTTCGACGCCGCCAGGAGCGACGCCGCGGGCAACCCCCAAGCCATGGAAGTGCCCTTGTGGTCCGGACTGCGCCTGCACGTCATGCCGCTGCTGCGCGGCCGCGCGGCCGCACCGGGCCGGTTCGGCGGCCGGGTGGCGGCGGGGCCGGCCCTTCCGCTCAAGGACGTCGAAACGGCGCTGATCCGCAAGGCGGTCAACGAAGCCCGGGGCAACGTCATGAAAGCGGCGCGGGCGCTCGGCATCAGCCGCGCCACCGTCTACCGCCGCCTGGGCGGCAAGTCCAAATAGTCAGTGCTTGGGGTGCATGGCAGCGGGCTTGCCGGATGCCGGCATGGCCGCACCCGGCGCTGAAGCAGCCACTGGCAACTTCAATTCCACTTTGCTTTCCTGCCCTTTGGCGTCCCTGAGCGTCAAGGTCAGCGGCACCGTGCCGCCCTGGGGCAGAGCCTGCTTCAGCTCCATCAGCATCACGTGGTAACCGCCGGGCTTGAGCGCCACGGTTTTGCCGGCCGGCAAATCCAGCGCGGGGATGGCGCGCATGCGCATGACGTCGTTGTCCATCTTCATTTCATGGACTTCCGCCACGCCGGCCACCGGGGACGACACGCCCACCAGCTTGGCGCCGTCTTTGGCCGTGAGATTCATGAAGGCGCCGGTGCCCGACTGGCCGGGCACGGCAGCGCGCACCCAGGCGTCCTTGACCTCTACTTGCGCATAGGCAGTTGCCGCGCCCAGCGCAGCCATGGAAAAACAAATCGAACGAATGATGGGGAACATGGATAACTCCTTGGTTTAGAAACAATAACACTGACAGAATTTCATTGCAGTTTGCCGTTGGGACCGTCAAAACCTGTACACGGGTTTTGACCCGGGATGGCTTCCCGCCTGGAGGCTTCCCAGCTTCAATCCCAGCCGCCGCCAGCCGATCACCACGCCGGTCAGGCTGAGGGCCGTCCCGCCCAGGCTGAGAAGAATCAGCAGAACGTCCCAGAGCGGGCGCCGCTCCAGCAAGGGCAGCCAGTCCCAGCTGTGCAGCATCGCAAACAGCCAGCGGTTGAGCCGGCGCGTGCTGTCGGTCCGCCCCAGCACCGCGCCGGTCGCCGGATCGATATGGACCCAGGTCGCATGGGTATCGCCAAACACCACGCGCCAGACCGGCAGCGGTTTGTCAGAGCCGCCTGTCATGGTGTGTGCATCGCGGCTGTAGTAATACATGTCGTAGTCCGTCAGGACCTCCACCCGCACGACCGTGTCGGGCAGCAGGCGCGCTGCGGCTGCTCTCAAGGCGGCGGGATCCGGCACATGGAAGGCAGCGGTTCCTGCATCCAGCACGAAGGGCCGCCCGGCCGCAGCGCTGGCCAGCACCCGTGTTTTTCCGTCGGACACCGTCCAGCGCAGTTCACGCGTACCCGGTCCGGCCGCCGTCAGCAAGGCCTGCGGCGTGGCCAGCGGCCCCGTCATCTGGAGCGGCCCGCCGTTCATGGCCTGCATGCGCAGGGCCGGCGCGCCATTGTCGAAAATCCGCCAGGGGTTCATGGACATCAGCCCGCTGAAGATCCAGGTGAAGGTGATCAGCGCAAACAGCAGGCCGGTGATGTGGTGCCAGCGCATCATGAAACCCTTGTAGGGCGTGTGTGATCCGCTTTTGTAGGTGCGCGTGAAACGCCAGCGCAAAATGCCGACCACCGTGCCTATCACGGTCACGGCAATGCCGAGCACCGACAGCCAGTTCACGATGTCGGCCCACCAGGCGTTGAAGGCATTGCCGCGGAAGGGGTACAGCCAGTGGATCCACGCACCGGCGTAGTTCCACAGCCGCTCGCTGCGGCTCGCGTCACGAACCACTTCGCCGGTGCGGCCCGACACATACAGCCGGGTGTTCGCCGCATCCCTCAATTGCACCACGTGCAGCGGCCGGTGTGCGTCCAGTCCGCGCGAATGCGTGAAGGCATCTTCCTGGATCACGCCGTCATGACGCGGTACGGCCGCCGCGCCGCCGTAAGCCGTGGCCGCAGCCAGCGCGTCGGGTACACCAACTTCGCGCAGCACCGCGCCGGTCGCCGCATCGATCACCACGGTACCGCTGCCCGGCGGCGGGCTACGCCGGCTAACCCCTTGTTTCGGCTCGCGCGCGGGCACGGCCAGGTAGACCGCGCGCCCGCCGCTGGCGACCGCCAGACGCAAGTCCTGCAGATCACCCCGGATACCGGCCTTCTCCAGCGCCTGCGCGGGTGTCAGGCCCATGGACGCCGCGTCCAGCACGGGCAGGTGCAACAGGCGCTCGGCTTCGGTGAGTTTGGGGTAGCCCACATACATCATGACCACGCCCGAGACAAACCACATCGCGAAGAACGCGCACAGCAGCACCCCCAGCCAGCGATGCAGCAGAAACAGCCAGCGTTTGGCGCGCATCATCGGCAGCCCCTAGAACGAAGCGCGGAGGGTGATGTCGGCGCTGCGCGGCGGGCCCAGGTAAACCTGGGTCGTTCCGGCATTCGCGGCGTATACGCGGTCGGTCGCATTGCGGATGCGCCCCACCACCGAGACCGACTTGCTGAGCTTCCATGCGAGGCCCAGGTCCAGCAGGGTGTAGGCCGGCCAGCTCAGCGTGTTCGCCGCATCGGCATACACCTTGCCCACGCGGCGCACACCCGCACTGGCTTGCCAGGCTGGCGTCAGTGCGTACGATGCCCAGAGATTGGCAACGGTGGCCGGCGTGTTGGTCGGCGTCTTTCCGGCCAGCGACACGCCGCCTTGCGTGAAGCTTTCGTACTTCGCGTCCACCTGGGTGATGTTGCCCTGCACCGAGAAACGCGCCGTGGGTTGCAGGCCGACGGCCAGCTCCACGCCTTTGGCGGACTGCTCGCCAACCAGCACGGTCAACGCCGTGTTGTTAGGGTCCTGGGTGGCAATGTTTTTGCGCGTGATGCTGTACAGCGCCAGGGTGGCCGTGCCCTTGCCCTCCCAGAAGTCGAGCTTGCTGCCGACCTCGGCCTGCCGGCCGGTGGTCAGCTGGCTGTTGTTCAGCACATCGGCAAACGAGGCGGTCGAAAGAATGCCTGAGGGAGGATCGGCCGCCGTGGCGTATTGCGCATAGAGGTTGGCGCCGGGTGCGACGTCCCACACCAGGCCGACACGCCCGGTGGTCGGGCTGTAGCGGCGCGCGAAGCTGGCGGGGGCGGCGGCGGTCACCGCGCGGCGGTTGGTCAGGTCAAGGTCGATGCGCTCGTGGCGCAGCGCCGTCACCAAGTTCAGGCCGGAAACCAATGCCGTGCGGTTTTCCAGATAAAGCGCCACGGTGCTGACCTTGTTGTCGCGGTCAGGATTGAAGCCCGGTGTCATGCCCGGCACCTGGAAAAAGTTCTCGGTCACGAAGTTGTAGGGATGGACCGTGCTGACGACCGCCGGCAAGCTGTTCGGGAAGCGTGTCTGCTTGTTCACACTGACGTCCAGCCCGAAGGTCCAGTCACTTTTCAGGCCGGCTAGCGCACCCTTGTACAGGCCTTCGATGCGGTCGCCGACAACCTGCTGGTCATGCCGTTGCAGCAGCGCGGCCGAGCGGATGACGGCGGTGTTGGTGGCGTTGTAGCGGTAGGTCTCGACGTTGCGGTAGTCGCGCAGCGCGTCGTAGACATAAAACGTGTTCTTGAACTGCAGTGCATCGCTGGCGCGCCATTCGGCGACCGAGCGCAGCCACTGCACACGCTGCTCATAGATGCCGTCGGCGCTGTTGTAGTTCTTGAAGCGGATGCCGGGATCGATACGCAGCTCTCCAGCGGCCGGGTTCAGCACAGGTGTGCCCCAGTAAGGCCGATCCACCTTTTCCTGCTGGTATTCGTACGCCAAAGTGTGGCTCAGGCCGCCGCCGAGGTCTGACAGCAGCGAGGTCGCGAGCTGGGTGGACCTGATTCCCGTGCCGTCGATCCAGCTGTCCGAATCCCGGTGGTTGACGTCGATACGTGCGTAGTGGCTGCCGGCACCGCCATCACCGGCGATACGCCGGTTCAGGCCGAAGGATGCCTCTTTCAGGCCGTGCTTGCCCAGGCGCAACTGCACGTCGGAAAAATCACTTGTTTCGGCAATTTTGGTGATGGAGTTGATGGAGCCGCCCACCGCGCCCGAACCGAACAGGAAGCTGGACGGCCCGCCGATGGCCTCGACACGGTCGTAGATCCAGCTGTCCACCGGGCGCGCGGCAATCGAATACTGGACGTTGATGCCATTGAACATCTGACTGATGGAGCCGCTGCCGAAGCCGCGGTAACTCACACCTATGCTGCCGGGCGCGTCGTGCGCCGTGACGCCCGGAATCGCCTTGAGGATGTCCTGGGTGTTCTGGGCCCCGCGCGCCTCGATGGTGCTGCGGTTCACCACCGTGACCGACGCCGGGGTTTCGCGCGGCGTGAGGCCGAGGCGGCTCCCCGTTTCGGACGGTGTATCGAGCGGGAGTCTGCCATTGGCCGTGGCGGCCGCACCGCTCACCTCGATTTGCGGGAGCGTGCCCGATTCAGTCTGGGCGACCGAGGGCGCGCACATCACGGCGAGGGCAGAACAAAGGCCCAGACTCCGGACGGAGGGGCGAAAGGCCGGCATGGCTGCGCGGGAAGCGGCCATGCCGGAGGGGGCAGAACGGGACATGAAACTCTCCTGTGCCCGCAAGGACGCGCCTCGGCGGTCTGCGGGCTTCCAAACACTGAAATAACATCCGGGCGGCAAGGCCGCGCCAGGACATCAGCAAAAAACAGCGTCAGGAAAGGAGAGGAGGCCCGCGCGCCGGAAGCGGCGACGCGGTGGCTGCCGCAATGCGGGCAGAAGGAATGGACTGGGTGGCACGTGCCAGCGGCAGCGACAACACCTGTTTGGCCGTGTCGTGCTCCGCTGGCGGCCCGGTCAACAGGCACAGCGGACAGTCGAGATGCGAAGGTGACATTTCCTGCGCGCCATCGTCGGTCTGCACGAAGAGCTTGACCGTGCCTCCGCTGGAACACACCAGCTCCATGGCCTGAGGCTGGATCACCGGCGAGGCGATAGCGGCTCCGATAGCCAGCACAAACCAGAGCAGGAAGAAGCGGATCAGTCCCACACCAGGCCGCCTGAAAGCGCTGCGAGCGCAGTGCTGGCGTTTCAGATGAGACAGGGCGGACATGGGGAAGGAGTATAGCCATGCCGGGATGAGGGCCGCCCGCCCGGCATCCGCGGCTCACGGCCTGCACCCACCCGACGCCGGCGACTGCTATTGAATCAATAGCGATTGACACCCACCGGACAAGGGCCAGCGGCCAATTTCACTTGCCGTATTGAAACACGCTGCGAAACGCCCGTGCGGTGTTGCGGGAGGCAGGCGTACGCCCGGGGTGAGCATCATCCAACAACGAATGCTACAAGAACAGTAGCTGCTTGCGCCCGCCAACAAAGGGTTACAACGCGATTTGATTCATAATCGAGCGGGAAAGGGCCCACGTCACATGCTCCCGTACGACCTCACTGGGATGTTCACGTCGCGCCAGCAAGGCTGCGCGCAGGATGCCGCCGTCATCCGCACCGGCGCGCAGGGCATTGCCGAGCGCCACCGCGATATTGCGCAGCCAGCGCTCGTGGCCGATGCGGCGGATGGCGCTGCCTTCGGTGTAGCGCAGGAACTCTTCTTCGGTCCAGGCAAACAGCGTCGTCAGTTGCTGGCCGGTCAGGCCCTGGCGCTCGTCGAAGTCGGGCAAGGCACTGCGCTGCGCAAACTTGTTCCAGGGGCAGACCAGCTGGCAATCGTCGCAGCCGTAGATGCGGTTGGCGATCAGCGGCCGCAGCTCCAGCGGGATAGCGCCCGCATGTTCAATCGTCAGGTAAGAGATGCAACGCCGTGCATCGAGCTTGTGCGGCGCCACGATGGCCTGGGTCGGGCAAATCGTGATGCAGGCGCTGCAGCTGCCGCAGTGGTCGCTGACCGGCTCGCTGGGCGGCAGGGCCAGATCGACATAAATCTCGCCGAGAAAAAACATGGACCCGGCCTCGCGGTTGAGCAGCAGCGTGTGTTTGCCGCGCCAGCCCTGGCCGCTGCGTGCAGCGAGTTCGGCTTCGAGCACCGGCGCCGAGTCGGTGAACACACGGTGACCCAGCGCATGCACCTCGGCTTCGATGCGCTCGCTGAGTTTTTGCAGGCGTGCCCGCATGATCTTGTGATAATCGCGTCCCCGCGCATACACCGACACGATGGCTTCGCCGGGCCGCTGCAGGCGCGCCAGTTCCGCCGCCTGCCACTGCCCCGGCTGGGCGGGCGTGGACGCCGGCAGGTAGTCCATGCGCGCGGTGATCACGCTGACCGTGCCGGGCACGAGTTCGGCCGGCCGCGCCCGCTTGAGGCCGTGCGCCGCCATGTAATTCATGTCACCATGAAAGCCCGCAGCCAGCCAGGCCGACAAGCCCGGCTCAGCCGATGACAGGTCCACACCCGCAATGCCAATTTGCGAAAATCCAAGCTCGCGCGCCCATGTTTGAATTTGAGAAACGAATTGATGGCTATTGAAGATCACCGACACATTGTAAAAAGGATGGCCTGGGGCAGCGAAGCCCAGACCCAGGCCTTTGCCGAAGCCCTGGCCGGGAAACTGCGCGCCAGTGCCACGGGCGCCAACGCGCTGATCCAGCTGCACGGCGATCTGGGCGCCGGCAAAACCACCCTGGTCCGGCATCTGCTCAAGGCGCTGGGCGTGACGGGCCGCGTCAAAAGCCCGACCTATGCGGTGGTGGAACCCTACAGCGTGGCCGACCCGGCCGCAGCGGACGGCATGCTGTCCATCTGGCACTTTGATTTTTTTCGCTTCAACGATCCCGATGAATGGGAAGAAGCCGGTTTTCGCGACATCTTCGCCAGCCCCGGCCTGAAACTCGTGGAGTGGCCTGAAAAAGCCGGCAGCCACCTGCCCCCGGCCGATCTGGACATCCAGATCGAGATGCTGGCCAGCGAGACGCGCGCCGTCACGCTCACCGCCCACACGGACGCCGGCGCGGCGCTGCTGCCATGAGCAGCAAGTCGTCTTCCACCGTCAGCCGGCGCAGCGCGCTGCAGATGGGCAGCCTGGTCCTGCTGCTGGGCGTGCAGCAGATCGCCCGCGGCGCAACGATTCTGGCGGTGCGGGTCTGGCCGGCCAAGGACTACAGCCGCGTCACCATCGAGTCCGACACCGGCCTGAAAACCAAGACCTACTTTATTGCCGAGCCGCCGCGCTTGGCGGTGGACATCGAAGGCATCGACCTGATCCCGGCGCTGCGCGAGCTGGTGGCCAAGGTCAAGCCCGACGACCCGAACATCTCCGGCATACGCGTCGGGCAGAACGCACCGGGCGTGGTACGCCTGGTCATCGACCTCAAGCAACACATGTTGCCGCAGGTGTTCACCCTGCCGCCGGTGGCTGCCTACCAGCACCGGCTGGTGTTCGACCTTTACCCGACCCAGGTGCTGGACCCGCTGGAGGCCCTGATTGCCGAACGGCTCAAGGACAAGCCGGACCCCGTGGCCGCGCCCGATGCCATCAGTGAACTGCTGGCGCGGCAGACGACACGGCCCCCGGCCGCGCCTCCCGGACCTGCCCCCGCAGCTCCGGCAGCGGGCGCGGACAAAAACCAGGCCGCGGGCTCCATCCCGCCCGTCGCCCAGGCGCCGTCCGACAGCGTGGGCGCGGGTGCGGCCGGCCGCAACAAGACCGACCGCCTCATCATCGTGGCGCTGGACCCCGGCCACGGCGGCGAAGACCCGGGCGCCATCGGCCCCGGCGGCACGCGCGAGAAAGACGTGGTGCTGCAGATCGCCCTGCGCCTGCGCGAACGCATCAACAAGATTCCGAACATGCGCGCCTTCCTCACGCGGGATGCCGACTTTTTTGTGCCGCTGCACGTGCGTGTGCAAAAAGCCCGCCGCGTACAGGCCGACCTGTTCATCAGCATCCATGCCGACGCCTTCTTCACGCCCAGGCCGCAGGGGGCCAGCGTGTTTGCGCTCAGCGAAAAAGGCGCGACCAGCAGCTCGGCGCGCTGGATGGCCGACAAGGAAAACTCAGCCGACCTGGTGGGCGGCGTCAACGTGAAGGCCAAGGACGCGCAGGTACAACGCGCCCTGCTCGACATGAGCACGACCGCACAGATCAACGACAGCCTCAAGCTGGGCGGTGCCATGCTCGGCGAGATCGGCAACGTCGGCAAGCTGCACAAGCCGCGTGTCGAACAGGCCGGCTTCGCCGTGCTCAAGGCACCCGACATTCCCAGCGTTCTGGTGGAAACCGCCTTCATCAGCAACCCCGACGAAGAGGCCAAGCTGCGCAGCGAGGCCTACCAGGTGCAACTGGCCGACGCGCTGATGCGCGGCATCGGCAGCTACTTCGCCAAAAACCCGCCGCTGGCGCGCAATCGTCCGCTGTAGACGCGGCCACAGGCCCCGCGCGATCACGCGGGGTCCTGACAGGCAGGCTGGACACTCTCCTACAGTGGAAAATCGTTCATCAGCCTACCCTGTGGATCACAGGCAGCAAAGCTTTATCTCAAGCCTTGAACGACATGCCTGGACTTTCATAAAGGTGAACATGATGAACACGAAACTATTGATGTCGGTTGCAGCAGCTTCCCTGATCGCCCTGACCGGTTGCAGCACCCCCTTGACCAACCAGCAAATCGGTACCGGCACCGGCGCGGTCCTGGGCGGCGCCGCCGGTAGCGCGCTCGGCGGCGGCACCCTGGGTACCGTGGGCGGTGCGGCGGCCGGCGCGGTGATCGGCAGTGAAATCGGCAAGAAGCAGGATCAAAAACGCTAAGACGATTCCAGTAGCCTAGAGCGGACAGGCGGACATCAAGCGTCACACTGCGCCTGCGGTCCGCCCTGGGCAGTAGAAGCGACCCCACTCCCTCCCCCAGCCCCTCCCTCGCCCCGCTGGGCGATGGCGGGGAGTTCTATTTGGCCGCGTGTACTGCCCTCGCGTGCATGAATGACAGTCTGTTGAATCCGACATGACGCGCTTTGCGGGTCATGTCTCCCCGCACCCGAACCCGAACCCGTATTCGTCTCCACCACCCGTCGGGCTGGGCCGAGGAGCGCAGGCAAAAGCGGATCAGGGCTCGCGATTGTTTGAGGCGAAGCCGAGTTCGAGCGAGACCCCGCTTTTACCGAGCACCGCAGGCTGCCCGTAGCGAAGCGAAGGGTCCCAGACCATCGGGTCGCCTTTCTTTTCCTTAGGTTTCTTTGGCGAAGCAAAGAAAAGTAAGTCGCCCGCCGGGGCGAGTCCCGGCTTGTGGGCACACCACCAACCGTGGAAAAGAAACAACCTCAATAGACTTGAAGCACAACAGCCAAGCGCCGTCAGCAATCAAACCGGATAAATCAGCGAGTTGAGAATCATCTCGCTGTCGTACACACACAGTCGGCGCCTGAACTTCAGGCCCTCGCCCGTCCGCACGATCTCGTCGGCATAACGCCCCACGTTGTAGACCTCGCTGACACCCGCCGGCTTGGTGCGAAACACCGCGTAGTTCGCCTGCGCCGTGATGACATCGCCGTCAACCGACAAAACCTGTGCCGGCGCAACGACGTGGCGCATGTAATACGGCCCGTGGTAAATCGTCTGCGTGATGCCATAGACGCGGTCTTTCATCATGCCCCGGCTTTCCAGGTCCATCAGGGCCAGCGGCAGGCCGCGGTCGAAATTCTCGCGCGCCTGCACGGTGTAACGGCCGTCTTCCAGAAAAAACTCCGGCCAGGCATCGAAACGTTTCTCGTCCAGCACGGCCGCATAGGCCGCGTTGAGCTGGTCGATCTCGAACTGAAGCATCAGCCGTTCCAGCGTCGCACTGCTCATGGCGTCATCACTTTCTTCCAATAGGCATACATGCTGCGGATCAACGTCTCGGTCACCATGTGTTCGGTCGCCTCCGTGCCGGTGCCGCCCAGTTCGCACAGCGTCGAACGCCCTTCCCCGCCCTGGCGGAAGCCGTCCTGGCTGAACTCGATGACCTCGCCGTCGTCGGCGCTGACAAAGCCCGCCGGTCCGAACAGATTGGCCTGACGCAGGCGCCGCCGCGTCATCTCGGGCGTGTCGTCGGAAAAACCGAAATGTGTCCAGACAAAATCAAACTCTCCCTCGCCGCGCGGCACGATGTGGCGCGTGCTCAGCGAGTTGACCTGCTGCTGGATGATGAGACTGGGAAACAGCGTGATCATGGTCACGGTCGGCGTGATGTCGGTGCCGGGATTCGAGGGATCATCGACCTTCCACCAGGCTTCCGGCGCCACGTCGAGCAGGCGGTCGTCGTGCAGCGCCATGTTGGCCTTGAACGAGGTCACGCCCTCGGTCACTGCGGCATTCTGCCCGCCTTCGTTGCGCCGCGAAATCATCACCGCATGGCGACCGTGTGCGTCCATCACCATGCGGCTTTTCTGGTCGGCGCGCCACAGGCCGAAGGTGACAAACCAGGTGTGCAGCAAACCGGGGTGGTAAGGGTCCTTGATGTTTTCCATCATCAGCTTCCAGTTGCCCGGAATGCGCTGGCGGTTGTAGCCCAGCAGCGTGAGTTGCCGGCCCTTGAAGATGCGGTCCAGCCAGGGCATCACGTTCGGGCCCAGGTAATCTTCCAGCGGCTCGGTAGCCTCGCTGAAGGTCGCGAACACCAGGCCGTGCAGCACGGCCACGCGCAGCTTGGTCAGGCCGTGGTCTTTCAGATCGAACCCTTCGGGCATGCCGCCGTTGATGCAGTCGCCCTCCTTGACACCATCCTTGAAGGGCAGTCCGGCAAGGTCGCCGTTGAGCTTGTAGGTCCACTGGTGGTAGGGGCAGACAAAACTGCGGGCATTGCCCTGCCCGTTCTGGCAAAAGCGCACGCCTCGGTGGGCGCAGCGGTTTTCCACCACACGGATACCGTGGTCAGTGCCGCGGTCCTTGGGCGCGACGCGGTCGCGCACCATCACGACCTGGCGTTCGCCGACGTGGCTTAGTTTGAAGTCGCCCAGGTTGGGAATCTCGACCTCGAGCCCGACATAACACCAGTGCGGGCCGTAAAAAATCTTCTCGAGCTCACGCTGGTAAAGCTGCGCGTCGGTGTAGGCCCAGAAGGGGACGCGGCTGGAGCCCGGTTCGCTCCAGCGGGAAAGGGATTGATCAGCCATCATGCAAGCATCTTCCCGACCGGCTGTCCGGCCTGTGATTCATCCGATAATCATAAGCTTACTTATCAATTTCGGAAAACAGGGTTTATGCGGATCCGCTATTGCGCCGCGCCTGCGGCTGGTACATGGCCTCGATCTCCTGCGCAAAACGCTTCATCAGGTTGTTGCGCTTGAGCTTGAGCGTCGGGGTCATCAGCGCGTTTTCGACCGTCCACGGCTCCGTCGTCAGCAACACGGCGCGCGGCATGGCATAACGCGCGAAATTCGCGGTCTGGGCGGCCATGCGCTTGAGCGCAGCCTGGTGCACCGCCGGCAGGTTCAGGCTGGCCGCATCATCGGGATTGACCCCAAGCGCTTCGGCCAGCCGGCGCCATTCCGCCGGATTCACCACGGCCACGCAGGCGATGAAGGGATGGTTCTCACCCACCACAAACACCTGTGCGAACAGGGGATCGACCGCAATCGCCAGCTCCAGATCGCCCGGCGGCACCTTTTCGCCGGTCGAGGTGACGATGATTTCCTTGATGCGGCCCATGATGCGGATGCGCCCGCCGGTCATGTCCGCCTGGTCGCCGGTGGACAGCCAGCCGTCGGGCGTCAGCACGCGCGCAGTGTCTTCGGGGCGTTTCCAGTAGCCCCGCATCACCGACGGGCCGCGCACCTGCAGTTCGCGGTTCTCGCCCAGGCGCACCTCCATCCCCGGCAAGGCGCGGCCCACGGTGGCCGGGTCGTTGTCTTCCACGCCGTTGGCGGCCACCACCGGCGAGGTTTCCGTCATGCCGTAACCCTGCAGCAGGGGCAGGCCCAGCCCCAGAAAGCAGCGGGCCACCGCATGCGACAGCGGCGCACCGCCGCTGACGGCCACCCGCACGCGCCCGCCAAACTGCGCGCGCAGGGTGCGCGCCACCAGGCGGTCCAGCAAGGGCCACAGCAGCGGGTCCAGCCAGACCCAGGCGCTCCCCTCGCCCGCGGCGAGCGGCAGGCCCTGCGACCGGCAAAAACGCCGCCAGCCCACGGCTTGGGTGGCCTCGAACAGGCGGGTCTTCAATGGCGAGGTGGCCAGTGTTTCCTGCAGTTTGGCAAACACCCGCTCATAGATGCGGGGCACCGAGATCAGCACCGTGGGCCGCACGGTTTTCAGGTCTTCGGCCAGCAGCGACACCGACCGCGCATAGACCACACAACTTCCGGACGCCATCGGCAGGTAGTAGCCCGCGGTGCGTTCAAAGGTGTGGGACAGCGGCAAAAACGAGAGGAACACATCGTCCACCGTGGGCACCACGCGCGCCAGGATGGCCTGCACATTGGCCACCACGTTGCGGTGCGTGAGCATCACGCCCTTGGGCTTGCCGGTGGTGCCCGAGGTATAGACGATGGCGGCCAGGTCGTCCCCGGAGGGCGGAACAACAGCGCCCTCCTGGCCTTGCCCGGCCGCCAGCCAGTCGGCCAGCGAACACACGGGCACGTGGGCACTGCCAGCATCGGGCGCCACGGCTTCATCGTTGACCACGACGCGCCTGAGCGCCGGCATCGCCACACCGAGCGCCTCGATGCTGCGCCACTGGGCCAAGGACGACACCATGAGCAGCGCGGCCTCGCAATCCGCCAGGATGTAGGCAATGCTGCCCGGGTTGTCGAGCGCATGCAGCGGCACGGGCACATGGCCGAGCGCCAGGGCCGCCTGGTCGAGGCTGACGGCATCCAGCCCGTTAGGAAGCAGGACGGCAATGCTGGCGTGGTTAGGCAGGCCCATGGCCGCCAGCGCGCGACGCCATTGCGCAAAACGCTCGCCGGCCTGCGCCCAGGTGGTGGCAACCCAGCGGCCGGCACCGGCATCAAATTCGCGATAGGCCTCGGCCTGCGGGCTTTGGGCCACACGAAAGGCCAGCAACTCGGGGAGCGTGTGGACGGTAGAAAAATCGATCACGGTGACAGTCATGGGCAGCTTGTTGGAAACGGGGAGTTCTCCAGGGCAGTGTGCACCGCTCAGACGCGCCCGCCCTGCCCTGGGTCAATATAGCGGGGAAAAAACCCGTCAGTGCGCCGGTTGCCGGGCGGACCGGCTGGCTTTCCAGGCGCCGTACAGCACAAACAGCCCTGGAATCAGGATCATGGCCCAGATGATTTTGCTCAGGTTGGCCTGCACCCACGGCAGGTTGCCGAAGAAATAACCGGCCGTGCACAGGCCCACCACCCAGATCAGCGCGCCGATCACGTTGTAAGCGGTGAATTTTGTGCGGCTCATCTCGGCCACGCCCGCCACAAAAGGCGCAAACGTGCGGATGAAAGGCATGAAGCGCGCAATGATGATGGTGACGCCGCCATAACGCTCGTAAAACTCGTGCGCCTGGTTGAATGCCCGCTTGTTGAAAAACCGCGACTGCTCCCACTGGAACACCTTGGGCCCGAAGTGCCGGCCTATCGAATAGTTGCACTGGTCGCCCAGAATGGCCGCCACCAGCATCACGGCAATGGCCACCGGCAGGCTCAGCAGGCCCACCCCGCAGAGGGCGCCCACCACGAACAGCAGTGAGTCGCCGGGCAGGAAAGGCATGACGACCACGCCGGTTTCCACAAAGATGATAAGGAAGAGCAAGGCATAAACCCAAGTGCCGTAGCTTTGTGTAAAAGCCTCCAGGTGTTTGTCCACATGAAGGATGAAGTCCATCAGAAAAGCAAGAAGTTCCATGGGGTGATTTTGACATGGTGGTTTGCATCGACGCCCTTCAGTCTGCCTGCAAGCCGGGACTCGCCCCGGCGGGCGACTCACTTTCTCTTGCTTCGCCAAGAGAAAGTAAGCAAAGAGAAGGCGACCCGATGGTCTGGGTCCCCTTCGCTGCGCTACGGGGCAACCTGTGGTGCTCGCCGAAAACGGGGTCGAGCTCGAACTCGCTGCGCTCAGACAATCGCTCGCCCTGATCCGCTTTCGGCTGCGCTCCTCGGCCCGGCCCGACGGGTGGGGCTCAGAAATGCAAATACCGGTTCGAGGAGGCGAGGACGCGCAGAGCGCGTCCTCACCGGATCCCGACCGCGTACCCGAATCCGATCCCGATCCCGGCCCCACCGCCCTTCTGGCTGCGCCGAGGAGCGCAGGGCCGGCCGGATCAGGGCGAGCGATTGTCTGAGCCGAAGGCGAGTTCGAGCTCGACCCCGGGCGGACCGAGCACCGCAGGTTGCCCCCGTAGCGCAAGCGAAGGGGGACGCAGACAGCAGGGTCGCCTTTTCTTTGGTGACTTTCTTTTGGCGACGCAAAAGAAAGTTACTTGCCGCCGGGCAACCCCCGGCCAGCAGGCGCAGGCAAACCAGATGATCAGAATCCACCCCATAAGCCCGAAAAAAAACACTTCCCTCTAGAATCACAAGGTGACCCCTGCCGCCCCCCTCTCCCCCCTGCCAGCCCCCCGCCGCCCTATCCGCGAACTGCCCGACGAACTCGTCAGCCAGATTGCGGCTGGCGAGGTGGTGGAGCGCCCGGCCTCCGTCGTGCGCGAACTGGTCGACAACGCGCTGGACGCCGGTGCCACGCAGGTCACGGTGCGGCTGCTGGCCGGCGGCGTGCGGCTGATTTCCGTCGAAGACGACGGCCTGGGCATTCCGCGCGAAGAGCTCGCCATAGCGCTGCGCCGCCACGCCACCAGCAAGATCGCCTCGCTGCAGGACCTCGAATCCGTGGGCACCATGGGTTTTCGCGGCGAGGCGCTGGCCGCCATCAATTCGATTGCCGACATGAGCCTGCTGTCGCGCAGCTCCGAAGCCTCGGCCAGCGGTGATGCAGCGCACGCCTGGCAGCTCGACGGGCGCTCCGGCGAGCTGACACCGGCCGCGCGCGCGCGCGGCACGACGGTGGAGGTGCGCGAGCTGTTCTATGCCACGCCGGCGCGCCGCAAGTTTCTGAAAACCGACGCGACCGAGCTGGCGCACTGCATCGAGGCCGTGCGCCGCCACGCGCTGGTGCGGCCCGATGTGGGTTTTGCGATCTGGCACGAGGGCAAACTCGTTGAGCAGTGGCGCGCCTGCAGCGGCGAGACCGCCCACGACCAGCGCCTGGCCGATGTGCTGGGCAGCGAACTGCTGGACCAGAGCGTGGCGGTGGACTACAGCGCGGGCGCATTGCGCGTGACCGGCCGCGCCGGCATTCCGGACGCGGCACGTTCGCGGGCCGACCAACAGTTTGCCTATGTCAACGGCCGTTATGTGCGCGACAAGGTGATGACCCATGCCGCGCGCAGCGCCTACGAAGACGTGCTGCACGGCCACCGACAGCCGGTGTACGCGCTCTACGTCACCATGGACCCCACGCGGGTGGACGTCAACGTGCACCCGACCAAGATCGAGGTGCGTTTTCGTGACAGCCGGGAAGTGCACCAGGCGGTGCGGCACGCGGTCGAAAACGCCCTGGCGGCGCCGCGCGCTGCCGCGGCCGCCTTGGCAGCGGCCAGCGGCACATCGGCATCAAACCTTGAATCAAATCAGCCTTCAGCCCTTTCCCCATGGGCGCAACCAGCTATCAATTTCGGAGCGAATCAGGCTTACCGCCAAGACCCGCGTGTCTCGGACTTTGAGGCGATGTGGCCTTCGCCCACGACCGGCTTTTCCACCGTTCGCCCTGAGCCTGTCGAAGGGCCTGATGCAGGCCCGGACAACACCGACCTGCCCCCCGGCGACTGGCCGCTGGGCCGCGCCGTCGCCCAGCTGCAGGGCATTTACATCCTGGCTGAAAACATCCAGGGCCTGGTGATCGTGGACATGCACGCCGCCCACGAACGCATCGTCTACGAGCGCCTGAAAAGCCAGCTCGACAACGCCAGTATTGCCAGCCAGCCCTTGCTGATTCCGGCCACCTTTGCCGCCACGCCGCAGGAAGTCGCCGCCTCGGAGGCACACACCGACACGCTGAAGGCGCTGGGTCTGGAAATCACGCCCTTTTCGCCGCGCACCCTGGCGGTACGTGCGGTGCCGACCAGCCTGGCCCAAGGCGATGCGGTGGAGCTGGCGCGCAGCGTGCTGGCCGAGCTGGCGCAGCACGACGCCAGCACGGTGATCCAGCGCGCGCAAAACGAGCTGCTCTCGACCATGGCCTGCCACGGTGCGGTGCGCGCCAACCGCAAACTCACCATCGACGAAATGAACGGCCTGCTGCGCCAGATGGAAGCCACCGACCGTTCCGACCAGTGCAACCACGGCCGCCCGACCTGGCGGCAGATCACGGTCCGGGAACTGGACAACCTGTTCCTGCGCGGGCGCTAGTGCCGTGTTTGCAGTGCTGCCCGCCTGATGGCAGGCAGCGTGCAAGGCCGCAGCCGGGACTTCAGCGCGCCCGCGCCTTCACCGCCGTGTCCGGAAAGTCGCTGAACACGCCGTCCACCCCCATCTCGAAAAACTTCCGGTACTCGGCCACCGCGTCGCCGCGGTAGTCGGACACCAGGCGTTTGGCCTCGCTGCGGAAGGTAAAGGGGTGCACGAACAGGCCCGCCGCATGCGCGTCCTTGACCACCGGCGTGGGTGGCAGCAGCACGCGGTCGCGCTCGTCGGTCAGGCCATCGCCATTGAGGTCGTCGGGTTTGCCGTCACCATTGGCGTCCACCTGCCGCGCCGGCAGCAGGTAGGCCTTCCAGGGGCCGATACCGTCGGCGTAGGTTTTGATCTCCTTCAGGCCGGCGGGCGTCAGCAGGTCGGCAAAGGTCCGATTGTTGTTGGCAAGCGCAAAGTCGTAAGGCTTGTCGAACGGCGCCTTGAGCGTGACCTGGCCCTGGGCGTTCACCCCGTCGCCGTCGATCAGCTGCACCAGGCGCACCGCCGTCTTGCTGCGCAGGTATTTGAGGTTGGCCACTTCAAACGACTGCACGATGACCGGCGAGTCCTTGGCCGTGTAGCCGTACTCGGCCAGCAGCGCGAGCAGCCGGTCTTCCAGCGCCAGCCCGGCGTTCACGTGATAGGTCGGGTGTTTGGTCTCGGGGTAGACACCGACCGTGCGGCCGGCGCGTGCCCCTTCGCTGCGCGCCAGCGCCAGCACCTCGCGCAGGGTCGGAATCGCGTATTTTCCGTTGTGGGACTGATCGCGCTCGGCCATGGGCTGCTTCGCGCGCAGGGTCTTGATCTCGGCCAGCGTCAGGTCGGTGGTGAACCAGCCGGTTTCCGCCACCCCATCGACCTGGCGCGTGGTCTTGCGGTTGGCAAACTCGGGGCGCGTCGACACGTCGGTGGTAGCCGTGATGTTGGGCTCGTGCCGCACCACGAGTTCACCGTCCTTGGTGGCCACCACATCGGGCTCGATGAAGTCGGCGCCCAGTTCGATCGCGCGTTTGTAGGATTCCAGCGTGTGTTCCGGCAGATAGCCGCTGGCGCCGCGATGCCCGATGACCAGCGGCGCCTTGCCGTCCAGCGTGGGATAACGGCCAGGTGCAGCGGTGGTCGAGCCGCCGGCACAGGCGGCCAGGCCCAAAAGGCCGGCAGTGGCCAGACCGGCCGCCAGGATGCGCGATAAAACCATGGGTCGTCTCCGTGAATGTGAATGTCCCACTATGGTGCATGCAAGTGACGGTTTGATGAAGCGCTGTTGCAAGGGCTTACCCCGCACCTTGCCGCCGGCTTTGCGGGAGCTTCACACCCTGGGAGCCTGTCGGACTTGGGAGTCGTCGGCTGCAAATCGACCGCAGCGGTCCATTTTTCACCGTCTTCTTGTCCCATAGCTGGGCTATGGGCCTGCAAACCCGGCAAAAACTGTCCTCGCTGGGGCCGATTTTCGCTTTCGACGCCCCAAGCCCGGCAGGCTCCCGAACACGGCAGAAAACCTGCCTGCCGTAGAAAATTCCTGATAACGCGAACTTTTTACCTCTCTGGCCACTCAGTCATGCTTATGAAACGCTGGACCCTGCTCGCCGCCACCGCCCTGTCCCTGCTGATTGCCGTGCTCGCGGGCTGCAGCACGCTGGACGAGCGGCAGCGCGCCTGGATCTTCCAGCCCAGCGACCGCAGCTGGAGCGGTGGCCTGGCCGCCGCCGAAGGCATGGAAGACGTCTGGATTGGGTTCAAGGCCAAAGCCAGCGGTGACGAACAGGCCACCTTGCACGGCCTGTGGTTGCCCGCCGACCAGCCAAAGGCCCCCGTGCTGCTTTACCTGCACGGCGCCCGCTTCAATGTGACCGGCTCGGCCCCGCGCATGCGCCGCATGCAGGAGCTGGGTTTTTCGGTGCTGGGCGTGGACTACCGCGGCTTCGGCAAAAGCACCCAGGCCCTGCCCTCGGAAGAGTCCGCCTACGAGGATGCCCGTGCCGCCTGGGACTGGCTGGCCAGAAAATACCCGGACCGCCCCCGTTATGTCTTTGGCCACTCGCTGGGCGGCCCGATTGCCATCAACCTCGCCACCGAGGTCAACGACGAAAGCGGCACGATTGTCGAAGGCACCTTCACCTCCATTGCCGACGTGGTCAGCACCTCCAAATGGGGCTGGATGCCGGTGTCGCTGCTGATCACCCAGCGTTTCGAGGCCGCCCGCAAGGTCGGCAAGATCGGCTCGCCGCTGCTGGTGGTGCACGGCGGCGAGGACCGGCTGATCGCCCCCGATCTCGGGCGCAAGCTGTACGAGGCGGCCGCGCAACCCAAGCTGTTCATGCTGGTCGAAGGCGGCTCGCACCACAACACCAACTCCGTTGGCCAGACGCAATATCGCCAGGCGCTGGCGCAGCTGTTCAGCCTGAAATAGCCCAGCGCCGGCAAGGCGCCCCCCACCGCCACCCGGCGGCTATCTGATACGCTCAGATCAATGTCCGCCACACCCCCTGCTCCTGACTCCGTTGCCCCCGCGGTGACCGCCGAATCGCCAGCCATGTCGCCCGCGCTGATTGTGCTGGTGCTGACCCTGCTGCTCGGCATCCAGCCCGTCACGACCGACCTCTACCTGCCGGCGCTGCCTGCCCTCACCGAGGGATTCGGCGCACCGATGGCGCAGGCCCAGCTCACGCTCACCGGGCTGCTGCTGGCGTTTGGCATTTCCCAGCTTTTCTGGGGCCCGCTGTCCGACCGCTTTGGCCGCCGGCCCATCCTGCTGTGGGGCCTGGGTGCCTACGTGCTCGCGGCCATAGGCGCCGCGCTCGCGCCGTCCATGGCGCTGCTGATCACCTGGCGCATCGTGCAGGGCGCGGCCATGGGCGCGGCCGTCATGTGCGCGCGCGCCATCGTGCGCGACCTCTACACGCCGGTGGCCGCCGCGCGCGCCATGTCCCGCGGCCTGAGCGGCCTGGGCGTGATTGCCTGCCTGAGCGCGCCGCTGGGCGGCCTGCTGTCCGACGTTTTCAACTGGCGCGCGGCGCTGCTGGCACTGGCCGTGTTCGGCGCCGTAGCGCTGGCCATGATTGCACTGCGCTTCAAGGAAACCCTGACGCTGAAAAATCCGCGCGCGCTGGAGCCGGCCACGCTGGTGCGCACCTGGTGGACGATTGTGCGCAACCCGACCTTTGTGGCCTTCTCGGCGCTGTCTACCGCTTCCTACGGCGGGTTGTTCACCTTTCTGGCCGCCTCGTCCTTTGTATTTATCGGCGTGTTGGGACTGAGCAAAACGCAGTACGGCCTGGTGATGTTTTCGATGTCCTTCGTTTATGTGCTGGGCACCTTCTGGTGCCGCCGGCTGCTGCCGCGCTTCGGCGTGCGCCGTTCGGTGGCGATGGCCGGCGTCCTGACGCTCAGCGGCGGCGTGCTGATCAGTACCCTGGCCTGGGCCGGCGTGCATAACGTCTGGGCGCTGCTGCTGCCCTATTACCTGTTTGTGTTTGCGCACGGTGTGCACCAGCCCTGCAGCCAGAGCGGCGCAGTCAGCCCCTTTCCCGGCGCGGCCGGCGCTGCTTCGGCACTGAACGGCTTTCTGATGATGCTGGCGGCCTTTGCCATGGGCGGCTGGCTGGGCAGCCACCTGGACGGCACGGTGTATCCGCTGGCCTACGGCGTGTTGTTCTGGAGCGTGTGCATCGCGCTGATCTCCTGGACGCTGGTGCAGCGCCATGGCGATCCGGCAGCGCTGGCCACTCCCGCGCGTCCATGACAACGTCACGCTGGATCGGACTGGCGGGGCCGACGGCTTCCGGCAAAACGGCCGCGGCTTTTGCCATTGCCGGGCGCCACCCGGTGGAAATCATCAGTGTCGATTCCGCGCTGGTTTACCGCGGCATGGACATCGGCACGGCCAAGCCGACACCGGCCGAACTCGCCTTTGTTCCGCACCACCTGATCAACATCCGCGACCCGCTGCAGGCCTACAGCGCGGCCGAGTTTGTTGCCGACGCCACGCGCCTGATCGACGACATCACGGCACGCGGCAAGCTGCCGCTGCTGGTGGGCGGCACCATGCTTTATTTCAAGGCCCTGTTCGACGGGCTCGACGACATGCCCAAGGCCGACCCGGCGATTCGCGCCGCGCTGCTGGCCGAAGCGGGCGCGAAAGGCTGGCCCGCGCTGCACGCGGAGCTGGCCGCGGTGGACGCCGTGACCGCCGCGCGGCTGGCGCCGAATGACTCGCAGCGCATCTCCCGCGCGCTCGAGGTGTTCCGCCTGACCGGGCTGCCGCTGTCGTCGTTCCAGAAAAAAAATGCTATCGAAAAAGTAGCTGGTGGCGCACGTCCCACAAGGGCTGGAGCCCTGATTTCCCTTGAACCGCAAGATCGCGCCTGGTTGCACGAACGCATCGCCCAGCGCTTTGACGCCATGCTCGCGGCCGGTTTTCTGGACGAGGTCAAGGCCCTGCGGGCGCGCGGCGACCTGCACCCCGACCTGCCGTCCATGCGCTGCGTCGGTTACCGCCAGGCCTGGGAAGCCCTGGACGGCGCCTTCCCCATGAGCGAACTGCGCGAGCGGGGCATTGCCGCCACGCGCCAGCTCGCCAAGCGCCAGATCACCTGGCTGCGCTCCATGCCCGAGCGGCAGGTGGTCGCCTGTGACGCAGCAGACGCGGTGCAGCAGGTGCAAGCTCTGGTGAACCAAGCCCTATGAGCCTCGTCGTCCAGAACCTCGGCAAACACTACGGCGACGTTGCCGTGTTCAGCCACGTCTCTCTGCAGGTCGCACCCGGCGAGTTTGTCGCCATCGTCGGCGAGTCGGGCGTCGGCAAATCGACGCTGCTCAACTGCATGGCCGGGCTGGACAGCTGGGACGCGGGTTCGGTGTCGCTCGATGGCGTGGACCTGGGCGCGCTCAGCGACGACCAGCGCGCCCTGCTGCGCCGCCAAAAAGTCGGCTTCGTCTTCCAGGCCTTTCATGTGTTGCCGCACCTGGACGTCGCGCAAAACGTCGCCCTGCCCCTGTTGCTGCTCGGCCAGAACGACGACGCCCGGGTGCAGGCCATGCTGGCCGCCGTCGGGCTGGAAGGCCTGGGCGCACGCCTGCCGCAGCAGCTTTCGGGCGGGCAGTTGCAGCGCGTGGCGATCGCGCGCGCCCTGATCCACCGGCCCAGCCTGCTGCTGGCCGACGAGCCGACCGGCAACCTCGACCCGACCACCGCCGCCAGGGTCATGGATGCGCTGGTGGCGCAAACCCGGGAACACGGTGCCGCGCTGGTGCTGGTCACCCACTCGGAAACCGCCGCCGCGCGTGCCGACCGTGTGTTGCACCTGAGCAGCGAAGGCATCACGGGCTGACGCCAGGCAGGCCTTCCCGAAGACAATGACTTGTCACAGCCCCCATCAGCCCCAACTGAATCCTGATGAACGCCTCATCCTTTGAAACCCTGGAGTTGCTCCCCACGACGGCGCCGCGCCAGTTGTTTGTGCTGCTGCACGACGCTGGCGGTTCGGCCATGGACATGATGGAGCTGGCCACGCTGATCGGCGAGTCCTTCGCTGAAGCGGCCGTCGTGATGCCGGAAGGCATCGAATCCATCCACCTGGGCAAGACCGAGCGGCAGTGGTTCCCGACCTTTGAACTGACCGACGCCAACCACCCGGAACGCGTGGCCCGGGCGGTGCCGGCCCTGGCGGCCTTCATTCGCCAGCAGCAGGAGCGCTTCGGCATCCTGCAGTCCGACACCGCGCTGGCCGGGTTTTCGCAGGGCGCCACCCTGGCGCTGGCACTCAGCGACCAGCACGACGGCCTGGTCGGTCGTGTACTGGCTTTTTCAGGGCCTTATGCGGCTTGGCCCGACAAGGCCCCTGCGCTCACGACCATTCATTTGCTGCATGGCCAACTCGACACCGTGGTACCGGCGCGGCTGGCCCAGCAGGCCTATGCCGAACTGATGGCGCTGGGCGCCGACGCCACCTGCGACATCGCTTCCAGCATCGGCCACGAGCTGCACCCGGCACTGATGGCGCAGGCGGTGCACCGGCTGCAGACCTGCGTGCCGCTGCGTTTCTGGCGCTCAGCCTGACCAGCCCTTCTTGACCCTGTTTTTGGGCCTGATTTGAGATTTCTCAAAGACAGGCGGCGCACGGGAAACTATATTGAAAACGTATCTTGCAGGTTCCGCTTAGCGAAGCCGGTGGGGTACGGAGCTGGGGGGGTCGAGCGATCGAGCCGAGTTCCGGTGGACTCCACCGGAACGGATGAGGACGTCCCCAGACGAGTCAGCCCGACACACTGACCCGGGGTCCTCACCACAGCCGCCAGCCCCTGAAAAGGCTGGCGGGTCAGTTTCATCAGGGGCTGTATTGGTACCGGACCTCGCTGACAAGCTGACATTCCTGCAACGGTCCACGGCCTACGGCGCTGCCGCGTCGCCCCCCGAATGCATCGAAACCCACATGTCCTGGGTGTTCCTGGTCGGCGAGCAGGTCTACAAGCTCAAAAAGCCGGTGCGTTTTCCTTTCCTCGACTTCACCACCCTGGCGGCGCGCGAGTTTTATTGCCGCGAAGAAATCAGGCTGAATCGGCGCCTGGCCCCAGGCGTCTATCTGGGACTGATGGCATTGCAATGGCATCACGGCGTATTCGAACTGCTGCCGGAAACGCAAGCGCGCCAGCAGACACCGGCCAACAGCCCGGGTGACACCATCGACTGGCTGGTCTGCATGCGGCGCCTGCCCGGGGACCGGATGCTGGACCAGCTGATCGCGCAAGACCGTGTCACGCCCGAGGACATCGACGCGCTGGTGGCCGTGCTGGGCGCGTTTTACCGCAGCGCGCCGGCCGTGGGCCTGAGCCCGGACGACTACCTGGCCCGCTTCCAATACGAACAGGCCGCCAACCGGGAGGTCCTGTTGCGCCCGCAGTTCCACCTGCCCGATGCCGCACTGGCCATCGACCGGCTGGACTTGGCTCTGGCCCGGGATGCGGGCCTGCTGCGCGAGCGCGCGCGCAGCCAGCGCGTGCTCGACGGGCATGGCGACCTGCGCCCCGAACACGTGTGCCTGCTGCAGCCCCCGGTGGTCATCGACTGCCTGGAGTTCAACCCGCAGCTGCGCCAGTCCGATCCTTTTGACGAACTGGCCTACCTCGGCATGGAATGCGACATGGCGGGCGCGCCGTGGATCGGGCCGCGCCTCGTGTCAGGCTGCGCCGCCGCGCTGGGAGACTACCCACCCCCGGCGCTGCCACATCTGTACACCGCCTACCGCGCCCTGGTGCGCGCCCGTCTGGCCATGGCGCATCTGCTTGACCCGGTGCCGCGCCTGCCCGACAAATGGCCGCCGCGCGCCGGCCGGTACATCGCCTGCGCCATGGCCGCGCTCGACGCCCTCGCCGGGCCGGCAGGCCGTGCGCCCGTCATCGCTGCCATGCCGCGTGGCTCGCGCTGATGGCCCGTGCAAACAGCGGCGCGGCGGACGCCACCACCAGCTTGCTGCGCACCGCGGCCGCCGGCGGCAGGCGAAAGGCCGGCACGCTGTCGGTTACGACAATGCTGGCGATGCTGTCATCCCCCAGCACCTCGCCCGCCTGGCCCGTGAAGAGGCCGTGCGCCGCAAACGCCAGCACCTCGCGCGCACCCGCAAGGCGCAAGGCCACGGCCGCGCGTTTCATGGTCTCGCCGCTGGCAATCAGGTCATCGAGCAGCAGCACGGTGCAGTTGCTCACTTCTCCGGCTACCAGGTTGTCGCTGCTGACCACGCCGGCGCTGCGGCGCTTGTCCACCATGGCAAAGCCGACGGGCCGCTGCAAGGCATGCTCCAGTGATTCACGCCACAGCTGCGCCCGCTTCACGCCGCCGGGGTCCGGCGAGGCCACGGCCAGTGGCCCTTCACCGACCAGTCCGGGTACCAGGGCATCAAACACCCGGTGGGCTTCCAGATGCTGGGTGGTGCAGCGAAAGGCATTCTGGAAGGCCGCCACATTGTGGGCCTCGAGCACGATCAGCTGCGCCGTACCGACCGCCTCGAACAGCTGGGCGACATACCGCAGGGTGACAGGGTCAAACGGCTTGGTCTGCCGGTCCTTGCGGGCATAGGCCAGGTAGGGCACCACCGCTGTCACCCGCGCCGCGCCATGCTCGCGCAGGGCGGCCATGAACAGCAGCAGATGGCAGAGCTTGTCATGCGGGCTGTCCGCCGGTCCGCCATGCAGGCTGTGGATCACATAGGCATCCCGGCCGCGCGGGTCCACCAGGGGCCTGAGCTTGTGCTCGCCGTCCTCGAAGCTCCGGTCTTCGTGAGGCGCCAGCGGCACGGCCAGGGCAGCCGCCAATGCGTGCGCAAAGATGGCGTCGGAGTCCAGCGAAAAAAGCAGCATGGCCCAGTTCCCTCCCCGGGTGCCGGCGCGCCACAGGCGGCCGCAGGTTGTACCGATCAAACCAGCCATTGTCGAAGAGGCCGCCCAGCCTGCGTTGACAAAGGTCAAGCCGGCAGTTTTTTTACCTGGCGCCGCGGACAGGGCGGCAAACATCGCGCTGCGAATCACACCCCCTTTGCGGATGGTCAAACCCGCCTTCGACGCCCAGGCGCATAAATGAAGGCCAGAGCACACCCCGCCTTCCTCCGCCACCGCTATCGACACCATGGACAACCATTGGGAACACTTCGAGCACGGCGCCGACATCGGCGTGCGCGGCCTGGGCGCGACCAAGGCCGCCGCCTTCGAGCAAGCGGCGCTGGCGCTGACGGCCGTGATCACCGACCCGCCCCGCGTTGTGCCGGTCACGACCGTGCACATCCGTTGCACGGCGCCGGACGACGAGCTGCTGCTGGTCGAGTGGCTCAATGCACTCATTTACGAGATGGCCGTGCGCCGCATGCTGTTTGGCCGTTTCCATGTGGAACTCGACGGCACCCGCCTGGAGGCGCAAGCCATCGGCGAACCGACGTCGGTGCAGCGACACCAGCCGGCGGTGGAGATCAAGGGTGCGACCTACACCGCCTTGCGTGTGGCCTCTTCTGACGGCGGCTGGCTGGCGCAAACCGTGGTGGATGTCTAGGCATTTTCAAAGCCATGGACCTGAAGCTCCTGAAACAACACGCGCCCTGTGCCTGGGAAATTCCGGCGCAGGGAAAGATGCGCGTGCCGGCCATGATCTACGCCAGCGAGGGCCTGGTGCGCGCCATGGACCACAAGGTATGGGAGCAGGCGGTCAACGTGGCCATGTTGCCGGGCATTGTGGGCGCCTCCTACGTGATGCCCGATGCACACTGGGGTTACGGCTTCCCCATAGGCGGCGTCGCAGCGTTTGACGCCGATGCCGGCGGCGTGGTGTCGGCCGGCGGCGTGGGGTTTGACGTTTCCTGCGGCGTGCGCTGCCTGCACACCGGGCTGCGCCGCGAACACATCCTGGCCGTGCAAAACAAGCTCGCCGACACGCTGTTCGAGCGCATCCCGGCCGGTGTCGGCAGCACCGGGGCGATCCGGCTGGGCAGCGCGCAGATGGACGCCATGCTCATCGGCGGCGCGAAATGGGCGGTCGGGCGTGGCTGGGGCACCAGCGCCGACCTGGAACGCATCGAGGAGCACGGCCAGATGCTGCACGCCAAGCCCAAGTTTGTTTCGGAGCAGGCCAAGAAGCGCCAGCGCGAGGAAATGGGCACGCTGGGCAGCGGCAACCACTACCTGGAAGTGCAGGAGGTGACCGCGGTGTACGACGAGGCCATTGCGGCGGCCTACGGCCTGGCCCCCGGCGACGTGGTGCTGATGATCCACTGCGGCTCGCGCGGGCTGGGCCACCAGATCGGCACCGAGTTCCTGCGCCGCATGGTCGTGGCGGCCCCCAGCCACGGCCTGCTGCTGCCCGACCGCGAACTGGCCTGCGCGCCCCTGCACTCCGACCTGGGCCAGGAATACCTGGGCGCGATGCGCGCCGCCATCAACTGCGCGCTGGCCAACCGGCAGATCCTGACCCAGCTGGTGCGCGACGTGTTCGCCGACCTGCTGCCTTCGGCACGGCTGCCGGTGCTGTACGACGTGTCGCACAACACCTGCAAGCTGGAGACGCACAAGGTCGATGGCCGCCAGCGCGAACTGTATGTGCACCGCAAGGGCGCGACGCGGGCCTGGGGCCCCGGCCACCCCGAGCTGCCGCCGGCCTTGCGTGCGAGCGGCCAGCCGGTGCTGATTGGCGGCTCGATGGGCACGGGCTCCTATGTGCTGGCGGGCACCGCGGCCTCGGAGTCCCGGGCGTTTTCGTCCGCCTGCCATGGCGCCGGTCGGGCCATGAGCCGGAACCAGGCGCTCAGGAACTGGGACGGCCGCACCGTGGTCGACGACCTCGCCCGCCGCGGCATCCTGGTGCGCAGCCCCTCCATGCGCGGCGTGGCAGAGGAAGCGCCCGACGCCTACAAGGACGTGAGCGCAGTCGTCGATGCAGCCGACGCGGCCGGCCTGGCGCGCAAGGTGGCGCGGCTGGAGCCGCTGGTGTGCGTCAAGGGTTGAGGCATGGCTGCCAGCCAGGACCTGCTCACGCTCTGGCTCGCCGGCGACGTGATGACGGGGCGCGGCATCGACCAGATCCAGGCGCACGCCGTAGCGCCGGTGCTGTACGAGAGCTGGGTGCAGGACGCGCGCGACTACGTGCGGCTGGCCGAACGTGTCAACGGGCCGGTCCCGGTCCCGGTGGCGCCGGACTACATCTGGGGCGACGCCCTGGCCGAGATTGAACGGCGCCAGCCCGCGCTGCGCATCGTCAATCTGGAGACGGCGATCACCACGGCCAGCGAGCCCTGGCCCGGCAAGGGCATTCACTACCGCATGCATCCGGCCAACATCGGCTGCCTCACCGCCGCGCGTATCGACGGCTGCGTGCTGGCCAACAACCACGTGCTGGACTGGGGGCGGGCCGGACTGACCCAGACCCTGCGCACCTTGCAGCAGGCCGGCATCCACACAGCAGGCGCCGGCAGTCATCTGGAGGCCGCCTGCAACCCCGCCGTCTGGCCGCTCGGGGACAACACGCGTCTTCTGCTGTTTTCCTGGGCGGCGCCCGACAGCGGCGTGCCGTCGGACTGGACGGCCAAACCGGGCGACGCCGCGGACAGCGCCGGTGTGGCCCTGCTGCCCGCGTGGGACGAGCCCAGCGCACTACGCGTTGCCGCACAGGTGGCCGGGCAGCGTCAGGCCGGGGACCGGGTCGTGATTTCGCTGCACTGGGGCGGCAACTGGGGCGCCGAGGTGCCCCGGCTGCACCGCCGCTTTGCGCGGCGCCTGATCGATCTGGGCGCGGCCGATGTGATCCACGGCCATTCGTCGCACCCTCCACGGGCTGTCGAGGTTTACCGCGACCGGCTCATCCTGTACGGCTGCGGCGACCTCATCAACGACTATGAAGGCATCTCCTCCGGGGAGCGTTTTGACGCCAGCGCCGTGTGCCTGTATTTTGTGCAGCTCTCACGCGCGACCGGCGCGCTGCAACGGCTCGACATCGTGCCCATGGAGCTGCGCCGTCTGCAGTTGCGGCATGCAGACGCCGCAGCGCGGCAGCGCCTGCAGGCGCTGCTGGAAGCCGGAGGCCGGGAATCCGGCACAAAAATGGAACTGCAGGCCGACGGAAGCTGGCAACTGAAGTGGTGAAGGGCTTATTGCCTCATCTTGCGTTCGCGTTTGCCTTCGCTGTCAACGGTACCCGCCAGCAGGCCCAGCTCCTCAGACAGGACGCCGAGTACATCGTCGAGGGTCACCACGCCTATCAGTTCGCTCTGACCACCCACCACCGGAACGCGGCGCACCCCCTTGCGGCGCATGCTGCGCATCAGGTCGATCAGCGAGTCGTCCTCGCGTGCGGTGACCAGATCGGTGGTCATCACCTCGTCCACAGTCAGGGCCGCGGGATCGAGTCCCGGCGCGACCACGGCGGTCACGATGTCGCGGTCGGTGAGCACACCCACCACGATGCGCCTGCCTTCCACTCCATCGACCACCACGAGACAACCGACATGGTTGTCCCGCATCAGTCGTGCCGCACCGTCCACGGACGTTGTCCGGAAAGCGATGGTCACACTGCGTGTGCAGATTTCTCCTGTCGTCAGACGTTCACCCATGTTTTCCTCCCGTTTGCCCCAGACGTGTCACATCCTGTCAATTCCTGTCAATGCGCACTGGCCGCTCAACCCATCCCGTGTTTGCCCAGGCTCACGCGCCTGGCTTGCAGCCCCTGGCTGCCGGCCTCGGGCAGAAACTGCACGGCGCTGCCGGCTTGCATGTGTTCAAAAGGCGTGCCGGCCACGTTGTCGCGGCTGAAGTAATACTCGTTGCCATCGGGGGTGCGGATGAAGCCGAAGCCGCCGTCACCATCGAGACGCACTACCTCGCCATGCAAGGGCACGGCATGCTGTTTTTCATCGCCCCTGCGCTGACGCACCACGTCTTCGATCTGGCGCTTCATGTTGTCGAAGGCATCCCGCAGGGCGACATACACATCCCCATCCTGGACCCGGTTCGCCACGAGTTCATGGCCGGGCAGCGTGAGGTCAATATGCACGCTGTAAGGCCGCCCCTGGTGCTGGTGTTTTTGCGACAGTTCGATGGCCACCCGGCAGCTCATGATGTCTGGCGCAAACGTCTCCAGCTTGTGCGCATGTTCGCGTGCACGGGCCTCCAGCGCATCGGAAGGCGCCATGCCGCGAAATTGAATATGGACCGGAACCTGCATCGTCGTCCCCCATGAATGGCAGATGTTCCATTGTGGGCAGGTGCCGTAAAAGAAACTTGCGATTTGTCAATGCAGCCCCACAAACCAGCGCCACCCCGGGTGCCCGCTGGGGGAGCGGACGGGCCGGATACCTCAGTGCACCGCCAGCAGGTCGGCGTAACGCGCCAGATCCACATTGCCGCCGCTCACGATCACGCCGACCCGGGCGCCCTTGATCGCCTGCGCGTCCGTGCAGGCGCCGGCAAACGCCAGGCAGCCGGTCGGCTCCACCACCATCTTCATGCGCTCTGCAAAAAAGCGCATCGCCTCGACCAACTGCGCATCACTGACGGTCAGGATGTCGTCCACATCACGGCGGATGATGCCGAAGGTGTACTCACCCAGGTGCTGGGTCTGCGCGCCGTCGGCAATGGTCTGGGGCACGGGAATGTGCACGATGCGGCCGGCACGCAGCGACTGCTGCCCGTCGTTGCCGGCTTCGGGCTCGACACCATACACCTTGCACTGCGGCGCCAGCGCGCGGGCGGCAAGCGCCGAGCCGCTGGTCAGCCCGCCGCCGCCGGTGCACACGTACAGGCGGTCCAGCGGTCCGGTTTCCTCGAACAGTTCCTTCGCCGCCGTGCCCTGGCCGGCGATCACATCGGGGTGGTCGTAGGGCGGGATCAGCGTCATGCCGCGCTCGGCCGCCAGCCGCAGCGTCAATGCCTCGCGGTCTTCGGTGAAGCGGTCGTACAGCACCACCTCGGCGCCGTAGCCGCGTGTGGCCGCCAGCTTGGCAGCCGGCGCGTCCTGCGGCATCACGATCAGCGCCGGCATGCCCAGCAGCCGCGCCGACAGGGCCACCGCCTGCGCGTGGTTGCCCGATGAAAACGCAATGGCGCCGGCCTGCCGCTGCATCGCATCAAACTTCGACAACGCATTGAAGGCCCCGCGGAACTTGAAAGCGCCCATGCGCTGGAAGTTCTCGCACTTGAAGAAAAACTGCGCACCCCAGCGCGCATCGGCAGTGGCCGACTGCAGCACCGGTGTGTGGTGCGCATGGCCTGCTATCCGCGCGGCAGCGGCAACAACATCGTCGTAGGTAGGGAGCTGCATGGCAAGGGGGCTTTCATTCAGGGGTTGGTGAACAACGATAGCCTAGAACCTGACCGTCATCACCGCCAGCACCCCGAAAGGCACAATCAGGCGCATGCTCGCCCTTCTTTCCACCTTCTCCTGGCAGGAGCTGCTGCACCACAAGTGGCGCAACGCGGCGGCCGTGGTGGCCGTCATGCTGGGTGTGGCGCTGGCGTTTTCGGTGCAGCTGATCAATGCCTCGGCACTCAGCGAGTTCTCGCAGGCCGTGCGTTCGGTCAACGGCCAGCCCGACCTGGAGCTGCGCGCGGTCCGCGGCGGGTTTGACGAAGCGGTTTACGCGCGGGTGGCCAACCACCCGCAGGTGGCGCTGGCCAGCCCGGTGCTGGAGTTCAGCACCTACGCCGTCGCCCCCGGCGGCCAGCGGGTCGCCTTGCGCGTGGTCGGTGTCGATGCACTGGTGGTCGCCGCGCTGGCGCCGGCCCTGATGCCCGTGCCCTCGGCCGGTGCCGAACGCCTGGCCCTGCTCGCCCCCGGCGCGGTTTTCCTCAACGCGGCCGCGCGGCAAAGCCTGCCCGGAAAACGACTGCAACTGCAAAGCGGCCTGCAACTGCTGGACGTGCAGGTGGCCGGCAGCGTCAGCGCCGAGGGCGCCGCGCTGGCGGTGATGGACATAGGCGCGGCGCAGGAACTGTTCGGCCGGCTCGGCCAGCTCTCGCGCATCGACATACGCCTGCAGGCCGGCGCCGACCGCGCCGCCTTCATCAGCTCGCTGCAACTGCCGGCCGGCATCACGGCCACCGAGCCGGGCGACGACGCGCAGCGCGTGAGCAACCTGTCGCGGGCCTACCGCGTCAACCTCACGGTGCTGGCGCTGGTGGCGCTGTTCACCGACGCCTTTCTGGTGTTTTCGGTGCTGTCGCTGAGCGTGGCCAAACGCGCGCAGCAGTTTGCCCTGCTCGGTGTGCTGGGCCTGACCGGCCGCGAGCGCCTGCGCCTGGTGCTCTGGGAGTCGGCGCTGCTGGGCACGGTCGGCAGCATCGCCGGCATCGCGTTGGGCACGGCGCTGGCCGCGCTGGCGCTGCGGGTGCTGGGTGGCGACCTGGGCGGCGGCTACTTTTCCGGCGTGGCCCCGGCCCTGCAGTGGAATGCGGGCGCGGCCGCGGTGTACGGCCTGCTCGGTGTGGCCGCGGCGCTGGTCGGCGGCTGGTGGCCGGCGCGCGCCGCGCAGAAGCTGCCGCCGGCGCAAACCCTCAAGGGCCTGGGCGCACCACCGGCCGGCGGTACGCCTTACCGGCTCAGCCTGCTGCTGATGGCCGCCGCCGGCCTGCTGGCCTTGACGCCCCCGGTGGCTGGCATCGCGCTCGGCGCCTACCTGTCGGTCGGGCTGCTGCTGGTCGGCGGCATCAGTGCGCTGCCGTGGTTGATCGCCCTGCTGTACGACCGCATCGCCCCGCACGTGTCGCGCCGCCTGTTGCCGCTGCTGGCGGTGGAACGGGCGCGGCGTGTGCGCGGCAGTGCGGCGGTGGCCGTCAGCGGCGTGGTTGCCTCGCTGAGCCTGGCGGTGGCACTGACGGTGATGGTGGCGAGTTTTCGCGACTCGGTCACCCACTGGCTGGACGTGGTGCTGCCGGCCGACCTGTACGTGCGCACCGCCGGCACCACCGCCGCCAGCGACACGGTGTTTTTCTCGCCCGCGTTTGTGCAGGCGCTCGCGCAGCTGCCCGGCGTGGCGCGTCTGAACACGCTGCGCGTGACTTCCCTGCTGCTGGACCCCAACCAGCCCGCGGTGGCGCTGATTGCGCGCGACCTGCAGGACCCGGCCGCCAGCCTGCCGCTGGTGGGCAGCGCGCTGCCGGTGCCGGCCGGGCACGTGGCGATTTATGTGAGTGAACCCATGGTCGACCTGTACGGCGCCCGCCCGGGCAGCGTGTTCACCCGGATTTCAGGGTTTTTTGAGGCCCTGGCCCTTGATGGACGGGCGCAAGCAGCTATCAATTCAGGAGCACCCCAGACAAGCCCCAGGTTCTATGTCGCCGGCGTCTGGCGTGACTACGCGCGCCAGTTCGGCGCCATCGCCATGGACAGGCGCGACTTTGAAGCCCTCACCGGCGACCGGCGCGTGAACGACATCGCCTTGTGGCGAGCCCCCGGCGCGGGCAACGCGCAACTGCAGCAGGCCGTGCGCGCGCTGGCGCAGGCGCAGACGGGCTCGGGCGAGCTGATCGAGTTTGCGTCGAGCGGCCAGATCCGCGCCACCTCGCTGCGCATTTTTGACCGCAGCTTCGCCGTGACCTACTGGCTGCAGGCCGTCGCCATTGCGATCGGCCTGTTCGGTGTGGCGGCCAGCTTCAGCGCGCAGGTGCTGGCGCGGCGCAAGGAGTTTGGCCTGCTGGCCCACCTGGGGCTGACGCGCCGGCAAATCCTCACGCTGGTCGCCGGCGAAGGCGCTGCCTGGACGCTGGCCGGCGCGCTGGCCGGGCTGGGCCTGGGGCTGGCCGTGTCGCTGGTGCTGGTGCATGTGGTCAACCCGCAGAGTTTTCACTGGACCATGGACCTGGCCCTGCCCTGGGCGCGGCTCTTGGGCCTGTGCGCGGCGGTCATCCTGGCCGGCACCGTCACCGCCTGGCTGGCCGGGCGCGCAGCGGCGGGCAAGGACGCGGTGCTGGCCGTCAAAGAAGACTGGTAGGCCGGTGCGCCGGCCTTTGCTCCCCGCTATCCAGCAGCAGCGGGCGATGCGTGCTTTCTTTTGCTTACCAACATGACGCTTTGAAGGCGGCATTGTCATCACAACGCCGCATGATCTGCCTACGATGGGCACATCACTTCAACAAGGCATTCACCATGGCGCCCGCTCAATACCGCATTGAAAGCAGGAACACGCTGCGGGGCAGCCTGCTCCCGCCCAACGCCCTCCGGCAACTCTACACAGACCGCTCGCTGGCCGTGGCCGTGGCGGTCAAAAGCCTGGCCGACCCGACCTGCCAGGACATCCGCGTGGTGCACGTCGCCAGCGGCGAAATTGTTTTCCAGACTGCGCCGACGCACTAATCCTTATCAAACCTGGCGGAACTGCGCCAGGGTCAGCAGCAGGTTGCGCGTGGCACCGTCCACCGCTTCCAGCGGCCTGTGCGCCACCGCCGTGTGGCGCGTCAAGGCGGGCTTGAGCGGCACCACTTGCACCCCATGGTGCAACTGCTCGCCGGCATGCTCCAGCGGCAGCACCGCGGCGCCGTAACCCGCGGCCACCAGGCTTTTCATGGCCTCGTTGTAGTTGAGCTCGATGCGGGTGCGCGGGCTCAGGCCCGCGTCGGCAAACCACTCCATGGTCAGGCGGTACATCTGCGTGGTCGAGTCGTTGAAGATCAGCGGCCGCGCGGCCAGCCATTGCGGCGTGATGCGTTTGGGTACCGCCCATGCCTGGGGCACAAAGGCCATCATCGGGTCGCTGCGCCAGTGCGTCAGCACAATGCCGGGCCGCTCCGTCTGCGGCAGGGCGACCAGCCCCACATCCAGCGTGCCCTGGCCCAGCCGCTCCATGGACTGCGCCGAGCCCAGGATGCTGACCTCGACATCGATGTCCGGGTGGGCGCGTTCCATGGCCTTGAGCACCTCGGGCAGCAGGTAGACCAGCACGCCGGTCGAGCTGCCCAGCCGCACGCGGCCGGTGCGGCCCTCGACATGACGCTGCACGGCGTCCACCGCATCGTCGGCATCGCGCAGCAGGCGCCGGGCGCGCTCAACCAGCACCACACCGGCCGCCGTGGGTTCCACCTTTCTGCCGCCGCGCAGCACCAGCGTGGCCCCGAGCCGGCTTTCCAGCTCGCTGATGTGCAGGCTCACGGTGGGCTGGGCCAGGTGCAGCGCACGCGCCGCCGCCGAAAAAGTGCCGAGGTCGGTGATGGCCACCAGGGTGCGGAGTTGGTCAAGGTTCAGTTCTCGCATCAGAAATCCTGATAGTTTTGATCAGAAAACTCAACTTCCACAATACCACGATCCACCGCACCATCGGGGACTTCCACCTCAGGAGTACCGCCATGTTGCACAAGACCCTCGTCCTCCCTTTCGCCGCACTGGCGCGCGGACTCGCACAACGGCTGCAGCCGAAGCCACGCGGGGCCGTGCAGGACAAGGGCTTGCGGCAAAGCCGCGCCGAGCTGGCGCAGATGAGCGCGCGGGAGCTGAACGACCTGGGCATAGGCCGTGGCGACATTCCCGCCCTGCTCGACGACCCGGCGGGCTGGCGCAGGGACAGGCATTGTTGATGGCCGGCATCGGCCCGGGGGCCGGTCAGTGGGTGATGGCCACCAGCACGCTGCAGGGCGCGTGTTCGATCAGCGACTTGGACACTGAACCGCGCCACCAGCGCGCCGCCCAGCCATCGAGATGTTTATGACCCACGACGATCAGGTCGGCGTTGATCTTTTTCGCGTACTTGGTGATTTCGTCAACGGTTTCACCCACCACCACCTCCCCCTTGGCCTGGTGGCCCGCGCCGGCGAGCTGGCGCAAGCCCTCGTCCAGAATGGCGGTGTATTTTTCCTTCTCGTGTTCGGCCAGGCTTCGGTCGTACACGCCGCCTTCCACACCGATCAGGTCCATGTAGAGCGGCGTCACGGCAATCAGGGTCAGCGAGGCCTGGCTCCACTGCGCAATTTCCTGGCAGTCCAGCAGCGCCTTCTGCCCCGCCTTGGAGCCGTCATACGCCAACAAAATTTGCTTGTACATGGGTGCATCTCCTGCAGAGAGTCAAAGGAAAGGGATTCATCAACGCTTCAAGGATAGACCTTACACCCGGCCCTCGCAACCCGGTGTTGTCCCGCACACCGGCCGTGCTTGCTGCGAGAATGATTCGATGCGCCCCCTCGCCACGCCTGCCCCACTTCTGCACAGCCCCATGCGCCGCCGCCTGTTGCAGGCACTGGCTGCGGGCATGGCGGCCGGCGCCGGCCCGGTCTTCGCGCTGCCCGCCAGGGTGCTGCAGTTTCCGCGCGACTTTGGTGCACACCCCGACTTTCGCACCGAGTGGTGGTACATCACCGGCCATGCCAGCTCAGGTACACGCGAGTTTGGTTTTCAGCTCACGTTTTTCCGCTCGCGCGTGGACGGCACGCAAGGCATGGCGTCGAAGTTTGCCGCCAAACAGTTGATCTTCGCGCACGCAGCCGTCACCGACGTGGCGGGCAACAAACTCTGGCACGACCAGCGCATTGCCCGCGAAGGTTTTGACATTGCCAGCGCCAGCACGCAGGGCATGGCCCTGAAGCTGCGCGACTGGTCGCTGCAAAGCCAGGGGCGCACCCACAGCGCCCGCCTGCCCGCCAGCGACTTTGCGCTGAACCTGCAGTTCACCGAAACACAGCCCGTGCTGCTGCAGGGCAAGCAGGGCCTGTCGCGCAAAGGGCCGGAAGAAAAACAGGCCAGCTACTACTACAGCCTGCCGCAACTGGCCACCAGCGGCAGCCTGCAGGTCAAGGGCCAAAACTTCAGCGTGAGCGGCAAGGCCTGGCTGGACCACGAGTGGAGTGAAGAGATACTGCACCCCAGCGCCGCAGGCTGGGACTGGATTGGCATGAACTTCGACGACGGCAGCGCCCTGACCGCCTTCCGGCTGCGCGACAAGGCCGGCAACACCTTGTGGGACGGCGGCTCGTTCCGCTCCGCCAAAGGCGATGTGTACCCCTTCAGCCGCGGCGAAGTGATCTTCAAACCCGTGCGCCGCTGGAAAAGCCCGCTGAGCCAGGCCAGCTACCCGGTGGAATGGCTGGTGCGCACACCCGCCGACATCTACACCGTGCGCGCCGTCATCGACAACCAGGAACTCGACAGCCGCCAGTCCACCGGTGCGATTTACTGGGAAGGCCTGAGTGAGTTGATTGACAGCAATGGCAAGCGCGTCGGGCGCGGGTATCTGGAGATGACGGGGTATGCGGGGGGGTTGAGGATATAGCACGACGTCGAGCGCGCCATCGGACACGATAGACTTTGCACGGTCGCATGTCCGGATTCTGGACCTGCTCACGTGCCAAAGAAATATTCATAGCGCCGGGGATGGCGCATTCATTGTCAGGGTGTCTTTATGCAACTTATTGATCGTCTTGTTCGGTTGTTCGCGATTCTGGTGTTCAGCCTGATGATGGCTGCTTGTGCTGTCCCACCGAGGACTATGGCTTTTGGAAACGATGCCGAAAAACTGACCGCAAACAGCGACCCTGTGTTTTTAATGACCGCCACCATTAAAAATCTATACAAGCCAGCCTTTCAACCGAAACTGGAGCTAGTCAGTTTTGACCGGTCGACCGCCAATGAAAAAATCCCCTTGTTTGGCATTTTGGTTGACGACAAGGCTAAAGACGAAAGCGGTTCTGTGGAGAACGGCAATAGTTATCTTCTCCGAATACAGCTCGCCCCAGGCCAATACAGACTAATGAGTCTGAGTGGCAGAGCTGGGGCTTTTCCCACAATTGGTCATGTGATAGCGCCTTTACACCTGCCGTTACAGGCGAGTGGGCCAGGGGTCTTCTACCTCGGGCACGTAAATGCGACCTTGCGCGAACGGCAGGGGAATGAATTCAAAGCCGGCCCGTCCCTTCCTTTGGTTGATCAAGCAGTGGTCGGGGCATCCGGGGGGACATTTGACGTCACGATATCGGACCGGCAGACGGAGGACGAGCCCGCATTCAGGGCGAGGTTTCCCGCTCTCGCAGGTGTGCCAATAAAAAAGGCAATACTCCCCGCTTTTGACCGGTCTTACACGCAGCAATTTTGGGAGAAAAACTGACTTTCGGCTTCCCGCATTTGAGTCTAGGGCACAGCTTACCCTTCAAGGAAGGGCGTCTGTTTAGGGGCTCTGCAACGACGCTGGAAAAGCCCGCTGAGCCAGGCCAGCTACCCGGTCGAGTGGCTGGTGCGCACCCCGGCCGATATCTACACCGTGCGCGCCGTCATCGACAACCAGGAACTCGACAGCCGCCAGTCCACCGGCGCGATTTACTGGGAAGGCCTGAGCGAGTTGATTGACAGCAACGGCAAGCGCGTCGGGCGTGGGTATCTGGAGATGACGGGGTATGCGCAGCCGCTGCGAATGTAGCGTTGAGTGAGAATTGGCTGGTTAACGGCAATATGTACTTATCGATAGTCAGTAGCCCTTGCGCCAAAGACACAACATCCGTTTCATGATGTCTGTTATGGGCCCACGCCAGACATTTGACCTTCTCGAAAGCGGCCATTTGTTTTGGTGTCAAGAATGCCTGAACACCGCGGCCTATGCGATGTTGGACAGGTGATGCGAAAGGTCGGGGACGAGCTCGCCAGCTAAATCGAAGTTGCGGTGGTTGTTGCGATTTTGGCCTTAGTCGCGTACGTGGCATTTGGGGGCCAGGCGAGCGTTCTACCACTCTCGAGGGCTCGTGCGCCCACGCCAGCCACGACTACGGGTACGACCGGTGTCGGCTTGCCAGTGCCGCGCGTAAACTGGCGGCAGGATTTATAAACCCTTCTCATGGACAAGGCAGCCGTTAACCGCTATCGAGGTGACTTCGTCGCTTGGACGGGCGTGTGCGGCTTTATCGGCGAGGGCAGCAGCGGCGCCCCCATCTCTCCGCATTCGCACTACGCGATACAGCTGGCCATCGGCGCTCCCGCCGGACTGCGCGTTCAGTTTGGCCGCCACGGTGAATGGCAGTCATGTGCAGCAGCACTGGTCCCCTCCAGAGCGACTCACACCATTGACGTGACCGGCTGCGCCATGAGCGTCGTTCTCTTCATCGAGCCCGAAACGCCGACGGGTAAGGCACTGTCCGCCCGACTGCAGGGCAGGCTCGAACTGCTCGATGCGGACACCGTCGGAGTTGCAGCCAAGAATCTGGACCGAGCTTGGCACGTCGAGAGGAGCTACGACGCGGTGAAGGCGGTGTGCATGCAGTTCCTGCATCAGATTTCGCAAACAGCAACTCGAGAGCCTTCTGACCCGCGGGTGCTCGCGGCCATCGAGTATCTCCGCCAGAGAGTCGACCAGCCGGTCTCTCTCCCAGAGGTGGCCAAGACAGTGAACCTCTCGCCCGAGCGGTTCCGGCATCTCTTTGTGGAGGAGACCGGGATGCCGCTGCGAACTTACGTCCTTTGGCGCCGGCTCCTGCACGTGTGGACGCTCCTGACGAAGGGCGAGACGCTCTCGAGCGCGGCGCACGCAGCGGGCTTCGCAGACGCCGCGCACCTCTCCAGGACGGCAAGGACGATGTTCGGGCTGCCACCATCTGTCTTGCAGATGAGCGGCCCGCTCAGCGCTCGTGCACGGGAACTGCAGCATTACTTCGCCTGAATAACTGGACCATTGAGGGTGCCGAGGAACGCGGATACGTCCTGGATTTCGGCCGTGGACAGGCTGATAGTCTGTCGGTCAGCGTGCTTTTCACCTGGCTGCGCCAGCTCACTGTGGCCGAGCACCGCCTTGGGTGAGGCTGCGTAGTGCTGCAGGACCTGCTCCAAGGTCGAGAACTGGCCAGCATGCATGTACGGTGCCCTTTCCGCCACGTTCCGCAAGCTGGGCGTCCGGAATGCCGCGAGCTGCCCGGGGTCGTTGGTGGCCAAGAACTGGAGCTCGCCGCACTGCTCGGGCTTCGCATCGCTGTAGCGTCCGAGGCAGTTGAACTCGTCCTGAAGCAGCTTCTTAAGGCCCTCCGCACGTCCGCGGTCCGGCTTGGCCCGGTCGATGGGCGGCACGCCGGTGTTGTGGAATGCGTGGTCCGTCAGAAGCGGCCCATTGTGGCACGTGACGCACTGGCCCTTCGTGAGGAACAGACGTAAGCCGCGGACTTCCTGTTGCGAGAGGACTTCCTGCCCGCGGCCTTGGCCGGCGACCGTTGCCTGCGCGTACTGGTCGAAGCGCGACTCACCATACGAGATGTTCCGTTCGAAGGCCGCGATGGCCTTGCCCATGTTCGCGAACACGCGATTCACCGCCTCTCGGCTGCTCTCAGGCATGGTGGCCCACGCAGCGCGCTCGGCTTCCGTCCCACCCGGCGAGGCATCTTCCGGGAGCTTGCCCAGGGCAGGCATGGGGCCAAAGACGAATTGGTACTGCTCCTTGTAGTGGGCTTGAACCAGCTTCACAAAGCGCACGCGATTGCCACCGTGCTCTGCAGCGTCCTCCATGGGTCCCAGCGCCTGCGACCAGAGACTGTCTTTGCGCCCATCCCAGAACAGGAAGGGTGAATGCGCAGCGCCCATCAGCGGCATCGTGCGGCGCTTACCCGTGCCAAGTCCCTGCCCGAACTGCTTGCCGTCCTGGAACTGCTTGTCGGCGGAATGACAGCTGGCGCACGCGACTTGGCCGTTCTTGCTCAGACGGGCGTCGTTAAAGAGAGCCCGGCCCAGCGTCGCAGCTTCCGTTCGCTGCTCGTAGGCGTTTGAAGGTTCGGAGGGCCGCTGGCCTGCTTCCTTCAGCCGCATGGAGGCGAGGGTTGCGACGTCCTGGGTTGACCACCTATCACGTAGCGGCGCCTTGTCCAGCGCTTGCGCAGCAAGCGCAGTCAAGAGACTCGCCGCCAGCACCGTCGCGACCTTGAAGCGCCAAGGAGTCCTCGCTCTGAAGGTGAGGCGGTTCATTGTCGACCCTTCGGCATCTCAACGACCGTGTTGAAAGTGACCTTGTCCGAACCCTGCGGGCCTTGGATGTCCAGCTTCAACTCCCACCAGCCGGTCATGCTGAACTTCATGCCATCCAACTGGTACGTTCCGTCCGCGAGCTCACGGGTGACCCGCGGCTGCGTCGGCAGGCCATGTCCGTGCTGAGGCATGCCGCCATCCACGCCGAACTTCGCACCATGAACGGGCGTGCCGTCCGGCGTCGCGAGCGTCACCTTCCAGCTGTGCATCTGGTTGATGGCAGGTGCTTGCGCGGGCGGCATGAGGGCTACCCGGTAGAAGCCGGCGGCAGACTGCTTCTCGAGCGCGACGTCCAGGTCCTTGGGTGGGCTGCTGCAGCCACCCATGCCCAGCGTGGCCAGAACCGCTAGCCCGACGAAGACGAAGGTGGCAGAGACTCGCCGGAAGGCGTTCACTTGGCTCCGACCGGCTCGCGCAGACTGGATGTTCTCCTGCAGGTCCTTGGGCACCGGCATCCGCCTGAAGCCGCTGACATCGGACCCACCCGTATTTCCTCGCGGCACAAGACCGAAGGGGGTGAAGAGACTGGCAGCGACCAGACGCCACGCTTGGCCGAAGACTTCGCAGGCCAAGCCATTGCGGACCGCGAACCGGAACATTCGCCAGTGGATGCGGACGTGTTCGCCCGTGGCGGGATGACCCAGGACGTGCGCACGCTCCAGGTGCTGGAAGGCGGTGTAGAAGTGTCCCTGCGCTTCCGAAGATGCAGCTGCGTCGAGCTCTGCTTGTACGTTGGGTTTAATGAGAATGGCGAAGTTGGTCATGGTGTGCTCCGAGCGGGTTCCGATACACACGAATTCTTCGCCATTAACGCCAACTGGGCTTGAACACAGCGGCTAAACCTGGCAGCCTTTTCGTTCAACAAGGACCGCCCTACCATGCACCTGGCCAGAAAGGCCGGAGACTAACAAAAACCCCAGGCTGTTGGCCGGACCTTAGCGATATCGACCGCCCTTCACGACAAGACCGCGGAAAATCCGCCCATCTTTCAATCTCACGTGTCCATCCTTAGTTTGCTGCCGATGTTGCTGACGAGCTTCGCCGGCATCTCAATCCGTGACATGGGTTGGTTGTTGCAGTTGGTTGGTGCCAAGGTAGATCCGCTTTTGGCCGATAACCGGCATAGCAAACCAAACTTAGCGAACTATGGATAACTACATATTCTCGATAGCTACAGAATCGAATAGCAACCGCCGAAGAAGAACCCGATTTTTTTAGGCCTCCAGCCCTTTATTGGCGGGCGCAACCAGCTATCAAATAGATAGCACCTTCCCACCCGTCGTGGACAATGTCCTGCCAGCCCCCACCCCACCCCACCGGTTTCGCTTTGGCTCCCAGGATTTCCTCGTCGCTGATCAAAAACGCTAAACGCAGTAGGGGAGCTTGGAAGCCATCATCTTCCTCCGGTCCATCTTGCGCCCGTCAACAATAAACGTTCCGTCGCCCACAGCATGAACCATGCGCTTCTCCTTGCGCGTGGTATCGATCCAGGCGGCCACCGCCTCCAGGACAACAATGTTGTGCTTTTTGACGATGGCTATGACCTTGCACTCGATGTTGGCGAAGCACTCCTTGATCAGGGGCGCCTTGACGACTTTGCCCG
The DNA here is from genome assembly GCA_040389085.1 of Pseudomonadota bacterium. Lineage (GTDB taxonomy): Bacteria > Pseudomonadota > Gammaproteobacteria > Burkholderiales > Burkholderiaceae_C > Polaromonas. The sequence goes on from JAZKAP010000002.1 coordinate 177,508, forward strand.
GCACAGCGGTGAGCTTGAATTGGCTGAACTTGTCGGTGTCTTTCCCGGAGCACGTCCCTATGCCGACCACCTTGTCCAGCATGTCCACCGTGGGAATGGCAATGACGCATTCCCTGCTTTTTCGCAAGGCCGCGTAAGAGTGATTCCACCCTCCCGTGGTGATGGCAAATACCGGCGTGAAGTCCATCACCATGGTCCAGGAGATCGTCATGATGTTGTCCTTCTTCCCGTCATGGGTCGTCACCAGCACCACAGGCCCTGGTTCGATCAGGGTGAAGGCCTTGCCCAGTTCCAGTTCATGCATGAGAGTTCCTCTTGATGTTCGTTTGACCGACGCCGCCATCGATCAAGGTTCCTGCGTGAATCCTGCGGTTTGCACCGCCACCCGTCCCAAAGCACCATCCCATAAATGGAGGATGCGGCAGCACGCGAGTCCGGTGAAAATCGATCAAGAATAATTATTCCGGAGGCCTCAATGAAAATCCTGATCGTGGCAATCAGCGCCAGCCTCCGTCTTCTCGGGTCAGGTCTCCTTGCATTCGCAATTGTCGGCTGCAGCACCATCACGCACAAGCAGGCAGTGGGTATACCAGCAGCCGATGCGCCCCAACATATTGCGATCTTCTTTGACGGCACGCACAACGATGAGGCGTCGGATACCAATATCAAACGACTGCACTCACTGGTGAGCTTGCAAGGGCGCACGGACCTCACTACCTTGTACATCGAAGGCGTTGGTACACGCGCCGACATTGCGGGCATGGCCACTGGCTACGGGCTCGGTGAGCGGGTTCGCATTGCGTATGGTTTTCTTTTAAAGCACCACCGCCCGGGAGACAAGGTGTACCTGTTTGGCTTCAGCCGCGGGGCGTACGCCGCGCGGGTATTGAACTCGCTGCTCTACCACGCTGGCTTGCCCGAGAAGCCTGCAAACCGGACCCACGTGGAAGTGGCGCAAGAGGTCTACGAGCTGGTCAAGGTCGAGAGCGACTACCCTGCCCAATACGAGCCATTGCGGCGTCAACGTGTGCAGGATGATCTTCTGACACGCAAGTTGGGTCCAGCGCCGGCTGTGGAAGTGCAAGTGCTTGGACTTTGGGACACCGTGGAAGCACTTGGCGCACCCAACTGGCTGAGCCGGATCAGCCACAAAGCCCAGATTCAGCAGCATCTCGCGGACGTCGATAACGCGAATTCGCGCTACGGCGACAAGCTGTGCAACGTTCACTATGCGTTTCACGCCATGTCAATTGATGACAACCGTGAATGGATTTTTACGCCGCAGCTCCTGACGCGCCGGCACCTTGTGGCCGGATGTTCACCCGCCGAGCGCCCTCCCATTCTTGACGAGCATGGCAACGTGCGGCCCGACCGGCTTCGCGAGGTGTGGTTTGCGGGAGCCCACTCTGACGTGGGAGGCGGGTACGCCGACGCACGCATGAGCGGGGTGAGTCTGAACTGGATGCTCAAGGAGTTGCGCAAGGCCAAAGTGGACCTGCTGCCAAAAAGAGCCAAAGTGCCGGAGGATCGCTTTGGCACAAGTCACAACCCCGAGGCTGGGGCTTTCTCGGCCATCTATCATTCGATCAACCGGGACCTGGTGGCGTACGTGCGCAGCGACGCCAGCCTGGTGAACCGGTTGTGCGTGCACCCCTCGGTGTTTGAGAGGCGGCAATTTGTTCCTGTGAGATCGCACGAAAACAGCCAGTTATGGTTACGAAATCCTGGCCGCGCATGCCTGAAGATGGCGACGCCGCAACTCAACAGCCTGGACGCGCACGGCCGACTCACACAATTTGCAGAAACGGAAGGTCAATGCCCGCCAGGCACCGCGGCCATCGTGGACGTACGCAAAGATCCAGATTGCCAGGGGAAATAGCCATGAAAGTTCGCAATATCTTGCTCCCCGCGGTCCTGGTCGTTGCCGCGACCCTGACCGGCTGTGCTGCGGTTCGGTATGAACCGACTTCCTATGACTCGCCCAAGCCCGTCGGGGCGGGGGTGCCGGGCTGCTTGTCGGCGGGCGCCCTTGCCGCCCCAGGCGATGAGTGCCTCGCGCTTGTGCGCGCCGACCAGTGGTGGTCCGACACAGGCGTAACTGTGAAGAAACAGGCAGCCTACAGGCTGACCGTTCCCCCGCATCAAGTCTGGTTCGACAAGGGCATCGTCAATAAACCGCCTTACGGTGACCCCGGGAGCCGACTCATGAATCTTTTTGAGCGCTACAAGCGACATGAGGGGGGCTTGTGGTTCAGCCTGATTGCCGCGGTCGTCGAGCGGGGTCCTGGTCTGGACAGACGGGAGTACCAAAGCGTCGATATCGGAGCCGCCAGCAACAGGGATTGCGACAGCGTTATTTTCGTGGCGAAGGAGGACGGCGCCCTGTCGCTTTACCCCAATGATGCAAAAGGACCTGCCTCGCACCCTACCTTTTTCTACGAGAACAACAGCGGCCAGATCTGGGTGCGCGTGCGCTGGCTGACAGATAAAGAGAAAGAGGCGTCGGCGGCGACAGAAACGGGGGTGGCCGATGAATGCAGGCCGCCGCCTAATCCGACGGTAACCCAATAACCCAGGGGGCGGGTACCTTTGTTTCCGTGCTGCGGATCAAAAATTCCTGGCGACGAATGCCTGGCGTGATGCGTGGCGCACGCAAGCTATCGGATATCGAACATTCCCGATAAATGGAAAGTCGCCATGACAAGCTCCGAATGCGATATGGAACGTTTTAGGCCTTCAGCCCTTTGATGGCAGGCGCAACCAGCTATCAAATAAATAGCATCTCCGTACGCGCTGGATGGAAGCCCTGCCATCCCTACCCCGCCGGCACTTGCACCGGCTGGTTCATCTGGTCTTTCAGCGCCACGCCCGAGCGTTGCTGAACACGCATCTGGTTCAGCAGCCAGGCGATCTTGGCCGCTGCGGCCTGCGGGGCCAGGCCCTGGGGCCGGATGTTGGAGACGCAGTTGCGGTCGGCGTCGCTGGTGCCTGCACCGGGCGCCCAGGTGATGTAGGCGCCCAGGCTGTCGGGCGACGACAGGCCAGGCCGCTCACCGATCAGCGCCAGCACCGCCTCGGCCTGCAGGGCGCGCGCCACCCCGTCGCCGGCGGCGACGCGGCCGTGGTGCAACACCACCACAGGCGCCAGCGCCCAGCCCTGCGCTTGCAGCAGCGGCAACAACGCTTCGAGCACCGGCAGGGCATGGCGCTGCGTGGCCTGGGCGGACAGGCCGTCGGCCAGCACCACGGCCAGGCCGCCGCGCAACGGGCTGGCTTGCAGCAGCGCCAGCGCATCGGCATCAAGCTGGCGCCCGAGGTCAGGCCGCATCAGGTAGGTGCGCCTGTCGGCTGCGGCGCTGCGGCAGACCAGTGCGGGCTGGCCCAGCAGCGACAGGCCGGCCAACAAGGCACCGGTATCCAGCACGGCGCCCACCGCATCGCGCGCGCGCGCGTGGGCCAGGCGGAAGTCCAGCAGTGCGGGTGTAGCCAGCGAGGCGCCGGTGCGCGGCAGGCCGATGCGTGCGGCGGTCAGTGGCCGCAGCGCCGCCCACAGCTCGGCCGTGCCGGACGGCGTATCGGTATCGAGAGGTGCCGGGGGCTGGGGTTGCTTCTTGTCGTTCATGGCTTGGTGCTGTTGCCCAGCAGTTGCCGGAAAGGCAGCGGCACACCGCCCGGCCGCACGCGGCCCTGGCCGTCCACCAGGCCCTGCGCAACCAGCCACTGCTCGAACTCGGGCGCGGGCCGCTTGCCCAGCAAATCGCGCATGGCCAGCGCGTCGTGGAAAGAAGTGCTCTGGTAACCCAGCATGATGTCGTCGGCGCCGGGCACACCCATGACAAAGTTGACGCCCGAGGCCACCAGCAGGGCCAGCAGCGCATCCATGTCGTCCTGGTCGGCCTCGGCGTGGTTGGTGTAACAGACGTCGCAGCCCATGGGCAGGCCAAGCAGCTTGCCGCAGAACTGGTCTTCCAGCGCGGCGCGGGTGATCTGCTTGCCGTCGTACAGGTATTCGGGGCCGATGAAACCGACCACGGTGTTGACGAGAAAGGGCTTGAAGTGCCGCGCCACGGCGTAGGCGCGCGCCTCCATGGTCTGCTGGTCCACGCCGTGGTGCTGCCCGGCCGACAACGCGCTGCCCTGCCCGGTTTCGAAATACATGACATTGCTGCCGACCGTGCCGCGCGCCAGCGACTGCGCGGCGTCATGCGCCTCCTGCAGCAGCGCCAGGTTGATGCCGAAGCTGCGGTTGGCGCCCTCGCTCCCGGCGATGGACTGGAACACCAGGTCCACCGGCGTGCCGCGGGCGATCAGGTCCAGCGTGGTGGTGACATGCGCGAGCACGCAGCTTTGCGTGGGAATGGCAAGCTTGCTGCGCACTTCGTCGAGCAGGCACAGCAGCGCGTGGGTGGTATCGGGGCTGTCGGTGGCGGGGTTGATGCCAATCATTGCGTCGCCGGCGCCCAGCAGCAGGCCGTCGAGGATGCTGGCCGCGATGCCGCGCAAGTCATCGGTCGGGTGATTCGGCTGCAGCCGCACCGAAAAGCGCCCCGGCAGGCCGACGGTGTTGCGAAAACGCGTGACCACGCTGCATTTGGCGGCGACGATCATCAAATCCTGCAGGCGCATGAGTTTGCTGACGGCAGCCACCATCTCGGGCGTCAGGCCAGGCGCCAGAGCGGTCAGAGTGGCGGTGTCGCTTGTGTCGGCCAGCAGCCAGTCGCGCAGGCCGCCCACTGTGAGGTGCGCCACGGGCGCAAAGGCGGCGCTGTCATGCGTGTCGATGATGAGCCGGGTGACCTCGTCGGCCTCATACGGCACGAGCGCGTGGCTGAGAAAGTCTTTCAGCGGCACGTCGGCCAGCGCAAACTGCGCCGCCACCCGCTGCTCGGCCGAGGTGGCCGCCAGCCCGGCCAGCACGTCGCCGCTGCGCAGCGGCGAGGCACACGCCATCAGCGTGGCGAGGTCGCTGAAGACATGGGTTTCTTGACCAACCGGCATAAGGTACATCGCTGTGGGCCCAGGTTGCGGCGCTCGCACCGGTGCGGCCGGTGCGTTTGTCGCCAACCTCTATCGTAGGGGAAGCGGACCTTTCCGTGCGGCAGAACGCGCGCTACTTTGCGGAAGCCCGCAGCATCGGAAAAGCACGCCCGGACGAAGTTCATGCGTTTTTTATGCCTGTAACCCTTGCTACACGGACGCAAGTAGCTATCAAATGCATAGCTGTTGAGACTTGCATCACTCATGACAGGCAACTTACGACCGTTCGCCCTGAGCTTGTCGAAGGGCTTCGACAGGCTCAGCCCGAACGGTGTGGTGTCGTAAATTGAGAAAAACATCAATCATTGCCCCCCCTTTCAGGCGTGGGCAGCTGGAGCTGACGCGCCCTGTGTCGCCCTTGTTGTGTATGCAAGCGCCCGCATAGGTACCCCATGGGCTGGCAAGCGGTTGATCCGGTCCCTTTACGCTTTTTTTATAGCCAGTTGATCAATCTCATCCTCGTTTTTACGCGCCGGGCGCCAAACTCCACGGATTCATTCAACTTGGGAGTTGCTCATGGACATGGTGTTTGTTGCCCTTGCCGCCGGGCTGTGGGGCTTGTTGGTTTTGCTGGTCTGGGGCTTCCAGAAGCTTGAGCGACCCGCAGGAGGCCGACCATGATCAGCCTCGAAATTCTCTATGGCTTTGGCGCCACTTGTGCCATTGCGCTGCTGGCTTATCTGGTCTATGCGCTGATTTGCGCCGAGGAGTTTTGATGAACAGTTCTGCCTGGGGCCTGTTGGCCCTTTTTCTCGGTGTGTTGCTGGTGGCCGCCTGGCCGCTGGGCATCTGGATCGCGCGCATCAGTTCCGGCCGTCTGCCGGGCTGGATGCTGCGCATCGAAGCGCCTTTGTTCCGCCTTGCCGGCACGGCGGCGGACCAGCCCATGAAGTGGTCGCATTACGCGCTGGCGCTGCTGGCCTTCAATGCGCTGGGCGTGCTGGTGGTGTATGCGCTGCAACGTTGGCAAGTGTGGTTGCCGCTGAACCCGGCCGGCATGGCGGCCGTGTCATCCGACTCGTCTTTCAACACGGCCATCAGTTTTGTCACCAACACCAACTGGCAGGGCTATGCCGGTGAATCCACCATGAGTTACCTGACGCAGATGCTGGCGCTGGCGGTGCAGAACTTTCTGTCGGCTGCGACCGGCATCGCCGTGGTGTTTGCGCTGTTTCGCGGGTTTGCTGCGCGTTCGACCAGCATGATCGGCAACTTCTGGGTCGACGTCACACGCATCACCGCCTGGCTGCTGCTGCCGCTGTCGCTGGTGTTTGCCGTGTTTCTGGTCGGACAGGGCGTGATCCAGAACTTTGACGGCTACAAGGAAGTGACGACGCTGGAAACCACCAGCTACCAGGTGCCCAAAAGCGGCCCCGACGGCCAGGCGCTGAAGGACGACAAGGGCCAGCCCGTGATGGACGATGTGAAGACCGACAAGCAGACCCTGGCGATGGGCCCGGTCGCGTCACAGGAAGCCATCAAGATGATAGGCACCAACGGCGGCGGTTTCTTCAATGCCAATTCAGCTCACCCGTATGAAAATCCGACCGCACTGAGCAATTTTTTCCAGATGCTGGCGATTTTCCTGATCCCGGCCGCATTGTGTTTTGCCTTTGGCCGCGAGGTCGGCGACCTGCGCCAGGGCTGGGCCGTGCTGGCCGCCATGACCGTGATGTTCGTGATTGCGGTGGCGGCGATTGTGCCGGCCGAGCAGGTGGGCAACCCCTTGCTGGCGCCGCTGGGTGTGGACCAGACCGCCAGCGCGCTGCAGTCGGGCGGCAACATGGAAGGCAAGGAAACCCGTTTCGGCATCAACGCCTCCAGCCTGTTCGCGGTGATCACCACGGCGGCATCGTGCGGCGCGGTCATTGCCATGCACGACTCCTTCACGCCGCTGGGCGGCATGGTGCCCATGGTGATGATGCAGCTCGGCGAGGTGGTGTTCGGCGGTGTCGGCACCGGCCTGTACGGCATGCTGATATTTGCCATCCTGGCGGTGTTCATCGCCGGCCTGATGATTGGCCGCACGCCGGAGTACCTGGGCAAGAAGATCGAGTCGCATGACATGAAGCTGACTTCGATCGCCATTCTGGTCACGCCGATTCTGGTGCTGGCAGGCACGGCCATTGCCGTGGTGGCCGGTGCCGGCAAGGTTGGTGTGGCCAATCCGGGGGCCCATGGCTTCTCGGAAATCCTCTACGCGCTGACTTCGGCGGCCAACAACAACGGCAGCGCCTTTGCCGGCCTGTCGGCGAACACGCCGTTCTACAACACGCTGCTGGGTCTGGCCATGTGGCTGGGCCGCTTCGGCGTGATCGTGCCGGTGCTGGCCATTGCCGGCAGCCTGGCCTCCAAACAACGCCTGCCCGTGACAACCGGAACCATGCCGACCCACGGCCCCCTGTTCGTCTTCCTGCTGGTCGGCACGGTGCTGCTGGTGGGCCTGCTCAATTACGTGCCGGCGCTGGCGCTGGGTCCGGTGGTCGAGCATCTGATGTTGTGGCCTGGTCGTTGAACCGCCGAAAGCAAGGTAAACACATGAAAACGAAAACTTCCCTGACGCTCTTCGATCCTGTGCTGATCAAGCCAGCCATCCAGGCATCGTTCACCAAACTGAGTCCGCGCGTGCAATGGCGCAACCCGGTGATGTTTGTGGTCTACATCGGCAGCATCGTCACCACCCTGCTGGGCCTGCAGGCGCTGCAGGCCAGGGGCGAAACGCAGGCCGGCTTCATCCTGGCCGTGGCCCTGTGGCTCTGGTTCACCGTGCTGTTCGCCAACTTTGCAGAAGCCCTGGCCGAAGGCCGCAGCAAGGCACAGGCGGCATCGCTGCGCAGCCTCAAGCAAAGCACCTGGGCCAAAAAGTTCAAGGAGCCGGTGGGCAAGGTTTTCCACGGCAGCACCTGGCTGCCGGAGCAGGCCGAGAACCTGCGCAAGGGCGACGTGGTGCTGGTCGACGCGGGCGACATGATTGCGCTCGATGGTGAAGTCATCGAAGGCGTCGCCTCGGTCGATGAAAGCGCCATCACCGGCGAATCGGCCCCGGTGGTGCGTGAGTCGGGCGGCGACTTCTCGGCGGTGACCGGCGGCACGCGCGTGTTGTCGGACTGGCTGGTGGTGCGCATCGTGGTCAATCCCGGTGAGTCCTTCCTGGACCGCATGATCAGCATGGTTGAAGGTGCCAAGCGCCAGAAGACACCGAATGAAGTGGCACTGACGATTCTGCTGGTGGCGCTGACCATCGTGTTCCTGGTGGTCACGGTCACCCTGCTGCCTTTTTCGATCTTCAGCGTGGGCGCCGCGGGCGCCGGTACGGTGGTCAGCCTGACCGCGCTGATCGCGCTGCTGGTGTGCCTGATTCCCACCACCATAGGCGGGTTGCTGTCGGCGGTGGGTGTGGCCGGCATGAGCCGCATGATGCAGGCCAATGTGATTGCCACGTCCGGCCGTGCGGTGGAGGCGGCCGGCGATGTGGATGTGCTGCTGCTGGACAAGACCGGCACCATCACCCACGGCAACCGCCAGGCATCGACCTTTCTGCCGGCACCTGGCGTGTCCGAGTCCACGCTGGCAGCCCGCGCGATGCAGGCCTCCATGGCCGATGAAACACCGGAAGGCCGCAGCATCGTCACGCTGGCCCAGAAAATTCATGCGGCGCAGCCGCTGACCAGCGAGGCGATCGAGGTTCCATTCACGGCGCAGACCCGCATGAGCGGGGTGGATGTGCGCAACAGCGACGGCAGCACCCGCCAGCTTCGCAAGGGCGCGGTGGATGCCATCCGCAGACATGTGGAAGCGCTGGGCGGCAGCGTGCCTGCGGAAGTGCTGCGCGCTTCCGAGGAAGTCTCGCGGCGCGGCAGCACGCCGCTGGCGGTGGCCGACGGGAATGTCGTGCTCGGCGTCGTGGAGCTCAAGGACATCGTCAAGTCCGGCATCAAGGAGCGTTTTGGCGAACTGCGCCGCATGGGCATCAAGACCATCATGATCACCGGCGACAACAAGCTCACGGCGGCCGCCATTGCGGCGGAGGCCGGTGTAGATGACTTCCTCGCAGAGGCCACCCCCGAAGACAAGCTCAAGCTGATCCGCCAGTACCAGGCAGAAGGTCGGCTGGTGGCCATGACCGGCGACGGCACCAACGACGCGCCGGCCCTCGCGCAGGCCGACGTGGCGGTGGCGATGAACAGCGGCACGCAGGCGGCCAAGGAAGCCGGCAACATGGTGGATCTGGACTCGAACCCGACCAAGCTGCTGGAGGTCGTGGAGACCGGCAAGGCGCTCTTGATGACACGCGGCTCGCTGACCACGTTCTCGATTGCCAACGACGTGGCCAAGTACTTCGCCATCATTCCGGCGATTTTTGTGACCACCTACCCGCAGCTGGCGGCATTGAACGTGATGCGCCTGGGCAGCCCGAACTCGGCCATTTTGTCGGCGGTGATCTTCAACGCACTGATCATCATGTTCCTGATCCCGCTGGCGCTCAAGGGCGTGAAGTACCGCGCCGTCGGTGCCGCTGCACTGCTGCGCCGCAACCTTCTCATTTACGGACTGGGCGGTCTGATCGTGCCCTTCATCGGCATCAAGGTCATCGACCTGCTGCTGGTGGCCATGAACCTCGCTTAACGCGTACTCAAGGAATTCTCATGAAAAACATTCTTCGTCCTGCCCTGGTCCTGTTCCTCTTCCTCACGCTGGTGACCGGCGTGGCCTACCCGCTGGTGGTGACCGGCGTGGCGCAGTCGCTGTTTCCGTCACAAGCCGCAGGTAGCCTGATCATGCTCGGTGGCAAGCCGGTGGGCTCCGCGCTGATCGGCCAGAACTTCAGCGACCCCGGACATTTCTGGGGCCGTCCTTCAGCCACCGGCCCCATGCCTTACAACGCAGCGGCCTCCAGCGGCTCCAACCAGGGCCCGCTCAATCCCGCGCTGGTCGACGCGGTCAAGGGCCGCATCGAGGCGCTCAAGGCAGCCGACCCGGGAAATCTGATGACCGTACCGGTGGATCTGGTCACTGCATCGGCCAGCGGGCTCGATCCGCATATCAGCCCGGCTGCTGCCCGCTACCAGGTGGCACGGGTCGCCAGGGCGCGCGGCCTGACACCAGAAAAGGTTCAGGGTCTGGTCGAACAGCAAACCGAACAGCCGCTCGCCGGTGTTCTGGGTGAGTCACGTGTCCATGTGCTCAAGCTCAATCTGGCGCTGGATGCGCTTCGCTGAGCCTGCGGTCTTTACGCCTTTTTGACAGCCTGCCGACGAATCTGTTTCCCGTTTTTACGCCGCGACATCCAGAATTCTTCTCTGGTTCCAGTGAACCGTTTATCAAGAGGACATCATGGCTTATGCCGCTTATCGTGAAACGTTTGGTGCAAATCTTTGTGGCGCTCCGTCCGCGGAGCATGGGCAAATCCGAAAGCTTGTCGTGCTGGACTTCACAGTCCCCAGCCGGGACGCTTTCGCAGTGCGCCGCCTGCTGGCCAACTGCCCCGACACGGGCGTTGTGCGCTGCGTACCGCGGCCGCACGACAGCCTGGTCCGGCTGGAGATCCAGTTGCCGGCGGACCGGGTGCCCGAGGTCATGCAGGTGCTGATGAGTTCTTTGCCAAGCGGCGAAATGGGCATGCTGACCTCGTGGCGGCGTCATCTGACTGACCACGGGCTGACCCATGGATTCTGACCTGCTGAGGATCCTGTGTGCGTTGGCGGCTTTTTGTTTGCCTTTGGCGTTTGCCTGGTTCATTGTGTGGCGCGGGCAGCAGCCCACAAAGCGCACGGCCGGGCGGGCACGCTGGTTGCGGCGGCCGCGCAAGTGAAAGCGGAGGCAGGCTCAGTGGTACCCTGCACCCAGCAGCTTTTGATCAACCGATGACAACGACACTGCATGGCTAATTTTCCGGATTTCCGGCCTGACCCGGACCAGCTCCTTGACCAGCTACGTGATGAGGAGAGTCGCGCACGCCGCGGCAAACTGCGCATTTATTTCGGTGCCAGCGCGGGTGTCGGAAAAACATTTGCAATGCTGGGCGCCGCCCAGCGCGAACGCAAAGCCGGGCGCGACCTCGTGGTCGGGGTGATTGAAACCCACGGACGCAGCGAAACGGCGGAACTGCTGGCCGGGCTGGAACAGCTGCCGCTGCGCCAGATGATATACCGCGGCCGCGCCCTGCAGGAGTTCGATCTGGACGCCGCCCTCGCACGCAAGCCGGCCGTGCTGCTGGTCGATGAGCTGGCGCACAGCAACGTGGAGGGCTCGCGCCACCCCAAACGCTGGCAGGATGTGCAGGAGTTGCTGGAAGCGGGCATTGACGTCTGGTCGGCGCTCAACGTCCAGCATCTGGAAAGCCTGAACGGAACGGTGGGCGCCATCACCGGCATCCGTGTCAACGAGACGGTGCCTGACACGGTGCTGGATGCGGCTGACGAAATCATTCTGGTCGATGTGACGCCGGACGAACTGATGGCGCGCCTGAAAGCCGGCAAGGTCTATATGCCGCAGCAGGCCGAGCGCGCGGCGCAGAACTTCTTCCGCAAGGGCAACCTGATTGCCCTGCGCGAAATTGCCTTGCGGCGCACGGCCGAACATGTCGAAGACGACGTGCGCAGCTACCGGGTTGAGAAATCCATCGCACCGGTGTGGAACACCGAGGGCGCCATCCTGGCATGTATCGGACCGCGCGAAGGCGCCGAGCAGACGGTGCGCACCGCAGCGCGGCTGGCCGGTCAGCTCAATGTCCGCTGGCATGCGGCCTATGTGGAAACACCGCGCCTGCAAAGGCTGGACGTCGCGCAGCGCGACCGGACGCTGGCGGTGATCAAACTCGCACAGGAACTGGGCGCGGCGACAGCCGTGCTGGCCGGCAACGACGCCGCAGCCGAACTGGTGGCGCAGGCGCAGCTGCTCAATTGCGCCACCCTGGTGGTCGGGCGGCCTCAGCTGTCAGGCTGGTCGACCCTGTGGAACGGCCGCTCCATGACGCGCCGGCTGGCCACGCTGGCGCCCACGCTGGATATTGTGGAGGTCGGCCATGCCGAAAGCGCCAGGCGTTTCGCTCCCGCCGTGCAACGTACGGATCAGGAAGACGCCGCGGGCAGGTACGACAGCCTGCCGCGTTATGCCTGGGCCGTCGCCAGCAGCGTGGGCATCACCCTGCTGGCCACGCCGCTGCTGCCGTTTTTCGACCTGGCCAATATCGTCATGCTGTTTCTGCTCGGAACCGTGCTGGTGGCGCTGAAGTTCGGACGCGGCCCGGCGGCGCTGGCGGCCTTCCTCAACGTGGCTGCGTTTGACTACTTTTTTGTCGCGCCGCGCCTGTCGTTTGCGGTCAGCGACGTGCAGTATGTGGTGACCTTTGCCGTGATGCTGGTGGTGGGCCTGCTGACCGGGCAGTTGACGGCCGGTTTGCGCTTTCAGGCGCGGATTTCGGCCAGCCGGGAACGCCGCGCCCAGTCCCTGTTCGAGCTGACACGTGAGCTGTCGGCTGCGCTGCTGGCCTCCCAAGTGACCGAACTGGGCGAAGCGGCGGTACGGCGCAACTTCGGCGGACAGGCGCTGGTGCTCATCACCGATGCCGACGATCAGCTGGTGCTGCCAACGCAGCCACCGTCAGATTTTGACGCCAGTGTCGCGGACTGGGCGTTTCGCAATGCGCAGGCCGCGGGTCTGGCCACCTCCACCCTGTCGGCCCAGACCTGGCACTACATTCCGCTGAAGGCGCCAATGCGGGTGCGCGGCGTGCTGGCCTTGCAGCCCGCGCAGCCGCGCTGGTTGCTGATTCCCGAGCAGCTGCAGCAACTCGACACGCTGGCGCGGCAGATAGCGATTGCCCTGGAGCGGGTGCACTATGTGGACATTGCCCAGCAGGCGGTGGTGCAAATGGAGTCGGAGCGGCTACGCAACACGCTGCTGGCGGCCATCTCGCACGATGTGCGCACACCGCTGACGGCGCTGATCGGGCTGGCCGAATCGCTGCAGCGCTCCTCGCCGCCCTTGGCCGGCCCGCAGGCGGACATGGCCCAGGCGATGACGCAGCAGGCGCGCCAGCTCAGCGCTTTGGTGACCAACCTGCTGGACATGGCCCGTCTGCAGAACGGCGGGGTCAGCCTGCACAACGAATGGCAGTCGGTCGAAGAGGTGGTGGGCTCGGCGATCCGGGCGGCGCAGCCGGCACTGGATGGCCGGGCGGTGCGCACCGAGATGCCAGCGGATTTACCGTTGGTGGAATTTGACGCGGTGCTGATGGAGCGGGTGCTGGTCAACCTGCTGGAAAACGCCGCCAAGTATGGTGCACCGCCGGTGGAGATCGCTGCACATGTCACCGCGGACAGCCTGGTGCTCGCCGTGCGCGACCATGGGCCGGGCTTGCCGGCCTCACTGCGAGGCCGCGAAGCCGAGCTGTTCGAAAAATTCACCCGCGGCGAGACCGAATCAGCCACGCCGGGCGTCGGGTTGGGGCTGGCCATCTGCAAGGCCATCGTGGACGCGCATCGCGGGCAGATTGTGGCCGGCAACGCGTCGGGCGGCGGGGCGCAATTCACCATCACCTTGCCGCGGCGCAACCCGCCGGCGCAGCTGTCCGAATAAACTGTCCGCATGTCCCACCCCGTTGTTGTTGTCATCGAAGACGAACCGCAGATCCGCCGCTTCGTGCGCAGTGCACTGGAAGCCGAAGGCTGGCAGGTGTTCGAGGCCGAAACGCTACAGCGCGGCCTGAGCGAAGCCGGCACGCGCAAGCCCGATTTGCTGGTGCTGGACCTCGGCTTGCCGGACGGCGACGGCTTGGGCCTGATCCGTGACGTGCGCGGCTGGTCGGGTGTGCCCATCATCGTGCTGTCGGCGCGCGCCGATGAAGCCGACAAGATCGCCGCGCTCGATGCCGGTGCCGACGATTACCTGACCAAACCTTTTGGCGTGGGAGAACTGCTGGCCCGGGTGCGCGCCAACCTGCGCCGGCCCCGGGGCGCCAGCACCGACGGCGCAAAAGCAGAAGAGGCCGACCCCTTGTTCCGTTTTGGCGAGGTGGAGGTGGACCGCCATGCCCGGGTCGTGCGCCGCGGTGGCGTGGAAGTTCATCTGACACCGATTGAATACCGGCTGCTGAGCGTATTGATGGCCAATGCGGGCCGGGTCCTGACACACCGCCAGCTGCTGCGGGAAGTATGGGGCCCCTCGCATGCCGATCAGAGCCATTACCTGCGCATTTACATGGGCCACCTGCGGCAAAAACTGGAGGCCGATCCGGCCCAGCCACAACACCTGCTGACGGAAACGGCGGTCGGTTATCGCCTGCTGATAACCTGAGGCATCAGGGCAGGCCGGCTGTTCGAGGGCGACCCCGCATGGGTGGATCTTCGCCGGACCCTGACTTGCATAACAAACCACCCGAACCCCCGGGTATCAACCGTCCGCCGGCATGGCGATTGATGAAGGAGAGGGGTAAACGCCGTCCATATCCCGAAGTACCCATGCGGCCATGGGACTACCATGGGGTTGTCGCCCTGCTTTCCACCTTCCTTCTGGACCGCTCATCTCCCTCATTCTCCTTCTGAGCCTGCATGCCTAGCGGTGCAGGCCACGTTTCCCGCAAACGTTCCCTGCTGCTTCTGGTGGTGCCCTGTTCCGTGTTGCCCTGGAATCCTGCCTGGGCCCTGTGCAATGGCGGGGTAACGGTGACGTCGACACTGATCATCAGCACCAGTTGCTCCAACGGCGGGGTCAAACCGCTGGGAATGGACACCGGCGCCAACCTGACAGTCAATGCCGGTGTGACTGTTTCCAACGACGCAGGCAGCGGAAGAAACGGTGACCCCATCTCGGTGCTGGCATCGGCCACGGCATCCAACCTGACCAACAACGGCACGATTTCCACCGGTCAGCAAATTGGCGTCATCGTCAACGGCACCCTCAACAACCTGGTCAACACCGGGAGGATTTCCTCGAATGTCAGGCGCGGCATCGTCATCAATGGCGCCACCGGCAAGATCGGCGTTCTGACCAACACCGGAGCCATTGTTGGCCCCTTTTCGGGCGTTACCAACAACTCAGGCGGCCTGCTGCAGACCTTCAACAACCTGCAGGGCGCGGGCCATGCCAATGGCGCGGTCACCTACACGGGTGAGCTGCCCACCAGCTACAACATCATCATCAACAGCCCCGGCACCTACGGAAAACTGGCCAACAAGGACGGCGTCACCGGCAGCATGGGTTTCGGCATCTACAGCACATCGACCGTGGCCCTTGGGTCCTACACCGGGGTGTTGAGCGGGCTGACAGCCAGCAACCTCACAGGCGCAACCTCCGGAAGCTTCGGCGGACTGAACTGGGTATTGAGCCTGGCGTCGGGAAGTACCACACTCTGGGACCTCATTTTTTCTGCGGGCAGCGCCAACATGACTGCGGGCAACAGCTACACCCTGGCGAATGTGGGCGGCTCGGCCAACCCGGTGTTTGACGGCGGAACACTGACCTTGCTGGCCGGCGCCAACACCAGCCAGGCGTTCACGCTGAATGCGTCAGGCGGCACCTTCACCAGCCCCGGCAACGGCTCGGCCCAGCTCTCCGGGACCGTGTCCGGCGTGGGCGGGTTGACCGTCAATGGCACGGGGACCGTGGTGCTGACCGGCAACAACAGCTATTCGGGCGGAACCACCGTCAGCTCGGGAACACTGACTGTCGGCGGCAGTTCGCCGCTGGGCACAGGGCCGGTTTTTGTGGCCGCTGCCGGCACCCTGATGGGCACCGGCACCATCCGCGGACCACTCACCGTGGCAGGCACGCTGAAACCCGGCAACTCGCCGGGTTACCTGGCAGTGAACGCCACGACCACGATGAACGGCGGCAGCACCTACCAGCAGGACATTGCAGGCACCGTGCAAGCCAGTGCGGCCAGCCCGGTGGGCGCGGCCGGCTACTACTCGTTCATGAACATCGCGGGCGGGCAGCTCGTGATCCAGCCCAACGCCACCCTGAGGCCGCGTCTTTCGGAACTCTTCACCCCCGGCGAATCAGGTTACGGCAGCACGCCCTACAAACCGGTGCTTGGCGACCGATTCCGCCTGGTGACGGCCGACGGCGGCATCTCCGGCCGCTTCAGCACCCTGACGCAGCCGGCAGAACTGGCTGCCGGCACCCAGTTCGTACAGTTCTACAACGTCGCCGGCAGCAAGAGCCTGGACCTGGCGGTGATCCCCACGTCGTACACCACCACCCTGGGCGCCCAGAACGGCAACGCGCGCTCCGTGGCCGGCGCGCTGGACAGCATCGTGCGGGTCAACCAGGGCGGCTCGGCCACCGGCCTGCAGGATAAGCTGCTGTATGCCGCGTCGGGCCAGAGCGCCGCGAGCCTGCCTTCCTTCACGCGTGCGCTGGCCGGCGAGGTCTATGGCGCAACGCTGGCCACCGTTCCCCAGACCACGCTGCGTTTGCAACAGGCGGTCATGTCGCGCCTGGCGGACGCGGGCCCAGCCGCCACGGACAGTGCCCCCCGGCTGGCAAACGGACAGCGTGGCGTGCTGCTCGCCAGCGTGGGCAGCTTCCAGACCGCGGGCACCCTCTTTGACCACGCTGCCGGCAGCACCAACAATGCAGCAACCGCGCAAGGCGCGGCCTGGGGCGAGATCGCCTACCAGCGCGGTCGCCGCCCCGGCGACAGCCAGGCCAGCGGCTTGAGCACCAGCCTGTACCAACTGGTGCTTGGCGCCGACACCCACGCCGCGCACGGCATCACGACAGGTGGCGGAATGGCGCTGTCAGCCACCGAGGTCAGCGCCGCTCAGGGACAAGGCACCGTGCAGCAAGGCGCCCTTTTCGCGTACGCCAGGCTGCCCGCCGGCGACTGGGAAATCGACGCCATGGGCAGCGTGGGCCTGCACGCCGCAGATCCCACACGCACGGACCCGACGGATTTCACCGCGGGTCTGGGCGCCAAGGTGCGCGGCAGGGACGCCCTGCTCAGCGCGGGCGTGAGCCGACCCATGGAGGCAAAGGGCACCCGCTTCACACCGTATGCCCGCCTCAGCTGGCAACAGGTGCACCAGTCCTCGTTGAACGAAGGCCCCTCTGCGGCTGCACTGAACGTCAGCGGCTTTGACGGACAGGGATTGCGCGCGGTGATCGGACTGACCGTCGCCTCCCGCACCATGAACCCCGTGAAAGACCAGAACACTTACCGCTTCAATGTCGCGGTCGGCGCCGATTCCCCGAAACTGATCAACCCCGTGCTCGACGCCTCGCTGGCCGGCCTGCCGACCACCATCCACACACCGCGTGCCGGCTCCGGCTTTGTACAGGCCGGCTTCGAGGGTACGACACGGCTTGCCCACCAGGCATATGCCTTTCTGGGCGTGTCGGGCGAGGCACGTCGCGGGTCGGTGCAAGGCAGTGTCAACGCCGGGGTGCGGCTGGAGTTCTAGCCTGCTGCATCGCCGAAGCGCTGCTTGCGCGCTGCGGGTAGCCGGCCGGGCTTTGTCGTGCGGATGCCGCGTTTGAGCAAGCAAGCTTCCACATTTCCCCGACGCCGGGCCAGAAACTGCAAGGACGTGGCTATATTGCTGCCATGACCACTGCAAGCCGAAACCAGGGCAACCTCATCAGCCGCATCCTCCGGCGTGGCCGGGAGGAACGCCTCGCCCAGGCGGCGGGCGGCCTGACCTTCACGATGGCGGTGTCCATGGTGCCGCTGCTGGCGGTGAGTTTTGCCCTGTTCGCGCGCATCCCGGCCCTGCGCGCGGCCGGGGAAGCGATTCGCGAGCACCTGCTGCGCGGCCTGCTGCCGGCCGACATCGGCAGGACGGTGCTGAAACACCTGGCGCAATTCGCGGGCAACGCCAGCGGCCTCACGCAGGTGGGCTTCGCAGTCCTGCTGGTGTCGGCCCTCACGCTGCTACTGAGCGTGGAGAACACGCTCAACCGGATCTGGCGGGTGAAGAAGCCGCGCACAGTGCTGCGCCGGCTGGCCCTGTACGTGGCCATGCTGCTCACCGGCCCGGTGATCATCGGTGCGAGCCTGTGGGCCGCGTCCTATCTTCTGGCTGCCTCCAGCGGACTGGTGGGGACACGCCCCGCCTGGGTGCCGCATGCCCTGAACCTGGGGCCCGTGGTGTTGAGCGTCGCCGGCTTCGCCTGTCTGTTCCGCTTCGTGCCGCACACCGTGGTGCGGTGGCGCGATGCGATCGCGGGCGGCCTGCTCGCCGGCATCGCGTTTGAGCTGGGCAAACACGGCTTCGCGATTTACCTCGCCAACGTGCCCACGTACCGCACGATCTACGGCGCCTTCGCGCCTTTGCTGGCTTTCCTGGTGTGGGTGTATTACTCGTGGCTCGTCACGCTGGCCGCAGCGCTGGTCAGCGCCAACCTGCCGCGTGGCGGGACGCAGCCGGCGCGGCGGCTGTCGCGCGCGTAGCCGGCCCGGCCAACCGACCAGGCCGGACAACAGGCGAAGGCGGCGCTATGTTCCGAGCATGTCGACGGCCATATCCAGCAAGGCCTTCAGTCTCGCCAGTCGACGCAGGTCGCGGTGATACCCCACCCACACATCGCGGCCGGGTGGCGCTTCGCCCAGGTCCAGCAACTTGAGGCCGGGGGTCGCGTCGCCCAGAGGGCGGGGAAGCACGGCCAGACCGATGCCGGCGGCGCACATCCGCGCCTGAGCCTCGCGGTTGTTGCTGCCGAATACCGTGTGGGCGTGCGGGAGCACACGCTGCAGCCAGGTGACGTCCGGCAAGCCGCCGAAGGCGGTATCCATTGTCACCAACGCAAGGCCCTGACCCTGACTGTTGCGTGCCACCCTGGTTCCGCGCGCCGCGTACAGACCATAGGGCATATGCATCAGCTTTCGCTGCACGATGTCCGCCTCATCAAACGGACGGATGCGAAACACCATGTCTGCCTCCCTTCGTGAAAGGCTGAACAGCCGGGCGTCCGTGATGAGTTCAATCGTGACCCCAGGGTGTTTTTTGCTGAAGTTCGCGAAGACGGGGGTCAGCATGTGGACGCCGAACCAGTCCGACGAGGAAATCCGTATCAACCCCTCCAGGCCCGCATCCCTTCCCGACAGCTTCCTCTCGAGTCCGAGCACCTCCTCCTCGATGCGCCCCGCATGGGCGAGCATCACCGTGCCTTCGGCAGTCAATACGAAACCTTCACTGGTCCGTTGAAACAAGGCATCGCCGACTGCGGCCTCCAGGGTTCTCAGCCTGCGTCCCATGGTGGGCTGTGTTTGGCCAATGCGTTTCGCCGCGCCCGCGAGCGTACCGGCGCGTGCGATGGCCAGAAAAATCCTGAGGTCATTCCATTCCATGTCGCACTATACAAAAATGCATGAATAGATGTCAAAGTTGTTGTTTGCAATTCCTTATTGCATGAACCAACATTCGATCCTGCCTTGGCAGTTCAGCAATTCAGACGTTCATTCATTCAGGACCGAAACCATGACAACTTCGACAATGCGCGCCCTGGTGCTCGAGACCCACCAGGGGCCCTTCAAACTGACAGACATCGCCAAACCCCCGGCGGGCCCCGGCCAGGTCCTGGTGCGGATCATGGCCAGCGGTGTCAACCCGCTTGACACGAAGATTCGTTCGGGCAATGCGGCGCACGCCCGGCATCCGCTGCCAGCGGTCCTCGGAATGGACCTGGCCGGCACGATCGAGGCGGTAGGCGCGGGCGTGACGGCGTTCAAGGTGGGCGACGACGTGTACGGACTTGCCGGCGGCGTGGGAGGCCTGCAGGGGTCGCTCGCGGAGTACGCAGCGGTCGATGCCAGGCTGCTCGCGAAAAAACCGCACAACCTGACCATGCGCGAGGCAGCGGCCCTCCCGCTCAGCGTGATCACGGCCTGGGAAGGGCTTGTCGACAGGGCAAACGTCCAGCCTGGCCAGACCGTTCTGGTCCACGGCGGTGCCGGTGGTGTCGGGCACGTCGTCGTTCAGTTGGCGGTGGCCAAAGGCGCCGAGGTATTCGCTACCGGAACTGCTGCCCAGAAAGAGGTGATCGAGGGTTATGGGGCGGTGGCGATCGATTATGAAAAAAATGGGCCCGAGGACTATGTTGCCCTGCACACGGGCGGGCAGGGTTTCGACGTGGTGTACGACACCGTTGGCGGCCCGGTGCTGGACGCCTCATTCGGGGTCGTGCGCATGTACGGGGGGCATGTGGTGAGCTGTCTGGGATGGGGCACCCACACACTGGCACCGCTTTCATTCCGTGCGGGAACCTACTCTGGCGTGTTCACGCTGATTCCGATGATCACCGGGCAAGGCCGGGCACACCATGGTCGAATTCTGGGCGAAGCCGCGGCGCTGGCAGAGGCCGGCAAGCTCATGCCGCGGCTGGACCCTCATCGTTTCGGGTTCGGCACCGCCGGCGAGGCGCACGCGTTGGTGGCGTCGGGCCGCGCAGCGGGCAAAATCGTGATTGACATCCAGGCGCTGGACTCTGGTCGAGCTTAGGGGCCGGTCAATATCGCTTCTGGTGTGTCTGCGCCGGACTCGAAAGCCAGGCTCAGGCCAGCAAGGGCCGCGATGTCTTTGCCGGAAATCAACAGCGATGCTGATTGCCATCCTTCATGCTTGCAGGTATTTCAGGCCTCCGACCCTTTACCAGCAAGCACAGTTAGCTACCAAATAGATAGCAATGCGTGAAGCGATTCAGAGCGCCAGGTAGCCACCATCGGCACGCCCCAGCGCCTGTCCCGAGGTTCATCGGCACCCTGTGCCGATGAACCTCCATTGCGCTTACATCCAGCTTTTGCCGACCTGGCGCAGCATGCGCTTCCACCAAGGCAGCTCGACCGACATGTTCCAGTAGAACTGGATAGGCGATGTGATGCCCGTGACGTGGCTGCTGAAGGCAACCGGCTCGAAGAACTGCCCCAGGATGCCAAAGGCGCCGACCTCAATAAGCCGCTGCTGTACTTTGGCAGCAAGCACCTTCTTTTCGTCCTGAGTGGCGGCCTGTTTGAAGGCAAAGCGATATTTCTCGAGTTCCGCGTCCTGCGGCCAGCCGAACCAGCCGTTTTCACGGTCCCCGGAGAAGGCGATAAAACCAGGGTCCATGACGTCACCAGCCAGCCACCAGGTGTGGAACATGCTCCAGCCACCGTCCTTGCCCGTGCCGCGATTGGCGCGTCGCTGAGTCAGCGTTGCCCAATCCATGTCCTGAACATCAACCTTCATGCCGATCTGGCGCAATTTCTCGGCGGTCACCTTGGTAAAAGCCGAGATGACGGGGCTGTCCACCGGATTCAGGATAACGACCGGCGTACCGTCGTACTTCGCTGCCTGCAGCGCTTTCCTGGCGGCGTCAAGATTGGTTGACTTCATGACGTCGCTGGCAGCGTTGTTGGAATAGGTCGTGCCACATGGAAACACCGAGTAGCAGGTGCGCCAGTATTTAGGATCCCCAAGTGCTGCGCTCATGTAGTCTTCCTGCTGCATCACCATCGCCGCAGCACGCCGCACCGCCACATTGTCAAACGGTGGCAACAGCGTATTGAACCGGGCCATTCCGATATTTCCGAGCGGGTCGGTGGAGGCAACAACCACATCCTTCTTGCCTTCGAGCGTGGGAACAAGTTTGTTCGACGGAGATTCAACATAGTCGACTTTTCCGTCGATCAGCGCCTGGGCCATCGAGGCCTGGTCAGGGAAATAGCGCCATTCAATCATGTCTGCCTGGGGGACCTTTCCGCCAGCGGCCATCGACAGCGGCTCGACGCGCGCCACATAATTGCGGTTCTTGATGTAGACCGCCGTTTTGCCCGGCACCCAGCCTTCCTTTTTGAAGATGAACGGACCCGAGCCGGTGGTATCCTGGATGGGCTGGGAAGGATCGGCCTCGGCAACCCGCTGGGGCATCATGAACGGCACGTTGGACGACATTTTGGCCAGCGTCTCCAGTACGTCCCCATTGGGAACACGCAACTTCAGGCTGATCGTCCTGGCATCCAGGGCCGACAGGCTCTCGACATCACTGAACAGCTGCTGGCCCACGCCGTCGCGCTTGCTCCAACGCTGAAGCGATGCAACACAGTCGGCCGCAGTGACGTCTTTTCCGTCATGCCATTTCAGACCGTCACGCAGCCTGAACGTCCAGATTTTCTTGTCTGCAGACATCGTCCATGTGTCGACCATCTGCGGTTTCGGCTCGAAGTTTTCATCCATCGCAAACAGGGTGTCATAGACGAGGTAGCCATGATTGCGCGTGATGTACGCCGTCGTCCAGACGGGATCGACGACCTTGAGTTCGGCGTGGGGCGCCACCCGCAGGACGGTTCCCGCGCATCCAGCCAGCAGCAGGGGCAAAGCCAGTGCGGCCACAGGCAACAGGCGACTTCTTTCAAATTTCAGCATTTTCATACTCCTTAAAAAAATAAACGGCAAACGTAAAAATCAGGTAGCCAGCAAACGCGGCCAGCACATAGACCGCGGGTCAGGTCAGGGTTGGGTCATGGCATCACTCCTTCACCCCGGTCGCCCGGCTCGTACGACAGCAAGGTGTAAACCAGGGTCCCGCCCTGAAAATCGGCCTGCACCCTGACGGGGCCACGCAGCATGGCAAAGTCACAGGACACCGTGAGCGGCAAGGACGACGAGCGCGTCTGTACATGGCTGTCGATCTGGAATGAATGGCCGGCTTCCGCCGGCGTCGGCATGCATCCGCAGGACACTTTCAGAAACTGACGTTTGAAGTAGGGAGCCAGCGCCAGCGCCAGCGGGCCGAACAGCCCGCCAGGCGGCATCATGGGCGGGAAATCGCTCCAGTCCATGCCAGTCCTGGCCGCAAACGGAATGGATGGCACAGCAAGCGCGAGCAGCTTGAGAAAGGGCGAGGTCACCTGCCTGAGCTCAACGACGCGCCAGGCGTCGGGATCGAGCCTGGAGACCAGACTGCCGTTTTCCCCCGCCGTGAAAACATGCTGTCCCAGTTCGTCCAGACGCGTGTCAACCCGCAAGGTCCCGGCCGAAGGATGCTGTCGAAATCCCCGCGGAATGTGCCCGCGGGCTTCCACAACCCAAACCGCCGATCCCGGAACAATGCCCGCCAGTGTCTGATAGACCACCCTGTTGGATGGCGCCGCCATCACGACATCACCCTCCCCCGGGACAGCTGCAGCGTTCCATGACCACGAAGCACTTCCGGCCTGGTGATCGGACAGGAAATTGGCCAGTCGGAATGGCGTTGTTGGCGAACCGGGCTCAGGCGAGTCCTGGTGTTGCAGGTGCAGATGCGGAACCGGCGAACGCCCGGAGTTGCCGACCAGCCCGATATAACTTCCGGTTTCCACACGGGTGCCCGGTGCAACTGAAACCGTTCCTTGCTGCAAATGAGCCAGCAGGGCCCAGCCACCGCGGTCAAGGCGGATGACCACGTGGTTGCCCCATCTCTCGGCGTAATTGCACATGCCCAGCATGTTGTCGGGAACCGAGTTTTTGACGCGCTCGACGATGCCCGACACCGGCGATATGACACTGGCGCCCCAGATGGATCCGGAGGCGACGGGGCGCTGGAAATCCAGCGCATGGGAATACACACCCAGGTGGCTGAGCTTGCCATCGAACCCCTGCGAAATTTTCAGGTCCCCAGCCACCGGTACGGCAAAGAGGGGGAAATATGGCCCGAACCGCCTGTACCAATACGCCACCCGCCACCACTTCTCCTCGGGCGTGATCTCCGACATGAGATTTCTCAGCCCGATGGACCGATCCCGGGTGAAGGCACCGATACCGACCCAGATCGCCACACCCGAGGAAATCGGCAGGTAGGCAATCGCCGACCAGTTTGTCGTGTACTGCAGCACCAGCGCAAAGAATGAAGCGGCGCACCCGCCAACGGCCGCCACCAGCAGGGTCAACCGGCCCGGCAGGAAAATCACCGCGCCCAGCGCCATGCCCGCAATGAAATAGTTGTACGACACCGGCAGCCAGTAATAGACCAGATGCATCTCCTGGAAAGCGAGCGCCACGCCCACACCACTTATCCAGCCAACGAGGCCGTTGAGGAACATCGTCCGGGACCAGCACAATACGGCCAGGCAAGCCAGCAGACCGACCCTGGCGTCAGGCAGGTACATCAGCGATCCCATCGACCGCAGAAAGCTCTCCACCCAGCTCAGGGCATCACCCGGCACAGGCCAGGGTTGCATGGCGTTCGCCGAAATCACCGTGCACTGCGGACAGACACTGAACAGCATGACCGCCACGAGGCAATACCCCCAGAGCAGCGGCGGGAAAACGCTTTTGGCGAATGCGCGCATCAATGTGGCCGACATGAGGGTTGCCGCGATGGCTGCAGCGCCTGCCATCGCCAACCGGGGGGGCCAGGCCAGCCCCAGCCCGCTGGTCATCCATCCCGTCACGACAGCGGCCAGCAAGGCATTGGCCTTCAGCCCGCCGCCCAGGATCGGTCCATCACTGATACGAAGCAGACGCTTGATCGAGGCACCCACGACCAGCCCCAAAAAGGCGAAAACAATGTAGGGAGGGTTGATCGCGAGGGCCAGCCACAAAAAAACACCAATCAGGGGATGAGGGATGAACAACACGCCTCCCAGCGCCAGCCCTGCAGGAGAAAGCCACGCGCCCAGCTTTCGGCGCATGAGGCCAGGCGTAAGGCGAGAGCCTGCCCCGACCGCCGCTGGTGCGGACTCATGCATGGAGCTGGCTTCTGTGGGCATCAAGGCATCTTGTTCAGATGAGCAGGCAGCCGCTCCGGTCGCTGGACATCATCGAGCACCTCGCGCGTACGAATGATCTCCGGCTTCCCGTTCCCGCCAATCATGACCACGGCCGGCCTGTAGGAAATGAACTGCATGGACTGGCTCAGGTTGTAGGCACCTACCGGATACAGCGTGATCACCTCGCCAACGTTGAGGGGGGGAAGATCGATGCTGTAACGAACGACGTCGATCGCCATGCAAAGCGGCCCATACAGCCGCGCCGTGGAAAGTGGCGCGTTGATCGATCGGGAAGGAAGTGCGTCGATCTGGTACCAGGCAGCCGTGTAGAGAAGGTTGATCCCCGCATCAAGAACATAACTTGCCCGCGCGTCTTCGCCCAGGAGCGTCTGCTCCTTGTAATCGCGCCCGGTCAGGTTCGAATTGAGGGTCAACGGGTCCCGAACACCCTTGATGGCGACCACCGAGGTCAACAGGTAGCCGGCGTTGTCGACCAGATGACGTCCGCTCTCAAAACGCAGCTGGGGCCGCTTTTTCGGCGGCAAACGATTCAGGACCTCGGTGATCGCATCGGCGTACGCTTCGATGGGGGGAATCGTCCGCTCAGCCGGACCTTCCATGCCATGCAGCAGACTTTGGGATGGAAAGCCGCCGCCCAGATTGAGACAGGGCACCAGGTGTTGGTGCTCGACAAAAATCTGCTCGCGCAATGCGACCAGTTTCGTGGCCGCAACGCTGTACGCGTTGGGATCCAGAATGTAGGTGCCGATATGCGTATGAAATGTATGAAGCCTCAGATGAGGGTTTTTCAGAATCCGCTCTGCAACACGTCCGGCCTCGCCGTTTTCGATGGCAAAGCCAAATTTCGACCAGACCGGCCTGATGCCTGCATCGAGCCAGACGCGTATGCCGATGTCGAGCGGTTTCCTGAGATGCCGGGTGAGCTCTTCGATGAGTCCCAGTTCATCCCAGTTGTCGATCTGGATCAATGCACCTTCGCTGATTGCAAGCTCAAGAATGCTCCGGGACTTGTAAGGGCCATTGAAAATAATGTCCTTGCCCGGGATGCCCAGTTTGCGGGCCTTCTCATACTCGAAGTCGGAAACAACTTCAGCCGTCCAGCCTTCCTGATGAAATACCTGGCAAACCGCGTTGAGGTAATTCGTCTTGTACGACCATGCAAAGTTTGTATCCTCATAACGGCTTCTGAAAGCCTCGCGCATGCGCCGGGCTTTCTCGCGCAAACCATGCTCGGAAAAGACAAACAGCGGCGATCCGAATTGTTCAACGAGTGACGCCACCGGAATACCGTCGATCTCGAACAAGGTT
Source organism: Pseudomonadota bacterium (assembly GCA_040389085.1). Classification (GTDB taxonomy): domain Bacteria; phylum Pseudomonadota; class Gammaproteobacteria; order Burkholderiales; family Burkholderiaceae_C; genus Polaromonas. The sequence continues at coordinate 203,543 of JAZKAP010000002.1, forward strand.
GGTGCGCGCGTACCGCGTGCGTATAGATTGCGGTCGGCAGCTGCATCAAGGGCCTGGCGCCCGAGTTCGGGGCCAATGCTTGGCGGTAAATAGTCGCGGTTCATGGCGTGCTCTCCAAGGGGACTGAACGGGGTTTGAAAATGCGCTCGCCGCTGCTGGCCATGTCGGCGAAGCTGGAAAATTCGCCCACGAGATCGACGCAGTGGCGAACAAACATCTGGCCAGCGGCACAGGTTCTCAGTGGCTGCGGTTCCTGGTCAAGAAGCCGCTCAAGAAGCAGTGCCGGAAGGTTGCAACCTATTTGAGACGGGAAATCAATCCATGCCGGGAAACGCGGATTGATTTCCATCAGTGCATGAGGCTTGCCAGGGGCTTTGAGAAACTCCAGCTCGAACGGACCATCCCAGCGCAGCTCATGAATGATGCGTTGCGAAAGGTGATCAATCTCGGGATCCTCCACCACAATCCCTGCAAATCCCTTGCCGTGCGATGTTCGGAGCAGTTTCCTGATGGTGCAGCTTTTTATAATGCGCCCTTTGCCGTCACCAACGCCGGTAACGTCGTACTCTTCGCCGGAAAGCACCTCCTGAACCATCAGCGGCCAGCCCCAAACCTTGACAATTTCGTCGCAGGCCTGCACCAGATCCGCCCCCGACCTGGCGAGATTCGCGTTATAGAGCCTGCCCTTGACATAGACCGGATAACCGATCTCCTGAGCGCATCGTTCAACGGCAGCTGTGTTGTTCGCCAGCTTCGTCACGGGAACGGGAACACCGATGCGCCGGCAAAAGTCATACAAATCAGCTTTGCCCCGTGCCTTGAACGAATCCGGCGTGGGAAGAATGCAGCCAATTCCCCGTTCCAGTAGTTGGGGATGAATGGCCATGTAATTCTCCAGCTCTGAATCGAGACAGGGGATGACAAATCCAAGATCCTCTTTCTCGCGGATCATGTCCAGGCGCTCCAGAAGCGCAGTCGCTCCGGCACCCGGAAATGGAATCAGGTAGGCCGCATCCGGATGATCCGCCCCTTGCCCATACAGGCTGCTCTCCATGGGGTCATAGGACAAACCAATAATGCGCAGGTTCGGGAAGCGTCGGCGCAAGCTGGCGATGACCGCCGGACCAGGCTGGGGGTTTTCGCCGCGGTGCAGGCCGGTGACCGCGACGGTTTTCATCTGTCTTGTCATGGGGCTCGTTTCGTCCGGAAATTGTCGAGAAGCCCCAGCGCTGTGAACTGGTTCAACAAGAGCTCGCTATCGCGAACCGCCGTTGCGTGGTCGACCCCGTACCGGGATGTGATCAGGTCCGCAAATTGACCGGTTTTCGCACCGGCTTCAAGCGCACGAAGCAGGTAGTCTGCTGCCGGGCTCAGTCGATAAAACATGCCGGAGGCTGTATTCAGAACGAATGAGCCATCGTAAAAACGCAAAGTGCCAGACCGTCGCGATGCGCCCGTCCCGGCCGCTTCTTTCTTTTTCTCAGACATGTTGTGTCCCACCCCCTATATTTCATTTGTGGTACCCGTTGACGCCGATGAGCCGTTTCAGATACCACGAACTGCTACTAAAAGTAACGAGTTGTAGAACGAAGGTTAAACATCTGACGCGTAGCGGATGTTGATGTAGGTCATGCAGAACCGTCTGTGGACGCTGACTGCAGGGATGGGTGGCGGCCTGCGCCATACGGGCCACCGGGTGCAAGGCCGGCCGCCTCGGTCAGGGCTTGCATTCGGTAAAATCAGCTACAACTTGGGAGCTGGTAGTACGAGGGAGACAGCCTGGGCATCGGCGGGATGGCAAGTACATCGCCCGTCAAGCATTCAGCCATCACATGACGCCGGGGGAATCGGGACAATGACACAGCCTTTATACAAAACCGGATGCGCCATGGCGGGCGTCCAGGTGACGCCTGTTTTCGAGAGGCGGAAAAGTCAACGAAGGAAATCCGGGAACTCTGCGTCTGCGTCGGAAAAGCCTTTCGTCGAGAGGCGAACCGACCGCAGACGGTCGGTTTACGCTGCCTTGTGGTGTTTGCCGTCGATGTTTGTGGCAGTCGCTCATGCCGGCGACAAAGTGCACTTTGAGGCCAGCCGTGCCTACACGTCAGCACACGTGACCCTGAGAGCCGACATATCGAAGCCTCCGGGGGATGGGCCCTTCCCGGCGGTGGTTCTCATGCATGGCTGCGGTGGCTGGCAACCGGCGGTCCGCTACACCATGAATGGCTATGCGGATTATCTGGTTGGCAAGGGATTTGTTGTTCTTGCACTCGACAGCTTTGGTCCCCGGAACAACGGTGGCGGGAAGGTTTGCGAAAGTGTCCCCCAACAGGTCGACGCGCTCGACTACCGCACCTACGATGCCTACGACGCATTGAACTACCTGAAAACCCGGACGTTTGTGAATGCCAGCAGCATCTTTCTGATGGGACAGAGCAATGGCGGGAGTGTTGCCATCAATGTCGCCAAGGGCGATGCGCCACATGGAAAAACCGCCGGGGAAGGTGGTTATCGCGCTGTGGTGGCCTATTACCCGTGGTGTGGCTCGTTCGGCAACCGCAAGGTGAATCTGGCGTCACCCCTGCTGGTATTTGGCGGCGGGCAGGACAGCTGGACACCGGCCCAGGAATGCCAAGGTGTTCGTTCAGCCGGGGCGGAGCTGGACATCAAGATTTACCCCGAGGCGGCTCACTCGTTTGATCTCGATATCGTGCCCCAGCGTTATCTGGGCAATCTCGTGGGCCTCAACAAAGTCGCCGCAGAAGACAGCCGGGAACGCATGGTGTCATTTTTCATCAAGCACACCAAAAATGACGGGTGGCAAGCCACGCGCCTTGTCAAGGCTGAATCACTTCCCTCCGGAGATGACGGGAGACTCATGAATGCAGGCTCGGAATCCGTGGCTGCGGGCCCGTCGATCTACAGGTAATCCGCCGGAAGTTTCCGGTCCGGATCAAGGCTGATCCCTCAGCGCGCCAGGTAGCCGCCGTCGACGGGGTAATAGGACCCGGTCACAAAAGAAGCCTTGTCCGAGGACAGCCAGGCCACCAGTTCGGCCACTTCTTCCGCGCGGCCGAGGCGGCCTATCGGATGGGCACCGACCAGCATGGCGTTGATGGCAGCGTCTTCTTCCAGGCCGCTGATCATGGGCGTGTGGATGAAGCCCGGTCCGACGGCATTGACACGCACGCCGTGTGCGCTGTATTCAAGCGCAGCCGCTTTCGTCAGCCCCACCACGCCGTGTTTGGCGGCGGTATAGGCCGGGGCGCCGGCAAAACCGACATTGCCGAGAATGGACGCGACGTTGATGATGGAGCCACCGCCGTTTTTGAGCATGGCGGCAATCTGGTACTTCATGCCATAAAACACGCCCGACAAGTTGATGTTGATGACCTGGGCCCAGCCGTCCAGCGGGTAGTCGGCCGTGGGGGCCTGCGGGCCGCCTATACCGGCGTTGTTGCAGGCGATGTCGAGCCGGCCGTGCAGCGCCAGGGTGCGCGCCACCAGGGCCTCGCCGTCCTGGGGCCTGCCGACGTCGGCCGCCACAAACATCGCGTCGCCACCCAACGCCCGCACCAGTGCGGCGGTTTCTTCGCCGGCCGGTTCGTTGATGTCCGACACCACCACCTGGGCGCCCTCGCGCGCCCAGACCAGCGCAATGGCGCGTCCAATGCCTGACGACGCGCCGGTGACCAGTGCTACCTTGTTTTTCAACATGTGTTTATCCTTTATGTTTTTGTGCGGCCCGGTGCCGCCACCCTGCAGCCTGGCAACCCGGACGCTGCGCCCGGTGAAGCTGTAGCGACCATTGTGGCCCCCACCCCGGCAGCGTGCTTGATCTATGACAAGCCACGGAAAAGCCATCCAGCTTTCTCGCCTGCGCTGACCCGGCCGTGCGCCGACTAAACTCCCGTCATGGCTACCTCCTCCCCCTCCGACGCGCCCAAGGGCTCGCCGCGCTCCCTCTCCGGCCTCGTCCCCTTTCTGCGCCCCTACCGCGGCCGCATCGGACTGGCCGTCTTTTTTCTGGTGATGGCGGCGGTGGCCACGCTGGTGTTTCCGCTGGCACTGCGCGGCCTGATCGACGGCGGCCTGGGTGCGGGCGACAAGGGGGCGCAGCTGATGGCGCTGCGTACCCACTTCTTCGAGCTGTTTGCGGTGGCGGCGGCGCTGGGCCTGTTTTCAGCCGGCCGCTTTTACATGGTCAGCTGGCTCGGCGAGCGCGTGACGGCCGACCTGCGCAACGCGGTGTATTCGCACGTGGTGCGGCAAAGTCCCGAGTTTTTTGAAACCACGCAGACTGGCGAGGTGCTCTCGCGCCTGACCGGCGACACCACGCTGGTGCAGACGGTGGTGGGCTCGTCGCTGAGCATGGGCCTGCGCAACGCCGTGATGGGTATCGGCGCGCTGGGCATGCTGGTGGTGACCAACCCTTACCTGATGGTGCAGGTGCTGGGCGGGCTGGTGCTGATCGTTGTGCCCTCGGCGTGGTTCGGCCGGCGCGTGCGCAAGCTCTCGCGCGCCAGCCAGGACCGCGTGGCCGACTCCAGCGCGATTGCGGCCGAGGTGCTCAATGCCATCCCCGTGGTCCAAAGTTACACCGCCGAAGCGCGCGAGGCCGCCCGTTTCGACGAATCGACCACCAATGCCTTCAACACGGCGATTCGCCGCACCGCCGCACGTTCGGTGCTGGTGGCCTTCATCATCATCGCCACCTCGGCGGCGCTGCTGTGGGGCCTGTACAGCGGCACACAGGCGGTGATGCGCGGCGACATCACGGCAGGCCACCTGGGCCAGACGGTGGTGTACGTGATCATCCTGGCCAGCGCCACCGCGGTGCTGGGCGAGGTGTATGGCGACCTGCTGCGCGCCGCCGGCGCCACCGAACGGCTGATGGAGCTGCTGGAAACCCGCTCCCCCGTGACATCACCATCGAATCCGGTGCCAGCCCCCGTGGTACGGGCGGGAAGCGCTATCAAATTCGAAGCGGTGACCTTCCACTACCCGTCGCGCCCGGCGCAGGCCGCGCTGAGCGATTTCTCCCTGAGTGTGGCGCCCGGCGAAACCGTTGCCATCGTGGGGCCCAGCGGCGCCGGCAAAAGCACGGTGTTCCAGCTGCTGCTGCGGTTTTACGACCCGGCCACCGGCCGCATCGAGCTCGACGGTGTGGCCACCCGCGACCTGGCGCTGCACGACTTGCGCCAGCGCATCGGCATCGTGCCGCAGGACGCGGTAATTTTCTCGACCAGCGCGCTCGAGAACATCCGCTACGGCAAGCCCGGCGCGAGTGACGACGAAGTCCGGGCGGCGGCGCAAGCGGCCTTTGCGCATGAGTTCATCATGGCGCTGCCGCAAGCGTATGACACCTTTCTGGGCGAGCGCGGCGTGCGCCTGTCGGGCGGGCAGCGCCAGCGTATTGCGATTGCACGCGCCATGCTCAAGAACCCGCCGCTGCTGCTGCTCGACGAAGCCACCAGCGCCCTCGATGCCGAAAGCGAACGCATGGTGCAGGCGGCGCTGGAGTCGGCCATGCAGGGCCGCACCACGCTGGTGGTGGCGCACAGGCTGGCCACCGTGCAAAAGGCCGACCGCATCCTGGTGTTGGACCACGGCCGCCTGGTGGAACAAGGCACCCACGCCGAGCTGGTGAGCCGCGGCGGCATTTATGCGCGGCTGGCCGCGCTGCAGTTCAACGCCTAAGGCCATGTCCTACCTAGGGGCATGTCCTGCCTGGGGGCATGGCGCAGACGGGGCGTGCCGCGGGACCGTGACTTTCAGGTTCAAAATCATGGTTATGCGTTTCATGCATAACAACCGATAAACCTGGCCTTGGACAGGCAGACACGGCGAGCCTAAGCTCTGCGCATTGATCTTCCACCAGGAGTTTTTGATGTCGCAAGCTTCCGTCCCCGCCGCCGCCCCCGGCGCCCCCGCGCTTTTGCACCCCCTGCCCTCTTACCTGCAGGCCGACAAGCTCGGCCCCTGGGGCAACTACCTGCAGCAGGTCGACCGCGTGATTCCGCACCTGGGCAGCCTGGCGCGCTGGGCCGAAACGCTCAAGCGGCCCAAGCGCATCCTGATTGTCGACGTGCCCATCCACATGGACGACGGCACAGTGGCGCACTTTGAAGGTTACCGCGTGCAGCACAACGTCTCGCGTGGTCCGGGCAAGGGCGGCGTGCGTTTTCACCAGGACGTGACGCTGTCGGAAGTGATGGCATTGTCGGCGTGGATGTCGATCAAGAACGCCGCGGTCAACGTGCCCTACGGCGGCGCCAAGGGCGGCATCCGCGTGGACCCGAAGAAGCTCTCGCGCGGCGAGCTCGAGCGCATGACACGCCGTTACACCAGCGAGATCGGCATCATCATCGGCCCGAACAAGGACATTCCGGCGCCCGACGTCAACACCAATGAGCAGATCATGGCGTGGATGATGGACACCTACTCGATGAACACCGGCTCGACCTCCACCGGGGTGGTCACCGGCAAGCCGGTGGATCTGGGCGGCTCGTTGGGCCGGCGCGAAGCCACCGGCCGCGGCGTGTTCACCGTCGGTGCCGAAGCGGCCAGACACATCGACCTGGACATCGCGACCGCCCGCGTGGCGGTCCAGGGTTTTGGCAATGTGGGCGGCGTAGCCGGCAAGCTGTTTGCCGAAGCCGGCGCCCGCATCGTGGCTGTGCAGGACCATGGCGGCACGATTTACCGGGAAGCCGGGCTCGATGTGCCCTCGCTGCTCAGACACGTGGCGGAGACCGGCAGCGTGGCCGGTTTTGCGCAGGCCGAAGTTATTGCCGATGACAAGTTCTGGGACGTGGATTGCGAGATCCTGATCCCGGCCGCGCTGGAGCAGCAGATCACCAGGGACAACGCCGGACGCATCAAGGCACGCATGATCATCGAAGGCGCCAACGGGCCAACCACCCCCGAAGCCGACGACATCCTGCAGGAACGCAATGTGCTGGTGCTGCCCGACGTGATTGCCAACGCCGGCGGCGTGACCGTCAGTTATTTCGAATGGGTGCAGGATTTTTCCAGCTTCTTCTGGGACGAAGCCGAAATCAACGCCCGCCTGGTGCGAATCATGAAGGAAGCCTTTGCCGGCGTCTGGCAGGTGGCGCAAGACCACAAGGTCAGCCTGCGCACTGCGACCTTCATCGTGGCCTGCAAACGCATTCTGCATACGCGCGAGCTGCGTGGTTTGTACCCCTGATACAGCCCACCGGAAGTCGATAGCGACAGCGCCAAGGACTCAAGCGGCGGTACCCAACGGTTACCGCCGCTTTTTTATGGTGACAAAGACACTCTTCTCGATTCAGCGTACGTGCCGCGCGTGCCGATAATGGACATGTTTCCTCTCCAGCATAACGACTGGAAAGGAAAGATCTCGCTGGCATCCCAAACGACAGAAATGGAAGAAAAGCATGCGCATGACAAAACTACTCCTGATCGCCGTGGTCGCTTTTCTCGCTGCCGCCTGCGCATCGAACGTTCACCAGAATATCAGCCAACCCGTAGAGTCCCGGGCCGAGAAAGTCGAAAATATCTATCTTGTTATTTCGAACACCTCTTCTGTTCAGACTGACAGCAACTATGTGCAAAGTGTCGACGAGCTGCGCAATGCCATTCGCGAACAACTTCAGTTGGCCATGCCATCCGCGAGCCTCGTAAGTGGAAAAGTACCCCCGACCGGAATCAAGGCAAGCATCACGATCGAGGACTTTCGTTACGTCTCTGGAGCGGCCAGATTCCTGACCGGCATTATGGTTGGAAAGGCCCGGCTCCAAGTCCGTGTCGAGCTCATTGATCTGGCTACTGGCAAGAAGATCGGGGAATCTGCGTTCGGTACCTCCTCGAGCACCAGCGAAGGTATTTTCGGTGGCACAACGTCCAGACAACTTGATGCTGTTGCTGCAAAGGTTGTGGTCATGCTGAGAAGTACAGCGAAGTAGTTGTTATCGCTGCGACAACGGCACCGAATGACGATGAGCTCCAGTCGCCGCCCCATCGCTGCGCTGATTTTGGGCGCCTTGCTGGCAAGCCTTGCCGCATGGGTCGGTCCATTGCTTGACCCGCCGGCGCTCGCGCGCTGGACGGTCCAGACGCATGAAGAAAATGATTTTCGTGCAGCTTATGCGTTCATGGCGATCCGTCACCTGCCGATGTTCCTGCTCGCCGTGGCGGCGGGCCGACTGATCTTCCAGGTGCTGGAAAAACCGTCGGTGCGCCTGGTAGCGGCAAGTGCCTTGCCCTGGCTGTTGTATGTCGTGGTGACCGGGGTTATGGAATCTGTCGCCATCGGCGAAAAGCCGTTCGAGTGGGTGGTTTACCAGCCCGCGTATTTCATCTGGCCGCATTTCGTCGCCATTCCGGCGGGGCTCTGCGCCGCCAGCCGAATGGTCAACCGGCGCAGGTGAATGCAAAGGCCCCACCGCTCACGGCGGTGCCCGATGCCTGCCTACTGCAGGGTTTCCTTGACGGCCTCGGCCAGCGGCAGCGGCATCACGTCAATGCCCTCTTCCAGCAACTCGACCGCTTCCGCCCGGCTGGCCTGGCCGCGGATGCTGCGCGGCTCGGCGTCGCCGTAAAACATGGCACGCGCCTCGTCGGGAAACCGTTCACCGACGTCCTCCGTGTTGGCCATCACGTGGCGCAAGGCCTTCAGGAACTCGGCCTGCAAGGCCGGGCCGGCAGCGCCAGCCATCACCTCATGCACCGGGTTGCCGGCCGGCGCAGCCGCAGGCACGGACAGTTCACGCGAGGGTGAAACCGCAGCCGGCTCCCCGCTCGCCGCGCCCAGATTGAGCCGGGGGGCACTGGGCATTTTCCGCACGGCCGGATCGGCGCACAGCGGGCAGGTCACCAGGCCGCGCGCAAGCTGGCCCTGAAAATCATCTTCCGATGCAAACCAGCCTTCAAAGGCGTGCTGGTGCGAACACTGGAGGTCGAGGACTTTCATGGGCTGATTATCAGCCCGCGGTGGGGGAAGTGCCAGTCTGCCAGTCCAGCGTCCACGCGCCCGACAGGACGTTTTGCAGCCACAGCGCGCCCGTCAGCGTCTTGCCGTCGGTCGCACGGCCATCGCGGCACCACTGCAACAGTTCGGCCGGCGTGGCCGTGAACACGTCGAGAAACTCGCCCGCGTCGAGCTTGCGCTCACCGAGGGTCAGGTCCCGGGCAAACCAGATGTCGATGAACTCGGTCGAGTAGGAAATCACCGGGTGCATGACACCGGCGCGGGCCCAGGAAGCCGCACGGTAACCGGTCTCCTCGAGCAACTCGCGCTGCGCACAGGCCAGCGGTTCTTCGCCGGCATCGAGCTTGCCGGCAGGGAACTCCAGCATCACCGCCTGCACCGGGTAGCGGTACTGCCGCTCCAGCACCAGGCGGCCGTCGCCGAGTTGGGCAATGATCATGACCGCGCCAGGATGGCGCACATATTCGCGCGAGGCTTCACTTCCGTCCGGCAGGCGAACCGTGTCGCGAAAAGCGTGGAGGAAATGGCCGTGCAGCAGCTCCTGGCTGGCGACCTTGTGCTCGATCAGATGGCTGTCGAGAGGGTCAACAGGCTCTGCGGGATGCTCAGGCATGTCGGAGGAACGGACGTACGCCGCGCTCAACGATGTTTGAACAGGTAGCGAAACACAAAACCCGGAAAGGCAAAGGTGATGAACAGCGTGGCCGTGATCGCGTAGAACTCCCAGCCCTGCGGCGCGATCTGGCCGACGCGCTGCTCCAGCAGCAAGGCGATACCGCCCACCACGAAGTACCAGAACACCATCTCGGCAAGACGCACCGCCAGATTCTTGGGGTTCTGCAGCCGGTACACCAGCAGCACGCGGTTGCTGATGAAAGGCAGGTTGGCGGCCAGCAGGGCCAGCGCCACCACCAGCCAGACCGAAACAGCCTGGTTCATGCCCCGAGGGACTTCACGACGCTGGCAATCGCCTGCTGGCACAGCGTCATCAGGCCGCCTGGCATCACACCCAGCAGCAGTACCAGCGCGCCGTTGATGGACAGCACCACGCGGGCATCGGCCGGGGCCACGATGGCCGTGGGCATGCCGACGTTGGGTGCATCAAAATACATCACCTTGACGATACGCAGGTAATAGAAGGCACCGACCAGCGACATCAACACCGCAAAAACCGCCAGCACGATGTAGCTGGTCTGCTGCGAGGACACCAGGGCCTGCAACACGCCGAGCTTGGCATAGAAACCAACCACAGGCGGCACGCCGGCCAGCGAGAACATGCTGATGGCCATGACGCCGGCAAACAGCGGGCTACGCTGGTTCAGGCCGGCCAGGTCGGTGATTTCCTCGGACTCGTGGCCGGCACGCGCCAGCAGCAGGATGATGCCGAACACCGCGAGTGTGGTCAGCACATAGGTGATGGCGTAGAACATGGCCGCGCCGTAGGCGTACTCGGCGTTGAGCGGCCGGCCGGGAACCACGGCGGCCAGCAGCGCCAGCAGCAGGAAACCCATTTGGGAGATGGTGGAGAACGCCAGCATGCGCTTCAGGTTGGTCTGCGCCACCGCCGCCAGATTGCCCACCAGCAGCGAGCCAATCGCCATCAGTGCCAGCATCTGCTGCCAGTCGATGGCCAGCGGCAGCAGGCCCTGCACCAGCAGGCGGATGCAGATGGCAAAGGCGGCAAACTGCGGCGCCGCACCGATCAGCAGCGTGATCGCCGTGGGCGCGCCCTGGTACACGTCGGGCAGCCACATGTGAAACGGCACGGCGCCCAGCTTGAATGCCAGGCCGGCAACAATGAACACCAGACCGAACACCAGTACCTGGTGGTTCACCTGGCGGCTGGCAATGGCCCTGTACACCTCGTTGACGTCCAGCGAGCCGGTGGCGCCGTACATCATGGACAGGCCGTAAAGCAGGAAGCCCGAGGCCATGGCACTGAGCACAAAGTATTTCATCGCGGCTTCGGTGGCCGTCACGTTGTCACGGCGCAGCGCCACCAGGGCGTAGCTGGACAGCGTCATCAGTTCCAGGCCCATGTAGAGCACCAGGAAGTTGTTGCCGGAGATCATCACGAAGATGCCGAGCAGCGCAAACATGCCCAGCGTGAACAGCTCGCCGCCGCGCAGCATGTCGCGGTCTGCCGCATAACCACGGCCATACACCAGGGTGACCATCATCGCGATCGAGGCGAAACACTTGAGCCAGTTGCCCATGGGGTCGCTCACGACCATGTTGCCGAAGCCGTAGAACGTGTTGCCCTTGACGGCATACACCGCCTCCAGTGCCGCCACGGCAGCCAGCGTCAGCAGGGTCAGCACATAGGTCAGGGTGCGCTGCGGACTTTTCACGCCGAGGTCGACCAGCGCGATCACGCAGGCCATGACCAGGAGCACGATTTCCGGGTAGACCGATAGCCAACTGAGTTTGTCAATCATCTGGATTCTTTGAAATGGTTGCTTATTGCAGTTTGGAAGCCGCGACGTGTTTGAGCAGGTCGATGACCGAGCTGTCCATCACATCGGTGAAGGGCTTGGGATAGATACCCATGAACAACACGGCAATGGCCAGCAGGGCCAGCATCAGGAATTCACGGCTGTTGATGTCGGCCAGTCCCTTGACGTTGTCGTTGGCGACGGGTCCGAGGTAGACGCGCTTGAACATCCACAGCGTGTAGGCCGCGCCGAAGATCAGCGCCGACGCGGCAGCCGCGCCGATCCAGAAGTTGAACTTGACCGCACCCAGAATGACCATCCATTCGCCGACAAAACCGGCGGTGGCAGGCAGGCCACAGTTGGCCATGGCAAACAGCAGGGCAAAGGCCGTGAACTTGGGCATGGTGTTGACCACGCCGCCGTAGCTGGCGATTTCGCGCGAATGCACCCGGTCGTACAACACGCCAATACACAGGAACATGGCGGCGGAGACGAAGCCGTGCGCAATCATCTGAACAATGCCGCCGGACACACCGATGTCGTTGAAGATGAAAAAGCCCAGGGTGACAAAACCCATGTGCGCCACCGACGAATACGCCACCAGCTTCTTCATGTCCCGCTGGACCATGGCGACCAGACCGACGTAGATCACGGCGATCAACGACAGGGCAATCATGAGCCCGGCCCATTCGCGTGCGGCGTCGGGTGCAATCGGCAGCGAAAACCGCAGGAAACCATAAGCGCCGAGCTTGAGCATGATGGCTGCCAGCACGGCCGAGCCGCCGGTAGGCGCCTCGACGTGCACATCGGGCAGCCAGGTGTGGACCGGCCACATCGGCACCTTGACGGCAAACGCTGCCAGGAAAGCGAAGAACAGCAGCGTCTGCGCGGTGGCGCCCAGAGGCAGCTTGTACCAGACGGCGAGGTCAAAACTGCCGCCCGACTTGACGTACAGAAAGATCAGCGCGATCAGCATCAGCAGCGAGCCGAGCAGCGTGTACAGGAAGAACTTGAAGGCCGCGTAGATCTTTCTCGGCCCGCCCCAGACGCCGATGATCAGGTACATCGGGATCAGCGTGGCTTCGAAGAACACGTAAAACAGCATGCCGTCGAGCGCCGCGAACACACCTATCATCAGGCCGCTGAGGATCAGGAAGGCGGCCATGTACTGGTTGACGCGGCTGGTGATAGACTCCCAGCTTGCGATGATGACCACCACGTTGATGAAGGCCGTCAGCAGCACAAACCACAGCGAGATGCCGTCCACGCCGAGGTGGTAATTGACATTGAAACGCGCTATCCATGAGGCCTTCTCGACAAACTGCATGGCCGATGTGCCGATTTCAAAGCCGCCGTAAAGAGGAAGGGTCACAAGGAAACTGACAATGGCACCGATCAGCGCGATCCAGCGCACGCTGCGCGCCTGGTCGTCACGTCCGAGGGCCAGCAGGATGACGCCGAAAAAGATCGGCGTCCAGATGGCAAGGCTCAACAATCCCATTTTTATTCTTCTCCTTGTCGCTTATTTGCTGAGCAGTTCTTTGATCATCGGCCAGGTCGAGAAGTAGCTGACCAGGATGAAGATACCGACAATCATGGCCAGCGCGTAGTGGTAGATGTAGCCAGTCTGCACCTTGCGCACCACCCCCGACACCCAGCCGACCAGCTTCCAGGAGCCATTGACCAGCGCACCGTCGATCAGCTTCTCGTCGCCGCCCTTCCACAGGCCGATGCCCAGGCCGCGTGCACCGCGTGCGAGAACGTTCTCATTGAACCAGTCCATGTAGTACTTGTTCTCGAGCAGCGTGTACAGGGGTTCGACGCGACGCTTGATGGCCGCCGGCAGGGCCGGGTTGATCATGTACATGTAATAAGCCGAAACCACGCCGGCCAGTGCCAGCCAGAACGGTGCCGTCATGAGGCCATGCAAGGCCATCTGTACCGGGCCATGGAACATTTTTGCCAGCTCGGCCATGGCCGGGTGTTTGGCCGCGTTGACGATGATGGCGTCTTTCAGGAAGTCGCCGAACAGCATGGCGTCAATGCTCATGAAGCCGATCACCACCGAGGGAATGGCCAGCAGGACCAGCGGCGCGGTCACCACCCAGGGCGACTCGTGCGGCACATGGGCGGCATGGTGCGCATCATGGCCATGGTGGTCGTGGTGCGCATCGGGGTTCTGGTCGAAACGCTCCTTGCCGTGGAACACCAGGAAATACATGCGGAAGGAATAAAAGGCTGTCACGAACACGCCGGCGAGCACCGCGAAGTGCGCAAAACCGGCGCCCGGCAGGTTGCTGAAATGCACCGCCTCGATGATGCTGTCCTTCGAATAGAAACCGGCAAACAGCGGCGTGCCGATCAGCGCCAGCGAGCCCAGCAATGCGGTGATCCAGGTGATGGGCATGTACTTGCGCAGCCCGCCCATCCAGCGAATGTCCTGGTTGTGGTGCACACCCATGATGACGGACCCCGCCGCCAGGAACAGGAGCGCCTTGAAGAAGGCGTGGGTCATCAGGTGGAAGACGGCGACCGAGTAGGCCGAGGCGCCCAGCGCCACTGTCATGTACCCAAGCTGCGACAGGGTGGAATAGGCCACAACGCGTTTGATGTCGTTCTGGATGATGCCCAGAAAACCCATGAACAGGGCCGTGATGGCGCCAATCACCATGATGAAGCTCAGCGCCGTATCGCTCAATTCGAACAGCGGCGACATGCGGGCCACCATGAAGATGCCGGCCGTGACCATGGTGGCGGCGTGGATGAGCGCAGAAATGGGTGTCGGGCCTTCCATGGAGTCCGGCAACCAGACATGCAGCGGGAACTGGGCCGACTTGCCCATGGCGCCGATGAACAGGCAGATGCAGATCACGGTGATCAGCATCCAGTCGGTGCCGGGGAAGCCGAGCTTGGCGATGTCGCCCGACTTGGCAAATACCTCGGTGTAGTTGAGCGTGCCGGCATAGGCGGCGAGCAGGCCGATGCCGAGGATGAACCCGAAATCGCCGACCCGGTTGACCAGGAAGGCCTTCATGTTGGCGAAGATGGCAGTCGGCTTGTTGAACCAGAAACCGATCAGGAGGTAAGACACCAGGCCCACGGCCTCCCAGCCGAAGAACAGCTGCAGCATGTTGTTGCTCATCACCAGCATCAGCATGGAGAAGGTGAACAGCGAGATGTAGGCGAAAAAGCGGTTGTAACCTTCGTCTTCTTCCATGTAGCCGATGGTGTAGATATGCACCATCAGCGAGACAAAGGTCACGACACACATCATCATGGCGGTCAGGCCGTCCACGAGGAAGCCGATTTCCATCTTCAGGCCGCCCACGACCATCCAGGTGTAAAGCGTTTCATTGAAACGCGCACCGTCGATCGCCACACTCTTGAGTGTCATGGCCGAGATGATGAAGGCCACCAGCACACCGACGATGGTCAACGTGTGCGACAGGCGGCGGCCTATCCAGTTGCCACCGAAGGTGGTGCCGAAAATGCCGGCCAGCAGCGAGCCTGCCAGGGGTGCCAGCGGGACAGCCAACAGGGTGGCGGCGGAAAGGGTCTGGCTCATGTTCTTCTTATCCCTTGAGCGTGTTGAGTTCGTCCACGTTGATGCTGGCCTTGTTGCGGAACAGCAGAACGAGAATGGCCAGGCCGATGGCCGATTCGGCGGCCGCGACGGTCAGGATGAAAAACACGAACACCTGGCCGGCCAGGTCATTGAGGTAGTACGAGAAAGCCACGAAGTTCATGTTGACGGCCAGCAGCATGAGCTCGATCGCCATCAGGATGATGATCAGGTTTTTCCGGTTCAGGAAAATGCCGATGACCGACAGCGCGAACAGCATCGCGCCCAGTGTCAGGAAGTGTCCCAGCGTGAGCATCATGCCTTTTCCTCCGGTGCGGCAACCACAGGGGCCGCCTGCGTGGCCTTGATCTTGACCAGGCTGACACGGTCGCCGCGCTTGACGCGGATCTGGTCGGCCGGGTTGGTGTTTTTGGAATCCTTGCGTGCACGCAGGGTCAGCGCAATGGCGGCAATGATGGCCACCAGCAGAATCACCGCCGCGATTTCAAGCGGATACAGGTACTCGGAATACAGCACTTTGCCGATTTCCTTGGTGTTCGAATATTGCGCGGCGGCCTGCCCTGCCACCACGGCCGACTTGGGCGCCTCGCTCAGGCGGAAACCGCCCATCAGCACGGCAGACATTTCCAGGGCAATCAGCGCGCCCACGCTGGCCGCCAGCGGGAAGTGTTTCCAGAAACCCTTGCGCATCCCTTCCATGTTGATGTCCAGCATCATCACGACAAAGAGGAAAAGCACCATCACGGCGCCGACATACACCAGCACCAGCGTGATGGCCAGGAATTCGGCCTTGAGCAGAATCCACAGGGCCGACGCCTGGAAGAAGGCCAGCACCAGGTACAGGGCGGCATGCACGGGATTGCGCGCCGTGATCACCCGGAATGCGGCAAACAGCAGCACCAGGGCGAAGAGATAAAAGAGACCTGTTTTAGCGTCCATGTTCTGCGAATCTTTCTTGAGCCAACGACCTGGAGGCGGTGTCAGCGGTACTTGGCATCCGCGGCGCGGTTGGCAGCGATTTCTTTTTCGTAACGGTCACCAACAGCCAGCAGCATGTCCTTGGTGAAATAGAGGTCACCGCGTTTTTCGCCGTGGTATTCGAAGATATGGGTCTCGACGATGGAGTCCACCGGGCAGCTTTCCTCGCAGAAGCCGCAGAAGATGCACTTGGTCAGGTCGATGTCGTAACGCGAGGTACGGCGGCTGCCGTCTTCGCGCACGTCCGACTCGATCGTGATGGCCATCGCCGGGCAGACAGCCTCGCACAGCTTGCAGGCAATGCAGCGCTCCTCGCCGTTTTCATAACGGCGCAGCGCATGCAGGCCGCGAAAACGCGGACTCAGCGGCGTCTTTTCTTCCGGGAACTGGACCGTGATCTTGCGCTTGAACATGTACTTGCCGGTCAGGGCCATGCCCTTGAACAGCTCGGTCAGCATGAAGCTGGATACGAAGTCTTTGACAGAGGCAACTGCACTCATGATGATTTCCTGAGAGCTGGGCTAAGTGAGCGAACGTGGGGGCTCATGCTATTTCCAGAGACTGTACGGGGTCTGCATCCAGGCTCCGATGACCACCAGCCAGACGAGGGTGACAGGAATGAAGATCTTCCAGCCCAGACGCATGATCTGGTCATAACGGAAGCGCGGGAAGGTGGCACGCACCCACAGGAACAGGGTGACCACCACAAAGGTCTTCAGGCCCAGCCAGATCCAGCCCGGCACCCAGTTGAAGAGTTCGCTGTCGATCGGCGACAGCCAGCCGCCGAGGAACAGGATCACGGTCAGGATGGACACCAGGATCATGTTGGCGTATTCAGCCAGGAAAAACATGGCGAAGGCCATGCCCGAGTACTCGACCATGTGGCCGGCCACGATTTCGGACTCGCCCTCGACCACGTCAAACGGGTGACGATTGGTCTCGGCCAGGCCGGCAATGAAAAACACCACAAAAATCGGCAGCAGTGGCAACCAGTTCCAGGACAGGAAGTTCAGGCCCTTGCTGGCCGCCATGCCAACGGACTGGCCCATCACGATGTCGGTCATGTTCAGGCTGGCCGACACCATCAGCACCACCACCAGGCAAAAACCCATGGCGATTTCGTAGCTGACCATCTGCGCTGACGCCCGCATGGCGCCGAGAAAAGCGTATTTGGAATTCGACGCCCAGCCGGCAATGATGACGCCGTACACCTCGAGCGAGGTGATGGCCATCAGGAACAGCAGGCCGGCGTTGATGTTGGCCAGGGCCACATCGGGCCCGAAAGGCACAACCGCCCAGGCCGCCAGCGCCGGCATGATGGTCATGATGGGGCCGAGCACAAACAGGCCCTTGCTGGCTGCCGTCGGAATGATGATTTCCTTGGTCAGCAGCTTGAGCGCGTCGGCAATCGGCTGCAACAGGCCGAAGGGGCCGACGCGGTTCGGACCCAGACGGATCTGGGTAAAACCGATCGCCTTGCGCTCCCACAGCGTGAGGTAGGCGACACAGCCCATCAGCGGCAGCAGCACCACGACAATCTTGATCAGGGCCCAGAGCACCGGCCAGACCGTGCCCGGCCATATGCCGCCCATCAACCCCTGGCCGAAGCCGAAAATCGCGTCAATCATGCGGTGGCTCCTTCTACGTGCGCGGCGTGCCGCGCATCGGCCGTCAGTTGCAGCGAGGTGGCGCGCCGGACCAGGCTGTCGAGCTGGTAAATGCTGGCCACGGCAGGCACAGTGCCGGCCGCCGTCAACTTGACCGCCGCCTGTGTCGCATTACCAAGTCGCTGCGCAGGCACCATCGGGCCGTCGGCACCGGGAATCTGCCCGAGCACATCCTGCGCGGACTCGAAATCAAAGCCCGGCAGGCCGAGCAGATTGGCCAGCACGCGCAACACCTTCCAGGCGGGGCGTGTTTCGCCGAGCGGCTTGACCACGGCATGAAAGCTCTGCACGCGGCCTTCGGCGTTGACAAAGGTGCCGGGGGTTTCGGTGAACGGCGCAATCGGCAGCAACACGTCGCTGAAATCCATGTTTGCCTTGAAGGGGCTCAGCGTCACCACCATGTGCGCGCTGCTCAGTGCGGCCTTGGCAGAAGCCCCGGCCGCTGAGTCGAACTCGGGTTCGTTGTTGAGCAGAATGACGGCCTTGAGCTTGCCAGCCAGCATCTGGCCGGCGTCCAGACCGCTGCCCGCCGGAAACGCACCCGCCAGCTGGGCGCCGACGGTGTTGGCCGCTTCCGTGAGGTAGCCGACGCTGGCGCCGGTCTGCTCGCCAATCCAGTTGGCCAGGGCCAGGAGGCTGGCGGCGTTGGCATGGTGGGCGGCGGCATTTCCCAGCAGGATGGCCTTGCGTTCGCCGCCCTGCAAGGACTTGGCCACTGCTTTGGCAGCGTCCGTGGCCTGGCCGGCGGCTGGCGCCGCGATACCCTTGTCCGCCGCAATCGCTGTGGCCACATCGGCCAGGGCCTGCGCCCAGGCACCCGACTCGGCCAGGACAGCGTTGGCCACCGGCATGGCCCAGGCATCGGCGGAGACCAGCTCTGCTACGGAAGTGATAGCACTCAGCGAACAACCCTTGCGGACAGACTGCCGAATTCGTTGGGCAAACAGCGGGTGGTCCTTGCGCAGGTTGGAGCCCACAACCAGCACACGTTGCAGATTCGACAACGACGCGATCGAGGTGCCCAGCCAGCGCACGGAGGGCGACGGGGAAAATTCAGCGTTGCGCAGGCGGTAGTCGATGTTGTCGCTGCCCAGGCCGCGCATCAGCGAAGCAGCCAGGAACAGCTCTTCGAGCGTGCTGTGCGGGCTGGCCAGCGTACCCACGCTGTCGGCGCCGTGGTCGGCCTTGATCTGCTTGAGCCCGTTGGCGACATATTCGAGAGCGGTCTGCCAGTCCACGGCCTTCCACTGTCCGCCCTGCTTGAGCATGGGGGTGGTCAGGCGCTCGTCGCTGTTCAGGGCTTCGTACGAGAAACGGTCGCGGTCGGCAATCCAGCATTCGTTGACGTCTTCGTTTTCAAGCGGCACAACACGCATGACCCGGTTGTTCTTGACCTGAACAATCAGGTTGGCACCGGTCGAGTCGTGCGGGCTGACCGACTTGCGGCGCGACAGCTCCCAGGTGCGGGCGCTGTAGCGGAAAGGCTTGCTGGTCAGCGCGCCGACCGGGCAGATGTCGATCATGTTGCCCGACAGCTCGGAGTCCACCGACATGCCGACAAAGGTCTCGATCTCGGCATGTTCACCGCGGTGCGACATGCCCAGCTCCATCACGCCGGCGACTTCCTGGCCAAAACGCACGCAGCGCGTGCAGTGGATGCAGCGGCTCATCTCTTCCATCGAGATCAGCGGGCCCACGTCCTTGTGGAATACCACGCGTTTTTCTTCCTCGTAGCGCGAACCGCTGCTGCCGTAGCCGACCGCCAGGTCCTGAAGCTGGCACTCGCCGCCCTGGTCGCAGATCGGGCAATCGAGCGGATGGTTGATCAGCAGGAACTCCATCACGCCCTTCTGGGCCTTGATGGCTTTGTCGCTCTTGGTGTGCACGATCATGCCCTGCGTCACCGGCGTGGCGCAGGCCGGCATAGGCTTGGGCGCCTTTTCCACATCGACCAGGCACATGCGGCAGTTGGCCGCGATGCTGAGTTTCTTGTGGTAGCAGAAATGGGGAATGTAGGTACCGGCTTTTTCGGCCGCATGCATCACCGTGCTGCCTTCGAGCACTTCCACTTTCTGACCGTCGAGTTGGATTTCAACCATGGTGATTTTGCTTTGAGGGAGGCGCTGTTATGCGTAAACCGGGACCAGGCAGGTCTTGTGGGTGATGTGGTGTTCGAACTCGGCGCGGAAGTGCTTGATCATGGCGCGCACCGGCATGGCCGCGGCGTCGCCGAGCGCGCAGATGGTGCGGCCCTGGATGTTGTCGGAGATCGAATTGAGCATGTCCAGATCGCTCTCGCGGCCGTGGCCGTGCTCGATACGGTCCACCATGCGCCAGAGCCAGCCGGTGCCTTCGCGGCAAGGTGTGCACTGGCCGCAGCTCTCGTGCATGTAGAAGTAGGACAGGCGCAGCAGGCTCTTGACCATGCAGCGGGTCTCGTCCATCACGATCACCGCGCCGGAGCCGAGCATGGAGCCGGCCTTGGCGATGGAGTCGTAGTCCATGTCGGTGGCCATCATGATGTCGGCCGGCAACACGGGCATCGACGAACCGCCGGGAATCACCGCCTTGAGCTTGCGCCCGCCGCGCATGCCGCCCGCGAGCTCGAGCAGCTTGGCAAACGGCGTGCCCATCGGAATTTCGTAGTTGCCGGGACGCTCGACGTCGCCGCTGATGGTGAAGATCTTGGTGCCGCCGTTGTTGGGCTTGCCGCAGTCCAGGTAGGCCTGGCCCCCATTGCGGATGATCCAGGGCACGGCCGCGAAGGTTTCCGTGTTGTTGATGGTCGTCGGTTTGCCATACAGGCCGAAACTTGCGGGAAACGGCGGCTTGAAACGCGGCTGGCCTTTTTTGCCCTCCAGCGATTCGAGCAAGGCGGTTTCCTCGCCGCAGATGTAGGCGCCAAACCCATGGGCGGCATGCAGCTGGAAGCTGTAGCTGCTGCCCAGGATGTTGTCGCCCAGCAGGCCGGCGGCACGTGCTTCTTCCAGCGCCTCTTCAAACCGCTTGTAGGTGGTGAAGATTTCGCCGTGGATGTAGTTGTAGCCCACATTGATGCCCATCGCGTAGGCGGCAATCGCCATGCCTTCTATGACGATGTGCGGGTTGTACTGCATGATGTCGCGGTCTTTGGCCGTGCCCGGCTCGCCTTCATCCGAGTTGCAGACCAGGTATTTCTGGCCCGGAAACTGGCGCGGCATGAAACTCCACTTCAGGCCGGTCGGAAAACCCGCGCCGCCACGTCCGCGCAGGCCGCTGCCCTTGACTTCGGCGATCACCTGGTCTTGCGTCAGGCCTTCGCCGCCGTCCTTGCCCAGGATCTTGCGCAGGGCCTGGTAACCGCCGCGCGCTTCGTAGTCCTTCAGGCGCCAGTTGGCGCCATCGAGACCTGCCATGATCTGCGGGTCGATATGGCGGCCATGGAACGAAGTCTGGACGCCGGTGGCCTCAAACTGGGAAAGAATGCTGGAAGCTGACATGGTTACTTTGCCTCGGCGGATTTAAGGCCATCGATCAGCTGGTCGAGCTTGTCGTTGCTCATGAAGCTGCACATGTGCAGGTCGTTGACCAGCATGACCGGCGAGTCGGCGCAGGCGCCCAGGCACTCGGACTGCTGCAGGGTGAACAGGCCGTCTTCCGTCGTGCCGCCCATGGTCACGCCAAGTTTGTGCTCGAGGTAGGCCAGCGCCTTGGTGCCCTCGCGCAGCTGGCACGGCAGGTTGGTACAGACGTTGATCTTGTACTTGCCCACCGGCTTCTGGTTGTACATGTTGTAGAACGTCGTGACCTCGTGCACGGCAATCGGCGCCATGCCGAGGTAGGCGGCGACCAGCTTCTCGCTCTCGGCGCTCACGTAGCCCTGCTCTTCCTGCACGATGGTCAGGCAGGCCATGACGGCCGACTGCTTCTGGTCGGCCGGGTATTTGGCGACCTCGCGGGAAAAGCGGTCCAGGGTCTGCGCTGACAGCGCAGACGTGCGCGTTGGGTTGGATTCAGAAGTCATAGATTTTCAGCGGTCAATTTCGCCAAACACAATGTCCATCGTGCCGATGACGGCGACCGCATCGGCAATCA
The DNA here is from genome assembly GCA_040389085.1 of Pseudomonadota bacterium. Classification (GTDB taxonomy): domain Bacteria; phylum Pseudomonadota; class Gammaproteobacteria; order Burkholderiales; family Burkholderiaceae_C; genus Polaromonas. Next base: position 225,257 of record JAZKAP010000002.1, read on the forward strand.
TGTGGCCACGCGCCATTTCGTCCATCGCCGCCAGGTGCGAAAAACCGGGAGGACGGATCTTCAGGCGATACGGCTTGTTGGCCCCGTCGCTGACGATGTAGATGCCGAACTCGCCCTTGGGGTGTTCCACCGCGGCATACGCCTCGCCTTCGGGCACGTGCATGCCTTCGGTGAAGAGCTTGAAATGGTGGATCAGCTCTTCCATGTTGGATTTCATGGATTCGCGGTCGGGGGCCGCCACCTTGTGGTTGCTGGTGATCACCGGGCCGGGGTTCACGCGCAGCCAGTCTACACACTGCTTGATGATGCGGTTGGATTGGCGCATCTCCTCGATGCGGACCAGGTAGCGGTCATAACAGTCGCCGGTCTTGCCGACGGGAATGTCGAAGTCCATCTGGGCATACACGTCGTACGGCTGCTGCTTGCGCAGGTCCCAGGCGAAGCCGGAGCCCCTGAGCATGGGGCCGGTAAAGCCCAGGTTCAGCGCGCGCTCGGGCGACACCACGCCGATGCCGACCGTACGCTGTTTCCAGATGCGGTTGTCGGTCAGCAGGGTTTCGTACTCGTCCACATAACCCGGAAACTTGTTGGCGAAATCGTCGATGAAGTCCAGCAGCGAACCCTGGCGGTTTTCGTTGAGCGCCTCGATGGCCTTGGCGTTCTTGATCTTGCTGACCTTGTACTGCGACATGGTCTCGGGCAGGTCGCGGTAAACGCCGCCCGGGCGGAAATAGGCCGCATGCATGCGCGCGCCGGAGACGGCCTCGTACATGTCGAACAGCGCCTCGCGCTCGCGGAAACAGTAAATCAGGATATTCATCGCACCGCAGTCGAAACCGTGCGCGCCCAGCCAGAGCAGGTGATTGAGCAGGCGCGTGATCTCGGAGAACATCACGCGGATGTATTGCGCGCGCACCGGCACGTCCACGCCGAGGAGCTTTTCAATGGCCAGGCAGTAGGCATGCTCGTTGGACATCATCGACACGTAGTCGAGGCGGTCCATGTAGGGCAGCGACTGGATGTAGGTCTTGCTCTCGGCGAGTTTTTCGGTGGCGCGGTGCAGCAGGCCGATATGCGGGTCGGCGCGCTGGATCACTTCGCCGTCGAGTTCGAGAACGAGGCGCAGCACACCGTGGGCGGCAGGATGCTGCGGCCCGAAATTGAGCGTGTAGTTTTTGATTTCAGCCATGTGGGTCTCTCGCGGCGCTCCTTACTGGAGCCCCCCGTAGTTGTCTTCACGGATCACGCGCGGGGTGGTTTCACGGGGTTCGATCGTCACCGGCTGGTAGATCACGCGTTTCTGCTCGGGGTCGTAGCGCATCTCGACATGACCCGTGGTCGGGAAGTCCTTGCGGAAAGGATGGCCGATGAAGCCGTAGTCGGTCAGGATGCGGCGCAGGTCGTTGTGGCCTTCAAAGATGATGCCGAACAGGTCGAACGCCTCGCGCTCGAACCAGTTGGCCGAATTCCACACCTCGGTGAGCGAGGCCACGACCGGAAAATCGTCGTCGTCGCAGAAGACCTTGAGCCGCACGCGCTGGTTCAGGCTGACCGACAGCAGGTGTGATGCCACACAGAAACGACGGCCGTCGTAACGGCCATCGGCATATTCGGAGTAGTCGATACCGCAGAGGTCGATCAGTTGTTCGAACTGGCAGCCCGGGGTGTCGCGCAGGATCAGCGCAGCGGCAGCGTAGTCGGGTGCGGCCACGACGACCGTCAGTTCACCCAGCGCAACGCTCACGCGCCTGGCTTTGTCACCGAGGGCGGCAGCAACAATGTCTGCGAGTTGTTCAGCAGTAGCAGGATGCAGAGGACCCATCAAGCCCTCGCTATGGTGTTGGTGCGGCGGATTTTCTGCTGCAACTGGATGATGCCGTACAGCAGCGCCTCGGCCGTGGGCGGGCAGCCCGGCACGTAAACATCGACCGGCACAATGCGGTCACAGCCGCGAACGACTGAATAACTGTAGTGGTAATAACCGCCGCCGTTGGCACAGGACCCCATGGACAGCACCCAGCGCGGCTCGGACATCTGGTCATACACCTTGCGCAATGCAGGGCCCATCTTGTTGCACAGCGTGCCGGCCACAATCATCAGATCGGACTGGCGCGGGCTGGGACGGAACAACATGCCGAAGCGGTCGATGTCGTAACGCGCAGCGCCGGCGTGCATCATCTCGACGGCGCAGCAGGCCAGGCCAAAGGTCATGGGCCAGAGCGACCCGGTCTTGGCCCAGTTGACCACCGAGTCGTAACTCGTGGTCATGAAGCCTTCATTGAAAACACCTTCTAGTGACATACCCGTCCCTTTGTGGCGGCTGCGCGTGCAGCCGCTGAGTCTTGGTGAGCTATTCCCAGTCCAGGGCGCCTTTTTTCCACTCGTAGGCAAAGCCGACGACCAGAATGCCGAGGAAAATCATCATGGACCAGAAACCCACCGGACCGATCTCCTTGAGCGCCACGGCCCACGGAAACAGAAAAGCGATTTCGAGGTCAAAAAGAATGAACAGGATGGCGACGAGGTAATAACGCACATCGAACTTCATGCGGGCATCTTCAAACGCCTCGAAGCCGCATTCATAGGGGGAATTTTTTTCGCTGTCCGGCTTGTTCGGACCGAGCAGACGGCCCAGCACCTGGGGTACCACGCCGACAGCCACGCCCACCAGGATAAACAACAGGACGGGGAGGTATTGGTCGAGGTTCATCGTCGATTCAACTTCTGCAAGCCGCTTGTGCTGGGTGCCAGTTTGCTGTTCAAGGCCTTGGGCCCTGCCTGCGCAGTACTGGCCAGTGCCTGTAGGTGGTGCGGACGGCGAGACTCGAACTCGCACAGCTTTCGCCACTACCCCCTCAAGATAGCGTGTCTACCAATTTCACCACGTCCGCGGTTTTTAGCTGTCCGGATTGCATGAGGAACCTTGCGGCTTTTGGCTTTCCGGGCAGTCTCAGAGTTTACCCTGAATTTGTGCCGTTCCCTGAGCAGAACGGCACCTTTATGGCGCTATTTCGTCGGGATCTGACCTGCGCCAGAAGCTGCCGGTGCAGGCGGTACGGCGACCGCACCGGCTGTCGGTGCGGGGCTTGCCGTGCCGGGGATCTGGCCGGCACCGGGAGCAACCGGCGCTGGCGCGGTGATGGCTGCGCCTTCCAGCACGCTGGTGCCGGTCTGTGGACGCGCGTTACCAAAATAAGCCAGGGCCAGCGTGCAGACAAAAAACACGCCGGCCAAGACCGCTGTCGTGCGCGACAGGAAGTTGGCGCTGCCGCTGGCACCAAACAGGCTGCCGGAACCGCCGCTGCCAAAAGCCGCCCCCATGTCGGCCCCCTTGCCGTGCTGCACGAGGATCAGGCCGATCATGCCCAGTGCGGTGATCATCTGGATCGCCAGAACAATGGTTAACAAAACGTTCATGTTTACTCCTAATTAAATAGCGTGCTCCGCCCGTCAGACGGCGGCTGCAGCAATAATCGTCAAAAAATCGGGAGCCTTGAGCGACGCGCCGCCGATCAGGCCGCCGTCGATGTCAGGCTGGCTCAGCAAGGTTGCGGCATTGGCCGCATTCATGCTTCCGCCATACAGAATTTTCACGCGCGCGGACTGGTCCGTCGCCGCCTTGAGCTGGGCCCTGAGCACCGCGTGCACCGCTTGCGCCTGCTCGGGTGTCGCGGTCCTGCCGGTGCCGATCGCCCAGACCGGTTCGTAGGCAACGACGATTTCACTGATGCAGTGGCCATTGGCATGAATCACGGCTGCCAGCTGGCGTTTGACGACGCTTTCCGTCTGCCCTGCTTCGCGTTCTGCCAAGGTCTCGCCGACACAGACAATCGGCGTGATGCCCACGGCCAGCGCCTGCTGTGCCTTTTCGGCCACCAGCGCATCGGTCTCAAAGTGGTACTGGCGGCGCTCCGAGTGGCCGACGATGGCGTAACGGCAGCCGAAGTCCTTCAGCATGGACGCGCTGACTTCACCGGTGTAGGCCCCGGAGGCCTTGGCCGAAACGTCCTGCGCCCCCAGATCAATGGCAGCCAGCGCCGGCAAGGCCTTGGCCAGCGCCTGGAACTGCGCCAGATACGGCGCAGGAACACACACCGCCACCGCACACGCCGGCTGCCCCGGCAAACCGGCCGCCAGTGCCTGCAGCAAGGCTTCATTGGCAGCCAGGCTGCCGTTCATTTTCCAGTTTCCTGCGATGAGTTTTTTCATGGGCTGGGTGCCTGCCAGGTCAGAACGATTTTTCCGATGTGCTGGTTCGACTCCATCAGCGCATGAGCCTGGGCGGCATCCGCCGCGACAAACGTGCTGTGGATCACGGGCTTGATCGCACCGCTGGCGATCAGCGGCCAGACCTTGTCCCGCAGGGCCGCGGCAATCGCGGCCTTGAACTCGATCGAACGCGGCCGCAGGGTCGAACCGGTGACGGTCAGGCGCTTGCGCAGCACCAGGCCGGCATTGAACTCGGCCTTGAGGCCGCCCTGCACCGCAATGATCACCAGACGGCCGTCTTCGGCGAGACACTCGACCTCACGCGCCACGTAGCTGCCGGCAACCATGTCAAGAATGACATTGACGCCCTGACCTGCCGTGAGCTTCTTGACCTCTTCGGCAAAGTCGCTGGTCTTGTAGTTGATCGCATGGTCGGCACCGAGGGCCAGGCAGGCGGCGCACTTGTCGTCGCTGCCAGCCGTGACCAGCACCGTGGCGCCCAGCGCCTTGGCCATCTGGATGGCCGTCACGCCGATGCCGCTGGATCCGCCCTGGATCAACAGGGTTTCGCCCTTTTGCAGGCGCACACGGTCAAAGACATTGCTCCAGACGGTAAAAAATGTTTCGGGCAGCGAGGCTGCCTCGATATCGCTGAGGCCCGCCGGCACAGGCAGACACTGGCCCACCGGCGCCACACACAGCTCGGCATAACCGCCGCCCGCCACCAGCGCGCAGACACGGTCGCCCACCTTCAGGCCGGCCTGAGCCATGGCCTCGGCGTCGCCGCCAACCACCACACCAGCCACTTCCAGCCCCGGAATATCCGACGCTCCGGGCGGCACCGGGTAGTTGCCGGTGCGCTGCAGGACATCGGGGCGGTTCACCCCGCTGGCACTGACGCGGATCAGCAACTCGCCTTCGCCTGCAACCGGCGCAGGCCGCTCGCCCAGACGCAGGACGTCGGGCGGACCGAAGGAAGTGATTTCGACTGCTTTCATCAGGTACATGCTCATTGTTGGCCGAAGCGCCCGTCAGACGGGCGCGAGCAGCTATCAATCAGATAGCAGTTCAGCCCTGGTCCTGGCCTTGGGCCGGACGGTCGAGCAGTGCCTTCATGGACAGCTTGACGCGGCCTTTTTCGTCGGTTTCCAGAACCTTGACCTTGACGATCTGGCCTTCGCTCAGGTAGTCGGTCACGCGCTCGACACGTTCGTGGGCGATCTGGCTGATGTGCAGCAGGCCGTCCTTGCCGGGCAGCAGGTTGACGAGGGCACCGAAGTCCAGGATCTTGGTGATCGCGCCTTCGTAGACCTTGCCGATTTCGACTTCGGCGGTGATCTCGGCGATGCGGCGTTTGGCTTCATCGGCCTTGGCGCTGTCGTTTGACGCGATCGTGATGGTGCCGTCTTCCTCGATGTTGATCTGCGTGCCGGTCTCTTCGGTCAGCGCACGGATGACGGCGCCGCCCTTGCCGATCACGTCACGGATCTTCTCGGGGTTGATCTTCATGACATACAGGCGTGGTGCGAAGTCAGAGACCTCGGCCTTGGCTTCGCCCATGGCTTCCTGCATCTTGCCGAGGATGTGCATGCGGGCTTCCTTGGCCTGGGCCAGCGCAACCTGCATGATTTCTTTGGTGATGCCCTGGATCTTGATGTCCATCTGCAGCGCGGTGATGCCGGCGGTGGTACCGGCCACCTTGAAGTCCATGTCGCCCAGATGATCTTCGTCACCCAGGATGTCGGTCAGCACGGCAAAGCGGTTGTCTTCCTTGATCAGGCCCATGGCGATGCCGGCCACGTGGGCCTTCATCGGCACGCCGGCGTCCATCAGCGACAGGCAGCCGCCGCAGACGGATGCCATCGACGAGGAGCCGTTGGACTCGGTGATCTCGCTGACGACACGCATGGTGTACGGGAACTCTTCCTTGGTCGGCAGCACGGCGATCAGCGCGCGCTTGGCGAGGCGGCCGTGGCCGATTTCGCGGCGTTTCGGGCTCCCCACACGGCCGGTTTCGCCGGTGGCGAACGGAGGCATGTTGTAGTGCAGCATGAAGCGGTCTTCATAGTCGCCCGACAAGGCGTCAATGCGCTGTGCATCGCGCTCGGTGCCCAGCGTGGTGATCACCAGCGCCTGGGTCTCGCCGCGCGTGAACAGGGCCGAACCGTGGGTACGGGGCAGCACGCTGTTGCGGATTTCGATGGGGCGCACGGTGCGCGTGTCGCGGCCGTCGATACGCGGGTCGCCGGCCAGGATCTGGCTGCGCACGATTTTGGCTTCGATGTCGAACAGCATGCCGTCCACAGCCACGCTGTCGAATTCGACGCCTTCGGCTTTCAGGCCCATCTTGGTCCAGGTGGTCACTTCACGCGTGGCGTGGGTGCGGGCCTGCTTGTTGCGGATCTGGTAGGCCGCCACCAGCTTTTCTTCGGCCAGCGCGACCACCTTGGCGATCAGCACCTCGTCCTTGGGAGGCGCACGCCAGTCCCAGACCGGCTTGCCGGCGTCACGAACGAGTTCGTGGATCGCGTTGATGGCGATGTTGCCCTGCTCATGGCCGAACACAACGGCGCCGAGCATGATTTCTTCGGACAGCTGCTGGGCCTCGGACTCGACCATCAGCACGGCGGCTTCGGTGCCCGCCACGACCAGATCCATCTTCGAATCCTTGAGCTGGGTCTTGCCGGGGTTCAGCACATACTGGCCGTCGATGTAAGCCACACGGGCGGCGCCAATCGGGCCGTTGAACGGAATGCCGGAGATCGCCAGCGCGGCGCTTGCGCCGATCAGCGCGGGAATGTCGCCTTCGACTTCAGGATTCAGTGACAGCACATGGATGACAACCTGCACTTCGTTGAAGAAGCCTTCAGGAAACAGCGGACGGATCGGGCGGTCGATCAGGCGCGAGGTCAGCGTTTCGAATTCGCTGGGGCGGCCTTCACGCTTGAAGAAGCTGCCGGGAATGCGGCCGGCGGCGTAGGTTTTTTCGAGGTAGTCGACCGTCAGGGGAAAAAAGTCCTGGCCGGGCTTGGCGTCAGCCTTGGCGACCACGGTGGCCAGCACCACGGTGCCGTCCATGTCGACCATCACTGCGCCGCCGGACTGGCGGGCGACTTCGCCGGTTTCCATCGTGACCTTGTGCTGGCCCCACTGGAAGGATTTGGTGACTTTGTTGAAAATGCTCATGTTTATCTCCACTAGTTTCAAGCACTTGAGGCAGTGCAGGAGCCCGGAGGGGTGGCTGGCAGAACACGATGCCATTCCACAAAACGCCTGGGATACCAGGTCTTTTCTTGTGGAATGACACAGCGCGTGATCGTTTTGCCTTGCTCCGAAGTAAAAAACGCCTGAGCTAGTGAACTAACTCAGGCGCCTTGCAACCGTTTTAGCGCTTATTTGCGCAGGCCAAGCTTGGCGATCAACGCCACATAACGGGCCGCATCCTTGGACTTCAGGTAGTCCAGCAGCTTGCGGCGGCGGCTCACCATGCGCAGCAGGCCACGGCGACCGTGGTGGTCCTTGGCATGGGTCTTGAAATGGGGCATCAGTTCATTGATGCGGCCGGTCAGCAGGGCCACTTGAACTTCAGGACTGCCGGTGTCGCCGGCGGCGCGTGCGTTGGCCTGAACGATGTCGGCCTTGATGGATTTCGCGATCATGGATTTTCCTTGAAATAACTTGCGAGCGGTACAGTGTTCCCGACGTGGGAGTTGACCGTGGCCGCCGTGTTCTGCAACGTGCTGCTTCATGAATGAAAAGCACGCCTTTGGGCAGAGCCTTGGATTATAGCCCAGTCTCCGGGCCGGCTCAGGCGCCCGGTAGCCAGCGGGCCAGGCGCTCCACACCCTGCCCCAGCCTGGCGACGTCCCGGCTCGCAAAACACCAGCGCAGCCAGCCCTGGGCCTCGGGCGCCGGGTTGACCATGAAGGCATTGCCGGGGGCCAGCCCGAGGCCGGCCTCCACCACCAGGCGTTTGGCAGTGGCCAGCGAATCACCGAAGCGCGTCTGGTCCGACAGCCGGAAAAATGCATACATGCCGCCCCGCGCCGGGGCCACTTCCACGCCCGGCAGGGCCTGCAGCAGCGGCACCAGCGTGTCGCGGCAGGTTTTCAGGTGCGCCACCAGCTGCGGCGTGACGTCATCGGTCCTTGCCAGCGCCACCAGGGCGGCCCGCTGGACGAATACCGGGGCGCACGAGGTATTGAACTCCACCAGCTTGCCCATGTGCGGCGTCATGCCCGGCGGCATCACCAGCCAGCCCAAACGCCAGCCGGTCATCAAAAAGCTCTTGGAAAAACTGTGCACGACCACCAGCCGGTCATCCGGGGCCGCGATATCGAGAAAACTCGGCGCGCAGCCATTTTCCGTGGGCTCGTAATAAAGCCGCTCGTACACCTCGTCGGCGAGAATCCAGGTACCGGTGCGGCGGCAGTGCGCGAGCAGGGTTTCCTGCTCTGCGCGGCTCAGGGTCCAGCCGGTCGGGTTGTTCGGTGCGTTGACGATCAACAGCCGGGTCCGGGGCGTGACGGCCGCCAGCAATTCGTCCATGTCGAGTTGCCATTGACCGGCCACCGGCCGCAGGCTCACGCAGCGCAGCCTGGCGCCCATGATCAGCGGCTGCGCGGTTAGGTTGGGCCAGACCGGCGTGACCGCCACCACCTCATCGCCGGCATCCACCAGGGCCTGCATGGCCAACATCAGGGCATTCACGCCGCCCGAGGTGACGGCAATGCGGCCCGCATCAATCGCTGCCGCGCCGGTGCAGCGCAAGCCGGTGGCGTAATGCGCAATCGCCTCCCGCAGCTCCGGCAGGCCCAGGTTGTGCGCGTAAAAAGTCTCGCCCTGCTGCAGCGAGGTGATGGCGGCGTCGCGGATGAAGGCGGGCGTGACCTCGTCACTTTCACCAAACCAGAACTTGAGCACATCGCTGCGCCCCATGCCGGCGTTGGCCACCTGGCGGATCATCGATTCTTCGAGGTCTAAAACGGCTTGTCTCATGCGTGTCTTTCAGCGGAGGGGGGCGTTGGCGTGCGGCTCAGGGCCGCTGCATCCTGCAGTTGTGCGCCTGTTCGGAGCGCGCTGCAGCTATGGTCTTGATCACGCGAAAACCATACCCCGAGCCCTCCACATCGAATCTGACGCCGGGTGCACCCTGCTTGTCCATCACGGCCACCAGCAGCGGCTGCTGGAACTGGTGGTCGGCACTGCGCATCACGCCCTTGTGGCCGGCAAACACCACCGTCGCCTTTTCCAGCTGCGCGGCGACGGCGGTTGACTCCACCGTGCGGGCTTTTTCGATGCTCTGCGCCAGGGCTTCCACCATCAGCTGCATGCGCATGTGCACATAGTCGTCCTGGGGTTTCGGGAAACGCTGTCGGAAGGACTGGTAAAACGCCTCCGACTGGGCACCCGGCTCGTTGGGAAACCAGTCGGCCACGGCGATGACCTTGCCGACGCCGGCATCACCGAGCGCGGCGGGGACGCCCAGCGCATTGCCGTAAAACGTGTAGAAGCTGCCTTCAAAACCCACATCCCTCGCGGCCTTGACCAGCAGGGTCAGGTCGTTCCCCCAGTTGCCGGTGAGCACGGCCTGGGCGCCGCTGGCCTTGATCTTGGCGGCATAGGGAAGAAAATCCTTGACGCGGCCCATCGGGTGCAACTCGTCGCCGACGATCTGCACATCGGGGCGCTGGGCACCCAGCTGCCTGCGGGCTTCGCGCAACACCGCCTGGCCGAAGCTGTAGTCCTGCCCGATCAGGTAAATGCTCCTGACCGCCTTGTCGTCCTTGAGCACGTCCATCAGCGCGGCCATGCGCATGTCCGCGTGGGCATCGAAGCGGAAGTGCCAGTAGCTGCATTTTTCATTGGTCAGCACCGGATCCACCGCGGAATAATTCAGGTACAGCACGCGCTGGCCCGGCTGGCGCTCATTGTGTTTGTTGATCGCATCAATCAGCACCGCGGCCGTCGACGACGAGTTGCCCTGAGTCACCAGCGTGATGCCGTCATCCAGAGCGGAGCGCAGGGCCGACAGGGCCTCCTCGTTCTGGCCCTTGCTGTCGTAGCGCTCGAAAACCAGCGGGCGATTGCCGCCGGGCAGCTTGAGGCCGCCGCGCGCATTGACGCGCTCCGCGGCCCACACCAGGTTGCGGAACACGGCTTCGCCGGTATTGGCAAACGGTCCGGACAAACTCTCGATCAGCGCGACGCGCACCGGGGCTGGCGCCGCCACGGGCTGCTGTGCAGAGGCACTGGCCGACCACAGGCAGACGCTCGCGCCTAGGGTCAGTACGGCACGTTTCAAGACCCGGGAACTGAAAAAATACATTCTGGAATTTCCTTGAAATACGCCCTGGCACGCTTACCTGCTGTGCATGCGGCGATCACGATTGGGAGCCGCGAAGTGTAAGGGGAAAATTTTCCCGCCCAACCAACTGGAGTCCTTATGTTTTATTCACTTGCCGGCCGTCCTGCACGCAGCTTTCAACGTCCCGCCTCCTCGCTGGTCAGCAATAGCGCCCTTGACAAATTCCTGAGCGACACCCTGGGGTCCCTGTCCGACAGCCGCACCGCCCAATCGGCGTCGGTGGAAGACGGCGACAAGGCCTATTCACTGCAACTGGACGTTCCAGGCCTGGCCAGGGAACAGCTGGACATCGGCATCGAAGGTGATGTGGTGCGTATTGCCAGCAAAGCCGATGCCGCACGCAAGGTCAAGGCGGCTTACCGCTTTCCGGTGGAAATCGACGCCTCGGCAAGCACCGCCAAACTGGAAAACGGCGTGTTGACCTTGACGCTGGGCAAAAAGGTCCCGGTCAGCAACGTGGCGCAGCTGCCGATTCAGTAGAACCGGCCCCCACGTTCGCTCACTGCGTGTAGCTCTCTACCCCCCGAGGGGGCGCGTTTTTCCTTGGGGCGGCCCGGCGGAAAAACCTGACCCCGCGGTCGCTCACTGCCCCGCCGCAAAACCGGATCAGGCGGTGATTTCCGCCAGACCCCAGCGCGGCTTCACGTCAAAGGTGTAGCCGCGCTGCAGGCTTTCCAGGCCTGCCTGTAGCCGCATGCCGGCCGCCAGCGCGATCATGGCGCCGTTGTCGGTGCACAAATGCATTTCGGGGTAATGCACCCGAATTCCCTTTTTCGCGCAGGCCGCGTTGAGCTGTTCACGCAGCAAGGCATTGGCCCCCACGCCGCCGGCCACCACCAGCCGCTTCAGGCCGGTCTGCTCCAGCGCTTTCACCGATTTTTTGACCAGCACCTCCACAATGGCCGCCTGCGTCGAGGCCGCCAGGTCGGACCGGGCCTGCTCGCCCATGGGCTCGCCGAGTTTTTTGGCCTGCGTCAATACTGCGGTTTTCAGGCCGGAAAATGAAAAATCGAGGTCGCCGCTGTGCAGCAGCGGCCGGGGCAGCTTGAAAGCCTGGGCGTCGCCGCCCAGCGCCAGTCTGGCCAGGTGCGGCCCGCCGGGGTAAGGCAGGCCCAGCAACTTGGCCGACTTGTCAAAGGCCTCACCGGCGGCATCGTCAATGGTTTCACCCAGCAGCTCGTAACTGCCCACCCGGTCCACCCGCATCAGCTGGGTGTGGCCACCCGACACCAGCAGCGCCACGAAGGAAAACTGCGGCGGATCGGCACTCAAAAAAGGCGAGAGCATATGCCCCTCGAGGTGATGCACGCCCATCACCGGCTTGCCAAGCGCCGCCGCCAGTGAACAGGCCACGCCGGCGCCCACCAGCAGCGCGCCGGCCAGGCCCGGGCCACGGGTGTAGGCCACCACATCCACGTCGGCCAGCGAACGCTGTGCCTGGCCCAGCACCTCGCTGATCAGCGGCAACACACGCCGGATGTGGTCGCGGCTGGCCAGTTCGGGCACCACCCCGCCATAAGCCTGGTGCATGTCGATCTGGCTGTGCAGCGCGTGCGCCAGCAAGGCTGGCACACCCTGCCCCGAGGCGTCGACAAGCGCCACGCCGGTTTCGTCACAACTCGATTCGATTCCAAGAACTAACATCGCAGCAAGTGTAAGGTTTGACCCATGTCCCTGCCCGCAGGTTCGCCACCGGCACGCCGGCGCCAGGGCCAGCTTGCTCCATGGCCGGCGGCTTCATGCTGCGACGGTGGGCGCACCCGACGCGTTATCGGCCCCTGGGACCCGCCCAGGATCACTGGCGACCGGAAAAAGCAGGGTGACCACCGTGCCTTGGCCCAGGATGCTGTCGATCCGTGCCTCGCCACCGTGGTTTTCCATGATTTCCTTGACGATGCTCATTCCCAGACCGGTGCCGGGCATTTTTCCCGATGTATCCACCCGATAAAACCGTTCAAAGATACGCGCAAGGTGTTCCTTCTTGATGCCAGGGCCCTGGTCATGAATGCAGATACCGGTGAGTTCACCATTTTTTCCGCGGGCGGGAGCGGCCAGTGTGATCTTCACCTCGCCGCTTTGGGATCCATACTTGTAGGCATTGGTCAGCACGTTCAGTATCGCCTGTGTGGCCTTGCCCCGGTCTGCGCTGCAAAAGACAACAGGCAGCGTGACATGGGGCGCAAGCCGCCCCGCCGGCAAGCCAAAACCTGCCACCACGTTCTGCACCAGCGCCTGCAGGTCCAGGGGCTCGAGAAAAAAATCCTTGTTTTGACCGGACTCGATTCTTGCCAGATCCAGCAAATCATCCAGAATGACCGCCATCTGCTTGGACTGCGCCAGAATGATGCCCGTGAATTCCCGTCGCTGGGGTTCATCGAGTTGCTGGGCCAACAATACCTCCGCAAAGCCCAGTACACACGCGATGGGTGTACGCAACTCATGGGCTGCCGTGGCAACAAACTGGGTTTTCATTTCCTCGACGCTCGTCTCGTGCGTGACGTCACGCAGGTACAGGATCTGCGAGACAGACCAAGACTCGCTCGCTCTGACCTGGGCGTGCAGGATGCGCCGGCTGGGACGCGCAAGCTTTATCAACTCGACTTCTGCCTTGCCATACAGGACAGAAGATGGCCGCAACACGCTGGGTCCACGGGGCGCACCGGGTGTCAGGCACAGCGCATTAACCGCCTCGCTGAACGCGGCTTCGGTCATGCCGGTGATGGAGGCCAGGGTCAAACCGGTGAGGCTGGTGAACGCGGGATTGGCATACCTCACCCGAAATCCGCGGTCAAAGGAAACAAGGGCATCCGGACTCAAGGCAAAAATCACGCCCAGCTGCTCCTTTTTTTCCTGTATCTGCCGCAGGTGGCGCGACAGAACGGCGGCAATCACCAGCAGCAACAAACACACCGCCCCTGTCTGCCACAACAGGATATCCCTGCTGATCTGGTTCTGCCACGCCAGGGTTTGCGTGCTGATACCGTTGAGAACTGCCAGTTGAAAGCCGGGTACCTTCCGATAGGCCACCAGCCGTTCCACATTGTCCACCGGGGACACACTGGTAAACATGCCGTTGAACTGGCCTGCGGCAATCATTCCGAATATCGGTGATCGGGAGATGTCTTCACCCGACGTCGGCACGCCGTCGGACTTGCGCGCCAGATTGACCCCGTTCATGCTCACCAGGGCCGACATACTGTTGGGCGGCAATTCCAGGTCGTCATAAAACCGGGTGAAGTAGTCGATGTTGATCGACACCACGGCCACACCGCCAAAACTTCCATCACGGTGGTTGACGCGCCGCGTCAGCTGGATGGACCACTTGCCCGAGGCCCGCCCCAGCACTGGCCTGGAGACATGCAGAAAAGGCTTTTCTTCACCCAGATGCACCCTGAAATGTTCACGGTCGGCCAGGTTCAGGTTCTTGGGGACGCGGCCATTGCTCAGCCGGAAAATTCCGTCTGCATCCATGACCCCCACCTGGGCAAACAGCTCTGCGTCAATGACCCCCCGCGCCACCAGGTCGGCCAGGTCAAGCTGATTTCCTTCGGCTGCGTAACGTGCAATGATGAATTGCAGCGTCTGATCGGCCGCGCGAAACGTTCGCAAGGCATGTTCCTCGTTGACGCGCGTCAGGTTGAGCAAGGTACTTCTCGCCTCGGCAAGGTGCTCCGCTTCAAGTTTTTTCAGCTGTTTGTTGCCGAAGGCACCAACCGCAACCATCAGCAGCAGGGTGCACACCCAGGTCGCGAAAATCACCCTGTTGATGAGAGGGTGCCAGCTCTTTCTGCGAAGCGGCGCGTCAGGCCGTAGGTCCAGAGTGATCCCTGCCTTCATGCGCCCTGCCCCGGGATGACAGACCCAGGCAGCAGGTGCTGTTTTTCAAACGCCCAGTAGGAGAAGGTGCTGGGGATCATGGGCCGGCCTTTCAGGTAGCCCTGGGTGAGATGCCCGTAACGGGCGGTCAACAGTTCGATCTGGGGGGGGTCTGCATCGGGTTCGGCGATCAGGTCCAGCCGCATGGTCACACCCATGCCCACCACCCACTCCCAGCGTGAACCGACGGGCTTTTCCAGCACGGCGTCGTGCACAAAACTGCGTTCGATCTTGAGCTGGTCAAAAGGCCGGGCCTGGATCTGGGCCAGTTCGGCGTACCAGGTGCCGAAGTTGCGCAGCACAATTCGTACGCCGGTTTTTCTCAAACGGGCCAAACTGTCCAGCCCACTGCCGTGGATGGTCAGATTCTGGGCCTCGGTCAGCGTCAGCTCCAGGCGGCGCGGCGCAATCCCGGTTTCAGTCAATATTTCCGCCAGTGCGTCGGCCGTCTGATGGCTGGTGACCTGACCTGCGGTGAGGTTGATCACCAGGCGCATCTCACCGAGGCCGAGGGCCTGCCAGTTCCTGAGCTGCCGGCAAGCCGTCTTGATCATCCACACCCCCGCATCAATATCCGAATCGCCCACTTCGCCGGGCGCGCCGCGCTCCGGCCAGGCGAGGTCTCCCAGCCAGGCGTGGTTCCAGCGGAGCTGCACCTCACAGGCCAGGAGCTGGCAATGGCCGTCACTGGCAACCAGGGGCTGATATGCGAGGTACAACTCTTCCTTCGACAGCGCCGCAGCAAAGTCGTGTTCGAGGGCGTTGTGCCGGACCGCCGGCACCGCAGGCAACGGGTGGCTGTACATGCGGTAACGGTTGCCGCCGTCCTTGCGGGCCAGCAGCATCGCGGCTGCGGCCTTCTTCAGCAGCGCCGGTGTGTCCATGCCGCCACCGGGGAAGAGGGCGCACCCAATGCTGGCACCAATGACCCGCTTTTGATTTCTGACAGGAATCGGCACCGCTACGGCGCTGATCATCCGGCTGGCGATATCGGCCACGGCGGTCTGGTCGAGCGCGCCCACCAGAAGGACATAAAAACGGTCTGGCGCGGCATGAGTGATGATGTCGCATCCGCGAATCACCTCCTGCAGCCGTGCGCTGACTGTCTGCAATACCGTATCGGCGCTTGCGCTGTCGGCCAGGGTCTGGGTCGATTGAAAACGATCAAGCCCGATGCAGAGCAGGGCCACGCCCGCGCCTCCACGCCAGGCCCCCACCATTTTCTGACCTGCCCTTTCCTGAAACAGGGAAAAATTGGGAAGGCCTGTCACCGTGTCGTGGCAGGCTGAATCGAGCACGGTACGCTCCGCACTCATCATCAACGCCCTGTCCGCAAGGACCGCGATGTAAGCGACAGCCTGCAAGTTGTTGTCCCTCACGGCGGTGATACACAGCCACTGGCGCAGCGGCGGCTCATTTTTTCTGAGGGTGGTGATCTCTCCGCGCCAGCGACCATTGGCCTGGAGTTCCGCGCCCAGGATGTCCTGAAAAACCGGGTTTCCGCCGGCGGATCGGAGCATGGCGGGCACTTGCCCCTGCAGGTCCTCGTTGGTGTAGCCCGTGGTGTCTGAAAATGCCCGGTCAACGGCAATGATCTGCCCCTGCGGGTTCACGGCCATTGCCCCCTGATGCAGCGCGCTGTAGCGCCCGGACTGATGCGCGGGATCGGGGCTTTCGCCGGTTTCCGCAGACAGGTCGCGGATGATCCAGCAGGTCTGGGCAGCGCGGCCAACGGACAGGCTCAGAAAGCTGCTGGCAAACAGGCGCGCCAGATCGGGGTCACCGCCCGGGTACAGCACGAACTCGGTGTGGCCCGACGTGAAGTCAGGGTTGCCGTCCACCGTGCCCCTGAGAAGCATCTCGAGATGCGTCAGGTGAAATGGCGCCATCAGCTCTTGCACACGCTCGACCTTGCACTCGTCCAGCATGAACACCGAACGGGCGTTGTCGCAGGCACAGTGGATGTGTCCCTCGGCATCGAACATCAGGTACAGCTCCCCTGACAGCCGGGTCAGCCGGCCCAGGACCTCACCTGCCTCGCTCAGCCGGCTGTAAGCGGCCTTCAGGTTGTTGTGCCGGCGTTCAAGCTCATGGTGACGCCCCAGAATCTCCTGGAAGTCTTCCGCATACATCGACAGCTGGGGCTGCAGAGACAGCTGGCCACCGATCATGGCCGCAGACTGGTGACTGACAGGCGCCGGCTGGAATGGCCCGCCCGTCATGGGAGATTTTCCCGCAACCAGTTCACGATCTGGAGCGGGCTGAAAGGTTTGACGAAGTAGGCGTCCGCACCCCGGCTCAGGCCCTCCCGGAAATCGCCGGATTGTCCGCGCGCGGTCAACATCACCACCCGCGTGTTTTTCATGTCCGGGTTGGACTTGATGGCGTTGAGCACCGCCAGGCCATCGAATTCGCCCGGCATCATGACGTCCAGCAGGACAGCCTGCGGGCGGTGTGCCAGCACAGCCTCGAGTCCACTGGCGCCGTCGTGCGCCTCCAGCACCATGTACTCCCCGCCCAGCGTGATCGACAGCAGGCGGCGGATATCGGGGTGGTCATCAACAATGAGGATAGTTTTCATTTTGGCTTTTCAATGGCAGGACTGAAACGCGCGGGCTCGCCGTTTCTTCGGGGGACTCGCATACCGGTGACGCGTCTGCGCCGACGCGCAGGGTGCGCATCAGCGAAGCCAGGTCTCTGGCGTACAACTCGGCCTGTTCGACAAACAGGCGGCTGGCACTAGCAGAGGGTTCACTCGCATTCCCCGCATCACCCAGGGGCAAGGTCAGGGTGAAGGCCTGCACACCGGCAGCGCGTTTATCAGCATCGTCGCGCGGCGCTGGCAGGGCTTCCAGTTGGCCCCCGTGCAGCTCGACAATGCGCCGGCAGATCGGAAGCCGGGTATCCGGGTCCAGGCGCAAGCTGACACGCTGGGCCGCGCCGACAAATGCGGCGCGCCGGACCGGACCGGCCTTGACCAGGTTGCCGGTCAGTTCAACAGATGCTCCCCGCTGGCGAATGCGGAGCTCAACCGCGCTGGTGGGCGGCGCGTTTTCTCCGATGGCCTCGACCAGCCCCCTCAATGCACACTTCAGCCAGTCGGCATCCCCATACAGTGCGCCCTGCGTGGTCGGCATGGTGCCAGGCTCGAACTCCACACGGTAACCGCCCTGCGGCCTGGGCACTTCAATCAGGACTTCATCGATCAGATCGCCGAGCGCCAGACGACTGCCCGGAAACAGCG
Organism: Pseudomonadota bacterium; assembly: GCA_040389085.1. Classification (GTDB taxonomy): domain Bacteria; phylum Pseudomonadota; class Gammaproteobacteria; order Burkholderiales; family Burkholderiaceae_C; genus Polaromonas. The sequence goes on from JAZKAP010000002.1 coordinate 242,953, forward strand.
AATGAATGCCGCTGAGCTGGAGGAGCTGGTCCATGGCAACCAGCAGTCTGCTCAAGCGGCCCGACTGGCCGATGACCGAAGACTTGTCTGGCGCGGCGGGCGGGTCCGCAATGTCAGCTTGCTGGCGCAACAGCGTCAATTCGTGGCGAAGTTCCTGACCCAGCAATGTGAGCACGTTGGCACTGGCGCCGGGAAGGGGTACGCTGGCCTGTCGCATCAGGGGAAGAAACAACAGCGCATGGGCCTGCGTGTCGCTCTTGCAGAGGTAAACGTCCACCTGGTCCTCACTCGTCCAGCGCCCGAACAGCGCGGTGATGTCCACCGGCGCCAGGACGGCGCCACTGGCCACCTGGCCGAGCAGTTGTGCCAGCTGTGGCGCGACGCCCGCGGTGCATTTGAGCCAGGGGCGCGACGAGCGGTTGAAATCGGTGATTTGACCTTCGCCGTTGAGGAAAATGACGCCTTCGACCATTTTCTCGAGCAAGGCGGAGTTCAGAGTCAGATTCATGCCGGAGCCTGACCCGCAGCGGCGTGGGTTTTGTCCACGACCGTTGTGGCGATGGCCAGCAACTTGGCGAAAGGCACGGGTTTTCGCAACACAAAAACACCTGGGGGAACGCCGCCCTGCGCCGCAACTTCGATCTCGTCGAGGCCGCTGACAACAACGATGGTCAGGTTTGCATACCGCTCTTCCCTCTGCAGGATTTTGACCAGCTGAAATCCATCCACGCCGGGCATGTTCAGGTCAAGAATCAACAGGTCGGGGATCTGGCGCTCCATCAGCATGATGGCCTTGATGCCGTTGTCGACAATCGTGACCTCGGGCGCCATGGGCCATTGCGCCAGAACCACTTCATACAGCCGTCGCAAGTTGCTGCTGTCTTCGACCGCGAGCACCTTGAAGCGCGAATTGAGCGCCGGGGCCGACGGCAAACCTGATTTGAGGTGCAGCAGTTTGTTGATCGATTCACGCGTCACGCGGCGATGCCCGCCTTCAGTTTTCCAGGCCGACAACAGGCCGGTGTCGACCCACAGTTGCACGGTACCAATGGAAACGCCGAGCATCTTGGCCGTCTCGCGTGTGGTGCAAAAAATCTTGTCAGTCTTCACGACATTTTTTGGAGGAGCTACTGTCATTTTTTGCCATTTTATACAATATATTACACAAATAATACCACGAACTGCTACTTTTGTTTAATTTTGCAAGCCTTCCGCGACCAAACAGAGTGATTGCGCGATCCGGCCATCCAACCCAACGCCCACCATCCCGCGGCGCCGGGTCGGCCTGTGGCTGGCCGATGCAGGGCCCAGGTCGCGTGCTGGCGGCCCGGGGGCTGTGCAACGCGAGGCAGGCCACCGGCCGCGCCAGCGAGCGTTTCCCCGCCGGTCCATCGTGACGGTCCAGCGCCTTTGCCGGACCCGGGGCATGAATGTTGCTGAACCATGGCGACTGCCCCTTTGTGATGGAAAAGATGAAATCCGGATTGAGCTTTCTGATCGCCGCCCGGCGCTGCGAAATCAGCGACCTCGAGCAACTCACTCGCACCAGCGCGCTGGTGAACGTGATCAGTCGCCTGATACACGCGCTGCAAAAGGAGCGCGGCATCTCCAACGTCTTCCTGAGCTCCCGGGGTGCCCGCTTTGCCGCGCAACTGCCGCGCCAGGTGCTCGATTGCCAGCAGGTCGAGGACGAGTTGCGCGCCAGCTTCGACCACCTGGACACCGATGCCGGCCACCTGAACAACGGCGCCCGGCTGTTCAGCCGCATTGCCTTTGTCCTGCACGAGCTCGACGCCCTGCCCGCCCTGCGGGCCCGCATCGGCGCGCAGGACGTGGCCGCGGCCGAGGCCACCGCGGCCTTTATCAAGCTGATCGCCGGTCTGCTGGCCGTGGTCTTTGAAGCGGCCGACAGCGCCACCAACCCCGAGATTTCGCGGCTGCTGGTGGCCATGTTCAACTTCATGCAGGGCAAGGAATTTGCCGGTCAGGAACGGGCTTTCGGCGCAGCCACCTTCGCTTCGGGCCAGACCGACGCCCAGCGCCAGCAACAATGGCTGCACCTGATCCAGTCGCAGGAACGCTGCGTGCAGGTGTTCAACGATTTTTCGCCCCCCGCGCTGCGCGAACTCTGGCAGACCAGTCAGAGCACCGCCACGCTGGCAGACCTCGAACGCCTGCGCCGCATCGCCTGCTCGGTGGCGGCCGGCGCCCTTGACCCCAACCTGAGCCAGACCTGGTTCGACTGCTGCACCCACCGCATCGACGCCATGAAAGCCGTCGAGGACCAGCTGGCGGCCGAGCTGCTGCAGTTGTGCGAACAGAAGATCGTGCAGGCGCGCGCCGAACTGCGCGACCACCAGATGATCCTCGCCGCACTCACGGCACAGGGTGGCAGCCTGCCGGCGGGAGCGGGCCAGGCCGGTCCCGCGGCCACCTCTTACGGCCCGCATCTGGACCGTTCCATCCTCGAGCTGGTCCAGGACCAGGCGAGCCGGCTGCAGGCCATGAGCGACGAGCTGGAGACGGCGCGCGCCTCCCTCAACGAGCGAAAGCTCATCGAACGCGCCAAGGGCCTGCTGATGGCGCACCGCAAGCTCAGTGAAGAAGAGGCCTACAAGATGCTCCGGCAGACCGCCATGAACCAGAACCGCCGCCTGACCGACGTGGCCGAAGCCGTGCTGGCCATGGCGGACTACCTGGCCACCGGAACGCCCTGATTCAGCACAAGGCCTGTGCCGCCTGGGGGCATTCGCACCAGGATGGCGCACCCTGGCTGAACGTGTCCTGGGCTCCCGGCGTCACAGCATCCAGCCACTTTTCAGAGGCAAACCCCAGCCCGCCTCCCACATCGAAATCACCTGGCACGGTTGCTGCTTAGTTGAAGACATGAAGGGGCCAACGGCGGTCCGTTTCAAAGGTCTTCCACGACTTCACCGGACAACGGCGTCCATTTCCAGCCTGCTTGCGCAGGCCCGAAATGGGCGCCGTTTTGTTTTTCCTCTTTTGATCTTCAGCGCTTCTTTTTCAGTCTTCTGTTTTGTCACTCAAGGAGTTCCACATGACGCAAACTTCCCCCGCTCCAGGCAAGCCGACACGCCGCGACTTCATCCGCAAAGCCGGTGCACTGGGCGGCGCCGCCACCTTCGGCATCGGCAACCCCGGCGCCTGGGCGGCCGGATCCGACGCGCCCGAGAAGAAGGAAGTCAAGATAGGCTTCATTCCGCTGACCGACTGCGCCAGCGTGGTCATGGCCTCGGTCATGGGTTTTGACAAGAAACATGGCGTGACCATCATCCCCAGCAAGGAGGCCAGCTGGCCCGGCGTGCGCGACAAACTCGTCAACGGCGAACTCGACTTCGCCCATGTGCTGTACGGCCTGATTTACGGCGTGCACATGGGGACGGCCGGCCCCAAAAAGGACATGGCCGTGCTGATGAACCTGAACCACAACGGCCAGGCCATCACACTCTCCAAGAAAATCGCCGACAAGGGCGCCGTGGACGGCGCCGGCCTTGCCAAGCTGATGGCTTCCGACAAGCGTGAATACACCTTCGCCCAGACCTTTCCCACCGGCACCCACGCGATGTGGCTGTATTACTGGCTGGCAGCCAACGGCATCAACCCGATGAAGGACGCCAAGGTCATCACCGTGCCGCCACCGCAGATGGTGGCCAACATGCGCATCGGCAACATGGACGGCTTCTGCGTGGGCGAACCCTGGAACCACCGCGCCATCATCGACGGCATCGGCGTGACCGCCACGACCACCCAGGACATCTGGAAAGACCATCCTGAAAAGGTGCTGGGCACGACAGCCGACTTCGCCAAAAAATACCCGAACACGGCGCGTGCCGTCACCGCCGCCATCATCGAAGCCGGCAAATGGATAGACGCCAGCCTGTCCAACAAGAACAAGATGGCCGAGACGATTGCTGAAAAAAGCTACGTCAACACCAGCGTCGACGCGATCAACCAGCGCATCCTGGGCCGCTACCAAAACGGCATGGGCAAGACCTGGGACGACCCGAACTACATGAAGTTCTTCAACGACGGTGCGGTCAACTTCCCTTACCTGTCCGACGGCATGTGGTTCCTGACGCAGCACAAGCGCTGGGGCCTGATCAAGGACCACCCGGACTACCTGGGCATTGCCAGGCAGATCAACCAGATCGACATCTACAAGGACGCCGCCGCCGCCGCCAAGGTCAGCGTGCCCAAGGACCTGATGCGCAGCCACAAGCTGATGGACGGCACGGTCTGGGATGGCAAGGACCCGAAAAAGTACGCGGATTCCTTCAAGGTGAAAGCGTGAACGGCGCGGCGAGGGGCCCCACGCAGTGGGGATCGACGCCCCGGAGAACGCTTTCCGCTGCCGAAACCACCCACCTCAGATTCACCGCACGCTGCTGAGGCAGCGCGCCTGATCAAACTGCATCAAGGAGATCGCCATGGTCAGTGCCGTATTCCACAGTCCGCTCGAAGCCGCCGCGCCGGCAGCCCGTAGCGGCGACAAACCCAGGGAGCCGTCAGCTACATATTTGATAGCTGACAGCGCCCAAACCACGGGCGCTGCTGCCCAAAACGACATGAAAATTACCGTGCCAGCCACCGTGCCAGCAAAACCAACGCGGGACACATCCGTTCTCTGGCTGGGCATCCTGCCGCCGCTGCTGGGCATGGGTTTGCTGGTGCTGGTCTGGGAACTGGTGTCCATGGGCACCGGGGCCAGCATTCCCTCACCAAAAGACACGTTTATCCAGGCCATCGAGATCTTCAGGGACCCGTTCTACAGCAAGGGCCCGAACGACCAGGGCGTGGGCTGGAACGTGCTGTCCTCGCTCAAGCGCGTGGCCATGGGCTTCGGCCTGGCGGCCGTGGTGGGCATTCCGGTGGGTTTCATGATTGGCCGCTTCACCTTCCTGAGCCGCATGTTCAACCCCTTGATCAGCCTGCTGCGTCCGGTCTCGCCGCTGGCCTGGTTGCCGATCGGCCTGCTGGTGTTCAAGGGCGCCGATCCGGCCGCCATCTGGACCATCTTCATCTGCTCGATCTGGCCCATGATCATCAACACCGCTGTCGGCGTGCAGCGCGTGCCGCAGGACTACATGAACGTGGCGCGCGTGCTCAATCTCAGCGAATGGAAGATCGTCACCAAGATCCTGTTCCCCGCCGTGCTGCCGTACATGCTGACCGGTGTGCGGCTGGCCGTTGGCACCGCCTGGCTGGTCATCGTCGCGGCAGAAATGCTGACTGGCGGTGTCGGCATCGGCTTCTGGGTCTGGGACGAGTGGAACAACCTCAACGTCAAGAACATCATCATCGCGATTTTCGTGATCGGCATCGTCGGGCTGGTGCTGGAATTCCTGCTGATCAAGGTCGCCACGGCCTTCACGTTTGAAGAAGTGAAAAGCTAGGCCTCCGGCCTGCCAACCAAGGACGCATCATGAGTTCATTGACCACCAAATACATCGAGATCCAGGGCGTCGAGCAGACCTTCAAGACCAAAAAAGGCCCGTTCTGCGCACTGCAGAACATCAACCTGACCGTCGCCAGGGGCGAGTTTGTGGCGCTGATCGGCCACTCGGGCTGCGGCAAGTCGACGCTGCTCAACCTGATGGCCGGCCTGACCACGCCAACGCAAGGTACGCTGCTGTGCGCCAACCGCGAAATCTCCGGTCCGGGCCCCGAACGCGCCGTGGTGTTCCAGAACCACTCGCTGCTGCCCTGGCTCACCTGCTTTGAAAATGTCTACCTTGCGGTGGAGCGGGTGTTTGCCGCCAAAGAGAACAAGGTGCAACTCAAGGCCCGCACCGACGCGGCGCTGGCCATGGTCGGCCTCACGGCTGCAGCGCAAAAACGCCCCGGCGAAATCTCGGGCGGCATGAAGCAGCGGGTCGGCATTGCCCGCGCACTGTGCATGGAACCCAAGGTGTTGCTGCTCGACGAGCCGTTTGGCGCCCTCGACGCCCTGACCCGCGCCAAGCTGCAGGATGAACTGCTGCAGATCGTTGCCAACACCCAAAGCACGGTGGTGATGGTGACGCACGACGTGGACGAAGCCGTGCTGCTGTCCGACCGCATCGTGATGATGACCAACGGCCCCTCGGCCACCATCGGCGAGGTGCTGAGCGTGGCTCTGCCGCGCCCGCGCGACCGGGTGGCGCTGGCCGAAAGCTCCGACTACCTGCATTACCGCAAGGCGGTGATAGATTTCCTCTACACCCGCCAGGGCCACGTCGAAAAAGCCGCGTGACCGGCAAGCGCAGGACGCACCACCCGGTGTAGCTGACACCGCGGCAAGTCGAACGGGTACGGGGCAGCTTGGCGAACGTGGTGCCTGTCGCCAGTATGCCGGCAGCGCTGGTAAGCTTGCAGCCATGACGCTTGTTTTCATGGAATAAAGAGATGGCCCTGATTGTGGTCATCGATGACGATGAGGCGATCCGAACCCTGATCGCCGCTGCCTTGCGCTTTGAGGGTTATGAGGTTGCCGAGGCGGACAACGGCGCCTCCGGGCTGGCGCTGGTGCGGGGCAACGCGCCGGATCTGGTGGTCAGCGATGTCAACATGCCCGTGATGGACGGTTTTGCCATGCTGCAGGCGCTGCGCACCGACCCCGCCATCCAGGCCACGCCCGTCATCCTGCTGACCTCCCTGCAGGAACGTGCGCATGTGCGAACCGGCATGACCAGCGGCGCGGACGACTACCTGACCAAACCCCTGGTTTTCGAGGAACTGCTGGAAGCAACCGCCACCCAGCTCAACAAGCAGTTGATGCGCCAGTCCGTCCAGGAGCAGGCGGTAGGCGCAGCGATCGGACAGGCACTGAAGGAGCAGGAAAAAAAGCTGGGCAGCCTCTATGAAAAAAGAATGCTGGCCGAACTCGCCGACAAATGGCCTTCGGCGGAAACGCTGGTCGCGGACCGGAGGTTTTCCAGTGCCAGCGTTCTCTTTGTCGACGTGGTCAACTTCCCGGCGCTGGCCGAAAAACTCTCCAGCACGGAACTCAGCGAGGTCGTGCGCGAGTTTTACAAGAATGCGGGCGATACCCTCTATCTTTTCGGCGTCTTCCACATGCAGTTTGTCGGCGAAGGCCTGCTGGCCGTGTTCGTGGACAGCACGGACACCGACACCGTCAACCACGGCCTGCGTGCCACCCGGGCGGCATTGGGCCTGATCGACGCCGCCCAGCGGGTGCAGGGCTTTTTGCTCAGCCATTTTTCCGGGCGCTCGCTGCCACGGTTTGAAATCTGTGTGGGACTGAACAGCGGCGCCGTGACCCTGGCCAAACTGGAGGACCCGCTGTGGGGCAGCGCCCAGGTTCTGCCGGTCGGCGACAGCGTCAGCACCACCCTGCAGCTGCAGAAGCAGGCCACCTCGGCCGGCTGGAAGATTGCGGCGAGCGCCACCTTGCTGCGTGAGGTCGCCGGCGCCGTGAAGACAGGCCGGCGCAAGCGCTTTTCCCTGCCAGGCCGCAGCGGCGCCGTGGACGGCACCGAGGTGCTGGGCATCGCGCTTTAGGCGTCAAGGCCTCTTTCCGGTCTGCTACCCGCGACGGGGGGCACGTCCTGCACCATGACAAGCCCTATGCATGCCCGCCTTTGGTGCAGATAACGAGCCTTCCGGAGCAATGTTGCAACAAGCACTGCGCCAGCCCAGGCATGCCGCGCACGGGCAGAACATGCCAGCCCTCCCGGGCGCGCCATGAGGCTCGCCACTCACGCCGCCTCATGGCACAACTTTTGCGTAAGCCTTCACGGGCGCAACGACGCGCCCACCCGCAACCAGCACACTGCGGGTTCTGCGCATAACGACGTGCGTATTGGTGTACCTCATACCGGCCACAACCGGGTCCCTGTTCTGCAGGAGAGAACACCATGGTCTTTACCCCCCATTTTTCGCAAGCCGGAACGGCTTTGGCGCTTGCGCCTACGGCACCGGCCCCCACTGGAGTGGCACGATGAAAAAATCAAAACTGGTCATGGTCGGCAACGGCATGGCGGGCGTCCGTACCATCGAGGAACTGCTCAAGGTCGCGCCCGAGCTGTATGACATCACGGTGTTCGGCGCCGAGCCGCATCCCAACTACAACCGCATCCTGCTGTCCCCCGTACTGGCCGGCGAACAGACCCTCGACGAAATCGTGCTCAACAGCTGGGACTGGTACAAGGACAACCACATCACCCTGCACGCCGGCAAGAAGGTTGTCGAGGTGGACCGCATCAAACGCATCGTGCGCGCCGAAGACGGGACCGAAGAAGAATACGACCGCCTGCTGATGTGCACCGGCTCCAACCCCTTCATCCTGCCCGTGCCGGGCAAGGACCTGAAGGGCGTGATCGCCTACCGCGACATTGCCGACACCAACGAAATGATCGCAGCGTCGGAAAAATACAAAAAAGCCGTGGTGATCGGCGGCGGCCTGCTTGGCCTGGAGGCCGCCAACGGCCTGATGCTGCGCGGCATGGACGTCAGCGTGGTGCATGTGATGCCGACGCTGATGGAGCGCCAGCTCGACAGCGTGGCCGGCAAGCTGCTGCAGAAATCGCTGGAAGAACGCGGGCTGACCTTCCTGATGGGTGCGCAGACCCAGGAACTGGTGGGTGGACCGGACGGCCGCGTCACCGCCATCAAATTCAAGGACGGCACGGAAGTGGCCACTGACCTCGTGGTCATGGCGGTCGGCATACGCCCGAACACCGAACTCGCCGAAAAAATGCGCCTGCACTGCAACAAGGGCATCGTTGTCAACGACACCATGCAGACAGTGACCGACGCCCGCATCTACAGCGTGGGCGAATGCGCGGCCCACCGCGGCATCGCCTATGGACTGGTCGCGCCGCTGTTCGAACAGGCCAAGGTCGCGGCCAACCACCTGGCGCAGTTCGGCATCGGCCGCTACACCGGCTCGCTGACCTCCACCAAACTGAAAGTGACCGGCATCGACCTGTTCTCTGCCGGCGAATTCATGGGCGGCGAAGGCACGGAAGAAATCGTCATGAGCGATCCCTTCGGCGGCGTCTATAAAAAGCTGGTCATCCGGGACGACAAGCTCATTGGCGCCTGCCTCTACGGCGACACCGTGGACGGCTCGTATTACTTCAAGCTGCTGCGCGACGGCCGCAGTGTCGGCGACATCCGCGACAAACTGATGTTCGGCGAGTCCAACATCGGCGACGCCGGCCACGAGGGCCACAACAAGGCGGCGGCCATGCCCATGGAGGCCGAAGTCTGCGGCTGCAACGGCGTGACCAAGGGCACGATCTGCAAGGCCATCAAGGAAAAAGGCCTGTTCACACTCGACGAAGTGCGCAAACACACCAAGGCCAGCGCATCCTGCGGCTCCTGCACCGGCCTGGTCGAGCAGATCCTGATGGCCACCGCCGGCGGCGACTACTCGGCCACGCCCAAGCTCAAGGCCATGTGTGGCTGCACCGACCACGGCCATCAGGCGGTGCGTGACGCCATTCGCAACAACAAACTGATGACCATCGCCGATACCTTCAAGTTCATGGAATGGAGGACGCCGAACGGCTGCGCAAGCTGCCGCCCGGCCATCAACTACTACCTGATCAGCACCTGGCCCAAGGAGGCGAAGGACGATCCGCAAAGCCGCTACATCAATGAACGCAGCCACGCCAACATCCAGAAAGACGGCACCTACAGCGTGATCCCGCGCATGTGGGGCGGCGAAACCACGGCCAGCGAGCTTCGCCGAATTGCCGATGCGGTGGACAAGTACAAGATCCCGACGGTCAAGGTCACCGGCGGCCAGCGCATCGACCTGCTGGGCGTGAAAAAGGAAGACCTGCAAAACGTCTGGAAAGACATCGGCATGCCCTCCGGCCACGCCTATGCCAAGGCACTGCGCACGGTGAAAACCTGCGTCGGCAGCGAGTGGTGCCGCATGGGCACGCAGGACAGCACGCAGATGGGCAAGGACCTGGAGCGCGCGATGTGGCGCATGTATGCGCCGCACAAGGTCAAGTTCGCGGTGTCGGGCTGCCCGCGCAACTGCGCCGAGTCCGGCATCAAGGACGTCGGCATCATCGGTGTCGACTCGGGCTGGGAAATGTACATCGCCGGCAACGGCGGCATCAAGACCGAGGTGGCGCACTTTTTCACGAAGCTGAAAACCGCCGCCGAGGTGCTGGAATACACCGGCGCCTTCTGCGAGCTGTACCGCCAGGAGGGCTGGTACCTGGAGCGCACGGTGCATTACGTGAACCGCGTCGGCCTGGACTACGTGAAGAAAAAAATCCTGGAGGACCACGAGGGCCGCAGGAAGCTCTGGGAGCAGTTGCAGTTCGCGCTCGACGGTGAACCCGATCCGTGGTTTGAGCTCAAGGAAGCGGCCGTCGACACGCGGCAGTTTTCCGCACTTCCCGCTTGAAACACGCGATGTTCAGGATCAAAACACCGATGACTTACGCTCTTCAGCGCCGCGTTTTCTGCGGCATCGCGCTGGCTGCGCTGTTGCCGGCCCACGCACAGGTGGCCGGACTCGGCGACGCCATCAACAAGGCCGGGCGCCAGCGCATGTTGTCGCAGCGCATGGCCAAGGCCTGGTTCGGCATGGGCCAGGGCATCCAGGCGGAGTCGGCACGCCGCGTGCTCGACCAGTCCATGGCCCTGTTCGACCGGCAGCAGGTTGAACTCAAGACCTTCGCACCAGCCGGTGAAACCCGCGACACCTACGTCCTGCTGGAATCCGCCTGGTCGGACTACAAAAGCCTGCTGGTCGGCGCCCTGCCCTCGCAGGACAAGGCCAAGGCGGTGCTTGACCAGGCCGGCAAGGTCCTGGCCCTGGCGCACAAGGGCACGGGATTGTTCGAGCAGCAAGCCGGCAAGCCCGGTGCCAAGCTGGTCAACGTTGCCGGCCGCCAGCGCATGCTGTCGCAGCGCATGGCGCAGTTCTACCTGGCCAGCAACTGGAACGTGGACAGCGTGGCGAGCCAGCGGGAAATCAGCAAGGCCCGCGAGGAGTTTGTGCCCGCGCTGGAACTGCTGCGCAATGCGCCGGAAGCGACCGCAGAGATAAGACAGGAGCTGGCCCTGGCCGACCACCAGTGGCTGTTCTTCGACAACGCGCTGAAGGCCCGTGTCAGCGGCGCCAAGGCCGCCAACGATGTCTTCGTGAGCAGCGAAAACCTTCTTCAGGTCATGGACCGCGTCACCGGCATGTATGCCCGAGTACTTGGTTGAAACAAGGATATTCATCATGAGCGAATGGAAAAAAATCTGCCTGGTCACCGACATTCCGGTGCTGGGCGCGCGCCGAGTGACGCGGGAACGCGGCATCGCCGTGGCGGTGTTCCGCAACGCCGACGACCAGGTGTTTGCGTTGCTGGACCGCTGCCCGCACAAAGGTGGCCCGCTGTCGCAGGGCATCGTGTTCGGCACCAGCGTGGCCTGCCCGCTGCACAACTGGACCATAGGCCTGGCCGACGGCTGCGCCCAAGGCGCCGACGAAGGCTGCACACCGAAATTTTCCTGCAAGGTGGAGGCCGGCCAGGTGCTGCTGGACACTGTCGAGCTGGCCACGCTGGCCCTGGACCTGGTACCGCCGCGCGCCGGCCCCTGTGCCTCCACAGGCGCACTGGGCGACGAGACCTTTGACGTGCAGGCACCGCACACCGCGTGATGACCCGGGAAACCAAGTCCACCTGCCCGTATTGCGGTGTGGGTTGTGGCGTGATCATCGAGTCGCAGGGCGACGAAATCACGGGGGTTCGCGGCGACCCGGAACACCCGGCCAATTTCGGGCGGCTGTGCACCAAGGGGGCTACCTTGCACTTGACCGCATCGAGCGTCGTCACGCGCCAGACCCGGCTGCTGCACCCGATGCAACGTGCTCAGCGCGGGGCCGCGCCGCAGCGCATCAGCTGGGACCATGCGCTCGATGTGGCCAGCGAAGGTTTCGCCCGCATCATCCGCGAACACGGGCCGGACGCGGTCGGGTTTTACATCTCGGGCCAGTTGCTGACCGAGGACTACTACGTCTTCAACAAACTCGCCAAGGGCCTGATCGGCACCAACAACGTCGACACCAACTCGCGCCTGTGCATGAGCAGCGCGGTGGCGGGCTACAAACAGACCCTGGGGGCCGACGCACCGCCCAGCTGTTACGACGACGTCAAACACGCGCAGTGCATCTTCATCGTCGGCAGCAACACCGCTTACGCGCACCCCATTTTGTTCCGGCGTATCGAGGATGCCAAAGCCGCCAACCCGGCGATGAAAATCATCTTCTGCGATCCGCGCCGCACCGACACCGCGGGCATCGCCGACCTCTACCTGCCGGTGCAGCCCGGCACCGATGTGGCGCTGTTCAACGGCATGCTGCACATCATGCTGTGGGAAGGCTGGACGCAAGCGGCTTACATCGCTGCACACACCGGCGGCTTCGAGGCGCTGAAAACCACGGTGCGCGACTACACGCCCGACCTGGTGTCGCAAACCTGCGGCATCACGAAAGATGATCTGTTCACCGCCGCGAAATTGTTCGCGACCTCGGCCTCGACCCTGAGCCTGTACTGCCAGGGCCTGAACCAGTCGAGCAGCGGCACCGCGAAAAATGCGGCGCTGATCAACCTGCACCTGGCCACCGCACAGATCGGCAAACCCGGCGCCGGCCCCTTCTCCCTGACCGGCCAGCCCAATGCCATGGGGGGACGCGAGGTCGGTGGCCTCGCAAACTTGCTGAGCGCACATCGCGATCTGGCCAACCCGCAGCACCGCGCCGAAGTCGCTGCGCTCTGGGGTATTCCTTCGGTGCCCGACCAACCCGGCAAAACCGCCGTCGAGATGTTCCAGGCCGCGGCCGACGGCGAGATCAAGGCCTTGTGGATTGCCTGCACCAACCCGGCCCAGTCCATGCCCGACCAGGCCACCGTGCGCCGCGCTTTGCAACGCGCAGAACTGGTGGTGGTGCAGGAAGCTTTCGCTACGCCGGCCACTTGCGATTACGCCGACCTGCTGCTGCCGGCGACCACCTGGGGCGAAAAAACCGGCACCGTGACCAACAGCGAACGCCGCATCAGCCGCGTGCGCCCGGCAGTCGCCGCCCCTGGTGAAACACGCCACGACTGGGCTATCGCGGTGGCTTTTGCGCAGCGCCTGGAAAAGCTCCTGCCGGTGCAGAAAATCAGCAGCCTGTTTCCCTGGTCCACTGGCGACGACACCGCGGCGGTGGAGGCCATCTGGAACGAACACCGCGAGTCGACCCGCGGCCGCGACCTCGACATCACCGGCATGAGTTACGCCATGCTCGAGGCCGCACCGCAGCAGTGGCCGCTCAAAGAGGGTGAAAGCACGGGCAAGGTCCGGCTCTACGAAGACGGCGTGTTTCCGACCGACGACGGCAAGGCGCGTTTTGTCAACACCGTGTACCAGCCGGTGGCCGAACCGCGCGAATCGCGCTACCCCTTCTCGCTGACCACCGGGCGCTTGCGCGATCAGTGGCACGGCATGAGCCGCACCGGCACCCTGGGCCGGCTCTTCGGCCATGTGGCCGAGCCATGCCTCCAGATGAATGCGCAGGACATGGCGCGCCGGCTACTGAAAGACGGCGACCTGGTGCATGTCACGTCCAGACGCGGCTCCATCGTGGTGCCGCTGCAGGCTTCGCCCGAAGTCGCGGTGAGCCAGGCCTTCATGGCCATGCACTGGGGCGAGGAATACCTGAGCGGCCTGTCCGCCGGCGGTGAGCGGCTGGCCGGTGTCAATGCGCTGACCACCTCGGCGTATTGCCCCAGTTCCAAGCAGCCCGAGCTCAAACACGCGGCCGTCAAGATCCTCAAGGCGGAACTGCCGTGGTCGCTGCTGGCCATGGCCTGGCTGCCCGATGACGAAGTGCTGGCAGCGCGCGAACAGCTCAAGCCCCTGATGGCGGCCTTTGCCTTCAGCAGCTGCGTGCCGTTTGCCAATGAGGTGCCGCTGGGCGAAGCGGGCCGGCAGCGCAATGGCGTGCTTTTTCGCGCGGCGGCTTTTGAGGCGCCGCCGGCCGGCATGCTGGAAAAGATCGAGGGCATTCTCGGTTTGGGCGGGACGGATGTCCTGCGTTATGCCGACAGGAAGAAGGGCCAGCACCGCACCGCACGGCTGGTGCGCCATGGCGAGCAGGCCGAACTGGCGGGCTTCGTGCTGGCCGGCGATGTGAGCGCCCAAGCCTGGATCAAGACCCTGCTGCAGGATGAACTGCCGGCGCAAAGTTATGGCCGCCTGCTGCTGCTGCCGGGCGCGAAGGCTCCGGTGGCCCTGCAGTCCCGCGGCAAACCGGTATGCACCTGTTTCAGCGTCACCGATGCCGAAATCAGCACCTGCCTGGCAGACATCACGACGGCCGTTGGCGGCGGGGGCCTGCTCGCCAGCGACGACGAGCGCCTGCGGGCCCTGCAGGACAGGCTCAAATGCGGCACCAACTGCGGCTCCTGTGTGCCCGAAATCAAGCGCATCATCCGGACCGCCGCCCAGTCCCGCCCCGCGACCGCCACTGGCGGCCGCACCGTGATCCCGATCAAGGTGCTCGCCTGACAAACACCGGATTAAGCTCATAACGATAAGTTATCTGCCTTCGCCGACAATCACGCATGTCCATCGCTCAGTACATCAAGGTCATAGGCCGCGGCAAGGACGGCGCCAGGCCGCTCACGCGCGAGCAGGCGAGCGACCTGTTCGGCCAGGTGCTCGACGGCACGGTGACCGACCTGGAGATAGGCGGCTTTTGCCTGGCCATGCGCATCAAGGGCGAAACACCGGAAGAGATGGCCGGTTTCCTGGACGCGACTTACCAGCGCATGTTGCGTTTTCCGGCGAGTGACCGGCCCGTTGTGGTGCTGCCGAGTTATAACGGCGCGCGCAAGCTGCCGGTGCTGACCCCGCTGCTGGCGCTGCTGCTGGCACGCGAAGGCCTGCCGGTGCTGGTGCACGGCACGGCCACCGAAAGCAGCCGGGTTTTTACGTCGGATGTCCTCTCAGCCCTTGATATTCATGCGCTGACAGCTATCAGAACCATAGCAGTGGGCGAAGTCGTGTTTGTTGCCACCGAGCTGCTGTGTCCTGGCCTCAAACGCCTGCTGGACGTGCGGCGCGCTGTCGGCCTGCGCAACCCGGCCCACAGCCTGGTCAAGATCATGAACCCCTGCCTCGGCAAGGCGCTGGTGGTCAGCAGCTACACCCATCCCGAATACGCGATCTCCATGGGCCAGACTTTCGAGCTGATCGCGGCCAACGCCCTGCTGCTGCGCGGCACCGAGGGCGAGGTCGTCGCCGATGCTCGCCGCACGCCGCAGATGGAAGCCTTTGTGGGCGGGAAGCGCACCCTGCTGCAGGAAGCGCAGCCAGGCACCCTGGCAAGCGTGCCGGACCTGCCAGCTGCCATCGACAGTGACAGCACCGCCGCCTATATCCGCGCCGTGATGTCGGGCTCCCACGCCGTGCCGGCATCGATAACGCGGCAGGTGGAACATATCTTGCAACTGACATTGCAACTATGACAAGCCGCAAAAACAACATCTCTCCCAACGGCCGGTGCACCCTGGTCGGCGCGGGCCCGGGCGACCCGGAACTGCTCACGCTCAAGGCGCTCAAGGCGATTCAGGCCGCCACCGTGCTGCTGGTCGACGACCTGGTCAGCGACGAGATCGTGGCTTATGCCAGGCCCGGTGCACGCATCGTGCATGTCGGCAAACGCGGCGGCTGCAAATCCACACCGCAGGAGTTCATCGAAAAACTGATGATCATGGCCGCGCGCGAAGGTGAAAACGTCGTGCGGCTCAAGGGCGGCGACCCCTTCATTTTCGGCCGCGGCGGCGAAGAGGTCGAACACCTGCAGGCCGCCGGCATCGAGGTCCATGTCGTCAACGGCATCACCGCCGGCCTGGCCGCAGTGACTTCGCTGGGCGTGCCGCTGACACACCGCCAGCATGCCCACGGCGTGGTGTTCGTCACCGGCCACGCCAAGCCGGGCGACGCTGGCACGGACTGGCGCGCGCTGGCCGACACGGCGTACAAGGCCAAACTCACGCTGGTGATCTACATGGGCGTCAGCGGCGCCGGGCGCATCCAGAGCGAGTTGCTGGCCGGCCTGCCCGCCACGACACCTGTGGCCGTGATCCAGAACGCCTCGTTGCCAACGCAGCGCCATATCACCACCACGCTGGGTGAACTAGCCACAGCGATCGGCGAGTCCGGCCTGGCCAGCCCGTCGGTCATCGTCGTCGGCGATGTGATCAGCGGCGTGGCGGCAGCGGCGGAGCTTCCCGCCCAATTTCGCGCCGCCTGAACGCCACGGGCGCCGGGGATGCCCGGCTACACTCCTCTGTCCCGGTCGGGCCGGAACGCTATATCTTTCATAGCTGCTTGCGCCCGCCCCAATTGGGCTGGAGGCCGATTTGACCCATAAATTTGACGTGGTGGTAGTGGGCGCCGGTGCGGCCGGGCTGTTCTGCGCCGGCCTCGCCGGCCAGCGCGGCCTCAAGGTGCTGCTGGTGGACCACAGCGAGAAGGTCGCGGAGAAAATCCGCATCTCGGGCGGCGGCCGCTGCAACTTCACGAATCGCGACACCACCCCGGCGAACTTCCTCAGCGAGAACCCGCATTTTTGCCGCTCGGCCCTGTCGCGCTACACACCGCAGGATTTCATCGACCTGCTGCAGCGCCACGGCGTCCCGTTTCATGAAAAGCACAAGGGCCAGCTGTTTTGCGACCGTTCGGCGGAGGACATCATCACCCTGCTGCTGGCCGAGTGTGCGGCCGGCGGCGTCACGCGCTGGCAGCCTTGCAGCATCAAAAACATCACTAGCCCAGAGCAGCCGGGCGCAGGCTGCTACAAAATCGAGAGCGACCGTGGCCTCATCGAAGCGCCGCAGGTGGTCATCGCCACCGGCGGCCTGTCCATCCCCAAAATCGGCGCCACCGACTTCGGTTACCGAATTGCCAAACAATTCGGCTTGCGTCTGGTAGAACCGCGTGCCGGCTTGGTCCCACTTACTTTTGATGGCGAAGCCTGGGCGCCCTACGCCCAGTTGGCCGGGCTGGCGCTGCCGGTGCAGATCGAAACCGGCGCGGCCGACGCCACCCCGAAACAACGCAAAAAGGCCGTGGTTTTCGCCGAAGACCTGCTGTTCACCCACCGCGGCCTGAGCGGGCCGGCGGTGCTGCAGATCTCCAGCTTCTGGCGCGAAGGCCAGCCGGTGCGCATCAACCTCGCGCCCGGCGTGGACCTGCAGGCCCAGCTGCTGCGCGCCAAGGCCAGCTCGAAAAAGCTGATTGCCAACGAGCTGGCGGCGCTGGTGCCCGCCCGCCTCGCCGACGCCTGGGTCAGCCGCGACCCGGCCTGGCAAAAACCCGTCAGCGAAGCCACCGACAAGGCCCTGACGACGCTGGCCGACCGGCTGGCCGACTGGCAACTGACCCCGACCGGCACCGAAGGCTACAAAAAGGCCGAAGTGACGCTGGGCGGTGTGGACACCCGGGATCTGTCGTCCCAGACCCTGGAATCGAAACAACCTGGCCTGTATTTCATCGGCGAAGTGGTCGACGTCACCGGCTGGCTCGGTGGTTACAATTTCCAGTGGGCTTGGGCGAGTGCCCACGCCTGCGCGATGGCTCTGGCAGACAATTCGGGGGCGGTGGCAAAAAACTGACCCGTACGGGTGCGCCGCCCATCGGTGTTTCAAGGACTTGCCTTGAAATCCCGCTATAATCTAAGGCTTTGCTAGCAAACCCGCGTCCGGCCTGATTCTGATCAGATCACTAAGGGCGCAAAATTTTGGATCACTTCATCAATGACGACTATTCGTGTAAAAGACAATGAGCCCTTCGACGTGGCTCTGCGCCGTTTCAAGCGCACCATCGAAAAACTCGGTCTGCTGACCGACCTGCGCGCGCGCGAGTTCTACGAAAAGCCCACCGCCGAGCGCAAGCGTAAAAAAGCTGCCGCTGTCAAGCGCAACTACAAACGCATCCGCTCCATGCAGCTGCCCAAGAAGCTGTACTAAGCAGTACACGCCCTCCGGCAAAAAAGCCCGCACGAGGACGCTCTGCGGGCTTTTGTGTTTCCGGCGCCTTTTTGACCTTTCAACCCGTTTCGTGGAGACCGCCATGTCCCTCAAAGACCAGATCACCGAAGACATGAAAACCGCCATGCGTGCCAAGGACAGCGAGCGTCTGGGCACCATCCGCCTGCTGCTGGCGGCCCTCAAGCAAAAAGAGGTGGACGAGCGCGTGGTGCTCGACGATGCCGCCGTGGTCGCCATCGTCGACAAGCTGATCAAGCAGCGCAAGGACTCGATCGAGGCCTTCCAGAAAGCCGAGCGCAAGGACCTGGCCGACAAGGAAGCCGCCGAACTGGTGGTGCTGCAGGCCTACCTGCCCGCGCGCCTGAGCGCCGAGGAAGTCGCCGCCGAGGTCAAAGCCATCGTCACTGAACTGGGCGCCAGCGGCCCCGGCGACATGGGCAAGGTCATGGGCGCGGTGAAAGCCAGACTCGCCGGCAAGGCTGACATGGGCCAGGTCTCGGCCGCCGTCAAGGCCGCGTTGGCAGGCTAAGCACAGCGACAGTTCGCGGTAGCCGTCTTCAATCAAGCAGGGGCCGCGGGTCCGGCTCTGCCGGCCCGCAGGCGCAGCGGCCCTCGGGGAAAGCAGCGTCGCGTGATTCTTCGGTCGCGGGCGTCGAGCCCGCTTCCTCGCTCTTAACTTCGCTGGTCGATCCCCGCAAGCGGGGCCCCTCGCCCCACGCTACGTTAAGAGCCGGCCACTTTCATCCGGTTGATGAGAATCGAACCCACGCTTTTGGCACCGTAGTTGTAGACATCGGCGCCCACCGCCTGGATGCCCATCAGCATGTCCTTGAGGTTGCCGGCAATCGTGATTTCTTCCACCGGAAAGGCGATCTGCCCTTTCTCGACCCAGAAACCCGAGGCGCCGCGCGAGTAGTCGCCGGTCACGTAGTTCACGCCCTGGCCCATCAGTTCGGTCACGAACAGGCCGGTGCCCAGCTTTTTCAGCATGGCGTCGAGGTCGTCGCCGGCTTTCGTCTGGCGGCTGCTCAGCACCAGGTTGTGTGATCCGCCGGCATTGCCGGTGGTGCGCATGCCGAGCTTGCGGGCCGAGTAAGTGCTTAAAAAGTAGCCGCGCACAATGCCGGCCTCGACCACCTGACGGGCGCGCGTTTTCACACCTTCTTCGTCAAACGGCGCGCTGCCCTTGCCCTTGCGCAGGTGCGGGTCTTCGCTGATGTCGATGTGCGCAGGAAACGCCGGCTTGCCCAGGCTGTTCAGCAAAAACGTGCTTTTGCGGTACAGCGCACCGCCGCTGACGGCCTGCACAAAACCGCCCAGCAGGCCGGCGGCCAGCGGCGACTCGAACAGCACCGGGCACTGCACGGTCTTGATCTTGCGGCTGTTCAGGCGCGCCAGCGCGCGTTCGGCGGCGTAACGGCCCACGGCCTCGGGGCTGGCCAGCTCGCTGGCGTCACGCATGGAGCTGTACCAGGCGTCGCGCTGCATCTGGCTGCCCCTGCCCGCGATAGGCGCGACGGAGATGCTGTGGCGCGAGCTGGCATAACCACCGCGGAAACCGCGTGTATGCGCGCTGAAAAAATGGCTTTGCTGGGCCGACACGCCCGCGCCTTCGCTGTTGGTGATGCGTTTGCTGGTGCCCAGGGCGGCCGCCTCGCACTGCAGCGCCAGCTGCGCCGCGCCTTCCGAGTCGATGGCCCAGGGGTGGAACAGGTCCAGCTCGGGGTGCACGCGTGCGATGTCGCGGTCGGCCGGCAGGCCGGAGGTCTTGTCTTCGGCGGTGAAACGCGCGATGTCGTAGGCCGCCTTGACGGTCTGCTCGATCGCTGCTTTGGAAAAATCGCTGGTCGATGCGTTGCCGCGTTTCTGGCCCACATACACCGTGATGCCCAGCGACTTGTCGCGGTTGCGCTCGACATTTTCAAGTTCACCCTTGCGCACGCTGACACTCAGGCCGCAGCCTTCGGAAGCTTCGGCGGCGGCATCAGTGGCACCGATTTTTTTGGCGTGCGCGAGGGCGCTGTCCACCAGGTCCTCGAAAAAATCGCGGTGGTAACTGAAGCCCTTTTCCGGTTGGGAAGAAGGCCGGACTGCCTGTTTGGCGCCGGAGGATGTCTTGGAAGTCTTGAGGGTCATATGGGTAGCTATGATACTGACTGCTATGAACAACAAGACTCCCAAGGCTATCAAGGGCTACTGGTCCCACGGCCGCTTCGTGAAACCCGAAGAAATTGCGCTGGAAGAAGTCGGACCGCCCAGCAAGACCCAGCTCAAAGCCGAAGCCGACGAAAAACAGGCCCTCGGCGAAGCCCTGCTCACCCTGCGTGCCGACCTGATGGCCCGGCTGGACCTGCCCGACAAACTGATCGACGCCATCGCCCAGGCCAAAAAAATCACCAACTTCGAGGGCAAACGCCGGCAGATGCAGTTCATCGGCAAGCTGATGCGCCCGCTGGACACCGAACCGATTCGCGCCGCGATTGACGAGCAGAAAAACGGCTCGGCGCAGCTCACACTGGCGCTGCACCTGGCCGAGCAATGGCGCGACAAGCTGATTGCCTCCGACGACGCGCTGGGCGACTGGCTGGCAGAACACCCAGACACCGATTCGCAGCAGCTGCGCGCGCTGGTGCGCCAGGCCCGCAAGGACGCCAAGCCCGAGAAACCGGGCGAGGCGCCGCGCCACGGCAAGTCCTACCGCGAGATCTTCCAGCTGGTGCGGCAGACGCTGGCACCGGAGGCGCCCTGACCATGGCCCACGATGCAGTGAAGATCGGCATCGTCTCGGTCAGCGACCGGGCGTCCAGCGGCGTCTACGAAGACAAGGGCCTGCCCGCGCTGAAAGACTGGCTGGGCCGCGCGCTACGCAACCCGATCGAATTTGCAGAGCGCCTGATTCCCGACGAGCAGGCGGGAATCAGCGCCACCCTGATCGAGCTGGTCGATGCCGGCTGCTCGCTGGTGCTGACCACCGGCGGCACCGGCCCGGCGCTGCGCGACGTGACGCCCGAAGCGACGCTGGCAGTCGGCCACAAGGAAATGCCGGGTTTTGGCGAGCAGATGCGCCAGATCAGCCTGAAATTCGTGCCCACCGCCATCCTGTCGCGCCAGGTCGCCGTGATCCGCGACCGGAGCCTGATCCTGAACCTGCCCGGCCAGCCCAAGGCGATTGCCGAAACACTCGAAGGCCTGAAAAACGCCGACGGTTCACAAGCGGTCGCCGGCATTTTTGCCGCCGTGCCGTATTGTGTTGACTTGATTGGCGGGCCTTACCTGGAAACCGACGAGGCGGTGTGCAAGGCGTTCCGGCCCAAGTCGGCGATTCGGGCGACTTCCGCCTGATTCTTGATATCAAATCGGCACTTTCCCCTTGTGTGACGGGCGCCGATAGCTATTGATTCGATAGCGTTTTTTGCATCACGCTGCATCCGTGGTCTGCTCAGAACAGTAGGCGCAACTCACCACTCCCTCCCCCCGCCCTCCCTCGCCCCGCTGGGCGATGGCGGGGAGCTTCATTTGGCAACGGGTGCTGCACCCGCGTGCATACACGGCGGTCTGTTGAGTCCGGCATGACGCGCTTCGCGCGTCATGCCTCCCCGCACCCGATCCCGCATTTGCGCCCCCACCCGTCGGGCTGGGCCGAGGAGCGCAGCCGAAAGCGGATCAGGGCGAGCGATTGTTTGAGGCGAAGCCGAGTTCGAGCTCGACCCCGCTTTCGGGGAGCACCGGAGGTTGCCCGGAGCGAAGCGGAGGGACCCAGACCATCGGGTCGCCTTTTCTTTTGCTTACTTTTCTTTTGGCGACGCAAAAGAAAAGTGAGTTGCCGCCGGGCAACCCCCGGCTTGCCGGCAAACCACAGCGCATCAAGCAAAGAACAGGCTTCGATAGGCTCAGCCCGAACGAATCCGAAGCCGCGCCTACTTCCCCATCAACTGATTCAACTTCTCAGCCTCGAAGGTCTCCTGCAGCGCCGCATCGTCCGGCACGCAGTCCCGGTGCGTCTTGCCACTTTCAGACAGCTTCTCGATCGCCTGCCAGAGCAGCGCAATCTGGTGCTCCTGAGATGAAGCGTTGTCGATCAGGCCCTTCATGGCCTGGGACACCGGATCGTCATCGAGCGTGATGCCGTAAGCCGAGAACTTGTTCTGGGCCGTCGTCACATCGGCGCTCTCGCCGGATTTGGAGGGAATGATGCGCGCCGGGATGCCGACCGCCGTCGCGCCGGCGGGCACCGGCTTGATCACCACCGCGTTGCTGCCGATCTTGGCGCCATCGCCGACCAGAAAACCGCCCAGTACCTTGGCGCCGGCGCTCACCACCACGTTTTTGCCCAGGGTCGGGTGGCGCTTCTCGCCCTTGTAGAGCGAGGTGCCGCCCAAGGTCACGCCCTGGTAAATCGTGCAGCCGTCGCCGATTTCAGCGGTCTCGCCAACCACCACACCCATGGCATGGTCGAAAAACACGCGCTCGCCGATGATGGCCCCGGGGTGAATCTCGATGCCGGTCAGCCAGCGCGCGATCTGCGAGATGAAGCGCCCCAGCCATTTGAGTTCGTGGGTCCAGCACCAGTGCGCGCCCCGGTGAAAAATGATCGCGTGCAGGCCGGGGTAACAGGTCAGCACTTCCCAGCCGCTGCGTGCGGCCGGGTCGCGCTCAAGAATGCACTGGATGTCGGAGCGGAGTCTGGAGAACATGCTGCGAGTTTATGGCTTGACGGCTGACTCTGCTGGCGCACCCAGGCTGGCGCCAGCTTCGTGGGCTTTCTGGCTCATGGCCTTGGCCACGCCGCGCAGGATGTGGATCTCCTCCGGGCTCAGCTGAGCGCGGTTGAACAGCTGGTTCAGCCGTGGCATCAGTTTTTTGGGTGAGGCCGGGTCCAGAAAGCCGATGTCGGCCAGCGCCTGCTCCCAGTGCCCCAGCATGCCGGCCACGGCAGCGGCATCGGCCAGCCGGGGCTCCGGCGTGGCCGCCTGCACGCCAAAACCGCCCAGCGCCTCGCGCCAGTCATAGGCAATCAGCTGCACCGCCGCGGCCAGGTTGAGCGAACCGAACTTCGGGTCGGTCGGGATGCTCAGCGCCACATGGCAGCGGTAAACGTCTTCGTTTTGCATGCCGAAACGCTCGGAGCCGAACAAAAACGCTACCCCTTCGGGTTTTGAAGCCAAATCGGCCTCCAACGCCTTATCGACGGGCGCAGTCAGCTCCTGATTTGATAGCGATCCGGCGCCACCCAGCAGGGCCGCGAAGTGCTCGCGCGGCGCCCGGGTGGGCGGGCCGAAGTCGCGCGGCGTCATGGCCGTGGCGCACAAATGGGTCATGCCGTCGAGCGCCTCGTCCAGCGTGGCGACGATGCGGGCGTTCTTCAGCACGTCCAGCGCCCCGCTGGAACGCTGGATGGTTTCCTCGCGCCTGAGCACATTGTCCCAACGCGGCGCCACCAGCACCAGGTCGCCGAAGCCCATGACTTTCATGGCCCGGGCGGTGGCGCCGACGTTGCCGGCGTGGCTGGTGTTGATCAGGATAAAGCGCGTTTTCATGGATAAAAAGCCGGGTAACCGGCCAGAGCCGGTAAAATGGCGTTATTGTCGCCTGCCCCGGTTACCGGGCCGCAGCCCTTTCGCTCTTTCTTAGCCCCTATATGTCCAGCAATCTCCACCCCATGCTCAATGTGGCCGTCAAGGCTGCACGCGCCGCCGGCGCCATCATCAACCGTGCTGCGCTTGATGTGGAGGCGGTTCGTGTCTCGGCCAAGCAGACCAACGACTTCGTCACCGAAGTCGACCATGCGGCCGAAGCGATCATCATCGAGACACTGCTGACCGCCTACCCCGGCCACGGCATCCTGGCCGAAGAGTCGGGCAGCGAACACGGCGCGAAGGATTCCGAATTCGTGTGGGTGATCGACCCGCTGGACGGCACCACCAACTTCATCCACGGTTTCCCGTTTTACTGCGTGAGCATTGCCCTGACCGTGCGCGGCAAGGTCGAGCAGGCGGTGGTGTATGACCCCACCCGCAATGACATCTACAGCGCCAGCAAGGGCCGCGGCGCCTACGTCAACGACCGCCGCATCCGCGTGGCCAAACGCACGCGCCTGCAGGAATGCCTGATCTCCACCGGTTTCCCTTACCGTCCCGGCGACAAGCTCAAGACCTACCTCAACGCGCTCGGCGAAGTCATGAGCCAGTGCGCCGGCGTGCGCCGTCCGGGCGCAGCCGCCCTGGACCTGGCCTATGTGGCCGCCGGTTTCAGCGACGGCTTTTTTGAAAGCGGCCTGCAGCCCTGGGACGTGGCGGCCGGCTCGCTGCTGGTCACCGAAGCCGGTGGCCTGATCGGCAACTTCACCGGCGAATCCGACTTCATGGACCACGGTGAATGTGTGGCCGGCAACCCGCGCATTTACGGCCAGCTGGTGACCACGCTTGGCAAGTACAGCAAATTTGCAGGCGCCGGCGACAAAGCCAGCGTGCGCCAGGCCGTGCTCGATGCCGCCCTGCCCGCCGAAGCCGCCGCGCCCACCCAGACCCTGTCGGTGCCCCGCGCCCCGCGGGCCGTCAAATCCGGCGACAGCGAGGCCGGCTAGATCGGGACCCGCCGCCACCGCGTTTTCGGGGGCACTTTTACGTCTTGTTTCGTTTCGGTCTGACACACTCCAGGGGTGGCCGCCTACAGCGGCGCCGCGTGTGAAAAACAATGTCAGTTACCATCAAAACATCACTGAACCGCGGGGGTTGGCAGCACCGGCGCAACGCCCCGACACCCTGAAAATTCATGCCTACAACCACGATGCCAGAATCCTCCCTCCAACCCTCTGCCGCGCCTGCAGCCGATGCTGCACTGATGCGTGAAGTGGCCGAACTGGTGGTCACTTCCCTGAATCTGGAAACCGCTGCCGCGGACATCCTGCCCGATGAGCCGCTGTATGGCGAGGGCCTGGGGCTCGACTCGATCGACATCCTGGAAATCGCGCTGGTCCTGTCCAAGCGTTATGGCCTGCAGCTGCGCGCGGACCACGAGGACAACACCGCCATCTTCCAGTCGCTGCGCAGCCTGAGCGACCACATCGCGCTGCAAAGAACGAAGTGAAACCTGGCTTGACGGCAAAAGTGCTGCGCGGCGTCCGCTGGGCAGCCATTGCCGCCGTCTGCGCCGCCTACCCGGTGCTGGCGCACCTTGCGTCCGCCGACCCCCACCCCGACCTGCTGGACGCAGCGGTGGCGATCGCGCCGCTGATCGCGCTCGCCCTCGTGCTGGCCTGGCGTTCGCCGCAGCGGCCCTGGATGCTGTTGCTGTGCCTGGCCGGCTGCGCCCTGCTCTATGCGGTGAGCGGCTGGCTCGTGTTGCACTACAACTGGGTGTTTCTGCTGCAGCATGCCGGCATGCAGGCGCTGCTGGGCCTGGCCTTCGCGCGTACCCTGCGCGCCGGCCAGCAGCCCATGGTCTCGCGTTTTGCCGCCATCATCCACGGCAGCCTGTCGCCCGCCCTGGCCCGCTACACCCGGCAGGTCACCTGGGCCTGGACCCTGTATTTCGCCGTCATGACCACGCTGTCGCTGCTGCTGTTCTGGCTCGCGCCGGTCAGCGTCTGGTCGGCTTTTGCCAACCTGCTGAACCTGCCGCTGCTGGTCGTGATGTTTTCTGCCGAATACGCGGCACGCCTGGTCCTGCTGGCCCCGTCCGACCGGGCCGGCCCGCTGGAAGCGATTCGCGCCTACCGCCAGGCCAGCGCGGGCGGGTTGCCGCCCTCGTCCTGACAGACCCACCGCTCCTGCAACATCCTTGCCTGCCCCAGCCCATGACCACCTACGCGCTCATCAGCCACACCCGTGGTGACGACATCCTGGCCTGGCGGTATGGCGAAATCATCACGGTCCGCCAGTACCTGGGTGATGTGAAGCAACTGGCCGCATCGCTGCCGCCGGGCAAACACATGCTCAACGCCTGCAGCGACCGCTACCACTTCGCGGTCGGCCTCGGGGCCGCCTTGCTGACGCAGAAGATCAGCCTGCTGCCCCCCACCCACACGCCGGAAATGATGCGCCAGCTGCGCAGCCTGGCGCCCGATGTGTTCTGCCTGGCCGACGCCCCCCACGCGATCGACCTGCCCGGCTTTGCCTACCAGGATGCGTTTGCCCACGGGCCATCCCACATGGATCCTGAAGCCCCCTGCGACATCCCCTTGCTCCCCGGCGAACAGGCGGTCGCCGACGTGTTCACCTCGGGCTCGACCGGCCAGCCGCTGCCGCACCGCAAGACCTGGGGCTCGCTGGTGCGCAGCGCGCGCGGCGAGGCGCTGCGCCTGGGCCTGGACGAGGCAGCGCCCTGCACCGTCATTGGCACGGTGCCGCCGCAGCACATGTTCGGCTTCGAATCAACAGTCCTGCTGCCCATGCAGAGCGGTGGGGCACTACATGCCGGCCAGCCGTTTTACCCGGCCGACATCGTCAGCGCCGTCAAAGCCGTGCCGCGCCCGCGCATGCTGGTCAGCACCCCCGTGCATCTGCGCGTGCTGCTGGCCTCGGCCATCGAACTGCCCGCGCTGGATCGCGTGGTGTCGGCCACGGCGCCCATGGCACCGCAGCTTGCACAAAGCTGCGAAGCCCGCTTTGACGCCCCGCTGTTCGAGATTTACGGCTCCACAGAAACCGGCCAGATCGCATCGCGGCGAACCGCGCAAACCGCCGAATGGGAACTGTTTCCGCTGGTGACCCTGACACCGCACGATGAGCGCATGTGGGCCTGCGGCGGCCATGTCGAACAGGTGGTGCCGCTCAACGATGTGCTGCAGGCCATCGACAACCGCCATTTCCTGCTGCACGGCCGCCTCGAGGACCTGGTCAATATCGCCGGCAAGCGCAACTCGCTGGCCTACCTGAACCACCAGCTCAACAGCATCCCCGGCGTGCTCGACGGTGCGTTTTTCATGCCTGAGGACAGCGGCCACGAGGCCGTGGTGCGGTTGATGGCGTTTGTCGTGGCCCCCGGCATGACGGCCACCGCCTTGCAGGCCGCGCTGAAGGAACGGATAGACACCATCTTCCTGCCACGGCCGCTGGTCCTGCTCGACGCCCTGCCGCGCAACGCCACCGGCAAGCTGCCGCGCGATGTCCTCGAGGCGCTGGCCCGCTTCCACCAGAGTCCTGCCGCCCAGGAAGGCCCGCCCCGTGCAGAGTGAACCCACCACGGTCTGTTTTGCCGCCGGTCACCCCGCTTTTGCCGGTCACTTCCCGGGCCGGCCCATGGTGCCGGGCGTGCTGCTGCTCGATGCCGCCCTGCACGCCACCGCGCAGGCGCGCATGAACGCAGGGGACGGCCACGCACTGCGCTGCCAGATCACCTCGGCCAAATTCCTCAGCCCGGTGCTGCCCGGGGAGACACTGACCATTTCCTGCACACCGACCCCTGCGGGCCATACGCGTTTTGACATTTCCGGCGATGGCCGGCAGGTGGCCACGGGCACCTTTGCCTTCGAAAGCGTCCCATGAGCCAGGCGCCCACCGGTCCGGCCAGCGCGCATCGCCAGGCCACCTGGCGGGACCGCCCGGAGCGCAGCAACATGCTGATGCTGCGCGTGATGACCTGGATTTCGCTGCGCCTGGGCCGCAGCGCGGGCCGCTGCGTGCTGTACGGCATTGCCGCCTACTTTCTGGTGGCCAACGCGTCCGCCCGCCGCGCATCGCGCGACTACCTGCGCCGCGCGCTGGCGCTGCCGGCAGGAGCGCGGGTCGCCTGGCGCCATCTGTTCCGGCATTTTTTCAGCTTCGCCTCCGTGATCCACGACCGGGTCTACCTGATCAATGACCGCTTCAATCTTTTCGACATCCGCATCCACCAGGAGCACCTCGTGGCCGAACTCACGGCGGACCGCAAAGGTGTGTTTCTGATGGGCGCACACGTCGGCAGTTTCGAGGTGCTGCGCGCGATCGGCCGGCGCCAACCGGGCCTGCGCGTGGCCATGGTGATGTACGAGGAAAACGCGCGCAAGATCAACGCTGCCCTGAGCGCCATCAATCCGGCGGCGCAGCAGGACATCGTGGCACTCGGGCATGCGGATTCGATGCTGCGCGTCCACGAGCTGATCGAGGCCGGCAGCGTGGTCGGCATGCTGGCCGACCGCCGCCTGAACCGGGACTCCACGCGCTCCGTGCCCTTTCTCGGCGAGCCGGCCGAGATCCCCGTGGGACCGTTTCGCATGGCGGCCATCCTGCGGCGGCCGGTGCTGTTCATGGTCGGCCTGTATGGCGGCGGCAATCGCTACGATATCCATTTTGAAACGCTGGCCGATTTCTCCACCATTCCTGCCGGCGGACGCGAAGCGGCGGTGCAGGCCGCGATGGTGCGTTACGCCGAGCTGCTGCAGCAGCACTGCCGCGCGGCGCCCTACAACTGGTTCAATTTTTTCAATTTCTGGCAGGCCGGCCAACCGGCAGCTGCTCCCCAACCCGGTCCGACCCCATGACTGATGCACCCCGCCTGACCACCCCTTCACGAACAACCTGGCTGGCCGGCGCCGGCCTGCTGCTGGCGCTCAGCCTCAGCCCCGCCTTCGCCGCCTGGGATGTGACCCAGCTGATGCAGGGCCTGGCAAAAAACAAGTCGGGCCGCGCCAGCTTTGTCGAAAAGAAATACATCGCCTTGCTCGAGGCGCCCGTGGAGTCGTCCGGCGAGTTGCTCTACACCGCGCCCGACCGGCTGGAAAAACGCACACTCAAGCCGCGGCCGGAGTCGCTGCTGATTGAGGGCGGCAGCCTCACCGTCGAACGCGGCAAACGCCGCATGGTGCTGCGCCTGCAGGACTACCCGGAACTGGTCGCCTTCACCGAAAGCATACGCGGCACCCTGGCCGGCGACATGGTCGCGCTGCGGCGCGTCTACAACCTCGACCTCGAAGGTTCCGAGGAGCGCTGGACGCTGACCCTGCGCCCCATCGAAACAAAAATGCTGGAAGTGGTGCAACGGATCCGCATCGCCGGCAGCCAAGCCGACGTCAGGACCATTGAAATCGAGCAGACAGACAAGGACCGCTCGGTCATGGTGATCGACAAGCTGGCCGCCAAATGAACCGTTTGTTCCGTCGTCAGTTCCTGCCCGTCTGGCTGTGGCTGGCCTTTTTGCTGGTCTGCGGCGCCATCATCAGCCGCACCCAGATCACCACGGACCTGTCGGCCTTCATGCCGCGCAACCCGACGGCCGAACAGCAGTTGCTGATGGACCAGCTGAAGGACGGCCTGGCCTCGCGCCTGATCCTGGTCGGCATCGAGGGGGAGGACGGGCCGGCCCGCGCCCGCCTGTCCAAAGAGGTCGCCCGCAGCCTGCGCGCCGACCCGGCTTTTGTCGCCGTCAACAACGGCGAGCCGGTCAACAAGGAACGCGACCGCACTTACCTGTTCAACAACCGCTATCTGCTCAGCCCGCTCGTCAACCCTGAACGCTTCAGCGTCGACGGCCTGCACGCGGCCCTGGCCGAAAGCATAGACCTGCTGGCCTCACCGGCCGGGCTGATGGTCAAGTCGCTGCTGCCGCGCGACCCGACCGGCGAAATGGTGCAACTGCTGGGGCAGCTGGACAGCGGCACGCAGCCGCGCCTGATCGACGGCGCCTGGGCGTCGCGCGACGGTGCCCGCGCCCTGATGCTGATGCAGACACGCGCCGCCGGGTCCGACACCGATGCCCAGCAGAGCGCCATGGCCGCCATCCGGCAGGCCTTTGACACGGCACGCGAGGGCAGCCCCGCCGCGAAGCTGGTGATGACCGGGCCCGGCGTCTTTTCGGTGACCTCGCGCGAGGCCATCCAGAGCCAGGTCAGCCGCCTCTCGCTGATCAGCGTGGTGATCATTGCCACGCTGCTGCTGCTGGTGTACCGCTCGGTGACTGCGCTGGCGCTGGGTTTCCTGCCCGTCATCAGCGGCGTGCTGGCAGGCGTGGCTGCCGTCAGCCTGGGTTTTGGCGCGGTGCACGGCATCACGCTGGGCTTCGGCACCGCGCTGATCGGCGAGGCGGTGGATTATTCCATCTACCTGTTTGTGCAATCCGAACAGGCGGACGCCGGACAGGACAGCTGGGTCAAGCGTTTCTGGCCGACGATCCGGCTGGGTGTGCTGACCTCGATCTTCGGCTTTGCCTCGCTGCTGCTGTCGGGCTTTCCGGGCCTGGCGCAGCTCGGCCTGTATGCGATTGCCGGACTTGTGGCCGCCGCGGTCATGACGCGTTTTGTCCTGCCTCATTTGTTGCCGGCGAAGTTCCGCATCCACGACGTCTCGGCGATTGGTCGCGTGCTCAGCCAGCTGACGCAGCGGGCCGCAGCGCTGCGTTGGCCAGCGGCCGTGCTGCTGCTGGCGGCCTGCGTCGTCCTCGCGACCCACCGCGACACGCTGCTCAACGAAAAAATCTCCTCGCTGAGCCCGGTGTCGCAGGCCGACATCGCGCTCGACGAAAGCCTGCGCGCCGACATGGGCGCCCCCGATGTGCGTTACGTCGTGGTCATCTCCGGCAGCAGCCGGGAATCCGTGCTGGTGTCCGCAGAGCGGGTGTCAGCGCTGCTGCAGACGCAGGTGGACCAGGGCGAACTCGCCGGCTTTGAAAGCCCCAGCCGCTACCTTCCCAGCGCGGCGACGCAGCGTGCGCGCCAGGCCAGCCTGCCGTCGACCGAGGTCTTGCAGCCGCGCCTGATCCAGGCGGTGCAGGGCCTGCCGGTGCGCGCCCAGGTGTTCACGCCTTTTCTGGCCGACGTGCAAGCCAGCCGCAGCCGGCCCCTGCTGGAGGCGACCGACCTTGAACAGACCTCCCTGGCCATGGCCGTCGATGCGCTGCTGCTCCAGACCTCGCGCGGCGGTTGGACCGCACTGCTGCCGCTTCGGGCGCCGCAGGGCGCGGGTATCCAGGCCGACCGCATCCGTGCAGCCCTGGGCAGCAACTCGCCGGATGTGCTTTTTGTGGACATGAAGGCCGAATCCGACCGCCTGTATTCCGGCTACCTGCGCGAAGCCACGCTGCTGTCGCTGGGCGGGCTGCTCTCCATCGTCGTACTGCTGCTGGTGGTGTTCCGCTCGCCCATGCGCGTCCTGCGCACCATCGCGCCTCTGGCCGCCTCGGTCATCACGGTCACGGCGGGACTGGCCCTGGCCGGCCAGCCGCTGATCATCCTGCACCTGGTGGGCTTGTTGCTGGTAGTGGCGGTGGGTTCGAACTACGCGCTGTTTTTCGACCGGCCCGACCCGCTCACGCCCATATCGCACCGCACCCTGGCCTCGATGGCGCTGGCCAATCTCACCACCGTCGCAGGTTTTGGCCTGCTGGCGTTCTCCAAGATTTCCATCCTGCAGGCCATGGGTGCCACGGTGGCGCCGGGCGTCATCCTGGCGCTGGTGTATGCGGCGATTTTTGCGAGGCAACCCCGTGAGCCCCAGGCCTGAGCCGCGCTGGCACGCCAACCCGCTGATACGCGCCTCGCTCGTGGTGCATGGGCTGGCGCTGGCCGCTGCTGTGGCGGCCCCCACGCTGTGGCCCTGGGCGCTGGCCGCCGTGGTTGCCAACCACGCGTTGGTGGCAGCCGTCGGCCTGTGGCCGCGCAGCCACTGGCTGGGTCCGAACTGGTCGCGGCTGCCCGCGGCCGCGACAGCCAGAAACGAAATCGCCCTGACCATCGACGACGGGCCCGACCCGCAGGTCACGCCGCAGGTGCTGGACCTGCTGGACCGTTACGCCGCCAAGGCCACGTTTTTCTGCATTGGTGACAAGGCCGCACGTTACCCCGAGTTGTGCCGGGAAATCGTTCGCCGCGGCCACGCGGTGGAGAACCACAGCCAGCACCATCGCCACAATTTTTCCGTCATGGGGCCGCGCGGCATGGCGCGTGAGCTGCAGGCAGCGCAGGACACCCTGGTCGCGATCACCGGCCAGCGACCGCTCTTTTTCCGCGCGCCGGCCGGCCTGCGCAATCCCTTTCTCGACCCCGTGCTCGCGCGGATGGGTCTGCGACTGGCCAGCTGGTCGGTACGTGGTTTCGACACCCGCGTCGGTGATGCGGAGCGTGTCACCGGCAAACTGCTGCATGGCCTGAGGGCCGGCGCCATCGTGCTGCTGCACGACGGCAACGCCGCCCGCACGCCAGGCGGCGTCCCGGTGATCCTCGAAGTCCTGCCGGCCGTGCTGGCGTCGGCTGCGGCGGCCCGTCTCAAGCCGGTGACCCTGCCCGAGGCCCTGGCATGAACACCACCATGGTTGGCCAGCAAGTCTTGCCGTGGTACCGCCAGGCCGCCCGGCTTGTACCCCGGGATGTGCTCCTCAAAAGCATAGGCATCCCGGTGTTTATCGCGGTGTTTTTTGCCGCCTATTTCCATGTGCTGAACAACCCGGCCTATCCCGTCACGGTGATGCCGGTCACATGGCTGGACCGTCTGATCGGTTTTGAACCCAGGGCCCTGTCCCTGTATGTATCCCTGTGGGTGTATGTGTCACTGCCGCCGGCGTTCCTGGCGAGCCGGCGCGAACTCTATGTCTACAGCCTGGCCATGGCCGGCACCTGCCTGACCGGGCTGGTCATTTTCTATTTCTGGCCCACGACCGTTCCCGCGGCTGACATCGACTGGACCCTGTACCCGGGCGTGGACTTCCTCAAGAACATGGATGCCGCGGGCAACGCCTGCCCGTCCCTGCATGTCGCCACCGCCGCTTTTTCGGGCTTCTGGCTGCATCACCTGCTGCGCCGTTTTGGCGCGCCACCGTGGGCATGCCTGACCAATGCACTGTGGTGCCTCGGCATCGTTTACTCCACGGTGGCCACGCGCCAGCATGTAGCCGTGGACATGTGGGCCGGGCTCTTGTTGGGGACCGTCACCGCCTGGCTATCCCTGCGGCATGTGGTGCGCACCGGGGCCGCCCGGCACCGTCCCTACCTCGCTGTCTGACAGACCGTCACCGCAAAAAATCACCTGCTGGATTTGCTAACATGACTTCACTTTTAGATCGGCTCGTTTTCTTCTGAACCCGCTCTGGCTCTCCCATTTCACCGCGACCAGCAGCATCGGTCGTGGCCTCCAGCAAACCCTCGGCGCCTTGCGCGAGCAGCGCGGCGGCTTGGTGCCCTGCGCGTTTGACACGGTCGATCTGCCCACCTTTGTCGGCGAAGTGGCGGGGGTCGATGCCGTGGTCCTTCCCGCAGCACTGGCAGCGTTCGACTGCCGCAATAACCGCCTCGCGTTGCTGGGCCTGATGCAGGACGGTTTTGCCGAAGCCGTCACAGCCGCCAGCCAGAAATACGGTGCGCAGCGCATCGGCGTCTTCATCGGCACCAGCACCTCGGGCATTTTGCAGACCGAGCTGGCCTACCGCCGGCTCGATCCGGTCACCGGCGCCTTCCCGCCCGATTTTTCGTACCGGACCACGCACAACACCTTTTCCGTGGCCGACTTCACGCGCCATGTCCTGGCCCTCGCCGGTCCGGCGGTGGTGGTCTCGTCCGCATGTTCGTCCAGCGCCAAGGTGTTTGCTTCGGCGCGTCGCATGATGGCGGCCGGCCTGATCGATGCCGCGGTGGTGGGTGGCGTCGATTCACTGTGCCTGACGACGCTGTATGGCTTCAATTCCCTGGGCCTGACTTCCACCCGGGCCTGCCGGCCCTTTGATGTCGAACGCGACGGCATTTCCATCGGCGAGGCAGCCGCCTTCGCGCTGCTTGAGCCGGTGCCGGAGCATCTGGACGACGACGCGGTGCTGCTGCTGGGCATCGGCGAATCCAGCGATGCCCACCACATGTCCTCGCCCCACCCCGAGGGCCTGGGCGCGCGCATGGCCATGCAGGACGCCCTGGCCACGGCCGGGCTGGGCGCTGCGGACATCGACTACATCAACCTGCATGGCACGGCCACGCCGAGCAACGATGCGGCTGAAACCAGGGCGGTGGCGACCCTGTTCGGTTCAAGCACACCCTGCAGTTCCACCAAGGGCGCCACCGGTCACACCCTGGGCGCGGCCGGCGGACTGGAGGCGGTGATCTGCGCGCTGACCCTGCAGCAAGGCCTGTTGCCGGCCGGCCTGAACACACAGCAGCTGGACCCTGCCCTGCCCCTGAACTACCTGCTGCACAACCGCGAGCAGGCCGTCCGCCGCGTGCTGAGCAATTCCTTTGGTTTCGGCGGCACCAACTGCAGCCTGATTTTTGGCCGTGCCGGGTAAGACGACGATGACACATCCTGCATCCGCTGCGCCGTCCCTCACGGTTTATGTCGAAGGCATCGGCCTGCTGGGCCCGGGCCTGACGGGCTGGGCGCCAGGGCGTGAACAGCTGGCCGGCAGCACTCCTTATGAGGCGGCGCGCTGCGTGCTGCCACTGCCCATGGCCCTGCCCCCAGCCGAACGCCGGCGTGCGGGCGCCGTGGTCAAGGTCTCGCTGGCCGTCGGCCAGGAAGCCGTGACGGCCTCGGGCCTGTCCACGGCCAGGCTGCCTTCGGTGTTTTCATCGTCGAGCGGCGACGCCATCAATTGCCATGAAATCTGCAAGGCACTGGCATCGGGCGACAGGCTGATCTCTCCCACGCGTTTCCACAACTCGGTGCACAACGCCTCTTCCGGCTACTGGAGCATCTCCAGCGGCTCCATGGCGACATCCTCCGTGCTGTGCGCCTACGATGGCAGCTTTGCGGCCGGCCTGCTCGAGGCGATGGCGCAGGCGGCGGTCGATCAGACGGCCGTCCTGCTGGTTGCCTACGACACCGACTACCCCGAACCGCTGCGCAGCGTGCGGCCCCTGCCGGACTCCTTCGGCGTGGCGCTGGTGCTGGCCCCGCAACGCAGCGAGCGCAGCCTGGCCCGGTGGACCCTGGCACCAGCCACCTGCCTCACTGCCGCCAGCGCAACCACCATGGCCGACAGCGCGCTTGAACAACTGCGCGCCAGCATTCCTGCGGCGCGCTGCCTGCCGCTGCTGCGCAGTGTGGCCACGCAGGACGCCGGCAAGGTCGTGATCGACTACCTCGATGGCCTGCAGCTGGCCGTGCAGGTGGAACCATGCTGAGCGCAGCGCATCTTCCGGCCACGTTGCGACACGCGGACATCGCGCGCCGCATCCCCCACCAGGGAGCCATGTGCCTGCTCGCCAGCGTCAGCGCCTGGGACACCCAGCACATCATCTGCCAGGCCAGCAGCCACCACGCGCCCGACCATCCGCTGCGGGCTCACGGCCGGCTCGGTGCAGCCTGCGGCGTGGAGTACGCCGCGCAGGCCATGGCGGTACACGGCACACTGGTGGCCGAAACCCTGGCCGGCGCGAGTGCCGCCACCACGCCGCCGCGCGCCGGCTACCTGGCGAGCATGCGCAGCGTCACGCTGTTCGTCGATCGGCTCGACACTGTCGCGGGCGAACTGACCATCCGCGCCGACCGTCTGACCGGCGACGACAACACCGTGCTGTACAGCTTTGCAGTGCAGGCCGGCGACCAGCCCCTGCTCAGCGGCCGCGCCGTGGTGGTGCTCGATGCCTCGGCGCTGGCGCTGCCCCCCTCCACCCCACCGCCCGCAGCGGCAGCGAGTCCCCCATGAACCCACCCCTCAAACGCGCACTGGTCACCGGCGGCAGCGGCGGCCTGGGCTCGGCCATCAGCCGGCGCCTGGCGGCCGACGGTTTTGCCGTCATCGTCCACGCCAACAGCCACCTGGCCACGGCGCAGGCTGTGGCCGCCGACATCGTGGCCCAGGGCGGCCAGGCGCAGGCCGTGGCTTTCGATGTGACCGACGCCGCAGCCACTGCCCAGGCCCTGGAAGCCCTGCTCGAGGACGGCCCCATCCAGGTGCTGGTCAACAACGCCGGCATCCATGACGACGCGGTGTTCCCCGGCATGCAGCTGGCCCAGTGGCAGCGCGTGCTCGATGTCTCGCTCAATGGCTTTTTCCATGTCACCCAGCCGCTGACCATGCCCATGATCCGCACTCGCTGGGGCCGCATCATCACCATCACCTCGGTCGCGGCCGTGGCCGGCAACCGCGGGCAGGTCAACTACTCGGCGGCCAAGGGCGCGCTGCATGCGGCCACCAAGTCACTGGCGCTGGAAGTGGCCAGCCGCGGCATCACGGTCAACGCCGTGGCCCCCGGCATCATCGACACCGCCATGACCCAGGGCGCCTTCAGCAAGGACGTCATCGACCGCATGGTGCCGATGAAACGCGCAGGCAAGGCCGAGGAAGTGGCCGATCTCGTGGGTTTTCTGGCATCCGAAAAAGCCGCCTACATCAGCGGGCAAATTATTTCGATCAACGGCGGGATGATCTAGCTTTTGATACGCCGCCACAGCAGCAGCGGCAGGCGAACGAGAAAGCCCAGGAACAGGCGCGAGTGCATCCAGCTCAGCAGCAGGTTGTCGCGCAGGTAGTTGAAATGCGAGACGCCGCCTTCGTCGGGGCGGAAGTATTTGACGGTGGCCGGCAGGTTGACGGGCTTGACGCCCAGCCAGCACATGCGCACCACCGCCTCGGGGTCAAAGTCGAAACGCCGCATCCAGCGCTGGCCGTGCATGACGCGCCGCAGCGGTGCGATCGGGTAGACACGAAAACCGAACAGCGAGTCGCCGATGCCGGCCCACAGCGTTTCCAGATTGGCCCAGCCGTTGGAAACCTTGCGACCGTTGACGCGCAGGCGCGGCGCGTCGGCGGCAAACACCGGCATGCCCAGCACCATGACCTCGGGCTGCGCGCTCGATGCGGCCATGAATTGGGGAATCAGGTGGGCCGGGTGCTGGCCGTCGGAGTCCATGGTCAGCACATGCGTGAATCCCTGGGCCGCGGCCAGGTCCAGCCCGTGCAGCACCGCCGCGCCCTTGCCCACGTTGAGCGGCAATACGATTACGCGCAAGCCCTCATCCTGCGCCGCCATGGCCTGCAGGCCGGCGGCGCTGTCGTCAGTGCTGCCGTCCACCACAACCCAGACCGGCGTCCACTGGGCACGCGCTCCGCGCACGGTTTCATAGACCTTGGGGCCGGGGTTATAGCTCGGTATCAGTACCAGATGGGTGCGGGACGCGCCGGGAGCGGAAACAGTCATCGTGTGGGAGCCTGGACAGGAAGCGCCAGGCCACGATGCTCAGGCCGGCGGTGAAACGGGAAAGCCGGGCAACTGCGCGTGCGCCAGCTCGGTCTGGAAATACTGTTCGAGCTCGCTGACGAAACGCGCCGTGTGCTGCGGCGGATCAAAACGCTTGCCGAGACGGACCCGGTAAGTGATGGGCATTTTAGGGGCTCGCAGCAAGGGCCAGCCTTTGCCCAGAAAACCGGAACTGGTTTCAATAAACACCGTCTGCACCGGCACGCCCGCACTTTTGGCAATCAGCCCGGTCGTGCCCTGCAAGCGGCCCACGGGAAACCGCGTGGTACGTGTGCCTTCGGGGAACAGCAGCAGATGGCTGCCCTGGTGCAGATCGTCCACCGCGAGTTGCACCATGGTGCGCAGCGGCGTGTTGCGGATGTAGCCGGCCAGCCGCGCACCCGCGCCATAAAAAACACTGTTGACGAGTTCAGCCTTCATGATGCAGCCGGTACCGGGCAGCCGCGACAGAATCATCACCGCATCGAGCAGCGACGGGTGGTTGGGCGCGATGACCATGGGGGCTTCGCCGCGCAAGCTGTCCAGTTCCGAGAGGTCGAAGCGGCAGGCCCCGATCAGCACCAGAAACCGAAGGTAGCGCCGCGTGACCGCAGTCACCAGCTTGCGGCCCAGCCGTTTGCTGATCACACGTGGCAGCAGCGCGCGCATCGGAAAGGCCAGCAGGGTGACCAGCAGGCTGATCAGGCCCAGCACCAGGTAACCCAGGTGCAGCCTGGCGGTTTCGTGCAGGGCACGGCGGGACGACGGCAGCGCCAGCGGCTCGGTCATGAGGGCATTCGACTCGTGTTCCATGGGATTTGCGCTTTCCGGCCGTCAGTGCGCCGCAGGTGCCGCGTCCTCGACCACACGGATATTGGCCTTGCGCATGCGGATCGCCTGCAGGGTGCGCCTGTAATTCAGGGCTGACGAAATATAGAAAATCGCCTTGAGCACCGCCAGCGAACCCCAGATCGGTGTCTTGCCGAAAATGTCGCCCGCCAGCATGGACAGCAGGGCCTCTTTGACGCGCCACACATTACGCGGCGCCATGAAGAGGTCGCGCATGGTCGGGTTCGTCACACGGTAGATGAACCACGAAAATTCTTTCGGCCCCTTGCGCACCTGCCGGTCGAAATGCGCCAGCGCGGCAGCGGCTTTCGCCGGTTCGCGCAGGCAGGTATCGACCGTGTCGGCACCGACAAAACCACCCTGCATGGCCAGCATGACACCCGACGAGAACACCGGATCGATGAAGGTGAACGCGTCACCGATCATCACGTAATTGGGGCCATGCGTGCGCTCGCAGGCGTAGGAAAAGTTGCCGGTCGCCTCGACATCGGACGACAGCGTGGCGTGGGCCAGGCGCTCGGCGAGCGCCGGGCACAGGGCGATCGTGTCGAGGAAAAACTCCTTCACCGGCTTGCTGCGGCTCTTGAGGTAATGCGGCCAGACGACTGCGCCTATGCTGGTGGCGCCGTCGGCCAGCGGGATGAACCAGAACCAGCCGTGGTCGAACCAGAAAATCGTGATGTTGCCTTCGTCCTGCCCCGGGTGCCGCTTGGCGCCGGTGAAGTGGGCATACAGCGCCGAGCTGTTGTGTTTGGGGTTGCGGCGCTTGATGTCGAACTGCTTGCCCAGCAAGGTGTCGCGGCCCGAGGCGTCCACCACAAAGCGGGCACGCCAGTCCTGCAGGCGGCCGTCCTCGTGCTGCGCATGCACGGTGGCGCCACTGCGGTCGACTGCAAAAGCCACCTCGCGCACCCTGCAGCCCTCCAGCACCTCGGCGCCCAGCCGGGCCGCGTTGCGTATCAGAATCTCGTCAAGTTCGGAGCGCCGCACCTGGTAGGAAAACGGCATGGACTTGTCCCAGGCGTCGCCGAACATGAAGGTCTGGCTCTTGTTGTCGTGCCAGGGCGACACAAACTCGGCGCCCCATTTCTCGATGCCGATGGCCCGGACCGCGTCCGCCACCCCGAGTTTTTCAAACAGCGGGAGGTTGGCCGGCAACAGCGACTCGCCGATGTGAAAGCGCGGATGGTGTTCTTTCTCCAGAACCACCACCTTGTAGCCGCGCTGGGCCAGCAGCGCCCCGGCCGTGGAACCCGCCGGGCCGCCGCCGATAACCAGCACATCGCACTCGCCCGGAACAGCGGGAGCAGGGGCGGCTGGTGAATTCAGCTCGGTCATGGGTTTTCCTTCGTGGGCGTTGTCGAGCTTGTCGCAACCTGCCGTGGCGACCCCAGGATGGGTTTGGTCGCGCATGTCAGATTCCTAACTATTAAGTCTACGTCCGCGCAAGGTCCCGTTTTGTAGTGAAATGTCTGATCTTTCAGGATTTACAAGCCAGTCGCACCCGCCGGTGCCTGACCGGGAGGGCCCGCCTTGCGGCGATTTCCGTCAGGCCGCGGCAGCGGACAGGCCGGCAAGTGCTATTATTTTCCCGGCCCCTGTTGCCACCCCCCGCAGCCACCCTGAGTTCACCCGTGTATTCAGCCTTTTACCGCCCTTGCCTGAAACCCCAGTGAACCTTCCCCCGCCCGCCCTCGACATCCCTGATCCGGCCACCGCCGGGGCCGGAAAACACACGCCCATGATGGTCCATCATCCGCGCTAGGCTCTGTAACTCGCATGCATACTGGGTTCTTCGCCAGAATCACAAAACTTGGCGGCAAGCTGGCTATGTTTCCCACAGCTCATTTAACCATTTCTCCCTCTAGGAAGCCCTATGGCGCCAAGTTTTACATCAAGCACCTCTTGGCGGAGCTCACCGACGGGCGATGCTGAAACTTGGCGGAGCGCCAACCGCTGGGATGGAGGGTCAGGCATGGCAATCCCTGCCAAGCTCGTTCGCTGAAAATGTCGATTGCGAAGTCTGTTTCGATGCCGCCTCCACATGCGAGCACCGCTGCACTTGTCGAGCCGCGCCGCGCCCCGTCCTTCGCCATCAAATGGAACCAGGGAAATGAACAAAAAGACGACAACACCAAGCGATGCACTGGACGACTTCGATCTGGACTTTGACGACGTGGAACATAGCGAACCGCAACCTGATGACGACTCGGAAGGGAGCGCACATGGCGAAAGCCGAGACCCCAATGCACTTCTCGTGACGCTGGCGGTGTCCACCGAAAACGGCGAGGACGCGGTCGAACTTCACGCTCACGGCGAAACCCGCTCGATGGAAACTTTTGAAATGGTCAAGCGAACGGTCCTGCTTGCCCGCGTTACCCCCCACGAGCTCACCATGTATCCGCTTGTGGCAGCGGCACATCGGCACGAATTCCTTGAACCGAAATATGACGAACTCACGTCCATCACGATCATCGCCGAAGATCGCAAGCCTTGGGAGTTGCCTGAATCGGTCGAGGAATTCGATGGCTTGCTCAAAAAGCTTCCGACCGGTTTTGGGCGGCATGCCAGATATGGGCTTGGCTTGAAATGGGAATACAGGCTCATCCCCGAAGCCGTGCTTGAACAGGTCGGCGTGACCCGATTGGTCATTGAGCCTGGCGACGGTGCCAGCGTTGACCTCCCCGCCTTCCGACTCGGCATTGACCGTTTCACCTCGATCCGCCAAGCCATCGACACAATCACCAACCGGGCCAGCGGGCGATCACTGCGCGACCGCAGGTTAGCCGCATACAACGCAACGCTCCACGTCGCGCGTCCCGATCATTTTGAGCGCCGCTTTCCGAACGTAAAGCCTGGCGAAATCTACGACCTTGTCCAATTGCGTGGTCGCAATCCCACCCGCAGCGCGAAAGACGGGCTTGCCGCAGCCCAAGTGGTTGGGGACGATGCTGAAAAAATCGCCGCTGAGCGTCCTGCCGAATTGCTCAGGCTCAAGGCGGTCATCGAACAGGTGACGTTGAAGGAGCTCATCGGCAAGTTTGAAGACATGTTGTCCAAGAACCTGGCCGAGCCAAAGTGGCAAATCTTTTTCAAAGCCAATCCCTTCATCCTCGGGCTTGCGTTTCCCTACCCGGTCATCTTGCTTCAGGATCAGGCCAACGTTGGTGGAACGACCATCCGCGGCGATGGCGAGAGCATTGTGGACTTTCTTATGGCCCAGCGATTCACAGGGAACCTAGCCATCATCGAAATCAAGCGCCCCTCCGCGGCTCTTGTGGATGCAAAGCCCTACCGAGGCGACCTGCACGCGCCGCATAAGGAATTGACGGCATCCATGGCGCAGGTCCTCGATCAACGAGCCCAATTGCTTCACTACTTCGCCTCGAAGGTATCGCAGGACAAGTCGATGGAAGGCATGCATGTCTCGTCCGTCAGTTGCATCGTGATCGTAGGGACGTTGCCGGCCGAGCACGCGCAAACGCGCTCGCTCGACCTGTTTCGGCATTCCTCGAAGGACGTGGCGGTCATCACATTCGATGAACTACTTGAAAAGCTCAAGCAGCTCCACCGGCTGATGTCTGCTGGCGAAGCGGCATCCCCCGTGGCGGATGATCCCGGTAAGCCGGACGGGTCAACTTTCGAGCCAGAAGACGATGAGATCCCCAACGACGACCTCTTCTGAACTATGTGCGCGAGGAGACAACGTCCCGCCAAGCCAGTTTTTTACCCTCCTCGCCGACTGAGTTGCGCGCTAATGGGACGCGCTCCTGTCAATTAAATTGGACTGCTTATAAGCGGTGAGGAAGGGTTCTAGTCGTTCTTCAACCAAACGCGAAAACTCTTGAAAATGCTCTGGCGGGCATGCCTCGCCAGGTTTGACGCCTAACTTCTCAAACGCAAATTTCACCGCTTCGATCACCGCTCTGTTTCGTTCCCGATCAAAACTCCTTGCCAAAACGACGGGAAGGACGCCATTGACTGCCTCGATGTATTTTTCCAGCGGCATGCCGTCGCCTTGGATCGCGGCATTTAAAAATGCCGAATCGACATCGAAGTCGATCTGAATGTCCACTTCTAAACCTGATGTCGGATCGACTGCATAAGTGCGATGAACATCTTCGCCATCGTAGACATCGCTAAGCTCGATGAGAATGCGCGCCCAATTGAAGTATTCAACGTAAGCTAGCAATTTCCGGCGTTCCGGCAGACCTCTCAGAGCGACGCAGTGGAAGATTTGTCCTTGCGGCCTATTCCTGACGAGGTCCACCGAATAGCAGAATCCAAACGGAGGCGACGCATCGGCGTCCTTTAGATAATTTATCGCTTTTTCGCATTGGTTTTTCTCAATGCCGCATTCGGACGCCAATGCCAAAGCTGTTTTCACCATGGACCTTCCGCCTTTCGGGCCGCCGAATACCAAGCTCATCGTCAATGGGCTGTCCAGATAGCTTCTTTCCACCACAAGTTTTTCAGCCGCAGATTTCACATCTGCAGAGGGAAACTTTCTGGCCACCCCTCCCAACATGCGCTTGGCTTCGCGCTCCGTCCTGACCTGCATGTTTATCTGGATTTTTCCATCTTCCTTTTCTTGCTCAACGTAGGTCGGCTTCGCGACTGTCATCGTCCCATCACTGCGAAGGAGAAGTTTCTCGCCTGCTGCCGTTTCGACGCTAAGGTCCGGAGTGTCGCCGCGCTCTCTTTTTATGCCTGTGGCAAGAGAAAACCATAGAAATTGCTCAGAGAGAACGGCATCCCAGTCCTCGCCACGCTTGCTATTGCATGTGCTGCATATAAAGCCGTCCGCTTTCTTTCGTCCTCCGATTGAGTTGGGGATGATATGTTCTCTGGTGAAATTCTCCTCCGTAAGCGCGTCCGAACATAACCAGCATGTTTTATGTGACCGATTGTTTTGCACAGGCATCACCTCACTCATAGACCACACCCACTTGAT
This sequence comes from Pseudomonadota bacterium, assembly GCA_040389085.1. Lineage (GTDB taxonomy): Bacteria > Pseudomonadota > Gammaproteobacteria > Burkholderiales > Burkholderiaceae_C > Polaromonas. The sequence goes on from JAZKAP010000002.1 coordinate 285,848, forward strand.
CAGTCATCAAAACCAAGATTGATAGGTGTTGGATGTGATAGCGGCCTTGTCCCGCTTCTCGGTTTGATTGCACTCACTGCATAGCAGTTGAAGATTGCTCACGTCATTGAGCCCAAACTTCGCGAGTGGGACGATGTGGTCATAGTTCTCCGTGTTGGCGAGGTTTATCAGTCCTGACAAATCCTTGTCGCACAACACACAACGGCCCCTGTCTCTGAAAAACACCGCCCGCTGCGCCCATGACGGTGGGCGCGCACGTATCAATGTTCGGTTTGGCGAAAAAAGATGCGCTGGCAAATCCTCCACTTTCGAAAAGTCCGCGTCGGCAATGATGCCTGAGACGTATTGATTGAAGCGAACCAGCAGCAATCGATTTTGAAAAAGCACGTGGAAAATCTCGGCCACTGTTTGGGTCACTAGGTCTTCATACGATTGGTCGAGCCATAGCTCCCGCGTGAAGTCATAGACATCGTCTTCAGTGGCATCCTCAAACAAGCGGCCCGATGTAGCCAAATGCTCTTCGAAGCTTGTATGGTCGATGCCGTGATATTTGAAAGCGATTTCTATGGGCAACAAGTGAGGCTTCAAGTCGTCGATGGCGTCTGGATATTTCGCAAAGTTCTTGAACATGCGCTTGCGGGACTCCAACTCGATCGCGTCAGCTTGCTCCGTGTAGGCGTCGTGGACTATGAAGGAAATGAATTGGTGGAATGCCGAGTTCTTCTCGAAAGGCCGAACCAGTCCTGTCCATTGATCGTCGCAGTGAAAGGCTTCCAACATGCGCGCATGCTCGAAGGGGTCGCGGAGGACCGCATCGACAATCCCGCAGAGTTCATAGGTCTCGTAGAACCGCGCCTGTATTTTCATAAAGTCCCTCGCCACGTCGGTCAAAATAGAGTCGAAAATCCTTCGGCAGCCCTCACAGCACACTTTGGAATCCCCATGAATATAGCGACAGCGTTGAAAAGCGAGATCTCGAGAGTCGCGCGCAAGGAGCTTCGAAGCCAGACCCAGCAGCTAAAAAAGACGGCCGCGCAATATCGGACCGACATCGCCGCGCTGAAGCGGCGCCTAACGGAGCTTGAGAAGAAGGTCGGCCGACTGGGCAAAGAGCCCAAAAAGAAGGCCCTGATCGACACGCTGGCTCCGGCGCCCCAACGACTCACATTCAAAGGATCGATGCTAGCCGCGCAGCGCGCCCGCCTGGGCCTGTCGGTCGATGCGCTCGGCGCGACCCTTGGGGTGTCGGGCCAATCGGTCCGCAAGTGGGAGCAAGGAAAAGCCACCCCTCGGGCGTCGCAATTACCCGCCATCCGCGCCATCGCGAAGATCGGCAAACGCGCCATCGCAGAGAAATTGGGCGTCGCCGACTGACTTGTCCGCGCGCGGCACGCCTCCCGCAGGCGCTTCTAGCCCGTATTGAAACTACTCCCCTGTAGAATCGTTTTGATACATATTAAAGGTGGCACCATGGGGAATGGGAGCAAGCAGCCTAAGGGACGACAGACCAGCGCCGAGGGAGGTTTGCGAGAGCCGAGCCGCGGCATTTTCCCGCTGTTGGCAGCCGGGTCTCGCTTCTAGGGCTCGCCTTGATCCTCACGGACGCTCTCCCTTCCCCACCCGTCAACCGGCTGCTGAAAATGGCGGTGCTGACCGGAGTGGAGAGCTCGGTGCGCCTGCACATCGGCAGAGGCGATAACCTCAATGCCAGGGACGACAAAGGCCTCACGCCATTGATGATCGCGGCGTCGCGCAACAAGGCCAACATTTGCAAGCTTCTGCTGGATGCGAATGCCGACCCGAGCTTGGTGGATTCGTCTGGACAGGACGCCCTGGCGCTGGCGAAAGCAGCCGGAGCTTCCGACGCAGCCAAGATCATCGAGCGTGCCCTCGCCCCGCTGCCGCCAGCGCCAGCGGTCGTTTCTCAGATATACACATCGGCCAAGCTGCCGAGCAACGCCTTAGCAGTCAATGAACCAACGCCTCTGCTGCTGGATGCCATATCCGCCACAAACGGCGCCTGGGACGAGCTGGACGCGCCCTTTGATCTCTCCGGCTGGGTAGAGGAAATCGAGAGCGCCCCGCCGATTGGGGATGCTTCGCTCGCCCTTCCGGCCATCGCCATACACGTCGCCATCTCGGAACATGCGCCCATCGATTCCTCCGCCGATTGGGACGAGTTCGAAGCGTTCCTGCCAAGCTTCGCGGCCCCGCTGCTGCGCGTCGAAAATCTGGAAAAACGCGACCGGCTCCGCTCTCTGTTGCTGCGGGCAATGCGCGAAGGCAGCGTCCCAGCGCAGGCGGTCGAAGACCTGTGCGTGGATGACGACCAACGCAGAAATTCGGAGACCGAATTCTCCTTGATTCAAACCATCAACGACCTCGGCGCGGATTGCGATGAGCGTTTTGAATATGACGCCTCGTTCGAGTCGTTCCAAGTATTTGTAGCTCCGGAAGAATCCGAAGAAGAAGAGGAGGCCCTCGCCGCCGCGCTGGGCTACTTCGACGCGCTGATATCGAATGGCGGAGCGCCGCTCCCGCTGTATTTCAAGGATTCTCGCAACGAATCGTTGCTCACGGCCAGCGAAGAGGCGACTTTGGGCCAAGCCATGGAAGGCGGCCTGGACAAGGCCTTGGACGCCCTCGCCGCCTGGCCCGCTGGACTCTCATTCGTCATGGAGGACGCGCGGCTAGTCATATCAGGCTCAAAACCATTGGCATGGATGGTCGCGACCAAGGAGGAAGCGCCGCCCAATGATGCGGAGCTTGCCGCCAGTTCCGATGCCTTGACGAGCCTTTCGGCCACCGCTCCGCATGACGCCGCCGACGAGGGGGACGAACAGAACGACGACCTCACCGCCTTCGCGGCGACGGTGAAAGCCCTTTCAGGGCTCGCCCGGGCGGACACCGTCAAAGGTCCGAACTGGTCGGCATGCCGCGATGTATTGGCCTCGCTCGGGCTCCAAAAGCCTTACGTGATGGCCTTCATGGACGGCCGGCGCGGCGACGCCCACCCTTCGGCCGCATTGTTCGCCAAGGCCATGGAACAGCACCGCCAGGCGCGTGAGCGCATGGCGGTGTCGAATCTCCGCCTAGTCCTGTCCATCGCCAGGCGCTATTTGAATTCCGGCATGCTTCTCGACGACCTGATCCAGGAAGGCAACGTCGGGCTCTTGAGGGCTGTCGATCGCTTCGACTGGCGGAAGGGCTTCAAGTTTTCCACTTATGCGACTTGGTGGATCAGACAGCAAATATCGCGCACGGTCTCCAACGTCAGCCGCTCAATCCGCCTGCCATCCCATGTCCATCAACTGGGCATGCACGTCATCCAGGCGGCCGTGGCTTGGGAGAAAAACAATGGACGCTTTCCCACGCCAATGGAACTCGGCGCGGAGATGGATATCGCTGCCTGGAAGGTCGAGGCGATTTTGAGGGAGCGCGAGGAGTTCGTCTCGCTCGATGCCGTGGACATCGACGATCTCATCGCGACGCATGTGAGGGCTCAATTCATCGCGCCCGATCCTTCGGAGGCCGTCGAGTCGCATGAGCTCACCGCTGCCTTGGGGACATTGCTCGCTGGTTTTGGACGCAAACGCGAACAGGTCATCCGGTTGCGTTTCGGTTTTGGCGTCGATGACGAATGCACCTTGGAAGAGCTGGGCGCCCGGCTTGGCCTCACGCGCGAACGGATACGGCAAATCGAAGCCAAGACGATCCGGCTAATGAAGCACCCCGCCAAAGCAGCCGCTTTGGTGGACTGGACCCACGTGGTAAAGAAGCCCGCGCGGCGAAACGATGTGGAGGCCGCAGAATCCGAGGATTCGGAAGAGGATCCGATCGAGGATCATCTGGTCATCGAACCTGAAATCGATGTGGAGAAAGCCATGGCGGATCACTTCGCGGCGCTGCCTCCCGAGCCGGTGCACGTGCTACCCTCCTCCGATCCAGTCCTTAACCGCAGGCCGAGCGTCTTAGAGCGGCTGCTGCAAGAGGCTAGGGAACTGGGCATATTGGTCGAAGATGAGCGCGAGCGCGCCTCGGGATGCGTGTGGGTGCGGATTCACAAAGCTCATGACACCAACACGCGCGTCCTGATCAGGAAGTTGATTAATAACGGGTTCGCTTACGCGCCAGGAGCGGGATACGGCCGATGACTCAGAAAACTAGGAACGCGCCTCCGCGCGCGGGGGCCATGCTGGAATCCCTGCGCGGTTTGGGCTACTCCACCGCGGCCGCCTTGGCGGACGTGATCGACAACAGCATTTCGGCAGAGGCGTCGAACATCGCGGTGAATCTGACGTGGTCCGGACCCGCGAGCAGGATTTCGATCTTGGACGACGGCCAGGGGATGAGCGATCCCGAGCTCGAGAGCGCGATGCGTCTTGGAGACAAGAACCCTCTCGACGCGCGAGACCCTAAGGACCTGGGCCGCTTCGGCATGGGCCTCAAAACCTCCTCTTTCTCCCAGTGCCGCAGGCTCACCGTGGCATCACTCAAAGACGGCTCCGCGTCTTGCCTGCGATGGGACTTGGACGCATTGAAAGACAACCCAAGCGGAGGCTGGCTCATGTATGAGGGGCCGGCGGACGGTTCAGAGGTCTTCATCGAACCCTTGGCGGCTCAAAAGTCCGGCACGCTTGTGCTCTGGGAATGCCTCGACCGGATCGTGACGGCGAGCTACGGCCCCGATGACTTCAACGACCTCATCGACGGTATCGAAGCCCATCTCGCCATGGTGTTCCACCGCCTCATCGAGGGGCCAAAGCCTGTCTTTCGGCTCACCCTAAACGGCAAAACGGTCAAGCCCTGGGACCCGTTCATGGACGACCATCCGTCGAAGACGTGGAGCGCGCCTGTCGAGAAGAACCGAACTCCTTCCGGCGTTGTCGAGGTCGAAGGCCATGTCCTGCCGCACAAGGACATGCTCACAGTCAAGGAATTCGAGGAAGCCGCTGGGCCCGCAGGCTGGACCGCCCAGCAAGGCTTCTATATCTACCGCAACAAGCGGTTGCTCGTGGCGGGCGGCTGGCTGGGCCTAGGCCCGGGACGGCCGTGGAACCGGGAGGAGTTTTATCGCCTCGCCCGCATCCGCCTCGACATCCCCAACACCGCCGACGCCGACTGGAAGATCGACATCCGAAAGTCCACCGCGCGGCCTCCTGTGGCGCTACGCCCCTGGCTGACCAAACTTGCCGAAGATACCCGCTCCCGGGCTCGGAAGGTGTTCGCATTTCGCGGCGCGCCGGTGGCCGGTCCTGGGAAGACGGCCATCGAGCAGGCGTGGCGTGTGGAGCACACGGCGGGCGGGACCAAATACCGCATCGACGTAAAGCACTCCGTGGTGGCGGCTGTCCTGGAAGCGGGCGCCGACAAGGGAGCGATGGTCAAGGCCATGTTGCGAGTGATCGAGGAGACGGTTCCGGTCCAGCGCATCTGGCTGGACACGGCAGAGCATCACGACACGCCACGGACAGGTTTTTCCGGAGAGCCCACTGCCGCCGTCATCGAAGTGCTCACCACACTCTATGAGGACATGTTGGAAAGAAAACACATGAGCGCGGAGGAAGCCAAGAAATCGCTGATGTCCACCGAGCCATTCCACAACTATCCCACGCTCATAGCCGCCCTCGGCCAAGCCTGATTTCACAACGCCAGAATCAAAAAGAAGAATTGCATGTCAGACATCGACAAAACCCTGGAAGACGTCATCTCGATTGCGCAAAGGCTGGTCGGCAGAGCCGAGAAAGATAAATCCAAAATCACCTCGACGCTCATCGAGGAAAAAGTGAAGGCCGCCTCGGCGGTAGTTTCGCCGGAGAATCCAGACGCCATAGACCAAGCTGCGGCCACTGCGGAGCTGATTCGCAGGTTCAGCCATTGGATTGGAAAGGTCGCCACGCTGAAAGATGTCACCGGGCACGTTGATTGGCTCGTGGCCTCCCGAAAGAAAGACCGACACTACTGGCGCCGATATCGAGACTACATGGAGGCGAAGCTCGCCATGGAAGTCGTGGATGCTTTGGATGAGTCCACCGACGACATATTGGCCTTGCTTGAAGATCCCAAGCGGGAGGGAGTCTGGAATCGCCGCGGCTTGGTCGTGGGCCATGTCCAGTCAGGAAAAACCGGCAACTATTCCGGGTTGATTTGCAAGGCGGCGGACGCTGGCTACAAGATCATCATCGTCCTCGCTGGCATGCACAACAACCTTAGGTCTCAGACCCAGGTGCGCCTAGAAGAGAGTTTTTTGGGTTACGAGACGACCGCCAATCGCGATCCCGGAAAACCTATTGGCGTCGCCGCATTTGGTGGGGATCTTCAAACCCACTCCGCGACCACTCGCGCGGACAACGGCGATTTCAACGAAACCATCGCCAATCACTTCGCGGCGATCTCGCCCGAAGAGCGCCCTTGGCTTTTCGTCGTCAAAAAGAACAAGAGCGTTTTAAAACAGCTCCTGAAATGGATACGCAATCGCGTCGCCAACGCCACCGATACCACTGACGGCCATAAGATTGTCAGCAACCTGCCGCTCCTGATGATTGACGACGAGGCGGACAACGCGTCGGTAGACACAGGCGAGCAATTGTTCAACGAGGACGGGACGCCGGACGAAGAGCACGAACCCAAAGCGATCAACAGCCTAATAAGGCAGCTGCTTCACTCGTTTTCCAAGAAAGCCTACGTGGGCTACACGGCGACTCCATTCGCCAACATCTTCATCCATCGCAAAGGCTCCACCAAGAAGGAAGGGCCCGATCTTTTTCCGGAGTCGTTCATCCTGAACTTGGCCGCGCCGTCCAACTACGTCGGACCCGCACGAATTTTCGGACGAATGACTAAAGAAGGTCGCAAAGGCGGTCTGCCGCTCACTAGGACGATCGAAGATCATTTCAGCGAAGAGCTACTGACTGGCTGGATGCCACCCAAACACAAGAAGGAGCACGTCCCCACCCACGCCGGACAAGAGATGCTGCCGCCATCGCTTGTCGAAGCCATCTGCTCGTTCGCTCTCGCCTGCGCCGTTCGCCAATGTCGCGGCCAAGGCTCCCAGCATTCCTCCATGCTGATTCACGTCACCCGGTTCGTCAATGTTCAAGGCGAAGTTCGCCGCCAAGTGGACGAGTCGGTGAAACGGATGCGGCAGCGCCTTTCCCGCAAGGTTGACCATGAGGAACTCGAGGCTCACTTGAAATGCATATGGGAAAGGGATTTCGTCCCCACGAGCGCCTCAGTGGCGGCGCTGGCTCCCGAGGTTGGAGGCCCGCCCATGATGCCGTCGTGGTCCGATGTTCTGGAGGCGCTCCCCGATGTGCTCGAAGACATCGACGTGCGCTCGATCAACGGAACAGCGAAGGACGCGTTGGACTACGCCGCCGACGGCGCGCCTCTCAAAATTATCGCTATCGGGGGAGATAAGCTAGCCCGGGGGCTGACTCTCGAAGGTCTTTGCACCAGCTATTTCATCCGAACCACAAAAATGTATGACACGCTCATGCAGATGGGCCGCTGGTTTGGATATCGCCCAGGCTACGTGGACGTATGCAGGCTTTACACCACCGCCGACTTGGTCGGTTGGTTCGGTCATATCGCGGACGCTTCCGAGGAGCTTCGCGAGGAGTTCGACACGATGGTCGAGCGCAAGGGCACGCCGTCGGACTATGGCTTGAAAGTGCAGTCCCATCCGGTTCTGACCGTGACTTCTCCCTTGAAGATGCGGAATTCAGAATCGTTGAAACTCTCATACAGCGGCACGATGGTTCAGACGGTCGCCCTGCCTCGCGACACCAAAGACCTGCAAATCAACTTGGATGCCACTGATCGACTTCTCACTTCCCTCGGGTCGCCAACGGTAAACGGTCCTAAGCAGGATCGGACTGGACCTCCGGACCATTGGAATAGGTCCAGCCTCTGGCTCAACGTGGACGCCGAAATGGTTTTGGATTTTTTAGGGAACTACGTGACGCATCTCAGAGCCACCAGCGCTAAAAGCTCGGTTCTGGCCGAATTCATTGAAAAGATGAACGAGGTGGGCGAACTCCGTCAGTGGACCGTTGGATTGCTCGCGGAAGGCTTCGCGGGGAAACCTCATAAATTTTCGAATGGCGTGGAGATCTCGACATTTCCGTCGCGCTCGGACACGAACGTCGCTGGTCGGTATTCCATTGGCGTTCTCACCGACCCTTCAGATGAGGCGATAGATGTCGGATTTGACCCTTGGAACGCGGCATTGCAGCTCACGAAAGCCGCATGGAAACCCGACCCCGCTCGAAACCGAATCATCGAACCCACGCGCCCAAGCGGCAAGAAAATCAGGGAGATGCGCGGTTCGTCCGGCGGAGACCTGGGGCGCGGCGTCTTGCTCCTGTATCCACTGTCTCCATTGAACAGCGACAAGGCTCCGATCATCGATGGCTGGGATGACCCCATCATCGCTTTCGCGATGGCTTTCCCTACGAGCGAGACTGGAATCAAGGTGGAATACAAAGTGGATTTGCTTTACTGGGAACAAGAATATGGCCCGTCCGAGTAAGGAGTTCGACCTCGCTTGGGCGTCTCTGGCTGGCGCGAGTGCGGAGCAAGGCTGGCGCACGATCCGAATCGATTCCGCGGGATCTGTCCGCATTCACGTGGGGCGGCGATTTCCTGGAAATGACGAAGCGTTGCTTGTTTGCTTTTCAGTCGCTCGCCTAACGCCGGGAGAAAAGCTCCCCGACGGCCAAGGGTTCTCCGTAGAGCGCGCAGACCCGGTGGGTGACGGCAATACGTGGCTGGCCCTAACTCGCAAAGCGTCCGGCAGCGTCGAGCTATTTTCAGCTATGGCGTGCGATGTGGCTGGCGCCCTTGATTTGGCTGCGGCGGAAGGCGCGGACGAACACCGTTCGCTTCGTGTATTTCTTGGGCGCGTGCGCGCTTGGCAAGAGTTCATGCGCAAGGGCGCCACCGCCCTGAGCCCAGAAGCCGAGATCGGCCTCATCGGAGAGTTGCTCACCCTGGCAGCCATCATTGACGCTGGCGTCCCAGCCCATGTCGCGGTCGCGAGCTGGGTGGGGCCTCTCGACGGCGTGCAGGACTTCGAAATCGGGACGGGGGCGATGGAAGTCAAAACGACTATCGCGACGGTGGGATTCACTGCCCGCATTGGTTCGCTTGAGCAACTCGACGACGCAGTGCTCCAGCCGCTATTTGTGGTCGGCGCGAAATTGAAGCAGGTGGCGTCCGGAAAAAATCTCCCCTTGCTCGTCGCTGATCTCAAAGCCGGCTTAGCTGAGGATTCGGAAGCCACGCGGCTATTCTCAGAGCGGCTGATCGCTGCTGGATTTTTCGATTCACATGCGGATCGCTACCCTCGAAACTTCGAGCCAGCCAGCCTCAGGGCGATACTCGTGGGCGAGGGCTTTCCGAGGTTGATCCATGGCACCGTGCCCCAAGGGATCACCCGAGCCAACTACGACATCGATTTGGATAAATCCGCGAGCGGGAGCTTGGACCTGGCCGCCGCGTTAAAACAACTGGGAGCGATTTGATGGAACTGTCCGATTTCTTGCGCGAGACGCAAGCGCAAGTGCGAGCGCAGATGAGCGAGGGCACGCCCTACGCGGAGATCGCCTTCTCCGATATCGTGATGCAGCACATGTCGGACATTGGCATGACCTTCGAGCCGGTCGCATGCCGATACCGGGGCAAGGTCGGCAACGCGATCCTTCGCCTCAATGGCTACGCCATGTCGGAAGATCTCGATCAGCTCGATCTCTTCGTGAGCTTATATGAAGGAGTCGATGAGCCCACGCCAGTGGCAGACGCCGACACCAAGACGGCGGTGGAGCAATGCCTCCGATTCCTGGCTCTGTGCGCCGAAGGCAAGATGGCTCCGCGCCTGGACCCGTCCAGCGACGAACGCTCGCTGGCGGAGACGTTGCAGGAGGTTTACGACGGGCTGGAACAAGTGCGGGTGTTCGTCCTAACCGACCAAGTCGCGAAAGCGAAGAACTTCAAGACGAGGGACATTGGCGGCAAGGCCGTGCGGCTCGAAGTTATGGACATCGAGAGGCTGTTCAGGCATTGGTCCGAAGGCAAGCCGCGCGACGAACTCGTGGTGGATTTCACCGAAGTCTCAGGTCGTCCCCTGCCCTGCGTCTATGTTCCCGGCGAGAACGACGACTACGACTACGCGCTAACCGCCATTCCAGGAGAAGCCTTGCGGCTGCTCTACGAAAAATTCGGCGCGCGGCTTTTGGAGGCCAACGTGCGCTCCTTCCTCAGCGTGAAGAGCGGCAAAGGCGTGAATGCTGGCATTCAGGGGACGTTGCGCTCCGCGCCGGGACGTTTCATGGCCTACAACAACGGCATCGTGATCGTCGCCGACGAGATGCGCTTCGGCACGCCCGGCGACGGCACGACCGGAATCGCCTGGCTCAAAGGCCTTCAAATCGTCAACGGCGGCCAGACCACGGCCTCGATCTACTTCGCCAAGCGCAAGTATCCCGAGATGGATTTGAGCAAGGTGCGCGTTCCCGCCAAGATCATCGTCATGCGCGAGCCCGACCCCATCAAAGAGGAGGCGCTCGTCTCCGACATCTCGCGCTTCGCCAACAGCCAAAACGCGGTGAGCCAATCGGACTTGTCCGCCAACAAGCCTTTCCACGTGGAAGTGGAGAAGCTATCGCTCACCGTGTATTGCCCCGATGGCGTGGGCCGCTGGTTCTATGAGCGCGCGGCGGGCAGCTACAACACGCTGCTCACCCGCGAAGGGACGACGCCGGCCAAGCTCAAGGCGCTGAAGGAGGCGATCCCCGCCGCTCGGCGCATCACCAAAACCGAGCTCGCGAAATATCTCAACACGTGGGACAAGAAGCCCGATACCGTGAGCCTTGGCTCGCAGAAGAATTTCGACCGCTTCATGTCCACCTTGACGCCGACCGATGGCGGGGAGCCGACGGTCCCCACCGCGAACGACTACAAAGCGATGGTCGCCAAGGCGAAGTTGTTTCGCGACGCCACCAAGCTCATCCGCCCGATGTTCCAAGCCTTCCAAGGCAACGTGACCATTTACACCCTGTCGCTGCTGTCGGAGAAACTCGGCTCGCGCATCGACCTCAACCGCGTATGGACCAAGCAAGGCGCCTCGCCGGAACTGCTCGCGCAAATCGGAGTGTGGGCGCGCGAGGTCAATGACGTGCTCCATAAGACCGCCTCGGGCCGGATGATTTCGGAATGGGCCAAGAAGCCCGAGTGCCGCGAAGCCGTGTTGGGAGCGAGCTACTCCGAGGCCGCCAAAGGCATTCCCGAGCTGAAATAGCCCGCGCGCGGGCCTGCGCCAAGTGCGCTATAAATTGGGATGTCCAATACCTCCGCCACTCTGCCACCACCGACCATCGACTCGCTGGCGAATCAGTTCTGTCAGTTGCTCCGCTCGACGCTGACGCCCGAGCAGATGGAGCAAGTCGTGCTCAGAAACCAGACCCAGACTCATCCGAGCGTGTGCCACTCCGGCGATTTCTGCGACTCCAACATGGTCCTGCACGAGGTCTTCATGCGGTATGGCATGGACGTGGCCGACGAAGGCGGCGCTGAGAAATGGGGGCGCCTCTGGGACGCGGCATGGACCCTCGCCAAAACGCGGGGCTTCGCCATGTTCAAGCAAGGCGACATCGTAAAGATACTCGAAGAGTTTCAAGATCCGGGGGATGACACGCTCACGTGGGTTGTCCAAGACGACGAAGAGAAAGGCCGGGTTGATCTGGTGCCGCTCGAAGTTGGCGGCGCGATCAAGCCCATCTATACGGTCAAGACCGACTGGATACGCCTCGCCGCGCCAAAGACGGCCTAGGGATTTCCGTGTCCGACATCGTCGATGCCAAAACCCGCAGCCGAATGATGTCCGGCATCAAGGGAAAAAACACCAAGCCGGAGATGTTGGTGCGCAAAGCCCTCTCGTCGCAAGGCTACCGCTACCGGTTGCACCGCAAAGATTTGCCCGGCGCTCCCGACATTGCCATGCCCGGACGAAAGATTGCCATCTTCGCGCACGGCTGCTTTTGGCACATGCACCAAGGCTGCCGACTGGCCAGGATGCCTTCGACGCGCCCCGAGTTCTGGCAAGTCAAGCTCGGCCGAAACGCTGAGCGCGATTCCGAAGCTGTCGCGGCTCTCGCCGCATTGGGTTGGCGGGTTCTCATCGTGTGGGAATGCTCAACTAAAAGCTTGGAGCAGCAAGCCGCGCTGCCTGAAAAGCTACGCGCATGGATCGACGGCTCCGAGCTGCTGGGCGAAATCAGCGCTTAGCGCTCGCCATGAAATCGCTGACGACTTCGGCGATTTGACGCGCTAGAAGCGGCGGGACGGCGTTGCCGATTTGATGAAATTGCGCGGTTCGCCCGCCTTCGAAAAAGTAATTGTCTGGGAATGTCTGCAGCCGCGCGGCCTCCCGCGCGGTCAGGCTCCTGCATTGCCCCGGATCGGGATGGATGTAGTAATGACCATCCTTGGAGATGTGGGAGACAACCGTCGTGGCTGGCTGATCGCCAAGCTGAACGCGGAAACGATCTAGGAACGGAACCTCGTCGTCGTCCACGTTCTTGTGGTCCGGCAAAAGTTTGGGTGGAAACTCATGGATGCGCGGCGATACCTTCTGCGAGGCCGCGTAGCAGGCCGCGAACATGTAGCGGTGCAGGTCGGAAGCCATGTGGCTGCGCGATTCATGCTGAAGCACGCCCCCAAGCTTGGCGTCCCGATACCATTTCGCCAGCGTAGTCGGCATCGCTGCATAGCTCACCGCATGCTTCACGAATTTCGAGCCATGCGTGTCAAGCTCTTTGGCCTCCTCCAATGCCTTCAAAACCGCGCTCTCGATTACTATGCGGATTTTCTCGTGCCACTTTTTCAGTTGCAGATTGGTCTTCTTCAAAATCGAATGCCACTTTTGCGGCGAATCCTCTTGCTTGGAGACTCTGCTCCGGACCTTTGGCAGGCCGGAGAGCGCGGTGAGCACGCTGACTTGCTCTTTCACGGCTTTGAGCTTGAACCGCTTGGGCTCCTTTTCCAACGCGGGGGCGTCATCGGCCACGTCAGACCGAATGCCAAAAAGGATCACGCGGTGACGACGCTGCGGAATGCCGTAGTCCTCGGACTTGATCACAAAGTCATGCGGATCGAGATCCTCGCCCTCGACGACCAATGACTGGATACGATAGCTCAAATCATGGGCGGGCTGCCGAAGGTCCGCGATGATCTTTTCAAAAATCAGCGAACCGCCGTGCTGGGAAGTGAGCATGCCTTTCACGTTCTCCATGATGAACACGGAAGGCTTGAACTTCTTGATGATCCGCAGGTATTCCTTGTAGAGGAAATGGCGCTTGTCCTCGGCGAATTCAGCGACGCCCTTCATGCGGGCGCGGCCCGCGAGGGAATAGGCCTGGCACGGCGGACCTCCGATGAGCGCCCAGTCTTCGACGTTTTCCAACGCCTTGGCGATCCAGCCATCGGTAGTGCCCGACGCGGTGGTCCCGAGCTCCGCGAGCTTCGCCTCTGACCTGGCGAGCTTCAATTCCTCTTGGATGTCAGGGTCCGCGAACAACTTTTCACGGGTGATCTCGCCCCGAATGTATTGGTAATAGCACTCCGGAGCCTCTCCCTTTGGAAAGGCGCGAAACAGCGCGCGAAGCAAAAGCGTTTGATACGCCTGCTCGTCTTTTTCTATGGATATGCGGACATCGAAGCGCTGATTGCCGTCAGCGGTCTCCACAGAGGAAAAACCTTCGCTAAGGCCGCCTGGCCCCGCAAAAAGGTCGATGACAGGAATCGTTTTGAGCCGCGTAATCAATTTTTCTCTTTTGTGAACCGCCAAGGCCTTGCGCGCTTGGCGGGAGAGGATTTTTGACCTCGAAAAGTGGCTATGAGGCTCGAAAAATAGCGCCCACTATGTTACCACCTAGAGAGGAGGCGCTACCGGGCAGCCGGGTTTTTAGGTCCGGCGCGGCGCTGGAGGTTTTGAGCGCTGCGCATCCCTTTGCTGACTCATGCGACTTGAATGGCTCGCCAGGTGGGGCCAAGAGGATTTGCGGGCGAACCAGACGACATCAAAGACACTATTAAATCCGTCTATGCTCACCCCCAAGCCACGCGGCAGGCCAGGTATTCGCTAATGGCAATATGGACAAAATTGCCTTGCGTCTGTCCGACGAGATACCGATACCGACCCTCTTGCACGTCTTGCCAATCGTCGTCGATCTTGTCGCCGCTGGGCAGCATTCGTAAAAAGGCCCTAGAGCCAATTTCAGGCCACAGAGCCTTTGGTCCAGGCTCGGGGAGCTCGAAAAATTGAAGCTGTTCTGGCGACATCAGCGACATGGGCGTGATTTCAAACACGTCCGGCTCGCTCATCTCTTGGATGCACAGCTCGTAGTCCAGATGGCCCCGCGCCAACTTCACGATCACGTTGCGCACGCGAGCCATATCCGGCTGCCAAATCTTCTGCCCATCTTGTCCCACAGAAACTGACGCGGCGAGGCTTGCCGCAAGCTTCGGCTGCTCGCGTAGGGTTCGTTTGACGGAGTCGCGTTTCACATGATCAGGATCTACTGAGCCGCAGATGACGCACTCCAAAAAACAGGCTAGATACTGCTCATCCAGTGAGAATGAGTTGTTGCACTCAAAGCATGCGAGCACCACTCGAAGATCTGCGGGATAGGGCTCATCGAGCAAAACTTTTGACGGACAGTGATCTTTCGTGTCTGGCTTGGCGCCGCAAAAGACGCACATGCCTCGCAGCCTTTCATCGGCAAAAATCTTTCTTGGATCGTTCAAACCAAGCCCCTCCATTTTGTAAATGACATTGTGTTCCAACGCGTGAATGAGAAATCAACGCACAGTTGCGATCTCTTTGGCATTCTCGTGTTCGGCAAGCCATTCCTTGTGCGGGGTCAAGGCCGTCCTCTCTCGCTCCAATTCAAGCATGTAGTTCGCCATGAGGTCAGCATCTTTGGCGGCAGAGAAGATTGCCATGGGATCGTTCTTGATCGCCTTGATCCAACTGCGCAAATACGCCGCATGATTTTCAAGGTGCTTCGGGTCTTGGCTCATGGGAACTCCCGTCTCGGAAGCCAGAATCGCAGAAGCGATCTCTGCCCTTAGCTCCTCAACCGCATAGGCCTCGTCGCCCCACCGCTGCCCCAGCGCTTCGGTCCGGTTGAGCCGGCTTGCGTGCAAGGTGCTGTGGGCGGCCTCATGCATAGCCGTCGCGTAGTAGTCGTAGATGGTGGCGAATTTCTTCTGATGCGGGATGCGAATCTCGTCGAGCTTCGGCGAGTAGAAAGCTTTATTGCCGCCGTGCAAGATCAGCAGCCCAGTTTTTTCTTTGAGCGCCGTAAGCACTGCCTCGGCCTTCTTCACCGAATCGAACGCCAAGTCGGTCGCCTGCTCCATCGGGGGGACGCCATCGACCTGCTCCGCGTTGAAGACGAAGTAATGGCGCAGAGCCATGCTTTTTCGACGCTCCGCGCTTTGTTCGCCGCCCCCGGAATTCGCGCCCTTGCCTTCCTTCGCGCCGCGCTCTTCTTTCGCGCGGTCGAACTCGACCACCTTCACGATCATCGTCCCCTTCTCACCGCCTTTGACCTGCCATCCTTTGTCCAAGGCTTGTTGGTAGGTCATCCAACGGTTGTCAGCGTATGGGCCAATGCCAGAACTATTCGAGCGAGTGGCAAGAGCCAATAATTGGCGATTGATCCCCTTGTAGCCATTGGACGTGGTGGCGTTAATCGGCTTCATGGAGTTCACGCTCCATGGGCGCTGCCATGGGGTTTCGCCTTTCTCCATAGCCTCGATCAATGTTTGGGCGACGTGGGACTTCACGTCGAACCTGGGCTCGTGGCCTGGTTTGATGCGCGCCGCGTCGTTGATCGCGTGTTCTTGGTTTACGCTCGCCATGGAGACCTCGCTTTTTCTTGGTTCGTTCGTGCGGAGGGACGCGATGCGTCACGCGGTTTCGCAGCTTCGCGGCCGAAGTCGCGATGGCCCGGCGCTGGATTTCGTAGCGCGGGGCGCCCTCTCCTCGAAGTCAGCCTTCAAGGCTGTCTTCGCCGCGACGAAGCCCGCTGGCTTGGTCGCTCCGTCATGCGCCTCCGAGATCGGTGGCGCTCCAGGGTCAACGTCGGCATCTGGTCCAGCGCCAGCGGGCGCCGGGCCGACCGCTTCTTCAAACAGACGCGACCACTCCGCCGCAGGGGTTCGAGCGGCTTCCCAAGGCTTTCGCAGCGGCTTGCCGATGCCGAAAAACTCCTGGGCTTCCCTAATCCGGTGACGCAGCCAGGCCAACCGGCTGGGCGGCTCGGCCGGCTGCAAGTCGGCCCAGTCTTGTAGACGCTCGGAGAGCCAGACATCGTTGTCGTCTTGGTCGTTGTCCAAGTCCCCGATGAGCTCGATCTCGTCGTCCACCAATACATTGGGGTCTACCGGGCGCTCCAATGGCAAAGGCGCGCCCCATGTTCCTTTGCCATTTCGCCGGCGCTCCTCGTCTAGGCGCCGCTCCTTGTCCGATCCTCCCTCGTCGTGATCCATGGCTGTCTCCCTGAAAGGGCCGCGCCGCGCTCGGCCTCGCTTTCAATAGCTGGCGACACGCCTGCATCCGCCATACGACATGCAGGCTAGGCAGACGGCTCGCTAGGCGGCTCGTTTGGCAACTCCCTTGGCACCTCATCAAGTTGCCGAGCGCCGGCAGTCCAAGGGGCCGGCATGTGCCGAGGACGCTCTTTGCGGTGGGGGAAGTGAGGCCACACCAGCTCATGGGCATCGCCTCCGGTGAAGAGAATGAGCTTCACGCCCTTGCCGTCGGGCGTGAGGCCCAGTCGCGAGGCGAGTTCGGACGGCTTGTAGAGCGAGACTTCCTCGCGCGAAAAGGAAAAGGTCTTCGACGAGCCGAAACCCGTCGCGTTTTGAGACACCGAGACATTGGGCCTCTCGACCTCGCGCGACCCCATGGCGTCGCAAAGCGCCTTTGCGGTGTCGCCCTGCATCATCTGCCCGATGATCATCGTCCCGCACATCGACACGATGGCCTTGACCATGGGCGCTCCGTAGATCTCTTCGAGCTGGCCCAAGTCTTGGACGGCGACGCAACATCTCACCCCTCGAGAGCGGCCCATTTCAAAGAGCTGGCGCACGCCTGGCAATTTCCCCATCTGGGCGAACTCATCGGCGATAAAGGAAATTTTTCGGCTCGGGTCGTCGTCCATCTCGACGCTGCTGACCATGGCCGAAATGAGCCCGACGATGCCCTCCACGTAGCTCTTGGTCAGCTCGCCATAGGCCCCGTGCCCTTGCAAGATCAGTTGGCGGTGCTCGCGACCCGTGAGAATCCATTCGACGAAGCTGACGCGGCGCTCCGGCGGCGAGTCTCCCCATGCCTTTGCCAAGTCGAAGATTGGACCGCAAAAGGACGATAGATTGATCAAGATGCCGGCGGTGGTGACCGACGCCTTCTCCACCGACCGCACCGCCTCCGGGTGGTAACGGCGCATGATTTCCAGCAACTCAAGCTGCGGGCGCGACAGCATCTCGGACAACTCGCTCCATCCCCAGTCGTCGCCCTGCGCCGACTTCAAATGGATCATGACGCCCACGAGAAGTTGGCGCGAGGCGTTGGACCACATGGGGTCATGGCTCTCGCGGATCATCGCGGCCGCGAAACGGCGCATGTCCAGCGTATTGCGCATGTCGCGGGCGAGATCCCAGCTGAGGCTGCGCGAATCCCACGGCGCGAAGATCTCCGGGGCTCCGAACGCCGCTGTGAATTCGCTCTTCGGGTCGAACAAGATGACCTGCTCGCCATTGCGCACGACCTGGTCGATCAGACGCTTCATTGTCGTGGATTTCCCCGAACCCGTTCCGCCCACCAAAAGTATGTGGCGCGTGAACATGTCCGTGGGGTAGACCACGCCTGGCGCGATCTCGTGGTCGGGCCGCAGCTTCGCGGACGAGGCCAATTTTCGATTCAAGGCGCCGACTGCCTCCGAGCCCTCGTATCGGCGAGAGCCTCGCATATGGATCAGAGCGTCGCGAGGCTTCAAGAAGCTGCTGGCGAGCCAAATCGCAGGAGCGCACGCGGCGATGGCTGCGAACGACGCTCGCCACGCGATGGCGACGCGCTCGGAACTTTCGAGTCCAGCCCAGAACTTGGCGTAGACGCGCGACTCGGACTCGAAAGCTGATCGCATGACGAGTCTTATGGCGAGCTTCGTCCAGTAGCTCAGGTGTTCGAGCATGGGGAATGGCGGCGGCGGAAGTCCGGGCAACGGCCTCCACAAAAGCGCGAGCGTCAATACGGCGAGAAAGGCTCCGATGAGCAGGCTCGCCAGGAGCCAGCCCCATGGATCAATGCGTTTGATGGACGGCGCGGCGTGCGCCGATTGGCCCCATTCCGTGGCTGTTTTGGTCATGGCGCCTCCCAAGGTCAACAGCCCGCATCGAGGCGTTGCCGGACGCGTCCATGACAGACGGCGTTTCCTGCCGCTCATCGACCTCGGTGTTCGGGTCGCGTCCAGCAATTGCAACAAGGCAGCTATGGAGTGGAGGGCGAAGCCCCGACTAATTGCAAGCAGGAGAACTCATGGCCGCCACAACAGCCCAAATACTCGCAGCATTTCAAAACCAAACGCCGGCCGAGGCGCTGGCCCTTTCACGATTCGCTGCGTGGTGCATGCGCGGAACCACCTTCTCGGAACCTTTGGACCTCGTCCACGAGGCGCTGGGTCGGGCGTTGGATGGGCGACGGAATTGGTCGCTCTCGGACTCGTTCGCGAAATTCATGATCACGTCGATGAAGAGCATCGTGAACGGAGTAAGGCGCCGGGAGGAAAACAATCCAGCCACTCACTTTTCGCTAGAAGCCATGCTCGACGAGGATCCTGATGAATTTCTTGGCCCTGGAGCGTTGGATGAAGAACATATCGCAAAAGAGCGATTCAACGCGTGCCGAAGCATCGCTCAGATGGCCCATGACGATTTGCGAGGCGACTCGGCCGCGCAACAAGTGTTGGAGGGAATGCTCCTCGGCATGACGGCCAGCGAGATGAGATCGATGCTTGAACTCGACGAAAAAACTTTCGACGCGGCGAGGAAACGCGCCACCAGGAAGCTTGGCCGCATGGCCGGCTCGAACTAACCAGGAGATGGAAATGACGAAGCAACCGAAAACCACTGCCGCGCCGCTCGACAAATACTTCGACGTCGCGCCTTCCGATATCCACGCCCTCATCGGGCTCACGCCAGCGCAGGTCCTGCAGGATGCTTTGGACGCTGGTCTCGACCCGGACGCTGAAGTAGAGGCGATGCGGCGCCTGGGCTGTGTGTTGGCGGCGCAATACGCGTCTCAGATCGAGCGCGAGATGCTTTTCATGCCGGCTACGTGCAAATCGTTTCCAATCTTCGAGGACGCGGTCGCGGCAGGCGCTCCCGCTTGGTCAGGTTCGTCCTATGACGGGCGCGAGGCGTCAATCCTCGACGTGCTGCGCGATGGCGACGCTGAGGCGGTGATATGGGCGCGCGTGTCGGGCTGGTCGATGCGCGACGAAGGCATTTTCGACGGGGACATGGTGCTGGTCGATACCAAGGCCGAGGCCAAGGACGGCGACATCGTGCTCGCTCACATCGCAGGTCAGGGCCAGGTGGTGAAGCGCCTCAAAAGAGACGCATGCGGAGCTTGCCTGGAATCCGCGAACCCCGACTTCGCGCCCATCGTCTTGGACGAGTCCATCGCGCTGACGATACATGGCGTTGTGATCGGCAGGGCCGGCAAATTGTGATGCGCTGAGCTTGCCCGTTTCGGGCCTAGCTGGGCCGCTGCATTGCGCGTATCCAAAATAATTTCTCCAGCGCGGGCGTTTCGCCAAGTATTGACACGTGTGTTTGTCCTTGAGAGAACTTGGGACGGATACGCGCACTTCAATCATTTCGTAGGAACGACCATGGCCCATCCCTCACAGCCACCCGCAAAACACATTCCAGAAGGTTGGGACGACTGCGTCGTTGACACACCTGGTGATGGCGACAGGTTCGACATCAAAGCCACTCCACCGGATTGGAGCGACGATGAGTGGCCTGACTATGTTGTTCCCATGCCGCTGGCGTCAAGCCCGAGCAAATCGCCAGAAGCGCCAGTGGTCGGCAATCCCCACCCCGCCCCAAAGGAGAGCCCTGCTCTGACCGCTCCCAAAGCGAATTTGCTGCTCATCGCCGGGCGCCCGTTTCCGAAAGTGGGGTCTCCTTTGAAATTGCCTGCGATGGCGACACGATCTGCGTTGTTCCAAGTCGGAGGGTTTGCGGGCGCTCCGCTGGCTGGGCCGCTCGCATCCTCAACGCAATACGAGCTGAGCTATTTCGGGCCGCGGCTCTCCATGAGGGACAAGCGAATCTGGGAGATCGCGATGGCCGCCGCGCAGAAGCATGGCTGGCTCAATTCCGAGTTTCCGCTGGCCCTGTCGATGGTCGCGAAGGGATTGGGCGTGAAGGATCGAAGCACGAAAACTTCCAATTCCATTTTCGAAAGCCTCCGCCGTCTTTCGGAGGCCAAGCTGTCGTTCACCATCAAAGGGACATCGTTTGGAAGTGGACATTTGCTGGGCTCAGCGCGCAAGGAAAAGTCGCGAGCCTTCATTTCGGTGGACAGCGCGTTCACGGAGATCGCATTCACGAAAGATGTGCGCTTCGCAATCCCCCACTTGGCAAGGGAGAAAGTCTCTACTGACTTGGGCCTGTGGCTTTGCGACTTCGCCTGGGTGAATGAGGAATACGAGAAGGGTTTCGACGTGCAATACCTTTGGCGCATGTCAGGCAGCGGAACGACGATGGATGGATTCATGAAGCATCTGAGAACCGCGCTCGACGAGGTGTCGTCCTCAGCGCCAGGCGTGCTCCCAAGCTACCGCATCGAAAAGATCGGGCGCGGCGCGCGCGCTTGGAAAGTTTTCATGAAGCGAGGCGGCGACATAGCAGCATTTGAACTGCCTCGGAGCGAGCGTTCCAAAGGGGCGGGGGCGGCAATGGGTTCGAAAGGGCAAAAACAGGTCAGAAAAGGCGGGGTGGCTCTTTGATCGACGCTCTCTTGCGATGCGCGCCTTCGGTCCGCGCCTTTGCCTGCATGAATTGTCTGCCAAGGGCTAGAAAATTACGCATACTCATTTGTGAATTCGGGGCTTGGCGCCGCAGAAACGTTTTTAGGCGATGAGTTCAGGAGACTTCAATAGGGGTGTCGCGCGATCGCGCGACGGAGCCGCGATCGCGGCTCCAGGTCTTTGGGGTTTTGGATTTGCTCCGCGTCCCTGCGACGCATTGCAGGTGGTGGCAGGCGGCACTCAAGCCGCCCTGCCGCCCGCCTCTATGTTTTTTTCTATCTGTATCTATATAGAGTGGGCGTTTCGGCGGCAGCAAACCCCGAATATGCCGGCAGCAAGCCCCGAATGTTTGGGGCTGCGCCGGCAGCAACCCCCGGATCTCTATCGCGTTCTCGGCAGCAGACCCCGAATCAGGCCTGGCGCGGCGGCAGCAAATCCCGAAAGCCGCATGGACCCGCATCCGCTCAGCGCTCACGTTTGGTCTTGCCCGCAATGCGCCCATTCGGCTCAAGCCCCATTTTTTTCAAGACTCTGGCGACGATCAAATCCTTGCCGGTTGGCCCCTCCGACGAATCGATGCGCCGCGCGGGCGTGGGGAAAGGCAAGTCGCGCTCGGCAGCGTCGGAACAATACCAATCGACCAGATCGTCAAATCGGACCGCGGGCGTCGAACCAAGCATTCGATGAGGAATGAAAAAAGTCCCCTTGCGCATCGACCCGTAGATGGTGGCCGGCGCGAGCCCCAAGATTTTGGACAGCTTCGAGACTTTGACGAAAGCGTTGTCGATGTCGAACTGATCGGCCAGTTGGGCCTTGGCGCAGTCTCTCGCCGACATGGTTGGGGACAGCGGAGGCTCGGCGAGGGCGGCGGTGTTTTCGGTGCGTGCGCGCATGGAGTATTCCTGAAAGTGAAAGAGAGTGGGGCTCAAATCAAAAGCTCGCGCGTGGTCGCGATGGGACGCGCCAAAGATTATTGGGGCGAGAGTCGGAGTGCCTCCAAGCTGGAAAAAAGGAACTTCATGGACAGACGGCTTGCCGTTCGTCGTCGGGAAATTCGCTGCTGCGCGCAGCATTTCCCCCGTTTTTTTGGCATAAATCTCGCTCGAAATGGACGAGATGGCTGTCAGGCGCCGGAAGTTTTGGCGCCTATTTTTTAAGCATATGTTGAACACGCCGGAAATGGGCGTCCGCTAACCCCTCTTGCCTCCTCCTCTGAAAACCACTCGCGGTCGAGCGCCTCGCGAGCGCCAAGTGCTGCGCGTCGCGGTTTTCAAACGCGAAATCGAGGTTCTCGCGAGCCGATGAAAAAGAGCACCAGTTGCTTATCGCGTGCAGCATTCGCTCACGCGGGGCCCGGGCAAGGGAGGCGTGCGCTACCACTGTTAGGGCCCTTGTTTTGGACCCTCTCCCAAGTCATTGATTAAGGCTCCGGAGGCGCCGCGCAGCACTTCCTCAGTGCTGCGCGGTCCGCCGGACGTCCCCCGCCGCCATCGCGCCAGCTATGGATATGGGCGGGAGGCGCACTCGACCCATAAAAACAACAGGGAGAAATACATGGGAAACATCACAATGCAACCGCGCTCGGACGGAACCGTCGCGTATCAAGTCCAGATCAGGATCAAGCACGCTCCGCGCATCACGAAGACGTTGGACACGATGGAGCTGGCAAAGGAGTTCGAGCGCGAGACGGAGGCCGACATCCGCCGGCAGTTGAAGCTCAAAGGAACCCTGAGCGCGTTCGACATGTCGGACCCCGACGCGAGTTTTCGCAAGGAGCGCGTGGACGGCATCGTGACCGCCTTCCTGGTGGCGAAGATGGCGGAATACAAGGCGGCGAAGGAGGCCCTGCGCAGGAATGGCATGGGCAAGGGCTTCACCGGCGCGCGCGGGGAGCATCCTTGGTATGAGTTCCACGGCCGCACTGTGGCCGTGGAAGTCCGCGACGCGACGGTCGGGCAATTGAGGCAGAGGTGGGCGCGGGACTACATCACGCGGATGCTAGGGACGAAGACGCCGGTCGGCCGGCCCTACACCTTTTCGACGATCTCCCGGCAGCTATCCATCGTCAGGCAGGCGGTGGCGTGGCGGGCCGAGGAGCTCAACGTGGACCCGATCGCGCAGTTCTTCTTCTCCAAGACCATGTTCCCTCGCAAGTGGCAGACGAAGCGGGACTTGCGTCTCTCCAAAGCCCAGGAGTTCGCGCTCATGGCCAGGTTCAGGCAGATCAGGAGCTTCTATCCGTCGCGGCCGCACTGGCGGCTGATCACCAAGCTCGCTTTGGAGACCGGCGCTCGCCTGCAAGAGCTGAGGCTGGCGGAGTTCTCAGAGATCCAGGACCGGACGGACGGCCAATATTGGGTCATCCCGGCCGAACACACGAAGGCGAAAGAGGAGCGCACGGTCCCGTTGTCGGCGGCGGCCCGCAGGATCGTGAGAATCCTGAGGCGCATGAAATCGCCTGACTCCGAAGAGATGTTTCACTTCCTGGGCCCAGAGAATTGCGTCAGCGTGGGCTTCCGCAACTTCTGCAAGCTCGCGGGACTGCCGCAGCATACGTTTCATGACCTCAGGCACGAGGCCATTTCGCGCATGTGCACGGGAAAATCGGAGATCCAAGTGCTCGCCATCCAAAGGATCGTGGGCCACAAGGGCGAAGACATGCTGCAGCGCTACTACCACCCCACCGATGGCGAGTTGATCCGAATGATGGGCTGACGTGTCCCAAACGCCCTCCTCGCGAGCTTTGGCTTGGGGAGGGCTTTTTCATGCTGTCGATAACGAAGATCGTGGCGACAAGCGCCCAGACCAGATCGAAATCAGGCAAAGGCTACTTGCACTACTTGGGGGAGCCGACCAAGAGGCAGCGCGGCGACTTCGACGACTACGCGCGGGGCAATGGCCAAGCGGAGGGACCTCCTCCGTTTTGGGCTTGCAAAGGTCCCGCGCTTCTGGGTCTCGACGGCGTCGCCGAAGCTGAGCACGTCGAGCGCTTGGCCAAAGGGTTCCACCCGGTCACCGGACTCCCTTTGGTCAAGAAGGCGGGCGACGGTCACGTCATGGGCCTAGACATGACCTTTTCGGCGCCGAAGGACTTCTCGGCCGTTTTCGCGGGAGCCGATGACGCCACCCGCGACGCGCTGCTCGACATCTTGCGGGACTCGGCCAAGTCTGCGCTCGACTACGCCGAGGAAGCCGCCATCACACGGCACGGCCACGCTGGACGCGTCAAACAGAAGGCCGAGGCCGCCATCGCGGCGTGCTACACCCACTTCGCTAGCCGCGCGCTCGACCCTCAGCTCCACGTCCACGCCTTCATGTTCAACGTGGGCAAGCGGCAAGACGTGCAGGAATGGTCGGCATTAGAGCACCGTCCGCAGTTCGACCGGAAGATGTCCACGGGCATCCTCTTTCGGGTGGAGCTGGCGCACCGTTTAAAAGGCCTGGGCTTCGATGTCCAAGCCTCAGGCCCCTACTTCTCCATCGCGGGCGTCACGGACAAGCAGCGCGACGCGCTCTCCAAACGCAGCCAGGAGATCGCCGAGCGGATGCAGGCCGCAGGCTTGGATCTGGGAGATTCCGCAGGCCGCGAGGTTGCCGCGCTCAACAGCCGAGCAGCGAAAAGCGAGCCTCCCCTGCCCGAGCTGCTGGCCAAATTCACGCGCCAGGCGACGGAGCTGGGGATCACGCCAGAGAGCGTCGCGGCGATGAGGGGAATGGCTTTGCCAGCTCCCGAGCCTTTCGCCGTGGACTGCGCCGAAATTCTCGGGTCCCTCATGGAATCGGACTCGGTCGCCACGGCCCAAGATGCCCTCTGCATGATCTGTGAGAGGGCCATGGGCCGGCTCTCGGCGTCGGAGTGCCTGGCGGAGCTTTCGCGCTTCTTGGCGTTTGATCAGGTGGTCTGTTTGGGCGTGACCGAGCAGCTCACGGAGGTCCTCACGTCGCGCGCGACGAAAGAGCTCGAAGCCCGGATCAATGAGCGCGCGCGAGCGGCGGGCCTAGATGCCCGCCACCGCGTCGCGGCCGTCCTGCTGGACCGCCAGTTCGACGCCTTGGAGGGCGAGCTCCGCGCCAAGCTTGGCGTTCCAGTCAGCCTGGACCAGCAACGCAAGGCCGCGTTGCATGTGGCATCAGGCACCGGGGCCATCGCCTTCGTCGAAGGATGGGCGGGCACCGGCAAGACCACGATGCTTAAAGCGACCGGGGCCGCCTTCCGCGACTCGGGGTTCAAAGTCATCGGCTGCTGCCAGTCGGCGGCGGCGTCGCTCAACCTCTCCCGCGAGACGGGCATCCCGTCGCGCACGATCGCAAGCCTTCTGCTGTCGCTCAGGGAGGGCCGAGCCAAGCTCGACGCCAAGACGGTCCTCGTCCTGGACGAGGCGGGGATGGTGGGCTCGGCGGATTTCGCCCTGCTGCAGGAGCGGGTGGTCGATGCCGGGGCCAAGCTGGTGTGCGTGGGCGACCCCAAGCAGCTTCAACCCATCGGAGCCGGCGGCATCTTCGCATCCCTGATGCGCGAGCATGGAAAGGCGGAGATTTCCGCGATCCAGCGGCAGCGCACCGACTTCGCTCCGCTTCTCGATTGGCTCGACGCGCGCGCGAAAGGACGCGCGGGCGGCGTCTCCACCGAGCAAGCCAATGCCCTGCGCCTGGTGCCCGAAGACCTGCGAATGGAGGCAATTGAGGCCGTGTGCTCCAAGGATCCCAAGCTTGGGCGAGCGTTCGCTAAGTGGCGCGCGCGGTTCGACCACGAATGGATGCGCGAGGTCGTCGAGCAGTTCGCGAAGGGAGACGCCCTCACCGCGCTTCAAGCCCTCGACGCGCGCGGCCGATTAAAGCTGGTCGCGGGACTCGACCAAACCATCGGCGCCCTCGTCGAGGCTTGGGCGAGCGACAAGACGCCTATCGAGTCCAAAGCGATCATCGCCGGCACCAGAGCCGAAGTCCGCGAAGTCAACGCGCGAGTTCGATCGCGAATGGTTGAAGCGGGAGTCGTCATTGATGCCATGGGCTGCGAGATTGAGATTGTCGATCGCGACGAGAACCGGGAAGTGAAACGCTTCGCCCAAGGGGATCGAGTCGTGTTCACCCAGAACGAGCGCGTCCTGGGCGTGGTCAACGGCGCGACAGGAGCGCTTCGGCGGATCGAACAGCGCGGCTCCGGCCCGCTGATGCTTGTTGAGCTTGATCAGGTCAACGAACGAGGCGAACGCCAGGTGTCTATTCCTGCGAGCTTCGCGCGCTTCGATCTCGCATGGGCTTCCACCGCGCACCGATCCCAGGGCATGACAACATCTGCCGCATATGTTCTCGCCAATCCGGCGATGTCGGACCGCGAGTGGACCTACGTGGCGGCGTCCCGGTCTCGCTTCGCGACCACCATGTTCGTCAACGCGTCAGCCTTGGGCTTGGTCAATCCAGAGTCGCACGCGGGCGCGGGTCCCAAGAAGCGGCGCGGCGACGCTATCGAGGCCCTCGCCAAGCGCATGAAGCGCAGCCGAGCGAAGGGCACGACCCTGGATTATGGGAGCGAGCCGGCGGGCGCTATGCCAGCCTCCGCAAAGATCGGCATCGGCGTGCTCGAGGCGTTCGTGGGCCGGATGCGCGCTGCTGCGCTCTCTCGGCAGTGGCTGGCCGTCCGCTAAGGAGGATGCATGGACGAGAAGAAACTGGGCGCGGCCTGGGCGCGGCCCGAGGTGAACGTCAAACTCACGCGTCGGCGCAGGGAGCTGATGCGCGAGCTGCTCACCGAGGACCGCGTGGGCGCGACGCCCACTCAAGCCATCGACCTAGCGTTGGAGACAGCGGTTCGGAGCGTTCTTCGCGACGGCGAAGACGCCCGGCTCCTGGAAGCCACGGAACGTGGCTTCGCCGAGAGCGAGGTGGAGATCGCGCAGCTTCAATCCTCCGTGGCGCAGCTCACCGCGAGAATCGACAGCCTGTGCGCGCTGATCGTGAAGGTCGCCGAGTCCGAAGAGTGAACGCGGTGGGAGCCAGCTGGATGGCTCACGCGAATGCCTTTATCCAGGCCCGTGAGGATCAAGGACCGGACGCCGGACCAGCGGGAGCCGAGGAAGGCAAGCTGTCGGCGAACTGGACTTGAAGTCTGGCAATGGCGCCCATCGCCAGTTGGCTGCCCGCGAGCACGGCGAGCATCGCCCCTGTCGTGAGGCTTAGGCCATTGCAGTTGCGCAGGATGCCGACCACTAATTCCTCTGAATACCCGTCCAAGGTCCGCTTGAGGGGTTGGAACCCAGCGTGCACGAACTGGTGCAAGGCCTTCAAGTTCGCCTCTTTGAAGTTCCCCAGCATCTGAATGGCCAAGGGCGGCGCCTTGCCAGGCAACGCCTCGATCATCTTCGAGACCATCGGGAGGTCGTTAGCCTCTTTCGCCCCCTCGGCTGTGAGGGTGGCGGTCGCCTTTCCTATCTCGTCGTCGGTCGCGGCGTAGAGCAGCCACATGGAGCGGCAGATGGCTTCGAATTGCATGCGGGTCACGGCGATGCCGGTGGTGTGCATGCCCTGCGAGATCAGCAGCCGGCACGCCTGCCCCTCCTCGACGGCCATCATCGCGGCCGCGAGCGACGCGTCATGGCGTGGCGACGGCATGGCGAGGCGGTAGGGATCGGGCAGCGCGGACCAGATCGCCGCCTCCAGTTCGCTGGATCGTTCGAGAATTTGGGTCAGGGATGTGGCGCTCACAGGCCAAGGATAGCCGCAAGCTCCGACCCCAACGCGCGAACGCAAGGGTCACGGCCACAGTCTTCGTCGCCGATCCCAGCGCCTCTCCTTTAGCCACGCCAAGCCATAATCTGAACAAAGGAGAAAATATGCCTTCGAAATCCGAGTGTATTCAAAAAGTTGTGAAGCTCCTTGCCGATCTGGAAGCCGGCGATTTGGGGACCCGCGAGCAAGAGAAAATCAGCGGCCTGTGCGAGGCTCGGGCGACGCCTAGCTACATCGCCATCGAAATTAGAATTGACGTGCGCATTCGCAAGGTTAGATCCCTTTTGCTGGTCCAAGGGATCGGCGACGAAGCCGTGATCTACAAAGCCACTCAGCTCGCGTTGGCGGGAATGGATCCGATGACGGCAATCTCGGAGGCGATGGCGGCCGCGAGCTTGCCGGCTATCGTGCCGGCTTCCGTGATCGGAACGCCAACTGTCGATCCGAGCGTCTAAATCCGCGGAGCGGCTCGGGCGGCTCGCGGCGGATCGCTGCATTTCGATAGTCCAACCCGTTCCCTGAGTGCTCGAAATTTCGGATGCCGGCGGCCCAAAAAGGCTGCTAGCGTGAGCAACGGCTCGGCCAGGGCTGCCGCGTTCGGGGGCTCGCCCACGCCAGCCCATTCGGTGGTGCTCTCAGCCTCGCCATATTGAGCAGCCAAGTCTTCCTCCTTGTCCCACAGGCGCATCACCAAGCGAATTCGAATGTTCATAGCGCCGCCGTCGAGCCTTTCGACTTTGGCGACGAAGACTGGGAAAGCGGTGCATTCCACCCCCCGGAGAATCACCGAGTGAATTTCGCCGACGCCCGGAGCAAATGCGGCTCGCTCGGCCTCAGGCAGCAATGCTCGCCTGATCGCCTCCACCATGTCGCGCTGTAGCTGAATCGAGTCCATCAACCCAGTTTCGCGCGCGCTGGGAGTTTTTCGGCGCCCGTTGGGCGGCGGCTCTTATGCGACACCACCCGGTGCGTCGGGTGTATGTATGTATCCCTAGAACCTTCGAGCTCCAGTGGGCCGAAGGCCGGAGCTCGAGCGGAGATGCAGCCCAGCCGCCCTGTCCACGTCTCCCGCGGATCGGCTACTGCTCTTCAAACGTCAGGTCCGAAACGACCTTAGGTTCTCCACTGCCTGCGCATCGGCACCATCAGATCCTCAGCCAGCCTCGCCGCGTCGAACCTCAGCGCCGCCCGCGGACGGTCGAGCACCGACGCCCGCTCGGGCGCTCCGCCCATCCGCATGGCGCCGGAGTTCGGGCTCGCATCCTGCTGCGCCTGCGTGCGCCAGCCCATGTGGTCGGCTGCGTCGATCTTGGCCGCCATCGCGACGTGCGTCGCCCGCTGCGTGGCGTCCACGTGATCCAGAATCCAGCCGGAGAACGAGATGGCGTTGCCGAGCTCGCGCACTACGGACTCCTCGATGATGGAGAACACCCCTCCGAACCCGCGCTCACGCCTCGATTGGCGCTCCAATGGCAACCACAACTCAATGCGGCCGCTTTCGCTCAGCGACACGCGCGAGCCTCCTTCTTGCTCCAGGACCAGAGCGTCGCCTTCGACGGAGCGAGAGGATCGGCCGTCGCGGTCGAAAATTCGGGGATTTCCGAACATGGCTTGCTGTTGGATGGCGTCGGCCAACTCGTCTCGCTCCAGCTCGGCTGGGCGCAGGAGTTGCCGTGCGGAGCCAGTAGTCAACGCGAATCTCAGCGTCGGCCCGCCCTGCCGACCGTCGCGCCAGTCGCGCCCAAGCATCTCCTCGGCATCGCGCGCGAGCTTCGCTGCGTCCACCGGAGCCGCCGCGTGGGCGAGCTCGTAGCCGTGGATCGCCCGGGTAATCAGCGTCCGAAGCTCGCCAGTGTCGCGAAAGCCCTCGCGGAACAGCCCGCCCTGCCAACCCTGCGCCTCGCGCAGCAGCTCCTCCTGCTTCGGCTCGCGCTCCACACCTTCCTGCACGAACAGCAAGATTTGCTTGGCGCCGCGCGCCTCAAGATACTCCTCGTGGGTGGGCGAGACTCCCGAGCTAGGCATCGCGGTCCCGTAACGGTCCGTCAAGATCAAGACCACCAAGTCGGCCGAGCGGAGCCCTTGAAGGCACGCGACTTGGGGCGAATTGGATTGCGCTCGGAAGTCCTCGGCCATCACAGGCTCGTGACCCAATGACAAGATCGCGTCGCGCGCGGCCTGGCGCAGCGGCTCGTAGCCGCCGATGAGGGAACTGACGAATATCTTCATGCGCCCATTTTGCCAGCGGGCGAGCGTTCGGCGGTGGCGGCCCAGGCCAACTCGTAAGCGAGCCGGATCATGTTTCTGGGGAGCCAATCGTCTTGGTAGTCGTCGAGCTCGAAGTGGTCGATTTCGGTCGATCCGAAGTGGGCGGCGCCATCGGCGAGCACCCTAACGGTGTAAATCTCCTCAGGAGTCTCGCGAAGCGCCGTCGCGGCGCGAAAGAACACGACGCGCGTGAATAGCTCGTCGCCCACGCGCGACAACTCCTCGGCCAGTTCGAAGCGTCCGACCGGGGTGAGGAGCGCGACGACACGGTCGCCCTCGACCACCGTGGTGACGTGCTTGGGCTGGACCGTGTCCGCGGCCTTGATCATCCAGGCGTGGAACGCTTGCGCTCGCGCGGCCATGTTAGGGGCCGCGGTGAGCGCGCGCCTCCCAATCTTCATCCTGTCTTGGGTTGAGTCCGCCATCCCGGTCCTTTGAAGTTCATCGAACCTATACGATACCTTGGCTGGCCTTGACCACCAACCCGCTTCCGCGTTGGCCGTCGGCGCCACGCTCAGCCTCGCGCCGTGACTTTGTGAAAACTTCCGTGGATTTGAATCTGGGGTCTTCCATGGCAACAGCCACAACGCAAGCGTCGAAATTGCGCTGGCGGACATCGTCTGAGATGTGCAACTCCTTGCCATACTGACGGGCCAGTGGCGGCGTTGGATCGCATGGTAGAGCTGTCTTACATCGGCTTTCTAGATGGTTGTCTGCGATGGCGGATTTGGCCCTTCATTGATTGGCCTTTGTCGCCCCCTTCTCTCAGCAAGATTGGAATTGCCTCTGAGCTCGCGGCCTTCAAGGGCGACGGAATGTATGGCGGTGCGATCGAGCGACGCCTTGACCGCGCCGATCTCATCTTTGAGCAACGCGACCCAAGGTTTTGCAAATGCCTTGTGGAGCTTCTCGCTGACCCAAAGCGAATGGAGAGCCTCCGCGGGCGTGAGCCATATGCACCGCATCTCTCCAGCTAGAGTCGATGCGACAAGCTCCTCCCTGCCCGCTTGATCCATCCCCCAGCCCTTGCATCGCAAGATGGAGCGGCCTTTGCGGTCGGGCTTTGGTGATGCGAAAAATGGCACGGGCTCAGACACGAAACCCAATATGCCTGCGGAAGCCAGCCTGACTTCGAAGGTGCCATAGCCCGAGTGCTGCTTTTGGAAGTCTTTGAGATCGCTCATCTTGTAGGTCACGGGCTGGTTGTAGCCGACGGCGCCCTTCTCAGCGATCTTGATCATCCGAAGGCCCTTGGGCTTGGCATCCGCCGGATCGGCAGGCTTCTTCCTTGTTCGACCCGCAGCCTTCGCAGCCGCTTCGGCGGCTTTTTCGACCCTTGCCGCCAATTTATCCTCTTCGCTGGGAAGCTCTTCCTTCCTCAGCTCGCGCAATTGCGACATGGAGATGATGAGGAAGAAAGCGGCCAATTCCGCTTCGACGGTCGTGTCGTCGGGCAGCGCTGCCAATCTGCCTCGGCGCTCAGCGTTGGCGATCATGTCGTCGAGCGCGAGCTTGGCCTTGCGGCCTCCGGTCTTGGCTCTCTTTTCAGATTTTTGACCGGCCGGGTTGGCGGCTTCTGCCATATCGTCCCCTTGATTTTGTGATCATTATCGGGGAGAAGCCTGAGCCTGATTGGAGCCGCGCATAGAGCTGCCCCTGCGCAGCGCCGCCAGATGGCTGCTCTTGACGGTAAGCCTTCGTCGCAATGCCTGCATGGCCGGTTAGCTGTGCAGGTCCTGTGCACTACCGCACGATTTGACGTTGATCTATGCGCGTGTTAAACTCGGGTGGCTATGTTAGCACTCTTTACCCATAACGCACTAGATCTCTAGTCCGGAAGTGGCATGTAGTGTCTGTTTATGCTTAACCGATGAGAGCGCTGCTAATGCAGCACAAAAAGCTCGGAAGGCCGACCGTAAACCGAAACAGTAAAGTTATGCCACTAGCCGAAAAGCGGGACTCCAATGAAAGATTGGGCCCGCTTATTCATTTCGGCTTGTGAAAGTCATTGGCGAAGATGTTCACGTGCGACTGCCCGGGTATGTTGATTATCTGGCTGTGACAGCCTGGAAAACTGCCCGCAATGTAGGTGCCTTTCTTAAAGGCCTTCATCATGTTGAAATGATATTTGGTTGGAATTTTCCAGCCAAAGCGCAAATTGCCAGAAATCTCGCAAAGCGGCGTGTGAGGTTCCGCCGTATCGAATTGGCCATGATCTTCAGGTCCGTAATCGAAATGCTTTTTCTGATCGTCTTGGAAATAGCTTTTTTTATATTCGTTCTTGGGACGCCGAGGTTTATGCCGCTTCCGCAGTTTTGCTAACAAACTCAGAAAATCTCTGAAGAATAAATTGTCTGCACCGCTTTGAGCGAAAAGATCAATCAACTCCCGAAGTTCGTCAGCATCGAAATTTTCCAGCGGCAACGCAAGCGCTTGCATGCTCCCTTTATCCTGCATATATGGCAGAACACGGAAGTAGTTTGATAGCACCCTGACCGTGATCGCTATCACATCCGTCAATTCCAGATTGGGGTCGATCCTCCCTACAAAGCAAGAAGTTCGAAGCCTTTGCGAAAGCTTCTCTAGGTTGTCGGTAATCAGGCAAACACCATCCCAATGTTCCAGCTCAGCGAGGATGGATCGCTCGATCGCAAAGTCTTTTCCAAATTCAATTGCACGCACGTCGAATTTGGGTCCAATTGCTTTGATGTCAGCTGTTTCGCGATAGGTGTGAGGAACAATTTCGCTCTTTGCGGAATTCACCACATCGCGCACGGATTTATCGTCCGAGACGAGACACAGAAGAATTCGCATTACCTTTGAAGCAATTTGACCAAAATAGCAGTTGGGATTACTACCTGCGCCTTTTCTTGCTCAGTGAGATGAGCGAGGCAAGCTAAGAAATCCAGCGTTTTCGCCCGAGTCTTAAATGAACGATCGCCCGATTCAACAGAACCGGCAGATGAGGCCCCGTCGTCAACTGCAAATTGAAAATCCTTGTCAACAGGAATCAATACAATTTTTTCGCGTTGCGTAGGATGCTCGATAACACGATACGCCCCCTCGGCCTCTGTAGCCTTCGTGAAGCTTTTGAGCGTTCGCTCTCCGAGAATTTTTCTGAAGTCAGGTAGCGACTTCGCCAATATTCGGGGAACGTTGCTGAGATAAATCGGTGAATCGGGTCGCCAGTATTCGTTCGCGATGGTTTTGAGTAATTCGACAAGTTTGGCATCATCGTTCATCGTGCAGTCCTAAAAAATGGCGTGGAGCTGGTGCCTGAATCGCGTTGTATCTTACCCGCCCGCGGATTACCAACCCGCTGACGTCACTGTCGCATAGGACGCATGCACCCTGAGCCAGCGCCCCAAGGGGTCTTGGATGTTAGCTTGGCCGGCGGCGCCAAGGGCTAAATGAAGTTGATCAGCTCCGCCTCGATCGCCGCAGGGCCGCCATGGTCAGACCGACTTCCTGGACTTGCGGATGGGGCCGGGCTTGATTACCGGCTCCGCCTTCTCGGGCAAGTCTGGCATCTTTGCCGGGCGCAAGGCGTTGTAGACCACAGGGGCCGACTTCAAGATGAGCTGCTCGATCTTCATCATGCGCTCCACATGGTCTTTCCATTCGGGCTCCGTGTAGCGGCCCAGCGTCTCACCGCCGCCAACGGCGTGCCCAAGCATCCGCTTGACCTGCCGGTCGGCCAGGCCGAGCTTCTCGCAGGCCGCGCCGAATGTCCGGCGAAGGTCGTGCCCCCGAACGGCTTTGATGCCGGCCCGCTTACGGACCGTGTCCATGGCCACTGATGGATCGCCGTAGTGGCCGACGTCGCAAGGGATTCCCGACGGAAGAACCCATTCGCCCCCTGCGTTTTCTTCTTCCGTGTGATCGACCTCCTTACCGTCCTTCACGTAGATTAAGCCTTTGCGGCTTCCCGGCATCTTGGCCTCGAATAGCCAAAGCGCATTCTTCCGGCACTCCGAGCGCCGGAGCTTTAAGAGCGCCATGGCGAAGGGGCTGATGGGGAACTCGTGGTCGCCACGGTTCTTCGCGTCGTGGATGAAGACCACTTTCTTGTCCAGATCGACCCAACGCTCCATGTGCGCCTTGTCGTCGGGAACTTCCGAGCGCCATTTGAGGCTGCGGCATTCGTCGCCGCGCAGCCCCCACAGGAGGTCGATGATCAGGAAATCAGCCGCCCTCGGGTTCTCTTTGCGGTATTCCCAAGCGGCCTCGAGGAACGGGCCGACAGACTCGGAGAACGACAAGGGGTTGCGCACGCCCTTGGCTTTGTATTCGCGCTCCAACTGCATGCGATCGCGATACTTTTCCTTAGTGATCAGAATCGAGAACGGGTTGTAGGCCAACGTCGGCACTCGGCGTTCAGCGTGCGCGTTGTGGGACTCGTTTTGTATGGCGTTGTTGACCGCTGCGGTGGCCCACCGGCCCATCGCCTCGGCCGCTGTCTTGTGCTTCCTGGCCACCGCGTGCAAATCGAAGCGGTCAAGCACTTCCTGTCCTGTAATCAGGCGCACCTTTCGGTCCTCCCAGTCCTCGAACTTGTCGCGTGCTTTGTTGATCGAGTCCAGTGAATTCTTCTTGATGGGCCTTGCCCGCCCTTTCAAATCGGCGATGTAGCGGTCCCAGACCATGCCGAAGGTCAACTCGCTCGCTTCGATCTCATCGGCGATACGATTGGGGTTGGTCCCGTGCTTGACGGCTTGGGCGATTTTTACGACCGCCTCGGCGCGCGCCTTGAGCAACGACATGAACACCTCGCCGCCGCGCTTTCCCCACGCCAAGCCTATATCGATCTTGAGCTTCTTGCCCCGGACCGTCTTCTCGACGAGGTAGACCGATGCTCGCGCGCCCACTCGGACGGCAAAACCCGGCGGAGCCAATCTGTGGGTGTCATAGACGAGATAATTGGGCTTTTCGGTTTTAATCCATTCCACTTTGTTTTTGACAAGCACAGGAGCATTGTCCAGGGACAACTTTTGGACGATGGCATCTGTCAGGGCTAGCTTCATGCGGACTCCTTGGCGGGGCTTGGCGGAGCTCGCAGGGGCTGAGCCGCCAAGATGGCCAAATTTTAGGTTAAAAAGCAAACTTGGCGGCGGCTTGGCGGATTACTAGGCGGATCGACATGGCGCGTTAGAGGCACAATACAGGACAACATGGCTCGTTAGACAAGAATGACTTCAACATCTAAAGGCAACGAAAAAACATGCATTTTCCAGGGGGAAACGCAGGACATCGCGAAAGACTTTTCGGCACACACGCCCATGATGACCCAGTATTTGGGCCTGAAGGCGGACTACCCCGACACCCTGCTGCTGTACCGCATGGGTGACTTTTACGAATTGTTTTATGCCGACGCCGAAAAAGCCGCGCGCCTGCTCGACATCACGCTGACCCGGCGCGGACAGTCGGCCGGCGAGCCGGTGGTCATGGCCGGCGTGCCCTTCCACTCGCTGGAGGGCTACCTCGCCAAACTGATCAAGCTGGGCGAGTCGGTCGCCATCTGCGAGCAGGTCGGCGACGTGGCCACCGCCAAGGGCCCGGTCGAGCGCAAGGTGGTGCGGGTGGTCACGCCCGGCACCCTGACCGACACCGAGCTGCTCAGCGACAAGACCGAATCCATCCTGCTGGCGGTGCACCAGGGCGCGCGCAACACCTGCGGCCTGGCCTGGCTCAGCGTCACCCAGGGCGAAATCCACCTGGCGCACTGCGCCAGCGACGAGATCGAGGCCTGGATTGCCCGCGTCGCGCCCAGCGAACTGCTCTACAACGTCGATGTCACGCCCGCCTTCGAGCAGCGCCTGAAAATCCAGCGCTGCGCCGTCAGCGCCCGCCCGGCCTGGCAGTTCGACAGCGCGCTGGGCGCGCGCCGGCTGCTGGCGCAGCTGCAGGTGGCCTCGCTGGCCTCGTGGAACGCCGAGGCCCTGCCCGAGGCCCACGCAGCGGCGTCGGCGCTGCTCGGTTATGCCGAACACACGCAGGGCCGCGCGCTGTCCCATGTGCACAGCCTGCAGGTGGTGCGTTCGGGCGAGCTGATTGAACTGCCCCAGACCACCCGGCGCAACCTGGAGCTGACCCAGACCCTGCGCGGCGAGGACTCGCCCACGCTGTTTTCACTGCTCGACACCTGCACCACCGGCATGGGCAGCCGCGCGCTCAAAAGCTGGCTGCTAAGCCCGCGGCGCGACCGCAGCCAGGCGGCAGCGCGGCTCGAAGCCATCACCGCCCTGCGCGCCGGTCTGCAGCAGACACTGCGCGCGCGCCTCAAGGGCAGCAGCGACGTTGAACGCATCACCGCCCGCATCGCGCTGCGCCAGGTGCGCCCGCGCGAACTCATTGCCCTGCGCGATACGCTACAAAAAACAGAGCTGCTGGCGCCCAGCCAGCAAGGGCTACCGGCACTTTTGACCACTATTTTCGCGGACCTGCAGGCGCCACCCGCCTGCGCCGCCCTGCTGCAGCGTTATGTGCTCGACGAACCGGCCGCGCTGATCCGCGACGGCGGCGTGATCAATCACGGCTGCGACGCCGACCTCGACGAGCTGCGCGCGATCCAGACCAACTGCGACGACTTCCTGCTCGACCTCGAAGGCCGCGAGAAGGCCCGCACCGGCATAACCAACCTGCGTGTGCAGTTCAACAAGGTGCACGGCTTTTACATCGAGGTCACCCAGGGCCAGCTTGACAAGGTGCCCGACGACTACCGGCGCCGCCAGACGCTGAAAAACGCCGAGCGTTACATCACGCCCGAACTCAAGACCTTCGAGGACAAGGCCCTGTCGGCGCAGGAACGCGCGCTGGCCCGCGAAAAATGGCTGTACGAACAACTGCTCGATGAGCTGCAGGCTTTTGTGCCGGTGCTGAGCCGCCTGGCGCGCGCGCTGGCCAGCCTGGACGCCCTGTGCGCGCTGGCCGAACGTTCACTCACGCTGAACTGGACCGCCCCGGTCTTTGTGAAAGAGCCCTGCATAGACATCACCCAGGGCCGGCACCCGGTGGTCGAGGCGCGGCTGGCGGAAACCAGCGGCGGCTCCTTCATCGCCAACGACTGCAGCCTGAGCGGCAAGAGCCGCATGCAGATCATCACCGGCCCCAACATGGGCGGTAAATCGACCTACATGCGCCAGGTGGCCATCATCGTGCTGCTGGCCAGCGTGGGCTCCTTCGTGCCGGCCAGCGCCTGCCGGCTCGGCCCGATCGACGCCATCCATACCCGCATCGGCGCGGCCGACGACGTGGCCAACGCGCAGTCCACCTTCATGCTGGAGATGACCGAGGCGGCGCAGATCCTGCACGCGGCCACGCCGCACTCGCTGGTGCTGATGGACGAGATCGGCCGCGGCACCTCGACCTTCGACGGACTGGCGCTGGCCGGCGGCATTGCCGCCCACCTGCACAACAAGACCCAGGCCTTCACGCTGTTCGCCACCCATTATTTCGAGCTGACCGAGTTCCCGGCGCGCCACCACGCAGCGGTCAACGTGCATGTCAGTGCGGTCGAGTCCGGCGCCAGCATCGTTTTCCTGCACCACATCGAGCCCGGCCCGGCCAGCAAGAGTTACGGTATCGCGGTGGCCAAACTCGCCGGTGTGCCGGCGGCCGTGGTCAACCACGCGCGCCACGCGCTCGATGCGCTGGAAACCCAGCAAACCGCCAGCCGCGCCCAGGTCGACCTGTTTGCCGCGCCGCCCGAGCAGCCCGCCGCCGAACCCAGCGCCGTGGAAAAAGCGCTGCACGGCATCGACCCCGATGCGCTGAGCCCGCGCGAGGCGCTGGACGCGCTGTACCAACTGAAAAAAATAGCGGCTGCCTGAGCCGCCCCACCCCCAACGATTGCCCCCCATGACCTACTGCGTCGCCATCAAACTCAACGCCGGCCTGGTGTTTCTTTCCGACTCCCGCACCAACGCCGGGCTGGACCAGATCAGCACCTTCCGCAAGATGATCATTTATGAAAAGCCGGGTGACCGTTTCATGGTGCTGCTGTCGGCCGGCAACCTGTCGATCTCGCAGTCGGTGCGCGAGATCCTGCAGGTCGAGCAGCTCAAGGACCCGGAAGGCGGCCCGCCCATCACCATCTGGAACGCCAAAAGCATGTTCGACGCGGCACGTGTGCTGGGTGCGGCCATCCGCCGCGTGCACGAGCGCGATGCCGAGGACCTCAAACACGCGGGCGTCGAGTTCAATGTCTCGCTGATCTTCGGCGGCCAGATCCGCGGTGAAGGCATGCGCCTGTTCCAGGTCTATTCGGCCGGCAATTTCATCGAAGCCACGCCGGAGACGCCCTACTTCCAGGTCGGCGAATCCAAATACGGAAAACCCGTGCTCGACCGCGTGATCACCCCCGAAACACCGCTGGACGAAGCCGCCAAATGCGCGCTGGTCTCGATGGACTCCACCCTCAAGTCCAACCTGTCCGTCGGCCTGCCGCTGGACATGGTGGTTTATGAAGTCAACTCGCTGCAAAGCGACAAGGTGGTCTGCATCGACCACGAGAACCCCTACTTCCGCATGTTGCACGACAACTGGGGCAAAAAGCTGCGGGAAGTTTTTGACAGCATCGAAGACCCGATGTGGACCGGCGGCGAAACGCAGGTGCCGCTGCTGACGCCGCTGACACGCAACCAGCCCCTGAAAAAAATCACCTCGCCCGAAGAAAAGCTGATCTGACGTGCCCGCCTCCACCAAACCCCTCATCATTTTTTCCCACGGCAACAGCTTTCCCGCAAGCACCTACGGCGTGTTGTTCCAGGGGCTGCGCTCGCGCGGCTTCCAGGTCAAGGCGATTGAGAAATTCGGCCACGACCCGCGTTACCCGGTCACCAGCAACTGGCCCAACCTGGTGCAGCAGCTCGCCGACTTCACCAGCGAGCAGGTCGAAAAAACCGGCCAGGCGGCCTTTCTGGTGGGCCACTCGCTGGGCGGCTTCCTGAGCCTGATGTGCGCCGCCCGCAACCCCGTGCTGGGTGGCCTGCCGGTGCGTGGGGTGCTGCTGATCGACTCGCCCATCCTGGGCGGCTGGCGTGCCGCCGCGCTGAGCGTGGCCAAACGTGCACAGCTGGTCGGCTCGATTTCGCCCGGCGCCATCAGCCGCAAGCGCCGGCACGAGTGGCTGGGCCAGGCCGAGGTGCTGGCGCATTTCCGCACCAAAAAAGCCTTTGCACGCTGGGACGAACAGGTCCTGCTCGACTACATCGAACACGGCACGCACGACGCCGGCGGCCAGCGCCTGTTGAGCTTTGACCGCGACGTGGAAACCGCCATCTACAACACCCTGCCCGACAACCTCGAGGGCCTGCTCAAACGGCATCCGCTCAAGTGCCCGGTGGCCTTTATCGGCGGGCGCCAGTCGGCCGAGATGAAACAGGTGGGCATGGCCATGACCGAGAAGGTCACCAAAGGCCGCATCATGATGCTCGACGGCAGCCACCTGTTCCCGATGGAAAAACCCGTGGCCACGGCGGCGGCCATCGAGGCGGCCCTGCGCAACCTGATGGACTGAGCGGTGCGGCGTGAACGCTCAGCCGCGCACGCCCTTCATGCCGCCCAGGTAACCCAGCCCATCTGCGCCGTCACCAAGACCACCACACCGAAGACGATGCGGTACCAGGCAAAGGGCACAAAACTGTGGGTGGCGATGTACCGCAGCAGCCAGCGAATGCACAGCCAGGCGCTGACAAAGGCAAACAGCAGCCCCACGCCGAACAGCGGCAGGTCCGCCGCTGACAGCAGGGCGCGGTCCTTGTACAGGCTGTAGGCACCGGCGCCGATCAGCGTCGGAATCGCCAGGTAAAACGAAAAATCCGTCGCCGCCTTGCGCGACAGGCCCAGCAGCATGCCGCCGATGATGGTGGCGCCGCTGCGGCTGGTGCCGGGCACCATGGCCAGGCACTGCACCAGGCCAACCTTGAGCGCATCCATCATGGTCATGGCCTCGACCTCGTGGATGCGTGCCGTGGCCGGATTCATTTTTTGCCGCCGCTCGGCCCACAAAATGACGAAGCCGCCAATGATGAAGGTGCTCGCCACCACCACCGGCGTGAACAGGTGGGCCTTGATGGCCTTGCCAAACAGCAGGCCCAGCAACACCGCCGGCACAAAAGCGATCAGGACATTGAGTGCAAACTGCTGCGCCTGCCTGTCCGTGGGCAGCGCCACCAGGGTGTCGCGCAGTTTTTGCCAATACACCAGGATGACGGCAAAAATGGCGCCGGTCTGGATCGCGATGTCAAACACCTTGGCCTTCTCGTCGTCAAAACCCAGCAGGGCGCCGGCAAGAATCAGGTGGCCGGTGGAAGAAATGGGCAGGAACTCGGTCAAACCCTCGACGATGCCCATGACGGCAGCCTTGATCAGCAATGTGATGTCCACGCGCTCTCCAAAAATATGGGCTGATTATCGCTGCCGGCTCGCTGCCCCCGGGCGCGCGGCAGGCGCCGGGCCGGCGCTTTTCGCGTTCGCCGGCTGCAACTCGCACCGCTTCTCCTGCATTTCGTCGCAAAACCCTCGCGCCAACGCGACCGTCCCGGCAAAGTCCGTTTCAACTTGTTTTGACCTTGTTGACCGGAGAACACCATGGATATGTCACCCACCATCGCCGTCCACCTGAGCGCCGTTCTCGGCGCCACCGCGATCGGGCCCGTCGCCCTGTGGGCGCGCCGGGCCCGCGCCCCGCGCCCACGGCTGCACCGCGCGGCCGGCTACGCCTGGGTCACGTTGATGCTGGTGGCCGCCACCTCGGCCATCTTCATCCGCGACTTCCGGCTGCCCAACATCAACGGCTACACCCCCATCCACATCCTGATTCCGGTGACGTACGGCATGCTCGCGCTGGCCTTCTGGTTCCTGGCCAGGGGCAGCATCATCGGCCACCGCAAGACCATGCAGCGCCTGTACATCGGGGCCTGCGGCGTGGCCGGTGCCTTTACCCTGCTGCCCGGCCGCTACCTCGGCAACCTCGTGTTCGGCCAGTGGCTGGGCCTGATTTCCCCCAGCTACCAGCCGCCTCAGGGAACACCCCTGATTGGCCAGATCCTGATGAACACACCGCTGTGGGTCTGGGGCCTGCTGGCTGCCCTGCTGGTGCTCGGCTGGACCCAGACCCGCAGCCGCCGCGTGGGCCTGGCCCGCATCACCCTGCTGCCGCTGGGACTGGGCGCCTTCTCGTTGTACGGCACCTTCTCGGCCTTCGGCGCCTCGCCCGCCGTGCTGGGCAGCTGGCTGGCCGCCGCGACCCTGCTGCTGCTCATGGTCACGCAAATGCCGGTGCCGGCCGGTACGACCTACGACCCCGCCAGACGCCAGTTCCAGCTGCCGGGCAGCTGGGTGCCGATGGCGCTGATCATGGGCATCTTCCTGACCAAGTACATGGTGGGTGTGGGCCTGGCGATCAACCCGGCCCTGACGGCCAACACCGGGCTCACCCTGACCATCGCCACGCTGTACGGCGTCTTCAGCGGCATCTTTGCCGGCCGCACGGTCCGCCTGCTACGGCTGGCACGGCAGCCCGCCGCCCCCGCCATGACCACCCTCCACGCCTGAATGAAGGAGCTCTCCATGAACCCCCACACCCCGCAAGACAAAAACATCGAACGCCTGGCCCGCAAACGCGCCAGCGTCAAAATGGGCTGGTACATCCACGCCAGCGTCTACCTGCTGGTCAACCTGCTGTTGGTCACCTTGTCGGTCTCCAGCGGACGCCACTGGGCCGTCTTTCCGCTGCTCGGCTGGGGCTTGGGCCTGGCGGTACACGGCGCCGTGGTATTCCTGGTAACCGGCGGCGCCGGCCTGCATGAACGCCTGGTGCAGCAGGAACGTGAACGCCTCGCATTGCAGCGCGACTCTTGGTAAGAAAAAGAAGAGGAAGAAGCACCATGAAAAAATGCCTGCTCGTCTGCGTGTTCCTGCTGGCCTTCGGGCATGCACAGGCAGGGGTGGGCCTCACCGAATTGCCCGGCCGGGAGGGCGATGGGCCGGTCAGCGTTTTTTATCCTTCCAGCAGTGAAGACCAGGCGCTGCAGCGGGGGCCCTTCGCCCTGCAACTCGCCTGGCAAGGTGCGCCGGTCCGCGGCAACGGCCGCCTCATCGTCATCTCGCACGGTTCGGGCGGCAACCCCTGGGTGCATGCAGACCTGGCGCGTACGCTGGTTCAGGCCGGTTTCGTGGTGGCCTTCCCGCAGCACCGGGGCGACCACAGCGGGCAGTTCACCGACCCCGGCCCCGTCAGCTGGAAGCTGCGCCCGGCCGAGGTTTCCCGCGCCATCGACGCCGTGGGGCACAACCCGCAGTTCGCACCGCTGCTGGCGCTGGACAAGACCGGTGTCTACGGCGGGTCCGCAGGTGGTCATACCGCGCTGACACTGGCCG
The DNA here is from genome assembly GCA_040389085.1 of Pseudomonadota bacterium. GTDB lineage: Bacteria > Pseudomonadota > Gammaproteobacteria > Burkholderiales > Burkholderiaceae_C > Polaromonas. The sequence goes on from JAZKAP010000002.1 coordinate 328,330, forward strand.
GCGGGCGCTGGTCACCGGCGGCGTTTCGCCTGCACTGCGATGCGCACATTGCCGAAGACTTTTCCTCGTGTGTGGGCTTCATCACCCGCTTGCGCGGAAACTTTCTGGACGGCATCAAGAAAAGCCTGGCCTTGGGCGTGATCCGCCAGCGTTTTGACGATGCCACCTGGCAAACGCACGACGACACGCGGGTGCGCGCCGTCGTGGCGAGCGTTCCCTTTGCAGCCGACTTCGACATGGCCTCGCTGGCCACCCCGCGCGTCCCGCTGGGCCTGGTCGTGGCGCAGAAAGACATCAACCAGGTGCCGCGTTTCCACATTGGGGCCGTGCGGGCCGCCTGCACATCATGCGAAGTCATCGCCGATCTGCCGACCGCGGGCCACGGCGCCATGTTGTCCCCGCTCCCGCCTTTCCGGCCCGGCAGCATTGAAGACGAACTGCTGGGCGACCCGCCCGGCTTCGACCGCAGCCAGTTGCCCGACGTCGACCGCAAGATCACCGCCTTTTTCCGCAAACACCTGCTGCCATGACCCGTGCAATCACTTTCACCGCCTTCGCAGCCTTCGCCGCCGTGGCCCTGCTGTTCCTCGCTCTCGCCGCGGCCATAACCTTCGGCGGGCCGGCCCCGATCGCGCCACTGGCCAGCATCAACGAACCCTTTGCCAAGGTCGACTTCAGTGCAGTGCCGCCCGCGCAGCGTTATGCGGCGCGCGACGGTACCTCCCTGGCCTGGCTCGACTACCCTGCCGCGGCAGGGAGCCAGGGCACACGCCGCATCGTGCTGGTGCATGGCTCGTCGGCCCGCGGCCGCTCCATGCACGTGCTGGCCCAGGCGCTGGCTGCGGCGGGCTTTCGCGTGGCCGCCCTCGACATGCGCGGCCACGGCGATTCGGGCCCGCGCGGGCAGGCCGCCTACGTGGGCCAGCTCGAGGACGATGTGGAAGATTTCATGCGTGCCGTGCCGCATGCAGGCCCCAACACCCTGCTCGGTTTTTCCTCCGGCGGCGGCTTTGTGCTGCGTTTTGCAGGCGGCGCGCGGCAAGCCCTGTTTGACCGCTATGTGCTGCTCTCGCCCTACCTGCGCCACGACGCGCCGACAGCCAAGCCCGACAACGGCGGCTGGGTGTCGGTGGGCCTCCCCCGCCTGGTCGCACTGCACGCTCTCAATCGCGCCGGCCTGACCGCCTGGAATGACCTGCCGGTGCTGAACTTCGGCCTGAATGACGCGGCCCGTCCCCTGCTCACACCCTCGTACTCCTACACCCTCGCCACCAGCTTCGGCCCGCATGACGACTACCTGGCCGACATCCGCGGCGTCCGCACTGCGCTGCGCATTGTGGTCGGCCGCGACGACGAACTCTTTCGCGCCGAACAGTTTGCCGGGGTGTTTGCCGCGGCCGGCCAACCCGTGCCGGTCACCCTCGTACCTGGCGTCAACCACATGGGCCTGACGCTGGACCCACGCGCCTGGCCGGCCATCATCGAAGCTTGCCGCAACTGAAACCGCGCCTGCTGCCCTAGAATGTTTTTTTCACGCTTTCCCAAGATGCACATACCGCCCCTGCCCGAAGACATCGAACGCCTGGCGCACAAGCGCGCGGGCGCCAAGCTGGGCTGGTATGTCCACGCGGCCCTCTACCTGCTGGTCAACCTCGTGATCTTCGCCATGTCGATCCACGGCTTCGGCAGCCGGCCCTGGTCGCTGTTCCCGCTGCTGGGTTGGGGCCTGGGGCTGGTGCTGCATGGCGTGTCGGTGTTTGTGCTGGGCAACGGCAGCGGCCTGCGCGAGCGTTTGGTGCAAAAAGAGCGCGAACGCCTTCAGCGCCAGCACGGCGACGGCCCGCAGCGATGAATATCGACTGGACCGCCAAGCTGCGGCACCTGCTGCAGGTCCTGGCCTTCGCGCTGGCAATCGCCGCCATTCAGTACGCCTTCATGCCGGAGCGGCCCTGGGGTCCGCCGCTGGTGTATTCGCTGCTGATTGCGGGCATCACCTGGGCCGGCATCGACATCGGCCGCCACCTGTTCCCCTCGAGCGCGGAAACCGGCTGGCCGTCCCGCTGGGCCGGCCTGGTGCTGGTGGCAGGCAGCATCGTTCTGGGCTACCTGCTGGGCACGGGCATCGCCGACAGGCTGTGCGTTTACTACGGCTGGTCCACGCCCGGCGCCGGCCACCAGGACCCGACCCAGTTGCGCAATTCCATCCTGATCACCGCGCTGGCCGGCATTGCCGGCAGCTTTTACTTCTACTCCATCAGCAAAAGCGCCTACCTCATCCGCAAGATGGACGAGGCGCGCCAGCACGCCAGCGAGGCCCGCCTGAAGCTGCTGGAAACGCAGCTCGAGCCGCACATGCTGTTCAACACCCTGGCCAACCTGCGCGTGCTGATCGCCACCGACCCGCCGCGCGCCCAGGTCATGCTGGATCACATGATTGACTACCTGCGCGCCACACTCGGCGCCTCGCTGGCGCCCACCCACACGCTGCAAGCCGAGTTCGACCGCCTGCGCGACTACCTCGAGCTCATGCTCATCCGCATGGGCCCGCGCCTGTCCTACACGCTGGAGCTTCCCGCCGATCTGGCGCAGCATCCCGTGCCCACGCTGCTGCTGCAGCCGCTGGTGGAAAACAGCATCAAGCACGGGCTGGAGCCCAAGGTCGAAGGCGGGCGCATCACCGTCCGCGCGCGGCGCGACGGCGCGGCGCTGGTCCTCGAGGTGCTGGACACCGGCGTCGGCCTGGCGGGCGCCGACAAAGACCATGCGGGTTTCGGCATGGCCCAGGTGCGCGAGCGGCTGGCAAGCACCTACGGCGCCGATATCGCTATCGAATTGGTAGCTGATGGCGAAGGTGGGACAAGGGCCAGCGTCCGATTTCCCTTCAAACCATGAACACACACCCGGCCACGGCCCTGATCGCCGAAGACGAACCCTTGCTGGCGCAGGCGCTGCAAGCCGAGCTGGCACGCGCCTGGCCGGCGCTGCGTGTTCTGGCCACGGTGGGTGACGGCGCCTCGGCGGTGGCGCAGTCGCTGCAGTTGCTGCCGGAGGTGCTGTTTTTCGACATCCGCATGCCCGGCCTGGGCGGCCTGGAGGCCGCGGCCGAACTGGCCGACGACTGGCCGCAGGACACGCCGTTTCCCGCGCTGGTGTTTGTCACCGCCTACGACCAGTACGCGGTGCAGGCCTTTGAAGCGCAGGCAGTGGACTACCTGCTCAAGCCCGTGCAAGCCGGGCGCCTGCAGAAAACAGTGTCAAAAGTGCAGCAAGCCCTTGCCAGTCGGTCGCAGGCAGCTATGAATTCAGGAGCACCCCTGGACACCACCCTGGATCAGTTGCGCCAGCTGCTGGCTGCCACCCGGGCGCCGGGGCCCGAGAGCGGCCCGCTGAAGGTGCTGCAGATCAGCGTGGGCACGACCATCCGCATGGTGCCGGTGGGCGAGGTGGTTTATTTCGAAGCGGCCGACAAATACGTGCGCGTGCTCACCGCCGATCACGAGTACCTGATACGCACGCCGCTGAAAGACCTGCTGCCCCAGCTGGACACGCAAAACTTCTGGCAGATTCACCGCGGCACCGTGGTGCAGGCCGCGGCGATTGAAGCGGTCAGCCGCGACGAGACCGGCAAACTCTCCTTGAGCCTGCGCGGCAGGATGGAAAAACTATCAGTCAGCCGCATGTACAGTCAGCAGTTCAGGGCGATGTAAACACTCCCGTCCTGCCTGCCCGTACCTGCCGCCCATGCCCTCTTCAACGTCCTCCACGTCTTCCTCGCAGCTCCCGATTTCCGCCTCGCCCGAGCGGGTTCTCGATTTCTGGTTCGGCGATGGCCTCAAGCTGGGCTGGCCCAGCCAGGACATGGGCAAGCGCTGGTTCAACGGCGGGCCCGAACTCGACGAGGAAATCCGCCAGACCTTTGGCAGGCTGGTCGAACAGGCGCTGGCCGGCGGTCTCGCCGGCTGGGAGGCGCAGCCGCTGGGCCGGCTGGCGCTGGTGATCCTGCTCGACCAGTTTCCGCGCCATATCTTTCGCGGCAAGGGCCAGGCCTTTGCCGGGGACGAGCAGGCCCAGCGGCTGGTCAGCGAAGCACTCGTGCAAGGCATCGACGAGGCCCTGCCCTGGATAGGCCGTGTCTTTCTGTACATGCCGCTCACCCATGCCGAAAACCTGGCCCTGCAGGAAGAAGGCGTGCTCCGCTTCAGCGCCCTGTTGGCGGCCGTGCCCGAGGCGCACCGCGCCAGCGCCCAGGGCTCGCTGGACTTTGCCGTCAAACATCGCGACATCGTTGCCCGCTACGGCCGTTTTCCCCACCGCAATACCGCGCTGGGGCGGACCAGCAGCGCGCTGGAATTCGAGTTCCTGAAAATCGGCCCGCGCTTCGGACAGTAAGCACCGCATACCGAACACCGCGCCGCTGCACCGGCCTGCGCGGATTCGCGGGCAATACGCCTGCCAGCGCCACCCGTTCACTCCCCGTCCCGCACAGCCCGGCGCGATTTTTTTCACGCCCTGCCTGCCCGCGCTGAATCCACCGGCGCGCCGGCCACGTATCCCCGGCAGACGCCATCGAACTGCCGGCTTCATTGCGGCCCTCCGGTGCGTTGACCCCGCGACATCCACAACCAACAACTGGCGCCCGCCAGCTCACTACCAGGAGTGCCCCTCATGATGATCCGTACCGCCATCGCCGCTGCCGCCGTCTCCCTTGTTGCCGCCTGCGGCAGCATGAACACTATGATGCCGACCTACTCGCAGGCCAGCCTGCCCGCCGCCGTCCAGGTGCCCGCCGGCAACCGGGTGGCCCTCGAAACCGTGGGCATGGGCGACATCACCTACCAGTGCAGCGCCAAAAAAGACATGGCCGGCCAGTTTGAGTGGGTGTTTGTCGGCCCCGACGCCAAGCTGATGGACCGCAGCGGCAAGCAGGTCGGCAAGTACTACGGCCCACCCGCCACCTGGGAGGCCATGGACGGCTCCAAACTGACCGCCACGCAACTCGCCGTCGCGCCCAACATGGCCGGCAGCATCCCGCTACAGCTCGTCAAGGGCAACCCCGCCATGGGCAGCGGCGCCATGCAGGGCGTCACCTACATCCAGCGCGTGGCCACCGTGGGCGGCGTTGCACCGGCCACCCCGTGCGCCGCCGGCAACCTGGGCGCCCAGCAGATCGTCAAGTACCAGGCCGACTACATCTTCTACAAGGCCATGTAAGCCCCGCGCTTGCCGTTTTTTTGGGAAGTTAGCCGAAATGGTGAGCGGCCGGTTTCCGCGTCTGGCGGGGGCCGGCTTTGACAGCCTGCAGGTCATCGCGCGTGCGGTGGCCTGCAGGCTTTTTTGGTGCATGCGGCAAATCGCGTTTTTTGCCCGCAGGGCCCGGGCGCAGCGTCCTACAGACGCTTACACCTGTTGCAGCCGAAACTGGTCATCAGCCCCACCCAATAATGAACCAGACCTCCCATGAGACGCATCTCCACCAGCCAGCCCGGAAAGCCTCGATTCATGGGAGACCGTTGGTCCACGCCGCGCTGTGCGCTGTCTCACGCAAAGGGCGGCTTCCTACAGCATCCAACGCGGACCTGCGGTCTGATGAGTGCAAGGAGTAACCTGAAATGAGAAACACACACCATATGTTTCGCGCGATCAGCCTGGCCATCGGCCTGACCTTGCTGGTGGTCACCGGCACGGCGGCCATGATGGCGGCTTTTTCAGGCCCGGCCTCGGCCCCCCGCACGTACGGCGCTTATGACCAGCCGGTGGTGCTCGCTCCCCTGCCAGCCGCCGCGCAAGCCCTGTCACCGGCGGGCGACGACCACCTGCTGTATCAGCGCGTGGCCCGCGCCGACGGCACCCAGGCATGGGAACTGACGCCGGCTCCGCAAACCCTCCAGGCTAACGAAAACAGCCGCAGCGCCGTCGTGGCCACGCGCCCCACCCCCGATACATCCGGCTTCAGTCGCGTCAGCTACAGCCTGCAGGCCAAACCAGGCGGCTTCAGCAAGCCCCTGAAAAGCTGCAACAGTGGCAGCACCAGCCAAGGTTCCAAGCTCAAAACACTGGCCGCGTATGACATTTCCTGCACCACGCTGGGCTGAAAAGCCTCTGGCGCCGGTCGCGGATTGGACAGATCACGCCAAAACGCAGGGGTTTTCCCGTACAGAACCTCCCATGATCATGGGGTGTACTAGGGGAAGCTCACACTCCGGAACCTTTGTGAAAACACCCTCCCGCAGCAATTCCCCCTTCGGCCGCCTGTCGCGCAGCCTGCTTGTGCTCATCGGCAGCGCTGCCTTGCTGGGCGCCTGCAGCTACCGCCCGCTCCAGCCCTACAACACCCAGCAAGACCTGCCCGAGGCCGTCCGGGTGCCCGAGGGTTACCAGGCCGTGCTGGAAGCCACCAGCAACGGCCGGCTGCTGTACGAATGCCAGGCCGTCAAACGCGCACCGTATGAATACGAGTGGCTGATGAGAAACCCCACTGTGGACCTGACCGACACCTACGGCGGCGCCATCATGCACAAGCCCGGGGCGCGCGCCAGCTGGGTCCATCGTGACGGCTCCAGCGTCATGGCCCGCGAATTTTCCGAGGTGCCCAACGGCAGCAACAACCTGCCCCTGCAGCGTTACAACGCCCAGTCTTCCAGCGTACCCGGGGTATTGCACAACATCACTTATGTGCAGCGCCTGCGCACCGTGGGCGGCTGGATATCGAGCACCCCTTGCACCTCGGCGCAGCTGGGCATGCGCAAAACCGTGCCTTACGAGGCGGACTACATTTTCTGGCGCGCCAAGGGGTCCTGAAGCGCCGCCTCCAGTACGGGGCCACAGCGCCCACAAAAAAGCCCGCAGACCTGAGCCTGCGGGCTTTTTTGATGGTGGCTAGCGGCGGGTTCAGCGGCCGTAATAACCCTGGTTTTGCACGTAGTAGCCACCCTGGCGATAACCACCGCGGCGGTCATCGTCGCCACGGCCATGATGGCCATGCCGCTTGTTCCAGCCATGGGGGCGGCCGTAGTACACCGGGGCGGGCTGCACGTAGACCGGGCGCGGCTGGTAATACACCGGCGCCGGCTGCATGTACACCGGCGCAGGCTGCACATACACAGGACGCGGTTGCACATAAACGGGCTGGGGCTGCATGTAAACCGGCTGCGCATACACCGGGTAGGCATTGGTCACGCCGATCTGCGCGCCCGGAAGCACCACACCGACGGAAAACTGCACATCGCTGCGGGCATGGGCGCCGCCGGCAAACCCCATCGCCGCGATGGCCAGGGCGGCAGCGGCGCCGGCCATCAGCATCGGCTTGCGGGACGATGCGGCTTGAATGGTTGTCTTTAGCATTGCTTTCTCCTTGTACTGGGCAGAAAAAGCCCATGTAGGTATTAAACGCGCCAGCCGGGTAACCGGCTACCGCACGCACAGTGAAGAGCGTAGCCAAAAGTAACGCCCCGCAGTGGCAACGCCCTAGAATCAAGCTCATGAACGCCCCTGCAGACAAAGAAACCCACAAACCCAGCAATTTCCTGCGCCAGATCATCGAGCATGACCTGGCCGCCGGCACCTATTCCGGCCGCAAATGGGGCGGCAGCCCCGGCGACGCCACCCACCACGCCGCCGGCCAGCCTGACACCGCACGCATCCGCACCCGCTTTCCGCCCGAGCCCAACGGCTACCTGCATGTGGGCCATGCCAAAAGCATCTGTCTGAACTTCGGCCTGGCACGCGACTACGGCGGCGTGTGCCACCTGCGTTTTGACGACACCAACCCCGAAAAAGAAGACACCGAATACGTCAACAGCATCATTGACGCGGTGAAATGGCTGGGTTTTGACTGGAACGCCCCGGTCAACGGCGTTGCCACCGCCCACCTGTTCCAGGCCAGCGACTACTTCGACTTCATGTACCGCGCCGCGGAATACCTGATCGAGACCGGCCACGCCTATGTGGACGAACAAAGCGCCGACGACATGCGCGCCAACCGCGGTGATTTCGTCAAGCCCGGGGTGGACAGCCCTTTCCGCAAACGCACGCCGGCCGAAAACCTGGCGCGTTTTCGCGAAATGAAGGGCGGCAAGCTCGCCGACGGCGCCGCCGTGCTGCGCGCCAAGATCGACATGGCCAGCCCCAACATCAACATGCGCGACCCGGCGATTTACCGCATACGCCGCGCCACGCACCACGCCACCGGCGACCAGTGGTGCATTTACCCGATGTACTCATTTGCGCACCCGATCGAGGACGCGCTGGAGAACATCACCCACAGCATCTGCACGCTGGAGTTTGAAGACCAGCGCCCGTTTTACGACTGGACGCTGGAGCGCATCGTTCCCATCCTGCGCGCGCCACAGTTTGCACATGCGCGCGAGCTGGTTGAAAAAATCGAAGGCCAGGGCCTAGAGGCCGGCAAGGAATTTGCCCTGCACTGCCACAACCACGCCGACAAGCTGTTTGCCAGCGAGCCCGAGGCGCAGATGCGCGCCATGTTCGTGCGCTGGGAGCACAACCCCGACGCCGTGTTGCATGACCTGCCCGCGTTTTTTGCGCTGCTCAAAAAAGAGCTCGCCCAGTTCACGCCGCTGCTCGAACACGCACTCGACGGCGAACGCCCCAACCTCTTCCTGCTGCCGCACCAGCACGAGTTTGCCCGGCTCAACCTGACCTATGTGCTGACCAGCAAACGCAAGCTCGCCCAACTCGTCAACGAAAAACGCGTGAGCGGCTGGGACGACCCGCGCATGCCAACAATAGTCGGTCTGCGCCGGCGCGGCTACACGCCCGAAGCGATTCAATTATTTGCCGAACGCATAGGCGTGACCAAAAGCGACAGCTGGATTGACTACAGCACGCTCGAAGGCTGCCTGCGCGACACGCTGGACCCGACCGCTCCGCGCGCCATGGCCGTGCTCGACCCGGTCAAGCTGGTGCTGACCAACTGGGACGAGGTCATGGGCGCCGGTAAATTGGACGACTGCAGCGCCCCGGTGCACCCGCACCACCCCGACATGGGTACGCGCGAGTTCAGGATCGGCAAGGAAGTGTGGATTGAACGCACCGACTACGAAGAAACGCCGCCCAAAGGTTTCTTCCGCCTCTTCCCCGCACACACCAATACCAGCGGCCAGGCGATTGCGGCCAGCAAGGTGCGCCTGAAATACGGCCACGTCATCGAATGTGTGGGCGCCACCAAAGACGCGGCAGGCAACATCACCGAAGTGTTGGCCAAACTGCTCCCCGACACCAAAAGCGGCACCCCCGGCTCCGACAGCGTCAAGGTCAAGGGCGTGATCACCTGGGTCGGCGTGAACGACGCCGTGCAGGCCGAAGTGCGGCTGTACGACCGCCTGTTCACCCAGGCCCACCCCGAGGCGGACGGCAAGGACTTTCTGGAAAACCTGAACCCCGACAGCCTGAGCGTGGTGACGGCTTATGTGGAGCCTTCACTGGCGAGCGTTGAAGCCGGCCAGCGTTTCCAGTTTGAGCGGCATGGGTACTTTGTCACAGATTTGGTGGATCACGCTGCAGGTAAAGCCGTGTTCAATCGGGCGACGGGAATGAAAGACTCATGGGCCAAATGAGGGGACTTCGCCACTCGATCCATCTCTTTCAGACTATTGAAAAAAAATGAGACCTTTACTTCGATGGGCTGGTAGCAAGCGCCAGCTAGTAGCTCAACTTTCGGAGTATTGGATTGCTGCGACGCCAAAACGCTATGTTGAGCCATTTGCTGGTTCAGCAGCTCTCTTTTTTGAGATAAATCCTAAGCGCGCACTGATAAACGATGTGAATAGTGAACTGATCAGTTTTTATCGAGGCATGAAGCGGACGCCAGAACTAATTTATGAAATGGCATCGAGCTTCAAAATTGATGCAGAAACCTATTACGGACTTCGTAGCACCTACAGCGAAGAAACTGATAGCGTGCGGAAGTGCGCGAGTTTCTACTACCTCAATCGGTTTTGTTTTAATGGAATCTACCGAACCAATGCTGCAGGTAAATTCAATGTTCCCTTTGCAAAAAGTTATGCAGGACAGTTTCCCAAATGGGAAGAGGTAGATAGTTGCGTTACGCAACTGAGAAAAGCATCTACTAGAAGCCGTGATTTCGAAAAGCTGGTCAGCGAAGAAGTGGAAGCAGGGGATTTTGTATACCTGGATCCGCCATATGCCGTACAAAACAAGAAGGTGTTCACCCAGTACAACGCAACTACTTTTGGTCTGAATGATCTAGAACGCCTAAGGGAGATTCTGAAACTCATTGAGGCGAGAGGTGCAAATTTTGTTCTTTCGTACGCGCATTGCGACGAAGCTCTGGAGTATTTTTCTGATTGGTCACAACGTAGCGTCCAATGCCAGCGAAATATCGCCGGGTTTGCCAAGCATCGTCGAAAAGCAGACGAACTTCTATTCACGAACATTGATTTGGGTGGAGTTAAAAAATGAGTGAAGTTGTAGCATTGATCAGCACATCACTAATAGAGCCCAACCCGGAAAATCCGAGGCTTATCTTCCATGAAGATGAGCTAGAAACGCTATCTCAAAGCATTAGCAAACAGGGCATTCTGGTGCCTCTGACGGTATATCAGGAAGGGCGGAAGTACAAAATTCTAGACGGGGAGCGGCGGTGGCGATGCTCTTTGCGGCTGGGATTAACGGCTGTTCCAGTCATTGTGCAGCCGAAGCCGGACCGCATGACGAATCTCATGATGATGTTTGCGATTCACAACGCTCGACGAGATTGGGATCCTCTACCAACCGCACTTAAGTTGGAGCAACTAGAAAAAGAGTTTGTAAAACGACATGGCCACATACCAACTGAAACTGAAATATCAGGAATAGCGTCCTTGCCTCGTGGAGAAGTAAGGCGCCTAAAAAAACTACTATCTCTCCCCATACATTATCGAGAAGAACTACTTGCCGAGCTCGAAAAACCAAGATCGCAGCAGGCACTCACAGTCGATCATGTAATTGAAACTACTGCTGGAGTTGAAGCACTGCAGAAGCGGAAAATTATTAGTGAGAGTGAAGCCGAACCTTTGCGGCAAGCGATCATTCAAAAATTCCGCTCCAAGATTATTGACAATACGGTGGCCCCCCGAAAACTAGCGAACCTTGCACGAGCAGTCGAGCGAGAAGAGGTTTCTATAGCTACAGCCAGAAAATCCGTTCTCAAGCTTCAAACCAAGCCCGAATACACCATACAAAACGTATACGAGGAAACGGTCGAACAATCTGATTTAGAGCACGGCGTAGACCAATTAGCGAGCCGATTGATGCTCAAACTCGAGGAACTTACAGCGCGAGAAGTCGACCTTTCGCCTAAGACCGTTGATGTGCTTCGGCGTCTTGCGCGCGCGATCTCGCGTCATGCCTAAAGCAAAATTCAATACAGTTCCTACCGAACTGGTAGAACATGCAGAAGTGGCATATGACTACTTCCACCAACTTGGCTACTCGATAAAGCTAGAGCCTTATGAGATTCACTACCCCACAAGACCGACTCTGGTCTGTAAAAGTCACCATACCCAGTTAGTCATTCTTGTTTCCGGACGTGTTGACATACAACAACTTCAAAACTGGGTATCACTTGCGAAATCATTAACTACCGATTTTCGAGTGGCAATTTGTATCTCTGGCGATGCAGCCGCAAAGCATTTACCTAAGCATCAACTCAAGATTAAAGAATTGGGCATCGGGATATACATTAGCGCTGACGGTAAGCTGGCAAAATTTTCAGATCCCGTTGATCAGAATATAAAGGTAGCTTTGCCAGATCTGAAAAGTTTGCCAAGAGCAGTGCAGAAAGTGGTTGGACCTGCATATGAGCATTTTTCAGGTGGCAGATGGCGTGATTGTTTTGAAGAGGCTTGTAAGGGCTTTGAGCAGCTTGCCCGCCCATATTTCAAAAAAGCCATAAATGACGGTCGACTATCTGTTTATGACGCAGCTGGGCAAATCAGAAACCCCTCCGACGAGCGTATTGAGAAACTAACCCTAGGCCAGCTCGCTACGGAATTAGGTCGAGCGCGACCTTTAAACGCATTGGACTCTCAAATTCAAAAGGCGCTTACTCAGGTCAACCCCGATCGGGTAGGTCTAGTGCACAAGAATCAACGGGTCGCCACAGAACGGCGGCTTAGAAAGAACGTTGGTCTTCACATGCATGTGATCATTCAAGTACTAAAAGAACTCAAAAAATAGCGCTTGCCCCAGAAGCTCGATTCGGTTTTGCATTTCGACCACTGTCTTTGACCGCTGATGATTTCTCGCTGTATGGAATTCGGGGTCAGATTTCAATTAAATCTCGATCTACCTCGTTGCTTTTTGAGGTAACGCGTCGACCCGCGCTGGATTGGCTATGACGCAGCGGGTCACACAATCCCCCGGTGGCGATCCCAACCCTTGTCAGCCTTTTTTCTCAACCGGATTAGCCGTCAGCCAGTTGGCCGGATAAGCCCGCATGAACTCCCGGGCCTTCTCGGGCCGGGCGCTGAGCCAGGCATCGGCCGCGCCCTCGTTCAATATCGCCATCATGCGTTTTTCGTTGCCAGACTACTGGTAGCGGCTCATCGGCGCGTGGCTGTTGGCGTTCACCGTGAGCCGGGCATGGCTGATGATCACGTCGCCCTCCGCCCAGCCTTCCCACAAATCAGCCCTCATAGGCTGGACCTCAAGTTTTTGGTGCAACTTGCCGTTATTCAAAGAGAGTACCGGCAAGGCTGCCTGCGCGGCGGCTGGTTCCTGCGCCCAGCCACGGGTGCCAGTGAATGGGAAGCGCGTGAAGTCCTGCGTATCCCGCCTGTATGGATTGAAGCTATTTAAATGGCATCGACCGCCGCCGAACCGCCACAGCTCTTTCTGTGAAATTAAAAAAAGGGAAGTGCACCATGAAACTCCGTACCAAGATGATTTCCGTGATGGCGCTGGTCTGCGCCTGTTTCACCTTGGCCATTGGTGTGGCGCTGGTGGGCATGCAGAACGCGAAAAGCCAGTTCGAGAACTTCCTCCAGCAGGATCAGGCCTTGCTTCAGGCCGGGAGCAATCTGTATGCCCAAGGCTTGCAGATGGGGCAGGCCTTGCGCAATATCGTGCTCGACCCTGCGAATAAAAAGGCCCAGGAAAACCTGGACGCTGCCAGCGACGAATTCAAAACCTCGTACCAAGCAGCCATTTCCCTTTCAAAAGGGGACGGGAACACCTTGAGCATCCTGCAGAAGATCGGCGAACTGCGAGAAAAGCAGGCGCTACTCCAGAAGCAGATTGCCGGGCTTGCCCAGAGCGACTCCAACGCCGCCAGGAGCCTGCTGAACACGACAGAAACACCGGTCTGGCGGGACATGCGTGCGCGTCTGCAGGAATTCATCAAGGCAAAAAACGAGGCAGCCAAAAACACCGAGGCAGAGCTGAATAAATTCACGAAGCAGATGCTGCTGATCAGCGTGGTCATGGCGGGCGTGGCCATTCTGCTGGGTGTCGGCATCACCTTCTGGCTGACCCGCGACGTGATGAAGCAACTCGGTGGTGAGCCCGACTACGCGGTGGCTATTGCAAGCGGCATCGCTGCCGGCGACCTGACGATGGATGTGCAGACCCGCGCAGGCGATGAAACCAGCCTGTTGTTTGCCATGAAACAGATGTGCAGCAGCCTGGCCAGGGTGGTGGGCGAAGTGCGCAGCGGCACCGACACGATAGCGACCGCATCGAGCCAGATTGCCGCCGGCAACCACGACCTGTCGTCCCGCACCGAAGAGCAGGCCAGCTCCCTGGAAGAGACCGCAGCGTCGATGGAAGAGCTGACGTCTACCGTCAAACAGAACGCCGACAACGCCCGCCAGGCCAACCAGCTGGCGGTGACCGCCTCCAGCGTGGCCGTCAAGGGCGGCAGCGTGGTCGCCGAAGTGGTGGGCACCATGGGCGCCATCAACGCCTCCTCCCGAAAGATCGTCGACATCATCGGCGTGATCGACGGGATTGCCTTCCAGACCAACATCCTGGCCCTGAACGCTGCGGTTGAAGCGGCCCGGGCCGGGGAACAGGGCAGAGGCTTTGCGGTGGTGGCTGCTGAAGTCAGAAACCTGGCGCAGAGAAGTGCGGCAGCGGCCAAAGAGATCAAGACCCTGATAGGCGACTCCGTCGACAAGGTCGAAGAAGGCAGCAAACAGGTGGCCGAGGCCGGCAAGACCATGGACGAGATCGTCGACAGCGTCAAACGCGTGACCGATATCATGGCCGAGATCACGGCAGCCAGCCAGGAGCAGACCCAGGGCATCGAGCAGATCAACCAGGCGATCACGCAGATGGACCAGGTGACGCAGCAAAACGCAGCCCTGGTGGAAGAGGCCGCTGCCGCAGCATCCTCGCTGCAGGAGCAGGCCAGCGGGCTCAGTCAGGTGGTGAGCGCCTTCAAACTGAACCGGCAGCAACAACAAGCCGGGCAAGGCGATTCGGCGCGGCACACAAGCCACAACCACCCGCGTGAGACACCCAGGCAACCGCCCCGCGCCAGACAGGCAGTAGCTGCCCCCGTGCAGCGCCAGTTGAGCCATGCGGGTGCACTCGCTACCGTCGATGGGAACTGGGAAACGTTTTAAGCGCTTCGCTGCATCTGGGGGCGCCCGCAACGCCCCACCCCGGCACGACTGGCGTGCCGTTCGCAGGAAAGTCGGTTATTTCTCAACCGGGTTGGCGGTCAGCCAGTTTGCCGGATAAGCCCGCATGAACTCCCGGGCCTTCTCGGGCCGGGCGCTGAGCCAGGCATCGGCCGCGCCCTCGTTCAATATCGCCACCATGCGTTTTTCGTTGCCGGGCTGCTGGTAGCGGCTCATCAGGGCGTGGCTGTTGGCGTTGACGGTGAGCAGGGTGTAGCTGACGATGACTTCGCCGTCTGCCCCCGTCCAGCTTTCCCACAGGCCCGCCACTCCCATGGGTTTGCCGTCCACCCGGGCGATGCGGGTGGGCACGGCCTTGCCGCTGCGCCAGTCGTCTTCGATGAAGGCCATCATGGGCACGATGCAGCGCTGCCCGGCCAGCCAGGCGTCGCGGAAGTTGTTGGAGGTGGTCACGGTTTCCGAGCGGGCGTTGACCAGTTTGGTCGAACGCAGCTTGGCGTCGGACGCCGACTTGACCCAGCGCGGCACCAGGCCAAACTGCCCGGCCACCAGTTCACGCACCGGCGCCTCACGCGCGGGCTTGTCAGCGTCTGCGACCTCTTCAACCTCCTCGATCTCTTCGCTTTCCGGCGCCCCTGCGGCCAGGGCCGCCCGGATGAACACACCCGGTTGGCGCGGCCACACCTTGCGCCCCACCGGTGAGGCAGGGGCTGCCACATGGAAGGCGTCGGGGTAAAGCGCGGCGGGGTGAAGGCTCTCGTATTGGGTACTCATGGGACGATGCTATCGCAGTGCAGCCGACGGGCGCTGCAGGACGGCCCCCGCAAGTCGCGTCTTTCGCCGACACACAAGGCGCGTCTGCGCGCGTAATATGTTTTCTGCGGTCTCACTCGCGACCGTTCAACCCATCCATCCAGGAGATTGCCATGCCCCAGTTCGCCATGATTACCGGTGACGTGACTTACACACCGGGTGACGGTGCGCCCATCACGATTCCGAAGGTGCGCGTGGAAGTGGCGCTGTCTTTCGACAGCGCCACCCTGAGCTGGGAAGATGCGCCGGGCATCGCCGGCCTGACGGCCATTCCCATCACCCAGTTTGACGACTATGTGGAAGACGGCAAGATCACCTGGATAAAGGAATAAATCAGCAAGCCCCCCTCCGCATCGTGCCCACCCGCCCTATTCACCCCGCCCCCGCGCCTTCCCACGCGCTTTTTAACCGGCGCTGCGCCCTGCTGGCCGGCATGGGGCTGCTGGCCTGGCCGGCCGCGCGCCTCGCCGCCGCGCCAGCTTCGCCGTCGCCGTCCTCCTCCGGCGTCTGGCCGCGCGCGCTGGCGGTGCCCGGCGGTGTTGCCCGGCTGTCGCTGGGCCCGGCGGCGGCGCGGCCGAAAGCGCATCTGCTGCACGCCGATGGCGACATCCCCTTGCTGGTGGTGGGCGACGTGATCGAGTGGACGGCGCTGGTGGGAATACCGCTGGCGGCCGCGCCCGGCGAGGCGAGCATTGCCGTGCAGGCGCCAGAAGGCGGCCAGCGGCAGGTGAACTACACGGTGGCGCCCAAGCGCTACAGCGAGCAGCAGCTCAAGGTTTCGCCGCGCACGGTGGACCTGTCGCCGGAAGACCTGGCGCGTTATGAGCGTGAGCGTGCGCACCAGGCGGTGGTGATGGCCACCTTCAGCCAGCCCTTGCCGCAGGCCCTGCGCATGCAGGTGCCCACGCCGGGGCGGCGCTCCAGCTCGTTCGGGCTGCGGCGCGTGTTCAACGGGCAGGCGCGCAGCCCGCACAGCGGCATGGACATCGCGGCCGGCACCGGCACACCCGTGCTGGCGCCGCTGCCGGGCCGGGTAATTGACACCGGCGACTACTTTTTCAACGGCAACACGGTCTGGCTGGACCACGGCGGCGGCCTGCTGAGCATGGTCTGCCACCTGAGCGCCATCGACGTGCAGTTGGGCGATGTGCTGAAAACCGGCGAACGTGTGGGCGCGGTGGGCGCGACCGGTCGCGTGACCGGGCCGCACCTGCACTGGGGCGTGATGCTGAACCGCACCATGGTGGATCCGGCGCTGTTTCTGGCCGCCTGAGGCGTGGCGCCGCCGGCGATGCCGGCTTGCGTTCAGCCCTCGGTATTTACATGCCAAATTGGCCTCCAGCCCAATAGCTGCGTGCGCTGGCTGCTCCTGAAAGCGTAGCAAGT
The DNA here is from genome assembly GCA_040389085.1 of Pseudomonadota bacterium. Lineage (GTDB taxonomy): Bacteria > Pseudomonadota > Gammaproteobacteria > Burkholderiales > Burkholderiaceae_C > Polaromonas. The sequence continues at coordinate 345,135 of JAZKAP010000002.1, forward strand.
TCCCCTCCTGGAGCCAGTCGCTGCGGGTTCTGGATGCCCGCCCCTAGCCCATTAGGTCGCGAACACTAGGGGAAACCCGCATGATTGGGCCATTGTTGAACCACTTTCCAAGGAAACACCATGAGCGCCAAAAACCTGTCTACCGTTGCTGCCGACTTGATCGAGTCTTACGGCAACACCGCCAAAAACGTGATCGATGCCTACCGCGCCGGCGGCGAGCGTGTGGTCAGCGAGCTGGAGCAGCGCTGGAACCGCGCGCTGAAAGAGTCGCGCTCGGAGCTGAGCGCTGAAGTCGCCAAAAACGCCACCGCCGCCCAGCTGGCCTTCAGCGCGCTCTACAGCAAGGGCCTGACCCTGAGCTCCGACGGCGCGCAGCAGGTGGTGAGCCAGCTGGTGAAGCTGGCCGAAACCGGCGTCGAGCGCGCCGCCGCCAACGCCGCGCTGTTTGAAGAAAAAACCGGCGTGAACACGCTGACGACCCTTGCCACAGCCACCGCACCCGGCGCCCTGGCGCTGAGCAAGCTGGCCGCGCAGATCGAGCAGAAAACCGCCGACCTGGCCGGCAAGATCGCCGGTGACGACGCCACCACCGTCAAGCCCAAACGCAGCTCGGCCTTCAGCCAGCGGCGCGCTGCCAAAGCCGCCTGATACGGTTTTAGTAAAGAAAAGTGGCGCCAGCCCTTGAGGGTCGGGCGCCACCAGCTATCAAAGATATAGCATTTGACGCCCGGGAAAGCAGCCGCCTTCCTGGGCGTCAGTCCTTCCCGTCCTTCTCCATCGCCAGCTTGAAGCGGCCCAGCGCCTGGTCCCACTGGCGGGCAATCAGCTCCAGCGTGCGACGCGCTTCGTCCAGCTGCTGCGGCTCGAACTGCCACAGCCGTTCGCGGCCAATCTTCAGGTCTTTCACCAGCCCGGCATCGGCCAGCACCTGCAGGTGTTTGGTGACCGCCTGGCGCGTCAGTGCGGTGTTGGCCGTGAGCTGCGCGATGGAAAACACACCGCCCACACACAGCGCGGCAATCAGCTGCAGGCGTGTCTTGTCGCCCAGCGCAAAAAACACCGGCGCCATGTCGGGCGCCGGCGCTGCGGCCTTGTCAGCGCGTGGTTTGGCGGGTGACATGGCGGGCAATGTTGTCGAGCTGATGCGGCCAGCCGTTGCTGACGCCGCGGAAGGCTTCCATGCGGCGCGCGGGCGGCACCTTGTCAAAGCCGGTTTCGGTCACCGTCAGCAGCGTGCCGTCGGCTGCGTCTTTCAGGGTGAAGGTCACCAGCGTGCGCTCTTCCTTCGAATAGTCCACCCCCGCGTCGACCGCATGGGGGTGCCAGCGGTAACTCATCAGGGTTTCGGGCTCGACGCGGTCGATCACCACGTCGAACACCACATGTTCATAACCCTGGATGGTGATGGGCCCCTGCACACGCTGGCCGGGCTCAAAACGTTTGCCGGTGAGTTTGGCGCCAAACCATTTGCCGTATTCCTCGGCGTTGGTGAGTGAATGCCACACCTTGTTGCGCGGGGCCTTGATGTGAATGCTGCGTTCGACGCGGTCGGTGCTGCTGTCGGTGGTCATGAGTGAACTCCTGTCGGTGAATGTTAGCGGGGTCTGCTGGGGTTGTGTTCAGGCCGAGCAGCTCGTTACTTCCGGAATGAAAGGCGCACCCTGCCCGGTCTCGACCAGGCTTTGCAGGCTGCCAAGGTACTGGTTCCAGCCCCGTTCGCAGACCGCAAAACATTCGAAGTCCGGCGTGAGGCCGATATGTTCAAAGTCCAGTAGGGTTTTGCCGCCGGGCTGTGGCGTGAGCCGGAAAACGATGTCGGTGCCCACCCATTCGTCTTTGCGCTTGAAGGCATCAACGTTGATCAGGGCCTCCACACAATGCCAGCGCACTTCACGCCCGGGCTCCAGGCTGTTGATCTGCATGACCTTGTGGTGTTCGCCAAAACGGAAGGTGGCTTTGCCGCCCACGGTGGTGGCGACGTCGCAGCTCTGCGTCCACCAGCTGCGCAGGCCGTGCTGCGTGGCCACGGCCTGGTAAACGGCAGCGGGTGAAGCGGCCAGCAGAAGCTGGCGGTGGTAGTGGTTCATGAAAAAGCTCCTTGCAGATAAATAGGCAACCATATTGTTGCGTTTATATTCTGAACCAGTTTGACAAAACATGCAACCAATTGGCTGCATGATTCAAAACCGCATCACCGGCACCCCGCGTGCGGATAATGCGCAGATGAGCACACCGCCCCCACCTCCTCGCTCCCAGGCGCTCCCCCAGGTTCTGGCTTTTGATGTTTTTGGCACCGTGGTGGACTGGCACAGCGGCATCGCGCGCGAAGTGCAGGCCCTGCGCCCGGATATGGACGGCCATGCGTTTGCGCTGGCCTGGCGCGCCGGTTACCAGCCGGCCATGCGCCGCGTGATGTCGGGTGAGCTGGGCTGGACGCTGATTGACGACCTGCACCGGCTGATCCTCGACAGCATCCTCGGCCAGTTCGGCCTGGCCGATTTGACCGAGGCGCAAAAGCAGCACCTGAACAAGGCCTGGCACCGGCTGGACCCGTGGCCTGATGTGGTGGCGGGGCTGACGCGGCTCAAGTCGCGCTTCACGATCTGCACGCTGTCCAACGGCAACATCGGCCTGCTCACCAACATGGCCAAACGCGCGGGCCTGCCGTGGGACTGCATCCTGTCGGCCGAAGTCTTTCGCGCCTACAAGCCCGACCCGGCCACCTACCTGGGCGTGGCCAGGGTGTTTGACCTGGCCCCTGCCGACGTGATGCTGGTGGCCGGCCACCAGGACGACCTGGCCGCCGCCCGCGCCTGCGGCCTGCAGACCGCCTACATCGAGCGGCCGGCCGAGTTTGGCGCGGCACAACCCAAAGACGTGTCGCCCGACCCCGCCAACACCTGGCACGCGAAAGACCTGCTGGCCCTGGCGGAGCAGCTGGGGTGCTGAGGCCGGAGGCACCGATGGCGAACCCCGCATGGCAGCATTCAGCAGCGAGAAAACCCGCGCTCACGGATAATTCTTTCCCATGAATCTTTCACTTTCCCTCTTCCCCCTCGGCTGGCAGCACTACCTGCTGGGCGGTCTCATCATTGGCTTGGGCACGGCGCTGCTGTTCGTGCTGACGGGCCGCATCGGCGGCATGAGCACGGTGTTCTCCAGCACCTGGTCCTTCGTGTTGCGCCGGCCGTTTTTCCAGCAGGCACGTTTTGTCGAGTCGCGCAGCTGGCGGCTGGTGTATGCGGCCGGGCTGATTCTCGGCGCGCTGGTGTGGTGGCTGGGCTTTGCCGGCGGCAAGCCGGAGGCCACGGCGGTGCCGGTGTGGCAATTGCTGGTGGGCGGCTTTTTCGTGGGTTACGGCGCGCGGCTGGGCAACGGCTGCACCTCGGGCCACGGCATCTGCGGGCTGGGTTCGCTGCAGCTGCCCTCGCTGATGGCGGTGCTGACCTTCATGGCGACCGCCTTCCTGACGGCCAACCTGGCGGCGAGGTGGCTGGCATGAGCGCCGCGACACGCGGCCTGGCCACGCTGGCAGCGGGCGCCCTGTTTGGCTTCGGTCTGTCGTACTCGACCATGATCCGGCCCGAGGTGGTGCTGAGCTTTCTGCGCTTCGAAGACTTCGGGCTGATGCTGGTGATGGGCGGCGCCGTCGTGGTGGTGGCGCTGGTTTACAAGCTGGCGCCCCGGCTGCTGGCCCGGCCGCTGCTGGGTGACCACTTTCACACCCACCCCAGCGCCTGGAACCGCGACACCGCAGTGGGCGCGGCGCTGTTCGGCGTGGGTTGGGGCCTGTGCGGCGTGTGCCCCGGCCCGGCCATTGCGGGCCTGGGCGCGGGCAACTGGGACCTGCTGTGGGCGCTGGCCGGCATAACGCTGGGCGCGCTGGTGCAGGGACTGCGGGCCAAGTGAACGACAGCCCTGCCCGCCTGATCCTTTTCAACAAGCCTTATGGCGTGCTGAGCCAGTTCACGCCGGAGGGGCGCTGGCGCGGGCTCAAGGACTTCATTGCGATCCCGGACGTGTACGTGGCCGGCCGGCTCGATGCCGACAGCGAAGGCCTGCTGCTGCTGACCGACAACGGCCGGCTGCAGGCCCGCATCAGCGACCCGCGCTTCAAGATGGAAAAAACCTACTGGGTGCAGGTCGAAGGGGTGCCCGACGAGGCCGCGCTGAAGGCGCTGCGTGCAGGCGTGCAGCTCAAGGACGGCCTCACACTGCCGGCCAAAGCCCGCCTCTTGGCGCCGCCGCCCGAGGTGTGGGAACGCGAGCCGCCGATACGCACGCGGCAAGCCATTCCCACCGCCTGGATCGAGCTGGTGATTCGCGAAGGCCGCAACCGCCAGGTGCGGCGCATGACCGCGGCCACGGGTTATCCGACACTGCGCCTGATCCGCGCCGCGATCGGGCCCTACACCCTGGACGGCCTGGCGCCGGGAAGCTGGCGTGAACTGAAACCGGAGACGGACCATGACGATGCCTGAAGACGAGACGGTACAGCCAGCGGCCGGCGCGTCCTGGTACGACCGCCACATCCTGCCGCGCGCGCTGGACTTTGCCTGCGGCCTGCCGATGCTGGGCCGCCAGCGCCAGCTGGTGGTGCCGCTGGCGCGCGGCCGTGTGCTGGAGGTGGGCGTAGGCACGGGACTGAACATGCCTTATTACGACAAGGCCCGCGTCAGCAGCATCATCGCGCTGGACCCGGCGCTGGAGCTGCACCCGCTGGCACGCGAGCGCATCGCACAGGCCGGACTGGACGTGGAGCTGCTGGCGCTGTCGGCCGAAAAAATTCCCCTGCCCGACGCGAGTGTGGACACGGTGCTGATGACCTACACCCTGTGCACCATCCCCGACCCGCTGGCCGCGCTGAAGGAAATGCGCCGTGTGCTGGCGCCTGGTGGCCGGCTGCTGTATTGCGAACATGGCCGCGCGCCCGATGCCTCGGTGCGGCGCTGGCAGGAGCGGCTGCAGCCGCTGTGGGGCAAGGTGGCGGGCGGCTGCCACCTGGGGCGCGACATCCCGGCCCTGCTGCAGGAAGCCGGCTTTGTGCTGCCTGACCTGCACACACGTTACCTGCCCGGGCCGCGGCCCTTCACCTTCCACTACTGGGGCGAAGCCCTGCCCGGCTGAGCACGGCCAGCGCGCCTTACTCGGTGTCGCCCATCACCAGGTAACGCCTGACCAGGTCAAAGAAGCTGTCGTAAAACGCGTCGGAGCTGATGGTTTGGCTGCTGACCTTGACCAGCGAGTCGTTGCTGGCGCTGAAGGGCAGCGAGACCGATCCGATCGCCCCCACCCCAAGGCTGGCCGAGTTGTTGCTCTTCTTCAAAGCGTAGGTGTCCTGCAGTGCCGTGACAAAACCCAGGCTGACCTTGCCATCGATGCTTTCCGGCGCGCACACGACACGAATCGCGATTTGAAGATGCGCCTCGGGTTCGGGCTGGAAACTTTTCTGGGCGTCCACCAGGTCTTTTCTGGCGGTGTTGATGAGGTAGCCCTGGCTCAGTAGCGCGCGCCGCGAGGCCTCGCAGGTCTGCGCGGGCGTGGCGTCGAACATGCGCGAGTAGGTGGCGGTGGATGCAAACTGCTCCTGCAAGGGAAACTGCTTGATCGGGGCTGCGCAGCCTGCCAGCAGGCCGGCAAGTGCCCACAGGCCAAGCCGGCCCGCAGGTGGGAAACGCATGCAAAACAGGTTCAAAGCCGGTACTCCTTGGCATCAGTCTAAACGACGGAGTTGCGCGCTGCCGCCTCGGGCTGGTGTATCGCGCCGCCGGTGTTCGCAACCCGCACGCAGGCAGGCTACGGGGCAGGGCCGCGGCGGCCCTGCTGCAACACCAGGTCGTGCAGAGAAACCGATGCCAGGAATTGCGCCATCTCGCGTTCAAGATCGACACACCAGTCGCTGGCAATCCGCTGACCCGCAGGAGAGTCGGGGCTGGACGGCTGGGCTGCGGCGCGGGTGCACGGAGGCTCCGATTCGTCAACGGCGTACACGATATCGGCCACGGTAATGTCAGCGGCGCTGCAGGCCAGGCCATAACCGCCGCCTGGCCCCCGCGTGCTGCGCACCAGACCGCGCCGACGCAGTCGTGCGAATAGCGACTCGAGATACGTCAGTGAGATCTTCTGCCGTGCGCCGATAGTGGCCAGCGCAATCGGTTTCTGATCGGTGCGAAGGGCCAAATCCAGCATGGCGATCACGGCCAGACGGCCTTGGGTGGCGATTTGCATCATGCACTTTCAGTTGTTGTTTCCAGAATCAGAACTTCTCGGGGCGCAAGACGACGACCTCGCCAACGTACATCACCATGGAGTAGTTGTCGTAGTAGCGCTCGCGCAGTGCGGTGCAGATGGCCTGGGCCGTGTCGGCGTCGCAGAGCACTTCGAGGCGGATGTTGGCGTGCGGCGCCCAGGTGGCGTCGCGCATGCCGCGTCCGCCCTTGCCGCGTGCATCGGTGATGGTGTAGCCACGTGCACCGAGGTTTTCGATGTCGTGCACGAGCGTGTCCTCAAGGGCGGACTCGGTCACGATGGTGAGCAGTTTGCGGGTAGTCAATTCCATGGCGTCAGGCTCCGGCGTGATGAAGGTGCTGGGCAAGCCGGTGGTAAAGCGGAATGCCCACCACGAGGTTGAACGGGAAAGTGATGCCGAGCGCCGCGCCGATCGACAGCGCCGGATTGGCCTGGGGCACGGCGATACGCATGGCCGCCGGCGCAGCGATGTAGGAGGCGCTCGCGTACAGCGTGGCCAGCAGCGTGACGCCGCCCACAGACAGCCCGAGCAGCATGCCGGTGACCAGGCCCAGGCCTGCGGCCGCCAGCGGCATGAGGACGGCAAATGCGACCAGGAAAAAGCCCGCCCGCCGCAGGTCGCCAAAACGCCTGGCAACCACCAGCCCCATCTCCAGCAGGAAGAAAGCAAGCAGTCCCTTGAACAGGTCGAAGAACAGGCGGTCGAGCGGCGCGATGCCGCCCGGCCCGGCCACCCAGCCTATCACCAGCCCACCGATCAGCAACACGATGCTTTTGCCGGCGAAGACCTCGTGTATTACCTGACGCCAGGGGGTGGCTTGCTCGCCGCGCCGCGCCAACAGCACACCAATCATCAAGGCAGGAAATTCGAGCAACACCAGGAACACGGTCATGTAGCCCTCGGCGGCTTCGCCCAGCCGGGCCAGGTAGCTGGCGCCGACAGCGAAGGTGACCACACTGACCGATCCGTAGTGCGCAGCGATCGATCCCGCATCGGCGCTTGAAAGCTTGCCGACGCCGCGCAGGACCGGAAATGCGACCAGCGGAATCAGGGCGCCCACCACCACCACGGCGAGGGCCGGCAGCACGACATCGAGCAGTGGATAACGCGCCAGCTCGACACCACCCTTCAGGCCGATCGCGAGCAGGAGAAAGATGCTCAAGGCCTCATAGAGGACGCCGGGGATCTTGAGGTCCGAACGCACGAAGCCAGCGATCGCGCCGAGCACGAAGAACAGGATGACGGGTTCCACGGAGGGCATCGCCAGCGGCTGTTACCGCACAATCAGCACGGGCAGCCTGGCCAAGTGCACGACCTGGTAGGCCACCGAGCCCAGCAACAGGGATTCGGTGGCGGTCAGCCCGCGGGAGCCGATGGCGATGCCGCGACTGCCCAAGGCATCGGCCAGGCTTGTGATCTCTGGCGCACCCACGCCCATGACCACATGCACGCGCCACGGAACCGACGCCGCGTCCAGCAACTGGCGCGCCTGCGCCGTGGCGGCCCATCCGCGCCGCGGCAGTTCGGTCTCCGCGGCCTCTTTGTTCAGCCAGGGCTGGACATGCACCAGATCAACCCCGGCACCTTTCTCCAGCGTCGCCAGCTCCGCGACCATCGCGACGGCGCGCAACGAGCACGCCGAGCCATCAACCGCCACCAGCCAGCGCGCGCTGCCGTTGTCACCCGTGGCGCCAGCGCCGTGCCAGGTCGTGGCAACGAGCCGGTCCATGTCATCGCGCCGCTCAAGGGCTGGTGCGGGAACGGCGTCATGTATCGCAGCATCGGTCATGAATCACTCCTGGAAGGTTGGCGGGCAGTCATCTTCAGGCTGAGGACTATGGAAACGAGAATGATGGAGCCCACAATCAACAGCGACCACTGAACCGGCATATGGAACCAGGGCATCGCCAGCATCTTGCCTCCGATAAAGACCAGCACCAGCGCCAGGCCGTACTTGAGCAAATGAAAGCGTTCGGCCATGTCAGCCAACAGAAAGTACAGCGCCCTCAGTCCCATGATGGCGAAGATGTTGGAGGTGAAGACGATGAACGGATCGGTGGTCACCGCAAAAATGGCCGGGATGCTGTCCACGGCAAACACCAGGTCGCTGGCCTCGATCATCATCAGCACCAGGAACATGGGCGTCGCATAACGCAGGCCGTTGATGCGCACAAAGAAGGCCTCGCCATGAAAGCCCGGGGTGATGCGCATGTGGCCGCGCAGCCAGCGCAGCAAGGGGTTCTTCTCCAGATCGGGCTTCTGATCGGCCATGACCAGCATCTTGATCCCGGTCACCACCAGAAAAAAGCCGAACACGTAGAGCACCCAGGCAAACTCCGACACCAGCCAGACGCCGGCCATGATCATCCCGGCGCGCATGACAATCGCGCCGATCACGCCGTACAACAGCACGCGGCGCTGCAACTCCGGCGGAACGGCGAAGTAGGTGAAGATCATCACGAACACAAACATGTTGTCCACAGACAGGGTCTGCTCGATCAGATAGCCGGTGAAGAACTCCAGGGCCTTGCGGTTGGCGATCTCGCGGCCGGCCGTGCCGTCCAGGTACCACCACAACAAGGCGCCGAAGGTCGTGGCCAGCAGCATCCAGGCCACGACCCAGCTTCCGGCCTCCTTGACCGAAACACGGTGGGCCTTGTTGCCGCCCAGGACAAACAAGTCCAGGGCAAGCATGACAACGACGAAAGCGATGAAGCCGGCCCACATCGGACCGGTGGCGAAAGATTCAATATTGCTCATGGTCCCCTCCGGACGTGGCATGCGTGGCGGATCTTCTTCGTAAGGGCGTGGCTGAGGCGCTGGTTTTCATGGGGTGTCAGGTGGTGTTACAGGTCGGCCGGCAAGAAGCCGGGAAGGTTTGGGGCGGCATAACGCCGGGCGACCGCGTCGCAAGTGGCTGGCCCCTGCCGCGCGCGGAAATCCTGGCAGCGTGATTTGCGCCATTCGGTCCAACTGAGCCTCATCAGTCGGCCGCCATGCCAAGAACCAGGAGTCCCGCACCCACGCCTGCCGGAATGCCCACACGCTCCAGGCCCGAGGCCGCGTCCCCGGCAATCACCTCCACGGGCACCGTCGTGCGTTCGATCACCTGGTTGGTGACGGAGTCCTCGACCCAGCGAACCAGCGAACTCTTGCGCGCGGTGCCCATCACGATGCGATCGCATCGGAGCCGGCGTGCCGCATCCGCAATGCAAACGGCCCTGTCTCCGACTTCGGTATGGACGGTGTAGGGAATGCCGGAGCGGTCCAGCGCCTGCCGCGCCGGCACGAGCGCCTTTTCGGCCTGCTCTTGATGGAACGCCATCCGGTCCCGCCTGCCGGTGAAACGGGCGACCTCACTCGAAAACGGCCGTTGTATGTTGAGCACGTGGATTTCGAGCGCCCGGTTCTTCATGAATTCCCTCTCGACGTGACGCACGCCGTGCAGCGAATTGGGTGATCCATCGAACGGGACAAGAACTCTTGACATGGCTTTACTCCTTCAGTTGATTGGTTTGACGTGGCGGTATTCAAGGGCCTGTGGGTTCAGGCGAGCCACACTGCAGCAGCCACCAGAACTCCGCTCACACCGCAAGCGCCCATGCGCTTTGCATCTCGCCTGTTTTCGGCGAGCTGTTCGCGGCAGGCGCATCACAGGATCAAGGCACCCAGCGCTGCGAAAGGAACGGCGTAGTCACCCATGCTGACCCCGCATCTCCAGCATCTCGCGCTGCAGTCCCCAATGCTCGGCCCCGGCCTCCAGCACGATCGATTCGCTGTCTGCAACGTTCCCGTCCGCTTCCACCATCGCAACGCACAGACGGATGAGCTTGCGCCGCAGTTCAGGCCGGTCGATCTCCGCCATCAGTTCGGCCAGCGTCCTCGGGTCAATACGACACATGGCGCCCCAGCTGGAATGCGCTGCCGAGAGGAGATCCTCGCAAAGAGTCTGGACCACCGAGTGGAACTCGGCCTGGCCCATTCCGATCTGCGCGGGCACGTCCAGCCGGTCAAAGATGTCGAGTTCTTTTTTGCACAGGCTTCCGTCAGCAAGCATGGCAAGCGCAACAATGCGCGCCGCGGCCTGAGGGCTGTTTCGGGGATAACTTCTCATGGGATGTACTTTCTGCTTTGGCAGGGACGTTCAGTCGAAAATTTCGCTGAGCCAGGACTTGTGCCGGCGCGGGTAACCGCGCTTGCCGTGCCGGTAGTCCGAGTCCACAAAGTCGGGTTGGACCTGCTGCACCTGCTGGACCGGTTGCACAGCGGGCCGTGCGGCGGGCGCTGCGGCAGAAAGGTCCAACAGCTTGTCAAGCTCTCCGCGGTCCAGCCAGACACCCCGGCACTGGGGGCAGTAGTCAATTTCGACGCCCTGGCGTTCGGACATCAGCAGGGTCGCCTCGGGGCAGACGGGGCATTTCATGGGGTGTTCCTTTCGGGGGTTTTCATACGGCAGCGCTCAGCGCTGGTGAGTGATGGCGCGCGTGCGGGTACGGATGTGGGCGGGGACGGGCTGCAACTTGCGCAGCAACGCCCGAATTGCGCGCGACAAGGCGCTTTGCAGCGCCGATCCCCAGTCCCGGGTGATCGACGTGATCACCACCGTGCCGGCGCCTTCGGCAGTCAACTCGACCTGGCAACGTTTGTCGATGCCGTCCCGGGCACCTGGCACGTCCGACATCTGCACCCTGGCGCGCGGCGCGAGCCAGTCGAGCGGGCGCGTGGCCTGGCGCACCCGGCGCACGGCAAACCCGCGCAGGCGCTCCAGCCAGGGTTCGCGCGATTCAAAAATAATCTCCATGTGGGGCTCCTTCACTGTGGAAGCCTTGACGATACTGCGATGTGTACTTCTTTAAAAGCAGATAATGGCGAAAAAATACTTCTGAAAAACAGAACAATGAGCAAAGACTTCAACTACCGCCATCTCTACTATTTCTGGGTCGTGGCCAAGGAAGGCGGCATGACACGCGCCGCCGACCGTCTGGGCATGGCGGTGCAGACGGTCAGTACGCAGGTACGCGAACTGGAACGCTCGCTCGGTTACGCCCTGCTCAAACCCGAGGGCCGTGGCGTGGCGCTCACCCCCGCCGGCACCGCGGCCATGCGCCAGGCCGAGCAGATTTTCCAGCTCGGCGAACAACTGCCAACCGCGGTGCGCGAGGCTGCCAGCACGCCGACCGTGCGGCTGGCGGTGGGCATCTCCGACGGCTTGCCCAAGCTGGCCGTGCGGCGCCTCCTGCAGCCGGTCATGCATGAGTCCAGACTCAGGCTGCTTTGCCACGAGGACGAGTTCGAGGACCTGCTCGGTGACCTGGCGCTGCACCGGCTCGATGTGATCCTGGCGGACCGGCCCGCGCCGCCCAACCCCAACGTCAAGCTCTACAGCCACCCGCTCGCGTCATCGCCGCTGGCCTGGTATGCGCCGCCTTCCCTGTATGCCGCGGCGCGCAAGGGTTTCCCGCAGTCGTTGGCCCGGGTCCCGGTGTTGCTGCCCACCAGCCACAGCGCGGTGCGCGCCCCCCTCGACCAGTGGTTCGAGCGGCTGGACATCACCCCCCACATCGCCGGCGAGTTTGAAGACAGCGCGCTGCTCAAGACCTTTGGCGCTGCCGGGATGGGCGTTTTTCCGGCGGCCGAGCTGATGCAGGAGGAAATGACCGCGCGTTACCAGGTCAGGCGGGTGGGGCCTTGCGAGGGTGTGGAAGAACACTTCTACGCTCTTGCCGCGCACAAGAAGGTGCTGCACCCGCTGGTGCAAAAGCTGCTGGCGGCCGCCCGCCCGCGTCACGCCTGAACCGGAAGCGGGAAGCGGGCCCCTGCGGGGCTGGCGGTGCGCTGCGCAGTTCGCTAGAATTCGCAGGTGTGGGGGGGTAGCTCAGCTGGGAGAGCGCTGCGTTCGCAATGCAGAGGTCGGGAGTTCGATCCTCCTCCTCTCCACCAAATTTTCTTTCACTTCGTCAACTTCATGCATCCCCTCCCCCACCCGGCCGCTACCACGCGGCGCCAATGGCTGCTTGGCGGCCTGGCCGGCGCGCTGCTGCTGGCCACCGGCTGCTCGAAATCGGCAAAACCCACCGCCAAAACACTGCCCAAGGACGCCACCTTGTTGTGCCTCGGTGACTCGCTGACCTTCGGTTATGGCGCGCCGGCGGGCACCGCTTATCCGCCCGTGCTCGAGCAACTGACCGGCCATGTGGTGCAGAACGCGGGCATCAATGGCGACACGGCTGAAGGGGCGCTGGCGCGTCTGCCGGCGCTGCTGCAGGCCAACACGCCAGGCCTGGTGCTGGTATCGATTGGCGGCAACGACTTTTTGCGCAGGCTGCCACCGGAGCGCACGCGGGCCGCGCTCACGTCCATCGTGCAGACGGCCGCGGCCAGTGCGCAGGTGGTGCTGATTGCGCAGCCCGAGCCGGCGCTAATGGCGCTGGCCACCGGCGCGCTGAAAGACCATGAGGTGTACGCCGAAGTCGCCAGCGCCACCGGCGTGCCGCTGTTTGCCGGCGGCTGGGCGCATGTGCTGTCGCGGCCCGAGCTGCGTTCGGACCAGATTCACGCCAATGCCGAGGGCTACAAGCTGTTTGCCGAACGCCTGGCCGCCTGGCTGCGCGAAAAGAAATACGTGGTCTGAGCTCCCGGTCAAATGCACCGGCTTTGAATTCGCTCCGTTTTTGATAGCTGCTTACGCCCACCACTGTTGGGCTGGCGGTCATTTTTATCACCAAGCACGAAAAAAGCCAGGCAGTGCCTGGCTTTTCTGTCTGGACGCTCTGAACGCCCGGGGCCTGCACTAACCGTGGTCTTAACCGCGGCCGTTGCGGCGGTCGTTGCGCATCATGCGCTCAACCTCGTCGCGCAGCGCGGTCAGCTCGCTCCGCAGTTGCCGGCGCTCCTGCTGGGTCACGACGCCGTCGGCCTTGAAGGCGACCTCATGGCGCTCGATGACGCGCTCGCGGCTGTGCAGCCTGCGCGCTTCGCGCTGGGTGATGCGGCCGGCGCGCACACCCTCGTCGATGCGCTGGCTGATCTTGTACTCCAGCCTGTCGATGCCGTTGGTATTTCCGCCAGCGACGGGGGGCGCGTTGTAAACATTGTTGGCCATCATGCGTTCCACATCGGCACTCAGGGCGCCCAGGTCGGCCCGCAACTGCTGGCGCTCCTGCGGGTTGGCACTGCCGTTGGCCTTGTAGCGCATTTCGCGGGCTTCGATCTCGCGGTCACGCTGGTACAGCGCCTGCGCCTCTGAAGGCGTGATGTGGCCGGACGCCAGGCCCTGCTGGATGCGTGCGCTGATCGCCTGCTGCGATTGGTCGATGCCGGGGGTGTTGTTGTTGCCTTGCGCCATCGCCGGGGCCATGCCCAGACCGGCGAACAAGGCGGATGCCAACAAGGAAGCGGTCAACAGTTTCGATTTCATGGGGTTCTCCTGCGATGCGGATGAATAACCAGCAGCCCGGTGGGCAGCTTGCGGTGGCTGGAAGGGGTTCCAGGGTCGGCAAGCGGCAGGGGGAGCTGCTCCTGAAGCACTGCTTTTTGAAGGCTTGTGTGTGATTCAGTGAGGCCATTGTTGGCCCGGCTTTGTGAAGGCCGTGTAAGGAAAACGGAGATTTACCGGGCATTTACCGCGCGACTGCAATCGTGTGCAGATGCGCTTGCAGCGTCAGCTGTACCGACGCCCGGCTACAACTGGTAGTTGTCAAGCTGCGGACGGATCAGGGCAACCAGCATGGCCACGCCCACGTAAAGACCTGCGAGCTGAGTGATCTCGATCAGGATCTCCTCGCTGAAATGCGTGCGTGCCCGGGCGTAGGTATCGTCGTCCACCGCACGGCGCACCACGGCATCCACCAACAGGATGGCAGCGAGCAGGGACGCCGGCCAGAGGTTGTCTGAAGGCTGGGCGGCCCGCAAATCCGCAATCTGCGCAGGGCTCAACCCCATGCGCGCCGAGATGGTCTGCACATGCAGGTTGAACTCATAGTCATTGTTCGTTGCCACACAGGTGCGCAGGATGACGGTCTCGCGCAGGTCCCTCGGCAGCACACGCCTGTCAAGCAGGCCGGTGGGTCCGATGAGCCCGCTGTCGACCAGGAAACCGAAAAGGCCGGCGTTGCGGGCGACGCTCAAAAAGAGCTGTGGCGCCGGCATGCCCGGAGGCAGCAGTTTGGCCATGTGGCCTGCCAGAGGCTGTTGCAGAGGTTCGGTCACGGGAAGGATGCGCGTGGTCTGCATGAAAAATTCCTTTCGGGTTGAATATTGCTTCTAAAAACGAAGCACTTTGATTTTGACCCTTTTTGAATTCATTTGCTTCTAAAATAAAAGCACATCAGTCATGCAAGTGACAGTGACCAGACCTCCAGAAAGAAAGACGTTTGATGAGCACCCGCAGCCCCAAGGCAGGAAACAACCCTTACAAGGACGGCATCAATGCAGCAATTGACCTTTTCCACCGGCGCTGGACCATGCGAATCCTCTGGGAGCTGCGCAGCGGCCCGGTGAACTTTCGCGCCCTGCAGACAGCCTGCGCGGAGGTCTCCTCCTCGGTGCTCAGTGTGCGGCTGGCCGAGCTACGGGAGGCCAGCCTGGTAGAGCACGCCAGCGGAGAAGGTTATTCATTGACGCGCTGGGGCCAGGAACTGCTGGCAGCCATGGAGCCTCTGGTGCTGTGGGCCGGCCGCTGGCAAAAATCGCAAAAGGCCTGACCCCGAACGGGGCTGCTGTCTCAGCTTGCGTGCTTTCCGGCCGTCCAGCCTTGGGCACCCAGGGCCTGCGTGGCCACGGCCGTGGGGCTGGCTTCGAGCGGCGTGGCCATGGTGTCGTTCCAGCGATTCAAAAAGGCAAACATCGCCACCACGCCGAGGATTTCGGTGATTTCGCTGTCGCTCCAGTGCTGCTGCAGCTGTGCAAACTGTTCGTCGGTCACGGCGTTGGGCTGGCTGGCCGCGGCCAGCGCAAAGTCCAGGGCCAGGCGCTCGCGCTCGCTGTAATGCGGGCTGCTGGCATAGGTCCAGACGTCAGCGAGCTTGGCTTCACTGATGCCGAAGTTTCTGGCGCCCATCAGGGTGTGGGCCTGGCAATACAGGCAGCCCGCCACCTTGCTCACCACATGGCCGATCAGCCGCCGAAAGCCCAGGTCCACCTCGCCTTCGGGGTCCATCACCGCGCCGTTGAGCTGCGCCAGCGCCTGCACGAGTTTGGGCTTGCGCTGCATGGTCAGCACGCTGTTGGGCGTGAAACCGAGCGTGGTCAGGAAGAAGTCGAAATGCGGCTTGAGCGCCGGCGTGGTGTCGGGCGGCAGGGGTGCAAGGCGTGGCATGGCTGGGGTGTCCGTTGGTGGCGTTGGTTGGAGGGTTAACGGGCTTCGGTGCCCGGCGCTGTGGCCGCGTCGAAGACGCCGCTGAGCAGTTCCGGCAAGCGATCGATGCGCATCTTGAAGCCGCAGGCCTGCGCATGGCCGCCGCCGCCCATGCTCTCGGCCAGCGCGATGCAATCGAAGCCGCGCTGCGAACGCAGTCCGGCCTTGACCACGCCACCGGGGGCCACCGTCCACATCAGCGCAAAGGTGCCGCTTTGTTTGGAAAGCAGGTCGCCCACCAGGCTGTGAAACACGCCGGGTGCGTTGACCATCAGGCCGTGCTGGCCGTTGAAGGTCACAGGCTGCGCGTTCTCGGCGATGCCGGCCGCGAGTTTGCTGAATTTTTCGTCCATGGCCTGGCCGCGCGCCATGAAGGCCGCCACCTGTTCAGGGCTGAATGCGGCAATCGCCGCCCAGCGCGCAAAGTCGTGCGGCTCCATGTCGAGCGCCGCCAGGAAGGCCGGGCTCTCGGGGTGGCGCCAGACCCAGATGTCGCGGTCCTCGATGTAACGCACGAGGTCCGGCAAGGGGGTGGCGGGATGAAAAAACTCCCAGGCCAGGCGGGCGCCGCATTTGTCCATGTCGAAGTGAACCACGCCGCAACGGCAGGCAAAACCCGTGAGTTTTTCCGCGGCGCTTTTGTGGTGGTCCAGCATCACGAGTTTGGCGGCACGTTCTTCGATGCCGCGCAGGATGTCCGCAGAAAACGAAAAATCGAGGATGTACACCGCGCGCCCGGCCAGCGCCGGCAGGTCATCGACCGAGCGCGTGTCGCCGTGGTCCAGCCCCACCAGTTCGGCCCGGCCTTCGTAATACAGCCAGGCGGCCAGAGCCGCGGCAAAGCCGTCCGGACAACCACGGCCGTGGTACAGGATCAGGGGCTGCGGGTCGTTTCTGTCGGGCGCAACCAGCAGTTGCAGGGGAAGTATGGTTTTCATGGCCCTCCGATTGTCGCCCGGCGGCGGCACGGGCTCCCCGGGGATCGGACGCGGGGATCAGTCCCGTGGCGCTGGCCCGGTCGGCGGCCGCCGGCTGGCGGCCTCTTCGGCGCTTTCCATGTGCTCGTTCGGCCGGTCGGTGTGCGACACCCAGAGGCCGTCGGCCACATACCCGGGACCTTTCATGATCATCACGATGACACAACCAAAAGCCATCGTGACCACCATGGACCAGTGAAAAAGGATGGCGCCCAGCACGATGTAGCCCACCATCTGCTCCCAGCGGGCCTGGGCGGCACCAGCGGCGGGATCGTTGAACAGATACACCAGCCCCAGGACCAGCAGGGGCAGCAGCGTGCCCACCGCGGCAATCAGGGGCAGCTTGCGCCACAGCGTCCATTCCAGGCCGCTGGCGGCGCGCCGGGAGTTCGGGAGTTTTTTCAACCAGTTCATCGCAGGCACGGCACTCCATGAAAAGCTTGTTGCGTGGTGCCCAGTGTTCCACGTCGGGGCCTGACCGGCCATGACATGGATCAGGCGGCATTGCAGAATGTTTTTTTGTTTTAGCCCAGCTGTTACCGCCCTGCAGCAGCACGCACCTTTGTCCATGTCGGGCGTGCGGGAGACTCCCCTCCCCCCGCCGGGGCGGGAACCAATCCGCGCCCGCCGGCTCCATCGTGCAAGCGTTTGCGCGCATGGCCGCAAAGCCCCCAAGGAAGCCCATGCTCAGAACCCTCAAAGACCTGTTTGACACTTTCACGGCGCCTGCCAAGGCCCCCTCCCCCGGCGAGCGCGAACATGCGCTGCAACTGGGCACCGCCGTACTGCTGGTGGAGGTCATGCGCGCCGACCCCACCATCACCGCCGCCGAAAGGGCTGCCGTGCTGGACACGTTGCGTGAAAAATTTTCGCTCGCCGACGACGAGCTGGCCCGGCTGCTGGAACTGGCCGAGGACACGGCCAGGACCAGCCACGACTACCACCGCTTCACCTCCGCCATGAACGAGCACTTCACGCAGGCGCAGAAGATTCACATGGTGGAAACCATGTGGCAGGTGGCGTATTCGGACGCCCACCTCGACGCGCACGAAAACCACCTGATCAGCAAGATTGCCGGCCTGCTGCATGTCACGCATGGCGAATACATAGGCGCCAAGATGCGCGCCAGGGAAGCCGCCGGCCATGCCTGAGCGGGCGACTGGCGCTTTAAATTGCTCTGTTTTTGATAGCTTCTTTCGCCCGTTTCCAAAGGGCTGCGGGCACTTTTTGTTCTTTGTTTACACCACACGCCGGTGGACTTCGGCAAAACCTGGCACACCCGCCACCTGAAGGAGGCGCAGGCCGGGACCCACGCGCCCCGGTCAGTCCGCGATCAGGGTTTCGATGATGGAAAACAGCTCCGTGGTCTTGATGGGTTTGGCCAGGTAGTCGTCCATGCCGGCCTCCAGGCAGCGCTCGCGGTCACCCCGCATGGCGTTGGCCGTCATGGCCACAATCGGCGTGCGCAGGCGCTCCTGTTTGCGTTCGAGCAGGCGAATCGCCTTGGTCGCCTCGATGCCGTCCAGGTCGGGCATCTGCATATCCATCAGGATGACGCAAAAGCGGTGCATCAGGAATTTCTCCACCGCTTCCCGCCCTGTGCCCGCCAGGGTCACGCGGTAACCGCCACGTTGCAGGAGCGTCATCACCAGGGTCTGGTTGATCAGGTTGTCTTCAACCACCAGCACCGGCAGTTCCTCCTTCGACCCCGGCGGCAGGGTCGCCGGGAAAACCGGCAAGGTGTCCGGCGCCCGCAGGGGCGTCACATCTTCGGTGAAGGCCATGGTGAAATGAAAACTGCTGCCGGCACCGGGGTTGCTGTCCACCCACAACTCGCCTTGCATCAAGCCGACAAGACGGCGCGAAATCGTCAGCCCCAGACCCGAGCCGCCAAACCTGCGCGTGGTCGACGTGTCTTCCTGGCTGAAGGCCTGGAAAATATGCTGCTGCTTTTCAGGGGAAATGCCGATGCCGGTGTCGGTCACGGTGAAATGCAGCATGGCACCGCCGGATTCGTCGGTCGCCAGTGCGCAGTGGACGCTGACCTCGCCGCGGTCGGTGAACTTGACGGCGTTGCCCATCAGGTTCAGCAGAATCTGCCGCAGGCGCACCTGTTCGCCCACAATCCGCCGGGGCACCCCAGTCGCCATGGTGCTGCCCAGGCGCAGCCCTTTTTCCTGGGCCCGCAGGGAAAGCGACTGAACCGCTTCATCCATCAAACGGTGCAGATCAAAAGGGATCAGCTCCATGGTGAGCATGCCGGCCTCGATTTTCGAGAGATCCAGAATGTCGTCGATGATGGTCAGCAGGGCATCGGCCGAAGTCTTCACAATGCCGAGAAACTGTCTCTGTTGCGCCGTCAGCTCGGTTTTGAGCACCAGGCCGGTCATGCCCAGGATGCCGTTCATGGGCGTGCGGATCTCGTGGCTCATGTTGGCGAGAAATTCGCTTTTGGCCCGGTTGGCTGACTGTGCTGTCGCGACGGCCTCCTGCAACTCCTCGCGCCGGGCTTCACGCTCCTGCACCAGGTCGGCGATCGTGCGGGACAACACGGCGATGTCGTCACTTCCCGCGAACCCGTCGGAAGCAACGTGCGGCAGCAGTTCCGCCAAGGCGCTGCGCAGCGAGGCCAAGGCCTCCTCGCGGTTGTCCAGCTCTTTTCTCAGGCTGTTGGCGGTCTGGTCGAGAATCTCGAACGTGGGGCGAAATTCCAGCGGCAGGGTCTGCACCAGCGACGAGGTCGCAGCATCGCCATGGCGCGGAAATTCCGCCTGGAAGGTGTTCACGCGCTCCAGCGAACCCAGCCAGTGGCTCAGCGGAAACCAGATCAGCAGCAGGCCGCCGGCAACACCGGCCAATGCCAGCCCGAGGGCGGCCCGCATCAGTTGCCACAGGCCTTCTGCCACCTGGTCCACCGCAAAACTCAGGCGCAGCACGCCATAGTCACGCCCGCCCGTGGCAAGGGTCAGGTTGACGTCGTGCAGCCGGGCTGCCGCAGCATCGCGCAGCCAGGCGGGCGGATGTACCGGTGGCGGCAGGGCGTTGTCGCTCTCGATGACGCCGCCTGCGAAATTGATGAACGAGGCCGACGAAAACTGCGAGTGCAGGACAGCCTTGTCCAGGGTGCGCTTGATGGTGGCGTGGTCGCCGATCACGGCGCTGCCGGAAATGGTCTGCGCCGCCACCTCGACCAGCATGGTCGCCGACTCCTGGGCGTTCTCGACGGCCTCGTTGAACTGGTGATGGTAGAAAAGCCACAAGCTGCAGCAAACAAACAGCAGCAGTGTCACCGTGTAGAGAAGGTAGACCCGCGCAACCAGCGATTGCGGCAGGAGTCGGGCCAGCGCCGTCATCGGCCGCTGCCCCGTGCAGGCCGGCCGGGGCCGACGGGTGGAACGGCCGGCAGGCTGGCCATCCTTCCCCCCAGGACTGCAAAAACATACCGGACGATCGGCGTCCAGCAGACAGCGGTCAGATGGATGTCGCACGCATTGGCCGGGGAGAAGGCATCAACTGGTTTTTCGGCCTGCGCGAGTGCACGACCTGACAGCATGGCCACACAGGCCACAAGGTGACGGAACACGGAGCGCCTTCAAAGTCAACGTAGCTGAAAAGTGTAGCCACGGGCGGGCCGCGCGGTTGGCCGAAGTGCGGCCAGAACGCCCTTGACTTCGACCGATAGCCGGTCAGGCGCTCAGGCGTTCAGGGGTTCAGCCGCCGGGTTGCATCCATTGCCAGAGCCGCGCCGGTGAGATCGGCATCTGCAGCGCCCTGGCCTGGTCGGCCATGCCGCGGCGGGCCAGTGCGTCGGCCACGGCGTTGACCACCGTGGGGCCGGCACCAATGGTGCCGAGCTCACCGACGCCTTTGACGCCCAGCGGGTTGTTCAGGCAGGGGGTGGACTGGTCCATCTCGGTCCTGAAGTCGGGCGCGGTGTCGGCACGCGGCGCGGCGTAGTCCATCAGGCTGCCGGTCACGGGCTGGCCGGTCTCGCGGTCGTAGACCATGCGCTCGCACAGCGCCTGGCCGATGCCCTGCACGGCGCCGCCGTCGAGCTGGCCGCGCACAATCAGGGGGTTGACCACCCGGCCCACGTCGTTGACCGAGGCGTAGGCCACCACCGCCACATGGCCGGTCTGCGGATCGACCTCGACCTCGCTGATGTGACAGCCGTTGGGCCAGGTCGGCCCGGCCACCGTGGTGGTGGAATCCACAAAAATGCGTTGGTCGCTCTGGCGCCCTGCGAGGTCAAAGAGACCGATACGCAGGTCGGTGCCGGCGACCGTGAAGTCGCCACCGGCGTAAATCACGTCCTCCGCGGCGGCCTCGAACTCCTTGGCCGCAAGCTGCTTGCCCAGCGCAATCGCCTTGTCGGCACCGGCGCGCACCGCCGAACCGCCGGTGAACAGCGAGCGTGAACCGGCGCTGCCAAAACCGTTGCCGCGGTCGGTGTCGCCCATCACCACCCGCACCTGGTCCGCGGGCACGCCAAAGGCATCGACCACCAGCTGGGTCAGCGTGGTGGCAATGCCTTGCCCCATGGCGTTGACGGCGGTGAAAACTTCGATCATGCCGTCAGCCTGCACCGCGACCGTCACGGTTTCTTCCAGCGCATTGCCGCCGGTCCACTCGAGAAAGGTGGCAATGCCCAGGCCGCGCATTTTTCCATTCGCGGCCGACGCGGCCGCCCGTGCATCAAACCCTTTCCAGTCGGCCAGCACCAGCGCCTGGTCCATCACCGACTCGAACTTGCCGGTGTCATAAACCTGGCCCATGGGGTTTTTGTAAGGCATCTGCGCGGGCTGGATGAAGTTGCGCCGGCGCAGTTCAATGCGGTCGATGCCGGTCTGGCGCGCGGCCTCGTCCATCAGCCGTTCCATCGTGAAGATGGCCTCGGGCCGGCCCGCGCCGCGGTAGGCGCTGGTGGGCGCGGTGTTGGTCAGCACGGCGCTGAAATGAAAGTCGATGGTCTGGATGTCGTAGACGCTGGTCTGCACCCAGGGGCCGATCAGCAGCTGGATGGCCACGCCCGCACCGGTGGCGTAGGCCCCCACGTTGGCCAGTGAGGCCAGGCGCAGGGCGAGTATTTTTCCGTTCTCGTCAAGCGCGAGTTCGGCATGGCTCTGCACGTCTCGGCCGTGGTAGGCCGAGATGAACTCCTCGCTGCGCTCGGCCACCCATTTAACGGGCCGCTGCAGGGCCCGCGCGCAGTACGCGGCCGCAATGTCTTCGGGGTAGACGCCGGTTTTCATGCCGAAGCCGCCGCCCACATCACCGACCACCACACGCACCTGCTCCTGCGCCATGCCCAGCGCGTCACACACCGAGTTGCGCACACCGGTGGGCATCTGCGTGCTCATGCGTATCGTCAGGCGCTGCGAGCTTTTGTCGAACGCGGCCAGCACCGAACGCGGCTCCAGGCTCAGCGCATGAAGGCGCTGGTTGACGATGTCCAGCGCCACCACATGGCGCGCCCCGGCAAAAGCCGCGGCGGTGGCTTCCACGCTGCCGTAACGCGTTTCGCAGGCGATGTTGTCGGGTGCTTCCGGCGCCAGTGCAGGGGCACCGGGCTCGGTGGCGTCCTTCATGTCCACCACCATGGGCAACTCGTCGTAGTCCACCATCACGGCTTCGGCCGCGTCGCGGGCCTGCTGCAGGGTCTGCGCAACCACGGCCGCGACAGCCTCGCCGACGAAACGCACCCGTTCATGGGCCAGCACGCGGCGCACGGGCGACACCCCGGGCGAACCGTCGGCCCTTGGAAAGCCGCTGGAGCCGGGAATCGGCTTGACTCCGGCGGCTGCCAGGTCGGCGCCGGTCACGATCTTCAGCACCCCCGGCATGGCCAGCGCGGCGGTGCTGTCCACCGCGACGATGCGCGCATGCGGGTAGGGTGAACGCACAAAAAACAGGGCCGCCTGCTCCGGCTGGGTCACGTCGTCGGTGAACTGGCCGGCACCGGCCAGCAGGGCATCGTCTTCGAGGCGGCGAACGGCCTGCCCGCTGCCAAAGCGGGTCGGATGAATGTCTGCTACGGGCGTGGTGGACACAAAAAGCTCCTGGAAATGGTCCGCGCGCGTGGAAGGGACGAGGACCGACAAAAATAGGTAGCAGCCACTATAAGTCCATTGCTGCAATCCGTCCGGCGCGCTGCCGGCAAGCCCCCGGGGCGCCCTGCCCTTCGCATTTGGCCGACAATCAGGCCATGCCCCTACCTCCACCCCCCATCCGCAGGCACAGCAACAAGGCCAACAACGAACTTTTGGTCAAGGGACTCCTGTGCGTCCTGATCGGCCTGGCCGTGCTGGTGTCGCCATATTTCATCACTTCGCCGGGCATGCAGGGCATCGTGGCCAACTCTTCGCTCGTGGGCTGGTTTGCACTGGTGCTGGGCCTTGGTTTTATCGGCGTGTATGTGCGCCGGCGCCTGGCCGGCAGGACCGGCCCGTCGAGTCCGCTGTAACTGCGGCGCAGTTCCGTCACTCCCAGGTGCTACTTTTTTTGTAGCTTGAGGCGCCCGCAGCGCAAGGGCTGGCACATGTAGGGGCATGCAAAGCCGGCGCCCCTGGCGATCGGCACAGGCCCCCCGGCACTTGAAGCGCACTGTCCTACACCGGTGCAGTGCAATCCCTTGCGCCAGTCCCGCGGTCATCGCGGGAGACTGGCTACGTGACTCCCATGAACCTTGCCGCCGGAACCCTCCAGGGAACCGGTCACCCTTCCCCCGCCCGACGCCCCGCAGCGTTGAAGGCCTACATCGTGGAGGACAACGCGGTCATCCGCGACAACCTGGTGGAAACCTTGACCGAACTGGCCGGCGTGCAGACGGTGGGTTATGCGGAGACCGAACAAGGCGCCTGCACCTGGCTGGCCCAGCACCCGCGCGACTGGCAACTGCTGGTCGTCGATCTTTTCCTGCAGCAGGGCAGCGGACTGGGCGTGCTCAAGGGCTGCGGGCAGCGCTCGCGGCAGCAACGCGTGGTGGTGTTGTCCAACTACGCCACGGAGGACATCCGCCGGCGCTGCCTGGCGGGCGGTGCAGATGCGGTGTTCGACAAGTCCACCGAACTCGACCAGTTCCTGGCCTACTGCACGCGCCCGCACTGACGAGCCTCAGGAGGAGACTCAGGAGATTCAGGCCAGGGCCACCTCGATGCGGCGCGGCCTGGCCTCTTCGGCCTTGGGAATGGTCAACCTGAGCACCCCGTTGTCGAGTTTCGCCTCTATCTTTGCCGGGTCCAGTTCCCGGCTCAAGGTGAAGGTGCGGCGGTACAGCGGGTTCAGTACCTCGCCGTAGATCAGCGTCATGTCGGCCCCCACCGGCGCCGCCGCAGCCCCTTCAATCACCAGACTGTCGCCGTCCACCCGCACGGCCAGCCGGTCCCTGGCCACGCCGGGCAGGTCGGCCAGCACGGTGAAGCCGGCATCATCTTCAAAAATATCCACAGGCGGCAGCACCGCCGTCGTGCGCTGCGATGCAGCACCTTGCGCGCTGTCTGCGTCCGGGGTCGCTGGCGCCACATCGCGGGCAGGGTTGCTCTGGCGCAAAGCTGTGTTCTGGTTCATCACATGCTCCTTGAAGAAAATAAAAAGGTTCAGGGGTTCAGTGGATCTGGATCTGGCGCGGCTTGGACGACTCGCGGCGCGCCACCGTGACGCGCAACAGGCCATCGCGGTAGCTGGCGTTGATGGCCGCGGGATCGGCGTCTTCGGGCAGCGAGATCACGCGCCGGAAAGCGCCCTCGAAGCGCTCTTTGGCGTAAACCGCCACCTTGTCGTTGGCCGGCTGTTCTGCCTTGCGTTCGCCGGCCACGACCAGCAGACCCTTGTCGACGGTGAGCTGCAGCGCGGCGGGATCCAGGCCCGGCGCCAGCGCCAGCACCTCGATGGCTTCGGGCGTACTGCCCACATTGATCACCGGGAAGGTGTCGCGCGGCATGGCGCGTATGCTGCGGGCGCCTTCGGGCCGGAAAGACTGCTCGAAGTTCTGCTGCAGGCGGTTGAGCTCGGCGAAGATGTCGCCGTACAGGTTCAATCCGTTCATGATGACAATCTCCTTTCGTGAAAATCATGAAGGGGCGGCAGGTCAGGTGGGCTGCCAGCCGGCCGGGGCACAGCCCCGGCGTTATTGAAACCGCGGTCGTCCATGCGCGGACGACGCCCTGACGGCAGGGACATAGTGGCGGGCGCGCAGCGTTTCAAGAGCCCGGCTGCGGGATTTTTCAATTCCGCCAGCCGGCCGATCCGCTGGCGTTTTCAGTCCTCGCGCGGAGAACGCGGGATTTTCTTGAAACGCACCAAGCGGTCGGTCTCTATGCGGTCCTTCTTGACCTGCCGCTCGGCATCAAGCAGCTGGCCAGCGGCCAGCCACTGCGCGAACTCCTCGGGCGTTTCCAGCGTGACGCGGCCCAGCGTGGCGGCGCGAAACTCGTAGATCACGATCTCCGCGGCTTTCTGCAGGTTCACGCGTCCCTTGGACAACACCGCACCGCGCTTGCGGCCGATCTCCTCGAGCAGTTGCTCGTCGGTGATGCCAGGCGTCAGCTTGAGCTTGTAACGCGCCTCCAGCAGGGCCGGGTAGGCCTGGATCAGGTAGTCCAGCAGTTCCAGCGCCACCTCTTCCTCGTTGAAGGCATTGCGGCCGATGGCGCCGCTGGCGGCCAGGTTGTAGCCACTCTTGGCGACGATGATGCGCGGCCACAACATGCCCGGCGTGTCCCACAGGTAAAAGCCGTCGGCCAGCACGATGCGCTGCTCGAGCTTGGTGATGCCGGCCTCGTCGCCGGTCTTGGTGGCGCGTTTGCCGGTCAGGGTGTTGATCAGCGTGGACTTGCCGACGTTGGGAATGCCGCAGATCAGCACCCGCATGGGTTTGACCATGCTGCCGCGCGTGGGCGCCAGCGCGTGGCAGGCGTCGATCAGGCGGCGCGCCGGCGTGGTCTCGCTGGCGTCGAGCGCAATCGCGCTGGTACCGGGCAGGCTGTTGTAGTGCGCGAGCCAGAGCGGCGTGCGCGCCGGGTCGGCCAGGTCCTGCTTGTTGAGCACCTTGAGCGCAGGCTTGGCGCCGGTCAGTTCGGCCAGCATGGGGTTGGCGCTGGAGCCGGGCAGGCGCGCGTCCAGCAGCTCGATGACCACATCAATTTCCTTGATGCGCTCACTGATCGCCTTCTTGGTCAAGTGCATGTGACCGGGGAACCACTGGATAGCCATTGTCTGAGTGTTCTTTCTTTTCGTTGGCAGGACGCTGCAGCTCGATGCAGCCGGCCAGCAGGGATTGTGACCCACCCGGGCGACCCGGCCTGACAGGCAGACCTTCCCCTCGCCTACGCGGCAACCGACCCTGGCGCGCGAAGATGGTGAACTGGCCGCGCCATGGCGGCATGACCCCATTTTCACCGCGCAGCCCCGGCCGCGCTTTCAAGGAGTACCCATGAAGATACTGATGGTTTTGACATCGCACGATCAGCTCGGCGACACCGGCAAAAAAACCGGCTTCTGGCTGGAAGAATTTGCAGCCCCCTACTACGTCTTCAAGGACGCAGGCGCCGACATCACGCTGGCCTCCCCCCAGGGCGGGCAACCGCCGCTGGACCCGAAAAGCGACGCTGCCGACGCGCAGACCGACCCCACACGCCGCTTCAAGGAAGATCCCCAGGCCCGGCAGGCGCTGGCGCACACGGTCAAGCTGGCCGGCCTGAAGGCGGCGGACTTTGACGCCGTCTTCTACCCCGGCGGCCACGGCCCGCTGTGGGACCTGGCCGAAGACAGGGACTCGATCGTGCTGATCGAGCGCATGTTCGCCGCCGGCAAACCGGTGGCCGCGGTCTGCCACGCACCCGGTGTGTTGCGCCACGTGAAGGCCGCCAGCGGCGCACCGCTGGTCCAGGGCAAAAAGGTTGCGGGTTTCACCAACACCGAGGAAGCGGCGGCGCAGCTCACCGATGTCGTGCCCTTCCTGGTGGAAGACATGCTGCGCAACAACGGCGGCGACTACAGCAAAGGCGCCGACTGGCAGTCTTACGTGGTGAACGACGCCAACCTGATCACCGGGCAGAACCCGGCCTCCTCCGAAGCGGCGGCCCATGAAGTGCTGCGTCAACTGGCCCTGCTGCCGGCCTGAGCCCCAAGGGGCCTGCGCGCAAGAGAAAGCCGCCGCTTACACGGCGGCAGCGGCCTCGCGGCGGGGCAAGCCCAGCCGGTCGGCAGAGACATACTGCTGGCGGTAGATCTCGAAAGGCATGGTGTCGGCCGCTTCTATCTTTTTCTGCTCGGCGATGGACTGGCGCGACAGCGCCTCGAATGCGGCCTGCTGTTCGGCGGAAAACGGCAGGCCGAGCAGCGCCTCTTTGGTCAGGGCCGACCGCTCGCGCGCAAACGCCACAAACGAATTCTCGTGCTCCTTCGCCATGGCCGCCAGCACACGGGCTGATGGCAGCGTGGCGGGGTCCAGCAGCGCCGCCTCGGCGGCACGCAGAGTGTCGCTGTACTGCGTGCCTCCACCGTTCGCCGCGTCCAGTGCAGCGGCAATCGGAGCACATTGCGCCACCACCTCCGCGCCCCAGCCGGTCAGCGGCACCTCGCGTCCGCCGCGCTTGAGCAGCAGGCCGGCCTGGCGCCCGCGCGCCGCGGTGTGGTGCTGGTTGTGCTTGAGTTCGGCGATCTCCTGCGGCGTGTCCGGCGGGCTGTCGCTGAGCAGGCAGTGCAGCAGGAACACGTCGAGAAAACGCATGGTCTGGGCATTGATGCCGACCGGCTCGAACGGGTCCAGGTCCATCAGGCGCACTTCGATGTATTCGACGCCGCGCTCGCGCAGTGCATGCAGCGGGCGTTCGCCCGGGAAAATCACGCGTTTGGGGCGGATGGTGCCGTAGAACTCGTTTTCAATCTGCAGCAGCGTGGGGGCCAGCTGGTTGTAGTCGCCGCCGGGGTTCTGGATGCCCACCGCTTCATAGGCCGGGTAGGGCCGTGTCAGCGCGTCCTGCAGCGACGCGCCGTAACCTTCCAGGCTGTTGTAGCTGACGGCCAGCGAAGCCTGCGCATCGCTCTGGTAGCCCAGCCGCCCCATGCGCAGCGAGGTGCCGTGCGGCATGTACATGGTGCTGCCTGAGAGCTGCTGCAGCTCGTGCTGGCGCCCGGCCACAAAGGTCGAACACACGGCCGGCGAGGCGCCGAACAGGTAAAGCAGCAAAAACGCGTGGCGGCGGAAATTGCGGATCAGCGCAAAGTACTGCTCGCTCGTCACCTCGGGCAGCGACCAGTTGTAGTGGATGCCCGAAATCGTCTGCATGCGCCGGCCGTAGCGGTGCGACAGCCCCATGCGGTAGACGCTTTTGGCGCGCCCGACATTGGACGAGCCGAAACGCGCGATCGGGATGGTCTCGTCGGTCGGCAGGCCGCAGGGCATGCTGGAGACCCAGAGCATTTCGTCGCCGACGGCCTGCATCGCGCGGTAGGTGAACTGGTGAATCTGCGTGAGCTCGCGCAGCGCGGCGTCCGCGCCGTCCCCCAAGCCCTTGTGTGCGGCGGTGACGAGTTCGACCTGGGACTCGCTGAAGTCGGTGGTGATGCACGGGTGCGTCAGGGCCGAGCCGAGTGCGGCCGGGTGCGGCGTCAGCGCCAGCGCGCCGCCGGGCTGGGCCCGCAGGCTTTCCTTCTCGATGCCGCGGCGCATGCCTTTCAGCCTGGCAGGGCCGAGCGCCTGGAGGCGGTCTCCCAGAAGCGCGGTCGATCGCGCATGCAAGCTGTTCATAAAGTCTTCCCTCTGTATCTTTCGTGGCGTGCAAGGTATCACAGGCCGGGGTTGTTTGCAGGCGGTGCAGCCTGGCGGCAAGTCCACGCGCGCCGGCTTGTCCGCTGAGCCATGCCAGGCGCCTGCAAGTCGCTATTTTTTTGATAGCTTGTCGCGCCCGCCCTGCTTGGGCCAGCGCATGATTTCATTTAAAAATACAGCCCTCCGCAGCCAGCGCGCCTGAAACCCGGCGCGGCGCCCTTACGGGAAAGCCCTTACGGCTGCCGGATTTCGCTCGAGACGTTAGGACAACACCTTCAGCAGCCACTGGTTCATGTCGGCGATCTCCTCCATGCAGACCGAGTGCTCCATGTCGTAGTCGTGCCAGTCCACCGGATAACCCAGCGCCACCAGCGCGTCGCGCGTGCCGGTGGCCGCGGCCAGCGGCACCACGCCGTCGCGCTTGCCGTGCGCCAGGAAAATCGGCAGGCCTTCGTTGGCCGGGCTGCGCTCCGCCGCCACGGTATGCGCCAGCGGCAGGTAACCCGACAGGCCCATGATGCCGGCCAGGCGTTCGGGATAACGCAGGCCGGTCATCAGCGCCATCGCACAGCCCTGGGAAAAACCGGCCACCACGATGCGGCTGGCAGGAATGCCGCGCGAGGTTTCGCGTTCCAGCAGCGTGTTGATGGCGGCCTGGGTCTGGCGCATGCCGGGTTCGTCCTGGCCCGCCGTCAGGTTGGCACCCAGGATGTCGTACCACGCGGGCATCTGGTAGCCGCCGTTGATGGTGACGGGAATGACCGGCGCGTGGGGAAACAGGAAACGCACAGGGCCCACGCTGGACAAATCGAGCTGCTCGGCCACCGGAACAAAATCGCGGCCGTCGGCGCCCAGGCCGTGCATGATCAGGATGGTGGCGACGGGCTGGTCGCCCGTCTGGGCTTCGGTAACTTCAAGAGACATGGGTGAACCCGGTAGTCGATGGGAAAGCCACTGATTTTAAGTGCCGGACGCTTCCCGGGCGCAAAGGCCCGCTTTTGCTGCAATGCCCCGGCCCGCCTCGCGGTCAAGCGCTTGCCGCCACGGGGCGGTTGTTGTTAGCATTTGCTGTCAGCATTTTCTGACGCGCATTGGACATGGGAGATTCGCATGAAACTCATCATTGCTGCCGCGGCCCTGGCTGCCTCGTCACTGGCCCTGGCCCACAACTGCCCCAACGAGATGAAGGCGATAGACGCCAAACTCGCCAGCAACCCCAAGCTGTCCGCCGCCGACATGGGCAAGGTCAAGGCCCTGCGTACCGAAGGAGAGACCTTCCACAAGGCCGGCAAACACGACGAATCGATGAAAGCCCTGGGCGACGCCAAAAAACTGCTGGGCCTGTGAGCCTGCGCTGTTGTCAGCGCCTGAGCGCGGCCAGCCGCGCTGACAGACCGGCCTGCGTGTTGAGCTCGCCGTACCAGAGACGGTAGCCCGCATCGCTGGGGTGCAGCCCGTCACTGGCATTGAGCTCGTCGGGGCGTTGCGCAAACGGATCGTCGGCCTTTTCCTTGAACAGGTTGACATACACGGCACCGTTGTCCGTGGCCGCCTGCCGCACAAAGCGGTGCAGGTTTTCAGACCGGCGCGTCATCAGCCAGGACCAGGGCGCAAAGAAAAATGGCGCGCTGCCGACATTGCCCGAAGGCATGAACACCACCAGCCGGGCCCGCACGCGCGCCAGTTCCGCGGCACGGGCGATGTCCTGCTCCAGCTGCGCATCGCCGGTGAAGCGGATCACATCGTTGCCGCCGCCTAGCACCAGGATCGCATCAAAACGCTGCTGGCCTTCGAGCTGGCCAGCAATGTCGGCAAACCTCGCACCATCCCGCGCACGGTTGACGATGGTCAGTTGCGGATGGTCACGCGCGATCAGGCCGGCGATGCTGGCGGCCGGCGACGATGCGCCCGTGCCCACCGCCGTGCT
This sequence comes from Pseudomonadota bacterium, assembly GCA_040389085.1. Classification (GTDB taxonomy): domain Bacteria; phylum Pseudomonadota; class Gammaproteobacteria; order Burkholderiales; family Burkholderiaceae_C; genus Polaromonas. The sequence continues at coordinate 375,414 of JAZKAP010000002.1, forward strand.
GTCGCCCACCACCAGCAGGCTGACCGTGGCCTGGGCGGGCGAGGCTTCAAAAGGCTCGCTTTGCCGCGCCAGCGCCATCGACTGCCCGACGCGCCAGGCGGCGCAGCCGGTAGTGGCCAGCAAGGCCAGCGCGGCCAGCACGCCGAGCGCGCCCAGCATGTGGGGTCGGCGCATCTTCATCAGGCGCCCCGGTTCAGCCAGGTGATGCTGAGTTGCAGCACCGTCGCAAACAGCACCCACAGCAGGTAGGGAATGTTGACCCACACCACCCAGCGCGCACGCTGCCGGATAGCCGCCATGGCCCAGACCAGCGTGCCCAGCACCAGCAGGATGTCGAGCTGGCCAGCGCATTGTTTTTCAGACCGAACTGGATGGGCGTGTACGCCAGGTTGGCCAGCAGGTTCAGGATGAAAGGCAGCAGCACGCGAAACGGCAGGCGGCGCCTGAGGTATTGCAGCAGCACAAAACCGAAGCTGACGGCGATGATGACGTAAAGAACCGTCCATACCGGGCCGAACACCCCTGCCGGTGGCGCAAAAAATGGCTTGCTCAACTGGGCGTACCACGCGGCGCTGCTGCTGCTGTCCATGAAAATCCTTCAAAAAAAGTCGCATTGACGACGCGTTAACGTTGCGTTGAGGTCGTGATAATTGTTTTTAGCACCCGACGGGCTATCACATAAGCACCCGACGCTGATCCTCAGGTAGGACGTGGCCGCGAAGCCAGGGAGCCAGCACGTCCGCCTGAAGCAGCTACCATGACGGGTTGACCGGCCTGCCGCCCACGCCCGATTTCCCCACCCATAACGACACCTTGTGCCCCTGCCAGCCCCGATGCGGTCCGGGCGATATTTTCTGCGCTGCAACAACGGGCCGCCGACGCGGGCATGTTTTTGCGGACGCCGCCCGCCGAGCCCACGACCTGCTGCGGCCGCGGCTGCAACGGCTGCGTGTGGGAAAGTTACTACGCTGCGGCCGCCTGGTGGCAGGAAGAAGCGCTGCACAGGCTGGAGGCTTGACTTGCCCTCCCACTTGGACGACCATCAATCGACAAGCCGGCACCGAACGGCCAGAGCGCTCTGGCCAAGGCAGGCCGCGAAGGGTTCACCACATGAGACAAGTGTTCGAGCGACTGCTGGGGCTGAAGACCAGGACAGCCAACCATACGGATTCCGGGCTGAAACCGGCGGCCCGCACGCCGGCGACGACCACCCGCGACAGCCAGCACAGCATCGAGGACAACTCCGACAACGGCACGCGCCGCCAGCTCGTGCAGATGCTGCTGCGCGACTGCCTGCGCAGGCATGGCATTGCCGCGGACTGGGTGGAGTGCCAGATGATGGTGGTCAACAGCCGCAGCCGCGGCCCCGGCATGTACGTGCGGCTGGTGCTGCGTCATTGGGATGCACGCCTGATGACCTATGCCTTCGCTCTGCAAAACGAGCTGCTCGCCGCGATCAGCCAGTTCGAGCCGCAGTCCTCTACCTGGCTGCACGGCATTTCCTGGGAATTCAAGGTCGGCGACAGCTGCCCCTACCCCGACATGCCCGACCCGGCCATCTGGGGGGCGCCGGCACGTGCCGCCGCGCCCGCCGCGCTTGCCGCTGCAGTGCCCGCTGCCGCCATGGCAGCAACGTCGGCCGTGCCGGCGGCTGAGACCGAAGACGACGTGATGCGCGACCTGAAGGACCTGCAAAACATGTTTGCGACACGCGACGCCAGCATCGAGCAGGAGGCGGCAGCAGGCGGCCACACCGACTTCCAGTCCACGCAGCCTTCCGGGATGGGTTAGGGAAGCGCTGACCAAGCCCGGCTTGTTCCGGTTTGTGCATCAAATCGGCCTTCAGCCCATATCCCACCTGAGTAACAAGCTATTTATTCGATAGCAAATAACGTGCAACACGGCAGCAGCCAGCGCGTCGGCTGACACCAGAACCGGTCACCCGCCTGCGCTGCCGCCACGGCACCGGGCTGACAATGGGTTCTTTGAAAGGCCTGCGCATGAACACTGCCCTGAAATACGCCCTCGCCGCCCTGCTGCCTGCGCTGTCCGGCGGCCAGGCGCTGGCCTGCTACACCGTCTACAACCGCGCCAACCAGGTGATCTACCATGCCGCGCAGGCCCCGGTGGACATGCGTTACCAGTTGCACCAGACCCTGCCCGCGATTTTTCCCGGTGGCCACATGGTGTTTTCCATCACCGACACCTCCTGCCCGCCAGTCAACCTGACACGCAGCAATATCAGGGATTCGGCGGGTGGCAGCGTGGCTTACGTTGCAGGGCCGGGAGAAGCGTTGATGCAGGAACCCAGAGCCCGCCCGTACCGGGTGCCCCGAAACTAGGGCCTGTTGCCGCTCCCTCTCCTACAGGCCGCTCACCCCGGTTCAGGACGGCTGACGCGTGGCAACCAGGTCACCAAACACAGCCTGCAGCGGCCGCGTTTCAGGCAGGACATAAACCACGCCGCGTCGCGTGCCGAGCGCGGGCTTGACCACCGTGTCATAAAAATCGGCCGGCAGATTGATGCAGCCAAAGGAAATGCGGTTGTCGTCCGGTGTGGCGGACGCCAGCCGCTCCAGCCGGCGCTCTTTCGGGTCCTTGGCCCGCACGCGATGCATGGACACCGCCGCCGCGTAGTCCACCCAGACAATGTCTTCGCCAAAGGAGTTCACGCCGGGCAGGGAAACGAACCGGCCGGCCGGCGTGGTGCGTTCGTGCGGCAGGATGGCCGACATTTCACGCTCGCCAATGCCGGACACCGAATCGTCGCCGGGGGCAGAACCCATCAGGGCCGGGGTGGCGCCGCTGAGTTGTCCGTTCGGTTGAAAAACAAACACCCTGACATGCTGCTTGTCGACGATGACAAACGGCATGCCACGGTGATCGCGCGATGCCATCACCCAGTCGGCCATCTGGCGTGCTTGAGGCGAAGGCTCGTCGGACAGAAAATCGGCCACCCGGGGAAAGTCGGCCACGGCGGACACGGCGGCACTTTGCCGGCTCTGGGTCGATGTGACATGTCCCGGCAGCACCAGGGCCAGCACGGCACACCCCATGCCCAACCCCTTGAGGATGGCGTCGAAGGGTGAGGCTTCTGTCGGGGTCATGTCAGAGATATCGGGATGTCAGGTAACGCGGGCCAACGAAGGCAGGGACGAGCCATGACAACATGGGACGTCCCTGCGAAAGCCTGGCGCATGAGGGTTGACGCAGGCTTAGTTGCGGTCAGCGCGGGGCTCGGGCATCACGGTACCGCTCTGCATCGTGCTGCTGTTGCTGGTGTCGGCCGACGTTGCGGTACCGGTGGCAGGCTGGGCCTGCATGGTCGTGCCTGCGGCGGGGTTGACGTCAGGTGCCTTCATCTCTGCGGCACGCTGGCTGTTCAGGTCACCGGGGGCACCGGGTGTTGTGCCGGATTGGGCATAGGCAAAACCAGCGCCGGCAACAAGTGCGGCAGCAGTGACGGCAGCGGTCAAGGTCTGATTGAATTTCATGAGTAGCTCCTGAATGAAAAAGCCCGGTGAAGGGCCATGGGTTCATGCCGACCGGAGGGCCGACTGGTTCCAATTTAGGACGGCACGCACGCCGGTCGAGTGGGCCTCATCCCCCTGTGCCTGTAGGACTTGTCCGGTCCGCGGGGAAATGTTTGCACAACGTTACGCCCGGTTGCAAGACCGGAATCCATTGAACCGGGTGCTACATATTCAATAGCATAATCAATAGCACATTCAATGCCATGTTGAATGCCGGCTTCTTCAGCAGGCAGGAAGGAGCGATCCGGGTCATGGCCCGGGCCGTTGCGATTTTTCCGGTTTTCGCTGCCCCAGCGCGCCACGCCGGACAAGGCCTACAGCGTTCATCAGCGCCGGCCTGCAACACGGACCGGCCGCGCACAGCGACACTGGCACCGTGCCCGCCGGGTTCGCGCTACAAAGACAGGTATCGGACTTCCGCCCTTTGGCGAAACGTTGGAACATTGCCCAGCAAACCCGGCGGCATCTTTGGCATCCGGCTTTTTGCGTCTTACGCCGGCAGTCTGCCGGCCATGGCCTTGCCGACCTCGTTGCTGCCTTGCGCAGCGCCGCTTTGCGGCACCATCTCGCCAGCGCGTTCCGTCACCTCGGCCAGCCGCGCGGCCAGCGCTTCCGGCACCTGCTCGCCCGTGCCCAGGTACACGCCCTGGGTCAGCGTGATGTTGGCCGCCTCGAAGGTGCCGGCTCCCGCGCAGAGAATGGTGCGTGTCGGCGCATCCTGCGACACCAGCACCAGCATGGCCGGCACCACGGCTTCGGGCTGCAGCGCCTGCAGCACCTCTTCGGGCATCAGTCCTTCAGTCATGCGCGTGGCAGCCGTCGGCGCCAGACAGTTGACGCGGATGTCGTTTTTGGCGCCCTCGATGGCCAAGGTCTGCATCAGCCCGACCAGCGCCATCTTGGCCGCGCCATAGTTGGACTGGCCGAAGTTGCCGTACAGGCCCGAGGACGAGGTGGTCATCACGATGCGGCCGTATTTCTGCGCCGCCATGATGTCCCACACGGCCTTGCTGCAATGCACGGCGCCCATCAGGTGCACGTTCATCACCAGCGCAAAGTCGGCCAGGTCCATCTTGGCAAAACTCTTGTCACGCAGGATGCCGGCGTTGTTGACGAGGATGTCCACGCGACCCCAGGCGTCCATGGCCTGCTGGACCATGGCCTGTACTGCCGCAAAGTCGGTCACCGACGCGCCGTTGGCGATCGCTTCGCCGCCAGCCGCGCGGATCTCGGCCACCACCGCGTCGGCGGCACTGACCGATCCGCCCGAGCCGTCGCGCGTGCCGCCCAGGTCGTTGACCAGCACCTTCGCGCCGCGCCTGGCCAGGGCCAGCGCATGTTGCCGGCCCAGTCCGCCGCCTGCGCCCGTGACGATGGCCACCCGGCCCTTGAAATCAATACCCATTTGTTGTCCTTGTCGTGTTGGTGATGCCTGGTCTGCCGCAAGTCTGATAGCCTCGGAAACCAGGTCGTACTGTACTGGACCATCCCGCCTCTCCCTGAAAGCCGCCATGGAACTCAACCTCGAAACCGTCACCACTCCGCCGCGTCCGGCCGCCACCGTGGTGTTGCTGCGCGATGCGCCCGCGGGCCTGGAGGTGTTCCTCATGAAACGCCATGGCCTGTCCGACGTGCTGGGCGGCGCCTACGTGTTTCCCGGCGGCAAGATCGATGCCGCCGACGCCGAGCTGGACATGGCCGCCCACCTGGACCAGCCGCTGGACCTGCTGCACGCCGGGCTGAACGAGCCGGGCATCGACCTGCGCACCGCCGGCGCCGTGTATGTGGCGGCGCTGCGCGAGGCCTTTGAAGAGTCCGGTGTGCTGTTCGCCCAGGGCCAGTCCCTGCCAGGCCTCGCCGACCGGGCCGCCGCGCTGCTGCGCGAAGGCCACAGCTTCAATGCCGTGCTGGCCCAAATGGCCTTGCGCCTGCAGACCCTCAACGTCGTGCCCTGGTCACGCTGGATCACTCCCGTCACTCCCTCGGTCACCAACAAGCGTTTCGACACGCGTTTTTTCGTGGCGGCCGTGCCCGGCGGTCAGGTGGCCAGCCACGACAATTTCGAGACCACCGAGAGCATCTGGCTGAGCCCGCGCCATGCGCTGCAGCAGTACTGGGATCGCCAGATCGAGCTGGCGCCGCCGCAAATCATGAGCCTGGCGCATCTGTCGCGCCACGCGGGTGTTGACAGTGTTCTGGCCGAGGCACGCAGGCGCCGGCCACCGGTGATTCAGCCCGAGCCCTTCGACCACGAAGGAAACCGGGTGATCTGTTACCCCGGCGATGCGCGTCACTCAGTGCGCGAGCAGGCCCTGCCCGGCCCCACGCGCCTGAGCTATCGCAACAGGCGCTTCGAACCCGACGCCGGCTTCGAGGCCCTGTTCGGCTAGGGCCGCAGCCAGCCAGCGGGAAATGGCAGCCGGCTGGTTGACGGTGCGCAGCGCCTGGAACGCCACCTCCGCCTCGGGATAACGGCGGCGCAAAAAGTTGAGCCACTGCTTGAGGCGGCCGGCGCGAGAGTGCGCATCGAGCCGGCTGCAAACCAGCTCCCAGAACTGGGCGATCAGCGGCAGCAGCGTGTCCCAGGTCAGCCCCGCAGCAGAGCCACCGCCGCGGATGGCCAGCGCCAGCCCCGGATCGGCCACCGCACCGCGGCCGAGCATCAGCATCTCGCAGCCCGAGGCCTGCCGGCACAGGCGTGCATCGTCCACTGTCCAGATCTCGCCGTTCGCCACCACCGGAATGCTGACCGCCGCGCGGATGTCGGCAATACGTTCCCAGTAGGCCGGCGGCCGGTAAGCCTGCGCCTTGGTGCGCGCATGCACCACCAGCTCGTCGGCGCCGCTGCCGGCAATCGCCAGCGCGCAGTCAATCGCCTTGCTGTCGTCGTTGAATCCGAGGCGCATCTTGGCCGACACCGGCAGGTGCGCCGGCACGGCGCGCCGCACGGCCGCCACGATGGCTGCAATCGTCTCGGGCTCGTCGAGCAGCGCAGCGCCGCCGCCGTGGCGGTTGACCACCTTGGCCGGACAGCCGAAGTTGAGGTCGATGCCGGCCGGCCCCAGCGTGGCGAGCCGGGCGGCGTTTTCGGCCAGGCACCCAGGATCGGAACCCAGCAGTTGCGCACGCACCGGCACCCCCGCCAGCGTGCGCCCGCCGGTGTGCAGCTCGGGCACGATGCGCGTGAAAACGCGTTCGGGCAGCAGCTGGTCGGTGATGCGGATGAACTCGGACACGCAGCGGTCAATGCCGCCGGCCCGCGTCAGGATGTCGCGCAGCACGAAGTCGAGCAGCCCTTCCATGGGCGCGAGCAAAATCGTCACGACTCAGGACCGGACAGGCGGGGACAGGCAGGCAGAACACAGAAGGGCATCCCGGTGTTTTAACAGATGCCCGGCGAATGTGAACGGGTCGCCGCTTCTAACCCCACCAAAGGCTGCCCTGCTCCGACGCGGCCACCACAACCAGACGATCGCGGCCCGGTTGGGTCTGCACTGGCGTATAGCCGGCGCCCCGGATGGCATGACCGAGTTCGGATATGCCGGCCCCTGCCGGCTCTATCGCGACCCGGCGGGCGTCGAGGTCAACCTCGATCCGCGCCTTTTTGTCCAGCCTCCTGACGGCGCGGGTGATGGCGTTGACACCCTGCACACTGGTCATGTCTTCAACTTGAAACGCAATCATAAATTTCTCCGTTTGTTGGTGGCAGTTACCTTCGACGGACGCACCGCACGCGCCGGGCACCACCTTGACCTCGTCAGGCCCAGCCGCCACCCAGGGCGCGTATCAGACCTACCGTGGCCAGGTATTGCGCGGCGCGCACCTGCAGCGCCTGCCGGCGATTGCGCAATTCGCTGCGCTGGGCATCCAGCACTTCCAGCTGGCTGACCAGCCCGTTGCGGTAACGCGAGTCCGACAGCACGGTGGCGCGACTGCTTGACGCCACAGAGCGCGACTGCGCCTCGGACTGCTCGGCCAGCAGGCGCAGGGCCGAGAGCTGGTCCTCCACATCCCTGAAGGCGACCAGGATCTGCTCGCGGTAGTTGGCCAGGGCGATATCGAGTTCGGCGTTCGCGTTCTGCACGCCCGCTTCACGTCGGCCACCGTCGAAAATCGGCAGCGACAGCAGCGCCCCCACACCCCAGGCGCGGGTAGACATCCTGAACAGGTCGCCGATCTCGGGCGCGGCATAACCGCCGTTGGCCGTCAGTGAAAAGACGGGGAACCAGGCGGCCTTGGCCACACCAACACGCGCCTGCGCCGCCTGCATGCTGCTCTGGGCGGCCGACACGTCGGGCCGGCGCACCAGCACCGTGCTGGGTACACCGGCCGGAATCACCGGCAAAGCCGTGGCCCATTCGGCCGGCGCGACCTGGAAACTGGAGGCCACCTCGCCGACCAGCACGGCCAGCGCATGTTCGAGTTCGGCGCGGCGCCGGTCCAGCGTCAGCGCCTCCGACTCGGTCGATGCCACTTCGGTGCGCACACGTGCCACGTCCAGCTCGGCCACGTCGCCTTCCCTGAAACGCACCTCGGTCAAACGCAGGGTGTCGCGGTAGGCCTGCAAGGTGTCCCGCACCAGCGCGCGTTCGGTGTCGAGGGCGCGCAGGTTGAGATAGGTCTGTGCCACGTCGGCCTGCACCAGCAGTTGCGTGCTGCGCAGCAGGGCTTCGCGCGACTGCGCGTCCAGCGAGGCGGCATCCGAGGCCCCCGCCAGCTTGCCGAACAGGTCCAGCTCGTAGGAAAAATTGGCGCCGACACTCACCACGGTTTTGGGCCGGTTGGCGGCCGTGGCATCGGTCTGGCGGACCGCGCCCGCGCCCAGGCCAAGCTGGGGCGAACGGTCGGCATCGGTCGAACGCGCAATCGCGCGGGCCTGCGCCAGCCGGCCGGCCGCGACCGACAGGCTGTTGTTGTTGCGGCTGGCCTGCGCCACCAGCTGGTCCAGCACCGGGTCGGCAAACACCTTCCACCACTGTGCCTGGTACGGGGCAGCCGGGGCGACCGCGACCGCCTGGCTCTCCCTGAACAGGGTCGGGGTCACCGGCAGGCTGGAGGGGTCGATGGACGGGAGACTGCTTGCGCAGCCTGTCAGCACCAGCGCAGCCATCAGAGGCAGCACACGGGCCGTGAAAAAAAGGGGGGTCATGCTCATCACTCCTGGATCATGTGTAGGTGTTGTCATTCATGGTGTTTCAGGGCTGCGGCGGGCTGCGCATGCAATGCCGTGCCACCTGCCGACCCGCTGCCTGCAAACGCTTCGATGTGCGGCACCTCGCCGTGCAGCTTGAGCGGACGGTTGCCCGCCATGCGGCGCAGCGCCACGTAGAACACCGGCGTGAGAAACAGGCCAAAAGCGGTCACGCCAATCATCCCGGCGAACACGGCGACGCCCATGGCAGAGCGCATCTCGGCACCCGCACCGGTGGACAGCACCAGCGGCAGCACACCCATGACAAAGGCCAGCGAGGTCATCAGGATGGGACGCAGCCGCAGCCGGCTGGCTTCGATCGCAGCCTGCACCGGCGTACGGCCCGCAAACTCGAGCTCGCGCGCAAACTCCACGATCAAAATGGCGTTTTTTGCCGACAGTCCGACCAGCACCATCAGCCCGATCTGGGTGAACACATTGTTGTCGCCGCCGGACAGCCAGACACCGGTCATCGCTGCCAGCAGGCTCATGGGCACGATCAGGATGATCGCAATCGGAAGGGTCAGGCTTTCATACAGCGCGGCAAGCACCAGGAAGACCAGCAGGAGGGCCAGGGGGAACACCAGCACCGCCGAATTGCCGGCCAGGATTTCCTGGTAGGTCAGCTCCGTCCACTCATAACCAATGCCCTTGGGCAGGGTCTCGGCAGCAATGCGCTCGATTGCCTCCTGGGCCTGGCCAGACGAGTAGCCCGGTGCAGGACCGCCACTGACGTCGGCCGACAGGAAGCCGTTGTAACGCATGGCGCGCTCCGGGCCGAAGCTGGACTGCACCTTCATCAGCGCCGACAGCGGCACCATCTCGCCGGTGGTCGAACGCACCTGGAGCAGGCCGACGTCTTCGGCACGTGCGCGGTAGGCGGCATCGGCCTGCACCCGCACGCTGTAAGTGCGGCCAAACTTGTTGAAGTCGTTCGCATACAGGCTGCCCAAGTAGATCTGCATGGTGTCGAAAATGTCGGTGACCGGCACATGGAGCTGGCGTGCCTTGGTGCGGTCGATATCGGCAAACAGCTGGGGCACGTTGACCTGCCAGCTGGTGAAGGTACCGGCGATCTCGGGCGCCTGCGACACTTTTTCCATGAAGGCTTTCACCGCGCCGTCCATCGCGTCATAACCGAGCGAGGCGCGGTCTTCCAGCTGCAGCTTGAAGCCGCCTGTGGTCCCCAGACCTTCCACCGGCGGCGGGGGGAACATCACGATGAAGGCATCCTGAATGCCGGCAAACGCGCCGTTGAGCTGGCCCGCGACCGCGCCGCCGCTCTGGTCGGCCTGCTTGCGCTCGGCAAAGGGCTTGAGGGTGGCGAACACGATGCCCGAGTTCGAGCTGTTGGTGAAGCCGTTGATCGACAGGCCGGGGAAGGCAATCGCGTCTTCCACGTTCGGGTTGGCCTTCATGATCTCGCCCATGCGCTGGATCACGTCCTCGGTGCGGTCCAGCGTGGCGCCGTCGGGCAACTGTGCAAAACCGATCAGGTACTGCTTGTCCTGTGCCGGCACAAAACCGCCGGGCACCAGCTTGAACACGCCCACCGTCGCCGCCACCAGCACCAGGTAGAGCGCCAGCATCAGGGTCTTGCGCGAGATCGCGCCCTTGACCCCAGTGCTGTAGCCGGTCGCACCACGGCCGAACAGGCGGTTGAAGCCGGCAAAGAAGCGGCCGAAGAGGCGGTCCATGCCGCGCGTCAGCGCGTCTTTCGGCGCATCGTGGCTTTTCAGCAGCAAGGCGGCCAGCGCCGGCGACAAGGTCAGCGAATTGATCGCCGAGATCACGGTGGAGATCGCGATCGTCACCGCGAACTGGCGGTAGAACTGCCCGGTCAGGCCGCTGATGAAGGCCAGCGGCACAAACACCGCCACCAGCACCAGTGCAATCGCGATGATGGGCCCCGACACCTCGCGCATGGCGCGATAGGTCGCCTCGCGCGGCGTGAGTCCGGCCTCGATGTTGCGTTCCACGTTTTCGACCACCACGATGGCATCGTCCACCACGATACCGATGGCCAGCACCAGTCCAAACAGGCTGAGCGCATTGATCGAAAAGCCCAGCAGGTGCAGCACGGCAAAGGTGCCGACCACTGACACCGGCACCGCCAGCAACGGAATGATGGACGCGCGCCAGGTCTGCAGGAACAGGATCACCACCAGCACCACCAGCGCCACCGCTTCCAGCAAGGTCGTGATCACCGACTGGATGGAAGCGCGCACAAACTGCGTCGGGTCGTAGGCGATGCGGTATTCCACACCCTCGGGCATGTTCTTCGCGAGCTCGTCCATGGTCTGGCGCACCGCGTCGGAAATTTCCAGCGAGTTGGAGCCAGGCGCCTGGAATACACCCATGCCGACAGCAGGCTTGTTGTTCAGCAATGAACGCAGCGAATAATCGGAAGCGCCCAGCTCGAGACGGGCGATGTCGCGCAGCCGCGTCACCGCGCCGTCGACGCCGGTCTTGACGATGATGTCGCCGAACTCTTCCTCGTTCTGCAAGCGCCCCTGCGCATTGATGGACAGCTGCATGTCCACACCGGCGAGGCCCGGCGAGGCGCCGACCACGCCGGCGGCCGCCTGCACGTTTTGCCCGCGAATCGCTGCCACCACATCGCTGGCCGACAGGCCTCGCTGCGCGACTTTCTGCGGATCGAGCCAGACACGCATCGAGTAGTCGCCGCCGCCGAAGATCTGCACCTGACCCACGCCCTGGATGCGCGCCAGCCGGTCCTTGACATTGAGCACCGCGTAGTTGCGCAGGTAGTTGATGTCGTAGCGGTCGTTGGGCGAGACCAGATGCACCACCATCGTGATGTTGGGCGCGCTCTTGACGGTGGTCACACCGAGCCGGCGCACTTCCTCGGGCAGGCGCGGCTCGGCTTGCGAGACGCGGTTTTGCACCATCTGCTGCGCCTTGTCGGGGTCGGTGCCGAGCTTGAAGGTCACGGTGAGCGTCATCACGCCGTCGGTGGTGGCCTGGCTGCCCATGTAAAGCATGCCTTCGACGCCGTTGATGGACTCCTCCAGCGGCATGGCCACGGTTTCGGCGATCACCTTGGGGTTGGCGCCGGGGTACTGGGCACGCACCACCACCGAGGGCGGTGCGACTTCCGGGTACTCCGAGATTGGCAGGCCGCGCAACGCCACCAGGCCGGCAATCAGCATCAGCAGCGACAAGACGCCGGCAAAAATCGGCCGGTCGATAAAAAATTTGGAAAGATTCATGGCAATTCTTCTTGGTCGGGTAAAGGCAGGGGCAAGCGCTGCGCTCAGGACTTCGCCGCTACCTTGACGGGCTTGTCGGCATGCAGGAGCTCCGCCTTGGCAGACATCTCTACCTGCTGCGGGGCGACCAGTGCACCAGGCCGGACACGTTGCAGGCCGTTGACGACGATGCGTTCGTTGGGCGCCAGGCCGTTCTTGACCACACGCAGCCCGTTGACAGAAGCGCCCAGCGTGACTTCGCGGTACGCTGCCTTGTTGTCGGCGCCCACCACCAGCACGAACTTCTTGTTCTGGTCGGTGCCGACCGCACGTTCGTTGACCAGCAGCGCCGTGGCTTGCGTCGCCTGGCCCATGCGGATACGCGCGAACTGGCCCGGCATGAGCTGACCGTCCTTGTTGTCGAAAACCGCACGGGCGCGCACCGTACCGCTTTTGGCATCGACCTGGTTGTCGACCAGCTGCAACTTGCCCTCAAACGGCGTGTCGCTGGTGGCGGCGGTGCCCATCTGGACGGGGATGCGTTCGAGCCTGCGTTCGCCGCCGCTACTAACGTCCTTCAGGGCCTTGGCCACCACCTGCTCGTCAGCATCGAAACTCGCGTAGATCGGGCTCACGGAAACCAGGGTGGTCAGCACTGGCGCGCCAGGGCCCGCCGCAACCAGATTGCCCACCGTCACTTCCAGTTTGCCGACCCGGCCGGACACCGGTGCTCGCACCTGGGTGTAGCCCAGGCTCAACTGGGCCGTTTGCAGCGCGGCCTGCATGGCGCGCAGGTTGGCATCGGCTTCACCTTTGCCGTTGGTACGCTCGTCAAACTCGCGCCGGGAAATGGCCTGCTCGCTCCACAACCGCTGTGAACGGTCATGCTCGCCTTTGGCCTGGGCCAGTCGCGCCTGCGCGGCCGCAACCTGTGCGCCGGCACGCTCCACTTCAGCCGCATAGGGTACCGGATCAATGGTCAGCAGCAACTCGCCCTTCCTGACCAGCGCGCCTTCGCGAAAATGCACCGCCTGGAGGGTGCCGGCCACACGCGAACGGATGTCCACCCGCTCCACCGCTTCCAGTCGACCGGAAAACTCGTCCCAGGCGGCCACTTCGGTTTGCACGACGGTGGCCACGGAGACCGGCATGGCGGGGGGCGCAGTGGCCACATCCGCACGGGCACCGGCGCCGGACACACCAAAAACGGCGACAGACATGCCCGCCATGACCAGAACGCCCAGTGTGACCGCCAGGAGACGGTGCTTGTTGTTGTGTAGTTGAATCAATGACATGGTGAACACCTTATGGGGGATGAAGAAAATTTGGAACTCGGCGTCCGGGCAACGCAAACATATCGATGCCCCGACAGCGAACAGGAAAACGGGCAACTGGCGGCTAACCGGCCCTGGCCATCGGGACCGCGCAGCGCCCGCGGTTCATGGCGTCAACAGGAAATCCGGTCATAAAACGTCCTTGACAATGAAAGAAGGAGTGAACTTTCAACCTTCCAACGATGGCAAGGTCAAGCCATAGGGGCCAAACCCCCATACCTCTTGGGGAAATAGTTTTGGCGTGATGGTTTTCTCCAAAGGAAAAACAGAAAAAAAGCGGATCAAGGGAATCAAGGACCTGACAGCAGGCTGCTTTGCACGTTTTGGGCGGCGGCCATGCTGGCAAAAAAGACGCCGAACTGCTTTTGCACAACCGCCGGCCAGCCGGCCTGGTCATGGTCTGCCTCCAGGTAGCTGCAGGGCCATCCGGTCGGTCCGGGCAGCACGGCCTCGTGGGCAAACAGCCCCGCAGTGCGCAGCCGCCCTGCATAGGCCTGTGTCTCATCACGCAGGGGATCGTCCTCAGCCGTGATCAGCAGCGTGGGCGGCAAACCCGACAGGCGAAAGACCGAACCCGGTGCTGCATACGGATGGCTGGCGTCTTCCAGGCGAGGCAGGTAGCTGTGCCAGCCGTCGGCCCAGATACAACCCACCGGACCGGCATGGACATCGCGCAGCGACGCGGTACCCAGACAGGGGTCCAGCATGGGCGACAGAAGAATTTGGCCGGCAAGCGCAGGGCCATGCCGGTCCCGTGCAAGCAGAGCCACGGCTGCTGCGATATTGCCGCCAGCTTCCTCGCCGGCCACAAACATCGGGGCGTCGTGTCCGGCCAGCTTGTGCCTGGCCTTCCAGGCCCACACCAGGGCGTCGTAACCGGTTTCCACCGCCTGCGGGAAGGGATGGGCCGGCGCCAGCGGATAGTCCAGCGACATCACCACCGCACCGCTGGCCGCGAGCAGGCCGGCAATGCATGAGCCACCTTCGAGCGATCCGCCGACAAAGGCCCCGGCGTGGAAGTGAAGCACCAGCGGCGAAACCTGGGCGCCTTGCCGACGCCCGTAAAAACGGGCCGCCATCGGCTCGCGCTGCCCGATGGCGATCTGCTTTTCCACGCAGGGCGGCGGGGCTTTCGGGCTGGCCTGACTGGAATGCTGCTGGCTTGTCATCATCTTGAACCGCAAACGGCTCCTTTGTTGCAATGCAGCAGAAGATAGGCGCGATCAGCAGATCAATAAATGGGCAAAGCGTGTTTACTTTGTTCCAGAAATGGAACAATCGGCCCTTAAACGCCCCATGTTTCGGGCTATTCTTCGCAGCCCAGCTCAACAGGATTTTTCCGGATGGACAAGTTTTCTGCCATGCAGGCCTTTGTACGCGTCGTGGAGGCCGGCACGTTTACCAAGGCCGCCGATTCGATGGCCATGCCCAAGGCCACGGTGACGCGGCTGATCCAGACCCTGGAACAGGAACTGGACACCAAACTGCTCAACCGCACCACCCGCCGGGTGACTGTGACGGCCGATGGCGCGGCCTATTTCGAGCGTGCCGGTCGCCTGCTGAGCGACATGGAAGAGCTGGAATCGAGCATGTCGCGGGCCAAGGCCAGTCCGCGCGGGCGGCTCAAGATCGATGTGCCCTCATCGCTGGGCCTGACCGTGATCATTCCGGCCCTGCCCGACTTCTACGCGCGTTACCCCGACATCCAGCTCGAACTCGGCGTGAGCGACCGGCAGGTCGACATCATTGCGGAGAACGTGGACTGCGTGGTACGTGGCGGCGAGATCACCGACCAGTCGCTGGTCGCCCGGCGGATCGGGGAGTTTTACCTGATGTCCTGTGCCTCGCCGGCCTATCTGAAACGCCACGGCAGACCGAAACACCCCACGGAACTTGAGAACAACCACAAGCTGATCCGATATGCCTCGCCACGCAACGGCAAGATGTACAGCTTCGAGTATTACCGCGACGGCGAAACCATCACGCTGGACGGCCGCCACCTGCTGTCGGTCAATGATTCGCGAGCCGGTGTGGTCGCCGCGCTGGCCGGTCTGGGTGTGCTGCACACAGCGACCTTCCTGGTGCAGGACCACATCAGCAGCGGCGAGCTGGAGCCGCTGTTCACCGAGTGGTGCGGCGGGGCCGTGCCGCTGCATGTGGTGTACCCGCCCAACCGCCACCTGAGCAACAAGGTGCGCGTCTTCGTGGACTGGATCGCCGAGCTGTTTGGCAAACACGACCTGATCCAGCGCAAGAGCACCCTCCCCGTCCGCGCAGTACGCGCGCCGGCCGCCGTGGTGTAGGGCCTTTCTCATGCGCTCCAGACCTAATGCGCTTTTTGCCATCGCGCTGCGACAGGTTCTGGGCGAAAGCCGCGGCCGCCTCGTCCAGGCCTGACACAGCAGGCCTGCCGTCCCTGCATGCTGGTCCTACAAGGGACGCGGGCACGTCTTACATGCCGCGCTGCACAAGAGGCCTACATTGGCTGCTTCATTGAAGGAGTCCCCATGGCCCGGCTTGACGCCTCCCGTACTGCGCGCAGCACCCCCCGAAGTCTTCCCGTCACCCCGCAGGCGGACGAAGCCACTGCGACGCCCCACAAGGGCTGGCCCTTTGCCGAAGGATCGCAAAACCACCTGGATGAAACCTCGGCACCGTGGCCACGGCCTTCGGCCAGGCCGTCTTCTGGCCAGCCCGACCGGCCGTCGCCAGGAAAATAAACGGCTGCCGGCTTGGCACAAGGTCTTAGTAGCTGCCGATGTAGTCCTTCTTGCCGATCTCCACACCGCTATGGCGCAGGATGGCATAGGCCGTGGTGGTGTGGAAAAAGAAATGCGGCAAGCCGTAGTTCAGCAGGTAGGACTGGCCGCTGAAAATCTTTTCCTTGGGCGTGCCGGCCTGCGTCACGATCTGGCGCGTTTCGCTGCCGTCGATCTGCGCCGCGCTGAGGCTGTCCATGAACGTCAGGGTTTTGGCAATACGCGCCTGCAGGTCGGCGAAACTTTCTTCCTTGTCTTCAAAACCCGGCACCTCCACACCCGCGATGCGTGCCGACACGCTTTTTGCAAAATCGCAGGCCACCTGCACCTGGCGCAGCAGGGGAAACATGTCGGGGTAGAGCCGCGCCTGCAGCAAGGCAGCGGGCGTGATGTTGCGGGCCGTGGCGTGTGCCTCGGCCTTGGCCAGAACGCCGCTCAGGCCTCCGAGCATCTGTTTGAAAACGGGAACGGAAGCCTGGTACATCGAGAGGGTCATGGAAAGGGTCCTGGGAGTAAAGCAAAAAAATGGGTTGCCCGGCAACGGGCCCGCGGGGGCGATGAATGCCGGAGCTGGCTGTCAGGCGCACCTTGCGGCGCGCCTGACATTATGGCCAATCGTGCTCAATAGCGCTGACTCCGGCTGGCGTGACCTTCAGCCGGCGCAGGCCGGCCACCAGCCCCGGACCTTCAGGCGGGCTTCTGGCTCCGCATACGCTGGACCAGCGTCACCGCGCCCAGCACCAGCGCACCGGCGACCATGCCCACCAGCGCATCGGCCAGCAAGGGAGTGACGGTGCCGAGCACGCTACCGGCGCGCGCGGCCAGCGCTTCGATGGCGTGGTGCAACGCAGGAACGCCATGCGTCAGGATGCCGCCGCCGACCAGAAACATCGCGGCCGTGCCGGCCACCGACAGCGCTTTCATGAGCCAGGGCGCCGTCAGCACAATGCCGCGGCCCAGGCTGCGCCGCAAGCGGGCCGCCCCGCTGTCGCCAGTTTTCTGGCTCAGGTAGAGCCCCGCATCGTCAAGCTTGACGATGCCCGCCACCAGGCCATACACCCCCACGGTCATGACAATCGCAATCCCGCTGAGAACCGTGACCTGGGTGATGAAAGGACTGGCCTGCACCGTGCCCAGCGTGATCGCAATGATTTCGGCCGAGAGGATGAAGTCGGTCCGTATCGCGCCCTTGATCTTGTCCTTTTCGACCGCCACCAGGTCCACCGAGGGGTCGGTCAGCGCCTCCAGCAATTGTTTTTCACGGGCCTCGTCTTCGGCCCGGCTGTGCAGGAATTTGTGCGCCAGCTTCTCGAAACCCTCATAGCAGAGGAAGGCGCCGCCGACCATCAACAGCGGCGTGACAGCCCAGGGCGCAAACGCGCTGATGGTCAGCGCCACCGGCACCAGAATCGCCTTGTTCAGGAAAGACCCCTTGGCCACCGCCCACACCACCGGCAGCTCGCGGTCCACTTTCACCCCGGAGACCTGCTGGGCGTTCAGCGCCAGGTCGTCACCGAGCACGCCGGCGGTTTTCTTGGCGGCCACCTTGGTCAGCAAGGCCACATCGTCGAGCACGGTGGCAATGTCGTCAATCAGCGCAAACAGGCTACTGGCCATGGGGGTCTTCCTGAAAAGTGGGCGAAGGAAAAAAACATATTGTCGTCCGGGATGTGCCATCACGGCGCCTGCCCTGGAAAATCCGCGGAGAATGGCCGCAGCCATGAAAAAAACACTGACCGCCTACCTCGCCGCCCTGCTCTTTCTCGTCGTGGCCGACGGCATCTGGCTCGGGCTGCTGATGCCGCAGCAGTACCAGGCATGGATAGGCCCGCTGATGCGTGCGCAGCCCCTGCTGCTGCCGGCGGCCGCGTTTTACCTGCTTTACCCGGTCGGCGTGGTGGTGTTTGCCGTGCTGCCCGCCCTGGCGCAGTCCAGCTGGGCACGTGCTGCCGCCCTGGGCGCGCTGCTGGGCCTGCTGGCGTACGGCACCTACGACCTGAGCAACCTGGCCACCCTGCAGGGCTGGCCGCTGCAGCTGACGCTGGTGGACATGCTCTGGGGCACCGCCTTGACGGCAGCCACCGCCACGGCGGCTTTCTTCGCTGCCCGCGCCCGGGGCGGAGCGCGCGTCTAGGGTCTGCGACTCCTGGGACTCCTGGGACTCTTGTATTTGGCCGCTTTGCAGCCAGTTGATGCAAGCGCTCCACTTCCAGGCCTGTCCATGCCGCTTTTGCTGTTTTCGTCTTTTCTGCACGCCTACGTGGGCATCCGACTGGTTCCCGCCTTGGGCGGGTGGCCGGTCGCGCAACTGCTGCTGGGCTTGGTCCTGCTGGCCTCCACGGTGCTGACGCCGCTGGGGCTGACGGCCCGGCGCTTCAAGTCGCAGCCTTTGTCGGACCGCATGGCCTGGACGGGCATGCTGGCCATGGGCCTGTTTTCCTCGCTGTTTGTGCTGACGCTGCTGCGCGACGCGGCACTGCTGGCCGGCCTGGCGGTGCTGGCCGTGGCGCCTGCGGCCTTTTCGCTTGATGCCGCGGCCCGGGGCTCGGCCGCCGTGGTTCCCCTGGCCGGGCTGTTCATGAGCCTGGTCGGCTTCGTCAATGCGAGGCGCACGGCCACCGTGGTGCAGGTGGACGTGCCGATCACCGGCCTGCCCGCCGCCCTGCACGGCTTTGCGATCGCGCAGATCAGCGACATCCATGTCGGCCCCACCATCAAACACGGCTATCTGCAGGCCATCGTGCGCGCGGTCAACACGCTGCAGGTGGACATGGTGGCGGTGACCGGCGACCTGGTCGACGGCACGGTGGCCGAACTGGCCCACCATGTGGCGCCGCTGGCCGGGCTGACGTCCACCCACGGCACCTACTTTGTCACCGGCAACCACGAGTACTACTCGGGCGCACACGCCTGGATTGATGAACTGCAGCGCCTGGGCATCCGGGTGCTGATGAATGAACATGTGGTGTTGCAGCACGGCCCGATGCATGCGCAGCAGGCGCTGGTGCTGGCCGGCGTGGCCGATTACAGCGCTGGGCATTTCGACGCCAGCCACCGCAGCGATCCGCATGCGGCCATGGCCGGCGCACCAGCGCATGCACCGGTGCGCGTGTTGCTGGCGCACCAGCCGCGCAGCGCGCACGAGGCTGAAAAAGCCGGCTTTGACCTGCAGCTGTCGGGCCACACCCATGGCGGGCAATTCTGGCCCTGGAATTTTTTCGTGCGCTTCCAGCAGCCTTTCACCGCCGGACTGCACCGGCTGGAAAAGCTCTGGATCTACACCAGCCGCGGCACCGGCTACTGGGGGCCGCCCAAACGTTTTGGCGCGCCATCGGAAATCACGCACCTGCGGCTGATTCCTGTGTGAGACCTGCCGGCGCGGCTGATCAGTAGCGGCTGGCGGTCAGCCGACCCAGCACAAAACCGGCCAGCACGGCAAAACCGACGGCCTGCAGGGGATGGTCCTTGATGTAGGCTTTGGAATGGTCGATAGCTTGCAGAGGCGCGTCGCTCAGGCGGTGCGCCTGGTCGCTGAACTTGCCGGCCACCGAGTTGGCGCCGCTAGCCAGTTTGTCCACCGTCTCGTGAGCTGCGCTTGCAGCACGGTCTACGGTGTTGCGGGCAGGTTCGGCCACCTTGTCAATCGTGTGGTGAAGCGTGCTTCCGGCCTGGTCCACACCGCGCATCAGGGCGCTTTCGCTCGACGAGGTGGCGGAACCGGGGTAAGCGCTGGCGGTGGATTTTTCCATGATGAGGTCCTTTGGTGAATGCGATGGGATCGGAAGTGAAAGTGGCGTCGCTGGTCATGCCGAGGCAGGGCCTGAAGCGCACAGTGCACTTTCCCGCACGCAAGGCCTGCACGGTGTGCGGAGGGGGAGGTGCTGGCTGTAGGACAAGGGAGCCAGTGGCCCGGCCTGCCGGGTGCGGTACGGGACGCGTCAGTCGAACAGGCCGGGCGTGCCGCGCATGGCGCCTTCGATGAGCAGCAGCCGGAGCTTGGTGCGCACGCCGCCGCTGGCTGAGAAACCGCCCGGCTTGTCACCGGCCGCCAGCACGCGGTGGCAAGGCACCACGGGCGCAAAGGGGTTGCGCCCCAGCGCCTGGCCCACCGCACGCGCCGCACCGGGTTCGCCCAGCCGGGCCGCCACCTCGCCGTAGGTCAGGGTCTGGCCCGGTGCAATGTTGCGCGCCACGGCATACACACGCTGGTGAAACTCGGGCACACCGCGCATGTCGAGCACCAGCGTGCTGAAGTCGTGCGCCTGCCCGCGCAGCATCGCCACCACGCCTTCGATGGCGGCCTGCACGTCGGCGGGCGGCGCAGCCTCCTGTCCGCCCGGAAAACGCATGCGCATGCGATCGCGGGTCTGCTGCGCCCCTCCCTCGGGCAGCTGCACACCCTGGATGCCGGCGTCGCCCCAGGCGATGCCGCAGCAGCCGATGGCGGTGTCGAACAGTGCAAAAAAAGAGGTGGCGGTGGCGGTGCGCATGGAAGCAGTCATCGTAATACAGCGCGCAGCCCGGTCACACCGGGCGCCGCCCTGCTGGCCGCACGGCGCTATTCAATGCATAGCAGGCTGCGCAATACAGACAAGGGCTGGAGGCCAAAATCGTGCATGAAAACCAGCCCCAAGCGCTGCGCCGGTGCGCCGCTCTGTCGGTCTGCGCTGACAGGCGAACAAGGTTTTTCCCAAACGCTGCTTGTGGCAAACGGCGCAACATGGGCCTCCACCACAACCCAGCGGAGCACATGATGCCCTCATCGATCGCCAGCGACAGCGGACGCCGTCACCAGGACAGCCCCGAGGAAACCACCGGCCAGGACGACACCGACGACCTGCCGCTGACTCCTGAAGAAGACATGCCGGTGATTCCGGACGACGAACGCGTGATCGACGTGCCGTCCTGAGCCCGGTGCCGGGCTGGTTCAGCCCACGTCGCGCTTGAGACGGATTTCCTCGAGCTTGACCGAACCGATCACCACGGTCTTGAGCGAGGTCATCTCGCGCTTGAAGCCTGCGCGTTCATGAAAGCGTAGCGCACGCTCGTTGCGCACCGGCACCCAGATGGTGACCTTGGTGCAGCCTTCTTCCTTGAGGCCGTCGTTGGCCGCATCCCACAGGGCCACGCCCACACCCTTGTCCCAGTGCGCCGGGTCCACAAAAATGGCCCAGATCTCGCCGCAGGTGGACGGTGTTCCCTTGTCGCGCGAACGGTCAAAGCCGACAAACCCGATCACACGCTCGCCGTCGGTGGCCACATGCACCTGCGGCTCCATGTATTCGATGGCATCGCGCCAGAACTGCTGGCGCTTGTCCACCGCCAGCGTGCCCAGCTGGTCATCGGGCACGAGCCCCTTGTAGGCGGCGCGGGAAGATGCGTCGTTGATTTCGGCGATGGCTTTGGCATCGCGCACGGTGGCGGGGCGAACTTGGTAGCTGGACATGAAAAAAGACGCGCTGAGGAATCGTTGTTGGGGGACCCGGATTGTCGCAGCAAATGCATCCGTGCCCCCGTGCCGCGCCCAGACAGCCTTCACACCGCTGTCAGGCCACCATCGACCGTGTGGGCATGCCCGGTGACAAAAGAGGCCGCGTCCGAACTGAGCCACAGCACCACGGCCGCCACTTCATCGACCTCGCCCAGGCGCCCGAGCGGGTGCATCTGCGCGGCGGCCACGCCGATCTGCGCATCGGCCGCGACAGCGCGTTCGTACATCGCGGTGCGGATCACGCCGGGGCACACCGCGTTGACGCGTATGCCCTTGCGCGCGTATTCGATCGCTGCCGATTTGGTCAGGCCCAACACCGCGTGTTTGCTGGCGCTGTAGGCCGCCATCTTGGGCGCACCGACCAGGCCGGCCACCGAGGCGGTGTTGACGATGGCGCCGCCGCCCTGCTGCTGCATCTGCGCGAGCTGGTACTTCAGGCACAGCCACACGCCCTTGACGTTGATACCCATGATGCGGTCAAAGGTGGCTTCGCTGCAGTCGGCCAGGCGCAGATGTTCTTCCTCGATGCCGGCGTTGTTGAAAGCGCAGTCGAGCCGGCCATAAGTGGCCACCGTGTGGACGACCATGGCCTGTACCTGGTCCGCCTGCGTCACGTCGGTGCGGATGAAACTCGCTTCGCCGCCCGCGGCCTTCACCAGCGCCACCGTCTCCTGACCGGCGTCGGCGGCGATGTCGGCCACAACGACACGGGCGCCGGCCCGCGCAAATGCCAGCACGGTGGCGCGTCCTATCCCGCCGCCGCCGCCCGTGACGAGGGCGACCTTGTCCTTGAAGAATGATGTGTGCACTGAAGAATCCTAAAACGACAAAAAGGAAAATCATACGGACGGCCTTGCCAGAACCTGTCCCGCCTGGGACCTGCGGTCGCCTGCGCGGCAGCGCCTAAACTGGCGCCATGCCCGCCACCTCCGACGACCACGCCGTTTTCCAGGCCCGCCTGGAATCTGCGGGCCCGCCCTTTGCTGCACCCGCCGCGCAGCCCCTGCTGCAGTCGGCGCTGCAGGCCGGCATCGTGCTTGAAAGTTCCTGCCGCAATGGCACCTGCCGCAGCTGCATCTGCCGCCTGGCCAGCGGCCGGGTGGTCTACCGCATAGCCTGGCCGGGCCTGAGTGCCGAAGAAAAAGCCGACGGCTACATCCTGCCCTGCGTCGCCTACCCGGTGTCCGACCTGGTGATCACGCTGCCGGTCTGAGCGCCGGCCGAAAAAAAAATGAACAAAATCAGCCTCCAGTCCAACAGGGGCGGGCGCAAGCAGCTATTCTTTTTATAGCAGCTCCAAACCGGCCGCCACAGACTGGCACCGCACTTCGTTTTGTCACACCGCTGTGTCAGGATGGAGACATGGACTTTCTGCGCCCGCCTGCCGGCGGTTTTGACCTCTCCCGTCTGGCGGCCACCCCCGACAGCAGCGCCACCTTTGCCGAACATGAAGAGCTCAAGGCCATCCTGCTGGCCGGCAACGCGCATTTCGACACCCAGGCGGTGGGCGAGATTTCCACCCGCGGCCCCTCTTTCGCGCTGTACACCGCCAGCATCGGTTCGCGCGACCCGCTGGCGCCCGCGGTCGGTTTTTTCGGCGGCATCCACGGCCTGGAGCGCATCGGCACGCAGCTGATCCTGGCGTGGATGCGGGCGCTGCTGTTTCGCCTCGAGTGGGACGAGCTGCTGCACCAGCAACTGCAGAAGGTGCGGCTGGTGTTCATGCCCATCGTCAATCCGGGCGGCATGTGGGCGCACAAGCGCGCCAACCCGCGCGGCGTTGACCTGATGCGCAACGCGCCGCAACGAGCCGAAAGCCCGGTACCCTTTCTGGCGGGCGGGCAGACCTTCGGTCCGCTGCTGCCCTGGTATTGCGGCCGGCCCGGCGCGCCCATGGAAATCGAAAGCGCGGCCCTGCTGAACGTGGTGCGTGAGCAGCTGGCCAGCCGGCCCTTCAGCCTGGCGCTGGATTGCCATTCGGGTTACGGCTTTGACGACAGCCTCTGGTTTCCCTACGCCAAGACGCGCCGGCTGATGGCGCACCTGCCCGAGATGTTCGCGCTCAAGACCATGCTCGAGCAATCGCACCCGCACCATGACTACAGCTTCGAGCCGCAAAGCAACCAGTACCTGCTGCACGGTGACCTCTGGGACCACGCTTATGACCAGTCGCCGGCCAACCACGTGTTTCTGCCGATGACACTCGAGCTCGGCTCCTGGCTGTGGATACGCAAAAACCCGCGCCAGCTGTTCTCGCGCCACGGCATGTTCAACCCGATCAAGGCGCACCGGGTCAAGCGGGTGCTGCGCCGCCATGCGGACTTGCTGGACTTCCTCACGCGCGCCGCCTTCTCCGCGCCGGGCTGGCTGCCCGCGGGCGAGCGACGTGCCCAGCTCGCCCAACTGGCGGTGGCTCACTGGCGCCCAAGGCGGGCGCCATGACCTGGGTCCTGTTGCGCGGCCTGACCCGCGAGGCCAGGCACTGGGGCAGCTTGCCGCAGCAACTGGCCGCCCTTCCGGGCGCCGGCCCGGTCGTGACGCTGGACCTGCCTGGCAACGGCGTGTTTCACCGCCAGGCGTCGCCGGCATCAGTGCGCGGCATCATGGAGTTCGCGCGCCGCCAGTTGCAGGCGCAGGGCGTGGCGCCCCCCTGGAAGCTGCTGGCAATGTCGCTGGGCGGCATGGTGGCGACCGACTGGGCGCAGCAGCATCCGCAAGAGGTCAGCCGGCTGGTCCTCATCAACACCAGCATGCGGCCCTTCAACCCGCTGACGCAGCGCCTGCGGCCGACTTGTTGGCCGCAACTGCTGCGCATCGCCGCGCAATGGAAGAATGCAGCGGGCGTGGAGCACTGCATCCACCGACTGACCTGCGCGAACACAGACGCCCTGCAAACCGATGTTGCCCTATGGGAACATATCCGCCGCAGCGCGCCGGTCAGCAGCACCAACGCCCTTTGCCAGTTGCTGGCTGCGGCGCGCTTTCAGGCGCTGCCGTTCGCACCGGCCTGTCCGGTGCTGGTGCTGTCGTCGAGGGCCGACCAGCTGGTAGACCCGGCCTGCTCGGCCACCTTGGCCGCCGCCTGGGGCGCCCATCATGGCCAGCACCCCTGGGCCGGCCACGACCTGTGCCACGACGACCCGCTATGGACCCACCAAACCATGGCGGACTGGCTGATCCCTGGCGCGCCGGCGGCGACCCCTGCAGTGCGCGCGTAGGCTTTAGAGGGACACGGAAATGCTATTTTTTCAATAGCATACAGTGCCCGTTTGGTCTGGGTAAACGACCACTTTCATTCAGATAAAACACGCCCGCGCAGGCTCCCCGCCGGTTTTGCCAATCTTGTAACCAGATCGGGCCATGTTGCGCTAGCGCATGGTGAGGCAGCACGGTGGGGACGTACGATCATCAAATCAGCCTTACAGATCATTTTTTGGGAGATTGCATTGAAACGCGTTAACAAACTCTTCATAGCACTGGCCCTCACTGCCATCAGCGTCGGCATGAGTTCGCTCGCTGTTGCGCAAAGTCCACCCACTGGCATTGGCGCTGCCGCGCCTGCCTCAGCGGCTGCGGCTTCCGCGCCCGGCGCAAAAGACTGGAAAGCGCCCGACATCACGAAATTGCCGGACGACAAGTACGGCCAGTCGGTGCGCCAGGGCAGGCTGCTGATGGAGGAAACCTACAAGCACATCGGACCTGAAGTCAAGGATGTGAAAAAGCGCTATGCCGGCAATAACCTGGCCTGCACTTCGTGTCACATGGAAGCCGGCGGGCGAAAGTTTGGCAACCCGTGGGTCGGCACCTTTGCCAGCTTTCCCCAGTACCGCGGGCGCGAAGACGCGGTTTCGACCAGCGAGGAGCGCATCAACGGCTGCATGGAGCGCAGCATGAACGGGAAGCAACTGCCGCTGGACAGCGAAGAAATGAAAGCCATGATGGCCTATCTGCATTTTCTGTCGACCGGTATTCCAGTGGGCTCCAAAGTTGAGGGCGGTGGCACGCTCAAGCTCAAAACCTTGGCGCGCGCTGCCGACCCGGTGGCCGGAAAACAGGTTTACGCGAACACCTGCGTGGCTTGCCATGGCGACAAGGGCCAGGGCGTGCGCCGCGGCAAGGCGGGCGATGCCAATGGTTACCTGTTTCCGCCGCTCTGGGGCTCCGACAGCTACAACAACGGCGCCGGTATGGGCCGGATCACCCTGGCCGCAGGCTTCATCAAGGGCAATATGCCCAGCGGTATCACGCACCTGAACGCGGTGTTGACCGATGAGCAGGCCTTTGATGTGGCCGCGTTCATCAACAGCCAGCCACGGCCGGTCAAGCGCGATCTTGAAAAGGATTTCCCGGCACGCAAGAACAAGCCGGTCGATGCGGCCTTTCCGCCCTACACGCCGGGCTTTTCGGCCGAGCAGCACAAGTTTGGTCCGTGGCAGCCGATTGAGGAGGCGAGAGCCAAAGGGATTTATCCGTTGAAATAGCGGAACGAATGGCGTTGACGCAACGCTGCGGGTCAGTCCTGCCGCATGGCAGCGCCGGCGGGGTCTGCCAGCAGCTTGCCCGCTGGCTGGCAGGTCCATGAAATTGCTCCTCCTTTCATAGCGGCCCGCGCTTTTGCGATAAGCGCCGACGCCGCCTTGGCCGTCGAAGTGCACAGGCGTGACACAGGGTCTTGCAGGCGCCGACCAGCAGGCCCCGGACAAGTCAGGAAAAATTCAGCTTTGCCTGCCAAGCTCAGCACTTCCATGAAGACGCCAACCGCAACCGTTCAAGCCCAGGAGACCGTGGCACCCGCTGCCGGGTCGATTCACGTCGCGCCCACGCGCGACAAGCGCATCTGGGCGCTGGCGCTCGGCACGGCGGCGGTCTGGTATCTGGACCCGGCTTTGGCAGAGATGGCCGAACTGGTGGGCGGCATCGCCTGCGCATCCAACAAGTCGCTGGTCAGGGACGATATCTCCGACATGCGCCTCAAGGCCGACGCCATGCGCCAGCAGGTCGGGCCGCTGCCGGCCAGCGCCCTGGCCAAGGTAGTCAGGCGCACCGAGGCGGCCAGCGGCGCTGTGCTCGACAAGGGCGCCCGCATGAAAGAGCTGCAGGCCAGCTGGGACCACTTCCTGGCCTGCCTGCGCAGCAGCCCCAAACGCTAGATGCCCGGCCCGGCATACGGGCTTTGCCGGCGGGCCAGCACGCCCAGCGTGTGTACCGCGTCCTCCAGACGCGCATCCCAGGGATGGCCGTAATTGAGCCGCAGGCAATGGCGAAAATCCCGCCGCGCCGAAAAAATCGGCCCGGGGGCCACGCTGATGCCGTGTGCCAGCGCAGCCTCGTACAGGGCGAGCGCATCAAAACCGGCGTCAAACGCCACCCAGACAAAATAACCGCCCGCCGGCCGCCCCACCCGTACACCGGGCGGGAAATGCCGCGCGATCGCGGCCAGCAAGCTGGCCAGCTGGGCTTCCATCGCATGGCGCAGCTTGCGCAGGTGTTTGTCGTAACCACCGTGCTGCAGGTAGTCGGCCAGCGCCAACTGCGCCGGCAGGCTGGCCGACAGGGAAGTCATGAGCTGCAGCCGCGCAATGCGCTCGCCAAAACGTCCCGGCGAGACCCAGCCCACGCGGTAGCCTGGCGCCAGCGTCTTGCTGAAGGAGCTGCAATGCATCACCAGACCCTCGCGGTCAAAGGCCTTGGCCGGCCACGGTGCGCGCTCGCCGAAATACAGCTCGCCATAAACGTCGTCCTCGATCAGCGGAATGCCGCGTCCGGCCAGCAGCGCCACCAGCGCCTGTTTTTTCTCGCGCGACAGGCTGGTGCCGGTCGGGTTCTGGAACGAGGTCATGAACCAGCAGGCTTTCACCGGGTGCCGCTCCAGCGCCTTGTCCAGCGCGGCCAGGTCCAGCCCATCCTGCGGGTGCACCGGAATCTCCAGCGCTTTCATGTTCAGGCGTTCCAGCGCCTGCAGGCTGGCGTAAAAACCGGGCGACTCGATCGCCACCAGATCACCCGGTTGCGCGACCGCGGACAGGCACAGGTTCAGGGCCTCGAGCGCGCCGTTGGTGACGATCAGCTCATCGGTCGGCTGCGCCAGGCCCAGCGCCAGGTAACGCAGCGCAATCTGCTGGCGCAGCGCCGGATGGCCCTGGGCCAGATGCGCCACCATCTCCCAACTGTGCAGGCGCGGTGCCACCCGGGCCAACGACTTGCCCAGGCGCTGCAGCGGAAACAGGTCCGGGCTGGGAAAGGCCGAACCCAGCGGCACGATGTCCGTGTTGCGGACCTCATCGAGCACCGAAAACACCAGCTCGCTGACGTCCAGCCTGGACGACACATGGGCTGATTTTCTTTTCTCCCTCAAGCCCGTCAGCCCGGCCGGCGCCAGGGCCTGTACGGGTGGGCCGATCACGTAATAACCGGACCGGGGCCGGGCCCGCACCAGGCCTTTTTCTTCCAGCCGGTAGTAGGCCTTGAACGCGGTGGACGCGCTCAGGCCGTGCTGCAGCGTGATGGTCCGTATCGAGGGCAGACGCGCGCCCGGCGCCAGGCGGCCGTTGCGGATGTCCGCGGCCAGCAGTTCAACGAGTTGTTCGTAACGCTTCATGGGCTTGCCCGTTCCTGATTCCCGCACGACCCGGGGGCCGAATCTGATATTGTAATTTTTTGAGTTTTTCCATCTGATATGGTTTTTTGTGCAGCATCTGAGTCTTACGTCCGGCGGCGCTATGGCCCATGATGCGGCCATGCCAATGACTTTTTCAGTGACTTTTCCGTGGGCGCGCCAGCTGGCGGCCGTAACGGTGGCTTGGTGCGCCCTTGCCCTCCTCCCGGCGCTGGCCGCCGCGCCTTTTGAAAACACCATCGCCCAACGCACCATGGCCTGCACCGCCTGCCACGGCGCCCAGGGGCGCGCCGGCCCCGACGGCTACTACCCGCGCCTAGCCGGCAAACCCGCCGGCTACCTGTACAACCAGCTGCTCAACTTCCGCGACGGCCGGCGCCACTACGCCCTGATGACGCAGCTGGTCGATCCCCTGTCCGACGACTACCTGATGGAAATTGCGCGCTACTTTTCGGCCCTCGACCTGCCCTACCCGCCCCCGGCCGCGCCGGCTGCTGCGCCCGACGTGTTGCAGCGCGGCAAGGCGCTCGTTTTGCAGGGTGATCCCGGCCGGCGCCTGCCGGCCTGCGTCTCCTGCCACGGCCAGGCCATGACCGGCGTCACCCCCCATGTTCCCGGCCTGCTGGGGCTGCCGCGCGACTACCTGAATGCGCAGCTCGGCGCCTGGCGCACCGGGCAGCGGCGCGCCCACGCGCCGGACTGCATGGCCAACATCGTCGGCCAGATGAACGACGCAGACATCCATGCCGCCACCAGCTGGCTGGCCGCCCAGCCGCTGCCGGCCAGCAGCAAACCGGCAACAGCCCTGCCAGCCGCGCCCGCTAGCCAGGCGGTGCCAGCGTGCGGCAGCGCCACCGCACCGCGAGGCACCCGGCCATGAAACGGCTGACCACCTGGATCCTGGGCAGCGCCGCGGTGGCGCTGGCACTGGCCGCCCTCGTCTGGCAACTCAACGTGCGCGATGAACCCAACGTCACGACCCCGGTGGCCACAGCAGCCGCCCTGCCGGCGCGGATAGCACGTGGCGCCTACCTCGCACGCGCCGGCAACTGCATGAGCTGCCACACCACACGCGGCGGCATGCCGTACGCCGGTGGCCGCGGCATAGACACACCGTTCGGCACCGTCTTTTCAAGCAACCTGACCCCCGACCGCAACACCGGCATCGGCCAGTGGTCGCCCACCCATTTCTGGCGTGCCATGCACAACGGCCGCTCCCGGGACGGCCGCCTGCTTTACCCGGCCTTCCCCTACACCAACTACACCGAAATCACGCGGGAAGACTCGGACGCGCTCTACGCCTACCTGCACAGCCTGCCGCCGGCCACGCAGCCCAACACGCCCCATAGCCTGCGCTGGCCCTTCAGCACGCAGGCCGCGCTGGCGGTCTGGCGCGCGCTCTACTTCAGCCCGGGGCGTTACGCGCCCGACACCCAACAGACGGCCGAGTGGAACCGCGGCGCCTACCTGGTGCGCGGCCTGGGCCACTGCAGCGCCTGCCACAGCACGCGTAATGCGCTGGGCGCCACCAACACCCCGCTGGACCTGGCCGGCGGCCTGATCCCGATGCAGAACTGGTACGCGCCCTCATTGACCTCGGCGTCGGAGGCCGGCGTGGCCGACTGGACGCCGCAAGATATTGCGGCCCTGCTCAAGACCGGCGTGTCGCCGCGCGGCTCGGTGCTCGGTCCCATGGCCGAGGTGGTGCTGCACAGCACCCAGCACCTGAGCGATCAGGACCTCGCGGCCATGGCCGTGTTCCTGAAGTCGCTGCCGCCTGCGCCGGTGGCCCGCGCTTCCACCGCTGCGACAGGCCTCACCACGGCTGCCGGCGCCAAGCTGTACGAGCAGCATTGCGCGCAGTGCCACGGCGACCAGGGCCAGGGCGTGCCGGGCGCCTACCCGCCGCTGGCCGGCAACCGCGCCGTGACCATGGACTCCACCGCCAACCTCGTGCAGATCGTGCTCAACGGCGGTTACGCCCCGGCCACAGCCGGCAACCCGCGCCCCTTCGGCATGCCCCCGTTTGTATTGGTACTCGACGACACCGAACTGGCCACGTTGCTGACTTACCTGCGCAGCGCGTGGGGCCACCAGGCGAGCGCGGTGACGCCTACCGAGATCAATCGCATGCGGGGGGAAAATCAGCGGTGAAGGTTGGCTGCCTTTTATGTCTGCTTGATCTGGGGTAGTGCCGCCAGCTAGCCGGGTCTCGCCCCGGCGGGCGACTTACTTTTCTTTGCTTCGCCAAAGAAACC
>JAZKAP010000003.1:0-3879 GCA_040389085.1 Pseudomonadota bacterium
TTGGGTACTTTTCTTTGGCGAAGCAAAGACAAAGTGCCTCGCCCGCCGGGGCGAGACCCGGCCAGCAGGCATACCCAGCGGCACGAGCAAACCAACAGGGATTCCGGATCAAGTCCGGGATGACAAGTACGAGGAAGATTTAGCTATAAACTTCATAGCTGCTTTCGCCCGTATCCATTGGGCAAAAGCCGCAAAACACCAAGATCAAATCTCGATCTTGCTACCCAGCTCCACCACCGAGTTGTTCGGCAGGTTGAGGAAGTCCGCCGCGCCGCTGGCATTGTGGTGCATCTGCGCAAACAGCTTCTCGCGCCACGGCGCCATGCCGCTGCCTATGGTGGGCACCACCACGTCGCGCGAGAGGAAGTAGCTGGTGGTCATGACTTCCAGTTCGCAGCCGCGCGTGCGCATCTGTTCGAGCGCCTTGGGCAGGTCCGGGTCATTCTTGAAACCGTAGTGGATCACCACCTGCCAGCAGTTGTGGCCCAGCGACTCGATCGCCAGGCGTTTGTCCATGCCTATCCACGGCACCTCATGGTTGCGCACCGTGACAAACAGGTTCTGCTCGTGCAACACCTTGTTGTGCTTGAGGTTGTGCAGCAGCGCATTGGGCACGGCGCCCGGTTCGGCGGTCAGGAACACCGCCGTGCCTTCCACGCGGGCCGGCGGGCTGATGAACACAGCCTCCAGGAAGCCGGGCAGGTCGATCGCATCGGCACGCAGTTTCTCGTTGAGCAAGGTCCGTCCCTGCTTCCAGGTCATCATCAGCGTGAAGATGATCCCGCCGATGACCAGCGGAAACCAGCCACCGGCAAACAGCTTCATCAGGTTGGAGGCGAAGAAGGCGAAATCCACGACAAAAAAGACACCGGTGGCGGAAAGGCAGAGCCACAAGGGGTATTTCCAGCCATAACGGATCACATAGAAGGTCAGGATGGTCGTGATCAGCATGTCGGTGCAGACAGCGATGCCGTAGGCGGCCGCCAGATTGCTTGACGAGCGGAACATCACCACGGCCAGCACGATGGTGACAAACAGGCCCCAGTTCACCAGGGGAATGTAGATCTGCCCGGTGTCGCGCACGCTGGTGTGCTCGATGTTCAGGCGGGGCAGGTAACCCAGCTGGATCACCTGTTTGGTGACACTGAAGGCCCCCGTGATCAGCGCCTGCGAGGCGATCACCGTCGCCATGGTGGCCAGCAGCACCAGCGGCAACAGCGCCCAATCCGGGGCCATCAGGTAAAAGGGGTTCTTCACGGCTTCCGGGTTGCTCAGCAGCAGCGCGCCCTGGCCGAAATAATTCAGGGTCAGGGCGGGCATGACCACGGCAAACCAGGCCAGGCGAATCGGCTTCTTGCCGAAGTGGCCGAGGTCGGCATACAAGGCCTCGGCCCCCGTCACGCACAGCACCACCGCGCCGAGAATGATGAAGGTCGTCCCCGGGTTGAACCACATGAACATCACGGCGTAATGCGGGCTCAGTGCCTTGAGA
The DNA here is from genome assembly GCA_040389085.1 of Pseudomonadota bacterium. Taxonomy (GTDB): domain Bacteria; phylum Pseudomonadota; class Gammaproteobacteria; order Burkholderiales; family Burkholderiaceae_C; genus Polaromonas. Next base: position 1,493 of record JAZKAP010000003.1, read on the forward strand.
ATGATGGGGTTGGTGATGATCTGTGCCGCACCCAGCAACGCCAGCACGGCAAACCAGACCAGCGTGATGGGGCCGAAAAACTTGCCGATGCCGGCGGTACCGCGCTTTTGCACAGCAAAGAGCGCAAACAGGATCAACAGGGTGGCCGGGATCACGTACTTTTCGAAGGCCGGGGAGATGACCTCCAGACCCTCGACCGCGGACAGGACCGAGATGGCGGGCGTGATCACACCGTCACCATAAAACAGCGAAGTGCCGAAAATGCCGATGATCAGGAGAACACGCCGCAGTTCCGGCTTGTCCTTGACCGCCTGCGAGGCCAGTGCCAGCATGGCGACGAGCCCCCCCTCGCCGTTGTTGTCGGCACGCAGCACCAGCAGCACGTACTTGATGGAGACAATGACGGTCAGCGTCCAGAAGAAGATGGACAGGATGCCGTAAACGTTCTCAGGGGTGAACGCAACGTGCCCGGAGCCGAAGACTTCCTTGATGGCATACAGGACGCTGGTTCCGATGTCGCCGTAGACGACGCCGACGGCGCCCAGGGTCAGCGCCGCAAGTGATGATTTTTTACTGGACACAAAAAAAATTCCCGCTTGGGCTGGATCAGTCAGGTGCCAGCGGCGGGAAGGGTTGCCATGAGGAACGCTATTTTGCGCCTCGCCCCGCACTTGGCAAGTCAGCGCAGACCCCTAATCGCGAGATTCCGGTATTTTGTTGCACTGCAACAACTTGTAACAGCGGCGCGAAGCGGCCGTTTTTTTTGTTCCCCTGGAAGGAGGCAAAATTCGCTCTGTTTTTGATAGCTTCTGGCGCCCGCCCATCAAGGGCCGGGGGCCAAAAAGACCTGTAACTGAACGGTTTTGAGCGTCCAAGGTACGCAACGCCTTCCCCGGCTACATCAGCAGCCGCGGGCAGACCGGCTTTGCCGGATGCCTCGCGGCGTCCCCTGGAAGGGGAAAAGGCACTGCACGAAGCGCAGCGAAGTGAGAACGATAGGGGTGAACAAGCCTCTAGTCGTAGACTTCGGCGTCCGGGTCGGTGGCTTCCAGCTCGTAACTGGCGGCCAGCATGGCCAGCCGGCCGATCACGCCGTACATGTAGAAGCGGTTGGGCCCGCTGGAGCCGGGTTTGACGCCCGGCTGCGGCAGGCGGCCGCTGTCGGCAAAGGCCAGCGGTACGAAGCTGGCGCCGGGGGCATTGAGGTTCTCGTCGATGCCGCGGTCGGCGTGCACGCGGTAAAAGCCGCCCACCACGTAGCGGTCCATCATGTAGACGACGGGTTCGGCCACCGCGTCGTTGATGCGCTCATGGGTCTGCACCCCTTCCTGGATGATGACCTCGGACAGTTGCTGGCCGTCCTTGGTGGTGCTCATCTTGTTTTTGGTCTTGCGGTTGAGCTCGTCGAGGTCTTTCACGTCGCGCACCGTCATGATGCCCATGCCGTAGGTGCCGTTGTCGGCCTTGACGATGACGAACGGTTTTTCGTTGATGCCGTATTCCTTGTACTTGCGCTTGATCTTGGTGAGCAGCGCATCAACGTTGGTGGTCAGGCAGTCCATGCCCGTGCCTTCGGCAAAGTTGACCTCGCCGCACTTGGCAAACATCGGGTTGATCAGCCAGGGGTCCACGCCCAGCAGTTTGCCGAAACGCTTGGACACCTCTTCATAGGCCTGGAAATGGCGCGACTTGCGCCGCACCGACCAGCCCGCGTGCAGCGGCGGCAGCAAATACTGCTCGTTGAGGTCTTCCAGCATGCCGGGAATGCCGGCCGACAGGTCGTTGTTGAGCAGGATGGTGCAGGGATCGAAGTTTTTCAGCCCGAGGCGCCGGTCGGTGCGCACCAGCGGCTCCAGCGTGATCTGCTCGCCGGTGGGCAGGGTCAGCGTGGTCGGCTCGGTGATGTCGGGACTGAGCGAGCCGAAACGCACGTTCAGCCCGGCCTGGTGAAAGATCCGCTTGAGCTGCAGGATGTTGGCCAGATAAAAGGTGTTGCGCGTGTGGTTTTCGGGAATGACCAGCAGGTTGCGCGCCTCGGGGCAGATCTTCTCGATCGCCGCCATCGCCGCCTGGACGGCCAGCGGCAGCATCTCGGGCGTCAGGTTGTTCCAGCCGCCGGGGTAGAGGTTGGTGTCCACCGGCGCGAGCTTGAAACCGGCGTTGCGCACGTCAACCGAGCTGTAAAACGGCGGCGTGTGCTCCATCCACTCGAGGCGGAACCAGCGCTCGATCGCCGGCGTGGTGTCCAGGATGCGCTGCTCGAGTTCGTTGATCGGGCCGTTCAGGGCGGTGATGAGATGCGGAACCATGCGGCCCTCTTTTATAAGTATTGCTGGCGGATTCAAAAGTGAAGTGCAACACCCTGGATTTCAGTGAATGAGGGTGGA
>JAZKAP010000004.1:0-115412 GCA_040389085.1 Pseudomonadota bacterium
ATCGCCCGTCCTGATCCGTCTGGCCCTGCGCTCCTCGGCGCATACAGAAGGGTGGTGGGATCGGGATCGGGAACGGATTCGGACTCCGGCGGGGACGCGCTTTGCGCGACCCCGCCTCCCCGCATCCGTATTCATTCCCCCACCCGTCGGGCTGGGCCGAGGAGCGCAGCAAAAAATGGATCAGGGCGAGCGATTGTTTGAGCGAAGCGAGTTCGAGCTCGACCCCATTTTTTGCGAGCACCGCAGGTTGCCCGCAGCGAAGCGGAGGGACCCAGACCATCGGGTCGCCTTTCTTTTCCTTAGGTTTCTTTGGCGAAGCAAAGAAAAGTAAGTCGCCCGCCGGGGCGAGACCCGGCTTGCGGGCGAGCCCTGGACTTCAGATGAAGACAAGCCTTGGCAAGTTCAGCTGAGCGCTGCAAGAAATGAAATAGCTACAAATTTAATAGCTGTCAGCGCCTGCTGGAAAAGGGCTAGAGCTCCATTTTCCTTATAAATTCGTCCGCAGTTTCCAGATCTCAGGAAACAACACCACATCCAGCATCTTGCGCAGATAACTCACCCCACCCGTGCCGCCAGTACCCCGCTTGAACCCAATCACGCGCTCCACCGTCGTCACATGGCGAAAGCGCCAGAGCCTGAACGCGTCTTCGAGGTCGGTGAGTTCTTCGCCGAGCTGGTACAGGTCAAAGTATTGTTTGGGGTCGCGGTAGACCACCAGCCAGGCTTGTTCGACCGCATCGCTTTCCACGTAAGCCTGGGTCCAGTCGCGCTGCGTGTGGCTGATCGGCACGGGCAGGCCGCGGCGGGCCAGCAGGCGCAGGGCTTCGTCGTACAGCGACGGCGCTTCGAAGGCGGCCTGCACCTGTGCGAGCAGGTCGGGCCTGTGCGCGTGCGGCTTGAGCATGGCGGCGTTCTTATTGCCGAGGGCAAACTCGATGCAGCGGTATTGCGCGCTCTGGAAGCCGCTGGAGTTGGCGAGGTAGGGGCGTATCGCGCTGTACTCGGGCGGGGTCATGGTCGCCAGCACGTCCCAGGCGTGTACCAGTTGCTCCATGATGCGGCTGACGCGTGCGAGTTTCTTGAAGGCGTCGCCGAGTTCGTCCTTAGCCACGTTCGCAATCGCTGCGCCCAGCTCGTGCAGCATCAGCTTCATCCAGAGTTCGCTGGTCTGGTGCTGGACGATGAACAGCAGTTCGTCGTGCGCGGGGGAGAGCGGCTTCTGCGCGCCGAGGATCGCGTCGAGCTGCAGGTAGTCGCCGTAACTCATGTCGCGGCTGAAATCGAGCTTGGCTTTTTCGTCGGTGACGATATTTTCAGGGGTGCTCATGGTCAGGTCACCGCGTGTTTCTGGTTGAATTCGGGGCGTTGCCACTCGCCGGTTTCCAGCACCTGCTTCAAATGCTCCACGGCATGCCAGACATCCTCAAACCCGATGTACAGCGGCGTGAAGCCGAAGCGCAGGATATCCGGATGCCGGCCGTCGCCGGAGCCGGCCCGGAAGTCGCCGATCACGCCGCGCGCAATCAGCGCCTGCACGATGGCGTAGGCGCCTTCGCTGCGGGACAGACAAACCTGGGAGCCGCGTTGTGCGTGCTCCCGGGGAGTGACCAGTCCCAGGCCATGGCCGGTGCAACGTTCTTCCACCAGCGCGATGAACAGGTCGGTCAGTGCCAGCGACTTGGTCCGCAGCGCACCCATGCCACCGAGGGCGTCCGAGGCGCCGAACACCTCCAGCCCGCACTCGAGCGCGGCCAGGCTCAGGATGGGCTGGGTGCCGCACAGGTAACGCGTGATGCCGGGGGCGGGCCGGTAGTCGGGCGTGAACTCGAACGGCGCGGCATGGCCCCACCAGCCGGACAGCGGTTGCCGGAAGCGGTCGGTGTGGCGGGGATGCACCCAGACAAACGCCGGTGCGCCGGGGCCGCCGTTGAGGTATTTGTAGCCGCAGCCGATGGCAAAGTCGGCGTGGGCGCCCTGCAGATCCACCGGCACGGCACCCGCGCTGTGCGCCAGGTCCCACACCACCAGGACACCCGCCGCATGGGCTGCCTGTGTCAGCGCCGCCATGTTGTGCATGGCGCCGGTGCGGTAGTTCACATGCGTGAGCATCAGCACGGCGGCGTCCTGCGTCAATGCGGCAGTGATTTCCTCAGGCTCGACCAGTTGCAAGCGGTAGCCGCGCTCGCGGCACAGGCCCTCGGCAATGTAGAGGTCGGTCGGAAAGTTGCTGCGTTCGCTGACGATGACTTTTCTAGCCGGTGCATCCTCGGCGGCCATGTTCAGGGCCGCGCTGAGAACCTTGTACAGATTGACCGAGGTGCTGTCGGTGGCGACCACCTCGCCCGGCCCGGCGCCAATCAGCGCTGCAATCCTGTCGCCCAGGCGCTGCGGCAGGGTAAACCAGCCGGCGCTGTTCCAGGCGCGGATCAGGTCCTGGCCCCATTCGCGCGTGATGACTTCGGCAACACGTGCCGCTGCGCTTCTGGGCAACACGCCCAGGGAGTTGCCGTCGAGGTAGATCACGCCTTCGGGCAGCACAAAGTGGTCGCGCAGCGGGCGCAGCGCGTCGCGGGCGTCGAGCGCGCGGCAGTCATTAAGTGTGGTCATGGGTTTCCAGCGCCGTTCCCGGGCAGTTCGCGCAGCACGGCGCGAACGGGCGAGGCGTCGGCTTGTGTCAGTTTGAGGGGCAGGGCAATCAGCTCGTAGTCGCCTTCCGGCACGTCGTCGAGCACCAGGTTTTCCAGCACGCGCAAATCGTGCTTGAGCAGCAGGTGGTGGCTGGGCAGGTCCTGGCTGGTGGCGGGGTCCACGCTGGGCGTGTCGATGCCGACAAGCGCTATGTTTTTTGTAGCTAGCAGCGCAAGTGTGGCGGGCGCAATGGCCGTAAACAATGCCCAGGACTGGCTGGCCGCAGCGGCGGTGCGCAGCAACACGCGAGGTGGCAGGTTTTCCAGCGCGTGGGCGATGTGCTGCGGCTCCACCAGCGGCCCGCAGTCCAGGCAGTGGATCACGCGGCAGGGCCCGAGGTAGGGCAGCAGGTCCACGGCGCCAATGGCCGGCGCGCCGTTGGCATAGTGCATGGGGGCGTCGGCATGGGCGCCGGTGTGCGGCGAGAAGGTCAGGGTGTTGACATTGACGGGACAGCCGGGCGAGAGCGCAAAGTGCAGCTTCTGCGAATACGCCGTGTCGCCCGGAAACACGGCGGCCTGCTCGTCCACGGCGGGCGAGATGTCCCAGATTTTCCGCGGCCGGGCGGCCGCGTATTCGGTGGGGGAAGGGGTGGCGCGGGACGTCATGGCACAAAGGTAGCACCGCTGCAAATGGCGTGGTGTCGGTAATTTCCAACAGCTTTTCAAAATAGTTGAAACCTAAAGCAGTTGCCCGTAATGGCGCCTGCTGCGGCACCCGGGCGCCAGCGTCGCCGGCGCCGCTGGGGCACAATCTGCGCAGGGCGGGGTCACACGCTGGCAGGGCCGTCCTTTCCTCCATAACTCGCAGAGACAAAGGCTTATCCATGACATCGAACGGCAAGGTTGCACTCGTTACCGGCGCAGGCACCGGCATTGGCAAGGCGGTGGCGCTGGCGCTGCTGCGTGAGGGTTACCGCGTGGCGCTGGTGGGCCGGCGCGTGGAGCCTTTGAACGAGGTGGCCCAGGCGTCCGCCGCTGGCGACAGGGCACTCGCCGTGCCCTGCGATGTCAGCAACCCCGACGCGGTGCGTGCGGCCTTCGACAAGGTCCATCAGACCTTTGGACGCCTGGACCTGCTGTTCAACAACGCCGGCGTCGGCGCGCCGGCTGTACCCATGGAGGAGTTGACGTTCGAGCAGTGGCAAAACGTTGTCAACATCAACCTGACGGGCTCCTTCCTGTGCGCGCAGCAGGCCATCCGTCTGATGAAGGCGCAGACACCGCAGGGCGGCCGCATCATCAACAACGGCTCGATCTCGGCGCACGCACCGCGTCCCCACTCGGCGCCCTACACCGCCACCAAACACGCGATCACCGGCCTGACCAAGTCGATCTCGCTGGACTGCCGCCAATACGACATCGCCTGCGGCCAGATCGACATCGGCAACGCCCAGACCGAGATGGCAGCGCGCATGGCCAAGGGTGTGCCGCAGGCCAACGGCGAGATCGCGATCGAACCGCTGATGGACGTCAACCATGTGGCCGACGCGGTGGTGCACATGGCTGCCTTGCCGCTGGCGACCAATGTGCAGTTCATGACCATCATGGCGACGAAGATGCCTTTCGTTGGACGGGGCTAGTCCGTAGGGCTGAAGGCACAGTTACCTTTTCACGCAACTTGCTGTGGTGCGCCTGCAAGCCGGGACTCGCCCCGGCGGGCGACTCACTTTCTCTTGCTTCGCCAAGAGAAAGTAAGCAAAGAGAAGGCGACCCGATGGTCTGGGACCCTCCGCTTCGCTACGGGCAGCCTGCGGTGCTCGACAAAAGCGGGGTCTCGCTCGAACTCGGCTACGCCTCAAACAATCGCGAGCCCTGATCCGCTTTTGCCTGCGCTCCTCGGCCCAGCCCGACGGGTGGGAACAAATGCGGGTTCGGATGCGGGGAGACCTGACGCGCGAAGCGTGTCAGGTCGGATTCAGTTGGCGGTCATGTGCGCACGCGAGCGCAGCACACACGGCCAAATGAAGCTCCCCGCCATCGCCCAGCGGGGCGAGGGAGGGGCGGGGGAGGGAGTGGGGAGTTCCGCCTACTGCCCCGGGCGAACCGGGGACGCAGCGAGATGCCGCTCCGTTAACTTACTCAACCTTGCCCAGCAGCAAAAACTCCATCAAGGCCTTCTGCACATGCAGCCGGTTTTCGGCTTCATCCCAGACCACCGACTGCGGCCCGTCGATCACTTCTGCTTCGACCTCTTCCCCACGGTGCGCCGGCAGGCAGTGCATGAAGAGCGCGTCGGGTTTGGCGGCCTTCATCATGTCGCTGTCCACACACCAGTCGGCAAATGCCTTTTTGCGCTCTTCGTTCTCGGCTTCGTAACCCATGCTGGTCCAGACGTCGGTGGTGACCAGGTCGGCGCCGGCGCAGGCCTGCATCGGGTCCCTGAAGACCTGGTAGCTGTCGGCTGAGCGGATGCCGGCCACCGACTGGTCGACCTCGTAACCGGTCGGTGTGCTCAGGTGCACCTTGAAGCCGAGGATCTCGCTGGCCTGCAGCCAGGTGTTGGCCATGTTGTTGCCGTCGCCGACCCAGGCCACTGTCTTGCCCTTGATGCTGCCGCGGTGCTCGATGTAGGTGAAGATGTCGGCCAGGATCTGGCAGGGGTGGAACTCGTTGGTCAGGCCGTTGATCACCGGCACACGCGAGTGTTCGGCAAACAGCTCGATTTTGGTCTGCTCGTAGGTGCGGATCATCACCAGGTCCACCATGCGGCTGATGACCTTGGCGCTATCCTCGATCGGCTCGGCGCGGCCCAGCTGGCTGTCGCCGGTGGTCAGGTGCACGACGCTGCCGCCCAGCTGGTACATGCCGGCTTCAAAACTCACGCGGGTGCGGGTCGAGGCTTTTTCGAAAATCATGGCCAGCGTGCGGTCCACCAGCGGCTGGTGTTTGTCGTAGGCCTTGAATTTTTTCTTGATCAGGGCGGCGCGCTCGAAGACGTAGGCATATTCGGCGGCATTGAAGTCGCTGAACTGCAGGTAGTGGCGGATGGCCGTGTTTGCCGGGGTGCTCATGGTTTTTCCGCCAGCAACTGCTTGATCAGCGGGCACAGAATGGCCACGACTTCGTCAGCCTCGGCTTGCGTGATGATCAGCGGCGGCACCAGCCGGATCACACTGTCGGCCGTCACACTGATCAGGAGGCCCTTGTCGGCAGCGCGTTTGACCAGGTCGCCGCAGGGTTTGGCCAGGTCGATGCCCAGCATCAGGCCCATGCCGCGGACTTCCTTGACCGTGCCCGAAGCCAGCTCGGCGGCCAGTTCGCGGCCAAGGGCCGACTTCAGGTGTGCGCCCACCTTGGCTGCGTTGGCCAGCAGGCCTTCTTCTTCCATGATCCGGATGGTCTCCACCCCGGCGCGCATGGCCAGCGGGTTGCCGCCGAAGGTGGTGCCGTGGTTGCCGGGGGCAAAGATGTGGGCCGCTTTGGGGCCTGCCACGACGGCGCCTATCGGTACGCCCGAGCCCAGGCCTTTGGCCAGCGGCATCACGTCCGGCTTGATGCCGGCCCACTGGTGCGCGAACCATTTGCCGGTGCGGCCCATGCCGCACTGGACTTCGTCAATCATCAGCAGCCAGTCGCGCTCGTCGCACAGGGCGCGCACTTGCCGCAGGTAGTCGGCGTCCATCGGGTTGACACCGCCTTCGCCCTGGATGGCTTCAAAAAAGACGGCCACCACATTCGGGTTGCCGGCGGTGGCGGTTTCCAGCGCGGCCACGTCGTTGAGCGGCACCCGGATGAACCCCTCGACCAGCGGGCCAAAACCGGCCTGCACCTTGGGATTGCCGGTGGCGCTCAGTGTTGCAATGCTGCGGCCATGAAAGGCTTTTTCGTACACCACGATTTCGGGGCGTTCGATCCCCTTGTCGTGGCCGAACTTGCGCGCCAGCTTCAGCGCGGCCTCATTGGCTTCCAGGCCGGTGGAGCAGAAAAACACGTTTTCCAGGCCCGACAGCTCGACCAGCTTGGCGGCCAGCACTTCCTGGTTGGGCACATGGTAGTAGTTGGAGCTGTGGATGATCTTGGCAATCTGGTCCTGCAAGGCGGGCACCAGCTTCGGGTGGTTGTGGCCCAAAGTGTTGACCGCAATGCCGCCCAGCGCGTCCAGGTATTCCTTGCCGTTGACATCCCAGACGCGGCAGCCCTGGCCATGCGACAAGGCTATCGGCAGGCGGCCGTAGGTGTTCATCACGTGGGGGGAAGCGGCTTCGATGTGCTTGGGAAGGGCAGCGGTCATGAGGAAACTCCGGAAAAACGGGGGCCAAAAAAACAGGAAACCGCGATGGGGTCGGCGGTTCTGAAGTGATTTTAGGCGCAGAGCCCCGGGCCTTTGGTGAAGATCCTGCATCACAGCCATGCGCGGTCGCGTTGGCCGGAAACCGGGGCTTCAGTCTTATATAAGATAGAATCGTTGTGCGCTGCAACATGGGGCTCGATCCTGGCCCCGGGCACGCAAAAACCCTCCACCCGATGGTCTCCAACACCGCCAAAGAAGTCTTCATTCAAGGCATCACCCGCGACGGCAAAACCTTTCGCCCCAGCGACTGGGCGGACCGGCTGTGCGGGGTGATGAGCCAGTTCCGTCCCGGTGGCCCGCAGCCCGGCAGCCATCTGACCTATTCCCCGTGGTGTGTGCCCACGGTGATCAACGGCGTCAAATGTGTGGTGGTCAACAGCGAGCTGCGCGACGCCGAGCCCATGGCCTGGGACTTTGCGATCAATTTCGCCAGGGACAATGACCTGCAGATCGCAGAGGCCTGCCTGATTCCAGACAAGCCATAAAGCTACTGCGCGGGTGCGATGCGGCGTTGCATGGTGCTCGCCATCCTCATGTACCCAGGTACATTCCGGTGTCTGCGCGCCATGCGCCTTGCCTGGCACCCGCTCGCTACGCTTTCTGGCCTATCCGGGGTGAAGTTTGAAGTGAGGCGCAAACAAAAAAGCCGTCGAAAGACGGCTTTTTTGCTTTGCTGGCAGCGCACCCTGCAGAACGGCGGACTGAAGAAGATCAGTCCGGGCGGGTTGCCTGATTGCTCAGGCGGTGGGTATTACGCGGCGGGAGTGGCCAGGGCGAGTGCCTTGACCTTGGTGGACAGGCGGCTCTTGTCGCGCGCTGCCTTGTTTTTGTGGAAGATGCCCTTGTCGGCAATCGTGTCCACAATGCTCTGCGCCTTGGCGAAGAGTTCGGTGGCTTTGGTCTTGTCGCCGGCGGCGACAGCTTTTTCGACGTTTTTCACGGCGGTGCGGTATTTCGAGCGCAGCGAGGTGTTGGCGGCATTGAGTTTGCTGTCCTGGCGGACGCGTTTGCGGCCGGAGGCCAGGCGGGGGTTCTTTTTCTTGGGTTTGGCGGTAGCCATATAAGTGTTCCTTTAAATGAGGAAGGGTCTGCGGATGATGCTTAGCAAAGCCGACGATTATAGCAGCCCCCACGCTTGTCGCTTCGGCCCCCTCGTGGCCGGGAGTTACACGAAGTGAACGGCCGTGGGGGCCTTGATCCGTGGCCTTAAACTCCCCTGGTGACTTTATTCAAATCCGCGTCCACCGTTTCCCTGTTCACGCTGGTGTCCCGGATCACCGGCCTGGTGCGGGAACTGCTGGTGGCCTCAACGTTTGGCGCCAGCGCCATGACGGACGCCTTCAACGTCGCTTTCCGCATTCCCAACCTGTTTCGCCGCCTGTTTGCCGAAGGCGCATTCAGCCAGGCTTTTGTGCCGGTGCTGGCCGCCAGCAAGGCCCAGCACGGCGAGGCGGCCACCCAGGTGCTGGTCAACCGGGTCGCCACCCTGCTGGCCTGGGCGCTGCTGCTGACCTGTGTGATCGGGGTGGCGGCGGCCCCGGTGCTGGTCTGGCTGATGGCCAGCGGGCTCAAGCAGGAGCCGCGCGGGTTCGAGGCGGCGGTTTTCATGACGCGCTGGATGTTCCCCTACATCGGTTTCATGTCGCTGGTGGCCCTGTCGGCCGGCATTTTGAACACCTGGAAACGTTTTGCCGTGCCGGCCGCCACACCGGTGCTGCTGAACCTCTCCATGATTGGCGCTGCCTGGTTCGGTGCGCCCTGGCTCAAGACCCTGGGCATTGAGCCGATTTATGCGATGGGCGCCGGCGTGATGCTGGGCGGGGCCCTGCAACTGGCGGTGCAGGTGCCGGCCCTGCTCAGAATAGGCATGTTGCCGCGCATGGGCCTGGGCTGGACGGCCATCCGCAACGCCTGGGCCGACCCCGGTACCAAAAACATCGCCCGCCTGATGATGCCGGCCCTGCTGGGGGTCAGCGTGGCGCATGTCTCCACCATCATCAACACCCAGATCGCCTCGCACCTGACCCCGGGCAGTGTCAGCTGGCTGACCTATGCGGACCGCCTGATGGAGTTTCCCACCGCCATGCTGGGCGTGGCCATCGGGGTGGTGCTGATGCCGCAGCTGGCCGCCGCCAAGGCTGCGGGCGACGGTGACGCCTATTCCGCCATGCTGGACTGGGGCCTGCGCATCGTCGTGCTGATGGCCGTGCCGAGCGCCGTTGCCCTGCTGACCTTTGCCCAGCCGCTGGTGGCCACGCTGTACCACTACGGCGCCTTCACCGACCGCGATGTGCAGCAGACCACCACCGCGCTGATGGGCTACGGCGCCGGGCTGGTGGGCCTGGTGGCCATCAAGGTGCTGGCGCCCGGTTTTTACGCGAGCCAGGACATCCGCACGCCCGTGAAAATTGCGCTGGTGGTGCTGGTGATCACGCAGCTGCTCAACCTGGCCTTTGTGCCGCTGCTGCAACACGCCGGGCTGGCCCTGGCCATTGGGATCGGAGCACTCATCAATGCGCTGTGGCTGCTGATCGGCCTGCGCCAGCGCGGCAGCTACAAGCCGTCGCCCGGCTGGGGCATGTTCTTGCTGCAGGTGCTGGCCGCCACGGCGCTGCTCGCGGTCTTTTTGATGTGGGCCGCCCAGGCCGTCAGCTGGACCGGGTTGCGGGCCGAAGCCTTCAAGCGAATCGGATTGCTGGCCCTTGTCCTGTGTGCATCAGCTGCTATTTATTTCGGAGCACTGTGGGCCACCGGCCTGAAAGTGCGAAAGTTGATGCGGCGCTGACGGTTTTCCGGCGGTGGCACTCGCGTCGACCGGCGCTTTGTGAGAAAGTAGCGGCATGCCCCTCAATTTCGATGTTCCGTCGCCCCTGCAGTACTTTGCCAGCCTGGTGCAAAGCGATGAGCATTTTCCGCTGCTGGAAGCGGCGGTCAGTGTGGCCCAGGACGAGTACCCGGATCTGGATGTGGAGCAGGTGCTCGGCGATGTGGACCAGCTGCTGGCCCGCCTCAAGCGCCGCTTGCCGTCGGACGCCTCGGCCCTGCAGCGGCTGCGGGCGCTGAACCAGTTCTTCTTCCGCGACCTGAACTTCGGCGGCAACGTCAATGATTATTACGACCCCGACAACAGCTACCTGAACGCGGTGCTGAAAACCCGGCGCGGCATTCCGATCTCGCTGGCGGTGCTCTGGCTGGAACTGGCCGGCGGTGTCGGGCTCAATGCCCGCGGCATTGCTTTTCCGGGCCATTTCATGGTCAAGGTCAACCTGCCCAAGGGTCAGGTGGTGATCGACCCCTTTACCGGCCAGTCGCTGAGCCGGGAAGAGCTGGCCGAACGGCTGGAGCCGTTTCGCCAGCGCAGCGGCCTGGTGGACGACTTCGAGGTGCCCATCGGCCTGTACCTGCAGTCGGTGCCGGCGCGCGACATCATCAGCCGCATGCTGCGCAACCTCAAGGAAATCCACAAGACCCAGCAGGACTGGCCGCGGTTGATCGCCGTGCAGGACCGACTGATCGTGTTGCATCCCGATTCCTGGCCCGAGTACCGCGATCGCGGCCTGGCGCTGGCCGAGCAGGGTGAGGCCGGACGCGCGGTGCCGGACCTGGAGACCTACATCGCGCATGCCGAAGACGCACTGGACCTCGACGCCATCGCCGACCGCCTGGCCCGCTTGCGGCGCCAGAAAAGCTGAACCGGGCATCCGGGGGGCACGGAGCTACGGACGGCGAGTGATCCGGACAGTTATTTCAAGCAGGGGCCGCGGATCTGGCTTCGCCAGTCCGCAGGCGCAGCGGCCCCCTCGGGGGGCAGGGCGCTACACGCAGTGAGCAACCGTGGGAGCTCTACTAAACACTGCGTTTCAAAAACTGTGGAATCTGCAGGCTGTCGGCTGCGCGCGCGGGGCGAACCAGGGTGGGGGCGACCGGGGGGCTCGCCGGGGCGGGGGTGGTGCGGCCGGCGCTCAGGGTGGACATGCGGCCGCCCTGGACCATGGACTCCTGGGCCGGCATCAGGCTGCCCGGCAGCGAACCCAGCCGTTTGGACACCACTTCGCCGGGCGCTTTCAGGGGTGACGTCGCACCTTTGGGCGCCAGGGTGCGTGCCGGGGGGCGCACCACGCCTGCCCCGTCGTTGGCGGCTTGTGGCGGGTAGAGCTGGGGTTTGAGCCACTGCAGGATGGGCGCCCACTGGGCCAGATCGGCAGTGGCCAACTGGGGCTGCAGGTCAAAAATCGTCAGGCCACGCTCCAGGCTGCGCACGTAAAGCTGCGTTTCGCGCAGGGCGCCCAGAAAAGGCACGCCCAGCGATTCCGACCATTCTTCGAGGGTTTGCGCGGCATTGGTGCGCCCGTCGATACGCATGCCGACCACCGCCAGGCGGCAGCGGCCGCTGGCCACCCGCGGCATGGTCATCAGTTCGGCGTGGCAGGCTTCGGCCGATTCGCGGTCGAACATCGAATTGCACACCGGCATCACGATGGCGTCGGCAAACATCACGACGCGCGCGAGTTCAAAGCCGTGCATGCCGCCGGGGGTGTCGAGCACGACGTGGGTGATGCCGGTCGGCACACGCAACATGTTTTTCTGGTCCACCGCCCAGGGCGCGATGGCCGGCAGCGAGGCGTCGCGCCGTTTCAGCCAGGCACGCGCCGACTGCTGTCGGTCCACGTCACCGAGCATGACGGAGCTGCCATTGCGCGCGCACCATGCCGCGATGTGGGCGGCCAGTGTGCTTTTGCCACTGCCCCCCTTGCGGTTGACGACTGCGATGACCGGCATGAACGCTCCAGAATCGGGTAGAAGGAACAGTTTGATACAAATTGCCTCAAAAGTCCAGTCTGCCCAATGAATGCGGGCGCAAGCAGCTAGTATTTTTGTAGCAAAAAAGTCTTATTCAGGGGAGGCCGCGGCTGCATCGCAGACCCGTGCCCCGCGCCAGCACCCCAGCAGCGCCAACGCCGCCAGGCTGAAGACCGCACCCGCCACAAAGGTCACCGGGGCGCCCAGCTGGTCCCACAAGACCCCGGCCACCGTACTGGCCAGCAGCATGGCCAGGCCGCTCATCAGGTTGAAAAACCCGAAGGCGGTACCGCGCAGGTCGGCCGGTGCTGCGTCGGCCACCATGGTGGCCAGCAGGCCCTGGGTCATCGCCATGTGCAGGCCCCACAGCGCAATGCCGGCCCAGACAAAGGTCCAGTGGTTGCCCGAGGCCAGCACCACATCGGCGGCGATCAGCACCACCAGCCCCGCCGCCAGCAGCCTGGTGTGGCTCATCTGGTCCGACAGCTTGCCGAAGGGGTAGGCGCCCAGGGCGTAAACGACGTTCATGCCGATCAGCACCAGCGGCGTCCAGGCGATGGGCAGGCCGCCCTGCAGCGCGCGCAGCACCAGAAAGGCTTCGCTGAAACGCGCGAGGGTGAAGACGGCGCCAATCACGACCACCCGCCAGTACGGAGCCCCCAGCCGCCGCAACTCGTCCCGGCTGATCGGGTTGCGACGTGGCGCCGCGGCCTGGTCCGGTGTCGGTGCGGGTTCCTGCACGCCGAACAGCAGCAAGGCCACCGCCATGAAACCCGGAACCATGGCGACCCAGAAAATCGCCCGGAAGTCGTTGGCCCAGAGCAGCATCAGGCCCATGGCAAGCAGCGGCCCGACAAAGGCACCCACGGTATCGAGCGACTGGCGCAGCCCGAAGGCTGCGCCGCGCATGCCGGGCGGGGCCAGATCGGCCACCAGCGCGTCACGCGGCGCACCGCGTATGCCTTTTCCGGTACGGTCGATCAGGCGGGCGGCCAGCACCATGCCGGTGGTGGTGGCCAGCGCAAACAGGGGTTTGGAGGCGGCGCCCAAGCCGTAACCCAGCACCGCCAGCGGCTTGCGCCGGCCCCAGTAATCGCTGAGCACGCCCGAGAAGACCTTGACGATCAGGGCCGTGGCCTCGGCTACACCTTCAATCAGGCCGACGGCCCACATGCTGGTGCCCAGCACCGTCACCATGAAGACGGGCAGCAGGCTGTGGATCATCTCGGAGGAGATGTCCATCAGCAGGCTGACAAAACCCAGTGCCCAGATGGCGGCCGGAAGCCGCCGTGGCGGGATGGGGGGTGTGCCGGGCATGGCGGCGTGGTCCGTGCGGTCTGTGGCGGATGCCGGTGCCTTGCGTCCTGGGGCCTGGTTCTAGCTGACCGTGACCGCGGCGCCGTCGCCCTGAGGTGCAATCACACCGATTTCATACACCTGCTCGCCGGCCTCGCGCAGGGTTTTGGCGGTGGCTTGGGCGTGGGCGGCATCCACCACCACCACCATGCCGATGCCGTTGTTGAAGGTGCGGTTCATCTCGAAGTCGGAAATGGCGGCGGTTTTCTGCAGCCAGGCAAACAGCTCGGTCTGCGGCCAGCTGCCCTTTTTCAGATGGGCGGCCGTGCCTTCGGGCAACACGCGCGGAATGTTTTCCAGCAGGCCGCCGCCGGTGATGTGAGCCAGCGCCTTGATCGGGTGGGCCGCCAGGGCGGCCAGCACATTTTTCACGTACAGGCGGGTGGGCTCCATCAGGGCCTGCCTGAAGGGTTTGCCGTCCAGCGTGGCAGGCAGGTCGGCGCCGGCGCGCTCGATACATTTGCGCACCAGGCTGAAACCGTTGGAATGCACGCCGCTGCTGGCCAGGCCCAGAACCACGTCGCCGGGCTTGACATCCTTGCCGGTCAGAATTTTGGACTTTTCAACGGCACCGACCGCAAAACCGGCCAGGTCGTATTCGCCCTCGGGGTACATGCCCGGCATTTCGGCGGTTTCGCCGCCTATCAATGCGCAGCCGCTGAGTTCGCAGCCTCTGGCAATGCCGCCGACCACCGCGGCGGCGGTGTCCACATCGAGCTTGCCGCAGGCAAAGTAGTCCAGAAAGAACAGCGGCTCGGCGCCCTGTACCAGCACGTCGTTGACGCTCATGGCCACCAGATCGATGCCCACGGTGTCGTGCATGGCCCATTCGAACGCCAGGCGCAGCTTGGTGCCGACACCGTCGGTGCCGCTGACCAGCACCGGCTCCTTGTAGCGTTTGGGCACCTCGAACAGCGCGCCAAAGCCGCCAATCCCGGCCAGCACGCCTTCGCGCATGGTTTTCCTGGCCAGGGGCTTGATGCGTTCAACCAGGGCGTCGCCCGCGTCGATGTCAACGCCGGCGTCTTTGTAGCTCAGGGGGGAGGGGGAGGAGGTGGTCATGCTGCTTGGGTGGTGGGAAGGGGCCGGCGGGACGGACATGCAAGCCCGATAGAATCCAAGCCAAGATTCTAAGGGTTCACCCCCGTCCGCCTGCATGCAATTTACTTCCGCCCAAAAACGTACAGCCGCCTGGTGCCTGATCGCGGCCCTGGTGATGCTGGCGTTGTGGCTGCTGGGGCCGGTGTTGACACCTTTTGTGGTGGGTGCCGTGCTGGCCTATGTGCTGACGCCGGTGGTGAACTGGCTCGATGGCCTGGGCCGCGGACGGATGCCGCGCGTGCTGGCCGTCCTGATCGTGGAGACCCTGTTCATCCTGGTCCTGCTGTCCATCCTGCTGCTGGTGGTGCCGATTTTTGCCAAGGAACTGCCGCTGCTGCGCGAGCAGTTGCCGCTGCTGGCCGATCGTGTCAACAACGCCCTGGGGCCCTGGCTGGCGCAGTTCGGCATCACGGTGTCGCTGGATGTGGCCAGCATCAAGGCCTTTGTCGTGAAGTACCTCAGTGCCAACTTTGAAGATGCCTTCGGCTCGGTCCTGTCTTCGCTCAAGCTGGGCGGCAGCGTGGCGCTGGCCATCGTGGGCAATGGCGTGCTGATCCCGGTGGCCCTGTTTTTCCTGCTCAAGGACTGGGACCGCTTCGTTGGCCTCGTGGTCGAGCTGGTGCCGCCCAAGCTGCGCGCTTCGTTTGACAGCTTCATGGCCGAGTCCGACCTGGTGCTGGGCCAGTACCTGCGCGGCCAGTTTCTGGTCATGGGCACACTGGCGGTTTATTTCAGCGTGGCGCTGGCCCTGTTCGGGTTTGACCTGGCCGTGCCGGTGGGTGTTTTCACCGGCCTGGCGTTTTTCATCCCCTACCTGGGCTTCGGGCTGGGGCTGGTGCTGGCGCTGCTGGCCGGCGTCCTGCAGTTCGGTGGCCTGTATGGCGTGCTGGTGGTCGCCGGCGTGTACGGCGCGGGGCAACTGGTCGAGAGTTTGTACCTGACCCCGCGGCTGGTCGGTGAGCGTATCGGCCTGCACCCGCTGGCCGTCATTTTTGCCTTGCTGGCTTTCGGGCAGCTGTTCGGTTTTCTCGGCGTGTTGATTGCCTTGCCGGCCAGCGCCGTGCTGCTGGTCGGCATTCGTCGCGTGCGCGCCGGCTACATGGCCAGCAAGCTGTATCAAGGCTAGAACATGGCCCCCACGCTTGTCACTTCGTGTACTGTGCTGCCCCCCGAGGGGGCCGCTGCGCCTGCGGCCCGGCTAAGCCGGTTCCGCGGCCCCTGCTTGAAGGGGAGATTTTCGCCACGTTCGAGCCTCGCCCGAGGGTTGCAAAGATGAAACAGATCGCACTGGACATCGGGCTTGCATCGCCGCCGTCGTTCGCCAATTTTTTTGCCGGCCCCAATGAGGCTACGCTCAGGCACCTGGAACTGTGGGCCGGCAACAGCCTGCGCTCTCCGGTGCCGACCTACCTGTGGGGGGAGCCCGGCAGCGGCAAGACCCACCTGCTCAAGGCCGTCAGCGAGGCGCTGCGCGAGCAGGGCGCCTCGGTGGGCTGGCTCGATGCCTCCATGCTGGAGCCGCCCGAATTCAATGAAAAATGGGCGGCGGTGATCATGGACGACTGCCACCTGTACACGGCGGTGCAGCAACAGGCGGCCTTCAACTGGTTCGTCAATGCCCTCAATGCCGCCGACGGCCACCCGCGCTGGGTGCTGGCCGCCGGCAACGCGCCGCCGGCCGACCTGGCTCTGCGCGAGGATCTGCGCACGCGCCTGGGCTGGGGCCATGTGTTTGCGCTGCAGGCCCTGACCGAGACGGAGCGCCGTGCGGTGCTGCGCCAGGAGGCCGACGCGCGCGGCGTGTTCCTCAGCGACGAGGCCATGGATTTCATCCTGAGCCGCTTCTCGCGCGACCTCGGCAACCTGATGCAGCTGCTGGACCAGCTCGACGCCTACGCGCTGCAGACGCAGCGCGCGATCACGATTCCGCTGATCAAATCCATGCTGGAGACCCTGTGACATCACGCCCTGGCGCCGCAAAACGGCGCATCGCCCTGTTCGACCTCGACCACACGCTGATTCCCATCGATTCCGACTACGAATGGGGCGAGTTCACGATTGCACTGGGCTGGTGCGAGGGCCACGAGTTCAAGCGCCGCAACGCCGAGTTTTTTGCCCACTACCAGGCCGGCACACTCGACATCCATGACTACGTGCGTTTTGCCACCCAAGCCATCCGGGAGCAGGGCGCTACGAAATCAATAGCTGCTCACGCCCGATTCATGAGCGAAATCGTGCAAAAAGGCATACAAACCGCGGCGCTGGATCTGGTCCGCGGCCACCAGGCGGCAGGGGACGACACCGTGATCGTCACCGCCACCAACGAATTCGTGACCCGGCCCATCGCCGAGGCGTTCGGGGTGGCCGAGCTGATTGCGGTGGAACTCGAGCGTGACGCCGCCGGCCAGCTGACCGGTGAAATCCGCGGCACCCCGTCTTTCCGGGAAGGCAAGGTGGCCCGGGTCCAGCAATGGCTGGCCGACCGCGGGCTGCACTGGGAGACGGTGGAAAGCACTTTTTACAGCGATTCCATGAACGATCTGCCTTTGCTGGAAAAAGTCACCCACCCGGTGGCCACCAACCCCGACGAGCGCCTGCGGGCGATTGCCACCGAGCGCGGATGGCGCATACTTGAGCTGTTCTAACTGCCGTGGACGGCCGGCCTTGCCCTGCAAGCGCGGCCTGTCCGGCAAAATCTCCTGATTCCATGATCAAAAAATTTATCGACAAGCTGTTTGGCAAGTCCGCCAGTCCCGCCAGCGGTGCCACCCGGTCCAAAAAATCAGTTTTCGGGGAGCGCCGCGAAGTCGGCCCCCAGGACCATGCGATCAACCCCAAGCTGGTCGATGAGCGCGCGATGGACGTGGTGCACACCCTCAAGCGGGCCGGCTACGAGGCCTTCATCGTCGGCGGTGCGGTGCGCGACCTGCTGGTCGGCCTGCGTCCCAAGGACTTCGATGTGGCCACCGATGCCACGCCCGAGCAGGTCAAATCACTGTTCCGCCGCGCCTTCATCATCGGCCGGCGCTTTCGCATCGTGCATGTGATTTACGGCCGCGGCCGCGAACACGAGGTGATCGAGGTCTCGACCTTCCGCGCGCATCTGGACAGCAGCCTGGCCGAGCAGGTCGGCGGCAACGAGCGCACCAGCAAGAGCGAACTCGCCGGCATGAAACACGCCGTGGACGCCTCCGGCCGCGTGCTGC
Organism: Pseudomonadota bacterium; assembly: GCA_040389085.1. Lineage (GTDB taxonomy): Bacteria > Pseudomonadota > Gammaproteobacteria > Burkholderiales > Burkholderiaceae_C > Polaromonas. The sequence goes on from JAZKAP010000004.1 coordinate 17,445, forward strand.
GCGACAACGTCTGGGGCCCGATGGAGGAAGACGCCGCGCGGCGCGACTTCACCATCAACGCCATGTATTACGACCCGGAGACGCAGATCGTGGTCGACTACCACCACGGCATCCGCGACGCGAAGAAAAAAATCATCCGCATGATTGGTGATCCGGCCACGCGTTACCGCGAAGACCCGGTGCGCATCATCCGTGCCGTGCGTTTTGCCGCCAAGCTCAGCGATCTGGGCTTCAAGTTTGAAGAAAAGACCGTGGCGCCGCTGCGCGAGATGAAAGGCCTGCTGGCCGATGTGCCGCAGTCGCGCCTGTTCGACGAAATGCTCAAGCTGCTGCAAACCGGCCACTCGCTGGCCAGCATCGAGCAGCTCAAGTTCCTGGGCCTGAACACCGGCATCTACCCCCTGCTCGATGTGGTGGTGGATACGTCGGAAGAACCCTTCCTCCAACTGGCGCTGCTCGACACCGACCGCCGCGTGGCCGAAGGCAAGCCGGTTGCGCCCAGCTTTCTGCTGTCCTGCGTGCTCTGGGCCGATGTGCGCGAAGGCTGGGCCAGGCGCCTCAAGCGCGGAGAGAACACCATGCCCGCGCTGCAGGATGCGATCGACGATGCCTTCAACGCGAAGATCGGCGATGTGTCGGGCCGCGGCAAGCTGGGCACCGACATGCGCGAAATCTGGACCATGCAGCCGCGTTTTGAAAAACGCACCGGCAGCTCGCCTTATTCGCTGCTGGAGCAGCCACGCTTTCGCGCGGGCTTTGACTTCCTGCGCCTGCGCGCGCAGACCGGCGAGATCGAACCCGAGCTGTCCGAGTGGTGGGAGAAATTCAGCACCGCCTACGACGACGAGCGCCACGAGATGATCGAGCAGGCCAGGCTCGAGCAGTCGAAAAAGCCGCAGCCGCCGCGCACCCGCGTCAAGCGCGCCGAAGGTGACGCGCCGCGCAGCGACGATGCCGGCCATGGCCCGGCACCTGCGCCCGAATCCGGCGAATCCGGTGAACCCGCGCCCGCCAAAAAGCGCCGGCGCCGCCGCAAGCCGGCCAACCGCGAAGGCGGCTCGGCTGCATCGGCAGGTCCGGCTTCCGACACCCCGACCGACTTCTAAGTCAGCCGGCCATGGGGACGGCCCTGCGCCCTGAGCGGTCCGATGGTGTCACGGCTTATGTCGCGCTGGGCGCCAACCTCGGTGACGCCGCCGCGGCGGTGCGGGCGGCCATGGAGGCCCTGGCGGGCCTGCCGCTGACCCGGGTGAGCCGCCGCTCCAGCCTGTACCTGACCGCGCCGCTGGCCGACGCAGGCGACACGCCCGGCCCGGCTGCCGGCGGCGACTACATCAATGCCGTGGTGGAAGTGCAGACCGCCCTGAGCGCGCCCGAGCTGCTGCGCCAGCTGCAGGCCCTGGAACAGGCCGTCGGCCGCGAGCGGCCCTACCGCAATGCGCCGCGCACGCTGGACCTCGATCTTCTTTTATACGGCAGCGGCCGCATCGATTCAGCCCGCCTCACCGTGCCGCATCCGCGCATGCATCAGCGCGCGTTTGTGCTGGTACCGCTGGCGGAAATTGCGCCGGCTCTGGTGCCGCAGGCGCAGCTCGAGGTGGTGGCCGATCAGGCGATCCAGCGTCTGGATGCTTGAGGCCTGAGGCGACCCGTTTCAGGGCGCCAGGCGCTCGCGCAGCCAGCCCGCCTCGACCTGGGTGTAGCGCAGCCGGTCATGCAACCGGCTTTTACGGCCCTGCCAGAACTGCCAGTTGTCGGGCTTGAGCCGGTAGCCACCCCAGTGCGGCGGCCGTGGCGGCTGCAGCAAGAATTTCGCGCCGTACTTCGCCGCATTGGCCACCAGCACGCTGCGGCCGGAGATCACCTGGCTTTGCGGGCTGGCCCAGGCGCCGATGCGCGAATCCAGCGGCCGGCTGTGGAAGTACTCGTCGCTTTCCTCGGCGGACACTTTTTCGACCAGACCTTCGATGCGCACCACGCGCTCGAGCTCGACCCAGTGAAACTGCAACGCGGCGAAGGGGTTGGCGGCCAGCTCCTGGCCCTTGCGGCTCTCGTAATTGGTGTACCAGACAATGCCGCGCTCGTCATACCCCTTGATCAGCACCACGCGGGTCGAAGGACGCCCGTTGGCGGCCACCGTGGCCACCGTCATCGCATTGGGCTCGGGCACCTCGGCCGCGATGGCTTCCTTGATCCACTGGTCAAATTGCTGCAGAGGGTCGGCATGCGACGCATCTTCGTTGAGTTCGGCGCGTTCGTAGCTTTTGCGCAGGTCGGCAATGGAGGTGGGTTGGCTCATGCCTGTGATTGTGCACGGGTCCACCGGGCGCCGGAATGTGTGCACTTGAAAGCGAATTAATATTCGGTTATATTCCCGCTTCAGATGAAACCCAAAGACGACGAAAAGCAGCGTGCGATCGCCGAGGCCACCTTTAACCTGGTGGCCCAGACCGGCCTGAGCGGTCTGACCATGGCCGACATCGCCCGCACGGCCGGCATCGCCACCAGCACGCTGTATGTCTACTACCCGTCCAAGGACGAGCTGATCAGCCAGCTCTACCAGGACGCCAAAACCGCCACCATGCAACGCCTGATGGAAGGCGTGGTGCCGGGCGCCTCGCTGCGCAGCCGGGTACGCCGTATCTGGGGCAACCTGCTGCGGCACCGGCTGGAGCGTTATGCCGAAGTGGTGTTCCAGGAGCAGTATTACAACTCGCCCTGGTTCACCGAGGGCAACCGCGAGCTGTCGACCCGGCTGGCGGCCGGCTTCCTGGCGCTGATGGAGGAAGGCCAGCAGCAGGAGATTTTCAAGCCGGTGCCGCTGCCCCTGCTGACGGCCAGTGTGGTCGGCTCGGTGCGCGAAACCGCCAACCTGATCCGGACCGGGGTGTTGCCCGACGACGAGGTTGTACGGCTGGCGGCCTTCACGTTGTGCTGGGACGCCATCAAGGCCTGAGCATCACGCGTCATGCTAATGCCCACCTAATTTAAGCGAATAAGAATTCGTCAACTTTTCCTCCCCCCAACAACAATCCCCCACAAGGAGTTCCACGATGCCCACCCTGAACATCAATGGCAAGGACGTGCCGGTCAATGCCGACGCCTCCACCCCCATCCTCTGGGCCCTGCGTGACACGCTGGGCATGACAGGCACCAAGTTCGGCTGCGGCGCCGCCCTGTGCGGCGCGTGTACCGTGCACCTCAACGGCGCGGCCACCCGCTCCTGTGTGACGCCGGTATCGGCGGCGGTGGGCCAGAAAATCACCACCATCGAGGCGGTGGCCAGCGACCGCGTCGGCAAGGCGGTGCAGGAAGCCTGGGTCAAACACGACGTGGCCCAGTGCGGCTACTGCCAGAGCGGCCAGGTGATGAGCGCCACCGCGCTGCTCAAGACCCAACCCAAACCGACCGACGCCGACATCGACGCGGCCATGGCCGGCAACATCTGCCGCTGCGGCACTTACGTGCGCATCCGCGCTGCCATCAAAGACGCCGCCGTGGCCCTGGCTTGAAGGAGATTGCCATGTACAACACCACTTCTTCCGACATCTTCCATCAGTTGCCAAAAGGCCTGCAAGCCCTTGTGCATCAAACGCAGGATGCTCCTGAAAACGGAGCAATGACAGGCCTGCAACGGCGCAGCTTCCTCAAGGTCGCCACGGCCGGCGGGTTTGCGCTGGGCGCGTTTCCGCTGCTGGCGCAGGCCCAGGGCGCCGCGCCGGCCGCCGGCGCTTCCGCGCTGAAACCGACGCAGCAGCCTTCGGCTTTTGTGCGCATCGACAAGGACGGCACGGTCACCGTCACCATCAACCGGCTCGATTTCGGCCAGGGTGTGCAGACCGGCCTGCCCATGATCCTGGCTGAAGAACTCGACGCCGACTGGCGCCTGGTGAAAAGCCAGCACGGCAATGCCGACCCGGCCTATGTGGACCCGGCCTTCGGCATGCACCTGACCGGCGGCTCGGGCTCGATCAAGAATTCGTACACGCAGTACCGCGAACTCGGCGCGCGCACGCGCGCCATGCTGGTGTCGGCGGCCGCGGCGCAGTGGGGCGTGGACGCCGCCGGCCTGCGCACCCGCGAAGGCGTGGTGATCGGCCCCGGCGGCAAGCGCCTGACTTATGGCGAGCTGGCCGAAGCGGCGATGAAGCAGCCGGTGCCCGAGCAGGTCACGCTCAAGGACCCGAAGCAGTTCCGCATCATCGGCCAGCCCACGGGGCGGCTCGATGCCCGCGCCAAATCCACCGGTACCCAGAGTTATGGCATCGACGTTCGCCTGCCCGGCATGCTGACCGCCGTGGTCGCTCATCCACCGGTGTTTGCCGGCAAGGTCAAATCGCTCGACGACGCCGCGGCCCGCGCCATCCCCGGCGTCAAGGCCGTGTTGCGTGTGCCGCTGGACCGCGGCGGTGAGGGTGTGGCCGTGGTCGCCGACGGTTACTGGGCGGCCAAGCAGGGCCGTGACGCGCTCAAGGTCGAATGGGACAGCAGCGCGGTCGAGAAGGTGGACAGCGCCAAACAACTGGCCAGCTACCGCGCGCTGGCACAAACCACCGGTGCGATCAAGTACGCCGCCGATGTCGGCAAGCTCGCCGCCGCGCCGAAAAAAATCAGTGCCGAGTTTGTGTTTCCCTACCTCGCCCATGCGCCCATGGAGCCGCTTAATTGCACGGTGCAGTTCAGCGGGCAGGGTGCCGACACGCGCGCCGAACTCTGGCTGGGCACGCAAATGCCGGGGCTGGACACCATGGCGGCCGCCAAAGTGCTGGGCGTGGCGCCGCAGAACCTGAAGATGAATGTGCAGATGGCCGGCGGCGGTTTCGGCCGCCGCGCCATTCCGAGCAGCGACTACGTGGTGGAAGCCTGCTCGGTGGCCAAAGCCGCACGCGCCGCCGGTTTGAACGCCGCGGTGCGCACCTTGTGGAGCCGCGAGGACGACATCAAGGGCGGCTACTACCGTCCCATGCACGTCCACCGCGCCGAGATCGGCTACGACGCCCAGGGCAACATCCTGGCCTGGGACCATGTGATCGTCGGCCAGTCCATTTTGGCCGGCTCGCCCTTTGAAGCCTTCATGGTCAAGGACGGGGTGGACGGCACCATGGTCGAAGGCATGAAAGAGCCCTACGACATCCCGATGCGGCTGTCGGTGCACCACCCCAAGGTCAACGTACCGGTGCTCTGGTGGCGCAGCGTCGGTTCCACCCACACGGCGTATGTGATGGAAACGCTGATCGACGAGATCGCGCGCAGCAGCGGCCAGGACCCGGTGGCGTACCGCATGAAACATTTCGGCAGCCAGCACCCCCGTCACCGCGCGGCGCTGCAACTCGCGGTGGATAAATCCGGTTACGGCAAACGCACGCTGGCGGCCGGGCGCGCCTGGGGCGTGGCGGTGCACGAATCCTTCAACACGGTGGTCGCCTACGTGGTCGAGGCTTCGGTCAAGGACAAAACGCCGGTGCTCCATGCGGTCACGGCGGGCGTGCACTGCAACCTGGCGATCAACCCGACCAGCATCGAGGCGCAGATCCAGGGCGCGGCGCTGATGGGCCTGTCCATGTGCCTGCCGGGCGCGGCGATCACGCTGAAAGACGGCGTGGTCGAGCAAAGCAACTTCGGCGACTTCGCGGTGCCGCGTATCACCGACATGCCGACCGTGGCGGTGTTTGTGGTGCCGAGTGCCGATGCGCCCACAGGGCTCGGCGAGCCCGGGCTGCCGCCGCTGGCGCCGGCCTTTGCCAACGCCGTGGCGCGCCTGACCGGTCAGGCGCCGCGCGAGCTGCCCTTCAAGCTGGCCTGATGGAAGCGGTGCCGAACGCCGCGGGCTTGCCCACGGTGCTGGTGCTGGCCTCGGGACGTGGTGAACGTTTCACCGCGTCCGGCGGCCGCACCCACAAGCTGCAGGCCCTGCTGGCCGGCAAGCCGGTGCTGCAGCACACGCTGGACGCGGTGATCGCCAGTGGCTTGCCCTGGCACCTCGAGGACGCGGGACATCCCGGCATGGGGGACTCGATTGCGGCGGCGGTGCGTGCCACGCCGGATGCAGCGGGCTGGCTGGTGCTGCCGGGCGATTTGCCGCTGGTGCGCAGCGACACCTTGCGCGCCGTGGCCGGCGCGCTGGCGCAGCATGCGGTGGTGATTCCGTTGTACCAGGGCCAGCGCGGCCACCCCGTGGGGTTCTCCGCGGTTTGCCGGGAAGGTTTGCAGGGCTTAACGGGAAATCAGGGCGCAGCCCCCGTGGTACGTGCGCAGGATGCTCTCAATTCAGTAGCGTTTCTTGAGCTGAACGACAGGGGTATCGTGACCGACATCGACACCGTGGACGATCTGGCGCGCGCCGAGCAGTTGTTCGCGGCGCGCTGATTGGTTCTATTCAAGCAGGGGCCGCGGAACCGGCTTTGCCGGGCCGCAGGCGCAGCGCCCCCCTCGGGGCTGAAGCCTGCGGCTCCACACCTGCTTGGGCAGGTTTGGACAGGCGTCAGAAGCGAAGCCTATGGCGAGCGGCGGCCTGCAAGGTGCAGAGAGTTACACGCAGTGAACGAACGTGGGGGCTTTAACTTCTTGCAATCACTGCGCAGGCCAGGCGTGGCCCGGCGTTGCCGGTCGGCTGGGTTTTGTAGTCATCGGGGTCGCGGTGAACGATCAGGCCCTTGCCGACGACATCGGTCACGCCGCTGCCGACGGCCAGGGAACCTGATTCAAAGTTGAAGCGGGCGACACCGCTCGCATCGGCCTTCAGGCTGGGCAGGTCGCCGGTGTGGTGCATGCCCATGCCGTGGCTGCCGTGCGGCGCGCCGGTGGGGTTGAAGTGCCCGCCCGCACTCATGCCGTCGCCGCTGGAGCAGTCGCCTTTTTCATGCACATGGAAACCGTGTTCCGCATTCGGCTTGAGGCCGCGGATTTCGCCGCTGACCAGGACCTTGTTGCCCGACTGGACAAAACTGACGCTGCCGCTGGTGGCATTGCCGGTGGTGGGCTTGAGCTGCGCGGTGGCGCGTGGGCCACTGGGGGTGCTGGCGCAGGCGCCGAGCAGGGCGGCTGTGGTCAAGACAAGAAAGGCTGTTTTCATGGTGTCTCCAAGTTAAGAACAAGTTCCAGGTCGTTGCGGAAAGACTTCTGTGACGCACGACTTTAGGCCTGTGGCTCGTCGCTGGCAATCCCTGCCTGCGAGAGTTTGAGCAGGCGCGCCAGCCGGGCATCCGAAATGCCGTGGCTGTGCAGGCTTTCCAGCGTCTGGCGTGCGTAGTCGTGTGTGGTGCCGTAACACCCGCAGGCGCTGGAGAAAATCTGCCGGTAACGCGCCTCGCTGAGTTCGCCGGTGAAGCTGGGGCTGCGCCGCGACAGGGTGAAGGCCAGGGCCTGGACCGGCCCCTTGTCGGTGTTGCAACGCAGCGAGCGCGGGTCATACACCGCCGTGACCATTTCGCGCAGCCAGAGCCTGGCCACCACGTCCGGGACTTCGTGCCGGGGCACACGGTAGACCACGCCGTGGCAGCTGCCGCCCGAGAGCAGCGCAAACACCAGCCCCGGGCACTCGGGCGTGCCGCGGTTGATGCGGCTCCACATCTTCAGCGCCCGGTGCCAGCCATGCACCCGCGCGCGCCGCAGTTCGGCAAAGTCGAAATCGGGCCGCCAGATCAGCGACGCGTAGCCGAAAATCCAGAGGTCCTCGCGACCGCCCCACTGGTGCAGAAAACGCTCCAGCATGGGTGCCGGATCACGCAGGGCGGACAGGTGATGGTGCGGGGGAGTTTCCACAGTCACACTTTACAATGACCAGCTTTCACCGGCGAAGCAGCCGGTTATTTTTTGCGGCCGGCACAGGCGCCGCAGCCTGTGCAGTTTCACGGAGTTTTATCCATGTCTTCCTCATCGGATGATGAACAGCTGGGCCTGGTCCTGGGCCTTGTTTTTGCCATCATTGCCCTCGTGATCGCGTTGGTGATAGGCGCTGCGCTACAGCGCCGGGGTGCGCCGGCCTTGTCGGCGCAGACCCCCGCGCCAGCCGCCGCCGCGGTGCCGGTGGTGGCCGCGCCAGTGCCGGCTGCGCCTGCCAGTGCCGCTGCGCCGGCAACAGCGCCATCGGCACAGGCCGTGTCGGATGCCGCCAGCATCACGGTGGAGTACGGGGTGGTGAAGTTTTATTTTGCATCCGGCAAGGCCGACCTGGCGCCCGGTGCCGGGGCGGCGCTGGTCGATGTGGTCAGGGCCGCCAGGAGCGGCAAGAAAGTGGTCATTTCGGGTTTTCATGACCCCAAGGGCAATGCCGCGGTCAATGCCGAACTGGCCCGCCAGCGCGCACTGGCGGTCCGCGATGCGCTGACCGCAGCCGGTGTGGCAGACAGCCAGATCACGCTGCAAAAACCCGAGCAGGTGGCGGGCTCGGGCAGCGACGCCGAGGCGCGCCGGGTCGAGATCACCTTGCAGTAGGGCGGGACGCCAGGGGCGCGCTCAGGGGCCGCGCTACCCGCGCTTCTTGTCCCTGCGTGGTACCCGGTCTGTAACCCGCGTCTTTCCAAAGGTGGGGTAAACAAGTACGATGAGCAGCGTAATAAAGTTACCGACTCATCTTCAGCCACCTGCTTGGCCCACACCCCCCATGACCCTTCATTCCACCGTCGCCGACGTCACCGCGCGCATCCGCGAGCGCAGCCTAGCGACGCGCAGCGCCTACCTGCAGCGCCTGGACGGCGCAGCCACGCGGGCCATCAGTGTGGACCGCATGGGTTGCGGCAACATCGCGCACGCGGTGGCCGGCATGCCGCTGGACGACCGATTCAAGGTGGTCACGCAGCGCGCGCCCAACATCGGCATCGTGACCGCCTACAACGACATGTTGTCGGCGCACACGCCGCTGCAGCCTTATCCGGACCTGATCAAGTGGGAAGCGCGCCTGCATGGCGCCACCGCCCAGGTCGCCGGCGGTGTGCCGGCCATGTGCGACGGCGTCACGCAGGGCACGCCGGGCATGGAGCTCAGCCTGTTCAGCCGCGACGTGATTGCGATGGCGACGGCGGTGTCCCTGAGCCATGACATGTTCGATGCCGCGCTGATGCTGGGCGTGTGCGACAAGATCGTGCCGGGCCTGCTGATAGGTGCGCTGCATTTCGGCCACCTGCCCATGGTGTTTGTGCCGGCCGGCCCCATGCCGTCGGGTCTCCCCAACAAGGAAAAAGCCCGTGTGCGCGAGCAGGCCGCGCAGGGCCTGGTCGGACGCGCGGAATTGCTCGAGGCCGAACTCAAGAGTTACCACAGCCCCGGCACCTGCACCTTTTACGGCACGGCCAACAGCAACCAGATGCTGCTTGAAGCCATGGGCCTGCACGTGCCCGGCACCGCTTTTGTGAACCCCGGCGGCGACCTGCGCGACGAACTCACGCGCGAGGCGGCGCGTACCGTGTTGGGCATCGTCAAGTCGTCGAAACGTTTTTCGCCCATCGGGAAAATCGTCGATGAAAAGGCCATCGTCAATGCCATGGTCGCGCTGCTGGCCACCGGCGGCTCCACCAACCACCTGATTCACTGGGTGGCGGTCGCGCGTTCGGCCGGCATCCTGATCGACTGGGACGATTTTTCCGCCTTGTCCGCGGTGGTGCCGCTGCTCACGCATGTCTACCCCAACGGAAGCGCCGATGTGAACCAGTTCCAGGCGGCGGGCGGCACGGGTTTTGTGATCCGCGAGCTGCTCGATGGCGGCTTCATGCACGAGGACGTGCTGACGGTGCGCGCGGGCGGCATCCGCGAATACACACGTGAGCCGGCCATGGTGGACGGCAAGCTGGCCTGGCACGAGATGGGCGCGACGAAGGACGAGGCCATCGTGCGGCCGGCCAGCGCGCCTTTCAGCGCCACCGGCGGCCTCAAGCTGCTGCAGGGCAACCTGGGCCGCAGCGTGATCAAGGTTTCTGCCGTGCCAGACGACCGCCATGTGATCGAGGCGCCGGCGCGTGTCTTCGATTCGCAGGAAGATTTGCACCGGGCTTTCCAGGCCGGCGAGCTGGACCGCGACGTGGTCTGTGTGGTGCGCTGGCAGGGCCCGCAGGCCAATGGCATGCCCGAGCTGCACAAACTCACGCCGCCGCTGGCGGTATTGCAGGGCAAAGGTTTCAAGGTGGCGCTGGTGACCGACGGGCGCATGAGCGGCGCCTCGGGCAAGGTGCCGGCGGCCATCCATGTGTCACCGGAAGCGGCGGCCGGTGGCCCGCTGGCGAAAGTGCGTGATGGCGATGTGGTGCGGGTCGACGCGCTCACCGGCACGCTGGAGGTCAGGGTCGCGGTCGACGAGTGGGTGGCGCGGCCGACCGCGGTCATGCCGCAGGCGCTGCGTGATGCCAATGGTCAGGGTCTGGGGCGCGAACTGTTTGCCGGCATGCGCCGGCACGCGTTGACGGCCGAAGAAGGAGCGTTATCGTGGATGTAAGTATCGATATCCAGGGCCCGCTGACGGCCCTGCAGGTGATGCAGGATGCGGCGGTCATTCCGGTGATTGTGCTGACCGATGTGGCGCACGCCGTTCCGCTGGCGCGTGCGCTGGTGGCCGGCGGAATACGCATGCTGGAAGTGACCCTGCGCACGCCGCAGGCGCTGGCCTGCATCGAAGCGATTGCGCGTGATGTGCCCGAAGCCGTGGTCGGTGCCGGCACGGCGCGCAGTGCGGCCGACGTGCAGGCTTGCGCGATGGCCGGCGCGCGTTTTATCGTGAGCCCGGGCTACACCCACGCGGTGGGTGCGGCCTGCCGCGATGCGCACCTGCCGCTGTTGCCCGGCGTGGCCACGGCCAGTGAAATCATGGCGGCGCAGGAAGACGGGTTCACCGAACTCAAGTTTTTCCCGGCCCTGCAGGCTGGCGGGCTGGCCATGCTCAAGGCCTGGAGCGGCCCGTTTGGCGACGTGACCTTCTGTCCCACCGGCGGCATCTCGGCAGCCAACGCGGCCGAGTTTCTGGCACTGCCCAACGTGGTCTGTGTCGGCGGCTCCTGGCTGGTGCCGGCCGATGCGCTGGCACGCGGCGACTGGAGCCGGGTGACGGAGCTGGCCCGGCACGCCAGCGAGTTACCGCGGCCGCTGGTTTAGGGCCAGCCTCATCATCAAATCAGCCTGCAGCCCTTGTTCAACGGGCGCAACTTGCTATCAAAAAAATAGTTGATGGATGGCCTGCTACCCGCCGACTGACAGGCCGGTGAGCCTGGCCACTGCCGCGCGGGCCTGCTGGCCCAGCTCGGCCAGATCCAGGCCAGGGATGGCCCCCTCGCGCACGATCTCCTGGCCGCCCCGCAGCAGCGCTTTCAGGTGCGCCGCGCCGCCGCTGGCGACCGGGCCGATGGCCGGGTCGTGCAGGCCGAAATAACGCGGGTCGCGGTCCAGCGCGTAAATCGCGATGTCCGCCGCCTGGCCGGTCGCCAGGGTGCCGATGGCGGGCAGGCCCAGCACCTTGGCACCACCGGCCGTGCCCCAGCGCACCACGTCTTCGACCGTCGCGCTCGCGGCCGCTTCGGCTTCGCCCTGGCCGCCGCGGTACACCGGCGTGGTGGCTTCACCGGCTTTGGCGCGCTGCATCAGCCAGGCCGCATGGGTTTCCGACAACATGTCGGCGGCTTCGTTGGACGCCGCACCGTCCACACCGATGGACACCGCCGCACCGGCGGCTTCAAGTTCGCGTACCGGCGCGATGCCGCTGCCCAGTCGTCCATTGCTTTGCGGGCAGTGCGCAATGCCGGTGCCGGTGGCGCCCAGCAGCGCGATCTCGTCAGCATCGAGCTTGACCAGGTGGGCGAACCAGACATCGGCACCCAGCCAGCCCACGCTTTCGCAGAAAAACACTGGCTTCATGCCGTGCTGCGTGTGCACGCTGTCCTGGTAATGCACGGTTTCCGACAAATGCGAATGCAGGCGCAGGCCCAGGCGGCGCGCCAGGTCGGCGCATTCGCGCAGCTCCTGCGGCCGCATCGAATGCGGCGGCGTGGTCGGTGCGACCACGATGCGCCGCATCGCGTCGGGTGCGCTGTCGTGAAAACGCGCAGCCAGGCGCTCGATGTCGGCCAGGTAGGCGTCCAGCGTCTCCGGCCGCGAGGCCGGTGGCAGCTCGCCTTCCTTCTGGCGCGACAAGGTGCCGCCGCCGCGGCACAGCACAAACCGCAGGCCCAGCGCCTCCGCTTCCTCGAACAGGATGGCCGAACCGTCGTAAGGCATGCCGGGGTAGTAGTGGTAGTTGTGGTCGGCCACCGTGGCGCAGCCCGACAGCGCGAGCTCGACCAGGCCGATGCGCGCCGCCAGTCGGAACATGCCTTCGTCCATGGCCGGGCGCAGTCGCATCGGCGTGGCGCTGAGCCAGGGCGTCAGCGTGGCGTTGATGCCCAGCGGGTCCCCTTTGAGCAGCGACTGGAACAGGTGGTGGTGGGTGTTGACCCAGGCCGGGTAGACCACGCAACCGCTGGCATCGATCTGGCGCTCGCCCGGCTCGGGGCTGAGCTTGCCCATGGCGACGATCTTGCCGCCCCGCACGCGGATGTCGGGGCCGGCATGCCGCGCGGCGCTGCCGGGCAGCCCGGTCAGGATGGCTGCAGCGTTGCGGATCAGGAGATTCATGGAAAAGCCTTGACGGGAGGCTGTTGCGCGACGTTCCCGCGGTGGATTTCTTCCTCGCCGTGCGCGCGCAGCAGTTCCAGAAGCTGCTTGCGGATGACCAGGCCCGGCTTATCCGAGGGCATGTGAAACTCCATCTTGCGTGTCGTATCCACGCAGGCATCGGCATCGGTGGCTTCGAGAATATCGCGGTCTTCGGCCGTGATGGCGGCGTCCCAGGCTATCAGTTTTTGCGTCGGGCAGCTTTCCTCGCTGTCGTTGCGGTACAGCCATTGCACCAGCATCATGCGTTCGTCGTCGATCGGTGTCGCGCAGTTGTAGATGATGTGGTCCACACCGCTGGCCGGGTAGGTGCAGCCGAAGCGGCGCGCAAACGGCAGGTAGTAGCGGTTGATCAGGTGGCGCTCGGTGATGGGCTCGGTCGTGCCCGTGACCTGGTGGCCGGCTTCCGGGTTGCGGATCGGCACATGCGTCTCGGCTTCAAACCCGTAATCGGTTTCGCGGAAGGTGTAGGGCGCGGGTTTCGGATTTTCCAGGATGCCGAAGTTGGCCTTGTGCACATAGGAAAAATGCGAGTTGTCGAAGGAGTTTTCCATCATGCGCAGCGGGCTGGTTTTCCATTCCTCGTAGAACTGGAAAATCCGCCGGTAACCGGGTGCGCCGTCTTCGGGGAAATGCGGGATCGGCTTGAGCGGGTCCTCCAGCGCAACCCAGACGTAGCCGTATTTCTCCTGGGCGCGGTAGGCCGGCACTTTGGCGCCGGCCGGAATCAACATGTCGGGGTTTTGCGGAATCCGCACGCAGGCGCCGGTGCAGTCGTAGGTCCAGCCGTGGTAGCCGCAGACGATGTTGCCGTTTTCGACCGTGCCTTTGGAGAGCCTGGCGGTGCGGTGGCAGCAGCGGTCGCGCACCGCGGCCGGTGTGCCGTCGGCCTGTTTCCACAGCACGATGTCTTCGCCCATCAGCGTGAAAGGTTGTGGGCCGGCGTCGAGTGCCGTCATCGGCATCAGTGCGTACCAGAAGCGGCGCAGCACCTTTTGTTCAGTGGTCAGCATGGACCGCCTCCTTCTGGACAGGGTGGATGCGGGTCCAGCCGAATTTTTCGGTCTCGCCATGTTCCTGCAGCAGGGCCAGTAAACGCTTGCGCATCAGCATGCCGGGCCGGTCGCTGGCCATGCTCTGCTCGTCGCGGCGCGCCACATCCACCGGTGCGTCGGCATCTACCGACTCCAGGATGACCTTGTCCTCCAGCACCACCCTGGTGTCCCATTCGTTGAGCAGCTCGGCCGGGCAATCTTCTTCCGTGTCGTTGCGGTACAGCCACTGGATCAGCTGCACGTGGTGGTCGTCGATGGGCGTGGCGCAGGTGAAGATGGTGTGTTTGATGCCGCTGGGATAGACCAGACCCAGCTTGCGCAAAAAAGGCATGTGCCACTGGTTGGAGAACTGGCGCTTGGTCGTCGGTTCGGTGGTGCCGGTGATGCGGTGCGACTGCGGCGGGTTGTTGATGCTGATGACCATGCTGGCCTCGAAGCCGTAGTCGGTCTCCATCAGCGAGAAGTGCTCCGGCTTGGGCTGGCCGCCCTGGCCGAAGGTGCCCGCGTGGACGAAGGCGAAGTGCGCCGAGTCGAAGGAGTTTTCCATCAGCCGCAGCGCGCCGGTGGCCCAGGCCTCGTCGAACTGGTGGATGCGGCGGTAGCCCAGGGCTTCTTCCTCGGTATCCAGCAGGGGCAGCAGCGGCTCGTCCAGCGCCACCCAGGCATAGCCGAATTTTTCCTGGCAGTGAAAGGCCGGCACTCGCGCGCCGGCCGGGATCTGCAGGTCGGGCGCCTGCGGAATTTTCACGCAGGCGCCCGAGCAGTCGTAGGTCCAGCCGTGGTAGCCGCAGACGATGTGGTCGCCCTCGACAAAACCTTTGGAGAGTCTGGCGGTGCGGTGGCAGCAGCGGTCGCGCACGGCGGCGGGCGAGCCGTCGGACTTTCTCCAGAGCACGATGTGTTCGCCGAGCAGCGTGAAGGCTTGCGGTCCGGCGGCGAGTTTGTCCATCGGCATCACGGCGTACCAGAAGCGCCGCAGGACCGGTTGTTGGGTGACGAGCATGGTGATTGGTCTCTTACTTCTTCAGGTCCTTGAGGAACTGCAGCGTATAGGCCTGTTGCCAGTTCGGATTCGGCTTGAGCTGGCCGCTGGTGACCATCAGGTCGTAGGTCTGCTTCCAGCGCGCATCGGTCATCACACCCGCGCCCATCTTCGCCGCGTCGCCGCCGTCCATGAACTTCATCTCCTTCATGGTCTTGACCGAGTAGGCGATCAGCTCGTCCTCCATCTTGGGGTTGTCCTGCTTGATCAGGGCGTTGCCGGGCGCGGGGTTGTCCAGGTAACTTTTCCATCCTTCCAGCGTGGCCTTGACGAAACGCTGCACAAGCTCGGGCTTGTCCTTGACCATCTGCCGCGTCGTGACGATGGTGTTGCCGTAGGGCGGGTAGCCTTCATTGGCGAACAGAAAGAACTTGATTTTCTGTCCGGCCTTCTCGGCGAGGAAGGGCTCGGAGCCGGGGTAGCCTTGCTGCGCCACGTTCTTGTCGGCGAAGAAGGGCGCCATGCTGAAGCTGTAGGGACGGGTCTGGTCGTCCTTCAGGCCGTGCTTGATCTTCAGCCAGGGCCACCAGCTGGTGCGCCCGCTGGTGGCCAGCAGGATGGTCTTGCCCTTGAGGTCGGCCAGGCTGTTCACGTCGGGATGCGTGACCATGCCCTGCGGCTCCATCTGGAACACGGCCGCGACCGTGGTCAGGGGCACGCCGTTCTCGATGGCTGACAGGGTCTGGAAATCCTTGCCCATGATGAAGTCGGCCTGGCCGGCGGCGATGATCTGGATTGCGTTGACCTGCGGGCCGCCCATCTTGATGGTGACGTCGAGCCCGTATTTTTTGTAGATGCCGGTGGCGATCGCCTGGTAGTAGCCGCCGTGTTCGGCCTGCGCGTACCAGGAGGTGAGGAAGGTGACCTTGTCCTGCGCTTGGGCCAGGCTGGCCGCGGCGGCCAGTGCGAGCGCCGGCAACATCTTGCGAACGAGGGTGGGCAATGACATGCAATTTCTCCGGTTATGTTGATCAACACAAAGCGCCACCGTGGCGCACGTCGGGAAGGTTCCCGCCGCCAGAGCAATGACCCGTGGCCCTGTGCCACTGCCTGCTTCTACTCTGAAAATCAAGACGCAAATTTCATGCCGTATCAGGGCCATGCCAGGACATCACCTGGGTAAATAAATCGTGGCCTCCACTTCAATCAGCGCCCCGTCGCCGGGCATGAAACGCGACACCTCGACCACCGTGCTGGCCGGCGGCTCGCCGGGGTAAAACAGGCCGCGCACGCGGTTGTAAAAAGGGTAGTGGCGCAGGTCGCGGAAGTACTGCACCAGCTTGACCACATCGGCCATGCTGCCGCCGTGTTCGGCCGCGAGCTGGCGGATGCGCTCGAGCACCAGCCAGCTTTGCGCGACGGCGGGCGCCTCGTAGATGTCCACCGTCATCTGCCCGGTCACGTAGCCGAGGCTGCGCAGCGCGTCCAGCGCCTGCGGTGGCAACTCCGCATAACTTTGCACCACGGCCTGGCGCAGCGGATCGACCGCGACCACACCGCTGACAAACACGAAGTCGCCGGCGCGCCGCGCCGGGGCGTAGTTGGCCATGGGCCGGCCCATGCCTGTGCTCATGCGGAGGCCTTGTCGGGTAGCGCATCCATCCAGGCGCGCACCTTGCCCGGGTTGAGCAGGTTCAGGGGATCGAAGCGGCGCTTGGTGTCCAGGATGCCCGGCGACAACTCGCCGCCGGCCTTGCCGTCTTCCACGATGAAGACATGCGGGTCGTTGATGCGCACGCCGTTGTCGCGGTAGATCTGCATGATCTCCTGCAGGCGTTCCTCGGTCGTGAACTTCACCAGTTGCAGCGCGGTGCAGGTCAGCAGGCCGTCCATGTTGCGGATGAACTCGGTGTGCATCAGCACCTCGCCGCCCAACAACTGTTCCATGTGTTTGACCTGTTCGACATGCCGGCCCGCGACAAAGGCGCTTTGCAGGTAGGTGATGCCCTTGTCCACCTTGAGCGCATTCAGCGTGGTGTGGTTCCAGGTGTATTCCATCAGCGTGCGGTTGCTGGCGGCGATCTCTTCGGCCGTTTTGCGGTAGGTGACCGTGCCCTGGTACTGGGCCACCAGTTCCAACAGCGGCACCTCGCTGCTGGAGGCGGCGGCCACGATCACGGCGTGGCACCCAGGCGGCAGGTAGTTGGCCAGCTGCTTCATGTAGTCCGGAATGGGCGCGGCCAGCAGGCAGACCTCCTTCTTGACGATGCCGGGCGCGCGTGCGAGGGCGTCGCCGAACTCCAGCGCCTCGTCGAAACTGCCGAAGGTGACGATGTTCTCCATCCAGTCGTGCACCGGCGCCAGTCCGACCTCGACTTCCAGCACCAGGCCGTTGGTGCCCCACATGTGGTGCATCAGCAGGGCCTCGTGGCCGCGCAGCTCAATGAACTGCGGCTCTTCCTCGATGGTGATGGCGCGTACACCCAGGATGTTGCCGCGTGCGGCGAGCGGTCCGTAGTTGATGGAGCCGACGCCGCCGAAACCGCCACCGAACAGGCCGCCCAGGGTGGCGCTGCGAAAAGTGGAGGGGATGCAGCGCAACTCCTGGCCATGCGGTTTCGCGGCCTTGTCGAAATCGCCCAGGCGGATGCCGGCCTGGGCGCGGCCCGTGCCGCCGCGCACCCAGAGGAAGGCGTTGTAGCCGCTCATGTCCAGCACCACGCCGCCCTGCAGCGGCACGGCCTGGCCGTAGTTGCCGGTGCCGCTGCCGCGCACGGTGATGGGCACGCGCAGGCGGGCGCACAGGCTGACCAGGCGGCGGATCTCGTCTTCGCTGCGCGGGCGCACCACTGCGGCGGCGCGTTTGCCTTCGAGCTGGCGCTTGAGCACCGGGCTGAACCAGGAGAAGTCCTGGGACAGGCGCGTGATGCGGCCTTCGTCGGTGACCCAGTCCAGGTCGGCGAGTTCGGCGTGGAGTTGTTCGATGGGATGGGCGGGAGCGTTCACCGTGGGTCTTTCAAGTGTTTTTGGCCTCTGGCCCTTATGGGATGGTCGAAAGCAGCTATTAAAATTGTAGCGTTGGGCGGGTGCCGTCCTCAGTCGCGCGAGAGTTCGCTGGCGTGCCAGGAGCCCAGCGCCAGCTTGGTCAGCCAGGCCATCAGCGCGAACAGGCCGACGCCCGCCAGCGAGATCAGCAGCAATGCGGCAAACATGCGCGGGATGTTGAGCTGGTAGCCGGCCATCAGGATCTGGTAGGCCAGGCCGGTGGCCGCGCCGCCGGTGCCGGCCACGAACTCCGCGACCACTGCACCTATCAGCGCCAGGCCGCTGGAGATGCGCAGGCCGCCGAAGAAGTAGGGCAGGGCGCTCGGGATGCGCAGCCGCACCAGGGTTTGCAGGCGGCTGGCGCGGTTCATCGCGAAGTAGCTCTGCAGGTCGGGGTCGATGCTGCGCAGGCCCAGCGTGGTGTTGGAGATGATGGGAAAGAGCGCCACCAGCGAGGCACACATCACCAGCGAGGCGGTCGGGTCCTTGACCCAGATGATGATCAGCGGCGCCACCGCCACGATCGGCGTGACCTGCAGCAGCACGGCGTAGGGAAACAGCGCGGTTTCTATCTTGCGGCTTTGCACGAACAGAAACGAGATCAGCACGCCTACCACGGTGGCCGCGATGAAGGACAGCAGCGTGATTTTCAGCGTCACCAGCAGCGAGCCGCCCAGCGACTGCCAGTCGGTCACCAGCGTCTGGAACATCAGCAGCGGCGACGGCACCAGGTAGGGCGGCAGCTTGAAGCCGGTGACCAGCGCCTGCCAGCTGCCCAGCAGCAGCACGGCAACCAGCGCGGGATAGAGAATGCGCTGCACGCGCGGCGAAGCAAAGGCGGCGACACGGGTCATGCGCGGTTCTCCTCATCGGTGTCGTGGCTGGCGCGCAGCAGGCTGTCCTGCAGGCGCTTGGCATAGGCCGCAAAACGCGGCGTGACCATGAAGTCGTGGCTGCGCGGGTAGGGCTCGTCGATCAGCACCTCTTCGGTGATGCGGCCGGGGCGCGCGGCCATCATCACCACGCGCGTCGAGAGAAAGACCGCCTCGTGGATGGAGTGGGTGACAAAAATCACCGTGAGTTTTTTCTCGCGCCACAGCGCCAGCAGGTCAGCGTCGAGCTTGTGGCGGGTGATCTCGTCAAGCGCACCGAAGGGCTCGTCCATCAGCAGCAGATTGGGTTGCACCACCAGGCTGCGTGCGATCGACACCCGCATCTGCATGCCGCCCGAGAGGTTGCGCGGCAGTGCGCTGGCAAATTTGGCGAGGCCGACCAGCGCCAGCGCGTCCATGACACGCGAATCGGCCTCGGCCCGCGCGACACCGGCCAGGTCCAGCGGCAGCCGCACGTTGGCGGCCACGCTGGCCCAGGGCATCAGCGTGGGCGACTGGAACACAAAGGCCAGCTTGCGCTGCGATTCTTCCAGCGCCGCCACCGGCTTGCGCCAGAGCAGCAGCCGGCCGTCGGTGGGCTCCAGCAGGCCGGCGATCATCTTGAGCAGCGTGCTCTTGCCGCAGCCCGAAGGCCCCAGCAGGGTGACGAACTCACCCTCCTGCACGGTGAGCTCCACCGGCTGCAGGGCGACCGTTCCGTTCGGGTAGGTCTTGTGCGCCGACAACACCTCGACGGCCGGCGCTGCGCGGCCTTGCAGGGCGCCGGCCAGGACAGCGGGTGGTTCGCGCATCAAGGCATCACCTTCAGGTCCTTGATGTAGTCGAAGTTGTAGGCCTGGGTCGGCCCGAGCTTGCCGGCGTCCACCAGCTTGTTTTCCAGCAGAAAGGCGTGGTTCTTGCGGACGCGGTCAATGTCCATGCTGCCGATGCCATTTTTGCCGGCGCCGCCGCCGGTCACGATGCCCATTTCCTTGAGCTTGGCCACGCTGTAGGCCAGCTGCTCGTCGCTCATGTTGGGGTTGTCCTTCTTGATCAGCACGTTGCCAGGCGCGGGGTCAGCCAGGTAGCTCTTCCAGCCCTCCATGGTTCCCTTGACAAAGGCGGCGGTAGCCTTGCTGCGGTTTTTCACCGTGTCTTCCATGCAGGAAATCGTGGTGGCGTAAGTGGGCCAGCCGTGGTCGGCAAACAGGAAGGTATTGGCCTTGACACCCGCCTTCTGGATGGCAAAGGGCTCGGACGTCAGGTAGCCCTGCTGCACCGTGTTCTTGTCGGCCACAAAAGGCTGGATGTTGAAGGTGTAGGGCCGGGTCTGCGAATCCTGGAAACCGTACTTGCCCTTGAGCCAGAGCCAGTAGCCGCGCTGGGCCGAGGGGGCGATCAGGATGGTTTTGCCTTTCATGTCCTGGAAGCTTTTGACGTCTTCATGGGCGATCAGCACCTGCGGGTCTTTCTGGAACACCGCAGCCAGCGTGACGACGGGCAGTCCGCCGCTGCGCGCGATCATCATCTGCAGGTCGCTCGAACCCATGATGCAGTCGGTCTGGCCGGCGGCCATCAGCTGCATGATGTTGACCTGCGGGCCGCCCATCTTGATGGTGACGTCCAGGCCGTATTTTTTGTAGATGCCGGTGGCCACCGCTTGGTAGAAACCGCCGTGTTCGGCCTGCGCATACCAGTTCGTCATGTAGCTGAATTTTTCCAGGGCCTGGGCCTGGGCACCGGCCGCCAGGGCCATGCCGAACGAGGCGGCGAGCAGGGTGCGCGTGACGGAAGTTTTCATGGTGGCCTTTCGAAGAACGGTTGAAGGTTGAACAGCGGAAGTGAAATCGTGGAAGGGTCAATGCAAGTTGCGCGCCTGGTGCCGGCGTGTCAGAGCGTTTGCTGGATATGGCCCTGCTGGTGGCTGTAGCCCCAGGAAGGGACGTCGCGCACCACCCACTGCATGTGGAACAGGTCGGTGATGGCTTGCACCCAGCTGTCCGACAGGGTGTCCAGGATGTCTTCGCCCTGCTCACGGGTGGCGGACAGCGGATCGCCAATCACCCCGCTGGGGCCGAAGTCGCGTGCCGTCCAGGCACAGGCCGGCCGGCCATCGCCGGACAGGATTTTTGAAGGAAAGGGTGGCGGAAAATTCGCGACCGCGCGCTCCATGTGCACGGTGTCGGGCGCCAGCGCCAGCATCAGCGCGGTTTCCGAATGCCCGGCGTGCATCGCCAGCTTGCGTTCCTGCTCGGAGATGTATTGGCCCGAGGAGTTGGGCAGGCGCGAGACATGGTAGGGCACGATGACGAAGTCGCCGTGGCGCAGGCGCAGTTCGCGCGCCGCCATTTCCAGGACCTGCGGCTGGCCGCCGTGGCCGTTGGCCAGCAGCAGCTTGCGAAAACCGGCGCGGTACACCGACTCGCCGATTTCGGTGATGGTCGCCAGCAGCGTCGGGCCGGTCAGCGTCATGGTGCCGGGAAAATGCAGGTGTTCGTCCGACTTGCCGTAGGTGATGGGCGCCAGGCCGAAGGCGCGGATGTCGGCGGGCAGCTTCTCCAGCGCCTTGCCGAGCACACCAGAAGAGATCACGCTGTCCACCGAGCAAGGCAGGTGCGGACCGTGTTGTTCGATGGCACCCACGGGCAGCACGATGACGGTGTTCTCGCGGTCCGGTAGCGCGCTGATTTCGGTCCAGCTCAGGTAGGGCAGGAAACGGTGGGGAGGGATGTAGCCGTGAATCATGGGTGCAGTCTTTCGGGCAGGGGAGAAAAAGGAGAGAGGGGAATGCCGCCGCGCAGGACCACGCGGCGTGACGCCCGCGAGGGCCAGCCCCAGGCGTCGGCGTCACTGAAAATCACGAGGTCGGCCGCCGCCCCTACGAGGGTGGGTGCGCTGTCGGGTGTGCGGCGCAGCCAGTCGCTGCGGCACACACTGTCTGACCAGTCATCGAAGGGATCGCCGAGTTGCGCGGCCAGCACCCCCGCGGCCAGCGCCTCCACCGGGTCGTAACTGCCGACGCGGCAAAACGGGTCCTGCACGTTGTCGCTGGCCACCAGCACCGGGATGCCGCGCTCACGTGCTTCCTTGACCAGCGTCAGGCCGCGCAGCCGTGGCGTGCGGCCGGTGGCCGCGTCCTGCAGCAGCAGGTTGGTGATGGGCAAGGTGATCAGCGTGATGGGCAACTGCGCCACCGCGTCCAGCGTGGCGAGGGCCTCGTTGTCGGGTTGCGCGGCCAGGGCGCAGGTGTGGCCGCAGACCACACGCCCGGCAAAGCCGGTCTCGCGCACGATGCTTGCCGTGGCGGCCAGCCCGCGGGCGTCGGGGTTCAGTTCCTCGTCCACATGCAGGTCCACGTCCAGCCCGGCTTCGGCGGCGGCGATGAACACATGGCGCAGCGCCTCGGCGTCCCAGTTGGAACTGTGCACAAAGGCGCCCAGCACGGCGTGTGTGCCGGTGGCCGCCACCCGGGCGGCCAGGCGCCGCGCCTGCGCCAGGTCGCGAAACAGCGGCAGCTTGATCAGGCTGACCTGCTCCAGGTGAATGCGGCCACGCCATTCCGCCGCCAGGCCGGCCAGCACCTCCCAGGCCAGCGGGGTGCCTTCGGCCTCCCACCAGTCGACATGGCTGCGCAGATGCACGCAGCCGGCCTGGTAGGCCCAGTCGAGGGCACGGCCGGCGCGCGCATGCACGTCGTCGACGGTCCAGCCGGCGCGGTCCGTCATCATCGCGTCAATCGCCGCCAGCAGCCCGGGTTTGACCGCGCCGATACGCGGCAAGGTCAGGGTTTTGTCGAGGTGGGTGTGGGCGTCGACCAGACCGGGCAGCACCGGTGCACCGCGCACGTTCCAGCACATGCTGTCGGTTAGCGCTCCTGTCCGGTCGGTCATGGGGACGACGCCTGTGATGCGGCCGCCGGCCAGCGTCAGTTCCGCCAGTGCCGGCCCGTCTGCGTGCTTGGGCCAGGCGGGCGGCAACAGCCAGCGCGGCAGGCGGGCGTTGACGATGGACCCGGGCGCCTTCATGCGAACCTTGCCATGGCCTGGCCGACCCGCTGCAGGAAACGTTTCAGGCGCGGCTCGGTGGCCACGTTCATGTGGTAGTACGCATGGAAGTCCACGCGCGCCGCATTGCCGGTCAGGCGCAGCATGTAGCGCGTGATCATCTTGCGCGGCGGGTCGCCCATGTACCAGGCCACCCAGCGCGGCCGGCCATAGGTGACCACGGCCGAGATGCGCTTGATGTGGGTCAGCATGGGCTTGACGTTGGCGGGGTCGCTGAGGTCGAAGGCCACGCCGGGCATGAACAGGCGGTCGAAATAACCCTTGAGCATGGCCGGCAGCCCGAAACACCAGGTGGGGAAGCAGAAGACGATGGCCTCGGCCTGACGCAGCCTGTCCACATGGGTGGCCAGCGGCAACTGGTTGGACGGCACGTCGTGGTAGCCCAGGCGCTCCTCGCGCGAGAGCACCGGGTTGAAACCCTCGGCGTACAGGTCGCAGTCATCCACCGTGTGACCCGCGGCCAGCAGATTGGCCACCACTTCCTTGTGTAGCGCGGCATGAAAACTGGTTTCCACCGGGTGGCAATAAATGACAAGAACATGCATCAGGTACGGCCGGCCGGCCCCCGCTGGACAGGAAGAGAAGGGATGTGCACCGGCGGCGTGATGTGTGCACCATCTGCGTGCACTGCCGTGGGCTCAATGAGGGAGGAAGGGCGGAGGGTATTCAATTTTGACCAATCAATCTGATCGATTGGTCAGGAATACGCAAAGCTTGTGCCAGGTCAAAGACCGGCGGGGCCGCCCTGTGTCAGGAAAAGTGTCAGGACGGCTTGATGCCGCAACCGCGCAGGATGAGTGTGGTGAGTTCCTTCACCAGCGTGTCGCGGTCCGGCATCCAGTCCGCCTGGGCCGGTTTGATCAGCTGCTGCACCTGCAGGGCCGAGTCTGCGTAAAACTGCGTCATGGCCCAGATGCTCATCAGCAGCGTGTACGGGGCCACCGGTTTCATCAGGCCGCGGGCGATCCAGCCCCTGATGATGTTGACCTTCTCGCGCGTGTGTTTGCGCGAGTCCGGCCAGAATTTTTCGAGGTTGCGGCCGCCGTCGAGCACCTCGCGGGTGAAGATGCGCGAGACCTCGGGCTTGTCGAAAGCGAGGTGAATTTTCGAGCGGATGTAGCCGCCCAGCACCTTGCCGGGGTCGTCCGCGCGGGTGTCGAACATGCCTTTCCAGTCGGAGATCACCGACATCAGCAGTTCTTCGTAGAGTTCTTCCTTGCCCTTGATGTAGTAGTGCAGCTGCGGCTTGGTCAGGCCGGCGCGCGCGGCGATGGCTTGCGTCGAGGTGCCCTTGAGGCCGTTTTCGCTGAACTCGGCAATCGCCGCGACGCGAATCGCCGCCATGATTCTTTCCCGGCTCTGGCGCGCATTGCGCGGGATTTTTTCGGAATCGGCGGCAGTGGATTTTGCCGCTTTCAGGGAGGCCGGCTTCATCGGATAGGTGCGACTTTCTGTGGCTGAGTGAGCTGGGGCATCGTAGCAGATGGGGGCGAGTTCGGTCCTGTCCGTGCGCGTCGGGTCTTGGTTTCCGGCGCGGGTACTGGAATAAAAATGGCTCCCAGCCCTTTCCTGGAAAGCTGGGGTAGCTATTGAATTGATAGCGTTGTAGCGTGCCTTTCGGGCTGAGCTTGTCGACGCCTGTGCAAGCTTGAACAGTGATGGTGCATCCAGCAAGCCGGGGGTTGCCCGGCGGCAACTCACTTTCTTTTTGCGTCGCCAAAAAGAAAGTAAGCAAAGAAAAAGGCGACCCGATGGTCTGGGTCCCCTGCGCTTCGCTCCGGGGCAACCTGCGGTGCTCGGTAAAAGCGGGGTCTGGCTAAACTCGCCTTCGGCTCAAACAACGCCAGCCCTGATCCGCTTTTACCTGCGCTCCTCGGCCCAGCCCGACGGGTGGGGGACGAAATGCGGGATCGGGTGCGAGGAGTCCTGACGCGCAAAGCGCGTCAGGTCGGAGTCAAGCGGCAGTGGAGTTTGCACGCGATCGCAGCACACGCGGCCAAATGAAGCTCCCCGCCATCGCCCAGCGGGGCGAGGGAGGGGCGGGGGGAGGGGGTGGGGAGTCCGTCCTACTGTCCAGAGCAGACCGCACGCGGAGCGTGATGCAAAAAATCCCCGGAGTTAACGCAGCCCCGCACCACCCGTATCGTTCTTGCGCTCAATGAGTTCAATCTTGTACCCATCCGGATCAGTCACAAAAGCAATCACCGTGGTGCCGCCCTTGACCGGCCCGGCTTCGCGCGTGACGTTGCCGCCGGCCGCCTTGATCTTTTCGCAGGCGGCGTAGGCGTCCGGCACGCCCAGCGCAATGTGGCCGTAGGCCGTGCCCATCTCGTAGCTGTCGGTGTCCCAGTTCCAGGTCAGCTCGATTTCGGCCTGGCCCGGGTTGCCGCCTTCGTAGCCGACAAAGGCCAGGCTGTATTTGTAGTCCGGATTTTCCGACGTGCGCAACAGCGTCATGCCGAGCACCTGGGTGTAGAAATCAATCGAGCGTTGCAGGTTGCCAACGCGCAGCATGGTGTGCAGGAGTCTCATGGTGTTTCGCTTCCTTGTGAACAGGTGTTGGCATTGTCCGGCAATCCCGGACACCCGGCGCCACGGCGGGAAATTCACGGCTTCCGGGGCGGCATAATGGCCGGCAATTCATCGCACCTCCCATACATGCCCCTGTCTTCCCTGACCGATCAACCCCAGGACTGGCTTTGCTCCACACGCCTGCTCGATCTTGATGATCCCAAACTCCGTATCCAGGCCATGCGCATCACGCAGCTGGCGACCACGGAAACCCGGAAGGCCGTGGCCCTTCATGATTTCGTCAAGTCGCTGCCTTTTGGCTGCGTGGCCGGTTTCGACCATGTGCCGGCGGCGGCCGTGCTCAAGGCGGGACGCGGCGACTGCCACACCAAGGGCACGCTGTTGGTGGCCATGCTGCGTTCGGTCGGTGTGCCTGCCCGGTTGCGTTTCGTGACCCTCTCCAGCGCGTTCCTCAAGGGCATCATCGATGTGCCGCAGAGCACCATCACCCATGCCGTGGCGGAGGTTTACCTCGACGGGCGCTGGATACAGACCGACACCTATGTGACGGACTCCCTGCTGGAGGCACAGGCCGCGCAGTTGCTGAGCCAGACCGGTTGCCTGGTGGGCTACGGCATCCACGTCAGGGGCATGCATTTCTGGGATGGCCGGCATGCCGCGCACGCACAGTACAACGTTTCCGACCCGGCCAGCCTGCCGCTGCATGACTGGGGCGTGGCGCACGACCCCGAGCATTTCTACAGCAACAAGGACCATGCGGAGCTCGCGCTCGGCTGGCTGACGCGCGCCAAATGGATGCTCGCCGCCGCGCTGGTGAACCGGCGTGTGGACCAGGTCCGGACCCAGCCCAGGGCAGCGGGGCAGCCCGTCTAGGAAAACCTCCCCGCCCGAGCGTCAGGCCGCTTTGGGCGGCGGCACCTCGAACACCAGGCAGGTGGTGGTGGCGTGGGCATACAGCTTGCCGTCCGGCCCGACGATGCGGGCTTCGGCGGTGGCCATTTGCCGGCCGCAGTGGATGACCGTGCCGATGGCCCGCAGCGGCCCGGTCTGGTGCGACGCCGCCCGCACGATGTTGACGCCGAGTTCCGCCGTGGTGTAGGCGCGGCCGGCGGGCATCATGGTGTGCACGGCGCAGCCCAGCGCCGAGTCCAGCAGCGTGGCGTACCAGCCGCCATGCACCGTGCCCAGCGGGTTGTAATGCTTGAGCTGCGGCGTGCCCTGGAACACGGCTTTGCCGGGGCCGACCTCCACCAGCGAAAAATCCAGTGTGTCGGCGATGTGGGGAAAGGGCAGCTCGCCGGCCAGCATGGCCTGCATGATCTCCAGCCCGCTTTTGCCGGCCACCATGGACGGGTGGGCCAGGCCCGGTTTGCCGCCGCCGGCCAGCATGCGTTCGACGACGGCGCTGCGTTCCTCGTTCCACAACGCCAATGTTTCTTCCGGGGTCATTGATTCTCCTTTGATTGCATCTACAACAATTGTAGCTACAATTGTTGTATGTCCAGAAAAACCACTGCAGCCACCCAGGCCGACCTGAAAGCCCTGGGCTGCACCAACCTGAAGCTGCGCCAGCTGATGCGGCGCGTTGCCAGCTACTACGACCTCGAGATGGCGAAGTCGGGCCTGAAAACCACACAGTATTCGCTGTTGTCCCATGTTCTCAAGCTCGGCCCCCTGCGTCCCGGCGAGCTGGCGCAAAGCATGAAGGTCAGCGCCTCCACCCTGACGCGCAATCTCAAACCCCTGATCGACGCCGGCTGGGTCGAACTGGCCGCCGGCACCGATGCGCGCAGCCGCAGTGTGGCCATCACGGCGGCAGGCCGTGCCAAACGCGAGGAGGCCCGCCATCGCTGGAAGGTGGCGCAGGAGGGCTTGAACCACCTGCTGGGCGCGCAGCGCGTGCTGGCGCTGCATGGCCTGATCAATGAGTCGCTGGAGCTGCTGTCCCCCGTTGAAACCGGATCCGGAGCTGATGATGAATAAACCTTCCCCTTCTCCTTCTTCGTCTTCTGCCAGGCGGCATGTCGCCCTCTGGCTGGTGCTGCTGGCCGCGGCCGGCACCTTTGCGCTGACCATGGGCGTGCGCCAGACCATGGGCCTGTTCCTGTCGGCGCTCAATACCTCGACCGCGCTGGGCATAGGCAGCATCAGCCTGGCTTTCGCCTTCGGCCAGTTGTGGTGGGGGTTGACCCAGCCTTTTGCCGGCGCCGTGGCCGACCGCATCGGCACCGGCCGCGTGATTTTTCTGGGCGTGTTGCTGGTGGCCACAGGCACCATCCTCACGCCGCTGATGACCAGCACGGCGGGCCTGATATTTGCCATTGGTGTGCTCGCCGCGGGCGGCGCCGGCATGGCCGGTCCGTCGGTGCTGATGGCGGCGACCGCACGCCTGGTGCCGCTGGAAAAACGCGGCTTCGCCAGTGGCATCGTCAATGCGGGCGGCTCCTTCGGCCAGTTCGCGATGGCGCCGATTGCGATTGGCCTGACGGCTGCCGTCGGCTGGGCCAACGCGATGCAGTGGTTGGGCGTGCTGATCTTGCTGGCGCTGCCGGCGGTGTGGGTACTCCAGGGCAACTCGAACGCCATGGCGGCGCAGGCCGCGGCAGCCTCCGGCAAGAAAGCACTGAGCGCCCGCCAGGCGATTCGCCAGGCGCTGGCCACGCCGAGTTACCGTTACCTGAGCCTGGGGTTTTTCGTCTGCGGGTTCCACGTTGCCTTTCTGGCCACGCATTTGCCGGGTGTGGTGGCTGCCTGCGGCCTGCCGTCGGAGATCGGCGGCTGGGCACTGGCCATGATCGGCCTGTTCAACATCGTCGGCAGTCTGGCCATGGGCTGGGCCGTGGGCCGCTGGCGCATGAAGTCGCTGCTGGCGCTGCTGTACGCGACGCGCGGCATCGCGGTGTTGATCTTTTTGCTGGCGCCGAAAACACCAGCGGTGATGCTGGTGTTTGCCGCCGTCATGGGTGTGACCTTTCTCTCGACGGTTCCGCCGACGGCGGGCCTGGTGGCCAAGATGTTCGGCACGGCCAACATGGCCATGCTGTTCGGCATCGTGATGCTGGCGCACCAGATCGGCGGTTTTTTCGGCGCCTTTCTCGGCGGTTATGTGTTCCAGGCGACCGGCAGCTACGACTGGGTCTGGTACATCGACATCGTGCTGGCCGCGGGTGCCGCGCTGGTGAACCTGCCGATCCGCGAGGCCCGGGTGCCGCGTGCGGCCACGCTGGCATAAGGCGTGTGAAGCATGACCACCCTGGACCCTCGCACGCGGCTTCTGCTGGAAGCGCCCATCGCCCCGACCCTGCTGCGCCTGGCCGCGCCCAATGTGCTGGTCATGCTGGCGCAGGCCGGTGTCGGGCTGATCGAAACCTGGTTCGTCGGCAAACTCGGCACCGACGCGCTCGCCGGCATGGCCCTGGTGTTTCCGGTGGTGATGCTGATGCAGATGACCTCGGCCGGTGCCCTGGGCGGCGGCATTGCCTCGGCGATTGCCCGTGCGCTGGGCGCGCGGCGCAAGGACGATGCCGATGCGCTGGTGCTCCACGCGCTGGTCATCGCCGCCGTGTTCGCGCTGCTGTTCACGGTCGCTGTGCTGGGCGGCGGGCGCTGGCTGTATGCGCGCATGGGCGGCACCGGCGGCGCGCTGGAGGCGGCCATGGTGTATTCCAACTGGGTGTTTGCCGGCGCCGTGCTGGTCTGGGTGTTCAACACACTGTCGGCGGTGATCCGCGGAACCGGCAACATGGCGGTGCCGGCCAACGTCACCGTGCTGGGCGCGCTGGTGCTTCTGCCGCTGTCGCCCTTGCTGATTTTCGGCTGGGGACCGCTGCCCGCGCTGGGCATCGCCGGCGGGGCCATTGCACTGCTGGCCTACTACCTGGTGGGCAGCCTGGTGCTGGCAGCTTATTTGTGGTCGCCGAAAAGCCTGTTGCGCCCGTCGCTCGAACACGTCCGTTTTCGTTGGGTTTTGTTCAAGGACATCCTGCGTGTCGGCCTGGTCGGCACGGTGTCCACGGTGGCCACCAACCTGGCCATAGGCATCACCACCGCGCTGGTCGGCGGCTTCGGCACCGCGGCGATTGCCGGCTACGGCACGGCCTCGCGGCTGGAGTATCTGCTGGTGCCGCTGGTCTTCGGTTTCGGTGCGCCGCTGGTCGCGATGGTGGGCACCTGCATGGGTGCGGGCCAGCGCGAACGCGCGCTGCACGCGACCTGGATAGGCGCGGGCATGGCCTTCGTGATGACCGAAGCCATCGGCCTGTGGGCCGCGGCGTTTCCCAAGGCCTGGCTCTCACTGTTCAACAGCGACCCGGCCATGATAGAAGCCGGTAGCGCCTACCTGCGGGCGGTGGGGCCGGTGTATGGCTTTTTCGGGCTTGGGCTGGCGCTGTACTTTGCGTCGCAGGGGGCCGGGCGGCTGCTCTGGCCGGTGCTCGGCAACCTGGCGCGGCTGGCGGTGGCCCTCGCCGGCGGCTGGCTGGCCCTGCGCTGGGACGGTGGCCTGGCCGGGGTTTTTCTTGCCCAGGCGGTGGCGCTGGTGATCTACGGCGTGCTCAATGCCTGGGCGGTGGCCGGCGGCGCCTGGTTTGGCGGCATCGGCTGGCCGCGCAGCACGGCGGGGCTGCTGAAAAGAATTCCATCAGCCGGGGTTTGAAGAGAAAAAGGCCTCCAGCCCAATAACCACGGGCGCAAGCAGCTATGTATTCAGTAGCAAATGGCTGCGACCTTCAAACCGGTGGCGTGAAGGCCGCGCGTGCCGCCAGCGCCAGCTCGCGGCTGGCGCAACCTTCAAGGTGGTCGTTGACCAGGCCCATGGCCTGCATGAAGGCGTACATCGTGGTCGGACCGACAAAGGTCCAGCCGCGTTTCTTCAGGTCTTTGGACAGCGCCGCCGAGGCGGGCGAATGGGGCAGGGCGCGCACGGCTTCCAGCGTGATGTGTTTGGGCCGGCTGGCGGCGTCGGGCTCCAGCCGCCAGACGTAGGCGGCCAGCGAGCCGAACTCGCGGCGCAACTCCAGGACACGCCGTGCGTTGTTGATGCTTGATGCGATCTTGCCGGCGTGGCGCACGATGCCTGCATCGCCGAGCAGGCGCTGGACATCGGCGGCATCAAAACGCGCCACCTGTTCGGCATCGAAGTTGGCGAACGCGCTGCGAAAGGCTTCGCGCTTGTTCAGGATGGTCAGCCAGCTCAGGCCGGCCTGAAAACCTTCCAGGCAGATCTTTTCGAACAGCCTGCGTTCATCGGCCACCGGAAAGCCCCATTCGGTGTCGTGGTAGTGGCGGTACAGCGGCGTGGCCTGGCACCAGGCGCAACGCGTGCTGGAGGTCTCGTCGGTAAAAAGCCCGGGGGCGGTGACATCAGCTGGCATGCGCGATTCCTTCACCCCAGCCACACGCCCAGCCAGACCGCTGCGATGACCAGCACCAGCCCCGGCACAATGCGCGCCCCGTAGGCGGCGCCACCTGCATTGAAGGCCACAACGGCTTTCATCAGCGCGTTGGTGCTCAGGCCGACAAGGATGGGCCAGAGCGCTGCGTCCAGCGGCAGCTTGCCGGCCGCCACCAGCGAGGCGACCGAGGCGGCGGTTGCATGGGCATCTACCAGCCCGGTCACAGCCGCCGCCAGCAGGGTGCCGCGCTCTCCTATCCAGGCGCTCAGGGCCGCTGACACCACCAGCACGGCACTGACAACGGTTGCGAAGGAAACCGCAGTTTTCAGGTCAAAGGCGCGGCCAAGATCCTGCTTTTCTGGCGGGCCCGCTGCCAGGTTTGCCGCCGGTTTTCCACGCGGAAATAAAAGAAGGCTGTAGGCGCACGCCGCCACGCCGCCAAGGACCAGCGGCCACCTCAGCGTGTCGAGCAGCGCCGGTTGCACCGCAGCCACCACGACCGCCAGCTGCACCATGGTGGCCAGGCTGGAGAGCACCGCACCGGCGATGGCGCCGTCCGCGTGGGTGTCGGACCTGGCCGCGCGCGTGCCCATGGCATGGATGGTGGCCGTGCTCGAAATGAAGCCTGCCGCAAAGCCGGCCAGCGGCAGGCCGTAACGCGGACCCAATGCGCGCGTGGCCACATAGCCGAGCGCGCTGACGGCCATCACCAGCACGACCAGCTGGGTGATGGCATGGGGGTTGAGGGCATCGAAGGGGCCCAGGAAGCGGTCCGGGGCCAGCGGCAGTGCGATCAGGGCTGCCGCCGAAAACAGCAGGGCATCGTGCAGCTCGCGCTCGGTCAGCACGCTGCGCACGAAATGGTGAAGGCCGTTCCGCGCCGCCAGCAGCGCCGCCAGCGCCGCGCCCACACCGGCAGCCAGGGCCGCGTTGCGCATCGCCAGCCCGCCCAGCAGGCAAGTCAGCAGCAGGGCGATCTCGGTGGTCATGCCCGGGTCCTGCTCCCGGGTGCGCTGGTAGGCCACGACGGCCAGGGCGCCTATGACCAAGGCGACCGTCGCCAGCAACAGGCCGCCACCCAGCAGCAAGCCGACGGCGCCCAGCACCGAAGTCACCGCAAATGTGCGTATGCCCGCCGCACCGCGCGTCGGCCCGCTGCCCTTGCGACGTTCGCGTTCCGCGCCGACGAGCAGGCCGATGCCCAGCGCCACGCTCAGGCCCAGCAGGGTGGAGAAGTCAGGCAGGGAGGGCATGGCGGCAGTGTAAGGGCGTGCGGTTACCCGGCCCTGCCGGACACGCTGATGGTGTCGCGGGCAGGCCCATCACGGGGAGGTGGACAAACGCGTCTTGCGCAGCCGCAGCGCGTTGCTGATCACGGACACCGAGCTCAGACTCATCGCCAGCGCTGCAATCATCGGCGACAGCAGCCAGCCGGTGAAGGGGTAGAGCAGGCCCGCGGCCAGCGGCACGCCCAGGGCGTTGTAAACAAAGGCAAAACCGAGGTTCTGCTTCATGTTGGCGATGGTGGCCTCCGAGATCGCCCGGGCCTGTGCGATGCCGCGCAGGTCACCTTTGACCAGCGTCACCTGGGCGCTGTTCATGGCCACGTCGGTACCCGTGCCCATCGCGATGCCCACATTGGCCTGGGCCAGGGCCGGCGCGTCATTGATGCCGTCGCCTGCCATGGCCACGATGTGGCCTTGCTCCTGCAGGCGCTTGACCAGCACCAGCTTGTCGGCGGGCTGGACCCCGCCGTGGACCTCGTCGATGCCCAGGCGTGCGGCGACGGCCCTGGCGGTGGTGAGGCCGTCGCCGGTGGCCATGATCACGCGCAGGCCTGCGGCCTTCAGTGTTGCCAGCGCCTCGGGCGTGCTGGCCTTGACCGGATCGGCCACGGCCAGCAGGCCGGCGAGCTGGCCGTCCACGGCGAGGTGCATCACGCTGGCGCCCTCGGCGCGCAGCGCTTCTGCCTGCGTCAGCAAGGCGTCCACGGCCACACCGGCCTGCGCCATCAGCGCCGTGTTGCCGAGAGCGAGTGCCCGGCCGGCGACACGCCCGCTGACACCGATGCCGCTGGCCGATTCGAAACTCTCGGGTTTGTCCAGTGCCAGGCCGCGCTCGCGCGCCGCATTCACGATGGCGTCTGCCAGCGGGTGTTCACTGCCCTGGTCCAGGCTGGCGGCCAGCCGCAATACCTCGTCGGCGCTGAAGCCCGCGGCCGGAATCGCCCGGTCGAAGGCCGGCTTGCCGGCTGTCAGCGTGCCGGTCTTGTCGACGATCAGCACATCGACCGTGCGCAAATGTTCGATCGCTGCCGCATCACGGAAAAGAATGCCCTGGCCGGCCGCCTTGCCGGTGGCCACCATGATGGACATCGGCGTGGCCAGGCCCAGCGCGCAGGGGCAGGCGATGATCAGCACCGCCACCGCGTTGATCAGGCCATACACCCAGCTCGGCTGCGGCCCGAAAAACCCCCAGCCGAAGAAAGTCAGCACCGCCACCGCCACCACGGCCATGACAAACCAGCCCGCCACCTGGTCGGCCATGCGCTGCATGGGCGCCTTCGAGCGCTGGGCTTGCGCCACCATCTGCACGATCTGCGACAACATGGTCTGCGCGCCCACACGTTCGGAGCGCATGACCAGGGCCCCGCTGGTGTTGAGTGTGGCGCCTATGAGTTTGTCGCCCGCCCGTTTGCTCACCGGCAGGGGTTCGCCGGTCAGCATCGACTCGTCGACCGCACTGCTGCCTTCGGTGACAATACCGTCGACCGGCACTTTCTCGCCGGGGCGCACGCGCAGGCTGTCGCCCACATGCACATGGCTCAGCGGCACGTCTTCTTCCGTGCCGTCGGCCTGGATGCGCCGCGCGGTCCTGGGCGCCAGCCCAAGCAGGGACTTGATGGCGGCCGAGGTCTGCGAACGCGCCTTCAGTTCCAGCATCTGGCCGAGCAGTGTCAGTGAAATGATGACGGCCGCCGCCTCGAAATACACGGCCACGCGTCCCATCGAAATGAACGAGTCGGGGAACACGCCGGGCGCCACGGTGGCCACCACGCTGTAAACAAAAGCGGCGCCCGTCCCGAGGCCGATCAGGGTCCACATGTTGGGGCTGCGGTGGATCACCGACTGCGCACCCCGCACGAAAAACGGCCAGCCCGCCCACAGCACCACGGGCAGGGTCAGCACCAGCTCGATCCAGCTCTGGGTGGCCATGTCGAACCAGCCGAACTGGTGGCCGGCCATCGCCAGCACGGTGACCGTCACCGTCAGCGGCAGCGTCCACCAGAAGCGGCGGGTGAAGGAGGTGAGCTCCGGGTTCTCGTCCTCGTCGAGGCTGGGCATGACCGGCTCCAGCATCATGCCGCAGATCGGGCAGTTGCCCGGGTGATCCTGCCGGATCTCCGGGTGCATGGGGCAGGTGTAGACGGTGGTTCCGGCCTGGCCATCGGCAGTTGCAGTTTTTGTTTCAGGGGCGGGTGCGATTGCTGGTTTGTCGAGGTAAGCCGACGGATGGGCGGCGAATTTTGCCAGGCAAGCGGCGCTGCAGAAATACCAGGTCCTGCCTTCGTGCGCGAGCTGGTGCCCTGACGCTGCGGTGACGGTCATGCCGCAGACGGGGTCCCTGAGACCGGCCGGGTCGTCAGAGTGGGTTTGACTGTGGTCATGTCCGGCGCCCTGCGCGGGGCCGGCAGCCACGCCATCGGGGTGAGGATGAGGTGTGTGTTTCATGGAAAGCATCCTTTTCATTCGGAAGGCCTGAACAGCTTCGTGAAAAGGATAAACCTTCCCATGGTGGAAAGGTCAAACCGCCGGCGGCCTTAACCCTGCCAGCGGGAGGGACGGCGACGTGGATCGTGCTTCAGGCGGGCCGGTCACTGCCGCGATCGAGCCGGGTATGCGCTGACCTACTCAGGTTTTCGCGGCGGCGCCGGGTGCAGCCGTCAGCGCCGACCGAACCCGCTCGAGGCGGCTACGCACCTCGTCGGCCACCCGGGCCACCTCGGGGTCGTCGGTCATCTGCATCACCGCCACCGGGTCCATGAAACCCACGGTGAAGCTGCCGTCGTCGTCTTCACGCACGATGACGTTGCAGGGAAGCAGCAGCCCGATATCGGGCTGGGCGGTCAGGGCGCGATGCGCCAGCGGTGGATTGCAGGCGCCCAGGATGCGGTAGGGCCGCACATCGATCCC
This sequence comes from Pseudomonadota bacterium, assembly GCA_040389085.1. GTDB lineage: Bacteria > Pseudomonadota > Gammaproteobacteria > Burkholderiales > Burkholderiaceae_C > Polaromonas. The sequence goes on from JAZKAP010000004.1 coordinate 52,208, forward strand.
CAGCTTGGTTTTCATGGTCGCTTGCACGTCGATGTCGGTCAGCACGCCGAAGCCTTCGGCCTTGAGGGCGTCGGTGACACGGCTCACCACATGGGCGAAGCTCTTGTCGTCCGGTTTGCAGTAAAAGCCGTAGGCTGCGCCGGCGGAGGACGTGGTGCTGGAGGTCATGGTGTCTTTCAGGGTTTGGCGGGTGCCGGGGGCAGGCGGTCCATCATCATCTGCATCATTGACTGCATCATCTCCATGCGTTTTTCCATCCATTGCTGGCGTGCCGCCGGGTCACCGGCTGCGGGGCCCGGACCGGACCCCATCATGCCGCCCATGCCGCCCATGCCACCAGGGCCGCCGGGGCCCATGCCACCCATCATGCCCATGCCGTCCTGCATGAGTTTGTGGTGCTCGGCTATCAGGGCGTTGCGCTCCTCCGGCGTCCTGGCGCGTGACATCCTGTCGTGCATGGCACGCATGGCGGTCATGTGGTCGTCCATGCGCGCCATGGGGCCGCCGGGACCGGCCATGGGCATGGCTTGTCCTGTTGCCGCAGCCGCAGCGCCAGGATGATGCGCCATGTGACCGTAGCGTGTCTGGGCGCAACCGGCCAAACCCAAGGTGGCAGCGACTGCGGCGATGGAAATCAGGCGAATTGACATCATGGTGAACTCCGGTTGTTGAACGGCCAGTCTATTGAATCTGGCCAATTTTTGGGAGTTCGCCCACGCGTATCCATGATCCATGTCAACGGGAAGCGGCAATCAGCCGCATTCCTGTGGCCGGCCGGACCGGCTACACCGGAACGGTGTAATTCAGGGTCATGCGGCCACCGTCGACCACCACGATCTCGCCGGTGATGTAACTGGCCGCATCGCTGGCCAGGTAGGCCACGGTGTCGGCAATCTCTGAGGGTTCGCCCAGACGTTTCATGGGCGTGCGGCTCATGATGCGGGCGGTGGCCTCGGGGCTGGTCAGGACCGCTTTGGCCGCCAGCTCGGTGGCGATGGTACCGGGCGCGACCGCGTTGACACGCACGCCCTTGTCGGCCAGCGCCAGCGCCATCACCCGGGTGAGCTGGTTGATGCCGCCCTTGCTGACGTTGTAGCTGGCAATGGTCGGAATGGTCAGCACGGCGTTGACCGAACTCATGTTGATGATGCTGCCCTTGCCCGCGCCGGCCATCACGCGCGCCACGGCCTGGCCCACCAGAAACGAGCCCTTGAGGTTGATGCGCAGCACGGCGTCGAAGTCGGCCTCGGTGACCTCCAGAAAATCGGCGGCCCGGAAAATGCCGGCGTTGTTGACCAGCACATCGATGTGGCCGTGGACGGCCAGGGTTTGCGCCACCAGGGCATCGACCTGGGCCTTGTCGCCGACGTCGCAGTGCAGGTACAGGCCGCCGAGTTCATCGGCCAGTGCCGCGCCGCGGACGTCGTCGATGTCGGCGATCACGACCTGCGCGCCCTCGCGCGCAAAGCGCCGTATACACGCCTCGCCGATGCCCTGGGCGCCGCCCGTGACGATGCAGACGCGGCCCGACAGTCCGAATGAAATGCCTGCGGAAGATGTGGGTGAAAGTGTGTTCATGCCGGGATGTTACCAGCGCAGGCAGCTATGAATTTTGTAGCATTTTCAGCGACTTCCGTGGCCGCCATGCCGGGTTTGTAAAGCGCCGAGCCGATACCGAAACCGCTGGCACCGGCGGCGAAATAAGCGGCCATGTTGTCCGGCGTAATGCCGCCCACCGGCAGTACCACGGTCTTGGCCGGTAGTACTGCGCGCAGCGCTTTCAGCACGGCGGGCGTGATCATCTCCGCCGGGAAAATTTTCAGGCCGGTGGCGCCGGCTTCGAGCGCGGCAAAGGCCTCGCTGGCCGTCATCACGCCGGGCAGGCAGACCAGGCCCAGCCGTACGGCTTCGCGCACGACGGCCGGGTTGAAGTTGGGCGACACGATCAGCTGGCCGCCCGCGGCCTGCACATTGCGCACGTCCTCCACGCTCAGCACCGTGCCGGCGCCGACCAGGGCCTGGGGACAGGCGGCGGCCATCGCCGCAATGCTGTCCAGCGGTTGTGGCGAATTGAGCGGGACTTCGATCAGTGTCCAGCCGGTGGACTGCAGCGCCTGGCCCACCGGGACGGCCTCGGCGGGACGCAGGCCGCGCAGGATGGCGACCAGTGGCAGGGTCTGCAGGGCAGTGGCAAATTTTTGGGAGGCGTTCATCGGTTCATGGTGGAGGGGGTGGAGGCAAGGTGTCGGCAATGGCGCGCAGGCCGCGCCAGGTGGCACTGGCGCCCACGCGACGGACCGTCACGCCCAGTTGCGCCAGCGCCTGTTCATAACGCGCGGTCAGTGCCTCTGCACCCATGAGCACCACGGACTCGCCGCGCTGCAGGTCCTGGCCTTTGAGTTCTTCTCCTATGACCAGTCCCGACAGGTAGCTGGGCAGGGCATCGGGCGGCAGGCGCTTGAACAGGGACAGGGTGCGGGTGCTGAAGGCCGTGTGCAGCAGGCCGGGGCCGGCCAGCGCGCGGGCCACGCCCTGCCCGAAGGCGGCGGTGTCCGCTGGCGGCTCCCCCGCGGGCAGCGTGCGCGCCAGAATCGAGTGCTGGCGCAGCAGGGCGTAAAACTCGCCGGTCATCCAGGTCGAAAAATCCGTGATGCGGCCGCCGGCGACCGTGACCCATTTGCTGTGGGTCCCCGGCAGCACCAGGCGCGCATCGGTGATGCCCAGCAGCAGCAGGGCACCGACGATCTGCGTTTCCTCGCCGCGCATGACATCGGGAACGCCGCCGGTGCTGATGCTGAGGCCGGGCACGATGGCGATGCGGCCGGGCTCCAGCCATTCAAGCCGGGCGGCGATGTCGCTGAAACCGGCCGGACAGGCGCAGTAGGGCGCTTCCCGCCAGCCCTGCTGGCTGCCGGCCATGCCCGAGATCAGGCACAAGGTGCCGGCCGTCATCCAGTCGCCAAACGCGGCTTCAAAAACCGCCGGAAAGTCGCCTGCCGCCACGCTGAGGATGCCGCGCGCCAGGGCGCGTTCTGCCAGCACCTGGCCATCGGGCCCGATCAGCGCCCCGCGCAGCGACGAGGTGCCCCAGTCGACCGCCAGCAACCGGCGGCCGTTCATGCGGGCTGCGTGTTAGGAGTCTGCGCAGGCATGCCGGTGGGCATGGTTCAGGACATGCCCTGCAGGGCACCGGCCGGGTAGGCGGGGCTGCGGCAATCCTCGATGTACTGTTCAATGATGGCCTTGAAGGAGACGTCGGGCTTCAGGCCGAGGGCGTGCGCCCGACCGGCGCTGGCGCCGCGCGCCCAGTTGGCCACGATGCCGGCAATGCGTTCGTCGCGTTCAAAACGAACCCGCCGGCGGACCTCGGGGCCGGCGACCTCTTCCAGGGCCTGCAGCATCTCGCCGACGCTGACATTGAGGCCCGGCAGGTTGAGCGCCAGCCGCCCGCCCATGGCTTGCTGGCTGGCCTCGAACACGGTAATCAGGCCATGCACCGTGTTCGACGGCGATGACACGGGATGCGTGACGCTCGCATCCACCGGGCAGGTGGTTTCCACGCCGGCCAGGGGCTCGCGGATGATGCCGCTGAAAAACGAGGACGCCGCGCCGTTGGGTTTGCCCGGGCGCACGGTGACCGTCATCAGCCGCGCCGAGCGGCCATCGACAAAACCCTTGCGGGTGTAGTCGGCGATCAGGTGTTCACACACCAGCTTGTGCATGCCGTAGGAGGTCTGCGGCGACGGCAGCGTATGGTCGCTCACGAGGTCGGGCAACGGGTTGGATACATCCGGGCCGAAGACCGCCACCGAACTGGCGAACACCAGGCGCGGGGCATTGCCGGCCTTTCGCAGGCCGTCGAGCAGAAGGCGGGTGCTGTCGAGGTTGGAACGCAGGCCGAGGTCGAAGTCCAGCTCGCACTCGCCCGACACGGCCGAGGCCAGGTGGAACACGGCGTCGAAGCCGCTGGCAAACAGTTCCGACTGGTTGAGCAGCGGGCCGGTGTGCACCCGCACACGCTTGTCGGCCGCCAGATCGGCCGGCGGTGCAAACATGTCGGCTATGTGCAGCTCGTCAACGGTCTGGCCGTCGAGCCGGTCTTTCTTGAGAATGGCGCGGGCCAGCCTGGCGCCCACAAAACCGGCGCCCCCTGTGATGAGTAATTTCATGTCAAGCCTTGTGAATCAGTGGTTGTCGCGCGGCACGAAAGAGCCGCGTTTGCCGACCAGGAAGTCGAGGTCCACACCTTCGTCGGCCTGCAGCACGTGGTCGACGTAGAGCTTCCAGTAACCCGAGGACAGCGGTGGCGGTGGGGCTTTCCATTCGGCCAGGCGGCGCGCCAGCTCCTCGTCGCTGATATGCAGATGCAGCTTGCGCTCGGGCACGTTGAGTTCGATCAGGTCGCCGTTCTGCACAATCGCCAGCGGGCCGCCGGCCGCCGCTTCGGGCGCCGTGTGCAGCACCACCGTGCCGTAGGCGGTGCCGCTCATGCGGGCGTCGCTGATGCGCACCATGTCGGTGATGCCCTTGCGCAGCACCTTGGGCGGCAGCGGCATGTTGCCGACCTCGGCCATGCCGGGGTAGCCCTTGGGGCCGCAGTTTTTCAGCACCATGACGCAGGTCTCGTCGATGTCGAGGTTTTCGTCGTCGATGCGGGCGTGGAAGTCCTCGATGTTTTCAAACACCACCGCGCGGCCGGTGTGCACCATCAGTGCGGGCGTGGCCGCACTCGGCTTGATGACGGCGCCGCGCGGCGACAGGTTGCCGCGCAGCACGGCAATGCCGGCCTTGTCCTTGAACGGCGTGGCCAGCGGACGGATCACCTCGGTGTTGTAGTTCTGTGCATCGGCAATGTTCTCGCCTATGGTTTTTCCGTTGGCGGTGATGGCGCCCGTGTGCAGGTGCTGCGCGATTTCCTTCATGACCACCGGCAGGCCGCCGGCGTAGCAGAAGTCTTCCATCAGGAACTTGCCCGAGGGTTGCAGGTTGACCAGGCAGGGCAGTTCGCTGGCGAGCCGGTCGAAGTCGTCCACTGTGAGTTTCACGCCGATGCGGCCGGCCATCGCAATCAGGTGGATCACCGCGTTGGTCGATCCGCCAATCGCGGCCAGGGTCTTGATGGCGTTTTCAAACGCTTCACGTGTGAGGATTTTCGAGAGTATCAGGTCCTCATGCACCATCTCGACCGCACGGCGCCCGGCCATGCGCGCCAGCACATTGCGCCGCCCATCGACGGCCGGGTAGGCCGCGTTGCCCGGCAGGCCTATGCCCAGCGCCTCGACCATGCTGGCCATGGTGCTGGCCGTGCCCATGGTCATGCAGTGGCCGTGGCTGCGGTGCATGCAGCTTTCGGCTTCAAAAAAGTCGGCGAGCTTGAGGGTGCCGGCACGCACCTGCTCGCTCATGCTCCAGACGCCGGTGCCCGAGCCCAGCTCCTGCCCGCGCCACTTGCCGCTGAGCATGGGGCCGCCGCTGACACCCACGGTGGGCAGGTCCACGCTGGCCGCGCCCATCACCAGCGAAGGCGTGGTCTTGTCGCAACCCATCAGCAGCACCACACCATCGATCGGGTTGCCGCGAATGCTTTCTTCCACATCCATGCTGGCCAGGTTGCGATACAGCATGGCGGTCGGGCGCAGCAGGGTCTCACCCAAGGACATGACCGGGAACTCCAGCGGGAAGCCGCCGGCCTCGTACACACCGATCTTGACCTGCTCGGCAATCGTGCGGAAGTGGCTGTTGCAGGGCGTCAGTTCGCTGAAAGTGTTGCAGATGCCGATGACCGGGCGGCCGTCGAACTGGTCGTGCGGCACGCCCTTGCCCTTGACCCAGCTGCGGTAGGCGAAACCGTCGCGGTCCTGGCGGCCAAACCATTGCTGGCTGCGTAGCTCTTCGGGTTTCTTCCGGGGGGTCTTGGGGTCGGTCATAGGGAAAATCCTTAATTGATAAACATATTATCGTCATACCATTGCGCCGCGAATCCTAGTAATAACCACTAAACAGACGGCAATGATCAAAAACGTTCACGGCAACACGGTTGACCACCTTGGCGAAGCCATTGTTGCGGGCCGGTATGCTGTGGGCGCGTCGATTCCGCCCGAGCCGGTGTTGTGCCAGGAGCTTGGTGTCAGCCGCACGGTGGTGCGCGAGGCCGTGAAGTCGCTGATCGCCAAGGGCCTGATGACCACCGGGCCCAAGGTGGGCACCCGCGTGTTGTCGGAGGACCACTGGAACTGGTTCGACCCCGACGTCATCATCTGGCAGTCCAAGGCGGGACTGACCCCCGAATTCCTGCGCGACCTGCAGGACCTGCGCCGCGTGGTGGAGCCCGCCGCGATGCGCCTGGCGGCAGAGCGCGCCACGGCGCAGGACATTGCCGAGGTCGAAGCCGCTTACGCCGGCATGAAACATGCGGTCGAGGAGGGCGGCGACTATGTCACCCACGACCTGCGTTTCCACCAGGGCCTGCTGCGCGCCAGCCGCAACCGCATGCTGGTGCAGATGAGCAAGGCGCTGGGGGCGCTGCTGCGCACCAGCTTTGAAATTTCCACGCGCCGCAAGGATGGCCCGACCCACTCCCTGCCGCTGCACCGTGCCGTGCTGGACGCCGTGATCGCGCACCAGCCCGACGAAGCCGAGCGTGCGATCCGCGTGCTGATCGACGGCGCGAAAGAGGACATCGAAGAGGTGCTGGCCTCGCGCCGCCGCCTGCCCATCCTGAGCAGTCCCGCACGGCAGCTCAAGGCGGCCTGAGCCATCTCACCAGACCATAGGCGAAAGATGAATTTTCAAAAAACGATGGATACGGCGATTCACGGCTTCTTCAAGTTGCTGGAGCTGCTGGTGGTCGTCTGCATGGTGGCCATGGTCATCATGGTGTTCGGCAACGTGGTGCTGCGTTACGCCTTCAATTCAGGCATTTCCGTCTCTGACGAAATGTCGCGGTACTTCTTCATCTGGCTGACCTACATCGGCGCGATGCTGGCCATGCACGAAGGCGGGCATCTGGGCGTGGACACGCTGATCAAGCACCTGCCGGTGCTTGGTAAAAAAGTCTGCCTGTTTCTGAGCGAAGCACTGATGCTGTTCTGCAATGTGCTCTTTTTCATGGGCACTTTCGAGATGCACGAGCTGCAGGTCACCAATGTGTCGCCGGTGGTCGGCATTTCCATGATCTGGATTTACGGCATCGGTTACGTTGTCAGTGTGGTGATGGGCATGATCAACCTCAATGTGCTTTATCGCCTGGTCACCGGGCAGATCAGCGAGGCCGAACTGGTGCAGGTGATCGAAACCGAGGGCCTGGCCGACGTCGAAAAACAAATGCAGGGAAGCAAGGCATGACCGTCAGCGTTTTTATTCTCAGCCTGCTGGCCGCCATGGCCATCGGCATGCCGATCGCCTATGCGCTGCTGGTTTGCGGCGTCACGCTGATGGCTTTCCTGGCCGCCACCAGCGGCCTCGTCACTTTTGACAGCCAGATCCTGGCCCAGCGTTTTGTCGACGGGGCCGACAACTTCCCGTTGCTGGCCGTGCCGTTTTTCCTGCTGGCGGGCGAATTCATGAATGCCGGCGGCATCAGCCGCCGCATTGTCAACCTGGCGATGGCCTGGGTCGGGCATTTCCGCGGCGGCCTCGGTTACGTCACGGTGATTGCGGCGGTCATCATGGCTTCGCTGTCGGGTTCGGCCATTGCCGACACCGCCGCGCTGGCCGCGCTGCTGATTCCCATGATGCGGGCTGCCGGTTACAACGTGGGCCGGGCCTCAGGCCTGGTGGCGTCGGGCGGCATCATCGCACCGGTAATACCGCCTTCCATCGGCCTGATCATTTTTGGTGTGGCCGGTAATGTCTCCATCACCAAGCTGTTTCTGGCCGGCATCGTGCCCGGCATCCTGATGGGTGCGGCGATCGGTCTGACCTGGTGGTGGGTGGCCAGGAAGGAAAACGTTCCTGCGGCCCCCAGGTTGCCCATGCCTGACCGGCTGCGCATCACGGCCCAGGGTGGCTTTGCGCTGACCCTGCCCATCGTCATCATTGGCGGCATGAAGTTCGGCATCTTCACGCCGACCGAGGCCGCCGTCGTGGCCGCGGTGTACAGCTTTGTCGTCGGCATGTTCATCTACCGCGAGCTGAAATGGTCGGCCATGTACGGGCTGATCCTGGCGGCCGGCAAGACCACCGCGGTGGTGATGTTCCTGGTGGCCGCGGCCATGGTCAGCGCCTGGCTGATCACGGTCGCCAACATCCCCACGGAAGTCGCCAACATGATGGCGCCTTTCATGGGTAACAAGATGCTGCTGATGTTCGTCATGATGATCCTCATCGTGATTGTTGGCACCGCGCTGGACTTCACGCCGACGGTGCTGATCCTCACGCCGGTGCTGATGCCGGTGGTGCTCAAGGCCGGCATTGACCCGGTCTACTTCGGCATCATGTTCATCATGAACAATGCCATTGGCCTGATCACGCCGCCGGTAGGCACCGTACTCAACGTGGTCTGCGGCGTCGCCAAGATCAGCATGGACGAGGCCTTCAAGGGTGTTCTGCCCTTTCTGATGGCGCAACTGGCTGTGCTTTTCCTGCTGGTGCTTTTCCCCTCCATCGTCACTGAACCACTGAAGTGGTGGATGCGATGACTTCCCTTTCCCAACCCCTGTCGTTTATATAAAAGGAGACAACCATGTTCAAACGCAGAACCCTGGCCCTGGCCGCAGCCGCCTTGCTGGTGGCCACTTCGAGCTTCGCGCAGTTTGCCGACCGCACGATCAAGTTCACCAATGGCGTCAATGAAGACCACCCGGTCGGCGTCGGCGTCAAGAAGATGCAGGAAGTGCTGGCCGCCAAGACCGGCGGCAAGATGAAGATCAATGCCTTCTGGGGCGGCGCCGCGGGCGGTGACCTGCCGGCCACGCAGGCGCTGCGCGCCGGTACCCAGGAGATGGTGTGCACCTCGAGTTCGCCGCTGGTGGGCATCGTCAAGGAGCTCGGCGCTTTCGATCTGCCTTTCCTGTTTGCCAATGAAAAGGAAGCCGATGCCGTGCTTGACGGCCCGGCCGGCGCCTACTTCAACAAAAAGCTGGAAGAAGCCGGCCTGATCAACCTGGCCTACTGGGAGAACGGTTTCCGCAACCTGACCAACAGCAAGCGGCCGGTCGCCAGGGCGGAAGATTTTGACGGCGTCAAGGTGCGCGTGATGCAGAACAACATCTTCATCGACACCTTCAAGACCCTGGGGACCAACGCCGTGCCCATGGCCTTTGGTGAAGTATTCACCGCGCTGGAAACCAAAACCATCGACGGCCAGGAAAATCCTTTCGTGACCATTGAAACCTCCAAGTTCAATGAAGTGCAGAAGTACCTGAGCGTCACGCGCCACGCCTACACGCCCTTCCTGATCCTCTACAGCAAGAAGCTCTGGGACCAGCTGAACCCGCAGGAGCAGGCGGTGCTGCGTGAAGCGGCCATGGAGGGCCAGAAGGTCCAGCGCGCGGCCAACCGTGCGCTCAATGAGAAGTCCCTGACCAGCCTGAAGGCCAAAGGGATGCAGGTCAACGAAGTGAGTGCGGCCGAGCAGAAACGCATGTTCGACAAGGTCAAGCCCGTCTATGACAAAAACATTCCGACGATTGGCGCCGAGCCGGTCAAGATGGTGATGGATGCGCTGAAGAAGGCGCGCGGCGGCTAAGCGGCTTCCCGCCGTCGCGTCACAAGGCCGCAGAGGTTTCCTCTTGCGGCCTTTTTTACGGAGATCTCATTTGAAAATCACCAACGTTGAAACCCTGCGCCTGGGCGAGTTTCCCAACATCATCTGGGTCCGCATCCACACCGACGAAGGCCTGATCGGCCTCGGCGAGACCTTCATGGGGGCCGCGGCCGTGGAAGCCTACATCCACGAATGGGCTGGCCCCAAGCTGCTGGGCAAGGACCCGCTGGCCATCGAAGCGCGCAACAGGGACATCACCGGCTACCTCGGCTGGCGCGGCTCCGGCGTGGAGACGCGCGGCAACTCGGCCATCGACATCGCGCTGTGGGACATTTTCGGCAAGGCGGCCAACATGCCGCTGTACACCGCGCTGGGCGGCAAGAGCCGCGACAGCATACGCATCTACAACACCTGCGCCGGTTACCAGTACGTGCGCAGCACCGTCAACCAGACCAGCGCCAATTGGGGCATCGGTGACGCAAAAAAGGCCAATGCCGGGCCGTACGAAGACCTCGAAGGCTTTTTGCATCACGCCGACGAACTGGCCGAGTCGCTGCTGTCCGAAGGCGTGACGGCGATGAAGATCTGGCCCTTCGATCCGGCGGCCGAAAAAAGCGACGGGCAGTACATCAGCAGCTCGGACCTGGACCTGGCGCTGGAGCCGTTCCGCAAGATCCGCTCTGCGGTCGGCGAGCAGATGGACATCATGGTGGAGTTCCACAGCCTGTGGCGGCTGCCGATGGCGCAGAAGATCGCGCGCGCGCTCAAGCCCTTCAACACCTTCTGGCACGAAGACGCGATCCGCATGGATTCGCTGGACCTGCTCAAACAGTATTCGAAAGATTGCGACGCGCTGATTTGTGCCAGCGAGACGCTGAGCTACAAATGGGGTTTCAAGGACTACCTGCAGACCGGCGTGGCCGGTGTCGCCATGCTGGACCTGAGCTGGTGCGGCGGCCTGACCGAGGCGCGCAAGATTGCGGCCATGGCCGACGCCTGGCAACTGCCGGTGGCGCCGCACGACTGCACCGGGCCGGTGGTGTGGGCGGCGTCCAGCCACCTGTCCCTGCACGCACCCAATGCCCTGATCCAGGAAAGCGTGCGCGCCTTCTACACCGGCTGGTACAAGGAACTCGTGACCGAGTTGCCCACGGTGACCAGAGGCATGCTCAACCTGAACGGCAAACCCGGGCTGGGGCTGGAGCTGCTGCCCGACCTGCACCAACGCGCCGACGCCACCGTGCGCTGGTCGACTTAGTCGCCAGCGGCTATCGAGAAGGCAGAATGTGACGCAGATGAGTTCCGATATTTTTGTGGTCATGGGCGTCAGCGGCTGCGGCAAAAGCACCGTGGGCGCCCAGCTGGCGGCCGCCCTGGGCCTGGAGTTCCTGGAGGGTGACAGCCTGCATCCTGCGGCCAACGTGGCGCGCATGGCCGCCGGGGTGGCGCTGAGCGACGAGGACCGGGAGGGCTGGCTGCAAACGCTGGCCGGACGGCTGCAGCAGGCGCGGGCCGCCGGGCGGGGCCTGGTGCTGTCGTGCTCGGCGCTCAAGCGCGCCTACCGCGATATCCTGCGGCGCGGTGCGCCCGACGCCCGTTTTCTCCATTTGCAGGGCGACTACCCCTTGCTCGCGGCCCGCATGGCTGCGCGGACCGGCCATTACATGCCGCTGTCGCTGCTGGCCAGCCAGCTCAGTACGCTGGAAGCGCCCGGCCCGGAGGAAAATGCCCAAAGCTTCGATCTGGCCAGCCGGCCCGAAGAGATCGTGGCTGCCGTGCTGGCCTGGCGGCGAACCACCGGTGCCTGAACGCACCCTTCATTTACTTTTCACGGATTGCCCATGACTGTTTTCACCAAAACCACGCTCTACACCGGCCCCGATGGCCGTGCCGGATTCCGCGAGGATCCGCTGGCGCTGACCGAAGGGTCGCCGCAGGCGCTGTTGTCACCCTTGCTTCCGTCCACCGGTTACCAGCTGCGCCACAGCCCGGTGGGTTTTCGCAGCCAGTTTCATTGCACGGTGACACCGCAATGGGTGGTCATTCTCGGCGGCCAGATGGAAATTGGCCTGCAGGACGGTACGTCACGCGTGTTCAAGCCCGGGGAGCATTTCTATTCGGCCGACCTGCTCCCGACGGGCGCTTCGTTTGACGCGGCCATCCACGGCCACTGGAGCCGCCAGGTCGGGCCGGACCCGCTGGTGACGCTGTTTGTGCAGGGCTGAAAGGTGCGCCGGAAAACCATCAATTGCTATTGAATCAGTAGCTGAAGGCGCCCGTCTGTCAAGGGCTGGAGGCCAAAAAGGCCGCTAATTTTCAGGAGAACTGCAACTCGCCCGAGAGCAACACGCGGCGCCCCGGCTGGCCGGCCTGGACGGCGTTCACCAGCGCCGCGGCGACGTCGGCCGCTGCAACCACGCGGTAGTTGCGCGGGATCAACGGCTTGAACAGCCGCATGGCGACCAGGGCGAGCTGTTCGCCGGGGCGGGTGGCCTGTGCCAGGACCGCGCGGTCGCCCGCCAGAACCGAGGGGCGTGCGAACACCACGCTGTCGTAGCCGAGCTGGCTGACAGCGTCTTCCATCTCGCCTTTGACGCGGTTGTAAAAAACAGGGGAATTGGTGTCGGCGCCCATGGCGCTGACGATGCCCAGGCGGGTCGCGCCAGCGGCACGCGCCGATCTGGCCAGGGCCACGACCGCGTCGAAATCGACCGCCCGGAACGCCTGCTGGCTGCCTGCCACCTTGATGGTGGTGCCCAGCGCGATGAACACATCGTCCACCGGCGGGGCTGAAAACCCAGTGAGCGAATCGGTCAGATGCACCACCAGCGAGGGGTGCACGGAATCAGGCTTGCGGCGGCCCACGCAGTGGACCGCCGTATAGGTTTTATCGGCCAGTAAACGAGCCAGAATTTCCCGACCGACCAGACCCGTTGCTCCGGCCACCAGGGCCACCCGAGCGTCCGCCGCCACCGCCACCGCCACCGCCGGCTGGCCGGCCGCCGCCGCGGTAGTTGCCGCGGTTGCCGCCTGTGGGCTGGCCGGAGGAAGGGAAGCCTGAGGAAACATGGCTGGCGGGTTGGGCATCATCGTCGCGCTCCTGGGTGTTGCGTGGACGGGGAGGCTGGGCATTCGGGTTGCGTGCCTGCTGCTGTGCAGGCTGGCCGCCTTGTGCGTAGCCCGAATTCTGGCGCGGCTGGCCGCCCTGGGGCTGGCTACGGCCACCACCATTGCCGCCACCGCCGCTGCGGCCGCGTCCACCACCATTGCCACCACCGTTGCCGCCGCCGCCATTGCCGGCGCCTCGGCCCGCCTGGGGCTTGTTCTCGCGGATGCGCGTCATCATTTCGCTGCGGGCGGCCTTGGCGGCTGCCTGCATCACGTCACGACTCGGCGGCTTGCCCAGGCCGCCCCAGATGGTCTGGCGGCCCATGGCCAGCGGCTCGGCTTTTTCGCCGGGCTCGGCTTCAAAACCGGGCACGATGACTTTTTCGATGTTCTGCTTGGTGAAACGCTCGATGTCCTGCATGAAGCCTTCCTCGTCCAGGCAGACCAGGCTCACCGCCTCACCGCTGTTGCCGGCGCGGCCGGTGCGGCCGATGCGGTGCACATAGTCTTCGCTGACATTGGGGATTTCATAGTTCACGACGTGTGGCAGCTCGTCGATGTCGATGCCGCGGGCGGCAATGTCGGTGGCCACCAAGGCACGGATGCTGCCGCTCTTGAAGTCCTGCAGCGCCTGGGTGCGGGCGGTCTGGCTCTTGTTGCCATGCAGCGCCATCGCGGGGATGCCGTTTTTCGTCAGGTGTTCGGCCACATTGTTGGCGCCGAACTTGGTGCGTGTGAACACCAGCACCTGGCTCCAGTTGTGCTCGTTGATGATGTGCGTGAGCAGCGCTTTTTTCTTGCCGCGGCCGACCGGGTGGATGGTCTGCGTGATGCGCTGCACCGTGGTGTTGCGCGGGGTCACCTGGATGTGCAGCGGGTCGCGCAGCAGGCCGTTGGCCAGGTCGCGGATCTCGTCGCTGAAGGTGGCGGAAAACAGCAGCGTCTGCTTCTGCTTGGGCACCAAGGCCAGCACTTTCTTGATGTCGTGGATGAAGCCCATGTCCAGCATGCGGTCGGCTTCGTCGAGCACCAGGATCTGCACCTGGCTCAGGTCCAGCGTGCCCTGGCTGGCGTGGTCCAGCAGGCGGCCGGGGGTGGCCACCAGGATGTCGACGCCGCGGCGCAGTTTTTCAATCTGCGCGCCCATGCCGACACCGCCGAACATCACCATGGAGGAGAGTTCGAGGTATTTGCCGTAGAGGCGAACGCTTTCCTCGACCTGCGCGGCGAGTTCGCGCGTCGGGGTCATGATCAGGGCGCGCACGGCGTTGACGCCGCGCTTGTTTTTCAGGGACGGCTCGGAGGACAGGCGCTGCAGCATGGGCAGCACGAAGGCCGCGGTTTTGCCGGTGCCGGTCTGGGCGCCGCCGAGCAGGTCGCCGCCAGCCAGCACGGCCGGAATGGCCTGGGCCTGGATTGGGGTAGGAACGGTATAGCCCTGCTCAAGCACGGCTTTAAGAATGGCCGGAGCCAAATTCAGATTTTCAAAAGTCATTGATGGTGCACGCGAAGGTGCCAAAGATCGGCCAGTCGGGGGCTGTTGAAGCCTCCGCCAGTGAAAGGCAGACGGGTAAAAAAGTCAGGCTGGGCACCCAAACTGTCACCGAAGGTGTGCCTAATTGCTGCAGGCAACTGGAGCCAGCAACCCGTGTATTGTCGCATGGAACGATAATCGGGGGGTTCACGCCAGAAACGCGCCTTGATTCAGGGTGCCTGCCCCCCAGCTAAGGCGTGTGGTTTTTGTTTGCAGCATCACCGCCGGCCAGCCTGTTTTGCGGGCCGGTCCGGTCAGGTTCCCTGCGTTGTTTTCCCCTTAAGAGAAGTTAATCCCGATGGCCCAGTACGTATTTACCATGAACAAGGTCGGCAAGATCGTGCCGCCCAAGCGTCAGATTCTCAAAGACGTTTCCCTCAGCTTTTTCCCGGGCGCCAAGATCGGCGTGCTCGGCACCAACGGTTCCGGCAAGTCCACGTTGCTCAAGATCATGGCCGGTCTGGACAAAGAGTACGAAGGCGAGGCCATGCCCATGCCGGGCCTGAACATCGGTTACCTGCCGCAGGAGCCCAAGCTGGACCCCGAGCACACGGTGCGCGAGAGCGTGGAAGCCGGCATGGGCGCGGTGTTTGCCGCCAAGGCCCAGCTCGAGGCCGTGTACACCGCTTACGGCGAGCCCGATGCCGACTTTGACGCGCTGGCCGCCGAGCAGGCGCGGCTCGAAGCCATCATCGCCACTTCCGGCACCGACTCCGAACACCAGCTCGAGATCGCCGCCGACGCGTTGCGCCTGCCGCCCTGGGATGCCAAGGTCGGCGTTCTCTCGGGTGGCGAGAAACGCCGCGTGGCCCTGTGCAGCCTGCTGCTGTCCAAGCCCGACATGCTGCTGCTCGACGAGCCGACCAACCACCTGGACGCCGAATCGGTGGACTGGCTCGAGCAGTTCCTGCAGCGCTACCCCGGCACCGTGGTGGCCATCACCCATGACCGCTATTTCCTGGACAACGCCGCCGAGTGGATTCTGGAGCTGGACCGCGGCCGCGGCATCCCCTGGAAAGGCAACTACAGCACCTGGCTGGAGCAAAAGGGCGAACGCCTGGCGCAGGAGCAAAAGGGCGAGGAAGCCCGCGCCAAGGCCCTGAAGAAGGAGCTGGAATGGTCGCGCCAGAACCCGAAAGCGCGCCAGGCCAAGAGCAAGTCGCGTCTGGCACGGTTTGAAGAGCTGTCCGACTTTGAATACCAGCAGCGCAACGAGACTCAGGAGATTTTCATTCCCGTGGCCGAGCGCCTGGGCAATGAAGTCATCGAGTTCAAGAACGTCAGCAAGTCTTTCGGCGACCGCCTGCTGATCGACAACCTGAGCTTCAAGATTCCGGCCGGCGCCATCGTCGGCATCATCGGCCCCAACGGCGCCGGCAAGTCCACGCTGTTCAAGCTGATCGCCGGCAAGGAGCAGCCCGACAGCGGCGAGGTGGTGATCGGCAAGACTGTGCGCATGGCTTTTGTCGACCAGCACCGCGATGACCTGGCCAACGAAAAAACCGTCTGGGAAGACATCTCCGGCGGGCTCGACATGCTGACCGTCGGCAAGTTCACCATGCCCAGCCGCGCTTATGCGGGCCGCTTCAACTTCAACGGCGCCGACCAGCAAAAACGCGTAGGCACGCTGTCGGGTGGTGAGCGCGGGCGGCTGCACCTGGCCAAGACCCTGATTGCCGGCGGCAACGTGCTGATGCTTGATGAACCCTCGAACGACCTCGACGTGGAAACGTTGCGTTCACTCGAAGACGCGCTGCTCGAATTTGCCGGCTCCATCATGGTGATCAGCCATGACCGCTGGTTCCTGGACCGCATCGCTACCCACATCCTGGCGGCCGAAGGCGACAGCCAGTGGACCTTCTTCGACGGCAACTACCAGGAGTACGAAGCCGACAAGAAGAAACGTCTGGGCGAAGAGGGCGCCAAGCCCAAACGCATGCGGTTTAAAGCGTTGCACTGAGCCCCCACGCTTTTCACTTCGTGTAATGCGCTGCCCCCCGAGGGGGCGCTGCGCCTGCGGCCCGGCGAAGCCGGTTCCGCGGCCCCGGCTGGGATGAAGAATTCTCACGACTGCTGATTGCGTGTCGCTTCCTGGAGATGCTGATGACTGACGACGAAGTTCTGACTCAAACGCGTCACTGGCTCGAAAAAGCCGTGATCGGGCTGAACCTGTGCCCGTTTGCCAAGGCGGTGTATGTCAAGAACCAGGTGCGCCTGGTGGTCAGCCATGCGCGCCATGCCGACGACTTGCTCGAGGAGCTCGACAAGGAGCTCGACCTGCTGGTGGCCACGCCGGCTGAGCAGATCGACACCACGCTGCTGATCCATCCCACGCTGTTTGACGACTTCCTGGACTTCAATGATTTCCTGGAAATTGCCGAAGGGGTGGTGGACGAGCATGGTCTCGACGGTGTGGTGCAGCTCGCCAGTTTTCACCCCAAGTTCCAGTTCGAGGGCACCGAGCCGGACGACATCGGCAACTACACCAACCGGGCGCCGTTTGCGATCCTGCACCTGCTGCGCGAGGACAGCGTGGAGCGTGCGGTCGAGGCCTTCCCCGAGGCTGATGCCATTTTCGACGTCAACATCCAGACGCTGGAAAAGCTGGGCCACGCAGGCTGGAAGGCGCTCGGGCTGTGAGGTAAAACGATCGGCCGGGTTCTCCACACCCGTGCCGATGCACGAATGCCCGAGAGTTGCCGGCGGCTGATTCCGGGCCCCACTTCCGCCCGGCCCCTGTTGCCGAAATCCTGCTGCAATCACCCCTGCGCCGCGTCCTGAAAAGGCGGCCGGGAATCCGGCCTGTTCGCCAGGAACCGCTCAACATGAGCCGCCTGTCCTCTGTGCAACTTGCCCAGTGGGCCGATCGCGCGTCCTGCCGTCGTACAAACACTTTGTGTGTGTGCCGTGTCCCGCCAAGAACGCTTGGGCAAGACCGTGTTGTGCCGCGCAGCTTTGCCGGGCTACCACGATGGCGCCCAACCCTCAACCCCGAATGAAGGCGTGGATGACCGCGGACGGAAAACGCGCTTGAGTGTCGCTTTTAAACGAAAGTTTTAATGGCGCATTGCGGATGGGGTGTGAGCGCCGCCTGCGCAAGATCCGTCAATGACAGCGGCTTCCAGTAACCCCATTGCCCCGATGGGCTTCACCTGGTGGCGTTTTCCCTGCGTGATTGCTGAAAAATCACCCCTCCAACCACTGGCCAGCCGACGCGCGTTTTTCGCCGGGCGAGGTTGAGTTCTGGATCCTCAAAAAGTGTGCATACACACTTTCGTTTGACTTTTATCAATCAAAAGTTTTCATCGCGGGAGCAAAGTTGCGTTTGCAACAAGGTGTAAGGAAAGGCCACAAAAGGCAAGTCCTGACCCTGTGCAAATCCGGTACTCGCCCTCAGGGGCGGGATTTTTGATTTCATCGTTTCAGGAGAAACCCAAGTGAAAAACTTCGTAAAAACCTTCATCGCCGACGAGAGCGGCGCCACCGCCATCGAATACGGCCTGCTCGCTGCCCTGATCGCTGTGGTGATCATTGCCGGCGCCACCGCACTGGGCACCAGCATCAACGACCTGTTCACCGCCATCGCGACCTGCATTTCGACGCCGGCAAGCTGCGCTCTGTAAACGGCCCGATCGCGTCATGGCTCTTCATTCCCGCCGACTCATGAAACAGCACAACAGCGCATTGCGGCCCATGTTTGGGCAACAGCGGGTTTTGCCGTTTCTGTCGGCGCGAATGCGGGGGGCAGTCTCGATCGAATATGCGCTCGTTGCCTCGTTGATCGCATTGGTCATTGTTGTCGGGTTCGTGGTGCTCGGCACGTCGCTTGGGAGCTTGTTTGCCGCGTTGGCGGCCTGCTTCGTGACTCCGGCGAGCTGTCTGGGGGGGCTATGAATCCCGCTCTGACCCACGCGTTGTGGTTCGCCGCATACGCGGTCATGCTCGTTGTCGCCGTATGGCGAGACGCGACTGTGCGGCGCATCCCGAACCGGGTCGTGTTGTCCGGAGCGGTGGCCGCAATGGTGCTCTCGGTTTTGCCTGGAGGCACAGGTTTCGGTAACGCGGTGGCCGGGCTGGTCGCCGGTCTCGCCGTGCTTCTGCCCTTTTACCTTCTGCGGGTCATGGGTGCGGGCGACGTCAAGCTGCTTGCGGCAGTCGGAGCATTTGTTGGATTTCCGGGGGTGTTTGGTGTTGTTCTGGTGACCTTTCTCGCGGGCGGCCTGATGTCGCTGGTCTGGGCCATCCGTTCGCGCAGTCTCCGCGTGGTGCTCATGAATCTTCGCATCGGACTTTCCACTGGCATGGGCCGGGTGGTGGGCGGGAGTTTGCCGCGCGATGGCGATTTCCCTGTGAGTGCAGTTCGTGTTCCCTATGCCTTCGCGATAGCCGCTGGAGCGGTCGCGCATGGGTTGCTGAGTAACAAGTTTGGGTGGAAGAACGTTTTCTAGGTGCACGCGCATCAAGCGCCGCGCCATGTAGACAAGAAAGGATCAATGATATGAAAAACGCAAGGCCTTTGCTGGCCATCCTGATTTCGATCGTGGTGGGAGCAGCCGCTGTCATGGTCGCGGCCCAATGGGTCGCCCGGCAGGCGAGTATCGCAACGACCAAGGTCGTCGTTGCGGCGCGCGACCTTGAAGTCGGCACGCGGCTGCGCGCTGACATGCTCCAGCTTGTTGACTGGCCTGCGGGTGCTGCGCTCAAGGAGCCTTTTTCGACACCGGAAAAAATCTACGAGCGTGTGATCAATACCCAGGTATTGCGCGGTGAGCCTATTGTTGCCGCCAAGCTCGCGCCTCCGGGCGAGAAAGGCGGCCTTTCGGCCGTGCTCGGCCAGGGCAACCGCGCGATCACGGTCAAGGTCAACGAAATTGTCGGCGTCGCTGGCTTCGCGTTGCCGGGCAATTATGTTGACGTCATGGTGAACACCCCCGATGACGCGAACCACCCGGTCTCGAAGATCGTGCTGGAGCGCATTCTTGTGCTCGCCGTCGCCCAGGAGCTGGGTACCGGCGACACCAAGCCTCGCGTGGTGAATGCGGTCACGCTCGAAGTAACGCCTTCGGAAGCCGAGAAGATTGACCTTGCGCGCAGCATAGGCTCCCTCTCGCTGGTGCTGCGCAGCCAGAGCGACAAGGCAAGCATTGCTACCACTGGCGCACGCAAGAACGATCTGCTCAAGCAGAGCCCCGTTGCCGTGGAAAAGCGCCCTGAAGTTCCGGCTGTCGGGGCTGCACCCAAGCCGGTGGCGAAGTCCGGAACGTCGACGGTTCGGCGAGCCGCCGTGGTGCCTGCACCCGAGACGGTTGAAGTGATACGCGGCCTGAAGAAAAGCACCGAATGACGCCCCGTGGCCTGACCCCTAACGTAAATTGCGAGCACATCATGAATAGAAAAGCTGACCCCGTTTCCTCGCGCTCGTCACCGCTTGCGATGACTGCGCTGGCCTTCGCTTCCCTGCTCTGCACCGCGGCGTTCGCGGCCGGGCCGGTCGCCCCCGCCAAGCCTGCGGCTGCTCCGGCGGCGTCGCCCCCGGTGGCGGCGCAGGTCTCCAAAGCGCCAACCTCGATCGCGCCGCAGAATGCCCAGTACACCGGTCCAACCGAAGTGGCGCCTTCACTGCGCCTGACGGTCGGGAAAACAGCGTTGATTCGTCTGCCGGCCGACGCTGCCCGGTTGTCCGTCGGAAACCCGGACATCGCCGACGTCATGCTGATCAACCCGAAAGAGGTCTACATGCTTGGCCGGAAAATCGGCTCAACGAACGTGTTCGTATGGACCAAGGGTGGACCCACGACGATCATGGACGTGGTGGTCGGCGTCGATACCGCCACACTCAAGAGCCGGCTCAACGAATTCATCCCGTCGGAAACGGCAGTGACTGTTGAATCCCTGGGCGACTCGGTGGTTCTGGGTGGTCGCGTGAGCGACCCCATGAAGGTGCAGCGCCTGGTTGCACTCGCCGAAGTCTATGGTGGAGGCAAGAAAGTGGTGAACCTGCTGAGGGTCGAGGGTTCGCAGCAGGTGATGCTTGAGGTCAAGGTTGCGGAAGTGTCGAAAACCCTGCTGGACAAGCTCGGCGCCCAGCTCAACGCAACACGCAGCATCGGCAATACCCGCTTTACCCTGCTGACCCAGTTGCTCACCGGTGCTGCGGGCTCGCTGACTGCCACGCGGGCGAGTGGCAGTACGGCGCTTTCCCTCGATGCAGAGGTCAGGAACGGTCTCGTCAAGATTCTTGCCGAACCGACCATCATGGCGATGAGCGGCCAGGAAGGCGCTTTCCTCGCGGGCGGGAAGATTTTCATACCGGTTCCGCAATCGGGCGCAAGCGGCGCGACCACGGTCACGCTGGAAGAAAAGGAGTTTGGAGTCGGCCTGCGCTTTACGCCGACCCTTCTTGAAGATGGCCTCATCAACCTGCGTGTCACGCCAGAGGTTTCCGAGCTGTCCCAGGTCGGCACCACGGTCAGGACGGGAGGGCAGACCACCGTGTTGCCCACCATCACGACACGGCGCGCATCGACCACGGTGCAGTTGCGTGACGGCGAGAGTTTTGCGATCGGCGGCCTGATCAAGAGCAATGTCACGGAAGCGGTGAAGGCGTTCCCTGTCCTGGGCGAAGTGCCTGTTCTGGGCGCCCTGTTCCGCAGCAGCGAGTTCCAGACGGATCGCTCTGAGTTGCTGTTCATCGTCACACCGCGTCTGGTGAAGCCGTTGCCGCAAGACTACGCACTGCCGACGGACAGCTTCATCCAGCCCAGCCGCAGCGAGTTTTTCCTCGGCGGCAGGCTGGAAGGAGAGGCCAAACCCCAAGCCACTGAACCACCTGCAGCCCAGCCCGGCGCGCAGCCCGGCGGCTTTCAGCTCAAGTGAATTGCCAACACGTGAAAAATCCACCAAGGAGTCTTCCCATGCGTACCCCCATTCTTCTGGCGATTGCAGCGGTTTTATCTACCGGCTGCGTCAGTTATCCCTCGGCGGTTGACGCCAACTTCGGCCAGGCCGTCAGGCGTGCGCAGGCCCAGCAGGTGATCGACCCCAATGCCGCTTCGCGTCCGCGTCCGGCCGCCGGCGCAGACGGCCAGGCTGCGAAATCGTCGATAGACCGCTACCAGAAATCCTTCGACGCGCCACCGGCACCCGTGAATGTGCTCAACATCGGTGTCGGTAGCGGCACGACCGGGCAATAGCAGAACGCCCGGGCCCACCTTCACGAATGCAGAAAATGACCAACGAACGCGTTCACTACACGGGGCAAAAGCCACGGAACCGCCAGCAGGGCGCGGTGGCCGTACTCGTCGCTCTCGCGGTGATTCCGCTCGTCCTCATGCTCGGCCTGGTCCTCGATATCGGACATCTGTACGTCGCGAAGGGCGAGTTGCAGAACGCCGCGGACGCCTGCGCACTCAGCGGCGCGCGCGAGCTGAATGACCTGAGTGCCGGCGCGCTTGACCGCGCCACGGCGGCGGCCAGAACCGCGGGCAACCGCAACCGGGTCGATTTGCAGAGGGATGCGGTCGTCATCCAGGACGTCGAGGTGACCTTCAGCGAGGCCAGGGACGGACCTTTCGCGCGGGTGATCACGCCGGACACCAGGTACGTGCGTTGCGCACCGCACGAGAGCAATCTCAAGAGCATCGTGCTCTGGTTCATGGCGATCACCGGCTTGACGGACTGGAGCCTGAGCGCGGAGGCCGTCGCACGCCAGGTGGGTGGACAGAGCATGTGCGCGATCCCGGTGGCGATGTGCACGACGGCCACGCCCGGCACGCCGAACCTCGGTTTTGTGACTGGCACCTGGTACTCGGGGCGGCTCGCGGCAGGGACGACGCAGACAGGCAACTACGAGTGGGTGCGCTTCGAAGGTCAGCAGGGCGGCCGCGATCTCGGCGAGATTCTGGCCGGAACGGGCATGTGCAACCTGGGCCCGAACCGGGTCGATGCCGAGCCCGGCGTGACCACCGGCGCCGCGAAGGCCTGGAACACGCGCTTCGGCCTCTACGCAAGCCCCTATAGCGACATTGACCTGTATCCGCCTGATCGCACGGGTTATGCCTACACACGCTATGCCTACAGTGACAAGAAAGGCAAGACCATCGACGGCAGTTGGCCCGATCCGCCGCATACGCCGCCGCAGAATGCCTATGCCGACTATCTGCCGCGCAAGAACGTCACGCACGATTCCTACAACCCCATGGCGCTCGTCGACAAGAACGGAAAGCCGGTGAACCTCCCGGGCTCTCCTGCGCCGCTGGCCCAGTCGCTGCATGCGAGCAAGGGCCAGGATCGCCGCATGGTGTTCGTGCCTGTCATTGCTTGCCAGGGCTGGGCGCCCAACAAGAAGAACATGGATGTACTCGACTATGCCTGCGCCTTCATGATCAGCCCTGTCGATGATCCCGGCAACGACGTCCAGCTGGAGTATCTCGGGCTCAGGAGCCAGGGTGCCTGCGGGACGACGGGTTTCCCCGGCGACTCCGGCCCGCCTGTACCGGCGCTGGTGAGATGAGGGTCGCCGAGATGAAAATCATCCAGAGACTCAGGGGTGTGGCGGCCGTGGAGCTGGCCATCTTGCTGGTACCCCTGGTCATCATGACCTTCGGCATGACCGAGCTTGGGCGTGCTTTCTACTATTACAACAGCCTGCTCAAGTCGACGCGCGACGCGTCGCGCTACCTCTCGATGCAGTCGCGCGGGGAAGGTGAAGCGCAGGCGCGTTGCCTCGCGGTTCATGGAGAGGCCGTGTGCGGCGGAGAAACCCTGGTGCCTGGCATGACAACCGGCATGGTCCAGATCGCCTACGAGACGGGCGTCGAAACCGGCCATGGGGCGATTGATCTGGTGCGCGTCACGATTACCGGGTTTCCGTTCTCATCGTTCGTTCCCCTTGTGGTGACGGACATGGTGTTCGGTCCGATCGCGAGCACCATGCGGCAGGGGTCGTCATGAAGCGCCAACGCGGTGCCGCAGCCGTCGAGTTTGCGCTCGTCGTTATTCTTGTAATCTTTCTTCTCTTCGGGCTGATCGAGTTCGGGCGTGCGTTGTTCAAGTGGAATTCGGCCGTGGACGCGACGCGACGCGGCGCACGTACCGCCGCAATTGTCGCGGTCGGCGACGCGGCCGCAGTGCTTGCCGAGATGCGCCTCATGATGCCCGAGCTTCAAGCCGGCAACGTCGCCATCGAATACTCGATCGACGGCAACTTTCCGGGCGCGGCCTGTGTGCGCGGCACCTGCCGCTTTGTCCGGGTGAGCGTCAACTATACGTTCCGGCCCCTTGTGTTCTTCCTGCCCGGAACGATTCCGATGCCGCCTTTCTCCACGACCTATCCGGTAGAGGCCCTTGGCGCCACCTGACCATGAAATTCGACACACCATGAAAGCAACACTCATTTCCCGGACCGGGAGCTTGCTCGAAGCGCTTCGCAGCGCTGCTGAAGCCGAGGGCTACGAGGTTACTCGGGCGCTGTTACGAAAAGGTAGCCAGCCGCTCTCGTCGTTGCTCGCCGATATGAACGGCGATCTCCTGATTGTGGACAGCTCGGGCACCGGCCCCGGCGACGACCTGGCAACGCTTGAGGCGCTGACCAGCACGCATCCTTCGCTCGCCGTGATCATGCTTACCACGAGCGGGGATGCCAACGTGCTGATCGCGGCGATGCGGGCCGGCGTCCGCGAGGTGTTGCAGTCGCCGCCCAGAGCGGCTGAACTCGCAGACGCGCTGCGGCACGTGGCACAGCGCCAGCAGGCGTTCCCGTCTGAAGTGGGTCGGGGCCGCGTGATCGCGTTCCTGTCGGTCAAGCCCGGCAGTGGGGCAACAGTACTCTCCACAAATCTGGCTTACCTGCTCGCCACCGCGCACCATAAAAAGACCGCACTGATCGATCTTGACTTTGTGCTGGCCGAGGCGTCTTACCTCATGAGCGACAGTCACGGAAAGACGAATGTCGCCGAGCTCGCGAAGCAGGTCAGTCGCCTCGACGGAAAGCTCCTCGCTGCCAGCATGGTCAACGTCGCACCCAACCTGTTTCTGCTCCCGGCGCCAGAAGTTCCGGAGGACGGATTCGGGGTCACGGCCGAACAGATGGCCCGGGTACTCGAGGTTGCGCGTGAACATCACGATTTTCTGGTCCTCGACCTCGTGCGCACGCCCGATGCTGCCGTCGCGATGAAGGCCATCGACATGGCCGACCTCATTTTTGTGGTGCTCGAAGCCACGCTCCCCCACCTGCGTGACCTGAAGCGCTCTCTGGGCATACTTCACTCGCTCGAGTGTCCGGACAGCAAGTTGCGCCTGATTGTGAATCGCTACGACAAGCATGTCGCAATCGACCTGGTGCAGATTGAAAAGACGGTCGGCTTGAAGGTGGAATACACGATTCCAAACAGCTTTGCCGAGTTGTCCGAATCGCTCAATACCGGCGTTCTGCTGGCAAAGGCCCATCCCAAAAATCCGGTCGTGCGCGGCTTGCGCGGGATCGCTGACGAGCTTGTCGGGAAGCGCGCGGAGAGTGGGCGCAGCTGGATTGGCCGATTGATCGGCGAGCAGGGCTGATCGAACGTACATAGGCAACGAAAGGGAAAATCATGTCGCTCAGAGAAAAAATAGAACAAGTCAAGTCGGAGATCGCGGCGACGCCCGCGAATAACGGGCAGATGCCGCTTGACTCATTGCGTGGCACGGCATCGATCATGTCGCGCATCCACAAGGAGATCCTGTCGCTGGTTGATCTGCGCACCATGGAAAACATGCCGCCCGAGCGCTTGCGCGGTGAGCTCAAGGTTCTTGCTGAAGGTCTGCTCGACGAAGGCCGCATAGCCGTCAACGAGAGCGAGCGCCGCAAGATTGTTGAATCGATCCAGAACGAGGTGATGGGTCTTGGGCCGATCGAGCCGCTGCTGGCCGATCCGACCATCTCGGACATCCTGGTAAACGGCCCGGGCAAGGTTTACGTCGAGCGGCGCGGACGGCTCGAGGCGACCGACGTGCATTTCGACAGCGTCGAGCACCTGATGCGCATCATCGACAAGATCGTTTCGCGCATCGGACGCAGGATTGACGAGTCCAGTCCCATGGTTGATGCGCGCCTGCCGGATGGCTCCCGCGTGAACGCCATCATCGCGCCGCTCGCGCTGGATGGCCCGGTGTTGTCAATCCGCCGCTTCGCGGTGGTTCCCTACACCATGGAAGACCTGCTCAAGTTCGGCACGCTGACGCAGGAAATGGCCGACCTGATCACGGGCCTGGTCAAAGGCCGGATCAACCTGCTGATCTCGGGAGGCACCGGAAGCGGCAAGACCACATTGCTGAACGTGATCTCCGGCGCGATTCCGCCCAATGAGCGGATTGTCACTATCGAGGATGCGGCCGAGCTGCAGTTGCAGCAGCCGCATGTGGTGCGGCTGGAGACGCGGCCGCCCAACATCGAGGGCAAGGGCGAGGTGACCCAGCGCGCCCTGGTTCGCAACAGCCTTCGCATGCGCCCGGACCGGATCATTGTCGGCGAGGTAAGGGGTGCCGAGGTGCTTGACATGTTGCAGGCGATGAACACCGGCCATGAAGGGTCGATGACGACCATCCATGCGAATACGCCGCGCGACGCGCTGACCCGTCTGGAGCACATGCTCGGCATGACGGGCATGCAGGCGAATCCGCGCACCATGCGCCAGCAGATCGGTTCGGCGCTTTCGGTCGTGGTGCAGATTTCACGCCTTTCCGATGGCCGGCGCAAGGTCACCAGTCTGCAGGAAATCACCGGCATGGAAGGCGACATCATCACCATGCAGGAGATATTCCTTTTTGATCAGACCGGTGTTACGCAGGACGGATCCGTCCAGGGGCGCTTCCGCGCCACCGGCATCCGGCCGAAGTTCGCGCAGCGGCTGCTGACCCGTGGAATCGGGCTGGCCGAGGATCTCTTCGACCCGGCACGTTATCAGGATTGATGCCATGGATCCGCTTTACTCCATTTTTGTGGTGCTTGCCTTCCTGGCGGTGGTGCTGTTCCTGGAAGGACTGTATCTGACCTGGAACGCTTACCGGGGTCCCGAGGCGCGCCGTATTCAGCAGCGCCTGCAGGCGCTTTCCGCCGCGGGCAACGACAGTATCACGGCGCCGCTCGTCAGGAAGCGACTGCTGAGCGATGTTGCCGCCATCGAGCATCTCCTGTTGAAGCTGCCGCGCATTCATGCGTTCGACCGGTTTCTGCTGCAGTCCGGAATGAACCTGAGCGTGGCGGAGGTTCTCGGCATCGCGGCCGGGCTTGCGCTTGTCGTCGGCACGGTGCTTGCGCTCGCCGGCTTGCCTCTATTGTGGAGCGCGGGTGCAGCCATGCTCCTGATCGCTCTCTGGATGGGTTATATCCAGCGCCACCGCATGCAGCGCATGCGCGTCATTGAGCAACAGTTGCCCGATGCGCTCGACCTGATGGCCCGTGCGATGCAGGCCGGCCACGCCTTCTCAAGCGCATTGCGGCTGGTTGGTACCGAAGGCCCGCAGCCGATTGCCCAGGAGTTCCATACGGCCTTTGACGAAATCAACTTCGGGATTCCGTCAGAGAAAGCGCTGGCCAACCTCGCCTCGCGCGTCGCCAGTGGCGATCTGCGCTTCTTCGTGATCGCGGTCGTGATCCAGCGAGAGACCGGCGGCAATCTCGCCGAGATCCTCACGTCCATCGCGGCGTTGATCCGGGAGCGGCAAAAGCTGGTCGGAAGCATCCGGGTTCTCTCGGCCGAAGGGCGTATTTCGGCATGGATCCTCACGCTGCTGCCGTTCGTGCTGGCGGCCGCGATCAGCCTGGTCAATCGGGAATTCATCTCGAAGTTGTGGACCGATCCGCTGGGTCTTCGCATGGTCGGCATCGCGTTGGGCCTCATGCTGCTGGGCGTCTGGTGGATGTGGCGCCTGGTGAAGATCCGTATCTGACGCAGGAGCACACAAATGACGAATTTCCAACCTGTCTTTTTCGCCGTGGTGTTTGTGATTGTCGCGTTGATCTGCTACCTGGTCCTGCGCCAGTTGCTGCCCACGGCACTCGACAAACGTGTTGAGGCCCTCGGCGGTACCCATCTGGACTCAGCGCCCAGGCCGGGTGTCGCGGCATCACTGTCGGGGGCTGCTGCACGCTGGCTGACGCCGTTTGCCCGGCCTTCGTTGCCCAAGGAAGCCTGGGGAAAATCTCCGCTGCGCCTGCGCTTCTACAACGCGGGATTCCGTACGACAACAGCACCCATTACCTACTTCGGGGCCAAGACCGTCCTGACCTTCGTGCTACCGGGCGTGCAGCTGTTTTACATGTGGGCTTTTCCGGTCGAACTCCAGTCGACCGCGCTGCTCGCCTTGCTGGTTTTTCTGGCGGCCGTGGGCTACTACCTGCCGAATGTCGTGCTGGCGCACATCATCTCGCGTCGCCAGCGCCAACTGTTCGAGGCATTTCCGGACGCGCTTGACCTGATGCGTGTGTGTGTGCAGGCCGGCTTGGGCATGGATGCAGCCATCGAGCGGGTGGGACGTGAAATGGAACTGGAGAGTTCCGCGCTTTCGGAGGAGTTCCACCTGGTCAGCCTTGAGCTTCGTGCGGGCGCCTCGCGTGCCGATGCCTTGCGCAATCTTGCGCTGCGCGTATCACTCGAGGACATTGATGCGATGGTCGCGACGCTTGTGCAGGCCGATCGCTTCGGTACCAGTGTGGCCGAGTCGCTTCGCGTGCATTCGGAGACGCTCAGAACCAAAAGGCGGTTGCTCGCCGAGGAGTCGGCCGCCAAGCTCCCGGTCAAGTTGCTGGTACCCCTGATTTTTTGCGTATTTCCTGCGTTGCTCACGGTCCTGCTCGGGCCGGCGGTGATCAGCGTGTACCGGATCCTGCTTCCCCGACTCACCGGCCAATAACCAAGGAAAAAACCATGAACCCCCATGCTCACGCCCGTTTCCAGCCGTCCCGGAGGGCCCCTGCCCGCGTCAAGGCGGATCGACAGGCCGTCACCATGCCCAGATTCAGGACCATCGTGTCGTTGATCGTCGGCGCCGGCGCCGTCATGGGTTGCGCGTCGCCTGGACAGGATCAATTCGCCCGGCCCTATGTCCGGCCCATGCAGGCCGTGCGCCATGGCGCCGATTCGCAGGCCCTGTACCAGACGGGCCGCTATTTTCAGGGGCAGGGCCGTTACGAGCAGGCGATCGCTGCGTACAGGCAGGTGCTCACGGCGAACCCGGACCACGTGGACGCGCACAACGCGCTCGGCGTGACTTATTCGCTGCAGGGGCGACCGGAGCTTGCCGAGCAGCAGTTCAGCGCGGCGCTTGCGATCGAACCCGACGCGGCGCGCGTACACAACAATCTCGGCTATCACCTGATGGTCAACGGGCGGATGGAAGAGGCGCTGGCCTCGTTCGAGCGTGCCCTTGCCCTGGCGCCCAAGGATGCCATGGTCACCGCAAACATGGCGGTGGCGCGCGAGAAGCTGGGCCTGCGCACCGATGTGCAGCGGCCCACGGTGCCTCAGGTCCAGGCAGCCGCGCAGCCGGTCGCGGCGGGCCTTGCGCCAACGCAGGCGCTTGCGTCCGAACCTGCGCCCGATGTGACGATGCGGCTTGATCGCCTCTCCGACAGCATGTGGGCGTTGCGCAGTGCCACGGCAGCGCAGCCAGCAACTGTAGCCGGCACCCGAACTGCTGCGGCCGCGCGAGACAGCATTGAAGTCTACCCGCGCAGCGTCGCGGTTGTGCCGTCTCCGGCTGCAACGGCCAACAGGATTGCGGCCGAGGCCCGCATCGAGATTGCCAACGGAAATGGCGCGACCGGACTTGCGAAGCGGGTCTGGAGCCTGCTTGCACCGCAGGGGATGGAACGTCCGCGGCTCACCAACGACAAGCCGTACGGCGTCGTCACTTCGCGCATCGAATACGTCGCGGGCGCCGAGCAGGTGGCGCGCGATGTCAACGCGGGTCTGCCTGCGCAGTTGCCGCTGGCGCGCGTGTCTGCTCTGGAGCGGAACGTGAGCGTACGCGTGTTGCTTGGCAAGGATTTTCCGCGCAATGCAGCAGCGGTGGTGGCGGACGCGCCGGTGCCAGTCCAGGTGACGGCCGCAAGTCCGTCGGGCGGGCCGCTCCATCAATGATTTTTTCAAGCAGTTTTCTAGACCTTTTTTTTAACCAGGAGCTTCTCATGAACGACCAACCTATCATCGACCCAAAAAATCTTCCCATCTGGACCACGGCCGGTTTCACGATCGCGCTGCTTGCGCTCGTGCTCGCCCTCATCGGGCTGTACCGCACCAATGCGGTCCTCGTCGCCACGCAGATGCAGATCATTTCACTCAACAAGAAGGTCGCAGAGCAGGGCAAACGGCTACCCCCTGCGCCGCAGGCGCCAGTGGCCGCAGCCCCACAGGCGCCGGCCAACCCGGCGGTCAAGTAGTTCCTGCTGAACGCAGGCATGGCCGCCGTGCCCGCTGTCCGGCATACTGTCGGATAGCGCAGTTTTCCCTTCGGTGAATTGCTTTTTCCTGACTGGCGGGCATCGATGGGCTTTGGGGCATTTTCACCGTTCCTGAATTCGCTGAGAGGTCGCGTCTTCCTGCTGGTCGGCGTCCCGTTTACCCTCTTGTTGAGTCTCCTGGGGTATCAGGCCGTCAGCGACAGGGATTTTCATCTCCATGCGATGCGTCAGCGTGTCCGCGATGCGTCTGCTTTGATTGTGCTCGAGAAAGCCGGGGTTGTTGAGCACACCCGCTTGCTCTCCACCAGCCTCGCGCAAGCCGCGCAGGGGCCGGTGTTTACCGTTTCGTCCACCTGCCTGCGCAAGTTGACCGACAGCTTGCGGGAAGCCAGGCACATCGCAAAGATGATGCTCATCCTGCCTGCCGGTGAGACGGTCTGCAGTACGCTGAAAAATGACCGGGAGGTCAATTTCGGTGCTCATCCCGAGTTTCATCGGGCGCTCCTGACTCCGAATGTCGTTATCGGCGAAGCACGCCCCCTCGGCATGAGTGGAAGACTGGGCTTGCCGTTTTACATGGCGATACGGGACAACAACGACAAGGTCCTGGGTGTGGTGATGTTGGTTTTCGATCTCGCTTGGCTCAACAGCGAAATCGGCAGTGACCGTTTCCCCCCGGGGTCCCGGATCGGCCTGATCGCCGCCGATGGAACCGTGCTCTCCCATTCTCCCGATCCCGAGGGATGGGTCGGTCGGCGCATAACGGAAACGCCCTTCTTCAAGTCACTGATTGCGCCGGGCAAGGAACAGGTCGCCGAGGATACCGGATTCGACGGCGAGAAGCGGGTTTTTGCCGTGACGCGATTCGCCGAAACCAGCGGCGGGCCGATACTGCTTTGGGTCGGAATTCCCAGGCAATATGCCGATGGGCCCGTAGGGCAGCAATTTTCCTGGACGCTGGGGCTGGCCATCGTCTTGCTGACGGGGGTTTTCGGCGCGGTTTATTGGGGGGGCAACCGGCTTCTGGTCAGGCCTGTCGAGGCCTTGGCGAAAGCGGCCCGCCGTCTTGGCCAGGGCGACGTGAGCGCCCGTAGCGGCCTGAACCACTCGAACGATGAGTTCGGCCAGCTGGCGGGCGCTTTCGACGACATGGCGCAGTCCCTGTCTTCCCTGCGCCAGACCCTGCGCGGAAGCCGGGTGCTGCGTGTGCTGGCCGCTGGCGCCCGGGAGCGGATGGGCGGGAAGGACGACATCGCGCTGGCCGAGGACACCTGTCGTGCACTGGTGGACGGTGGCGGCTACCGGCTGGCCTGGGTATCGTATTTGCAGGGCGGGGGCGATCGCCAGGAGCCTGTGGCCCGTTGGGGGCTGGACGCCCCATCCGCGCAGGTCCTGCAAGTGCTGTGGAGCAGGGCATTGCGGCAAACCTACGGCAGCGACGTTGCATCCAGTGATGATCCCGTCGTCATCCGCAATATTTTTTCCGGCACGACAACGCAAGCACTTCGGGATCTTGCCACGCAGCATTCCTTTGCGTCAGGCGCTTCCTTTCCGTTGACGGTCGATGGCGCCCTGATCGGATCCGTCAGCATCTGTGCGCAGGAGGCAGACGCCTTCGATGTGGATGAAATTGTTCTTCTCAAGGAGGCGGTCAAACACCTTGCACTGGCGATCGCCGCGCAGCGAGCCAATGCGGCGCGCTTGTGGCTGGAAGCAAGTTTGGTGGGCGCGAAAGACCTGTTTCGCGCCGCGTCCAATGCCACCGTGGACGCCTTGTTTTTCTTCCGCAGCCTCAAGGCTGAAACGGGGCAGGTGGTTGATCTGGAGTGTACCCATACCAACGGGCGCGCCAAGGCCATGTTTGGCGAGGTTGCGAACACATTCATCGGGAAAAGAGCAGCTGAAATCCTGCCTTTTGACAAGGGTAGCGGTGTTCTGGAGAAATTCCTGCAAGCCGCCACGACAGGGTCGCCTATTGAAGGGGAGTCCGAGACCAATGCCCTTCCCGGCGGACCCCGGTGGATGCGGTTTCAGGCGGTGCCTCTGCGCGACGGCCTGGCCATTTCGGTGCAGGACATTTCAGCGCGCAAGCGCGACGAGCAGGCATTGCGCGATCGGGCGCTCCAGCAGGAGATCATCGCGTCGCTGGGCCGCTCTGCGCTCGCCGAGGCTGACCTTGACCACCTGTTTGCGGCGGCTGCCGCGGCGATGGCCCAGGGCCTCGGCGTGGCGTACAGCAAGGTGATGCAACTCGTCCCCGGCGACCGATCGTTTGTCCTGAAGGCGGGCGTGGGCTGGGAGCCCGACTGGTTGGGCCGGCGCATCGGCGGCCTGGATGATGTCGATGTCCGGCTCGCGGGGGGGATTTCGCCGCACCAATCCTGGGTCATCGACAGCCTTGCCAGCGACGCGCAGGATCCCGCTTCGGAATTTCTTCGTGCACACGGCATCGTCAGCGGTCTGAACGTGGCCATCGTCGGCAGCGAGGGCCTGTGCGGCGTACTCGGTGTGTACTCGCGCGAACCGCGGCAGTTCAGTGCGGACAATCTCGATTTTCTGCAGAGCATTGCCAACATCCTTGCCACGGCCATGGATCGAAACCGCGGGGAAGAACAACTGGCGCACCTCGCCCAATACGATCCCCTGACCGATCTGCCCAACAGGGCGCTCCTCAAGGACCGCCTCTCGGTTGCGATGGCAGAGTCGCAGCGTTCGGGCAAACGGCTTGTCGTGATGTACATGGATCTGGACCGGTTCAAGAACATCAACGATTCGTTTGGACACGATTTTGGGGACAAGTTGCTTCAGGAAGTGGCTCACCGATTGAGCGCTGCTGTACGGGCGTCCGACACGGTGAGCCGGCAGGGGGGGGACGAGTTCCTGGTTGTGCTGCCGGAAGTCGACAGCGAGAGCGATGCGGCCCATGTCGCCGAGAAGCTGATCGCGTCGATTGCCGAGCCAGTGACTGTCGGTGGGGTGGAACTGTCCGTTACCGGCAGCGTCGGTATCGCGTGTTACCCGGACAATGGCAACGACATTGATACCTTGCTGCGCAACGCCGACGCTGCCATGTATGCCGCCAAGGAAATGGGGCGAGACCGTTACCAGTTCTATTCGCAGGAAATGAATGCCCATACCCGCCAGCGTCTCATGCTGGAAACCGACCTGAGACGGGCCATCGAGCGTAACGAGCTCTTTCTCCAGTTCCAGCCGCAGGTGGCACTGGGTTCGCTGGCGGTCGTCGGCGTGGAAGTACTTGTGCGCTGGCGGCATCCGGTCCACGGCGAGATGCTGCCCGACGACTTCATTCCCATCGCGGAAGAGATCGGCCTCATTGTTTCAATTGGACGCTGGGTGCTGGAGGCGGCGTGCCTGCAGCAGGCGCAATGGGTGCGGGAGGGCATTGCACGCGGGACCATGGCGGTCAATGTGTCCGCGCCGCAGTTTCGTCAACCGGCCTTTGTCGCCACGGTCATGCAGATCCTTGCGCAAACCGGGCTTGATCCGGGCCATCTGGAGCTGGAAGTGACCGAAAGCATCGTCATGCAGGGAACAGACGTCGTGCGCGAGAAGCTGATGAGTCTGGCCAGCCTGGGCGTGAAATTCGCCATTGATGACTTCGGTACCGGTTATTCGAACCTCAGCTACCTCAAACGCTTTCCTCTCCACCGTCTCAAGATCGACCAGTCATTCATCAGCGCGTTGCCGGGGGACAAGGAGAGCAGGGCCATCGTCCAGGCGGTGGTCAGCATGGGCCACAGCCTCGGGCTGAAAATCATCGCGGAGGGTGTCGAGACCGAGGCGCAGGCGGAGTTTCTGCAGACGCTGCAGTGCGACGACGCGCAGGGTTTTCTGTACGCCCGCCCCCTGCTGCCGGCCGATTGCGCCGCGTTTTTGCGCAACGATGGCTGGCTTGCCGATGGCCCGGTCCCGCAGGGGAAGTGACGGCATCGACCAGGACAGGGCAATACGGCTACCGTCTCTGCAGCTTCTGGCGCACCAGCTGGATGTTGTTGCGGAGCGCATAAAGCTCGTCGGCGTAGGACAGCGGCACGCTGATTTTTTCGGCGCGGCGTTCGAGCTGGTTCAGCTCTTCGAGCAGTTCCGGCGTGCCCCCGGTTTCTTCCGCCCGCATTTCAATATGGCGCAGCTGGCCGTACCAGCGGAAGATGCGTGAGCGCACGCGAAACTCGTAAAGCGGCGGCACGATGCGTGACAGCGGCAGCAGCACCGCAATGATGATGCCCATCACCAGCCACATGCGCTCGACCAGATTGGCCACCCAGAACGGCAGGTAGCGCTGCAGCAGCGGCGCGCCGGCCTGGATGCTGCGCTCGGCTTCCTTGGCCACCGGTCGTTCGTTGTTCTTGACATTGGGGTATTCGCGGGCGCGCTTGAACCAGCCGGCGCTTCCGTGGATCTCGTTGCCGGCCAGCGCAAACAGCTGAAGCAGCGCCGGATGGGTGCTGGTACGCGTGAGCAAGGTGGTGGTGGGCGCGACCAGGCGCACGTCCTGCGGAGGAATGTTGCCGGCCAGATCCACCACCCCGCGCGGCAGCACGGCCGGGCTCAGGAAGGCAAAGCGCCGGGAGTAGGCTTCGCTCTGTGCAAAGTCCATCAGCTTGACGCCCGGCGTCTGCAGCAGCATCTGCACCATCAGCGACTCGGGCGCCGAAGCAAACACAATCGCGTCAAGCTCGCCTTGCAGGAAGGCGACGGTGGCGGGGGTCTGTTCGAGCTGGGAAATCTTCAGCGCGCCGGGCTCGATGCGGTTGCTCTCCAGCAGCTTGTTCATCAGGTTGGGCACACCGCTGCCGGGCGTGCCGACGTTGACGCGCAGCCCCTGCAATTGCGTCAGCGAGGCCAGCACCGCGCCGGCGTCCGCGCCGTGGCTGCTGTTGCCCGGGGTTGCTGCCGCGACTTTTCGAGCGGCCTCTTCGCGATAGAACAGCCACACCGGCTCCAGGAACAGGCTGCCCAGCGACTCGAGTTCCTCGTCGGTGTCCACATCGGTGGCGCTGGTGCCGCCCTGCACAAAACCGAGATCGGCCTTGCCTTCGCGCAGCAACTGCAAGTTGGCCGCCGAGCCTTCGGAGGGCAGCAGTTCAACGGTGATGCCGTCTTTGGCCAGGATGCGGGCATAACGTTTGCCGAATTCCTCATACGCACTTTGCGCGGGGCCGGTGGCCAGCGTGACACGTTTGGGCGGGTTGGGATCCAGCCACCAGTAGGCCAGTACCAGCAATGTGGCGGCCAGCACCACAAAGGGGCCGGCGGAGACGGCCAGATCGCGCAGCGACAGCAGGGTGTAGCGTATGGTCTTGGGCATGTTTGAACCATAACATGAGCTACCGGCCGGCATCGGGAGTCACGGGAAGATTTCTGCTCGAATTTGGTTGAAGTCCTTTGTTTTCGAGCGCTGATAGCTATGTTTATGATAGCGTCCCGACCCTGTTGCCCGGAGATTCGTGCCGGGCGCCGGCACCCCGCAGTGTCAGGCGGCCGGGCCGGGGGCCATGCGAAGGCGCACGATGAACTTGCGCAGTTCTTCCGCCCACAACACGCTGCTGGCCAGCAGCAACAGGGGCAGCAACGAGGCGGGTGCCAGCGGCACGGTGTAAAACAGCGTGTTCATGAATGGGGCATACAGCACCAGCACCTGCAGCGCGATGCTCAGGGCCAGGCCGCCGAGCAGCCAGGGGTTTTTCAGCAGCCCCAGCCGGAATGCCGAGCGGGTGGCCGACTGGCAGTTGAGCACATTGAACCACTGGCACATCGCCAGCACGGTGAAGGTTTCGGTGCGCACCAGGTCAATCGGCAGGCCCTGCCCGAGCCGCCAGACGAACCAGCCGAAGGTGACCAGCACGGCGGTGGCCGACATCAGCAGCACCCGGCCCAGCATGGCGCGGTCCACCAGACTGTCGTTGCGCGGCACCGGCGTGCGTTTCATCTCGTCGCCGTCGGGCGGGTCCATCACCAGGTTCACGGTCAGGGTGCCCTCGGTGACGATGTTGATCCACAGGATCTGCACCGCCGCCAGCGGCAGCGGGTAGCCGGCCAGCAGGGCCAGCAGCAGCACCACGACCTCGTCGATCGAGGTGGCGAACAGGTAGAGGATGACTTTTTTCAGGTTGCCATACACCACGCGCCCCTGCTCGACCGCACCGACGATGGTCGCGAAGTTGTCATCGGTGATGATGATCTTGGCCGCGCTTTTGGCCACCTCGGTGCCGGTGATGCCCATGGCCACACCGACATCGGCACGCGCCAGCGCTGGCGCGTCGTTGACGCCGTCGCCGGTCATCGCCACCACCTCGCCATGCGCCTGCAAGGCTTCGACGATGCGCAGCTTTTGCGCCGGATGCACACGTGCAAAAACGGAAATGTGATCGAGCCCGTCGCGCAGATCCGCCTCGTTCATGCGTTCGAGCTCGGCACCGTCCACCGCGCGGTCCCCGTCACGCGCGATGCCGAGTTCGCGGGCAATCGCCAGACCGGTGAGCTTGTGGTCGCCGGTCACCATGACGGGCCGGATGCCGGCCGCGCGGCATTCGGCGACGGCGGCCTTGACCTCCTCGCGCGGCGGGTCGATCTGGCCGGCCAGGCCGAGCAGGCGGGCGCGCCCGGCCAGTGCGTCGAAACCGGCCTCGGGGTCCAGCACATCGTCTTCCACCACGGCAAAGGCCAGCACCCGCAGCGCGCGTGCCGCCATGGCGTCGGCGGCCGCGCGTGCCGCGTGAATCACGGCCGTCCCGTCGGCCGCGCACAGGTGCAGCAGCACCTCGGGCGCGCCCTTGATGAACACGCGGCGCGGTGCACCGGAAAAACGATGGCGCGTGGCCATCATCCGGGTGTCGGCGTCGAAGGCCAGTTCGGCCTCGCGCGGCGCTTCGCGGGCAAGTTGTTCCAGAGCTATGCCCGCCTTGGCGGCCAGCACCTTCAGCGCACCTTCGGTCGGGTCGCCCAGCACCGACCACTGCGTGCGCGCTTCCTCGGGTGGCAGCAACTGCGCGTCGTTGCACAGCGCGGCCGCCTGCAGCAGTGGCAGCAGGGCCGCATCACCGGAACTCAACTGGCCCTCGGGCGCGTAACCGGTGCCGCTGACGGACACCTCCAGCCCGCCGGGCAGCCACAAGGCGCTGACCGTCATTTCGTTGCGTGTCAGCGTGCCGGTCTTGTCGGTGCAGATCACGGTGGTCGAGCCCAGGGTCTCGACGGCCGACAGGCGGCGGATGATGGCGCCGCGCCCCGCCATGCGCTGCATGCCCACGGCCAGCGCGATGGTCATGGCCACCGGCAGACCTTCGGGCACCATGGACACCATCTGGCTGATGGCCACCATCAGCACATCGGCCAGCGGCAGATCCCGGAACATGCCGAGCGCGACCACCGCGACAAAAAGTACCAACGCGGCGACGACCAGCGCGCGGCCAAACTGCGCGATGCGCTGCTCCAGCGGCGTCTGGGGGTCGGCGGCCGCTTCGGTCAACCCGGCGATGCGGCCGACCTCGGTCTGGCTGCCGATGGCCACGACCACCGCCCGCGCGCGGCCGGCAGTGGCATAGGTGCCGGAAAACAGCATGTTGCGACGGTCCGCCAGCCCGGTGGACTCGGCCAGTGGCGCCACCGCCTTGCTGACCGGGACCGACTCGCCGGTCAGGGCGGCCTCGGCGACCTGCAGCTGGGCTTCCTCGATCAGGCGGGCATCGGCACCAATCGCATCGCCGGCCGCCAGCAGCAGCAGATCGCCCGGCACCAGTTCACGCGCCTCGATCATGGCCTCCTGTCCATCGCGCAACACGCGCACCCGCAGCGCCGCGAGCCGGCGCAGCGAGGCCATCGATCGTTCGGCGCGGCCCTCCTGGAAGGTGCCGACCACGGCATTGACCAGCACCACGGCCAGGATGACCACCGCGTCGCCGTAGTGCGCCATGGCAACCGCCAGGACCGCAGCGGCAAACAGGATGTAGATCAGCGGGCTCTTGAACTGGCGCGCGAACACGGCCAGCATCGAGCGGCGTGGCGGTTCGGGCAGGGCGTTGGCGCCTTCGCGCGCGCGGCGCTGCTCCACTTCTGCGGCGCTGAGCCCCAGGGCGGGGTCGCAGGCCAGCTGAGCCAGGACCTCGCCGGCCGGCAAGGCATGCCACAGTGGAGGAGCGGGCGCAGGCCCGCTGTGTGAGGAGAGGGTCTTGGCGGTCATGGGCAGGGCAGGTTGATCCTGTCAGGGTAGCGCAAAAATCGGCCACCCCGGCCCGCAAGCCGAAGCCTCGGCGAACGGGATGCCCTGCCGCTTGCGTTACATCAAGCCGGGTGCCATCGCAGCGATCGCGCCGCCCCTCAGGGGCCGAGGCTGCACCGCTGGGTTCATGACGGCTTGCAGGGCGCCGTCATTTTTGGGGCTCGATCGACATCACCGTATAGGCGCCGTTGACCTTGTCGGCCGTGAAGCTGATCTTGTCACCGGCCTGGACCTTGTCGAGCAGGGCCTTGTCCCTGACCTGGAACACCATGCTCATGGGCGGCATGTCCAGGTTCTTGATCTCGCCGTGTTTGAGGGTGATCTTGCCGGCGTCCTTGTCGACCTTGCGGACCTCGGCTTCAGAGACGGGCAGGGCGGCTTGCGCAAAGGCGGCCGACGTCACGAGGGTGGCGATCAGGGTTAAATATTTCATGTCAGCTCCTTGGGTGCGCTCAGGCGCGGTGATAACTTTGATAAACGCGGGTCGTGCCGCTGCGGCTGATGAGCACCACGTCATACGGGTCCTTGCGCGTGCCGTACTCGGGGCCGTCCATGCCTGGCGAGCCCACCGGCATGCCGGGCACCGACAGGCCGACGGCGGCCGGACGCTCCTTGAGCAGGCGGTGCACCTCGCGGGCCGGCACATGGCCTTCGATGGCGTAGCCGCCGACGAGTGCGGTGTGGCAGGAGCCGAGCTTGTCGGGCACGCCCAGCCGCTTGCGGGCGGCGGTGTTGCCGCTGTCATGCACCTTGACGTCAAAGCCGTTGGCTTGCATGTGCGCCACCCAGTCCTTGCAGCAACCGCAGTTGGGGTCTTTCCAGACTTCGACCTGTGGCCGGGTCTGGGCCATCACTGCAGGCGCCAGCAGGGAAGTGCCGGCCAGGCTGGCGACGGCTTGAATAAAAAATCTTCTTTGCATGATTTCTCCTTGAGTGATGTTTAACGGGGTGCCGCGGCAACGCTGATCTTGCCGACCATGCCGGCCTGGTAGTGGCCGGCGATCAGGCAGGCAAAGTCGAATTCGCCGGGGCGATTGAAAGTCCAGATCAGGCCGCCGCGCTTGCCAGCGCCCACGTGGGCCATGTAGGGTTCGTCATGCTGCATGGCGGGAAATTTGACCATCATGGCGGCATGTTCATCGAGCTCCTTTTTCGTGCCGATGACCAGCTCGTGCCGCAGCTTGCCCTTGTTGCGGATGACAAAACGCACGGTCTCGCCCTGCTTGAAGTCCAGCTTGTCGGGCGTGAAACGCATGTTGTCGTTCATGGTCAGGGTCACGGTGCGGGTGACGGATCTGGCGTCACCTGCGATGCCCCATTCTTTTTGCTCTTTGGCTACCACCGCGGCCTTGCCGGTTTTCGGATCGTCTCCGTGGGCAAGGCTCAAGGTGGTGGTGCCCGCGAGCAGCAGCGCGGCGAGGAGAGGGTGAAATTTTTTCATGAACATGTCTCTTTCAAATCAGTGCTTGTGGATGGGGGCGGCGGCCGGCGCTTCGCCAGCGGCAGGCCCTGCATAACCGCGCAGCTGTGCGTAGCGGGAGATCTGCGTGGGTGTCAGCAGCGCGGTTTGCTGCAGATGGGTGTCCAGGTGCGACTTGCGCAGCAAGGCCTGCAGCCGGCCTATGCTGTCGGTGTGGGCCGCCAGCCGGGTGGCGTCGATCTGGCGCGACGCAAAAGCCTGATCCAGCGCACGTTCTGCCTGCACCAGCTGGGCGCCCAGGTCCCGGGCCTCCGCCTTGTGGCGGTTCATCAGCGTTTCGCTGGCCTGCTTCTGCTCGGTGCTCAGTTCGAGTTGCGCGGCCAGCTCCAGCGTGTGCATGGGCCCGGGGTAGCCGTTGAGTTCGGCGGCCTTGGCCAGCTCCATGCCCTTGCCGGCCAGCAGGTCGGCGGTCTGGACGGACGAGAGGGCCTTGATCTCGCGTGTCTGCTGGCCCGCATAAGGGCTGGCGCTGTGCGAGGGCGCGTGAACATGTTGGCCAAATGTGGCTCCAGCCCCTATCAGTAAAGCGCTGACAGCTATCAATTTGAGAGTAAATCGGGTGGTCATGGGTGTCCTTTGAATCAGTGGCCGGCATGGCCGGAAGGTTTGCGGATCTGGACCTGTGTCACGGGGCCCGGTGAGGCGGCCGGCATGGCTTTGCTGCCGACACGTGGCCGCGTCGCGTCGGGCAGCGCGCCCGTCCATTCATAGGCGACTGTGCCGGCCGGGTGCTTGTACCAGCCCGGGTCCTTGTAGTCGCCGGGTTTCTGGTTTTTGCGCACCTTGAGCATGCTGAACATGCCGCCCATTTCGACCGGGCCGAACGGGCCGGTGCCGGTCATCATGGGGGCGGTGTTCTCGGGGATTTCCATTTCCATCTCGCCCATGTCGGCCATGCCGCGTTCGCCCATGACCATGTAGTCGGGCACGGCCTTCTGCAGCTTTTTGATCAGGCCGCGGTGGTCCACACCGATCATGGTGGGCACATCGTGGCCCATGGCATTCATGGTGTGGTGGCTCTTGTGGCAGTGGAAGGCCCAGTCGCCTTCCTCGTCAGCCAGAAACTCGATCTGCCGCATCTGGCCCACCGCCACATCGGTGGTCACCTCGTACCAGCGTGTCGATTTCGGCGTGGGTCCACCGTCGGTGCCGGTCACCACAAACTCATGGCCGTGCAGG
Organism: Pseudomonadota bacterium; assembly: GCA_040389085.1. Classification (GTDB taxonomy): domain Bacteria; phylum Pseudomonadota; class Gammaproteobacteria; order Burkholderiales; family Burkholderiaceae_C; genus Polaromonas. Next base: position 92,893 of record JAZKAP010000004.1, read on the forward strand.
TGGATCGGGTGGTTGGTCATGGTCAGGTTGCCCATGCGTATGCGCACCTTGTCACCCTGGCGTACGTTGAGCGTGTCTATGCCCGGAAAGACCCGGCTGTTCCACGACCACAGGTTGAAGTCGGTCATGGTCATGATTTTGGGCGTCATGCTGCCGGGGTCGATGTCGTAGGCGTTGAGCAGGAACACGAAGTCGCGGTCCACCTCGTCGATCAGCGGGTGTTTCGCCTTCGGGTGCGTGATCCAGAAACCCATCATGCCCATGGCCATCTGTGTCATCTCGTCGGCGTGCGGGTGGTACATGAAGGTGCCGGGCCGCCGCGCGACAAACTCATAGACAAAGGTTTTGCCGACCGGAATGGCCGGCTGGGTCAGGCCCGAGACACCATCCATGCCGTTGGGCAGGCGCTGGCCGTGCCAGTGCACGCTGGTGTGTTCGGGCAGCTTGTTGGTGACAAACACGCGCACACGGTCGCCTTCTACCACCTCGATGGTCGGGCCGGGGCTTTGCCCGTTGTAGCCCCACATATTGGCCTTGAAACCGGGCGCCATCTCGCGCACCACCGGCTCGGCCACCAGGTGAAACTCCTTCACGCCCTGGTTCATGCGCCAGGGCAGGGTCCAGCCGTTGAGCGTGACCACCGGGTTGTAGGGCCGGCCCGTGTTGGGGACCAGCGGCGGCATGGTGTCGGGTTTGGCCTGCAGCACCGGCTCGGGCAGGGCGGCCATGGCGACGCGGCTCACCGCACTGGCTGCCACGGCGGTTGCCGTGGCAGCGGCTGCGCCGGCAAAAAATCGTCTGCGTTCGTTGTTGATGTTCATGTCAATGTCCTTTGGCGTCGCTGCCGCTGGCAGCAGCGCCGGCGGCCAGGGGCGCCATGCCGGCGGAGGTCCCTGTCAGTGTGGTTTGCAGGTCGGTGTCGGCCAGCCAGAAGTCGCGTTGCGCTTCTATGCTGGCATTGACCGCCGCGATGCTGGTGCGGGTGTCGGCCAACAGGTCAAACACGCTGGTCAGCATGCCGTTGTAACGCAGCAGCAGCTCGTTGTTGATGAACTTGCGCAGCGGCACCACCTCGTCGCGGTAATGCAGCGCCAGGTCATGGGCGGTGCGCCAGGCGTGGTAACTTTCGCGCGCCTCGGAGCGGGCCTGGATAGCTGTTTCGCGCACCCGCGCCACCGACTGCATGTACTGCCCCTGCGCGCGTGCGTTGCTGGCACCGCCCCAGTCAAAGATCGGCAACGGCAGCTCCAGCTCCCAGCCGCGCTTGATCTCCTTGTCGCCGGTGGCATTGTCGAACGTGGTGTTGCGTGAATACTTCGCGTCGAGGGCATTGATGAAGCCGGTGCTGCGGGTCAGGCCCATGTTGTCGGCGACGTAGCCTGCCTGCGCCATGCTGGCGCGCACGTCGAGGCGATCGCGCAGGGCTCTAGCCTCGATGTCCGGCATGTCGGCGATGGTTTTGGGCAGGTCCGGCAAGCGCTCGCTGAGAGTGAACTGCGTCTGCGCCCCCCAGAGGCCCATCAGGCGTATGAGTTTTTCGCGTGCCGCATAAGCCGCGTTCTGGCTGCGTGCCAGCTGCGCCGCGGCATCAGCAACAAAAGCCTGCTCGCGCGCCTGGTTCAGCTTGCTCCAGTTGCCCACACGCGCCAGGCGCCGCGCCAGCTCACCGCTGGCTTCGGCCGCCTCCTTGGCATCTTTCATGTAGCTGGCGGTCTGCTGCGCGGCGACGGCGTTGATCCAGGCCTTGCGTGTGTCGGCGGCGAGTTTGACGACTTCCTGGGCGGCCTGCAGTTTGGCCGCCTCATGCTGCTGGTTCTGGTACCTGGCGCGCCAGGGCAGGGTCAGCAGGCCGATGACGTTGAAGCCGATGCCGCGCTCGATTTCCACCTTGCTGCCTTCGACGAAACGGCCAATCGAGAAATGCGGGTTGGGCAGCGTGCCGGCGCGCACGCGGTCGGCGTCGCTGATGCCCAATGAGGCCATGGAGGCGTGGATGCCCGGGTTGTTCAGCAGCGCAATCCGCACGGCCGACTCGGCGCTCAGCGGCCCGGCCAGCAGCCGCGTTACCGCCTCGCGGGTTTCCGCGCTGTCGGCGCGCCCGACTGGCGCGTTGATGCCGGCTGTTTTGCCGGCGGTCAGGGTGTGGATGTCCGCCTGGTTGCCGTCGGGCGACAGGCTGGCACAGCCGGCCAGCGTTGCGAGCGCCAGCAGGGCTGTTGCGGATTTGGGAAATGAAAACATGGTGAGGCTCAATGTTTGTGGGGATGGGCCGCAGCAGGTGGGGCGGTATCCGGCGTGGCCGCAGGTGCCGCTGGCGCTGCCTGCTGCTGCTCCGACTTGAGGATGTCGACATGGCCACGCGTGAAGCGGCCGACCTCGTTGTTGGCTTTTTTCCAGTCCTCGCGCCCGGCTTCCACGCCGGTGGGCAGGTCGGCAAACACGGAGCGGTAGCTCACCGCCGGCACGGGTGCGGACGGGTCGGCGGGCTGCGGGGCCGGAGCGCCTTGCGCATGGGCGCTGCCCAGCGGCAGGATCAGCATGCAAAAAAGGATACGGAAGGTCACAAAAATCTCCTGACGGACAAGCGGGGCGATAGGAAAAATCGCGCGAATCCGGCAAAAAGGGCAGCAAGCCCGTGCCGGATGGCAAGTACAGACCCACTACGGGCCTGGAAGTCAGGAAATGGGTGGTTTTTGGCCCAGCGCGGCGACGGCGCTGGCAAATCGCGCGGCCGGCGAATGCGCCAGCGCAGGGGGAATGGCGAGGGACGCGGTGCGGGTTGTCACCGGCGACAGTGCGACCGTGTTGCAGGCCTGGCAGGCGGCGCAGGAGTCGCAGTGCCCGGTGGCGTCCTGGGTCGTGGGGTCGGAAGTCTGGCCAGAGGCGTGCCCTGCGCAGTCCGGAGGAACCGCTGAATGCGTCATGGATGCTGCCGGCTCCATTGCCATCTCATGGTCAAAATGACCGTCAACCCTTGACTCATGGGTGTGAGCAGCTACGAATTCTGTAGCAGGCGCAAGCTGTTGCAGATGGCCGGCGGCCATGCCGGTCGCCATGGCATCGCCCACCAGCCCCCGCAGGAGCAGCAGGAAGATCATGACGATGAACAGGGGGCGGCGCATAAGTAGATGATACGGCGGCAGGCGGAAAGTTCAAAAGCAAGGCGATTCGGCCATCTCGGCAGCCTGCTCAAACGCGCATCAACCGGCATGGGCGCCAACGCGCTGACGGTGGCGCGGCCGCTGTTGCCGGCGGGCAGGCGCAGCAGGAGGTGGCCCAGCGGGACCAGGGCCAGGCGCAGCACCTGCCCCGCTGCCTCGCCCAAGTCCCGGGTTTGCAGCGCGAAGCGCAGCATCGCCGTATGCGAGACCCAGTGCAGGGCGAATTGCTGCTGCCCGACCAAATGCGCGGCTTCGAGCCAGGCCCAGCGATCAGCGATATCTGCAGAGTCGGCCGTGCTGAAACTGCGCATCAGCGCCATGAAAAGCCGGCGGCGTTGCGCGGGCGTGAGGTTGTTCATACCGGTTTTTGCGACAGGCGGCCGGCCTGCAGCTCGCGCCGCGCCTGCTGCATCACCGACCAGCCGCCCCAGATGGCCAGGCTGGCCATGACCGCGGCGACGGCCAGGTCGGGCCAGGCGCTCTGGGTCCCGAACACGCCGAGCGCGGCCAGCATCACGGCCAGGTTGCCGATGGCGTCGTTGCGCGAGCACAGCCAGACGCTTCGCATGTTGGCATCCCCTTCCCGGTACGCATACAACAGGGTAGCGACCGATACGTTGGCGATCAGGGCAAGCAGGCCGATCGCGCCCATGGTCAAGGCCTCGGGCGTACCGCCCTGGCTGGCCACCCACCACGCCCGCACCAGCACAAACACGCCGAAAGCCAGCATGCTGGAAGCCTTCAGCAGCGCGGCGCGGGCACGCCAGACCAGGCCCATGGACAACACCGCCAGGCTCACCCCGTAGTTGGCGGCGTCGCCAAAGAAGTCGATGGCATCGGCCAGCAGCGACACCGAGCCGGAGCGAAAGCCCGCCGCAATTTCCAGCGCAAACATGGCGAAGTTGATGAGCAGTGCAATCCAGAGGATTTTCCGGTAGCGCGGGCTGTTGGCCTGGGCGGTGGTGGCGTCGTGGTCGTGGTCGCAGCAGTGGGCGGACATTGAGGGGTTCTCCAGAAACATCGGGTTGATGGCATGATTGGAAACCCTCAAGTCACTTCAAGGTCAAGCGATGCCTGTGTCAAGTCCCTCCGCTCCCAGGGGTTACCAGATCGGTGAAGCCGCGCGGCAAAGCGGCGTCAGCCCCGCGAACATCCGGTTTTATGAGAAGGAAAGCCTGCTCAGCCCGCTCGGACGGGGCGACAACAGCTATCGTTTGTATAGCGAAGGCGACGTGCATCAGCTGCGTTTCATCCGCCTGTGCCGGGCCATGGACATGTCGCTGGCCGAGGTGCGCACCCTGCTGGGGCTGGACCTGAACAACAAGACCGATTGCGCGGCCGCACGCGGCGCGCTGGACGGGCACCTGGGCCATGTGCGCGCGCGGCTGGCGGAATTGAAGGCGCTGGAAAAAGACCTCAAGGCGCTGCGCAACCGCTGCGACGGAACCGACGCCCACTGCCACATCATCGAAGCGCTGCACGAGCTGGCCGATGCGCAGGCCTCGGTCCCGGCGGAACCGGCGCCGAAAAAACGCCACGTCTAGGGTGTGTCGTCCGGCGGGTTGGCCAGTGGTGCCAGTCGCTCGATGAGCACATCGGCCTCGGTGTAGCCGCTGGCCAGCAACTGGGCCTGGCCATCACGCACCGCCAGCAATGCCGGAAAGCCGCGTATGCCCCAGCGCTGCGCCTGCGCAAAATCGTCTCTTGTCTGCTGGCGCATGGCTTCACTCTCGAAGTCGCGCAGGAAATCGATGTGGCCCCAGGCTTCCTTGGTGCGGCCATGCACCTCGTCCCAGATTTCAGCGAGCACCGCCGCCTTGGTGACGTCGCGTCCTTCAGAATAAAAGGCCTGCTGGATCGCGTGGTACATGTGCAGGGCCATCGCCGGCGCATGCTGGCGCACGGTGACGACCGCGCGGCAGGCGGGCTCGGTGTCGTAGATGAAATCCTCGCGCTCGAACAGCGCCTGTGAAAACGGCTGGCCGGAGCGCCTGCCGACTTCTGCCCAGGCGTTGCGCAGCTTGTCTTTCAGCGCGGCGTCCATCACCTGCGTGTTGTAGGCGCGCAGGCCGCCCAGCACCAGTTGCACCGGCAGCTCGGGAAAACGTTCGAGCAACTGCCCCAGCGGCACGCCAAAACCGTAACACCAGGAACACATCGGGTCGCCGACGTAGATCAGGGATAGTGCGGAGGATGGCGTGGTCATGGCGTGTTCTTTCAGGCGGAGTGTGCGGTGGTGTCGGCCACGGGCCGCACATGCGCGGGTTCAAAGACCAGCGTCAGCAACGCCAGCAGGCCGAAGGGCACGCCGACCCAGCCGAGTTGCGACAGGTGAAGGTGGTCCAGCATGGCGCCGCTGATGACGGCGCCCAGCGCCGTGCCCACATACAGCATGGAGCCATTCAGGCTCAGCAGCAGCGGCGCCTGGGCCGGTGCCATGCCGGCCAGGCGGCTTTGCTGCGGCGCCATCACGCCGAAACCCGCGATGCCCCAGACGACGAGTGTCGCCATGGTGGCGTACAGATGGCCGCGCGTGAGCGGCAGCACGGCCATGGTGGCCACCAGCACGACCAGTTGAACGCGCATGGTCGGCAGCGAGCCGAAGCGGTCGTTGGCCCAGCCGCCCGACAGCGTGCCGGCCACCCCGGCCAGGCCGAACACCGCCAGCGTGATGGACAGCTGCGTCGAGCTCATGGTGTTGAGCGCCTGCAGCACCGGACCGATGTAGGCAAACACGCTGAAAATCGCCACGAAATAAAGCAGGGTGCGCAGCCAGGTGCGCAGCACGGCGGGTTGCCGCGCCGCGGCGCCGAAGCCGGCAAAATTGGCGCCGGCCGAGGCCATGTTGGCGGGCAGCAGCCAGCTGGCCGCCACCAACGCCGCCAGGCTGGCGCCGGCCGAGAGCCAGACCGGCACGCGCCAGCCGTATTCGAAGCCGAGCCAGGCACCGACCGGCACACCCACCGCGTAGCTGATGCTCATGCCCAGAAAGGTGATGGACAGGGCCCGGCCGCGCAGCGCCGGCGCCACCAGGCTGACGGCCAGCGCCGAAGCCGCGGCGCTGAACATCGCGCCGGCCCCCATCAGCACCCGGCCCAGCAGCAGCATGACGAGGTTGCCCGACAGCGCGCACACCAGGCAGCCGGCGGCGAACAGGGCCAGGGCCAGTTGCACCGCACGTTTGCGCGGCCAACGTGCGGTGGCAATGATCAGCACCGGCGCCAGCAGCGCGGTGGACACCGCATAAGCCGTCATGGCCTGACCGGCTGCGGCCAGGCTGATGTGGAGCGACTCGCTCAGCGGCACCAGGATGCCGCCCAGCACAAACGCACCGCTGCCGATGACCAGGTTGCACAGGGCGAAGAGATAAAGAACAGGTGGCATGGGAATCAGTTGGGCAGACAGCACCCGGGCGTTTTGACGCGCCCCGGGCAGGTTCTGGAAACAATCAATGGAAAATGGCCTCAGCCCAATACAGGCGGGCGCAGGCTGCTATCAAAACAGAGTGACTGCAGTCCTGCTATTTGCTGATTGTGCCCGGATGGCGCCAAACGCGTGCGGCGTCCGGGCGTGCCCCGACAGCATTCACCGCGGGTCCGCGGCCATCAGTCGAGCTTGGCGCCCGACGCCTTGACCGCTTGGGCCCAGCGCGGCATTTCCGCGGCGAGGAATTTGCCAAACTCGTCGCTGCCCATGAAGGCGGGGTCGGCGCCCTGCGTGATCATGCGGTTGCGGACCTCGGCGCTGGTCATGACCTGTTTGAAGGCATCGCTCAGTTTTGCGGTGACATCCGCCGGCAGGCCGGCAGGCGCCAGGAAACCGTAGAAGCCGACCACTTCGAAATTCCTGATGCCGGACTCCATGACAGTCGGCACATCGGGCAGGGCCGGGTTGCGCGCCTTGCTGGTGACGGCCAGGGCACGCACCTTGCCCTGCTTGTGGTACGCGGCCGCCTGCGGAATCGACTCGCCCATGAACTGCACCTGGCCCCCCATCAGGTCGGTAAACGCCGGGGCACTGCCGCGGTAGGGAATGTGCACCATGAACAGCCCGGTGGCGTTCTTGAACATCTCGGGCACCAGGTGGCTGATGCCGCCATTGCCGGCCGAGCCGTAGTTGATCTGGCCGGGCCGCGCGCGGGCGTAGTCGACAAACTCCTTCAGTGTGCTGACCGGCAGCTTGGGATTGACCAGCAGGGCCAGTGGCTGCATGGCGGTGCGGGCGATCGGCGTGAAGTCGCGCAGCGTGTTGTAGGGCAGGCGCGTGTACAGCGCCGGGTTGATGACCATCACGCCGGTGTTGGCCAGCATCAGGGTGTAGCCGTCGGGCGGGGCCTTCATCACGTCCTGTGCCCCGACGGTGCCGCCCGCACCCGACTTGTAGTCGATGATGACGGGCTGCCCCAGCACTGCCTGCAGCCGCTCGGTCAGCAGGCGTGCGTGCTGGTCCAGCGGTCCGCCGGCCGGGAAACCGATCACCACGCGGATGGGCTTGTCGGGAAAGGCGGCCAGCGCTGCGGACGTGGCCAGCGCGGAGGCAGCGACCAGGCAGGCCGTGATCAGCGTCCGGGGACGCAGGGTGGGGAAAAGCGCGTGGGCGGAAAAAAAGCTCATGTTGTTTCTTGGTGGTGTGACCAGCCGGGAAATCGCAGCCGCGGCGGGCGGCGGAGACAGCGCCCGGCCCGGCCGCTGGCTGCGCGCAGGGCTTCATCATAGTCAGGCGAGGTCGCTCAGGCGACACTGTTTTATCAGGAGCTTCCCCGATGGACGGGCGGTGCAGCTGGAGTAGGCTGTAGCTTCAATTTTCTGCAATCTGGAGCCCGATTTGTCCGACCCGAAAACAGCTGCAACGGCAGCGACCCAAAGCGCCGTCCCGCATACCCTGCATTACAAGGTCTGGCCCAAGCGCCTGCCGCACCGCATCTCGGCACCGGCCACCTCGCTGTGGCACAACCTGGCGGTCAGCGCGCTGCGTTACCCGAACAAGGCGGCGCTGGTGTTTTTCGGACGCGTCTTCACTTACGCCGAGGTGCTGGACAAAGCCGAGCGCCTGGCGACCACGCTGCATGAGCTGGGTGTCAAAAAAGGCGACCGGGTGGTGCTGGACATGCAGAACTGCCCGCAATGGGTGATTGCCCACTTTGCCATCCTGCGGGCCAACGCCGTGGTGGTGCCGGTCAACCCGATGAACCGCGCCGAAGAGCTCAAACACTACATCACCGACCCGGACGCCCGGGTGGCCATCACCGCGGCGGACCTGGCGCCCGAGCTGGTCAAGGCCAATGACCAGCTGCCGACCGGTCAGCAGCTGCAACACCTGATCGTCACGCATTACAGCGACGCCTTTGATGTGCAGGCCGAAACGGCCGGGCTGCCACCGGCCTGGCAGGAGTGGCTGGGTACGCAGCACCCGGCGCCTGCGGCCGGTGATTGCCGGGTCACGTCCTGGGTTGAAGCGCTGGCGCAGGGCGCGCAGGGCCGGCTGCCCGACCACACGGCGACACCGCAGGACCTGGCGGTGCTGCCCTACACCAGCGGCACCACCGGCCTGCCCAAGGGCTGCATGCACACACACGCAAGCATCATGCACAACGCGGTGGGCAGCTGCCTGTGGGGCAACAGCACGCCGGAAAACACTGTGCTCTCGGTCGTGCCCATGTTCCATATCACCGGCATGGTGTCGGTCATGCATGCCTCGATCTACGGCGGCGCAACGCTGGTCATCATGCCGCGCTGGGACCGCGAACTGGCGGGCCGGCTCATCTCCAAATGGCGCGTCACGCACTGGACCAACATTCCGACCATGGTGATCGACCTGCTGGCCAGTCCGAACTTTGCGGAGTTTGACCTGAGCAGCCTGGTCTACATCGGCGGCGGCGGCGCGGCCATGCCGCAGGCCGTGGCCCAGCGCCTGTGGGAGCAGTACGGCCTGCGGTTTGCCGAAGGTTACGGCCTGACCGAAACCGCCGCGCCCTCGCACAGCAACCCGCCCGACGCCACCAAGCAGCAATGCCTGGGGGTGCCTTTTCTCAACGTCGACGCACGCGTGATCGATCCCTTGAGCCTGGAGGAAATGCCACTGGGCGAGCAGGGCGAAATCATCATGTGCGGGCCGCAGAATTTTTCAGGCTACTGGAAGCGGCCCGAGGCCACCGCCGCCGCGTTCATCGAGATCGACGGCAAGTCTTTCTTCCGCTCGGGCGACCTCGGGCGCGTCGACGACGAGGGCTACTTCTTCATCACCGACCGGCTCAAACGCATGATCAACGCCTCGGGCTTCAAGGTCTGGCCGGCCGAGGTGGAGGCGCTGATGTTCAAGCACCCGGCCATCCAGGAGGCCTGCATCATCTCCACGCGCGACGCCTACCGCGGCGAGACCGTCAAGGCCGTGGTGGTGCTGCGGCAAAGCCACAAGGGGCAGGTCAGCGAGGCGGACATCATCGACTGGTGCAAGGAGAACATGGCGGCCTACAAGTACCCGCGTGTCGTGCAGTTTGTCGATGCCCTGCCGAAAAGCGGCTCGGGCAAGGTGATGTGGCGCACCCTGCAGGAGGCGGAAGTCGCCACCGCCTGAGGGTTTGATTAAAAAGTGGCTGTAGCCCTTGTCGGGCGGGCGCAGTCAGCTATCAAAACAAGAGTGTTCTGGCGGCGCCGGCGCGCGACCGCCCACATCGGTTAAGGTTCGTCTCCCGGACTTCGAACAGGTGCGACGCTCCAGACGCGTTGCCTGCGCTCATGGAAAAACCTTCACCACCCATCTCTGATCCCTTGCTCGACAAGCCGCTGGCCGGTTGGCGGCTGCGCCTGTACACCATCATTTTTGAAGCGGACACCCGCGCCGGACGCCTGTTCGACCAGGCGCTGATCGCCATCATCCTGCTCAGCATTGCCGTGGTGATGGCCGACAGCGTGCAGTCGGTGCACCGGGTGTATGGCCGTGCGCTCAACGGCCTGGAGTGGATCTTCACGCTGCTGTTCACCGCCGAATACATTGCGCGCCTGCTGTGTGTGCGCCGGCCGCTGCAGTACGCCACCAGCTTCTTCGGCATCATCGACCTGGTCGCCGTGTTGCCGACCTACCTGGCGCTGTTTTTCCCCGAGCTGCATGCGCTTATCGACGTGCGGGTGCTGCGCCTGCTGCGCGTGTTCCGCATCTTCAAACTGGCTGCCTATGTCGCCGAATACCAGTTCCTGGGGCGCGCCCTGGCCGCCAGCGGGCGCAAGATCCTGGTGTTCCTGTCGGCGGTGGTGATGGCGGTGCTGGTCATGGGCACGGTGATGTATGTGGTCGAAGGGCCGGGCAACGGCTTCACCAGCATCCCGACCTCGGTCTATTGGGCGATCAGCACGGTGACAACCGTGGGTTTTGGCGACATCACGCCCAAGACCGACCTGGGTCGGCTGATTGCGTCTTTCATGATGCTGATGGGCTGGAGCATCCTGGCCGTGCCGACCGGCATCGTGACCGCGGAAATGGCCGCACAGCGGCGGCACCAGCTGTTTCAGACCCCGACCACGCGCACCTGCCACGAGTGCCTGACCGAAGGCCACGCCGCCGATGCGAATTTCTGCTTCAACTGCGGCGCCCGGCTGCCGCCTTACCAGCAGCAGGCCGGCGAGGCATCCTGACGGCGTGAGTTCTAACCGCCGGCGGTGAGCCGGATCGGCGTGATTTCGACCGACTCGCTGCCGGTGCTCATCCAGACCGTGCCGTCCTGGATCGTCACCTGCAGCTGGATGGTGCGGTTGGCCAGCTTGGCCAGCGCCTGGCTTTGCGCCGCCTCGATCTGCCAGACCACCAGGTTGGCCGCGCGCGTGAGCTTGCTTTCGATGGTTTTCCACCACACCGGCGTGCTGCTGGCAAAGCTGTAGACGGTGACACGTTCGGCGCGTCCGGCGGCGCGCATCAGGCGCTTGTCGTCGGGCTGGCCGACATCGATCCAGTGCAGGATCTGGTCGGTGTAATCCTTGTGCCAGAGGGCCGCCTCGTCGACATCCCAGAGGTCCTTGGCGAACTCCAGCTTGCCTTTGTTGTCGTCGGCTGTCACGTTCAGGGCGTAGGCCAGCAGGCGGATCATCATGCGTTCGTCGGCCTCGGAAGGGTGGCGCGCGATCGTGACGTTGTGGTCGGCGTAAACGCCGCGGTCCATGTCGGCAATGGCCAGTTGTGCTTTGTAGATGGTGGCTTTGAGTGCCATGGCGGTCTGCTGGTTGGGTGAGGGGCGGGCGGTAACCCCCTATTGGAACAGACCTTTGTCCGGCCGCGTGTCCGGGCACCTCAGGCTGGCTATAGTTCACGCATGATCCGATTGTCCGTTCTCGACCAGTCCGTCGCCGTCACCGGCCGCAGTGAAGATACCTCCATCCGCGAAACGCTGGCGCTGGCGCAGCACTGCGAGGCGCTCGGCTACCACCGTTTCTGGGTCAGCGAGCACCACAGCCACCCGACGATCGTCGGCAGCGCGCCCGAGGTGCTGATGGCCGCGATCGCCGCCACCACGCAGCGCATCCGCATCGGCAGTGCCGGCGTGATGCTGCCGCATTATTCGGCGCTCAAGGTCGCCGAACAGTTCCGCGTGCTGGAGGCGCTGGCCCCGGGCCGCATCGACCTCGGTGTCGGGCGTGCGCCGGGTTCGGACGGGCGCACGGCCCAGCTGCTCAACCCGAATGCGCGTCACGCGGCCGATGACTTTCCCCGCCAGGTGCGTGAACTGCAGGCCTGGGTCGGCGGCGTCGATCTGCCCGAAGGCCACCCGGGCCGCGGCGTGACTGCCAACCCGACAGGCCCGGGTGCGCCCACGCTGTGGATGTTGGGCAGCTCCAATTACGGCGCGCAGCTGGCGGCGCATTACGGCCTGCCCTATGCGTTTGCGTATTTCATCACCGACGGCCAGGGAGCCGAAGAGGCGCTGGCCATTTACCGCGAGCTGTACCGGCCCAGCCCGCAACATCCCCAGCCGCAGCCCGCGCTGTGTGTGTGGGCGCTGGCCGCTGACACCGAGGCCGAAGCCTGGCAGCTGTTCGCCAGCCGCGAGCGCTGGAAAATCGACCGCAACCAGGGCGCGCTGGGGCCGCTGCAGTCACCGGCCGAAGTCGCGCAGCGGCCCTACAGCGCGGCCGATCAGGCCGAGGCCGACCGGCTGCGGCGCACGGCGCTGGTGGGCAGTGCCGGGCAGGTCGCCGCCAAGCTGCGTGCGCTCTCCGACAGCCTGCAGGTCGAGGAGCTGGTGGTCATCACCTGGACGCACGACCCGGTGGCACGCCGCCGCTCCTATGAATTGCTGGCGCAGGCGTTGGGCACTGCTCCGGCCTGAGCCCATCACGCGATCAGACAACAACCCCATGAGACAACAACCCGAGGACCCCACCATGACTTCCCCCCTGTTCAGCGCCACCATTGCCGGCAGCCTGCCCAAACCCGCCTGGCTGTCGGAAACCCACAAACTCTGGCCGCAGTGGAAGGCCGAAGGCGCCGAACTGGCCCAGGCCAAGGCTGACGCCACGCTGCTGTGGATCAAGGCGCAGGAGGATGCCGGCCTGGACGTCATTGGTGACGGCGAGCAGTCGCGCCAGCATTTCGTGCACGGCTTTCTCGAGCAGGTCGAAGGCATCGATTTCGAGCACAAGGTCAAGATGGGCATACGCAACAACCGCTACGACGCCATGGTGCCGCAGGTGGTGTCGGCGCTCAAACTCAAGGGGCGGGTGCATGCGGCCGAGGCGCAACTGCTGCGCGCGCACACGACGAAAAAGATCAAGTTCACCTTGCCCGGCCCGATGACGATCGTCGATACCGTGGCCGACCAGTTTTATGGCGACCGCGTGAAGATGGCCATGGCGTTTGCCGAGCTGCTGAACCAGGAAGCGCTGGCGCTGCAGGCCGACGGCGTGGACATCATCCAGTTCGACGAACCGGCCTTCAACGTCTACATGAAAGACGCCGCCGACTGGGGCGTGAAGGCACTCGAGCGTGCCGCGCAGGGCCTGACCTGCACGACGGCGGTCCACATCTGTTACGGCTACGGCATCAAGGCCAACACCGACTGGAAGGAAACCCTGGGCCAGGAATGGCGCCAGTACGAGGCGGTGTTTCCCGCGCTGGCCAAAAGCAGCATCCAGCAGGTCAGCCTCGAGTGTTACCACTCGCACGTGCCGCCGCACCTGATGGCCCTGCTCGAAGGCAAGGACGTGATGGTCGGTGTGATCGACGTGGCGAGCGACGAGATTGAAACGCCCGAGCAAGTGGCCGACACCATTGGCGAAGCCCTCAAGTACGTGCCGAAGGACCGCCTGCTGCCCTGCACCAACTGCGGCCTGGCGCCCATGGACCGCGAGGTGGCCCTGAAGAAGCTGCAGGCGCTGGCCCAGGGTGCGGCGCTGGCGCGTCAGCGTTACGGCGCCTGAGGCGGCCAGCCATGACCGAACTGGCTTTTGCAGCGCCTGCCGAGGTCGGCCTGTGCCCTGACCGCCTTCAGCGCCTGCTGGCCGTGCTGCAGGCCGACATCGATGGTGGGCGACTGCCCGGCGCGGTGGCGCTGGTGGCGCGCCGCGGCAAGGTTGCCCTGTTCGAGAGCCTGGGCCGGCAGGACCCGGCCGCAGGCAGCCCGATGACCCGCGATTCGATTTTCCGCATCTACTCCATGACCAAACCCGTGGTGTCGGTCGCGGTGATGATGCTTGTGGAGCAGGGCAGGCTGCTGCTCAGCGACCCGGTGGCCAGGCACCTGCCGGAATTTGCGAACCAGAAGGTCGCGGTGGAGCGGGAGGGCAAGGTCGAACTGGAAGACCTGCGCCGGCCCGCCACCGTGCAGGACCTGCTGCGCCACACGGCCGGCCTGACCTATGAATTTTTGGGAAGCGCCGAGGTGCAGCGCCAGTACGGCAAGCTGCAGATGGGCTCGCGCGAGCGCAGCAACGCGGAGTTTTCCGGGGTGCTGGCCGGTTTGCCCCTGATGTACCAGCCCGGTAGCGTCTGGGAATACAGCCGCGCGACGGACGTGCTGGGGCGGCTGGTCGAAGTGCTCAGCGGACTGACCCTGGGCGAGTACCTGCGTCGCAACATCTTCATTCCCCTGGGCATGCACGACACCGGTTTTTCGGTGGCCGAGACCGATCACCCGCGTATTGCCGAGCCCTTTGCCCATGACCCGGACGGCGGCGTGCCGATGCGCGTGCTGGAGCCGCGCCGCGTCGCGGCCATGGAAAGCGGCGGCGGTGGCCTGTTGTCCACGGCCATGGACTACGCGCGTTTTCTGCAGTTCATGCGCAACCGCGGCGAACTCGATGGCGTGCGCCTGCTCGGTTCGCGCACCGTGGACTTCATGACCGCCGACCACCTGGGCGCCATTCCCGTCACGGGAGACGTGTTGCCGCCCGGTTATGGCTTCGGCCTCGGTTTTGCCGTGCGTACCGCCACCGGCATCGCGTCCGTGCCCGGCTCGAAAGGGCTGTACTACTGGGGCGGCATCGCCGGCACCACGTTTTTTGTGGACCCGGCCGAAGACCTGTATGCCGTGCTGATGATCCAGGCGCCCAACCAGCGCGACCACTACCGGCCGCTGTTTCGCAGCCTGGTGTACGCTGCCCTGCTGGACTAGAAAACAGGTTTTTCCGGAGACAAACCATGAGCCACGACACCGGCCACAGCCATCCCCACGGGCATAACCACGCGCCTGAAGGCACCGACTGGAAACACGACGGCGTGCGCGTGATCCCCGGTGGCCAGCTCGACGGCAATGTGCCGTCCACGCCCGGCATGGACCGCAAGGCGGCCATCAATTTCGCCCGCGTCGGTGCGCAAAAACTCTGGGCCGGCACCGTCACCATCCATGCCAACGCCAAGACCGGTGCGCACCACCACGGCCATCTGGAAAGCGTGATCTATGTCGTCAGGGGCCGTGCCCGCATGCGCTGGGGTGAACACCTGGAGTTCACCGCCGAGGCGGGCCCGGGGGACTTCATCTATGTGCCGCCCTATGTGCCGCACCAGGAAATCAACGCGAGTCCGACCGAGCTGCTCGAGTGTGTGCTCTGCCGCAGCGACGGCGAGGCGGTGGCCATCAACCTCGATATTGCGCCGGCCGAAAAGCCCGAGCAGGTGTTGTGGATTGATCCGACCCACCCGCACGGCGGCGTGTAAAGCGCAGGTCAAGCCGCGGTGAGCCGCGGGTGAAGCTGTTCGCAAGTGCGCAATAACGCACACTTTCAGATGGGTCGCGCTAACCTTCCCTTACGAATGTCACGTCGTCCTACATCCGCGTTCACATGAGTTGGTTACAACTGAGGCTCAACCAAGGAGTACCCATCATGGATACAAATAACCAGACACCAGCCACCCCCGGCAGCCAGCCCGCTTTCTCTCAACGCATGCAGCACAGCAAATCGCTGATTGCGATTGTGGCCGTGCTCGGGGTCACGGTGATGGCGCTCGCCGCCGCGCTGGTGGTCAACCGCTCGGATGCGCAGCCGGGCGGCACCGAGGCCCAGGCCCCCACAACGCAGTCCAGCACAGCTGCCAAGCTGGCCAGCAACAACACGACCAGCACCACAACCACCACGACCCGCCCTGCACCGGCCAAACCGGTCGTCCAGCCGCGGCCTGCGGTCGTGGCCCAGGCACCGGCACCCAAGCCCGTGGTCTGTGCCGATTGCGGCACGGTCGAAGCCGTGACGGCCGTGCAGCGCCAGGGCGAGGTCAATGGCGTGGCCGTGGGCAACACCACCGTCGGCCTGGGCACCGTTGCGGGCGGCGTGGTGGGCGGCCTGTTGGGCAACCAGGTGGGCGGCGGCAGCGGCAAGACGGCCATGACGGTGCTAGGCGCCGCCGGCGGTGCGTTTGCCGGCAACCAGATCGAGAAAAACATGAAGAAGGTCACCGTCTACCAGGTGCGCGTGCGCATGAACGACGGTTCGGTCCGCACCGTGGAAGTGTCCAGCTCGATTCCCGTCGGATCCCGCGTGATTGTTGAAGGCAACAACCTGCGCATGGCTTGATGGGGCGCCGCTGCGGCGGCGTGATCCCGTACAGAACTGCGTCAAAGCGTGATGGGTGACCATCACGCTTTTCTTTTTGTCTTTTTGTCTTTTTCCTTTTTCCGGCCGGCCTCGCATTCCCTGCAGAGTGTGCGAAGATTGTTGGCAGGCAACCCCCTTTCCCCTTTTTCTCCTTTTCCCCCTCCGCCGACGGCGGACCCCGGCAACCCATGAAAGAAGCGACATGAAGGCTATCTGGAACGGCGCAGTGATTGCGCAAAGCGACGACACCGTGGTGCTCGAAGGCAACCACTATTTCCCCGAAAGTTCGCTCAACCGCGACTACATCACCTTCAGCAACCACCACACCATGTGTGCGTGGAAAGGGCAGGCCAGCTACTACTCGCTGCTGGTCAATGGCGAAATGAACACCGACGCCGCCTGGTATTACCCCGACCCGAAACCCGAGGCCGACAACATCAAGGGCCATGTGGCTTTCTGGAAGGGTGTGAAGATCGAACCCTGAAGCCCCGGCCTGAGTGCGTTTTTCTGAAGGAAGCCTGATCATGTTCAAACACATCCTGCTGCCGGTCGACGGCTCGTCCACCTCGATGATGGCGGTCGAGAAGGCCTGCGGGCTGGCCCAGGCTTTCAAAAGCACGGTGACGGTGATCTACGTGATTGATCCCTACGCCTTCAGCGGGGTCGGCACCGATTTCGCCTACGGCCAGGCCCAGTACCTCGGGGCGGCCACGGCGGAAGCCAACGAAGCCCTCCAGGGCGCCGCGCAGGTGCTGGAGGCGGCGGGTGTGACGGTCAAGGCCTCCATCATCGAAGGCCATGCGATTTACCGCGGGATTCTGGAGACCGCCAGCGCGGTCGGCGCCGACCTGATCGTGCTGGGTTCGCACGGGCGCCGCGGTCTTGAAAAACTCGTGCTCGGCAGCGTCGCAGCGCAGGTGCTGGCGCATGCCCACTTGCCGATTCTGGTGGTGCGGGACTGAGTTCTTCGCTCGGGCGGTTGCCCGATTTCACCGGTTTTCTGCATCAAATCGGGCTATAGCCCCCGTCTGGTGAGCGCAAACAGCTATTGAATTTATAGCGATTTATCTTTCAGGCTGAGCTTTTCGAAACCTGTGCAAGCTTGCGCGGCTGTGGGTCTTTCAGCAAGCCGGGACTCGCCCCGGCGGGCGACTTACTTTTCTTTGCTTCGTCAAAGAAACCTGAGGAAAAGAAAGGCGACCCGATGGTCTGGGTCCTTCCGCTTCGCTCCAGGCAACCTGCGGTGCTCGACAAAAGCGGGGTCTCGCTCGAACTCGCTTCGCTCAGACAATCGCGAGCCCTGATCCGCTTTTGCCTGCGCTCCTCGGCCCAGCCCGACGGGTGGGGGAAACGAAAGCGGGTTCGGGATCGGGTGCGGGGAGACCTGACGCGCAAAGCGCGTCAGGGCGGACTCAAGCGGCCGTCATGTTTGCACGCGAGCGCAGCACACGCGGCCAAATGAAGCTCCCCGCCATCGCCCAGCGGGGCGAGGGAGGGGCGGGGGGAGGGAGTGGGGAGTTGCGCCTACTGTCCCAAGCGGACCACAGACGCAGCGTGACGCCGAAAAAATTCCCGCCGAGAGCTTGCGAACGAAATAGGCCCTCAGCCAATGGCTTGAAAGCGTAAGCAGCTATCAAAGCCGTAGCGTTCTGGAATCAGTCGCGCACGTCGGCCACCGGCTGGCTGCCAAAGTCCGGCCGGGCCAGGTAGGCCAGGATGCGCGCGGCGGCTTCGTCCGGCGACGTCAGCTGGCCCTTGTCCTTGAGGCTGATGAAGTTGTGCTGGTCGGGAAAGGCCGACGCGTCGGCGCTGCGCAGCTGAACCTGCATGTCGGTGTCGATCACGCCAGGCGCGAGCGAGCAGACGGCCGCGCCGTTGGGCTTGAGTGCTTCTTCGAGCGCCACACAACGCGTGAAGTGGTCCATGCCGGCCTTGGCCGCGCAATAGATGGACTGCGAGGCCATGGCCTTGCGTCCCAGCCCCGACGAAATATTGAGCACCTTGCGGCGCGCCGGCCAGCTTTCGGTGGCGCGCAAAAAAGCCGCGGTCAGTTGCATGGGCGCTTCCAGGCCGACACGCAGCCCCAGGCGCAGGTCGTCGGCATCGGCATCGCTGAGCGGGCCGATGCGCGGAATCATGCCGGCATTGTTGATCAGCACGGCGCTGGAGAAACCGGCGTGGGCCTGCTCGCGCAGCCATTGCTCGAGCCGCGCACTGGCGTCCGCGCTTCGCGCCAGGTCCAGCGTCCACTGCTGCAGCGGTATGCCGGCGACTTTGGCCTGCGCGGCCAGCGTCTCATTGGCCTTGCGTGAAATGCACAGCAGGGTGTTGCCCGGCATGAGCAGCTTGCGCGCCATGGCCAGGCCCATGCCGCGGGAGGCGCCGGTCAGGATAAAAAGGTGTTGGGTCATGACTGGCGATATTACCGACAAACGGTGACGCTGACCCGTGTCCCGGCGGTTCAGGCGGCCAGCACGATGGGAAAGCGGGCCTTCAGGCCGTCGCTGCCCGGCGCAAAGGGCACGGTCAGGGCCGCCCGGTCCGCCTCGCCCAGGCTGCGCCACAGGAAGTCGCGTGGATTGCCGGGGTCGCCGGCCACATACAGCTGGGTGGTCAGCAGTTCCCGCTGGCCGAGTTTGACCTTGACGTGGATGTGCGGTGTACGCCCGGCATAGGCCACCGGGCGCAGGGTGCGAAAGCGGTAGCGACCGTCGGCGTCCACCGTCACGCGTCCAAAGCCCTGGAAGCGGCGATCGGCCCGGTCGCCGTCGCCGGGGTGGTGGTAGTGGCCGGCGTGGTCGCATTGCCAGATCTCCACCTGCGCGCCGGCCACGGGTTTGCCGGCCAGGTCGCTGACGCTGCCCTCGACCCAGGCGCTTTGCCCCTCGGAATAAGTCAGCGTACCGTTGCGCAGCAGGTCATGGTCGCTGTCCCGGGGCAGGACCACCGGGTAATACGGTCCTTCGGTTTGCGCCGGTGTGGCGCGGCGGCTGGCGGCCGGCTGGGCGCGCGAGCCCAGCCACAGCGCAGGCGCCGCCACCAGGGCAGCCGCTACGGTGCGGCGGCGCAGCACGGCGGCGAGGGAAAGGGGTGGTGAGGCAGGGCGCATCGAAGGTCTCCGGTGATCAGCATGGGATGCGAAGCAGGCGCTGAAGTTCCGGCCCGGCATCGGTTTGTCCGAAGGCGTCAGAAGGGCGCGGGGTTGTCGAACTGCAGGGGCAGGCCGCTGACCGGGTGCACAAAACCCAGCGCGCAGGCATGCAGCAGCAGCCGGGGCGCGCGGGCCTGCACGTCCGCCGGTGCATACAGTCTGTCGCCCAGAATCGGGTGACCCAGGGCCTGCAGGTGCACACGCAGCTGGTGCGAGCGGCCGGTGACGGGCTCGAGTTCCACGCGGGTGCTTTGGCTGGGCGCGTCAAACGCCACGGCCCGCCAGCGCGTCTGGCTGGCCTTTCCGCGTTCGGCGTCGATGATGCGCAGCGGCCGGCGCGGCCAGTCCACCACGATGGGCAGGTCGATCAGGCTCCAGCCCCCGGGACCGGCACCGGGTGTGGCCGTGGGCCGGCCATCGACCACGGCGACATAACGTTTGTGGATCTCGCGGCGTTCGAACAGCGCGCCCAGGGCACGCTGGGTGCTGATGCTGCGCGCCATCAACATCAGGCCCGAGGTCGCCATGTCGAGACGGTGCACCACCAGCGCGTCGGGATAGCGCGCCTGAACGCGGCTGCTCAGGCAGTCCTGCTTGTCCTCGCCCTTGCCCGGCACCGCCAGCAGGCCGGCGGGTTTGGCCAGCACCAGCAGCGCGGCATCGGCATGGACGAGGTCGAAGCCACTCGCACCGCCATTACCTGCGAGGTCATGGATTTGCGGCCGACCTGCATTCATGATGACTCCATCAGCAAGTACCTTGAAGGAGAAAAATCATGAGTGATGCAGGTGCCATTTCGATTGCATGTGGTTTGATGATCGGCCTGGGCGCGATTGGCGCCTGCCTGGGCATAGGCGTGATGGGCGGCCGTTTCATCGAAGGGTCGGTGCGCCAGCCCGAACTGATGGAGCCGCTGCAGGTCAAGATGTTTTTGCTGGCGGGCCTGATCGATGCCAACTTCCTGATCGGTGTCGGCGTGGCCATGATGCTGCTGTTCGCCAACCCGATGGCTGTCTAGCTTTTGGGTGGCGGGAAGTTGTGCACGGTCGGGGCGGCACGCCGCTGTTCGCGCAGCATGAAGAGGTAAAGGCTTTCGACCTTGTCCCGGGCCCACGGGGTCTTGCGCAGGAACTTCAGGCTGGACGGCACGCTGGGTTCGAAGGTGAAACAGCGGATCGCGATGCGCTGGCCGAGTTCCTCCCACCCATAGTGGTCCGACAGGGCGGTGACCATGGCTTCCAGCGTGACGCCGTGCAACGGATCTGTCATGGAGCCCCCACGCTCGTCACTTCGTGTACTTCGCTGCCCCCCGAGGGGGCGCTGCGCCTGCGGCCCGGCAAAGCCGGTTCCGCGGCCCTGGCTGGTAAAGAGGGCACTGCCTTATTTGTTTTTCAGCTTGCCGCGCAGGGGGACTTGCGTGACCACGGTCGGACGCACCGCATCGGGCGACACCGCTTTCGGGGGTGCCGTGTCCTTCTTGGGCTTCTTGACCATCTTGTCCTTGTTTTGCTGTCCTTTTGCCATGGTGTTCTCCGGTGGGTTGATGGGGGTGTGGTCTGATTATCAGTGCAACTTGATGCGCGGACGATAGGTGCGGTCAATCATTTCCGACAGCGTGATCAGGGCGGTTTTTTTCCAGCCGCCCAGCGCCAGCTGGTGCTGTTTGTGCAGCGCCCAGTACATGATCTTGGCGAGTTGCCCCTCGATGAAGAAGCTGCCCTTGGTCAGGCTGCCCATCAGGCTGCCGACCGACGAATACTCCGACAGCGACACCAGCGAGCCCTGGTCCCTGAAGACAAAGGGGGAGACCGGCTCGCCGCGCTGCAGCCGCGGCAGCGCCTTGACCAGGTACATGGCCTGCTGGTAGGCGGCCTGCGCCCGCGGCGGCACCCAGGTGCCGTCGGGCTGCTGGCAGGCGGCGCAGTCGCCGAAGGCGTAGATGCTGGCGTCCGTGGTCTGCAGGTTGCCGCTGACAACGAGCTGGTTGAGCCGGTTGGTCTCCAGGGGTGCCTCGCCGCCCAGGTTTTTCAGGAAGTCCGCCGCCTTCACGCCGGCCGCCCAGACCGAGAGGCTAGAGGAGATCACCTTGCCGCTCGCCATTTTCAGGCTGTCCGCGGTGACCTCCACCACCCGTTCATTGGTATGCACCTCGATGGCGAGCTTGCGCAACTCGCGCAGGGCCGCGTCGCTCAGGCGCTCGGGCAGTTGCGCGAGCAGGCGCGGCGCGGCCTCGACCAGCACGATCTGCAGGTCTTTTTCCGGGTGGATGTGGTCGAAGCCGAAGTTGGCCAGCACCTTGGCCGAGGCATGGAGCTCGGCTGCGAGCTCCACCCCGGTGGCGCCACCACCGACGATGGCCACGGTCAGGCGCCCGCTGCCAGCACTGCGCGGCACGGTCTGGGCGCGTATGCAGGCATTGATCAGGCGGTCGTTGAAACGTTTGGCCGCCTGCGGGCTGTCCAGCTTGATCGTGTGTTCGGCCGCGCCCAGTGTGCCGAAGTCGTTGGTCTGGCTGCCCACGGCAATCACCAGCGTGTCGTAGCCGAGCTGCTGCGCCGGCGTGATCTCGCGCCCGGCCTCGTCGTAGCTGGCGGCCAGCTGCAGGGTTTTGGCGGCACGGTCCACGCCCTCCAGGCGGCCGAGGCGGAACTTGAAATGGTTCCAGCGTGCCTGGGCCAGGTACTCGATCTCCTCGGCGTGGGTGTCAAAACTGCCGGCCGCCAGCTGGTGCAGCAGCGGCTTCCACACATGGGTGCGCGCGGCGTCCACCAGCGTGATTTCGGCCTGGCCCTTTTTGCCCAGACGTTTGCCCAGTTGCGTGGCCAGCGCCAGCCCGCCTGCGCCGCCGCCGACGATGACGATACGTTGCATGAATTTCCCTCCTCGGCATCAGGCTGCCGGCAGTGTTGTTGTGGCGACATGGTAACTGCCGGGGGAGCCTGGTTCTGCTGCGGGTTTGGGGTGGGGACTCTATCGTTGTGAATATCTGGCTGAGGGTGATTGGTTTTTTGGTGTGGATAGCTTTGGTGGTTGGCCAGCAAGCCGGGGGTTGCCCGGCGGCAACTCCCTTTTCTTTGTCTCGCCAAAGAAAAGGAAGCAAAAGAAAGGCGACCCTGCTGTCTGCGTCCCCCTTCGCTTGCGCTACGGGGGCAACCTGCGGTGCTCGGTCCAGCCGGGGCCGGGCTCGAACTCGCT